>JAHDHL010000016.1:0-48430 GCA_020631355.1 Saprospiraceae bacterium | reverse complement strand
ATTCCATTCGGAAATGGATGTTGAGGAGCAGGTTTTTCCCATCAGTGCAGTAAGGGGTGGTATCATTCAAACGAAGCGTGGAACCATCATCAATTTCAGTGCAGGTGAGTTCTGTGATTGTGAAACCCAAGCGGAAATCCAAGGAACAATTGACATACACCTAAGGGAATACTATGGCCTGGGTGATTTCATGAAGGCAGGTTTCAATACCCATTCTAATCAGAAAATCCTACAATCAGCAGGTTCCTTACAGTTGAGGGCATTACAAGATGGGAAAGTATTATGCTTGAAAAAAAGAGGTAGCTATGAGATTCTATTCCCCAAGAATAAGATGCATGAATCCACTTTTACAGACATGCAGGCATTCACGGGGAATCTGGATGAGAACGGGGAAGTGAATTGGGGGGTAATGAGTAAGAACAGCTTACTGAATATCAATGCCCTGAACTACAATAATCGTATCGGAGGAGAGCATTGTCCGTCCTACGCCAGAATAGGTAAGTCTAAGAAGAAGTTTAGGAGGCGTTTCGTAGATTTCTTCACCCTTCATTCCCAATGGAAAGATTACAGATATTGGAGAAGTAAGAAAGGCCGGGAAAGGGCTAGGATATTCAATGAAAGAAGTGAAAGGAAATACAGAAAATGCATCACCTCCCGTGATTCCATCGTGAATGCGTTCAGGGGAGATTTCGAGGAATTGGATGCATCTTTGACCGAATTGGGTGCCAATACAGACCAGTACCTATTCAACTATTATATCCTATCTTCCACCATGATGGGTTATATCAACTGTGACCGTTTTTATCATTTGCCAAAACGGAAAAAGGTATTGGTAACCATACCTGCCACCTCCCATCCTAATTATTCATATAAACTCCTATTACCTGAATATAATAGTATCGTTAGGGGTTCATTTAATGGAACGGGGTTCTCATTCGGGGAATTACCCAAAAACAAGGAAGCCAAGCTGATTGTGTACCAGTTTTCATCCAAACAACCCCAAATGGCTGAAATCAACTTCAGGATTGGTCATGATGTCAATTTCGAAGACCTGAGTTTCAATAGTTATACCATGAAAGAACTGGAAAATTATTTTTCTACACTGAACTGACACATCTTATTCTATATGGGGACGGGGATTCTCCCGTCTGACACCCTATGATCGAGTCTTTCCGAAATTTTCGGAAAGGCTTTTTTCATTCAACATCACCGTTCTCGAACTCGTATCCCAACCAAAGTATAATAAAACCCTACAAAAGTATAAAGTCCCCTGCGGAGTGCTGATTTATGATGCATCTTGTTATCAACAAAACCGATACCACATGTATAGAGATTTACTTTTTAATGATGCAATTTTTGTTTGACTAACATAGCGTATTTCCAATGGATAACCATATCCCTGAAACCACCTGAATCCTAAATGGGACTTAGGAATGGGAGGAGGAAATAAGCTAACCTAAAATCGAATATCATGAAGAAAGTAAGATTAGATTTCGCAGTTCTATTGGCATTCATCTTCTTGTTTGTAGCTTGTGACCAAGAAGGATTCTACGAAGACGATTTCAATGATTATGGTGACGAATGGTACGATGATGGAGGAGACCATGATAGTGACCACGATGACGGACACGGCCATTCCCATTCAGATGGTGAAACCATCTTACTCACCAGTTACCGTATCAATGGTGACCAAATTACAAAAATAGAGGATCATCAGGTGAGTGAGGACTTCTTACCTTACCAACAGGATGAGGGTACGCATTTCAAGATGTGGGAATACTACACCACATTGATTCCAGCGCAATACAGGAACTACATTACGGAATTCGTCGTATTCCACGGACAGAATGATGTGGCAGGCTACGTTGAGCCGATTGATGAGAATAATTTGGGTGCATGGAGAATGGCTCTTTCCATTGATGCCATAGGTAATCTGAACCAAGTGGACATTACCGAGGACTTCGCTTACCTTATCGTACATGAATATGCACATGTATTGACATTGAATACCACCCAAGTAGATGTAGGCGGAAGCGAAAATAGTTGTCCTAATTTCCATACGGGTGAGGGTTGTAGCAAGCAGGGTTCGTATATCAATCAATTATTCGAATTGGGCTGGGCTGACATCTACGAGGAGTACCTTGATTATGGCGATAACCTCGATGCATTCTACAACAAGTACAGGGATCGTTTCGTAACGGATTATGCGGCCACCAATCCGGGTGAGGACATTGCGGAAGTATTCTCGGTCTTCGTTGTGGAAAACAATTATCCGTCCGGCAATCAAATCAAGGACCAGAAAGTCAAACTGATGTATGAATTCCCAGAATTGGTGACCATGAGGGACCAGATCAGGAATGAGAATCCGGTATTGAGAACGATGCAAGCAGGAAGCTGGGTTCAGAAAGGCATGAGAAAAGTCAGAACGAGATAAGGCATAAGTGGCTCGTTCGATGTATCCCGAATTCCGGAATCATCCGGAATTCGGGATATTTTTTGTCCGTTATCCGCCTACTCTGCTTCTCATTTCCCCGTAAATGTTACCCTACATTAACTTCATCGTCATAAGAAATGAGAAAACTAAGCGTTATATACTTATGAGAATCTTACTGGCGACCTCCCTATCGGTATTCGTATTGCTATTCAACTGCAAGATTGTGGATGACAATGTGAATAAGAATATCCCCTTACCCGAACACTTCATTGATTCGGAAATCATTATCCAATTGCACTCGATGGATGACCATACTTCCTTAATCCAAGATTTGGAAACCTATGGCACCTCCTTGAAAAAGAGCATTGCTCCCTACCCTCCCATGATTATGATATCGTATGATACCAAACGCATCGAACCGAGGAAGATGCTCGACAAAATCAAGAACCATCCCAAGGTCAAGGATGCCAATTTCAATAAGAAGACCGGACAAAGAGGTAGCTGATTCCTAAAGGGCATATAGGATTCTGATATATTATTGATAACTTTAATCTTGATAATACAAGTTATCCCAGCACATTTCGTGGAGGAGTTGGGATATGTATTGTAGAATCGTAAAATCCCATTTCCTAAAATCAGAATCTAGATGCGTTACTATATTTTCATTTTAGTTATCCTGGCCCTTACTTTCAATGCCTGTAATAAGAAGAACCAAGATGCGACTTCTGGCGACACCCCGGTTAGTGATGAATTCACACCCAAGGGAGGTGATGCCAATCTGGAGGACATCAATGATTTGGATCTTCCTGTTTCATATGACGATATGTCTTACTTTTCGGAAGCGTCCGAACTGGCCATTGAGGGTGATGTGGATGTATTGGCATTCGGTTCCTGCAACAAACATGACCTCCCACAACCGCTTTGGGGGCCCATTCTGGCAACGAAACCTGATGCTTGGATTTGGTTGGGAGATGCTGTGTATGGCGATTCCCCGGAAAGGGATGTCCTAAAGGCCAAATTCGATGCACAGAATGAGAATATCGGCTATCAGAAACTCAAGAAAATGTCCCATGTGCTCGGTACTTGGGATGACCATGACTATGGTAAGAATGACGGAACCAAACTCTTTGAGGGCAAGGAGGTAGCCAAGGATGTATTCCTTGAATTCCTTGAGGTCCCAGACAATCATCCTACCAGAAAAAGAGATGGTATCTATCAGGCCTATACGATGGGTGATGGTGAGAAAAAAGTAAAAATCATCCTTTTGGATACCCGTACATTCAGGGATAAGGTCAGTAGGGACGACCAGAAGGTTTACATCCCGGACCCGGAAGCGGATATCCTTGGAGAAGCACAATGGAAATGGTTGGCAGGTGAATTGAAGAATAATGATGCGGCCATTACCATCATTGCGAATGGCACACAAGTGATTTCCAGATTCCATCGTTTTGAAAAATGGGGTAACTATCCGAAATCCAGAAAGCGACTATTCAAGATGATAAAGACATTCTGTCCATCGGGTGCCATTCTTATCAGCGGTGACCGTCATCATGCTGAATTCTCTAGGGTGAATATTCCCGAAACGAAACATCCATTATACGAATTCACTTCCAGTGGCATGACCCATACCAGAAAATTCCCAAGACCCGAAGTGAATAAGTTCAGGGTCGGGAAAAAAGTGGATAAGCTGAATTTTGGTGTCATCAGAATCAATTGGAATGCAAATCCCGTAAAGGTGACCATGGAAATCAAGGGAGAAGGGAACAAGGTTTTGGAATCCTGCGAATTCGATGTTGTCAAATAATCCATACGGTTATCATGGATAGGATTTATAAATCATTCTATTACATCAGTTACCTGCAATTCCCCTTTTTGGTATTGGGTGTGTTCTTTACGTTCAGGCCCAATATCGTAGCTGATGCTGATGTGTTGCAGGACGTCAATCTGAGTCTTATTTTCATGGGAATCGCACTTAGCTTCAACTCCTTGGCGGGTATAGATAATCTCGATAAGTTTTCCAAGACCATATTCGCCAAACCCAAGGCGGCCAAAATCTGGATCATCTATCTGTTACTGATTACTGCTTTCCTCCTGATTGTAGGAATATATTTGCTTGTAATCGCCCAGACGGGTGAACTCAGGGAATTGGCAACGGGGATTACGGTATTGGGTATCGGAGCGATGGGATTATTGAAGAAATCCATTGAAATCATACGAGTAGTGCAGTCAGGGAATAATACCATATCTACCTGAATCCTAAGCCCTGCTTAGGAATCGTACCATACAGTCCCTACCCTATCATTTGATTATCTTTATTTCCCATAGAATTACATAAGCATATGACACCACAGGAATTAGTATCACGTTATGAAGCTGCATTGGCATCGCAGGATTGGAAACAAGTGGAACCGTTGATGCATGAGGATATTACGGTTACCTTTTCTGACAATTCGCTGCATATCGGTCTTGCAGCAGTACAAGCTGCTTTCGAGAAGAATTTCTCCACGATTAAGAATGAGGCTTATTCCATGCAAAATATCAATTGGGAAGAAATCGGGGATGAATACTGCTCCTTTACATTCGAATATCATTGGAAAGGATATATCAATGGACAATTGTATGAGGGTAATGGAATCGGGAATTCGCAACTCAAGTGTACGGATGGCCGATGGCAACTCATCAATGAAGTATTGAGCAAAGCCTAAATCATTTTCCGAAGTGGACCAACAATTCTATCAGGAACTACAACTCGAATTGCCCACAAGCGATACTGCCACCCGTTTCGAATGGGCTAAGGTTATCGTCAGGAAACAATGGGATATTACATTATTATTCCCATTCCTTTTGGATGAATTCAAATTAGCTTCCAGATGTGCATGGTTCCTGAGTGATATCGGAATGCATGATGCCAATTTATTATCGGAATATCTTGATTTTTTCTTCAAGAAAAGAAAGGAAATCGAGACATTCAATTTCGAAAGTGCATTCATTAAATACTGGACCATTTGCGGTATTCCTGAAATTCATGAGGGCGAAGCACTGGACATTGCATTTGGCTACCTGACCAACCCCAAGACCAAGGTACACATCAAGACATTATCCGCCTCCTTGGTTTTTGAATTATCAAAAAAATATCCGGACCTCAAGAATGAATTAAAAATTATCCTTGAGGAAGAAAAAGAACGAAATTCCATTTCCTTTCGACATCGGGCTAATAAATTATTAAAACAATTATCATCAATTGAATAAATCCGATATCATATCGCAAATCATTACTCATTACAATGAGTTGGATGAAACTTGTATTGATGCATTATCTTCCATGACCCAAGTTGTTTTTTTTGAAAAGGGAGAAACGATTGTCAAAGAAAACCAATATGCAGATAAAACATATTTTGTTGCGCAGGGATGTGTTCGGGCTTATTACCTAAAAGATGGCAAGGACATTACGGACTGGTTTGCTTTTGAAAATGGATTTGTCAGTTCGATTAATAGTTATTTCCTGAATGTCCCTAGTCCTCATTTCATAGCAACCCTTGAGGATAGTTGGCTTCTAGAAATCAAACGGGAAGATGCTCATCTTCTCATGGAAAAATACAGGGCTTTCGAGAAACTGAGCTTTCTTATTGTCACTCAAACCATGCTCGAACTCCAACAAAGAATCGTATCCATACAATTCGAAAATGCACAGCAAAAATATGCTAACCTATTAGCTATCAGACCGGACATCACACAGCGTGTTCCGCTCACACATATTGCTTCCTACCTAGGCATCACCTTGGAAACCCTGAGTAGAATCAGGGCTAAGAAACGAATTTGATTTATATCAAATGAATTGTGCCTCCTTGGGTCTACCTTTGAAATGGTTTATAAAAACAGGGCAAATGAAGGCATTACATCGCATAACAGGTATTGTAGTTTCCATCTTTATCGTAGCACATCTTTTCAATCATCTCACGGCTTGGTTCGGAATAGAAACGCATCAATACATCCTAGAAAAATTGCGACAGGTTTATCGTATTCCTGTATTGGAATTCATACTTGTAATTAGTTTTTTCTTCCAAGCATTTTCTGGATTCAGGATGTGTTATCATATTTGGAAAAAAGAGCAAAAAACCAAGGTCGAAAAAATACAGATGTATTCTGGTATTTTATTAGGATTATTCATTATCCAACATATCCCAGCCACTATCGGACAAAGATGGTATTATGAATTTGATACTAATTTTTATTTTGCTTCAAGGGTTGTATTAGAACAGCCGTTATATTTTTATTTCGTTCCCTATTATTTTATTGGAATTATGGCATTCGCATTTCATCTGGCTGAAATCCATCGAAAAAAAATAGTGCAATATATAAGTCAGGAACAGGCTAACATCCATTACTATCTTATCCTAGGTATTTTTTTCATTATCGCCCTGCTTATTCTCTATATCTTTATGGGAGGAAAGTATGACATTCAAATTCCAGAGGCATATAGGGTTTATTGAGAAATGAAGAATGAAGAAAGCTAGCTTTCAAAATTCTAAGGAGTAGAACTCAATTATTCATTGTTAATTTTTCATTATTAATTATCATTTAAAAATCAACTCCACTTCGCCATTTTCCTTGAATATTTTGGTGATTGTTTTGTGGGATGAATTCATCAGAATTAAATTTATCTTTTCAATCTTGACATATTTCTTAATATCATTCACATAAAGAATCTCAGTCTTATCTCCCTCATTCAAGGCATTGGGACTATGTCTTCTATGGGCTGTCCATTTTATTTTTCTTACCCAAATGCTATCCTCATTACTTTCTATTTCCTGAGTTAGATGATGGTACCGCAATGGTGATTTCGTAGTCCATACCTTCTTCATACTGAATGTATCCGTTCTTCCTAATCGAATGGAAAAAGGTTCTTTCTTAATAATTTTCCGGTGCTTCTTCTCAAGGGGAGAAAGTTGGGAACAGGAAAACAGCATCAATACAAGTAATAAGGATAATATATAGTGGTAATTATTCATTCTATATTTGGTGATTGCCTATTTAATGGAATGAATATTATGCCACATCCGTTCCATCATGCTCGCTTTTTTACAATAATTTTCCAAATCAAAAAGAAGAATACCAGCAGAAGCATTCCTCCGAAAAAAGTAATACATAACAAACCAGTTATGAGGGATACCATATCATCATAAGTGGTAATTAAATGGATACCTAATAATACATTGAGTAGCGGAATACCAATTCTTAATACATGTTTCATTGTCTTGATGCTTTATTCATGATTCAATCCCCACATATTATATGATGCATCCCAAGACAAAATGTGTTGGGATGCATCAATTCATCAGCATCATTACCTGAAATATCCTAATTCATAGGTACTATTAATTCGACATCCATTCGAATTCCATGACCGTCTGCATTTCTTTTTCTGCACTCAACATGATGGCATCCTTGAATATTTCCTCATTCTCCTTGCCCCAATTCTTAACGATGGTAACGAAAACCTTGGTCCTAGCTGAGGAACGGTTCCCAGCATCCGAATAGTAATCCACATTCAATTTATACTTGCCATCAATGGCATGTTTCAGCACATACATTTCAGGGCCATATCCTTGGGTCACATCATCGGAGATTATTCCTCCGATACTCGTTTCCTTCTTCTTATAACTACAGGTTTCACCACTGGGTTCCGTCATATGCAAATCAATATCGGTATCATCCGTATTCCAAGAAATGGTAACCATAATATCCGCTTCATCCCAGTCGAATGATTTGTATATTTTCTTGTATTTGCGCTTAGCGAACAACTGGAATTTAAAATCCTCATCAAATGCGACTTCCTTGAGCAATTTCAAATAGTCCAACCTTGCGATGGTCTTGAATTCTCCGAAATTGGAATTCCATTCCGTTTGTTCTATGATTTCATAATAAATCATGGCCAATTCCCGCTTACCCATATAAGTCAGGGCTTGTGCGAGGGCGTGGTATGTCTGGGGCTCATAAGGTCTGGATTCTTTCATTCGTTCCAATAAATAAAAAGCTTGGTCATTCATCTCCCATTCCATTGCCGAATAAGCCACATCCCTTGCGATTACTGCATCCCCCGGATTTTTCTCTACTAGGGAACTGAGTAATTTCAAGGCACTGTGTTCATCACTGATTTTGAGTCTTTCTTCTGTTTGGTTTACGATTTTCATATAATCCAATCGGGGTTCCTTGAGCAATTTCAGGGTGTTTTCCGATATTTCGGACTTCTTGCGAATACTGCTTTGGATTCCTTGGGAATGAACTGTGAAATCTGACCCATCCAAGCGAACCAACAAGGCGTCCAAGGAGCCATCACCATTGAATTCCAATCCTGGAAATTCTGACATATCAGCCAGCCAGTCCATGAATTTCGCCTTGGAATCTCCCAGTTTTTCTCCTATGGCAAACTGGGCTGCCCTTACGGCATCCTTGACACGGGTGGTATTCACAAGGGATATATCCGCTTCCAAATCTATCTTGTAATCCACATAATCCTGTTCTGTTTCCAACATCAGTAAGGAACAAGTCTGTTTCGGAACCTTGAAATACTTGGAAAAAGCAATGGCTTCTTCTTTGGTCGCATTACCGAATTCTTCCAAATGGTCCGTTGCCATTTCTCCGAATATACGTTCGGACAAATCCGAATCACTGATGGCATTAGGCTGAATGGTGAATGTCTTTCTTTTTCCTCCCTGAACCAAAATCAGTTCTACCGGGGTATTCACCTTCCTATTGGAACGACCCGAAAGCACAATCTTTTGTCCGGGATAGATATCCAACGGACGACCAGCCAAAAGGATATCCCTCGCACCCTTTACCCTTACGTTCTTGATTTTCCAAGGTAATTTACGGAATGCAGTGGAAGCATCCCCTAATTCATCTTCTCCCGCAATAGAAAAGACAGCTCCTCCACTTTGTCTGGTCAGATGATTCAGTATATCTATTCCAGTTCCAGACATCCCTGTGTTGTATGCGAACAATACATCCTCATCATTCAGGTATTGTGATAGGAAATATGGATCTGAATTCCCCCATGTGATTGCTCCGTCACTCAGTAGGAATATATTCTTTGTTTCCTTGACATCCGCAATCGTGGACAAGGCCAAACCGATATCACTGGCTCCCTCCAGTATCAGGGTATTGGCAAACTGTAGGAATGCCTCAATATTCTCAGGGGTATTCGGTACGGATTCCTCTTTCCACCAAAAGGATTCTATATTGAATAAATTGACATTGAACGTCTTGATTTCATTCGGATTATTCCTTAGAATCTGTTCTAATAATCCCAACCAGATATTAAACTTATCCAAATCGGAACTCAAGGAAATATCCAAGGCAAACACTGCATTATCGGTTGCCAATTCCTGTTGCACCTCAGGCAATTCGGGGGTAAAGGCAGCAGCGAAGTATTTTCCATTCTTATCATTCAGAATGATATTCCCTAGGTCCTTATATCTCAGGGACAACATTTCTTCTTCAGGATTAATCATCCTGAATCGGGAATAGCCCAAATAGGAATCCGTTTTCACTCCGTCTGGTAATGACATTCCCACCTGTGGAATCTCCTTGATACTGACATCAAAAACTTGGGTACAATCCTCGTTAGGAATCTCGAAATCCAATAACCAGTCGTTTTCCAAGGAGATGAGATTCACATCATAACCGATTACAATACGGTGCAATTTCTCGGGTAACAAAGGAAATACGCTACAATTATAGACATCGGCCCCGGCCCATTCGGCCAGTGCAGGATCCACTTGCTTATCCACCTCATTTCCGTAGGCCCAAGCAGCCCTTACCTTTTCAACAACTATGGCTTCCTTGGGGCTTTTCCAATTCTGGGCCCTCATATTATCCAATCCCTCTGCTGAAAAATCAATCTGCCCCTTATCAATGGAAGGCACTTCTACCCCATTCTTATCTATGAAAACCGATTCTCCGAAAGCCATGTAATATGGCGTAGCACCTTGTGGCAGTTTGAGTTTGAACGTTCCTTCCCTATTCAATATCGAATTGTTATAAAAGAAGCAATCCATTAGTACCCTTGCCCTGAAACCATCCACCGTGATGGAAGTCTGAACGCCTTCGAGAGGAAGTTGTTCCTCATCCCCTACGAATAGGGAGACCTTGTTGGCTGGTAATCCTGACCTTTTCCAAGTCTTGGGGCCCTCATCCGTATTCAAATCCCTTCGTGCACCCGAAGCGGATACAACATCGCTACTACTACCGGCTGAAACAGAAGCCATCCCCCTGATTCTGATTGGCGCAGCACTGCTTACCGTACTTTCTACCCTACTTGCGTTATATCCTACCACAACGACTTCCTCCAGTAATTCGCCATGTGCCAAAGTCACCTCAACATGGTCCTTATCCTCTATAGATACGACCTGTGTGGTGAATCCGGTATATGATATTTTCAGGGCCTTGGCTTCATCTGGCACCTCAAGTGAGAATGTACCATCGAACTCGGTAACTGTACCTACACCCTCATTACCGTCCACGACGACATTGGCACCGATGGCCTCTCCCTCATCTGTTAGAAAAACCTGGCCCGTAATGGTTCTGGCTTGTGGTTCTGAATCCATGATGAATGGAATCAAAAAGTAAAAGAAGATTAATTTTTTCATGGCTTGGCATTTTATGGGTGAATTGAATTTCTATTGGGATAGATGCAGTAATTTTCATTTCGTATGTATCATACGCAATAAAAAGTATTCTGTATCCTAAATAAGACTGTATCGCCAATCGCTGCATGAATGATTCAATTTCATGTTTTCCAAACTTTTCACTAAAGACCAAGAATGCCATAAAAAAGGCGAATATCCCTGAGGATATCCGCCTGAAATAAATATAGTTGAACAAAAATCGCCATTTCGCAGGCACCTATCTGTCGCATTAGAAAAAGGTGCTCATATTATAGATGCTTGAAATAACATTTATCTGTGTGGTTGGATTCATTTTTATTAAAAAATGATGTTATGGGAGTTATTCACAGCAACTAAGAACTGTCATTCGTAAGGTGAATCGTAATATTTATGAACATATTCTTGCACATTGTCCATCTTATAGATAAGCGAATGTTCAGGAGACTCAATCCCTGGCTTCATTGAACGAAAAATAACATAACTATGAATTCGGATAAATTAAATAACAAAGTGGTCATACCCACCAGTAATGGATTAGAAATCATTCATGTCAACGATATCATCAGACTCCAAGCCGAACAATCCTATACTTGGATTTTCTTGGATGATAAAAGTAAAATCCTAAGTACATTGTATCTAAAAAAAATGGAAAGTATCCTTACATCATTTTCCTTTATCCGTATACATCGAACGCATACCATTAACATTCATCATATTAAAAAATACCTTAAAAAAAATGGTGGGGAAGTTCATCTCTCTGATGGTAGTATCATTGGGGTTTCAAGGAGGAAAAAAGAAGCATTCATCAATTTAATATATAATTCATCTACTAAATAATTATTTCATAAATCATTATAAAAATCCCGAATTATAGTATGCACCATAATTCGGGACTCAAATTAATTGAAAAAATTCCTTAATGTTTCACTACGATTTTTTCGCTATGAATCATCTCCCCATCCGTGTTCAGGATTTGGATAAAATAGAAACCATCAGGAACGGAAGTGACATCAATTTCCGTTTGTGAGGCATCCATCACTGAAGACAAGATTCTTTTTCCTGACAAATCATACATTACAATATGATTCTCATCTCCCCAACCCGAAATTTCAACTTGTAACATGTCCGATACAGGATTAGGATACAGCTTGATTTCCTTGACTTCCTGAGCCATTCTATTCTTATCATCTACCTGGTAATCAATGGAACAGAATTTATTACACCAAATTTCCTTGGACACGCTACATCCTGTTGCGATGTCCTGCACGATTACCTGATATCGCCAATAACCGCACTTTTTAGGAATGGATGTTTTATTCAATCCATAGGTTACCAAAGTAGGAAGTACATCAGAACTCTTTTGGGCCAACCAATAGTACATGAAGAAACCAGAACCTGCAATCGTATTGGCCTGTACGAAGTCATTTCCTAGACTACCACAGGTAATCTGTACACGATGGCAAGCCGTATAAGCAATACAATCAGCATCACCTATCGAACAACTCAGATAATTACCTCCGGGGCCTCCATTGTCCTGAAAGAAATCCTCACACTGTAAGTTTCCATTCAGTGAGGTCCTGACTGGAATTTCAGTATTCAAAAGTGAATAATATTGTACCCAGACAATGACCCTGAAATTACCACCCGAAGGCAAATCATCCGGAATATCATCCTGATCCAGTGTGAAGGTGTGATTCCCCCAAGGAATCCAGTTTGTTTCCACAGGACCGAATGTCTGGATGAACATCGGGTCTTCGAAATAGACCCGTAATCTATACCAAGCTCCAGGAGGCATGGATGGCAAACCGCTATCAGCAGAATAACTGACTGGAATCTCTACAGACCAATCCTCCCCCTCTGTCAGATAGGTAGGATTATCACAACTGGCTCCTTGTAATGAATAATCAAAATTATACCCTGCCTGAGCCGAAGCTGTTCCAATAAAAAGGATAAAAAATAATGGGATAAAACAATGTTGAATAAAAGTCATTCTTTTCATTTTCATGAATTTTAGCTTAAAAAATAAAAGAATGGATGCTGGCAACAATTCAAATTTAAATACATATTTTTTTAAATCATCTCATTTTTCAAGAACGGCATATTTCGTTTGATGAGCGGTTGTATTTTTTCATTAAAAGGAATAATTATCCTTTCCTGAAGTTAAGTCCCTGTCCAAAATTCCTCACATATTCAAACTTGCCCTTTTAAAGTTATTCTGCGTTAAAAAATCTGGAGACAGCTCGATATCATTGGATTTTCTGCCTTGACTTACTTCAATATGACATCGTTTCCATTATACGATTACTCTTGTATAAGTACTTATTTTTTCATCCAACAGCACAGACTTTACATCATTCTATATCTCATAATTGAAACCAAGAATGGAACGCTGGTAGTTCACATTCATTAGGATGCGGTGTTGGCAACTTCCATTTTATTTTTTTACAGAACTACCACGTAAATACTTGGCACTTAAAAATGTATTCAGAATTAGTTTTCGAAAATCATTCTGAATACGATCTAAGAAAATTAAATACAACATTATGAGACACTTCATCACTTTTTGGGCCTGTTGCCTGATATTGGCCATCCCCGTATCCAAAGCACAAGTCTGTAACAACTTTAATAATACCATCCAAGGCACATCATTAATTTGGGATGAATTCTATGTCAGTCAATTGTACATATCAGATGAGGAACCCACAGCTGACGGAACCCCTTACCTATATGCAAGAGATGCAGCTCTCCCATCATTTTTTTATAATGACCAGTTCTTCTCATCATCCCTTTCCTGTGGTACCATTTGCTTCGACTACAAGGTCTTTGATGATGGTGTTCATGGCGAATCCGAGGAAATCCACCCTAGGCTTATGCTCTACAAGGGCGGTGCCATCAACAGTCCGGCCATTAGGGCAAAATGGGAGCCTACCAGTGTCGTAACTGAAAATAGTGACTGGCAAAACTTCTGTGCATCTTTCCAATACAATGAGATTCCTCCCGGCTGGACCATTACCAATGGCAGTAATGACCTTGCCACTTGGCAGGAACTCCTTGATGATGTCAGTGGAATAGGATTCACTACGGATGTAGGCACAGGAAATCAGACACAGGAAAAAGTGGGTATAGATAATTTGTGCTATCAACAAGAAAACGAACCCAATCCAATTTCCAACTTTACCATTCAGGATGCTGACGGGAATGAAACCTATGTATTCTGTGACGAGGAGGAAGTCTTCATTGATGGCAGTGCCTCGATTAATGAGACGGAATACCTCATTGCACTGACTGATGTCACGGATGATATCACTACTGGTTTCCTATTCAATACGGGCTTCGTACCGGGTGAGATAGGCTTGGTCAATATCAGTCAACTCATGGTTGACAACGGATTTCCTCCCATTCTGGGACATACTTATAGGATACGGGTTCATTTACAGAATAATTGTGGTGACTCGTCCAGTTCCTTTGCTGAATTCATTTATAGCGAAGGGAATATGGCTGGGTTTGATCCGCCAGAAATCTGTATGGTTGACGGAGTATTGGAAGCTACGGTTACGGCATTGCATGATAATTCCAACAATGAGTGGGAGGTATATTTGGTAGCTGATGATGAACCATGCAGTATAGAAGATCCACTTCCAGGTATCATAATCGCTTCCTCCGGGGATATGGGAAGTATTGCATCATGGACATTCAACCTACCCAATAATCCCGGACAATGCTATATCGTAAGACATATTACCTCAGGCAGCGGATGTCCTGATGATGAGGCAAGGGACATATTCAAGATTCCTGAAATTCCGATTTACAACCCTGATTTCAACAGGAATTACATCGGTGATAATATCTTGGGATTTGCGAATTTCCTATACACTCCATTACAAACGGGATATGTCATCCATTCTTGGAGTGCCAGTGTCTCGAATAGTCTGGCAGGGCCTTGGAATGTCTGGCCGTTATCAGGTGCACAGCCTAATGGTGAATTTTTTGTCTCGCATAATTACAGTTACTATTATAGGGTTTGCCACAGGGTTAAGAATGGTCCTTTCGAAATATTCTGTTCTGAAAGTACGACCTGTCATTATTATGAGCCGGTCAATAATGGGGAGGCAGTCAATGTCTACGATGATAATTTCAATTGGATCGAAACCATCCAACTCACTGATGACACCAAGGATGTGAGCGATGGCAGGGACGAACAGCAGATGACAGATACGAGGAGCAGAATCCAACAACTGGATCGAGATCCCATCGTATTCCCGAATCCTGTGCAGGACATGCTCAACATTCAGTTGCATCAACAGTATGATGGGCATATCGAAATACAAATCATTGATGCCTTGGGTAAGATAAGGGACTTCAGATCATTTGACAATCCTGACTCTGTTATTCAAATGCCTACGGAACAGCTCAATAGTGGAATCTACTATCTACAAATCAGAGTCAAGGAAACCAACGAGATTTTCAACCAAAAAATCATGGTCAATAAAGGATAATTATTCATCTTACTTGGGACGAGTAAGTGGGGGTAGCATCTATTTTAGGTGCTACCTTTTCTCATTTTCCTACGCATGGTAATAAGTAAATAAACAATAGATAAAATGACTAGCAAATAGTAAAAATAATGACCATTATGCGGACTTTGCAATGGGGATGTATTGCCCACCAAGATAAATCCTGCCCAATTATAAGGGTGTAAATTCCGATTAACGGATTCATTAATGAATTTCCTTTTCGATTCGGATAATGCAATATTCTTTTTCTGATGATTCTGTTTCATATCATCATGAAAACGATGCATCAAATAACCTGCCTTGTCATCAGAAACATCCCAAAGGCTTGCTACCACACTCGAACATCCGGACTGAATAAAAGCCCGACTCAGGCTAACCACACCCTCACCTTTTCTCCGCTTACCTGTTGCGGTTTGGCAGGCACTCATCACAACCAACTGAAGCTGATGTTCCAAATTGAATATCTCGAAAATATACAAGGAGGTATCCGCCAATTCTATCCGACTATCCAGAGGTAGTTCATCATTAAATATAGCATGGGTAGCCAAGTGTGCAATATTCACATTTTTCAAGGAAGCAATAAAATTCTTGTAGGTTGCATCTTTTCCTAGGAGTAATTCTCCTTGGTATAATTCATTTATTTTTTCTACTTCGGGAATATTGTAATTAAGTGCTTGAATACGGTCATCGTCAAATTCAGGTGCAACACCCAGGAATTTATTTCCTTTTTGATTAATCATTTTTTGTGTCAATAATTGACTGGAATATAAATAGGAAATATTATAATCCCTAACCAGATAATCCAATGAACCATATTTGGGGGATTCGACTTCCTTTGAAAAAGGCTGGGTCAATAATACTTCAAATGGAATCAGATTCAATATTCCATCAGGAACGACATACATATTTTTTCCTACTCCACCTCCCTGCATAACTTCCTCATATAAAAGGACTTTCGATATTTCATAGGATAATTGAGCAAATGACAAAAATGATGGTACATCATATTGGTTCTGACTGATATGTTCTTGTAAAGAATAAATCCTATCCTCAAAATCAGCTCCAATTTCCTCCTTGGATACTGTTAACTTATCGCCATCCAAAAAGAAACGAAAAATATTTTTTTTACCTAAAAAATATTCTAATAACACGGCATTATCTTTCTTCAATTTCCGTTTCATTCCTCTTATATCCAAATCAAGGGTCAGGAATTTCATCTGATAATAAGTAGGATAATTACTTACCAGATTTTCTTCCCATAACTTATAATTCTGATTCAAGGAAAATATTCTTGCCTCCAAGGAATCAACGGATTTTTTATTTCCATCTAATAATAATTCAAACTTCCTTTTTTCTAATTCATTAATATTCTGAGTGATTCTTAAACCTTTTTGCAATAATTCATTCGGAAGCCCTAAATCACTCATGGCATTCCTTGTATTCAATTGTTGCAATAGTACCATACCCTTACTTGACTGCGCGAATAAATAAGCCTTTTCGGCATCATTCATCTCGACAGCGGAATAAATGGCATATTCATATATCTCCTTTACCCTTTGCGCCAAAAAATACTTGGATTCCTCGTGTTGGATATATTTATTCTGCAACTCTATGATGAGTTCATGAATCCGATCAAAACAATCCATTCCTTTTTCCAATTGCCCCTGGGTACGAAAGCTCATTGCCTTGGAATATAGGATTTCCATGGCAAGTCTTTTATCCACCAATTCGGATATATCCAAATCCTTGCAATTGCATTCATCCTGTTTTTTATTGAGTAAGATATTCAATGCCGTATCATAATCCCTTTGGGCTTGTAAACCCTTATCTTTCTTATCATATACATTCCCTTTGTACCAGTAACTAATGGCCATATCAGGATGAAAATAACCAATAGAACGCCCAGCTATGGTACCAATGGAATCAATGACGGATTCTATCTCACTATCTTCAGCCTGGGCATCCAAGGCATCGAGATATACATGATAAATCTTAATCTTGAATTCATCCTTGGTATCTAAGTTCACTCCTTTATTAATATAATACAAACAACTATCCTGCTGCTGATTAAGGTGATAATAATATGCAGCCGAACGATACACCAGCCCCAGAACCTCATCAGAAAATTCATTATCGAATTTGGACAGGATTTGTTCTGTCATCCTAATCATACGATGAGCTTCATCCATTCGGCCTTTCCTCAGCAAGGCAAAACTAAGATTACTGAGTTTCCGGGCATTCCTTGATGTACGGGTATAATCATACTCACTCTCATTGGATATTTTCATTGCTATATCGTAATAGCGGATAGCATTATCGTAGTCCCCGAATTTCTCATAAATCAGGGCCATATCATTGAAAAGATTACTCGGATTCATAGAAAAATGAATCCCTACCTTGGAATAATTAATGACACCTTTTCCATCCTTGCCGGCTGCTTCGAGTAAGACATTGATGGACCATTGATAATAATAGGCTGCCTGGTCGAAAAGTCCTTTGGCGTAATAATATTTCCCCAACATGAATGCCGCATCCGATTCAATGGTAATCCTATGTGTCGGAGTGAGTTGGAGTTCGGTGATGCGTTCCTCAACAAGTCCGGAATAGTATTTCAGGCTATCCATTTCCTTGTTCAGTAGGAAACAATACGAGATATAGATATTGGCGGTAGCCCAATAATAATCGGCCTTTATTTCATTAGAATAACGAGCCATTTCCTTGAGGTTGGGAATGGCCAAAAGCATTTCCTCATCGGTCTCCACATATAATTCTTTTTCCAACCGATCCAATAAAAGATGCATATATTCATCAACATCCTCCCTTGGTGCCTGGGACCAGGAGGATTGGGCTAGTATCATATGGAATCCTAGCAATAAAATTATTCTCCACATGGTACCAATATATCAAATATCCGTCAATACTGTAAAATGATTCAATGATGGATTCGCAAGTCACTTTACCAATCGTTACCCAATAATTCCTATATAAAAACTCCCCTAACAGGTATATACACCTATTAGGGGAGGGAATTCTTTGGGCTTATAGCCATTTTGTATCCAACCCTGCCACTTCCTACTAGGCATTTAGGGTTGGTGGGATTGTAATTTATTGGTTCATGATGGGTTCCACCATAACTTCATCATCCATTTGGAACATCATGTAATATATGCCCTTGGGTAATTCCTCTGGGATGCTATCCTCAAGGATATGGTCCCCGGGTCCCAATATCTCATCCACTATGATGGATTTGACGGGTTGTCCCAATGTATTGTATATCGCAATCGTTACCTCTTTCTCCTCTGCCAATCTGAACGTAATACGAATATCACCCGAAGTAGGATTCGGACTGACCACAGGGGCCGTTTCCATCTCGATTTCCTCTCCTTTCTCCCTTGATGTGAGATGTGGTTCAGGAGAAATGGCAACAAGCTCTCTCTTACACACTTCCCATTCGAAGTCTTCCATCAATGTATTGTAGGGCGTCAAACCGGATTCTCCTCCATAAATGGAATAACTCAAACTTACATTGGCCGCAATGATTCCACCATTACTGGTGAACATGGCATACCAAGGATTCACGAAAACCATCTCTATTCTCAAATGTTCTCCCGGAGCCAGAAGTACGGGATAATCCACTGGAGTATCAACATCAGTAGATTTGTATATATAGATGCTAGCAATGGTATTGGCAGGCATAATCTGATTCAGATTGAATCCGTGTATGATGATGGATGTTCCATCCTTGGCATCATTAACAGCATAAAGATCAAGCGAGGATGAATTGAGATAAAAACAAGGGTCGATGTCACCACCACCACCGATGTCTTTTTTGAGTTTGGCTACTTGTGCATCCGCACTGATTACCATTACGAATAACACCAACAAGATTGCGATGCTTCCTTTGAAAAGCTTTGCATTTTTCATCATTAATCATTTTTTGTTCAACTAAAATAAAGGTTTCCATTCCTGCGAACGGATGCGATTTTCTTCTAAACTTCAAGGGTAAATGATGGGGTTCATATATCCAACTCCATTACTCCAAATCGGATAATATCTCCTTGGCTTTGTTGGATGAATTATAATTGGGTTCTTTAGCTATATCATTCAATATGTTCTTGGCATTCTCAATGTCATTGGATTCCAGGTAGGTTCTTACTATCCACCATTGTATGACCTCCCTTGCATCCACGTCTTGTTCGTTCATCAATAATTGTGTGAGGGATTCACTGTCCAGTGTACCTGCTTGTTGCCAGTCGTTCATTTGGTTGATGGCTTTTTCTATGGGTGTCATGGTTGGCTCCGAATCGGGATTGTCACTTCCCCTTACCACTCCGGACGATAGCATATCCACATATTGTTCGACTTCTGCAAAAACTGGTTGGTCCGCTGGATTATCATTCATATTGGCATACCAGTACCCTGTGGTAAGGATAGCAAGGATGGCAAGGATACCTACCATCCACTTCCAAGGCTTCATTCCCCCTAATGCATGGGGTTTCATATCATCGAAATTTGGGGTACTAGGTTCTTTTTCAAGGATAGCCGTTAGATGATATGCTTTCTCATATTTTCTGACCTCATTGTGGAAACTGGCATCGCTCTCCATTCTCTTTTCGAATGCAGCCAATTCCTCCGC
The DNA here is from genome assembly GCA_020631355.1 of Saprospiraceae bacterium. Classification (GTDB taxonomy): domain Bacteria; phylum Bacteroidota; class Bacteroidia; order Chitinophagales; family Saprospiraceae; genus JAHDCE01. Next base: position 28,180 of record JAHDHL010000016.1, on the reverse strand, counting down.
ACCTAACTCCAAGTCGAAAAATCGCTCTATGAGCTCCAATTCCTGATTTGACAGTTTCTTTTTCATAATCCCTGTTAATCTTGGTTGTGGATTTCTGAATAAATTAATTTTCTTAGAGCCTTGATACATTTTGTCTTCTTTTGTGTCGCAGCATTCTCTGTCGGGAATTTCATTTTAGGGGCTATGCTTCTGATTGTTTGCTTCTGAAGAATATTCAAATTCAGCAATTCCCTGCATCTTTCACCCAATTGTGCGAATCCCAACTCCAATGCTTTGTAAAGATTCTCCATCTGACCTGCTTCACTTTCTTCCATGTTATTGCTATTCCCATTAATGGCCTCCAGTATCTTGGTTTCCTTAAGGTGGTTAACAAAATCCCTTTCCTTGGATTTCATTCCTACCACCTGATAAAAGGCATTATTAGCCATGGCATAGATATAACCATTCACATTGTCCGGTAAAGCATCTCGTTTGATGTAGAACTTATTCCAGAACTTTGTCATTGTCACACTACATACCTCATGGGCCGTATCCCTTGATTGGGTTCGGCCTAGGATGATAGGGTACAACTTTGAGTTGTAAAATTGACTGATGTGTTCATCCAAAAGCCGTCTATCTCCGTTAAAAGCCCGTTCAAAGGCCTCGTTCCATTTGTACTTGTGCGACATACTTGTTCAACTATGAGATCAAAGGATAATCAAAGTCTGTCTACCCAGAATTAATTTTTTTTGAAAAAATACGAATATAATGGAAAATCGAATCTAAATCACATCTAAAAACTTAACTTAATAAGTTCATTATCAAATCCTTAAAACAAAATTCTTTTTTTTTAGAAAAATGATAAAAATTTCAGAAAAGGCATAAAAAAACCGCCCTGTTGTGGATAGCAACAGGACGGTGTAGTAAAAAATACTATAGTTGGGATCTTTATTGTGGTTCCAGTTCTTTTGGCGTTATGTTGTTTCCATCATCCACATTCGGAAAGGGACCAGATATTTCTTAGGTAGTAATTTATAGATTCTTCAATTGAAAGACTTTATTCTTTCTCTGTTCCTCTATTTAAATAGAGAAAGGGATAGCATTCTATCCCTTTCCAAACAGGGAATACCAATCTAATCATTCATTTAGATTATTCATGGTGCGAGTATGAAGTTCATTCACTACCATAGATGATTTCATTGGAAAAAGTATGTGTGTTTTTTTCAATCTTTTTTCAATTTCTTGAAAAAAGATCCGATTGTGATGCCCAATATCAATACAAGGCTACCATAAAGAATGGTTTTCCAAGGCAGGGTGCCTTTACATATAGGGCTTGTATCCCCGATTTGGACAAAATAAGCCCAGAAGAAAGGATGGGTTCTGTGTGTAAATGTTCGCTCCAGATAGCTCCGCTTGGCGGAGGATAGGGCCTGATTTTTTCTTAATCCGTCTTGGACTAATAATTGATGGAATTCCTGCTGAATCCTCATAGCCTGCTTATCCGGAACATCCCACAGGCTCGCAATCACACTCGGGCATCCGGACTGTATGAATGCACGGGTCAATCCTACGACTCCCTCACCTTTCCGTCTCTTTCCTGATGCCGTCTGGCAAGCACTCATGATTGCCAAATCCAGTTGGTGGTCCAGAGCCAATATTTCGTAGATATACAATGAGGTATCCGCCAATTCTATCCTTGAATCCAATGGATTCGCATCATCAAAAATGGCATGGGTTGATAAATGGAGGATATTGCTTGCGCCTAAGTGTTGCTTCAGCGCAAGGGTCGTAGCTTCTTCAGAAAGGAAAGTCCTAGCTCCATCATACAACTCGCTAATGGCCTGTACCTCCAAGTGGTTATCTTTCAAGGGTTCGATATCCCTATTGGTAAATGTGGGTGCCAACCCCAAAAAGGAGGGAGGGCAGGTTTCATCATGTGTGAATTGGAGTAGATTCGTAGAATAATTGTATGAAAAATCAAGATGCCAGACGGCATAATCCAACTGACCGTAATTCACATCCGCCATTGTTCTTGAATTCGGTTTCTTTCTGAGTAATACCTCAAATGGAATCCTATATAACTCCTCATCGGGAATGATGACGATATTCCTCACTCCATCCTCCTTGATGAATGGTGCCAATAACTGTTGATATAATCTATATGAGGATTCGATGAATGCATGATAGGTCTCTTTTGTCATATCATATTGTGAAATCGCTGCATGAACTTGATTGACATCAGAATGAAATGATGAATCAATCCTTGTTTCATGGACTTCCAAATCACGACCATCCAGGATGAACACATACATCCTATCCTCCAAGGAGAAATATTCGAAGATGGTAGCTTCTTCCTTCCTCAATCTAGAATTGATTTCCGCTACGGAAAGGTCCATCGAATGGTATTTCATATTGTAATAAAGGGGGTAGTCCTTTTCCAATTGTTGCATCCATTTCTCGTACAATCTGCTTTGTGTCAGAATTGCATCATCCAACTCCTTGGTTGTTTTTTCTATCTTTTTCAGCCTTGCATTCTCCATTTGTTTTTCCAATTCACTCAGGGATACAAGGTATTGCTCACCCACAGCCAGTACATCCTTGGGAATCGCAGTAGAATTAACTGCATATTTATTCTGCACCTGTTGCATCAGTACCATACTCCTACTGGCATTCGAAAAGGAATAAGCCCTTTCCACATCTCCCATACGAATTGCGTTACTGATGGCATCAGCATACATCCCCTTGGTTATTTCTGCCAGGAAATACTTGGATTCGTCATTAATGATATATTTTTTCCTGAGTGCCGAAATCACCTCATCCAAAAGGACAAAGCATTTCATTGCTTCCTCTCCCCTATTGACTTGGCTGAGTACATAGGCTTTCTTGTGGATGATTTCCAATGCCATTCTCTTATCTGAGATAGTAGTCCCATCTATTTCAGCACAATCACAAGCTCCTTTTTCCTTGCCTGCAAGAATCCGGATACCATTACCAAATTGTGTATCGGCTAGTTCCCATTCATTCCGGGACATGTACCAATTCCCTAGAAGCATGAAATTCCTACTCATATCGGGATGGTAATATCCCATTTGCTTTTGGGTAAGTGAGGATAGCTCTCCAAAAACCTGCTCTGCTACGGCCGATTCGGTATTCTGTCCAAGGATACGGAGTTGTTGTTGCATGATCTTGACCTTGAATTCGTCTTTGGTCTCCACATCCAAGGCCTTGAGAATAAAATAAGTCGCACTATCCGTCATTCCTCTCAGGTGGTAGTAGTATGATTGGTTCTTGTAAATCAGGCTCAGGGTTTGCCTGTCGTACTCAGAATCCGAAATCGGATTTATCCTTTCTGCTTCGAGGATACAGGATATTCCCTCAGACATGCGACCCAATTCCAGATAGGATAATCCCTTATTGTTCAATTTCCGGGCTTTCTTGTCCTTGTCAGCTAATCTTACTGCAATATCATAGAAATCCAGGGCCTTATCAAAGTCCCCGAATTTGTAATAGGTCAATGCTACATCATTGAATAAATCCTGTGCATTCATGATGAATACATCATCCAAGGACATGTACTTGATGGTTCCATTCTCATCCACTCCGACTAGGCGAATCAAGTCATCTATGGTTTTCTGATAATAGAGATGTGCCTGTTCATACAAACCTTTATCATAGAAGTACTTACCATTCAGAAAATGGTGTGCCGGTACGATGATATCCAAGATTCCATCTTCCAATTCCAATTTGTAAATCCGTTTGCCGAGTTTCCTGTTGTGACGGCCGAGGCCCTCAGATTCCTCATTCATCAGATAACAATAAGAGAGATATATCTGTGATAAGGCCCAACTCTGGTCGTTCTGTTCCTTATCTGCCAACAGTTCTATTTGTTTGAGATATGGAATGGTTTTCCGAAGTGTATCCGGATGAGTATAAATAATCTTGCTTGTCACCAAAGACCAAAGGCCATCCAACTTGGATGGCTTCTGAGCGTTCAAATTAAGACCTATCATTATCCCAATCACAAGGGATATGAGTCGGATATATGACATCGATGATGGATTAATAAGAGAGGGGCTCCTACAGATCAATCCGTACCAAGGGGGGAAGGAGGAGACCTGTCCGGATGGAGCCCCGATTCTTTATCTTATAATTTCACGATACGTTCAACGAGTGATTCATTCCCATATTCAATCCTTACGAAATAGATACCCTTATCGGCCTGTTCTAAATCAGAAGAAGTCCATTGGTGTTCACCTGCATCCAGTTCTCCATCATAAATAACGGATAATTCCTGTCCCAAAGCATTATAAATGCTGACCTTTGTTTCCATTTCTTCCTCAATTGCCAAATTGATATTCAATTCTCCCTTACTCGGATTAGGGAATACTTTGGTTTCGATGGACGGAGCCAATCTGCTTTCATATTGGATATCATCCTCATTCCCCTTGCATATCAGCCATTCCTTGGTCAAGTTGATTACCATTTGGGATTGGACCAGTGAGGATGTCTTTTGCGCATAAGGGCTGATGGGATATCCTAATGAAAGGTGTACTTCAATGGATAATTCCAGATAATTACCATCCAATGACTGACTCCAATTATCTACCAGACCAATGGTAGCTGTGTATGTCTCACCCGGAGACAGGGATTGGTAGATACCACTCCCGTTGTAATTTGTCAATCCTGCAGGTACGGATTCCACAAAGATGGATGTGATAACAATTGGGTAATTGCTTACATTCTCTAATTCGAATGTAACGGAAGTTGCACTTGGTTCCAGACAATCAGGATCGGACGGAACGATGTCCCCATCATCCACGGAACCTTTCAGCTTAACAATTTGTCCTGTAGCCTGGTGTGTAAAAGCTGTGAGTAGAAAGAGCATCAGTAGACAACTACTGAATTGCTTTAGTTTTGTAATGCCCAACATAGTATTTTAGATTTGTTTTAGAAATTTACGATTACATCATTTTAGTCTGTTTATAAGTTCGGCTGCCCTTGGAGCAGAGTTATATTCCTTGTGATTCGAGATTATCCTGAGTGCTTCCTTTGCAGATTCTTGGTCTCCCCGTCCTAAGTACAGTTTCACCAGCCACCACTGCAAAACCTCATCGGTTGGCACATCATCCGTAGCATCCATCCTATCCATGATGCTCTTGATGAGCTGGTCCGAATCCTGTTCTTTTTCCCATTCCAATACTTCTGTTATTACCTCATCCACCGGGCTGGCAACATCTTGTGGGGATGAGCCACGAACAACGATTCCTGCTGCTTCGTCAAGGAATTGCTCTACTTCGGAGAATACCTGATTATGCTCTTGTTCAATATTATATGGGGCCATCTGAAAATAAGACCAAATACTGATCAGACAAATGATGCCAACAAGAAGTAATCCCCAAGGCCACTTGGGTTTTTTCTTAGCTGAATGCTGAAGAAAATCCAACTGACTGGTATTCGGGTCCACCATCCGAACCATCTGATCGACTGTAGCCATATCATCAACCAAGGCCTTGAAAGGTGCATCTTCCGAAAGGCGTTGCTCGAAAATTTTCAATTCCTCATTGTTCAGTTCCATGTCCAAGAACCGTTCAATCAGTAATATGTCATCTTTATCCTTATCCATTTTATTTCCGTATCCTTTGAAACAATATTTTCCTGAGTTTCTTCATGCAACTTGCTTTTTTCTGTGTAGCTGCATTCTCTGTCGGGAATTCCATTAGAGGTGCTATTTCCCGGATGGTCATTCTTTGTACGATGTTCTTATCCAATAATTCCTTACAACGATGTCCGATTTCATCCAAAACCCTATCCAATACCTGGTACAATCGGAATTGTTCATCATTGACTCCCCAATCCTTTTCTACAGCCATTCCCTTATCCATGACCTCCCTCATCCTTTCGGTATCGAAAAAGGATAGCTTATCACTTATTCTTTTTTTCACATGGCAATGATGTAAAAAGGCATTATTAGCCATGACGTAGATATAACCATTCACATTATCCGGCAGGGGTGACTGTCCTATGTAGAACTTCTCCCAAAACTTGGCGATGACAGCAGAAGCTATCTCATGTGCCTCGACATCTGATTTGGTCTTGGACTTCAATGCAGGTATCAGATGTTCATCATAAAATACCCTGATGTGTTCCTCCAATTTTTGCCGTTTCCCATCGAAAGCCAAGTTAAAAGCATCCCTCCAATTGTAACTATATGGCATCTCTATTGGTGTAGATTATTTTGTTGAAAAAAGTCTGTGTGAAAAATTCAATTATTTTCGCTTTCCCTATTACTAATGTTACTTCCCATCGAAATGTGTATAGAAAGTACATGCACAATGAAAACAACTCATTGTGCGAGAAAATCATATTACCAGCTAAAACTATACTCCGAAAGTATCATTTTTTTATCAATTCACTAATATTGGTTGTGGTCATTGGGGATTTGAACAAGGACTTTAGCTATTGAAGATTGGCCTTCTTGTCCTCCAATTCCCTTATCTTTATATTAATGATTACACAGAAGACCATACAGGAAATCATGGAGGTGTCCAAAGTGGAGGATGTCGTGGGTGATTATGTCAACCTCAAACGCAGGGGTGTGAATATGATTGGCCTATGCCCTTTCCACAATGAGAAGACTCCCTCATTCATTGTCTCTCCTGCCAAGAACATATACAAATGCTTTGGTTGTGGTAAGGGTGGAGACCCTGTACGCTTCATGATGGATCATGAGAATTATTCCTATCCAGAAGCGCTCAAGCATCTTGCAAGCAAATATGGTGTAGAAATCGAGGAAGTCCAACTTTCGGATGAAGCCAAGGAGGAAAGGAAAAAAATGGATGACCTCCTTGCACTCAACCAATATGCCCAACAATATTTCTCCGACCAGATGTTCGAAACTGACCATGGTAAGAGCATTGGTCTGGGATATTTCAGAAGCAGGGGATTCAGGGAGGAAACCGTGCGTAAATGGGGATTGGGATATGCACCCGATGCCAAGGACCACTTTACCCTAGGAGCCATCAATGATGGATATGCCAAGGAGCAATTACAATCCATCGGACTGACTTCCCAATATGGCAGGGATTTCTTCAGGGGACGTGTCATGTTTCCCATACGGAACCTATCAGGTAAAGTCATCGGTTTTGGAGGTAGGATACTTGCCAAGGACGCCAAGGCGGCCAAGTACCTCAATTCTCCCGATTCCGAAGTTTATAACAAGAGTAAGGTGCTTTACGGTGCCCACTTTGCGAGGGTAGCTATTCGCAAGCAGGATGAGTGTATTATGGTGGAGGGGTACACTGACACCCTTGCTTTGCACCAAGCAGGAATAGAACATGTAGTGGCTCCCTGTGGTACTTCACTCACCAGTGGCCAGATCAGGGTCATCAAGCGATACACACCTAATATCACATTCATATTCGATGGTGATGCAGCAGGAAAAAAAGCTGCCATGCGGGGATTGGATATGGTATTGGAGGAAGACATGAACGTCAGATTGGTCTTACTTCCTGAGGGAGAGGACCCTGATTCCTTGTTACAGACATTGGGTGTGACCCAATTCGAGGAGTATATCGAAAGGAACAAAAAGGATTTCATCCTTTTCAAAACAGAGCAATTACTAGAGGATGCCAAGGGTGACCCGATAAAGAAATCCAATCTCATCAAAGAAATCATTGCCTCCATAGCTAAGATTCCCGACCCAATCAAGCGTTCGGTTTATGTCAAGGAATGCAGCTATTTGACAGGGACTCAGGAACAGGTATTTTTCTCTGCTATCAACAAGAAGATTTCGGAATTACTGAAAAAGAAACAGGCGCAGAAAAAGGTTGAAAAGTTACCACCGCCCAAAGCATCCAACTCCAGAAGGAACCAAGCTCCCGACCACGGGTTCCCTCCATCTGACCATGGATTCCCCGATGATGCTCCACCCATGACGGATGCAGGTTTCCCAGAGGATAATCTCAACCAGATTTTCGGTGGCGAAAATGTACCTCCCCCGAGTGCTCCTATCCCTGTACCCGAATTCACAGATGTTCAACCACAGGATAACGAATCCAAGGAACCTATTCGAAAGCAAGGGGATGAATTCCAGGAACAGGATATTGTTCGGTTATTAATAGAAGCCGGAACGACCATTATGGATTCGGAAGAAAATGTAACCGTTTCCCAATTCATCTTGGAGAATATCGAGGATTTACTGGATGATTTTGATGGTCCTATCTATGCGCAAATTGTAAGGGAATGTCTTGAGCATTATAATAAGGGTGAAATTCTGAGTCAGCAATATTTCATGAATCATCAGGATGAAAAAATCCGGAATATGGCATTCGGCCTGATGACCTCCCCTTTTGACTACAGCCATAATTGGGATGAGAAATTGGAGATGCCCATGCAATCCCAAAAAAAACCAGAAGAAAATTTTGCGAATGACACCTTACAATCCGTCAATCGTTTCAAATTAAAGAAAGTCCTGAAAATCATGAAAGCCAATCAGGAAAAATTAAAAACGGTTTCTGACGGAACAGAAATGATTAAAATCATTAAGGTCCAACAAAAACTAACCAACATCAAAATGGAATTGGCTGCTTTTTTTGGTAGTGTCGTGATTAAATAATCCGTTAGAAAATATCGAATCTTCCTTTTCTTAAACAATGGCTTCCAAAATCTGGGAAATCGCCAGAGATTCCGGTTGTTTCAGCGGTTCATTTCAATTATGGGTTCCAGCTGACAGAATTGAGTTTGGGAATCGCACACTATTCAGATTTGATTTCCGAATTAAGATTTAGAACGTGTTAGAATTATATATCCAGTAATTTCCCCCGATTCATGACTCCATTCGGATCGAATACTTTTTTTATTCCTTTTAGATATTCTATTTCCAAATCACTTTTGGAATAAATTAAATATGGTTTTTTGAGTAAACCTACTCCGTGTTCGGCGGAGATGGAACCCTGATATTGTCTTACAATTGGACAGATAATATCATTCACTTTCTTACAAGCTTGCTCGAATGTGTGAATTTCCATTTCATCAGGTTTGATGATATTCAGATGTAAATTCCCATCTGCGATATGTCCGTACCAAAGGACCTTAAAATCAGGATAATATTCGAATACTATTTTTTCTATATCCTTTAAAAAATCAGAAATCCTAGAAATTCTTACGGACAAATCATTCTTGTATGGAATGGAGGCAGCGATGGAAGCACTGATATTTTCGCGGTATCCCCAAAGCTTTTTCATCGTGATTTCATCATCCGAAAAAACATCATCATTAATCCATCCTTTTTGGAATAAATCCTGATACAATTGGAATACCTTATCCGTATTCTCACCATTGTTGGATTCAAATTCCATCAAGGCATAAAAAGGATACCGCTTAGGCAAGGGCGTGGGAACTTGGGTGTGTTCCATGACATAATCGAGGGTATTATCGGAAAAGAATTCGAATGCCAACAAATCAATTTTCTCCCTGAATGCCTGCATCACGCTTACGACCCTTAGCATATCAGGAATACCGAAAATCATGACTTGCTTATCCTTAGGAGGATGGGTTAGTTTGAGGGTGGCTTCGACAACCATTCCCAATGTTCCCTCACTTCCGATAAACAGATGGCGCAAATCATAGCCTGTGGCATTCTTAATCAGGCCTTGGTTCAAATCCAGGATTTCCCCTTTTCCGGTTACGACTTTCAAACCGAGTACCCAGTCCCTGAACATGCCATATCTCACCACTTTGATACCTCCTGCATTGGTAGCAATATTCCCTCCTATCCTACTGGACCCTTCAGATGCAAAATTCACAGGAAAAACCAAATGTTTCTCCTTGGCGAAATCATGTACGTTCTGAGTGATTACCCCAGCTTCTACCCTTAGGGATTGGTCCAAGGCATCATATTCCAATATCCTATTCATCCTATCCAATGAAACCACCACTTCCTTATTGGTAGCGACTGCACCTGCAGATAGTCCGGTACGACCACCTGATGGAACAACCACAAATTGATATTCATTCGCCAGTCGTATTATTTCCTGTACTTCTTCCACATTCCGTGGAAATAAGATAGCAGTAGGATCCGGCTGATGGTATCGGGTCCAATCCTGACCATAAGGAATCAAAAATTCCTTTTCGGTCCGAATGATTTCTTCCGGCAAATACTTTTTTAGGATATGTAGGATTTCCTGATTCAATTTTATGGACAATTAAGGCAAATCCACAATGGAATAAACAGCCTGATGATTTTTCCTGCTCAATATTTTCCCATTTTCCAGTCTTACCGGAATATCCGTCCTATCATTATCATAAATAATAAAATAAGAACCATCTTTCATTTTAGTGATACCTTCTACCTTGTGTCTCAATAAAAATGGATTTCCTTTTTCATCCTTGATTAATTCGGCTTTTCCTCTATTATAATAATCATCCAAATCCAAGGACCAGATATAACCACCTAATTCCTGTTTCCCCTCTTGGCCGGCTTCATAACTGGTCGTGATATAAATCTTCTTTTTATTATCATCATAATACAAACTGGACAATCCCAAATCTGCCCGAGCAGAAGAACTATCCATGATATATTGGATACGGAACTGATGGTCCAGAATGATGCGATCATTTTCTATTTGATATCCTACCTCAATGAGTGTTGTCGTATAAATCGGTCTTTCAAAATGCTCTCCTTTTTCCCTTACTCCGAATACCAATTTATTTCCGGGCAATACCATCAAGCCCTCAATTTTCATATGTTTGGATTCCAACATATCCAGGAATTGGTATCGGTATTCCTTGGAACTGCGGACACCCTTATCCTGTACTTCCCCAACGATGTGTAATTTATCCGACCTGACATTCCATGCCAAGAGTGTATTATATGCATCCCATTCATTGCTCTTGGTCTTGAGCCGGTCAAAACCAGATGTAATGAACATATATTCCCCATCAGGGGTGAAAGCAAAATCCTCCATCTTACGAATCTGAAAAAACTCATCGTATCTCACCTGTTGGGGTTCGGTCATCTTGCCATCCCTCAGGAGTTTTGCATCTCCCTTAACCATTGGGGATGTAGCCTCTATATTCTTATCATTTCCGAAAATCAAGTCCTCTCCCATAACTGCCACGGCAGAGAATTCACAATTGTAGGGTCGTCCGTCCTCGAATGTCAATCCGGGTTGGAAACAGTCCATCAATGCTTCTTCCAAGATAAAGGATGCGTATGCATTAGTTTCCGTTTGTTCCTTTACCAGTTCCTGTTTGGGCTTACATCCTATTATTAGCAGGGAAGCCAAGCTTAGTATTAGAATAATATGTCTCATGTTATCAAATTTGGGGGCAAGTTATGAAAAGTGGTAGAGATGCTCATTCATATTGTGATTTAGCCCTTTCTTGCATTGTAAGATTTAACATTTAGGAAGAAAGCGGAGACCACAATAACCAAAAGAGGCACTCACATTGTGAATGCCTCATGCCTAAACCCTATTTAGTCGTTGTTCTAGTTCAGTTGTTTCGGAATACGGGAATAAAATTGAATTCCGAGGTCATTGATTATCTCGTTACAATGGCGTGCACTCTCCATTCATACAAATTTCTCCGGGAGGACAATCACCATCATTCAAGCAACCTATATTATTGAAATCAGTTACGCATTCTCCATTAACACAGGTTGTTCCCGGAGGACAATAAACACCTATACAAGAAGCACCATGACAAATCTTATGCCCCTCTATATTGAGATTCACATTTTTATAAATACCATCCAAAGACAAAAATCTGGGTAAATCACCCACTTCGGGTTTATCGAATTGATTAACGGTATTAGATGAAACGACATCGGTCACCTTTAATTTCCAACAATGTGTACATGACATTGAATATCCATTCGAGTAAGCTAGGAAGCTGCTTGGCGTTTCTCTTACGGTGTATACAAAATCAAACTCAAGTGCATCTTCATGGGGTTTCCATCTGTTACCAAAAAGAGAACTGATTCCGGATGTATTTTTCTCGGATTTCAATTCAGAATAAACTACCATTTCCGTAGTCCAAAGCGGAAGCTCGGAAAATTGGCTGTCATCCCCATCCTCGTAATTCTGTACAGCCATGATTTCCCACTTGGCAGAAAGTTTTTTATTCTGTGCATAACGCTTACTGGTTATTAGCTGCAAACCACAATATCTTTCTTCTGTGGATTCTTCTATTTTGGTATTGAATACAAACATCCCTCTTTCCTCATCATTCTGACGGGTATCAAGTAATCGTTCCAATTTAGATGGGTCACCGTCCAGGACAATAAACTGGTAATAATCTAAGAAACAGTGTAACTGACCATTAATATAAACCCTACCTTCCTTATCCAATATGGAAGCCATCACCTCATTATTAATAGGTAATTTCAAATTATTCTCATGGTCCAAATAATATTCACTAATACTTATATTTTCTTCTACTGATTGTGACAATTCATAATATTCATGACGCATGGATTTAAAACCAATACTTTCCTCCCATTCGTCTAATACTTGGTCATTTACATATTGGTTCTCAGTATCAGAAATATCTTTCATCGCTTGATAAAAATCTGTCGAACGATTAAAATCAAGTATTCCATTCCTGACATTAATCTCTAATTCTAAACTCCGTATCTCCTTGGTTAGCAATTCATTTTCGGTACACGAAAAATTAAATAGGATAAAAAACATGAAAATTAAATGCAACGTTTTTTTCATCATCTCATAGTTTTAAAATAATAATTTAATATGGGCTTATTGATTAATAACCCTTTTATGGAAATAGCAATTCCCATTCGTTTCAACTATGAGATGATGAATACACAAAAGTCTGTCTATCCCAATAAAAACAGATTATAATAATTATGAGATACCAGCTTACAAATGAATGGATTATCATTCAAAAAATAATACAGGATATGTTTCAGAACATAAATAAAAATGGAATCGGGCCTAATTCAAAAATAATCATCCTATACCAGACAAGTCATTATTCCTTACCCAATTCCACTGCCCGATGAAGTGCAGCCTCTGCTCCGTCCTTGATGAATTGGTGCAAGGATTCCCCATTGAATCGTTTTAATGCGGCTTCGGTAGTCCCTCCTTTAGATGCTACTTTCTGAATCCATTCATTACAGGAAAAATTGGACTTATTGTGCAATTCCACCGCACCCCTAAAAGTTTGTGAGACCAACAATTCGGATTCGGATTCGGAAAAGCCCATTTCCTTGGCTGATTCCATCATTGCCCTCATAAAATAAAAGACATATGCAGGCCCCGAACCCGATATGGCTGTTGCTGCATCTATGGCTTCTTCCGTTTCGACATAAACGGTTTTTCCTGTTGTATTGAGTAAGTTCTGTACTGTTACCAGTTCTATACGAGTTACTTCATCCGATGAGGTAAAGGCTGTCATTCCCATGCCTATCTGGGCTGGCAAATTAGGCATTGCACGAATGACCTTATGTACACCGAGTGCTTCTGCAATGGTTTTCATTTTCACTCCTGCCATAATGGAAAGGAAAACCTGTTGGTCATCTACGAATGGTTGGATGGTTTGGAATAATTTCTGGGTATCCTGTGGTTTGACGGCCAGAATAATCAGGTCGGCATGAGGAATGCAATCCTCTGGTTTACCATGAACACGACCTATATCCTTAGCTGATAATTGGATGGCCTTTTCGGGCGACTTTTCCAATATCATCATATTCTCCTTGTTTGCAATGTGGGACCTTAGAAAACTAGCTGCATAGGTTGAACCCATATTTCCTCCTCCTACAATTAGGATTTTCATATACTTCAGGTTTTTTAGAACATGTACACAACATGATCTGATGGATATGGTAAGGACTTGGTTTAGGAAACACAAAGATAAGGAAGCGGGGTTATTATACAATCAAATAAATCCGGGAGATTCTCATCAAAATCAATGAATAGATTAAATTTTTAACTACTCAGATTTCTAATTATCCCAAGAATGAAAAATAACAAAAAAACAGAAAGCAACCTTTGTCACTTTCTGCTTGATTATAGTTGGCTGGTAAACTATTTTTCACTTGATACAAAATAAAAGAGGAGGTATGACATCCACAAGCAGTTGCGGCAATATTGTTATATCCGAGGCATTATCCCAACTGTTTCTATTTTCCTACATTAGGTTGTATATTAATGTATCAGAATGTGTTCGTATCAATGTATGGCGAGCACATTCCAAATTCCCATCATTATGGTACACCGACAAACATTGATTCAAGGAGGGCTTGTATTCACAGGTAAGAAAGAACAACAAGCCAACATCATGGATATTCTTATTGAGGATAATAGGATTATTGAGATAGCAGAAAAAATCGGTGTCGAACAGGGCATGAAGGTCATTGATGCCAAAGGCAAATGGGTTTGTCCGGGATTCATTGATTCCCATACGCATTATGATGCGGAACTGATTGCTTCACCCGGGCTCAAAGAATCCGCCAGACATGGCATAACATCCATCATACTGGGTAGTTGTTCGGTTTCCGCTGTTTACAATGACCCAGAAGACACCTCCGATTTCTTCACAAGAGTGGAGGCCATTCCGAGGGAAATCATGCTTCCCCTTATGGAAAGGGAAAAGACCTGGTCTACCCCTAGGGAATGGATAGATTATATCGAGGGATTACCACTCGGCATCAATATCGCTTCTTTTATTGGCCATTCGGATATCAGGGCCAAGGTCATGGGCCTGGAGCGGTCGATCAGTGATAACGAGACAGCCAACCCCTCGGAACAAAAGGAAATGAACAGAATGCTGAATGAAGCACTGGATGAGGGATTCCTTGGCCTATCCACAATGGATAATCCTTGGGATAAGATGGATGGTGATAAATATTGGTCCAAGAAAACCCCTTCTTTTTATTCTTCTTGGTCTGAACGAAAGATATTGATTGATACCCTACGAAAAAGGAATGCCATACTTCAAGGTGCACCTAATTTGGTGACCCGTTGGAATGCGCTACGCTATATGATGGCTAGTGCCGGCGTATTTCGGAAGCCTTTGAAAACAACCATGATTGCACTAATGGATCTGATTGCGGATCGCTGGATAGCGCCATTGGTTTCCTTTGGTTCAGGTGTATTCAACCGAATGTTCAATTCCGACTTCAGGATGCAGTCCACTCCCGTGCCATTTACGGTATATTATGACGGAGTGGATTCTGTCATGTTCGAGGAGTTCCCTTCAGGTGAGGCAATGAGGCACTTGGCAAAACGACTCGATGAACGAAATGATTTGATTAAGGACGATACATTCAGGGAAGAATTCAAAAAGGAAATCCGGAAAAAATTCGCTCCGAAAGTTTGGCATCGGGATTTGAGTTTAGCCATTATTCTGGAATGTCCGGATAAGTCCCTAATCGGTAAGGACTTCTATCAGATTGCGGAAGAAAAGAATGAACATCCGGTAGATACCTTTCTTGACCTGATTGTCGAATATGACAAAAAAATACGTTGGACAACCACTGTGGCTAATGACAGGCCAGAGAAATATAGGGAACTGTATAATCTGAAACACAATCTCATCAGTTTCTCAGATGCAGGTGCCCACTTAGGTAATATGGCATTCTATGACTTTGCACTTCGCATGATGAAGAATGTACAGGATTCCATACAAAAGGGAGAAGCCATCATGAGTATGGAAAAATGTATTTGGCGATTATCCGGTGAACAAGCCGATTGGTTCGGCTTGGATTGTGGTTATCTCGAAAAAGGAAGAATAGCGGATATCAACATTATCAATCCCGAACAATTCCATACCATCAAGAATGATGTGGATGAAGCGCCCATTGAGGAATTCGGGGGTTTTGTCCGATTGGTCAACCGTAACCAACAGGTAATGAGTCAGGTAATCGTAGGTGGGCAAATCATATACGAGGATGATGCATTCGTGGAGGGTTATGGCAAGGAGAAAAAATTCGGTAGGTTCCTGAGAAAAAAGGCGGGCTGATATATGGAAATCCTAGATGTCCATTAAAATAAAAATATCAAACATGAAACAACCATTCATTCTATTGTTGCTCTCATTTCTAAGTTGGGGGCTCCTTGCACAAGCTTATGAGAAAGGCAATACTGTTAGGATACATAGTCTTTCGGATGTACAGCATCTGAACTTCATGACCGCTTCGAATAACATCGGAACCTTGTGTGGCTACCTGACCCATACCTATCTCTATCAATCCCATCCTTACAAGGATGAGTTCATCCCCTACCTCGTAGAGGAGAAAGCTGAAAGAAAGATGATTGATAAAAAGGTTCATCTGACATTCAAAATTCGGGATGAGGCCCGTTGGGATAACGGCGATGATATTACGGGAGCTGATGTCGTTTTCTCGTTGAAAATCATATTTACTCCGAATATGGGGGTCCTAAGCAGGCTTACTCCACTTCTCGATTATATTGAGGATATAATTGTTGATGATGAAGATCCCAAGCAATTTACGGTTGTATGTCGAAGGCCTTATATGCTAGCTGAAACCAGCATTGCATCCAATGTATTAATTATGCCCAAACATATTTATGATGAGGAGAAGATACTTGATGGATTCGAACTCAAGACCCTATTGAGTCAGGATGAGGAAGTACAAAAAGAACTTGTAGAGAATGAACGGCTGGAAGAATTCAGGAATTTATTCAATAGTGGATTCCTCAAACAAGAAACAACCAACGGTGCGGGGCCTTATGAATTCGAACAGTGGATTCCTAAAAAAAGCATCAGTTTTACAAGAAAGAAAGATTGGTGGGGAGACAAGGTTCAAAAAAACAGAAATATTCTATTCGATGCCTTTCCGGAAAGAATAGAATATGTTATAAATCCTTATCCTTTGGATGCATTGAAAATGTTCGAGGAGGGTGAGATTGATGTTATGTCGGATGTTCCACATGCTTCATTCTTTGCACTAAGGGAGGAACAACCGGATGCATTCCATTATTATTGGCCAGAACAACATATTTATGATTATATCGGAATGAATATGACGCATCCTATACTTAAGAATCATTCGGTAAGGAATGCATTGAATCATTTAGTGGACACGGATAGTATCATCCAAAATGAAATGTATGGATTCGGAGAAAAAAGAAAAACGATTTTCGCGAACAAACGCAAGAATTTCATTCATCCCGATTTAGAACAACAAGTATTCGATATTGAAAAGGCGAATAAAATCCTTGATGAAAGCGGCTGGATAGATACGGATAAAAATGGTATTCGGGATAAAATAATTGATGGCAAAAAAGAGGAATTATATTTAATGATTTATTGTAATTCCGGAAATCACCGCAGACTCAGTTTTGCGAGATCACTTAAAATAAATGCTAAAAAGGCGGGAATAAAAATCATACCCAGAATTATTAAATGGAGTGAATTTATAAACAAGATTAAGAAAAAGGATTTTGAATTATACATTTCTGGTTGGTCAGGTACACTCATGGAGTCTGACCCCACTCAAATCTGGCACACTAAAAGTATAGATAGTGGTTCGAATTTCACCAGTTTTGGCAATGAGAATTCTGACCGAGTCATCGAACGATTAAGGTCAGAGGTTGATGTAGAAAAAAGAATTCCCTTATATCACCAACTGGAAATGCACATTGATGAATCCCGGCCTTATATCTTTTTGGCAGGCATGAGAAACCGAGTTATTATCAGTAAAAAATTCAAGGCAATGCAAGAATCGACCATGAGGTCGGGATTCTTTTCACAACATCTCAGCCTAGCGGATTAAATCCTCAATTGCTGAAACAATATCCATTCTTAAATCATCGCCATACCCTGCGAATCCAGCTACTATTTTCCCATCACTACCTATGATATAAATAGTGGGAAAATAAGGCACCTGATATGATTCAGCCATTGCAGCACTGGCTTCTATGTTGGGATATGTAATGGAATGTTCCTTGACATAAGCCTTTATCAAATCCGAATCATCCTCCACATTAACACCAAGAACCGTAACTCCCTTATCCTTATATTTTTCCTGTATGAATTGTAAATCGGGAATCGACTTCCTACAAGGATAGCACTGTTTGAACCAAAAATCCAGCACAATGATTTCTCCCTCAAAATCAGCCCAGGTCACTTTCTCCCCTCTCAGATTCAACCCATTCAACGAAGGCACTTCCACTCCTTTTTCTAATAATTTAATTTCCTTTTTCTCCTCTTTTACATATTCGATTATTTCGAATTGTTGGGGTGTATTTTTTTCCAAATCAAAATAAGCATCGGAGACATCCTTATTTAATTTGATATCATTCAATTCCATTTTTTCATATTGGATGAAACCCTCGAATTTCATACTGATTTCCTGTCCGACCAACATAAAATCATTTTTTCTAATTTTTAATAATATGACATAATCCGAAACACCCGAACCATCTTTCATCTCAATTCGAACTACATGGCACAAAGCATCATTTATATTCTCATCATCAACTAGCCCAAGATTACCAACCTTATCAGATGTCATAAAATCAAGGAATACTTTTTCTTCGAAAATATATTTCAGGGCAAAACTCCTGATATTATTTTGTTGATAATGTTGATAACCCTGTTCCTTGGGATTAACAATAATAGCACTCTTGGATGCATGATTAATATTCATCAATTTTTTCCTATTATAAACCTGTTGCCTTTCTTCGGATTTAACCCAAATATTATGATTTCCTCCTATCTTATCATCCAAATCCTTTTTTAATACACATTGAATCTTATTCGTAAAAATATCCTCTGTCATAGCATATTTCATCTCATGATTCATGGTATAGGAAATGGCTGTAATTGTATTGAGTTTTTTATTACAATGCTCTAATACTTCGTTTACAGAAATATCCTGTCCCAAACAAAAATGAACAGAAAAGAAAAAAATGGATAAAAAGAAATAGCACCTCATGGTATTGAATTTGAATTGGAGTAATAACAATCATTCTCCTAACGCAACATTCAATCCATCGTTACACACTAATCGAGTACATAGACTCTTTTCACCCTATCGGAGATGGAAGTCAGCACTTCGTAAGGTATGGTATCCATGCATTTTGCCAATTCCTCGATATTGGGATATTCACCAAATATAACCACCTCATCACCTACCCTTGCATCCGGAATGGATGTGATATCAATCATGCACATATCCATGCAAATCACACCGATGGTTTTGGCTTTTTTTCCTCTGAGGCCAATGGCATATTTTCCGTATCCCGCGGCTCTGGATAACCCATCCGCATAGCCGATACTCACTGTGGCAATCCGGGTCGGTTTGAATACCTTTCCTCCCCGATTATAACCCACGGATTCACCGGGTTTCAAATCCTTGATTTGGGAAATCGTTGCCTTGAGGGTACTGATGGTTTGTAATTTTTGTTTCATTTCATCCGTAGATGCGATTCCATACAAACCGATTCCCAAACGAACCATATCAAAATGGTAATCCGGAAATCTGGTAATACCCGCAGAATTCAGGATATGTTGCATTGGACGAATTCCTAGGGCTGCCGAAATCCTTTGGTACATCCGTTGATAACGGATGATTTGTTGTTTTGTGAAATCATCATGCTCAGCAGCATCACTACCTGCCAAATGGGAGAAAATGGAGACCAATTGACAAGGATGCTCCCTCAGGTAGAGCACCAATGCGGACAAATCCTTTTCCTCGAATCCCAGGCGTTTCATCCCCGTATCCAATTTGAGATGAATCTTGGGTACCCCATCATGATTGGAATGGTAAAAATCATAGTATTGCCTTAGTTGTTTAAGGGAATAAATCTCAGGTTCCAAGTCATGTCTTACCATACCATCGAAACCTGCAGGTTCGGGATTCAGTACCAAAATGGGTGTACGGATACCCGCTTCCCTCAAAAGGACTCCCTCATCTATATAAGCGACGGTCAGGTAGTCAACATTTTCGGTTTCCATCAATTGCGCTACCTCCACCAAACCGGCACCATAGGCAGAGGCCTTGACCATCACCATGATTCGGGTCTTGGTATCCAATAGATTCCTGTATGCATTCAGATTATTCCTGAGTGCATTGAAATTGATTTCCAGTACCGTACGATGGGCTTGTTGCTCCAAGCGGGATACGATACGCTCAAAACGGAATTTCCTTGCCCCCTTGACCAATATGACCTCCTCCTTGAAATTCAGTTGCTGAATTTCGTTCAGGAATTCGGTAGTACCGGGGTAAAAATGGGCTTCGATGTCATCATTCAACAAAGCACCTAAGGATTGTATGCCTTTTCCTATCCCAATGATTCGATTAATGGGAAATTCATGGTTCAACCATTCGGACAAGGTATGGTATAAGTGTTCTGCCTGATTGCCATGTTGGAGGATATCAGAAACAATCAATGTCTTTGGTTTCCCCATGGATTGTGTCTCCATGAATTGCAAGGAGGATTTCAGGGAAGTCAAATCCAGGTTATAGGTATCATTGATGATTTTGGTTTGGTTGATGCCCTTTTTCAATTCCAATCGCATGGCGACGATTTCCAGCAATTTCATCCTTTCGTCAATCCAGGAATTCTCCTTCCCCATTTCAAGTAAAACCAACCAGCAGATTATCGCATTGTAACAGGAAACCTCATCCGAAAAGGGAATACTGATACCTATTCCTTTCCCCTTATATCGGGCCTGTATCAAAGCGCCATGCTCACCATCCTCCCTTTCCTTTATTCTTTGGATGGAGAGGTCACTATCAGACGAAAACGACCAAGTAATACCCTTGGCTTTCAATCCCTTGACGATGGTATCGAATTCCTTAATGTCCTTTCTGTATATGATTTTCTTTGCCTGATAAAACAGGTAGGACTTTTCCCTTGCCTTTTCCTCTATATCCTCAAAACCAGCATCATGTGCCGTGCCCAATGAGGTAAACACACCCAGGTCACAACCAATAATGGGTGCAATATGCTGCATTTCCCCTACACGGGAAATTCCAGCTTCAAAAATACCCAGCTGATGGTCTTCCGTCATTTGCCAAACGGACATCGGAACCCCTATTTGGGAATTATAGCTTTGTGGACTCCTTACGATTTTCAAATCTTCCCTTAGCAACTGGTACAACCATTCCTTTACGATGGTCTTTCCATTACTACCCGTAATACCAATAACGGGATAATCGAACATATACCTGTGTATTCGGGCCAATTCCTGCAAGGCATCAATGGAGCGTTCTACCTGGAAAAAATGGGCATCGGGATAATGGGAGGACACTATTTCCTTTTCTACGATAAAGTATCTGACTCCACTCTGATACAAGGATGGAATATATTGGTGGCCATCATTCTTTTCGCTCTGTATCGCAAAAAAAACCGAATTATATGGGGACATCAATTGTCGGCTATCAAATAATAAATACCTGATATTACTTTCTACAATCTGCTTGTAAATATATTGAATATCCATCCTTATGATTTTAGCCTACCTCAATTTATCGAAGTACCCCACCCTATCACTTTTGTGTGAAAACTATTTCAAGTCAAAACCAATATCCCGACGATAATTCTTGAATTGGAAATCAATGAGGCTCGCATTCTCATATGACTTTTCCAGTGCTTGTTCCATTGTATTGCCGTAGGATGTGATGGCAATCACCCGGCCTCCATTCGTGACCACATCATTACCATCCAATTTCGTTCCTGCATGGAAAATGAGACTACCATGTACTTGTTCCAGTCCGGAAATGAGCTTACCCTTTTCATAACTTCCGGGATATCCTCCGGATACCAGAAATACAGTGGTTGCAAAACGGTCGCTGATTACGGTCTCTACCTCTTTCAAACGTCCTTGTTTCGTGGCCAGCATCAATTCCACCAAATCACATCTGAACCGAGGGAAGACCACTTCGGTTTCAGGATCACCCATCCTGCAATTGTATTCAATGACATATGGCTCGTCATTGACTTTTATCAATCCAAAAAACACGACTCCGTGATAAGTCAGATTCCTGCTTTGCAGTCCCTCTATCGTAGGTTTGATAATTTTTTCCTCCACCTTATGCATCAGTACCCCATCTACGAATGACGGAGGTGATACAGCACCCATTCCACCTGTATTCAATCCGGTATCCCCCTCTCCTATTCTCTTATAATCCTTGGCTACCGGTAATATCTTGTAATCCCTGCCATCCGTAATGGCAAATACGGAAAATTCGATTCCATCCAAAAAGGCCTCTATCACGACCTTGGAGCTGGCTTCTCCGAATTTCCCATCCAACATTTCCCTCAATGCTGCTTGTGCTTCGCTTATATCGTCAATGATGAGAACGCCCTTACCTGCAGCCAAACCATCAGCCTTGAGGACAATGGGAGTGGGTTGAGCAGCGATATAAGCCACACCCTCCTCTACTGTTTCAGGAGTAAATTCCGCATATGCAGCTGTTGGTATTCCGAATTCTTCCATGAATTCCTTAGCATAAGCCTTGGAGCCCTCAAGCCGTGCAGCTTCCTTCGACGGACCGAATACCGTAACATTCGCTAATGCCTCATCCTTTTCGAAATAATCATATATCCCCTTGACCAAAGGAAGTTCGGGGCCTACAACAACCAACTTTATATTGTGTTCGAGTACGGCTTTCCGGATTCCATCAAAATCATCCACTGCAATATCAAGGTTGGTCCCCTCCAATTGGGTACCTGCATTTCCGGGAGCAATGAAAAGCTTGCCACAAAGGGGGCTTTGTTTGATTTTCCATGCAAAGGTATGCTCTCTCCCGCCGTTTCCTAGTAGTAAGATATTCATGATTCAATTTGATCGGATGAAGTACAGTAGTATGGGTCAACTTACGAATACTTACCCGCTGATACACCGTACTGTTCACTAATTGTTATTTTAGCCCAAAAGTACAAAATAATTCATGCCATCTCTGAGTTTGCAGCAACGTCTTTTCAAGGAAATCCGCAAAAGGATACCCAAGCATTCCTCTATGGAATTGGAGATGGGGAGGGTATTGGGCAAGCCCTTTTTGGAAATTCTGGAAATCATTAATTATCAGAAAGAACTCAGCTTGAATGATGCCAAAAAACTGGCTGACCATTTCGGGCTTTCCATTGATAGGCTTACCGAATTCCAACCATCCGTGGTTCCTTTCCGATTCAAGGCGCTGGATTACAACCTCCATTCACTCAGGGACTATTTCTATGCGGTCCTTTCCGAATTGAGGAGTGTGGATGGATGGGGCCCTAGAAAATTGATTTATGCTGCCAATGATTTCCCTGTTTTTACCTTATTCCAATTCCCTGAATTGGCTGCTTTCAAACTTTATTTTTGGGGCAGGACCATTTATGACCTGCCTGTTTTCAGGGATAGACCATTCTCATTGAAAGAAATTGACAAAATCAATCTCCAGCTCGGCGAACGTGCATGGCGGCAATACCTGAAAATGCCCTCCATTGAGATTTGGAGCTCGGATATAGTAGGCCAGGTTCTGAAACAGATTTTCCATGCTTGGAAATATGGTTATTTCAGAGAAAAGGAAGATGCGTTATTGGTTTGTGACCAGGTCAATCTCCTACTCGATCATATCCGATTACAAGCCGAGCAAGGACGAAAATTCCATCCTGACAATTATCCCCCAAAAAGGGAGAATTACCAGTTGTATTATAATGAGGTATCCATTTCCAACAATACCATCCTATTCTCATCAGAGGATATCGATGTTGCATTCATCCTACAAAATGCATTGAATTATTTGGTCACGGACAATCCTGCCTTTTGTCTTAAAACAGAGGCATGGCTCAGTACCATGATTGAAAAATCAACCCTTATCAGTATCCATAATGAGGGACTCAGGAATAACTTCTTCGATTCTCTAAAGGAGAATGTGACATTCGTCAAGGAAAGAATTTCAATCTCATAACCTATTTTATCATATCCGATAGATTTCTGAAAACTTGCTTAAAGTCCATGACCAAAAGACTCATCATACTCTCTGACCTTTGGGGCAAAGGAAAAGCCTCCTGGATTCAAGGATATATGGATGGACTCAAGTCTGATTTTGAAATACATTATTATGATTGTTGTGATTTGGGAAATATTGATACGGACATCCATGAACAGGATAACCTCCATCAACAATTCGTAGAGGGAGGAATCGAGCGAGCAGTACAACAACTCCTGCATTACGAGAAAAGTCCGGTTCATGTTCTTGCTTTCAGTATCGGAGGAGCCATAGCCTGGAAAGCAGGCTTATTGGGGTTGGATATACAATACCTGTATGCCGTTTCAGCCACAAGAATCCGGTACGAAACCGATAAACCCAAAGGACATATTCTTTGTCTGTTTGGTGAAAAGGACGAATACCGACCAACAAGTGACTGGTTTGCCCAACTCCAGGTCGATTATGACGTTATACCTGACCAAACACATTACTTGTACACAGAGGAGGATTTCATTCAGGAAATCATAACAAGATTCATACGAGGAATCTGAAATAAAATTTGAAATACTTTATTAATAATGAATCTTTTATGACATATTGACGTAGGATTTATAGTTAGCCCTTACCACAACAACCGAGGTTAGAAATGTAACTATTAAATCCCTATTTTTCCCACATCATTTTCAACCTTAAAACATACATTATCCCTTGGGTAATCATGTAACGAAACTATTGGACAAAGCGAGGACACAACTCACTCAGCATCCTCCTGCCGCCCTTGCATCCGCTAGGGAAGCCCTTTCCATTTCTGAACAATCGGGTCCGACCAACCAACATATAGAAAGCCTCTACATGGTGGGTATCTCACTTCGTGAAATGGGCAATCCCAAGGAAGCATTCTCTTATTATGAGAAAGCTGTTTCCCTGATTGACAAAAGCACGCCCAACAGGGTGAGGGCATTCATCTACTCGGCCCTTTCTATATATCACGCCCTGCGGTATCAGAAAAAAGAGGCGCTCGAATTCGCCAATATGACACTCAGTTGTATTGATGTGGTGAGTGATTATGAATGCCTCATCAGCGTTTACGCCAGAATCGGAGCCTGCTACATCAAATTATCATTATATACTGAGGCATTGAGTCTGCTCATCAAAGCAGAAGCTATTCTCAATGAGGATTTCAGTCTCAAGGATGAGGGTTATATCTATTCCCACCTGAGTGTGGTACAATCCCGTATGAAAAATTACGAGGAATCCCTGAAATGGAGCTATAAGGCTGGGCAAGTCTTCGAATCCATCAACAATAAGCGGGGCATCATTTCCTGCCTCATCAATAGGGCCATGGTGTACTATTATTATAATTCGAATATTGATGAATGCATCAGCATTCTCTACAAGGCCAAGGTCTTGTGTGAGGAGGATATGCAACAATTCGGTGCCACCTACAGCCTGGTACTGATGAATCTGACCAATAACTATGCGCATGATGAAAAGAAAGATTACGATAAGTCTCTCGGATACGCACTGGAATCCTATGGTATTGCCAAAAAATTAGGAATAGAAAATATCGTGTGTCTAACATTGGGCGGTATGGTCAAGGCAGGTATTCATTTGGGAACTTTCCCAAGTATGTTGGAGAAAGAGGGAATGTATTCTCTGGAAGATATAATGATTGCAGCACTTGAGAAGAACGGGCAAATCAACGACCCTCTTATCAGTAAGGTCACATATGAGATAGCCATCGAGTTTTACGAATCTCGGGAGGATTATAAAATGGCGCTGTACTACCAGAAAAAACTGACAGAAATCAAGGATAGGATTTCAGATAAGGAAAAGGACGAAAACCTGTTTGCCTTGAATATCAAACATGAAACCTATCGAAAGGAAATCAGGCTGAAACAACTTGAACTGGAGAAAAAGGAATTGGAACTCCAACAAAAGGAAGAACTCAAGGAAATCAATCGGCAACTGGAAGAAAAGGTCAAGGCAAGAACAACCCAAATCCTAGCCAAGAACCATGAGCTGGAACAATATGCATACATTGTTGCGCATGATCTCAAGGAACCGATTCGTTCCATTGTCGGATTCTCACAACTATTGGAACGCAAGGAAAAGGAAAACATCAGTGATAATTCCAAAGAATTGCTAGGATACATCAAGGAAGCATCCTACAATATGCGGGAAATGGTGGATGATCTCCTGAAATACAGTACGATACATGTTGATGAGGAAAATTTCAAAGAAGTCAACTTATCCCAGTTACTGGAAAAAGTATTCCTCAACCTAAGGAATGCCATCAAGGAAAGCAATGCCAAAATCATTGTGGGGGATATCCCGGAACATATTACCTGCGACCCTATCAGAATTCGCCAATTGTTTCAGAATATCATTTCCAATGCCATCAAGTTCAGGCACCAGGAACGGAATTGCATCATTAAGATAAAAGGATATAAGAGTCAGAAAGGGTATACTTTCAGCATTAAGGATAATGGTATCGGAATCAGCGACGAATTCTTTGATAAGATTTTTCTTCTGTTCAGAAGATTGCATACCAAGGACAAATTCAACGGCTCAGGTATCGGATTATCCGTTTGTAAAAAAATCGTCAATCTACATGGTGGAGATATCTGGGTGACTTCAGAAGATAACAAAGGAACAACATTCCACTTCACCATGCAATCATGACAACCCTTTCATCCATACCACACATTTTTCAGCAATTTCCTCTCCTTTGTCTTCTTGGAGGAAATGGCCACCTGCTTCGATGATTTCATGTGGCTGCCCCTTAGCACCGGGTACTACACCCTGGAAGAATTTTTCAAGGCCATTCATAATCGGATCGGAATCACTGAACAGGGTCAGCATCGGTTTTTCGAATTGTGATAATTGTTGGAGTGCCCTACGATTATTCTCAGACTGTGGGTCATCAGGACTGTGCGGTACCAAAGCGGGAAAAATCCGAGCTCCCTCCTTGTAACTCTCATCAGGAAATGGTGCATCATACGCTGCTTTGACCGCTGCATCCAAATCATTGACCGTGGCCTTATCTATGATATTCCCAACAGGAAATTCAGGAACCGTTTGCGAAAACTCCTTCCATTTCATAAATGCCTTATTCGGTGGGATATCACCCGTAGGAAGAATGGTATTCGCAACAATCGCCCTCTCAAAGCGGTCTTTCATTTCCACTAAGAATCTCAGTCCTAACAATCCACCCCAATCCTGACAGAAAAGGGTCATTCCCTTGAAATCATGCTGCGTCAGGAAAGTCCCCAACCATTCCAAGTGCTTGGCATAGGTATAATCATTCCTATCCGCAGGCTTATCCGACTTACCGAATCCGATAAGGTCGGGTGCAATGACCCTGTATCCTGCATCCACGAAAATCGGAATCATCTTACGATAGAGATAGGACCAAGAGGGTTCGCCATGCAAAAGCAGTACGATTGCTCCTTTTCCCTCATCCACATAATGCATTCGAAGTCCATCTGTCACTTCCGTGTAATGGGCCTCGAATGGATATCCCGGTAAATTTTCGAATCTTTCGGCAGGAGTACGGAGAAATTTCATTGGACATGGAATGTTTTGTGAATGAAAACTGTTACGTTCACTAAAGTAATAATCATTTTACAGAACTTATCCAAACATCGGTGTCATATCTCCAGCCTGACGCTTTCGGATGGATCTGTACCAAAATTCAAATAATGAAAATCAAACTTAGGGATTGGCGTTTGCAAGACTTGGATACGTATCAAAAATTCAATACCGGCCATCATACCTGGATGGATTTTGATGGCCCATATTATCCGAAACTTACACCCTCTGAATTAGAAGAACAAATTGATAGCCTTCGAAAACGCATCAGTACCGATAATTTCCCCAGTATCCGTAAGAACAAGGTCATTGCTGATGAACAAGATCAGATATTAGGTACCGTATCCAGATATTGGCAGAGCGAGGAAACGAATTGGTTATCTATCGGACTGGTCATTTTTGATGAACAATCCTGGGGTAAGGGAATTGGATATAAGGCCTTATCACAATGGTGCGATTATTTATTCGAGGAAATGCCCGAATTGGCAAGATTGGATTTGCGTACTTGGTCGGGGAATCATGGAATGATGAAACTGGCTGAAAAACTGGGATTCCAATTGGAAGCGCGTTTTAGGAATGCTAGGATTATCAAAGGAGAATATTTCGATTCCATCGGATATGGGATTTTGAGGGAGGAATGGGGGGAATGAAGAATGAAGAATGAAGAATGAAGAATGAAGAATGAAGAATGAAGAATGA
>JAHDHL010000091.1 GCA_020631355.1 Saprospiraceae bacterium | reverse complement strand
AGGAACTAGTCCTTATTCACATTATATGTTTATGCATGTTCAGTTTCATACTGTTGCATCAAACTTACTAGTTTATTGATACCCTCCATGGACATCGCATTATAGATAGATGCTCTGAAACCTCCTACCGTTCTATATCCTTTCACTCCCATACAACCCTCATTGGTACAAAGTTCCAAGAATGCAGGTTCCAATGCCTTGTACTCATCATTCATTACGAATGTAACATTCATTAATGAGCGGTCTTCCTTGGCTGCTGTCCCCTTGAATAGCTTATTCCTATCAATCTCATCATACAATACGGATGCTTTTTCCTCATTCTTGATTTCCATAGCGGCCACACCACCTTGTTCCTTAACCCATCTCATCGTCAACAATGAAACATAGATCGGAAATACCGGAGGTGTATTGAATGCGGACGCCTTTCCGATGTGGGTATTATAATCCAACATTGTTGGGACCTCACGATTCACCTTACCCAACATATCCTTACGGACAATCACCAAAGTAGTACCTGCAGGCCCCATATTCTTTTGCGCTCCCGCGTAAATCATTCCGAATTGTTCCGTATTGATGGTTCTGGAGAAGATATCGGAAGACATATCACATACGATGGGAACATTCGTTTCTGGGAATGCATGATACTGTGTACCGAAGATGGTATTGTTTCCTGTAAGGTGCAGGTATTTCGCATTATCAGGAATGGCATATCCCTTAGGAATGTAATTATAGTTGGTATCCTTGGAAGAAGCCAATACTTCCACATTTCCGAAGTGCTTCACTTCCTTGATGGCCTTAGCCGACCAGTTTCCCGTATCCACATATGCAGCCGTTTCGTTCTGGTCCAATATATTCATCGGAATCATGAAAAATTGGGAACTGGCTCCACCTTGTAGGAATAAGGCTTCGTAATCATCCCCAAATCCAAGTAATTCCTTAGACAAGGCACGGGCCTCCTCCAATACTGCGGAGAATTGCTTACTTCTATGGGAGATTTCTAGAATGGACAAGCCCATATCGCCAAACGAAAGGGCGGCTTCTGATGCTTGCTTGAGTACTGATTCTGGTAATATGGCAGGTCCGGCAAAGAAATTATACTTCTTCATGAAAATTAGGTGTTTAATAATGTTGTATTCGTCACAAAGTGTGGATATCGAATTTGATGATGACACTTTGCACCATTGCGATACATCGCAATCTAAAATTGGGGCAAAAATAGGTCATTCCAAGATAAGAATCTTAGAATTCGGGTTATGAAATTGTTAGTTAAGGCACCAGTTACTCACACATTGTTTATAACTTCCATCCGAATATGAAAAAATGGACCAGGGATATCGCCATTATATCATTCCTTACCCTACTCTTGCTGGAAGTAGGCTTGCGGATTATTGGATATCAGCCATTCCATTTTCCTCCATTTTCCATCATTTCCAATCCTCCGGGCTCCTTAGTTCCAGATGCTGAATTGGGATTGGCCCTGGCTGAGGGTTCTTTTCGGGTAACCATGAATGATAGCCTTTCCTATACCTCACTTAGGAATACTGACGGAACACGCTTTACAGGAAATGCCGACCCAACACTTCCGCTCATTGAATTGCAGGGCTGTTCATTCACATATGGAATGGGAGTACCTACCGAAAAAGCATTTCCATTCCTATTGCAACAACGGCTTTCTGATCATGCAAGAATCAGCAACAAGGCTGTTCCGGGGCATGGCAACATACAAGCTTTGATTCAACTGAAGAAAAGGATTGAGGACAAGGAGGTTCCCCTACCGCAAACCATCATCATGTTCTATGCCGCTTTCCATGACGAACGGAATGCTCTGAGTCCACATTACCGGGAACACCTCCATTACGGATTCATGAATATGGCTCCTGAGGTCAGGAAAATGTTCCAAGGCAAAGAAGCTCGATTTCCTTATGGCTCATTCCAGGATGAGGAATTCATCATTCGACATTCGGAATCAAGGGAATTATTCCGTCCAGTTCCCCTAAGGGAATACAGTGCCATTGCAAACATGATACAGAAACAAATCAATATGTCAAGGGAAGCCAGAATAGATGGCAATGCGATTTCCAGACATATCCTATTAGAAATGGACCGATTGTGTAAGGCTAATGGAATTGAATTCATCATTGCATCCATTGTAAAGGATGAAGCCACCCAGAATATGCTGCAATCCATAAGGGAAGCCGGTGCAACTACGCTCAATATGGGATTGGATATCTTGGGGGACGAGAATTATAACAACATGCCCTACGATTCCCATCCCAACGATAAAGCCCATCAGGTATACGCCGAACGATTATATTGGTTTCTTGACCCTGAAAAACGAATCGAGTAAGTCAGATTATACTTTTATGGCCTTGAATTATCTATCTTTGAAAACTTATGAAAATCCTTGGTATATCTGCATTCTATCATGATTCATCTGCTGCCATCCTTGTAGATGGACAGATTGTCGCTGCCGTTCAGGAGGAACGATTCACTAGGAAAAAACATGATGATGCTTTTCCTAGTCATTCGGTTCAGTATTGTCTGAAAGAGGCAGGATTGAGTATTGACGAATTGGATGCTGTCGTATTTTATGATAAGCCTTTCCTCAAGTTCGAGCGATTACTCGAAACCTATTATGCATTTGCTCCCAAGGGATTGCGCTCCTTTATCCAGGCCATGCCCATTTGGTTGAATGAAAAATTATTCATCAAAAAAAGAATCAAGGACGAACTAAGGGACATAGAGGAATTCGATGCCAAGAAATTGAATTTACTTTTTCCGGAACATCACCTTTCCCATGCTGCCAGTGCCTTTTATCCCTCTCCTTTTGAAGAAGCGGCCATCATTACTATTGATGGTGTGGGAGAATGGGCCACTGCTTCCATATGTAAGGGAAAAGGGCATCAGATTGAGGTGATCAAGGAAATGCATTTTCCGCATAGTGTAGGGTTATTATATTCTGCATTCACCTATTTTTTGGGTTTCCGTGTCAATTCAGGAGAATATAAATTAATGGGATTGGCTCCTTATGGGAACCCGAATGCGGAACAAACACTTCATTTCATTGCTACCATCAAAAAGGAATTAATTGAAATTTATGAAGATGGCTCCATTTGGATTGACCAACAATATTTCGATTATGCCACAGGATTGAAAATGACCCATAATTCCAAATGGAATAATTTATTTGGAATCCCCAAAAGAAATCCTGATGATGACTTATTACAGGTTCATTGTAACCTGGCTTTCGCGATTCAGAAAGTCACTGAGGAAATCGTAATGAAAATGGCCATTCACGCCAAGGAAATTACCGGAGCCAAACATTTATGCTTATCCGGTGGTGTGGCATTAAACTGTGTGGCTAATGGTAAATTATTACAAGAAAAAATATTTGACGATATTTTTATCCAGCCTGCTTCTGGTGATGCTGGAGGTTCACTCGGTGCGGCCTTAGCTGCTCATCATTTATTTTTCGAGCAAGCTCGAAAAATAAATCTACCTGATTTAATGCAAGGGTCTTACCTCGGATGTCAATTTTATCCTAATGAAATATCCTCATTCATAAAAAAGCAAAAAGCCATTGCGCATTTCCATGAAAATGAAAATGAGCTATTGGAAAAAATCGCGGAATATATTAAAAATGGAAAAATAATAGGTTGGTTTCAAGGCAGAATGGAATACGGCCCTAGAGCGCTGGGAGCAAGGAGTATCATTGGTGACCCTAGCAACGAGGAAATGCAAAAAAGAATGAATCTCAAGATTAAATACAGGGAATCATTCAGACCGTTTGCACCATCCGTTTTGGAAGAAGATGCCCATTTATATTTTAATATGGAGGGAAAATCACCCTACATGTTATTGGTATCGGATATCACTGAAAACATAAAGGAGGACTTACCGAATGGATATCATGATTTCGATATGAGGGAAAAACTTTACTATAAAAGATCTTCCCTACCTGCCATAACCCATGTTGATTTTTCAGCCCGTGTACAGACAGTCAGCAAGGATACACATCCCAGATACTGGAAACTCCTACATGCTCTCAAAGCTAAGACTGGAGTAGGAATGGTCATCAATACGAGTTTCAATGTCAGGGGCGAACCTATTGTTTGTACACCTAAGGATGCCTATGCCTGTTTTATGAATACGGAAATGGACATCTTGGTAATAGAGGATTATATTTTCCTAAAAGAGGAACAACCCGAATGGGATAACCGCAAGAAATGGCAACAAGAATTCAAATTGGATTAGAATAAAAATATTCGCAACAATGGATGTAATAAAGGATTTATTCAAGTTTC
This sequence comes from Saprospiraceae bacterium, assembly GCA_020631355.1. GTDB lineage: Bacteria > Bacteroidota > Bacteroidia > Chitinophagales > Saprospiraceae > JAHDCE01. The sequence goes on along the minus strand of JAHDHL010000091.1, from coordinate 611 downwards.
TAATGGAAAGAAAAAAATTCTGGTTGGTACCAGTAATTATCGTTCTTTTATTATTAGGTCTTTTATTAGTATTGGGTGGAGGTTCAGCAGCATCACCATTCATTTATACATTATTCTAAATGAAAGAAAATAATATTGAAAAGGAATACATTAAAATTCTATTGGTATTTATCGTAGGTTTTAATCTTTTATCCTTTTTACTAAAAACTCCTATGTTATCCTACATAGGAACGGGTGTCGGAGTGGTTGGATTAATTTCACCGTTCCTTGGAAAATTATTTGCCAAGGGCTGGATGAAGCTAGCGCATATATTGGGAAAAATAAATGGTTCGATATTATTGACCATTATATTTTTCATCTTTTTATTCCCTATCGCCTTATTACAACGAATTATTTCCAGAAAAGATCATTTGCAATTAAAAAAACCTACTTCCAGTAATTTTAAGACAAGGGAAAAAATTTATAAGAAAGAGGATTTAGATAAAATGTGGTAAATAGTAATAATAACTATTTTACAAGTTGATTATGTAATTGTCCTCAATTCTAAAAGAGTAATTATTCTTAATTGCAAAAATATAATTATCCTCTAAAAGGGTAATTATCCTTAGTTA
>JAHDHL010000015.1 GCA_020631355.1 Saprospiraceae bacterium | reverse complement strand
CAAGGAAATCATATACTTCGGAGTTGATTTCATTCGCAACAGTCAAATCTTTTTCTGCACCGACCTTTGCTTGAATCAAGTGGTCGCAGTGTACAGTGGAGGGGACAGCCGTCTTGGCCTTGCCTGCCATCATGAACTGTAGGAGTGCCATCTGTGCCGTAGCATCTTGCATAGCAACCCTGTCAGGGGCAAAGAATACATAATCTTCACCTCTCTTATATTCTTGTAATGGAGAATCAGCATGAAGGTGGGCATATAGGATTTTTTCAGCCAAGGTCATCGGGCGTCCTAATGTAGCTTTAGCAGCATCAACCTTGGACTTCAACCCAGCATAGTGGGCCTTAATCATATCCAAATCGAATACCATATCAGGATATAAATTTTAGTTACAAAATGAAATTCAAATAAAGGCTCTAATGAGCCCAATTTTCCTGCGAAAATTTGCTGCAAAGGTACGGTTTTTTTGGTTGGAATAAATCTAAATAAGATATGTGGTCGTTTGGAGACATGCTTTTCAGAATAAAAACTAACAATCATTAGTCTAGTCGCTCCTTGGTTATGTCGAGTAGAGTGGAAATAATGTTTTATTTGGATTTATTTCTATGTTAAAATCAAGACATTATGGAGACGAAGTACAAGACGAAGTTCATAGAGGTAACACCCTTGGGTAAAGGATTCAGTTTCAAAAGTTCTGCAAATGGAGACCAATTGGCAAGGGATGTGCAGGCCACATTGGAAGAAATGGAGCGACAGGGTTACGAATTGCATAGCAATACACCTGTTACGGGGTATACGAGCATGAGTATTCCCACTATGTTTGGTGTGATGCTCGTATTCAGGAAAACAAGGGAGGAATAGGTGGTGTCTTTGCACCTAGATCAAAAAGAGTCATCCCCCATATGGGGAATGACTCTTTGGATTTACTCAATCGGAAAGGGAATATTCTCTTTCCGATCTGATATTTATCGAATCATAACAAACTTGATGGTTCGGACCTGTTCGCCGATTCGGATTTCAGCAAAATAGACTCCACTATCCAGTGTTGTTACATCCAATTGTTGGTAATGGTCCAATCCCTCGAAGATTTTTACGAGTTGCCCTCTGGGATCGGTAATCCTGACAAATTCCGGTGTATCCATAGAGGTGATGCTGATCATCCCTTTGCTAGGATTGGGGAATAATTGCACTTTTTGTTCTACCCATTCATTCACACTCGTGATATTCTGAATGGTATTCATTGCCTCATTCGTGATGATAGGAGGGTTGTTATCGAAGAAAATGGATGCTTCATTCCTAATGGTTGTTCCAAGCGGAAGCCCCTCCTTAATGCGGATGCTGAATGTAATATATCCTTTGCTGTCTTCCTCCGATTCGGATTGGGGAGCTAGATAAATATCATCGAATTGGATCATCAGTTGATTATTCCCATTCACATCCACTTTGAAGTCATGGCTAGCATCCAAGAATTCGATGCTTGTGAATTCCAATACATCCAAATCAATGGCATCCTCTATCCTGACATTAATGGCATCTGCCGTACCCTCATTCTGGAAGTTGATGGTATAGGTTAAATCCCTTTGTGAGGGAGGAATGTCCCCTGTGTCATTAATACCCATAGGATTCACGACCTTATTATTCGGATCATACGAATTCACTACCTGAACATCGGTGTTGTCACTGTTATTACTAAGGTCAGCATCACCTGTGGCATTGATGGCCGCTGCGGAATAGGTATATACATCCCCAATCATGGCCGTGATGGGAGTCATGAATTCCAGCTCCGCCTGATAGAAGAATCCGCTACCCGGAATACCGGCAGGACTGATAGTGGGGATACTGATTGCAATTTCTGATAAGGCCATATCATAACTATAGGTTGCATCAATAGGTAAGCCCGTAATCCCTACGAAAGTCTGCTCAGGTGGATGACTGACATAAATGATGGTGTTTTCAGCATCCACATTTCCTTGGTTGGGGCAGAATAAGGTTACGATATTGGGATATTCGGGTCTGGGTAAGCCCACACTCAGGCTCACATCCAAGTCTGGTAAATTATCAGCCTTGGCCAGCCAAAAATCATTATCCGTACTTTCAAAACCAACATAGGATATCGTGGCATCCAATGTTGCATCAGGAGGGCAATTCGGAAGATTGCCATAACCATAATTTTCTAGGGTAATGGTATGAGTGCCCTCTGCCACATCAGCGAATTCGTATCCTCCATCCGAATCGGTAAAATCATAATAGAGGGTTCCTGAATCATCCAGACTCAGGAGTCGGTATGCGTTGGGGGCACTAATGCCATTGTCAGGGGTACAGTCATTATCTTGGAATTCTAAATAAACCGTTCCTGAAATTGAGGAAGAACAATTGGGGTCTGGCACAATTTCGAAGTTCTCTACGGATGAACAATTCACATTGCTGACAGTTACAGCATACATGCCGGGAGCGAGTGGGCCTGCTGACATTCCCGTTTCCCCATTGCTCCAGTCAATGGTTGAGATATTGGGACCTGTAATCATTGCCGTACCTGTTTCACAATTAGCAAAGGTTGTGTCTAGGGTAAAGGTCAGCCCCGGCGCTATGTAAAATGTTTCCGTATCCGTTTCTCCGCACTCGTTCTCCACGGTCACCGTATAGTTTCCTGCATTCAGACTATCTATGAAACTGCTATCCTGACCAGTATCCCAAATGATGGTGTCATAATCGCCACTTAGGTGTAGTGTGATGCTTCCTAGATTTCCATCACAGGATTCATTGACTACGGTTGCACTATCAATGCTTGGAGGTGTAAGATTGGATAATACATTGATAACAACGCTGTCTTCCTTGATGCAGCCATAGCTATCCGTCATGGTTACGAAATAGGTTTGGTTGCCATCTATCGCAGCCATGGGTTCGGGACAAGTGGCGCAGTCAAGTCCACTCTGTGGTGACCAGACATAGTCAACATCATAAGGTGAGGTGTTGAACGAAATGGACCATCCTTCGAATGTAGGTTCGAATCCGGCCGCCTTGTCATGCATAACTATGACCCATGTTCCATTGGTAGGACTACCGACCAAGTTGGATAGGTCCCCTTCTGGTAGATATGTTCCCGTAAAAGGAGGTGCTCCATCTTCGATGGATTGTTCTGCATCAGATGAGAAACAGGTATTGTAGTATCCTCCGTCAGGAGAAAAATTAGGGTAATTGTATGTCGTTAAGGGAATGATGAGGCCGTTGGGGGAAATCAACCAGGCTGCATAATCATAGATGAAAGAAGAATTCGTTGCGTTTATGCAAACATCCACGGACATCCAATCTGTTATTTCGTTTTCAGAAATACCACTAACCATGATGGTATCATGAATCATGGTATCCGGAGCAAGGACAAAATTACTATTGGACTCAAAGTAACTTTCTCCATCAGGCAAGGAGGGAGAGGCAATTTGGGATAAAAGTATAGAATCCGCTGTACAGAAGACATCAATGTTATCATAATCATATTCATTGATGAGGGCATCGGAAATACTCACGGATATGATTTCTATAGTATCAGCCAGTTGTAATTCAATATCGAATTGTTCGATTCCCTCATCCATATTATCCTGGATTCCATCAATGGTAATAACGGTACTTTGTTGGCCTGCAAGAAAAATGATATTACTAGGAGAAATAGTGAAATCTATGTTTTCCTGCGCGACACCTGTGATGGTATATGGAACTTGGAAAGGAGTGTCGGTGGGTTCATCCAAGGATAGGATAATATCCAAGGGCTGGCATTCCTCGCCCACATATCCGTAGGCATTGGTATAGGAGTAATCCACATCAATGATATTACTATTGAAGCTTCCGCCTTCCAAGAAGATGCTGGTATCCAGTATGGAATCGAATGTATCCCCAACGGCTATTTTTAAGGTATAGGTTTCACCGGGAACCACAGCTGCTTGGCAGGAAAGCGGAACTGTGAATCCACTATATTCTACGTTGATTCCGGTATTGCCTACATTATCAATGAAAAAGCTACTGTAGCCCAGATTGCAATTGGTAGGTGGTCCACCCGTTGCAACGCCACTGTTGACCGTATTGATACTGACCGGGATGGATGTGCCGGGTATGAGTGCGATATTATCCCCTCCATTGGAATATGCACCACTAATGCCGGGGCCGCTTAGGAAAATACCCATTGCATCATTGAAATTGGAACAGGTATAGTTCTGGTATTCCTCTGATGCAAAGACATAGTTGAAGAAAATAGTATTGTTTTGTGGAATGAATTCGATTTCAATGACTGAGGCGTTATTGACACTCGCTCCACTTGTAATAATTTCTAAATCCGGATCGCTTCCTCCTGATGTATTGGTGGATGCGACTCCGTTGTTTCCGGTGTTCTGACAAGGACCGATATCGCATCCTAAACCAAAGGCATCCAAGAGTTTACCCGAAGAAAGGGCGAAACCATCATCAATTCCCAAGTCGATTTGGGCATCCTTGAAAAAACCAATGGATTGGTCATCTCCGGTGTAGGTTACATTGATGATGTTAATGCCCGAACCTTGGAATGCATTCTGTACCAGGTTGGTCGGTGTATAAAGACCCTCTGAAACGGGATGGGCCTCAGGTGAGGGTTGTGCAAATGATTGGGAAAAGAAAAGAATTGGTAGTAAAAGTGTAATGAACTTTTTCATGTTGTTTTATTCTTAAAGTGATGTAGATTATATCATTATTCACATAAGATACGATGACATTTCCCAAAGTCTCAATAAAAAAATTGGAGGACAAGGTTTTTTTTAATATTTATTGAATATAATTAAGTTATAAAGTTGTTTAATGTATTGCTTATAAATGAATTAAATTATTTTTTTATTGAATTTTATTTGCTGAGAGATACTTGATGGTCATTGCTTTTAAGAAATAAAAAAAGGGTAAGACCCGAAAGTCTTACCCTTAGAATAGGTTTTATGATGATCTCGTTAGCGTTTAACGATTTTCTCTGTCTTCACGATTTCGCCATTGCTTTCAATGTGCATCATGTATATACCTGTTGGCAATGAGGAAATGTTCATCTCCCTAGTACTGGTTTGTAGTACTTGTTGCCCTAACATATCATATAGGTAAGCATTGAATGTCTCCAATTGAGTCTGGATAGTCAATTTACCCTCAGTAGGATTAGGGAATACGGAGATATCAGCACTCAACTGCTCTTGGATTTCCCTACAAGCAGCCTGAGCTTCATAAGCTCCGATATCCACAGTACCTACGATTCTTGTATTACCATTATGATCTACAGTCAATCCGTTGGTATCTGCATCGTTACCTGCATTCACACCTGGAGAACAAGGATCCAGTTCGTATCCTGTAGAGAATACCAATGCACCTGAAGCATCCTCATAAAGGTTGCCATCCGTTGTTCCAATGATATTCGAACCTTGTACATAACAATGGGTCGTATTGAAATTCAATGTACCATTGTTGTATGCAACCACACTCTTGGTGAAGTTGGTATTCTGATGCGCAATAATCGTATTGTAAATATTCAAATCCAATACATCATTATTACCTACCTGAAGTGAAAGTAGGTACTTGTCCTTATTCTCACCTAGGATAGTCGTATTGTAGATGTTACAAGTCTGGTCCCTATTGGTAGCAATAAATCCGATAGCATTGGCATTCCTTGATGGATTATTAGCAATAACAGTATTATTGATTTCAGTAAACAATGAGTTATTCACCTCAATAGCACATCTTGTAGTAGAGTTGTTATCCCTAATCATACAAGCATTGATGTACATATTGGTTTGGTTACTGTGATATAGTGCACTACCATTCTCAGCCTCATTCAACTTGATTTCACAATTGTTCAATGTTACTGTTGGTGAAAGTGTAGCAAACATAGCTCCACCCTTGATGGCCTTGTTTCTTCTGAAGACTACATCGTTGAATTCTACAGTAGCACCATTGGAGAATACTCCACCACCTCTGGATCTACCGAATGAAGTTTCACTATCTGCATTACCATCCTTGATATGAAGTCCGTCGATTACAACATTATTCACATTCAATACACGGACTACGTGATAGGAGTTGCCATTATAAGCACCATCCTGATCGATATCACCGGATAGAATAGTGGTATTGGAACTCGGGTCTCTTTCTCCTCCTCCAACTGGGTATCCACCCAATAGGGTTGCACCATCAGGAATATCGAAGGCAATACCTCTTGTAGTAGTGGAAGTAGGGAAATATGTACCTGCTGCAATATGGATGGTCTTACCTGCACCGTTAGCCAATGCATCCTGAAGATCACGGTATGCATCAGGCCATGATGTACCATCATCACCACCACCAGTAGCGGCAGCATCTACATAAATATCATTATTGGATGAATTATCTATACAATATAATTGGTAGAAACCATTGTCCGTTTGCGTTGAAGCCACATCACAATCATCAGCTACTCCATTGGTGTAAACCAAAGTAGTGGAGTAGGTAGCTGAGGTTGTGAAATCAATGGAACATCCCTCGATGAATCCTAGGAATTCCTCAATGGCATAACCATTGGTCGCATCACCCGAAAGACTGTAAACAGTCAGGGAGCCTTCCCATGTGTTGGCGTCATATCCTGTACAGAAATTATAGTTATATGCTTGGTCAAGCGCCATATTCTCAATAATGAATCCTTCGTTGGTCCATGCTTGGTAAGTTGTCTGTGTAGCATTGGCTACACCACACGCCGTAGGTACACCTACGTCCCAAGAGTATAATGCACTACCGTTAAAGGCCGTACATGGACAGGATGTTGGGCAGGAGCCACCACAATCGACACCGGTCTCATCTCCATTTTGGATACCATCGGAACAAGTAGGACAAGTAGGACAATCCGGTCCACCACAATCCACACCTGTTTCATTTCCATTCTGTACACCATCCGTACAAGTCGGTACACATACTGGACAATCCGGTCCACCACAATCCACACCTGTTTCGTCTCCATTCTGGATACCATCCGTACAGGTCGGGTCTGGTACGTTACAAACAGTATTGTAATTGTTGACCACATTGGATAGATTGGCAGAAACGTAATTTTCCATAACCGTGGATTGTCCCGCAGAGAACATGTACATACATGCATCATTAGTATAATCCATGTAGTTCATGTGCATATCTGTGGAATTACAGGAGGCTACTCCTACATTCGGACATCCGCCATATGAACTCTGAGAATCAGGCGTATCCGCAATTCCGTCATCAGAACCACAACCTCCACCCCAGATGTGGTCAAGGTTCAGGTAGTGACCCAGCTCGTGAGTTAGGGTTCTACCTAGATTGTAAGGTGCACCAGGAGCTACACCTGCACAACCGGCTCCGGAACCGAATGCATTGTTGTCAATGACAACACCGTCTCCGTTTCCGCTACCGCCTAATGGAGAATATCCCAATGCTGAGATATTTCTTACGAAAATGTTGATGTAACCACTGAAATCGCCATTGAAGTCACCATTGAATGCATTGAACGTAACAGCTGGTTGGCCCTCTGTCAAGCCATAACCAGAAGGGTGGTTGGCAGTTGCCAAACAAAATGCGATACATGTTTCCCCATTACTTACACCTGGGAAAGATGCAGCAGCGTTGTTGGTCCAGTTGGTAATGTCAGCATTGTATCCACCGTAATCCTCATTCAGGATTTGGATTTGGGCTTCCGCCAATGCTATCAGACAAGCCTGGTCAGGGTTGCTCACGCCTTGGAAGTGAACAGCCATCGGTAGGGTAACAGGATTGGCACATTGTGCTCTTTCCATATTACTTGTCTGTGCCATTTTGTTCTGGAAACGGGCCTGTCTTTGAATGTAATCAGCAGAATATGCAGGATTTTGCATCAGTTGATGCTGATGTTCTGTATGACTACAGGTACGTTGGGCCGAAGTAGTTGTGATTGTGAATAATAGAGGGATTAGAAATGCTAATGTTAGTAGGTGTCTTTTCATAAATGAAATAAGATTTTGTATAAATTAAAAAGGGTAAAATTCGTACCAATTCATATTGCTTAATAACAAATTATTGAAAGGTTACACAAATGTAGCCAAACATATTGTTATATTATTTAATATGATAAATAATAATATAATGACCCCCATTATTTTATACATGAAACGATGGGGGTTTTCCCGAAAAGTTAAAACTTGAGAAAGTTGGACAGAATACTATTTCATTTTGCTGAAATGGCTACCGAATTCCAGCTCGCAGGCAAATTGATTCTGGAAGCCCAAGGCAAATCCAATGAATGCTTCCGCATCATTGAAATTGGAGGCTATCCCGACGGATATTCTTACTGCACCCCTTAGTTTGCCCATAAAGGCGACAATCTCCCTGAAGCTACCTGTTTTGAAATTATCGAAATATTCGGATGTTTCTCCCGGAGATACACAACTGTGAACCTCATCAATGCCGGGATTACAAAAACATCCTGTTCGGAGTGAGATTTTTCTTTGGTTGGCTTGGTATTCTACAAAATCCCAAGGAAAAGTTTTCCCATTAGGATCACAGAAATTCAAGATAATGGTTCCGCCTCTTGAAGCCAAATCCTTGGGGCCGATGACATTCACTACCGGATTCCCATTATCATGTTTGAATGATTGGAGTTGGTCAAGTAGCCAGCCTGTAAGACAATGAACCCTGGTGTTGATGGTGGAGATTCCGATTCTCTGTATATATTCCAATCCGATTTGGACGGCAGGGATGCCAAGGTAATTGATGGTTCCATCCTCGAATCTCTCGTAGTTGTTCTTCAAGGAGTGGAAGCTTTCATTCACAGCGGCAAAGGTTACCGTACCTCCTGCAAACCAAGGCTTGTTTAGGATATCAAAGGAATCCTTTTTGATAAGTAAGGCTCCGATTCCCGTTGGATAGCCGAAAATCTTATAGAATGATACCGTAACGAAATCGGGTTGGTGCTTCTTGAGATTCAGTTCACTACTAGGAACGAATGCTGCAGCATCCAGTAATACGTCCCAGCCTCTTTCCTTGGCATATTCAATCCATGAAAGCGGATGTTTGACACCTGATACATTGGATTGTGCAGGGAATGCGAACAGTTTGTGGCTTTTGTCCTGAAAATCATTCAGGTAGGCTTTCAGTTTTTCATCACTCAGCCTTAGGTTCTGAATGTCAAGAGGAGAATAGCAATAGGAACTGCCCCTGTTTTTGGCGAATTCCCTTATTCCATTCACTGAATTGTGATTATCGAATGTCAGTAGGAAATGCCCATTCTCGTCAAAAGGGTAGCATTCTCCCACAATCTTCAGACCAGCAGAAGCATTGGATGTGAAGACACAGAAGTAATCATCCTGTGCATTGAAATATTCCAGAACGTATTGGCGGGCATCCTTTTCCAATTGTGTGGCTGCCTTGGATGTAGGATTGGTGGAATGTGGATTACCATAAACATTCTTCTGGAGTAGCTCGTGATGTTTCTTGAGCTGACTCATACCATAAAGATTGCCTCCTGTATAATCCAGATAAATGTGGCCTTCTTCGTCCAAACGTGCATATTCCGTATTGCGGAGGTCATCCAAAAGGGCTGTTGTTTGGTATTCCGGAAATTTTTGTACGAATTCCTCAAAAGCTTTCTGGGTATCCCTTTGTACGATTGGCATGGAAGTCATAGGTAAGACTTTTTAAATGGTTCTATAAAACTTAAGGCATACAAATTTACCTATTTTCCGATAAAACTTCATGGCTTCGTGGGAGTTCATTCATCATATAAAAGTCAAAAGACTCCATCCTGACGAAACAGGACAGAGTCTAAAATCACATAAAATAAGTAGCTGAATTTTGGTTCTTGTTTTTTGGAATATGGGGTAATCCGGGGTATTATAGTGTGTGGTTCATGAATGCATTAGAATTCCCATAGGTCATGTTCGAAATTGAAAATCTCATCATTGATTTTCTTGCTTTCAATCAATTTGTCCACACCTGTTAGATAATGTTGGATTTTCCTATCCATGACATTGGATTCCTTGTAGATATGGCTGGAAAACATTCTCATGTCAAAGATGTCTAGCCAGGTCATGGGAGCATTATCATTACCGGGATTGAATGCGGTTTCCCTTGCCAAAGGCTCTCGGGCCTGGGGAAAGTAAATCCAGAACATGGGGAGTTCGTATAGGAAATTACCCAAGTCGTCGTAGACATCCTGTAAGGGAGCAATACCTGTAATCCGGACTTTCATGCTGGATGTATTCTCATCAAAATACCAGATCTCCTTGACCCTGAACCTCTTGATGTTGTCCGCATTGATTTCATTGTACACGATAAGAGTATCCTCGGTGTAGTACACAGGGTCAAAACTGATGATGGTATCTACTTGCGCCACGGTTTGTGCCACTTCCTCTTGTGTGAGGGGTTGTGAGAAATCGTCATTATCATTGATGCCGTAAGCTTGCAGATTACCATTCATCAGATTATCCACCAGGATATCGAACAGCATTCTTTTGGGATACCTGAATATCTGGTTCATTTTTTCCCTGGTATCAATGATTCGCCAGATTCTTTTTTCCCAAAAAATATCCGCTTCCCTAATGGGGGTATAAGGTAGAACCCTTCGTTCCTTGTGTAATTTCTTTTCTACAATGCCATCCAATGGGGCTACGAATTGTTCTGTTTGTTCTTGTTGCGCGGTTAGGTTTCCGATCATTATGGACATAGTGATGGCTATCCAAATCAAATGCTTCATGATTTAAGGTTTTAGTTATAGTAATGAAATAGTTCGGGTCATAAGGGCGGGCTCATTTGCCCGCCCAGTCAGAATAATGTATGAAAAGGATGTGTTTGAAAATTCTTTCTGTTATACTGTTGGTCTGGGTTACTTGATGTTGAAAACCAAGCTGTTTATGGTTCGCCCATGTTGGTCTCCCGGACACCTTACCTTGATGTCATTGAAAAGATAGGTGTCTCCAAAATTTGCTTGCCTCACCAGGGATTGGGTATTCGAGTTGTATTTGCCTCCCTTGTTTTTGCTGATTCTGGCTTCCTTATCCTTGTTGATTCGGACAACCTCATAACTATCTATGGAGCATGTAGCCTTGAAGTCGAAGTTCTCCAAAACAGGAATAGGGCCCTTGTGTGCAATGAATTCATTTTTCTTCATGGAACCGCCCTTGCTTCTTCCAAGCTGGATAACAGGGTCGGGTATCTTCTTGATTCTGTATTCAAAGGTGGTCGGTGCAAGCCCTCCTCCGGATACGATGATCTTCGCCATTCCGGGTCTTTTGGGCTTAGCCATATATTTGTTGCTGTTTAGTTTTGAGAGGGGTGTTCCCTCTGCTTTTACTTTCAGACTATTGGTATTCGTACCTGCTGCGGAAATAGAAATCGGATTCTCTACGCCAACATACAAGACGTTCATCTTATCTGCAGCTACGGCCACACTACGTTCTCCCACCTCATATTTGAACTTCTTTTTATATCGTTTTACTTCGCCTGTCAGAGGGTTTCTAATTGAAACGGTTGCTACATACTCCTTGGGTCCGATGCTGTTCGTATTGATTTTGTAACTGGCTTTTCCGTTCTTCACAGGAAAAGTTTTACCATCAATGGATACTGAAATATTGTTGTTGGTACTGTTATAAGCCCCTAGGAAAATCTCTGCATTGTATTCTTCCCCTCTGATGATATAGCTGTTCTCAGCAGAAGAAACAACCTCGAATTCATCCATTACAGTTACCTCACCCTTTGATTTTTCAAAGAAATAATTCAATAAGGCAGTCTCTGAAGTCTTGATGTCGTTCCTTAGTTTGGTGAACATAGGCATGACAGCCACAACAGGCATTTGGTAGAATGCTGATTCAGACCATGTACTCTTATCGCTATCAGCAGGCTTCTCAGGAACCTCCAAGGGAATACTTAATTCCAGTTCCTCACGTTTTGCCTCATCATCAATAAGGCCTAATAATTTTTGGCGTACTTCCTTGATTTTCAGCCTTAATTCTTCTCCTTTTTCCTCGTCAATCAAAAACTTGGAAGCAATATCCTTGTCCTTGTATCTGACGGGTCTTTCCGGATGTTCAGGGTCTGCTCCACCTGCCAATTCAAACAGTTGATTCTTGATGGAAGCAATATAATCATCCATTTCCTTGGCTATTTCCCTTGCTTCTTCCGCCTTGACCTTGTATTCTTCATACTCCTTGTATGCTTCGGTCTGTTTTGAAATGGAATTCATAATTTGGTTGTTTGAGGCATCCACGATGCTGTTACTATTATTGATTCCTTGGTCTAAAGCAAGGAATGCATTCATGATTTCAGCAGAGACGTTCATGGCTAACATAGCCAGCAAAACCAGATACATTAACGTAATCATGAGTTGTCTCGGTTCTCTTGGTAATGACATGATACATACAATTTTTAGGTTGTGATAATAAGGTCCAACCCCCTGAATGGTGCAGGAGTGATGGGGTACAGCCGACTTATGTATGTGATTTGTCTACATAATGCCAAGGGGAAAGAAAGTTACATTTATATTAAAAAAAATCGGGAATGGTATATTCTTATTAATTTACGTTGTTATAATGAAAGGGATGTATTGGTCCCTTTGGAATAATACTCCTCAATCAATTTTTAATAACTTTCATATGAAATTGAATTTATATTACTTCCTAAGTATAGTTTGCTGTTTGGCGTATATCGCATGTGGTTCTGATTTGCCTGATAATGAGGTCGGAACGGAGGAAAAAAAATCAATTGTAATTTCCAATCCGGATGTTGATACCGAAGACAGGTCTTCTTCGAATAAGGTGCCGGGTGTGCGACCTGATAAATCAGGACCTGATGATGAGAAAGTACAAAGGGTTGGATTTTATAATGTTGAGAATTTCTTCGATACGGAAGATGATCCAAGGAGGAAGGATGATGAGTTTACTGAAAATGGCTCCAATCAATGGGAGGCTGAAAGATATTCCAAAAAATTGAGACACATCACCAAGGTCATTGATTACATGGGACAACCGGGTATCATGGGTTTGTGTGAGGTGGAAAATCAGGAAGTACTCAAGGATTTGATTAAGGCTCCCTTACTCAAGGATGCCAAGTATGCTTTCGTTCATCAGGATTCGCCCGATATGAGGGGTATTGATGCAGCATTACTTTATAGCAAGGATGAATACAAACTGGTCAAGAAAGATTTTATCCGTATTAATTTCCCCAGAAGCGTGGTAGAGGATTATACGACTAGGGATATCGTATATGCCACATTGCAGAATGATGATAAGGAATATTTCCATGTCTTTGTCAATCATTGGCCTAGTCGTAGGGGAGGAGTGGAAGCATCCGAACCCAAGAGAACATATGTGGCCCAGCAGGTGCGCAAGAAGATTGATGAGATATTTTCACAGTATGATAATAATCATGTCATATTAGTTGGGGACTTTAACGACGAACCAGCCAATAAGAGTGTGAATCAGGTGCTGAATGCCAAACCTGAGGTATCCGACCCCAAACCGGAGCAGTTGTATGATTTGATGTATGATTTGGAAAGAGAGGGCTATGGTTCTTATAACTATAGGGGGGATTGGAATATGTTGGATCATATCATCGTATCAGGCTCACTTTTGGATGATAAGGGTACGGAAGCGAAAAATCCTAAGATTTTCAATAGGAATTGGATGCTATTCTATCATAAGAAATCCAATCAGTATCGTCCTAACCGTACATTCAGTGGTCCTAGGTATCATGGTGGTTACAGCGACCATTTACCAGTTAGTGTGGAAATCCGAACCAAGTAATGGAATAGGATTAGGCTCTCTTACAAAGGGAAATCTTAGAACAATTATCCAATAGGATATTACCTTTTACCGCTTGGTTGTTAGGAGCGTATGCTTCCAGTATGATGTAATGGTATTGGAATTTGGTAGCAAAGGAAAAAGGATATGTTTCCCAATCCTCATGTTGGATTAGAGGACTTTCATACAGTAATTCTGCTTTCTGACAACGGGTTATGGAGCCCCATACCCGAAGTTTTAGGGGATGATTGTATCCGGTATAGGTACTCGAACGCGCCAAATCCAAGCTAAATGAATAACATTCATTTTGTTTCAAGGGTTGTGTGAGTCGTTGGCCAATGGATTCGAAAGTACCATCAGCCCTAGTGATGAGGCCAAGGAATGTATCCCCATCCGCAGCTTCTTGGTATACACCCCAGGGACCGGGTAGGATATCGGGAGTGGTTCCAGATTCACAAGGCATCCAACCTGTTGGAACAGTAGCATCCTGTGGTTCCCCCTCAAAAGAAGGATTAACCAGCTTGATTTGTCCAGGGATGAATAAGGTCATTCCAATGAATAAGGTTAGGTATTTCATCAACGACTTGTGATTTTAATTGTAGTAAACAGATATTCACCAAGTTATGAACGAGGAAACATTCCCAATTTAGGGTAACTTGGCTAAAAATAACAATTATTCAATAAGGATATCTTGTTAAGGCATGCCATAAGTCACATGCCCGTATATCATTCACCTCCATTGTAAAGGATAGGGGCATCCCGGCATCCAGAGAATTAAGCCATCAAAAATCGTTACATTTGCATTTCCTATATATATCAATAATGTAATGCCCTAATGAGAATCAGACCCAATTATATTTATGCGCTCATCAGCATGACCCTCGTCTTGTTTTTGGCAGGGGTATTTGGTTCCATCATCATGCAATCCCAACAATTGGTCCGCCTTTTCAAGGAACGGGTCATGTTGGTTGTTGAAATTGAGAATGGTTATCCCGAATCAGATATACGAGCCTTGGAAAAGACCATCAGTGCCAAGGAGTATGTCAAGGAGAATTCAGTGGTATTCACTTCCAAGGACGAGGCTGCCAAGATGATGCAGGAAGATTTTGGTACTGATGTCGACCTGAGTGAATTCAACCTCATTAATCCCTTATATGATATCATTACATTCCACCTTAAGGCGGAATACATGAGCTTACAAAGCTTGGAGAACATAGAAAAGGTTCTTGAGGAAGATGACCGTGTAGGAGATGTGAGTTATGAAGGGAGCGTGGCCGGAACCATCTCGACCTATTGGAGTAGGATTGGCTGGATTGGTCTGGCTGTGAGCATGATATTGGTGCTGGTGGCGGTCTTTCTAATCGTTTATGCCATCAGGCAAGCCTTGTATACGGATCGCTTCCTGATTAAGAATATGCACCTCGTTGGCGCAACCCCTGCATTTATTAGTCGTCCTTATGCTAGGAAAGGAGTGATAGGTGGTATACTGAGCGCCTTGGCTGCAGGGATGGCACTGATGGTCCTGAGATGGTGGTTGATTCGTCAGATACCGGGTATGGAAGACCTTTTTACCATGTCCGGTTTACTACTGATTTTTGTGCTGATGTTGGCTATCGGAATCGTTATCACAGCAGGTAGTACATGGATGACAGTCAGGAGTTATTTGAAATCAGATGTCAATGAGTTATATGAATAGTGGCGGATTGCCCCTGTTACATAACATTTAGACCATAATACTTGGCACTTTTACTATCTACTTTGACCCTTTACATTATCTTTACAACCCGAACAAGAATTGATATTCTGACTTATGGCAAAGAAAAAGAAAAAATCTTCCAATAAAAACAGAGGTAATAATGAGACTACCAGTAAGAAAGTGGTAGTGACAACCTCTGAGGAGAATCCCAAGAAAAACTTGGTACCCACTACATCCAAATTCAATAAGAAAAACTCAGGGGATAACTTCGAATTACTCTTTGGTAAGGAGAATTTCATCCTGATTGCAGTTGGAGCATTATTGGTTATTATCGGTTTGTTCCTTATGTCAGGAGGTGCTCAGGATCCGAATGAATGGAATAGTGATGAGGTGTACTCATTCAGAAGAATGGTAATTGCTCCTATTTTTATCCTCGCCGGACTGATTACAGAGTTAGTCGCTATTTTCAAGAAGAAAAAGGTTGCTGCCTAATCCAACATTATGAGTGAATTGATTGATGCGATCATCCTTGGAATCATCCAAGGATTGACCGAATTCTTACCTGTTAGTAGTAGTGGCCATATAGAATTGGGACAAGCCATCCTGGGTGTGAATTATGGTGCGAATGAGGAAAAATTTTCCGTGGTACTCCACCTGGCTACAGCCCTGAGTACACTGGTTGTATTCAGAAAGGATGTGATGGATATCCTCAAGGGATTATTCCAATTCAAGAATAATGAAGAATTCCAGTTTTCCCTCAAAATCATCTTATCCATGATTCCTGCAGGAATCGTAGGTGTTGTCTTTGATGACCAGATCAAAGCCCTGTTTGATGGGAATGTACTTCTGGTTGGTTGTATGCTGTTGGTTACTGGTGTACTATTGTTCCTTGCGGATAAGGCTAAGAATACCAATAAGGATGTTAATTTTCCAAATGCATTTATTGTTGGTGTCGCACAGATGATTGCGATTCTGCCCGGTATATCCAGGTCAGGAGCCACGATATCAACTTCCGTTCTTCTGGGTATTGATAGGGAAAGAGCTGCAAGGTTTTCATTCCTGATGGTAGTTCCCTTGATTTTGGGTAAGGTTGCCAAGGATATTCTGGATGGAGGAACCATTATGGGGACAGGAAGCGAAGCCATTCCTTTCATTGCAGGATTTGCCGCTGCATTCGTTACCGGAATCGTAGCATGTGTATGGATGATTTCCCTAGTGAAAAAGAGTAAACTGGTCTATTTCAGTATCTACTGCTTCATTGTGGGAACCATTGCTATTGCTTGGACATTCTTATCCTAAAAGAGAATGAAAAAATTCCAACCTCCATATGATTTCAAGGAAGGCGCAGTTCTATTGGTGAATAAACCGATGGATTGGACCTCCTTTGATGTCGTGAATAAATTGCGATTCCGAATCAAGCATCTGCTAGGTGTCAAAAAAATCAAGGTCGGCCATGCAGGAACCCTTGACCCAATGGCTACAGGGTTGCTGATAATTTGTACGGGTAAATTCACTAAGAAAATCAATGAATTCCAAGGTTTGCCTAAATCCTATGTAGGCACCATGAAATTAGGAGAAACAACCCCGTCCTACGATGCTGAGACGGAAGTGGATGAAACATACCCTGTCGAACACATCTCGGCCTCACTCATCGAAGATGCCAAAGAACAGTTCCTTGGAGATATAGAGCAGTTGCCACCCATGTTTTCTGCCATTAAGGTGGATGGACAACCATTATACAAAAAAGCCCGTAAGGGACAGAAAGTAGAGGTGAAACCCAGACCTGTGAATATTTCAAGACTAGAATTTCCAAGGGTTGAAATTCCTGAATTGGATTTTGAAGTGGATTGTAGCAAGGGAACCTATATCCGTTCCCTGGCCTATGACTTGGGTAAGGCAATGGATAGCGGTGCATATCTCACCCGACTATGTAGAACCTCCATCGGTGACTTCCAATTGGATGATGCCTGGGATTTGGAAGAATTGGTGGATTTTATCGAGCATATGAATGTTAAGGAAGATTGATTCAATCATCTAGATAAGAAAAGCCCTGCCAATATTGGCAAGGCTTTACAAACTCGAATCACTTTAAACCGAATCTTTTGTGCTTACTCGCGGTATTCTAGGAATTCCTTGTCGCCACCGGATTGGCTACACCCTGAAAGACAGATGTAATCATCTTCCTTTTTACAGTTGTTTGGAGATTCACAGATGTAATCTCTGTAGTCAGTACCTGTTGAAAAGTTGAATAATGTCCAAACAGTAGCATAATCCTCCTTACTCAATTCTTTTTGGATACCACTGTACTTGGCAGTTGCCAATTCCCCGTCCATAGCGAATTTCAGACTTCTTCTGAAATCAAGTAGAGTTTCCTTACTCAACTTGCTGAGGGGTGTCTTGCCACTCTCAACCACTTTGTCAAATGTTACATAAGAGGTAATGGTTCCCCTGTAATCATCTGAGTCCACAGTAGTGGTGAAAGAAAGGAGTGTCAATGAGAATAAAACCATTGCAATGGTTCCGAATACGAAATTTTTCATAATAAATAGGTTGTTTTTAGGGTTTGTTATGGACCCTTTGTAGTATAAATGAATAAGTGAATGATGGATTAATGCATTCCACAATCCACTTTTATAGCCGTGTTTTGATGCCTTTCACTTATATAGAGTAACTAATCTTGAAATGTGAGTGGTGGAGTAGAAAAAAAATTATTTTTTTGTAAAATACAGGTGAGCCATAGAATAAGAGCATCATTCTACTCGTCAATATGACTCAGTAGAATGATGCTTATTATAAGAAATGGAAATGGCGGATGTTCCTAGTTCCGTCTATTGATGATATAGTTGGCAATAAAACTGAATCCAAGAATACTCAATCCGAAAATGGAGGCAGTAAGATTGAAAGCCCCTTCATTGTTCAGCAGTATACTGCCAATGGCCATCAATCCTACAAGACCGATGACAGTTGTGGCGATGAGTAGATCCCGGGTATTTTTATTGTATTCGAATTGGCTCAATGAACCTCCCAGAGGGATGCACATCACCAAGCTCCAAAGGGCAAGATAGAATAACGGGATGATACCTGTTGCAAAATATGATATCCCAAGGAGGATACCTCCCAAAATGAAACCACCCACTACATTGGAAGCCCGATTTTCGAATGTTGATAAGGCATATTTGCCCAATGGATGTAATTTCAGGAATAGATTGGATAAGGGAACAGCAATCCAGGAAGAAAATGCAAAAATGATGTAAGCTCCGATAATCGGATAAGTCAATGGCGCAAGTGCAGGATTGGCTTCTGATAAGTACAATACAAACCGATAGAGGATATAAGCCCCAACGATGAATAACCATTGATTCTTTTCGCTTTGCTTGGAAATCCAAAGGAAATATTTGAGGATACCTCTGTACAAAAGATTTTTGCCCTTGATGGCATTCTTCAATCCCTCTTTGGCCCATCTATTATTAGGGTCAATCCTAAGGGCTTCCTTGAAGTGTGTCAGCGCCTCATCATATTGATCCCGTTCTATGAGTGCCCAACCCTTGTTGGCATGGGAATGCGGATTCTCAGGATTCTGATGTATGGCAAAATCCAAGGTGTCATTCGCGTCTGCGGTTCTGTTGAGTTTGACCAATGATTTAGCTCGTAAATTCAATGCTCCTACATGTTCTGCATCCAATGCCAATGCTTCTTCTGCAGCGGCCAGTGCCGCATCCCAGTTACTCTTGGAAAAGTGGATTTCTCCTGAAAGATACTGGTAGTCAGTATGGTCGGGTTCCATACGGATGGCATTGCCCACCGCTTCCAATGCCTTGTCAGAACTCCCTTTTGCGTGTTGTATCCATTGGGCATAAGCCATGGTATACCAAGCAAAACTCCAGTCAGGAGCCATGGCAATGGTTCTGTCCGCAGCTTCTAGGGCATCCTTGTTTTTTCCTTGGTCTGCCAAAACAAAAACAAGAAGATTATTGCATTCCACATCTCCAGGGTCATTGGCAAGTGCAGACTTCAATTCCTTTTCGGCATCATTGAATCTTCTTTGCTCATAAAGAACCCTTGCCCTTTGAAAATAAGCATTATTCATCTACTTCTTGATTTTGAGGTATTTGAGGATGTCATCATACAACCCCGCCTCATTGGCGAATAGGGCATAGTTCTTGGCTGTTTGGAACCATTCCTTGGTTGTTGGTTTGTGCTTTTTGGTTGCTTGGATGAGGTCTTTGGTCTCGACAGGAATAGGCTTGCCCTTGCGGATGGCTTCATCCAATTTTGATTCAATGGCGATATCCACGAGTGCTTTCATATCCGCACCGGAGTATTCTGCTGTTTTCTTGACAACCTTGGAATAATCAATCTTTCCCAGAGGCTTTTCTTTCAAATGGATTTGAAGAATGGAAGCCCTAGCTGGCTCATCCGGTGGCGGAACAAAAAGTATACGGTCAAAACGCCCCGGTCTTCTGAATGCCGGGTCAAGATGCCAGGGGGCATTAGTGGCTGCTAGTATAAGGACTCCATCATTGTCCGCTTCGACACCATCCAATTCGGATAGGAACTGATTGATGAGGTGCCTGCCTGCACTCTGTTTCATATCGGAACGGTTGGCACCCAATGCATCCACCTCATCAAAGAAAAGTACGCAGGGCTTCATATCCCTTGCCCTTTGGAAAATGGCATGTAGATTCCTTTCACTTTGTCCGAGATACATGTCGAGTATGTCACTGATACCAACTGAAATGAAATTGGCATTCACCTGACCTGCTGTTGCTCGTGCCAAATGGGTTTTTCCACATCCCGGAGGGCCGTACATCAGCAACCCACCACCAATCTTCTTACCATACATCTTATAGAGTTCGGGATGCTCAAGGGGATGTATGATTTTCATTCTGATTTCCTCCTTGACCTTATCCATACCTCCCACATCAGAAAATGAGATTTCAGGGCGTTCTATATCAATGGACTTGCCATCGTCAGCATCCTCATCCTCAAAACCACCCAATTTTATTTTTTGGGGTTCGGCTTCTTCATTCTTTTGGTTGGAAAGATTGATTTGGGATTCAAGGAATGCATCTTTTAGGTTTTCATCCAGTGCGATGGCATTTTCATAAGCACCTTTTGCTGCATTGGATTGCTTGGCTTGTAAGAGTAACTTGGCATAAACCAACCAAGCCCTTGGGAGGGGCTGGTCGTGCTCCACAAGCTCCTCGATGATGACCAATCCCAAGGATGTTTTTTCCTGTTCACAGAACGCCAATGCTAAGCCTAGTTTAAGGGAAGCATTATTGGGAGCATGCTTCAGGGCATTCTTATATTCCAATTCAGCTTCCTCGAATTTCTTGAGTTTGATGAGTGCATTAGCCAGATATTTCCTCAAGGGAATGTTATCCGGTGATGCTTTTATGGCTTCTCTAAGCTCGTTGATTTCATTAATATCCATATAATGTTCAGTTCGTATTGTGGGTTGAAATGATTAGGGAATAAGGCCATTCTGATTCTTGGATATTCCCTTTGGCAATCTTGGTTATCCCTTTGATGCCATTGATGGAACAAAGTTATCCGTATAAGGGTTCTCCACAAAGAATTTAGTCAAAACTTAAATGGGATTGGTCGAAACATAAATAGTTACTGACTTCGTTAGAATGTATATATGAGATGGCTATTCACAATATCCCTCCTTTTTTTATCTTATTACTCCAACGCCCAACAAGCTTCGGATGGTAATATTGTGCCCAATCCCAGCTTTGAGGAATTGGGGTCCTATCCTTTGGGTTGGTTCTATAAGGGAAAGGATTTCAGCAGACTCATGAAATATTGGACATCTGCTACCTATGCATCCCCGGATGTCTATCATCCCAAGGTGCGGATTCCGATTTATTGGACACAAAAAGGATTCGGTATCGAAAAGCCCCTTACGGGGAATACAATGGTCGGTATAACAGTTTATGGATGTAAGGAGGGGAAACCCCATTGTAGGGAATATATCCAGATTAGATTGATGGAGCCACTGGTTATCGGGCAACAATACAGGGCCTCGTTCTTTACCACTGCCTTACAGGATTCCAAATTGGTTAATAATCTGGGAATGCATTTTTCCACGGAATCCTATAATGAAACGATTGATGATGTATTGGAATTGGAACCCCAAATCCTGGAACGTAATATCATCCAATCCAAGGGAGGGGATTGGCATCAGGTCGAGCAGGTATTTACGGCCAAGGATACTTCGGAATATATCATCATAGGTAATTTCTTCCCCGATAGCCTGACCCGGATTGATGATAATCCATTATCATACAAATATGCTTACTATTATATTGATGATGTTTCTGTGAAAAAGGAAAAACCCATCATAGACGAACCCATCAAACCTGATGACTTATGTTGTTTGGAATATGAGGTCGGGAAATCCTTTCAGCTGAAGAACATCTTTTTTGAAACTGCAAAGTCCGAGTTGTTACCCCAATCCTACAAGGAATTGAATAAGCTTGTTGAGGTGTTGGCACAGCATCCGTCGATGGTCATCGAGATTCAGGGGCATACCGATAATCAAGGGAGCTACAAGTACAATATCAAACTATCAAGGGACCGTTCGCATGCAGTCGTCCATTATTTGACATCCAAAGGAGTGGATAAGGACAGGTTGTATTACAAGGGATTTGGTGATACAAGACCTATTTCTTCCAATGAGACCAAGGAGGGACGACAACTGAACCGGAGGGTGGAATTCCTGATTATCCAGAAATAGCATTCATACATTCTGACAGATATAAGACCTATTGTGTTAAGTGGAATAGTAATGTATACCTTACCTTTATCCAAACGGCGTTATCATTTCGGGATACGTTACCCAATAGACATTTTATCATTCAACAGAGCCTGTTTTCAATGAGGAATAATTATATCATACTATCTATTGTCCTTTTGTTGGTTTGTAGCATGAGCCATGCACAGGATAACTTGGCCATTGGCCAATGGAGGTCACTTTTGCCTTATACCACAGGAAAGTATGTGACACAAACCTCAGAAGAAGTCTGGTTTGCCTCTGATAGGTCGATTCTAATCTTTGATAAGGAAGAATTTTCCACTTCTCGATTCGACAAGGTGGATGGCTTGAGTGATGTGAATATCAGTGTCATCGAATTCAGCCCTGAGAATAACTTATTCGTTGCAGCATATACCAATTCCAATATCGATATCATTGCCAAGGATAAGTCTTGGGTGTATAACATGAATGACTTGGAAAGGGATATTGAACTTCAGGGTGATAAGGCAATCTATGATATCTATTTCTTGGATGATGCAGCTTATCTGGCTACAGGTTTTGGTGTGATGAAAATCAATCTGACCCAGCGGGAAGTCGAATTCACCACATTCATGAATCTTAAGGTGAATAATGTCACCAGCCAGGATGGTAACATTTATGCAGCTACGGATGAGGGGGTTTATTATGCTAGTTTGACAGGTATCAACCTGTTGGATTTTGGTGCTTGGGATAAGTTGGACATGGATGAGGGCCTACCGGATGATTACAGCTCAAGGGTAGTGCATTCTTATAATAATACATTGTATTTGGATGTGAATGATACCCTGTTTACCTGGACGGGTTCCGGATTGGATTATATCATCCATGCGGATAATCACAAGGTAAATTATGTACAGACAGGCCAGGGGAGGCTCATCATTAATCTTCAGGTCCTGCCATTCGGAGGACAAAGGGTCATCCTATTGGAAGACAACGGTGATATGGACGAACCGATTCCTTTTGGTTGTTTATCTGGTGCAGGTTCATCTATTGTGGAAGATCAGTTGGGGCGTTTGTGGGTAGGTGATTTCGGCCAGCGGGTAAAGATGTTCAATACCAATACGGAAAATTGTGTAGAATTGGAATTCAATTCTCCTTATTCCGTATCCAATGATGGAATGGCCTTGGTGGATGATGTGCTCTGGATGGCTGCGGGTTCCATTACACAGGGATGGCAATATGGATTGAATTGGGCCGGATGTGCCAAATATGATAAGGGAGAGTGGTCTGTGTATAACCGATTCACTGTTCCAGATGAACTGGATGGGATGTTGGATATGGTGGATGTAGAGGTCAATCCTGCTACGGGAATGGTTTATATCGGTTCCTTTATCCGTGGATTGATTGTATATGATGGCACTAATTTCCAAATCTATAATACAGAGAATTCTCCTCTGGCCACACCAACGGGAGATACGCCCGGAAACTGCAGGGTGCCGGGCTTGACGATTGACGATGAGGGAAATGTCTGGATGGCTAACCATAGTGTCTCTAATCCCATTGCAATGTTGCAACCCGATGGGAACTGGAAAACATTCCCGGTAACGGGTATCCAGGCACTGGTGGAACCCACGATAGACCTAGCAGGGAATAAATGGTTTACGACCAGTAATCGTGGTCTAGTGATATTCAATGAGGGAGATGACATCGATAATCATGCAGATAATAGGGTCCGCTTTCTGAATCCATCCAATAGTGAACTACCTACTGATATCGTTTATGATATCGCATTGGATTGGGATGGAGACCTTTGGGTGGGGACATCAGAGGGCGTTATTATTTTCGAATGTGGTGGCGATGTTTTTGATTCTTCCTGTCGTGGAACCAAAAGAATTGTGGAAAGGGAAGATGGTAACAATGCCCATCTCCTTGAATCCGAAAATGTACGTTGTATTGCAGTGGATGGGGGGAATAGGAAATGGGTCGGTACGACGAATGGTGTATTCCTGATGTCGGAAGATGGCCTGGAGGAACTCCAGCATTTTACTGTGGATAACAGCCCGTTATTCAGTAATACCATCAATGATATTGTCATTAATGAAAGGACAGGGGAAGTTTATATTGGTACACAGGATGGTATCATTTCCTATCAGGGAGATGCGACGGTAGGAGGTGTGGTGCATAATGCGGATGTATTTGCGTTTCCGAACCCTGTACAACCGGATTACGATGGTCCGATAGCCATTAGGGGTTTACCCCAAAATGCTACGGTTAAGATTACGGATATCAGCGGAACCCTGATTTATGAGACCCAGGCCAATGGCGGACAAGCCATATGGGATGGAAGGGATTATAATGGTCGTGAGGCATCTTCTGGTGTTTATCTGGTATTTAGTGTGAATGAAAGGAACCTGAATAATCCAGACGGATTCGTGACCAAAATATTGAAGATGAAATAGACTTATTGTAAATCCTTGAAACGCTTGAGTGTATTATTTTCTATTACATTCAAATATGATAATTCCCTAAAAAAGGAATTATTCCCCCATCTTAGTGGAATCAAATCGAAAGAATGAAAAGACTGATTCTATTAAGTACCTTATGGTTGTTCCTATTCTCAGCTTGCTCGACTGATAAGGCCATCGAATTTCATGCTCCCACCATTCAAACCCTTTCCACACCTTGTGAGAAAGGTGGTGCACCTAATTTATTCGTAGGGGAAGACAAAGCTTATCTTTCTTGGGTGGAATACCTCAATGATACCACGGATGCCCTTATGGTTTCCGAATGGATTGATGATGCCTGGACAAGTCCCCGTGAGATAGCTTCCGGAACGGATTGGTTCGTCAATTGGGCAGACTTCCCATCTGTGGTCAAGTATAAGGGGGCTGATGATATGGCAGCGCATTGGTTGCAGAAAAGTGCAGGAGGTACCTATGATTATGATGTAAGGATTGCCCAATCCAAGGATGGAAAGGAATGGGGCCCATCGTTCATTCCCCATAGGGACAGCATAGCTGCGGAGCATGGATTCGTTTCGATGTTGCCATTGGAGAATGGTCGCATATTCGCTACATGGCTTGATGGGCGGAATACCAAAGGACATGGAGAGGAAACAGCAGAGGAACATGGCCATGGTCATCATGGAGGGGCCATGACATTGAGGTCGGCTGAATTTGATAAGGATGGAAAGCTCCATGATGAGAAGGAACTGGATCATAAGGTATGTGATTGTTGTCAAACGACAGCCACCCAAACGGATGATGGAGTAATAGTGGCATACAGGGATCGTTCTGATGATGAAATCCGTGATATCTCAGTAGTGTTACGAAAAGATGGACTTTGGACCCAACCCCAAACGATAGGGAATGACCGGTGGAAGATAGCCGGATGTCCGGTGAACGGGCCCTCGTTGGATGCTTTGGGACAGGATGTGGCTTTGGGATGGTACACACTCAAAAATGATGCGCCTAGTGTTTATATAGCATTCTCAGGGAATGGGGGAGTCAGTTTTGATGAGGGATTCAGAATTGATGAGGGGCAACCCTTAGGTAGGGTGGACGTTGCTTTCATGGCTGAGGGTATTGCTTTGGTGGTATGGATGGAAGATAAGACGGACCATGCTGCGATTATGGGACAATGGATGGATAAGAGAGGGAAACAGGGAGCTGCTTTCCTGATTGCAAAGACATCGAATTCAAGGGCTAGTGGTTTTCCTATCCTAAAAAAATGGAAGGATAAGGCTTTGGTTGCCTGGACAGCTGTGGACAATGACAATACCAAAGTAGAATCGGCCTTATTGGAATTCTGATTGTTGCAAATAAAAAAGGGATGGTACATGTACCATCCCCGATATAATTAAGTCGCGAGTTAAATCGTTACTTGGTTGCAGTGAACCTGGTATCACATCCATTCTCATCGTTAGAGCCATTGAATGTAAGACTGTTGTTCGTTACAACATAAGTTCCTTTGCTACATGAGGTAACACCGTCCTCGTCGGTTGTGCAAACAGTCATTTCCGTAGCACTATTCACTTCCCATGTACCATTCACGGATTCTGTTTGGTTACTGATTTCAACTCCGAAAGAAGAAATGATGGTATTGAAGTCAGCTCTGTATGTACCATCTTCCTCGAATGTGAATTCAACGGTAACACAGGATTGTCCTACTACGACATCGAAACAAGCTCCCTCGTCTCCGAATACCAAATCAGCATTATCAGCATTGTCGTCACAATTGGTTTGGCTGTAGGAAGATGCCATCCATGTACCCACCATTTTGGCTCTGTTCTGCTCTGCTAGGTCTTCCTTACATGAGAAAAGCGTAACTGTTGTAAGGGCTAGGAAAAGTGTGAAAAATCTCAAAGACATTTTCATTAGAATGAAATTTTTTTTGTTGAAAATAGTTGAATGTAGTTGCTCCTGTATCGGGATGTCATTATAACGATGCAAAAATAAAAAAAGCGGCTAATAACTTTTTCAGTTAATAGCCGCCAAACTCGGTTGAAACAATAAACAACTTGAACTACTTGCAATTAAATTAAACTAAAACCTTTTTCTTTTTTGTTATCTAGAACGCCTCCTTGTGTGTGGTCGAATGTGCGAAAATCGGAGGCGACTCTAGATAACCATCCTGTTTGAAGTTCAAATTTCAAATCAATGAATAAATCTTGGATAACAACTCGGATTTGTTGTTCATCTATATTTATAAACCTTATAATTCAATCAACTTACACATAACTAGTACAACAAGTTGCGAATCGGTTGCACGGCATGTGTATTTTTTTTGAAAAAAAGAAATTATTTTTATAATATATTGATATTGAATGCTTTGTGATATGAATTTCCTTGATGAAAATTAGGGATGATATAGGAGTTGTACGATTCTGAACAAGAAAACCTGATCCAAAAGAAAAGTCGCCAAGCGAAAATTAATTCACATGGCGACAAAGAATCTACGGGTCTCTGGACACAACTTTTTGCATCAGAGATTGGCTAATAACTCACCTCGAAGGATAAAATAGAGGTGAAAAAATATATTAAAAATGATATGTTACTCCTGACTCTATACCCAATTGGTAAGGATATAGATTGTTGGTGTTGAGTGTACGGTTGGACTTCTTCAGATTTTCCATGATATCTGGAGCCATGAATACACTGATATTGTTGTTGATGGAATAATTGGCACCTACACCTACCACCTTGTCGAGATTGACATCCCTCAACCTATTGTTGTTGAAAGCCAACGATTTCATTACGGAATCAATTTCGTGGTCCTTGAATTCCACATTCGAGGCAGGTATGCTACTGACGATACCCGTGTTGTTTCCAACACCCCATTTGCCTTTCTTCAATACGAACTTGGAACCGGGCATCTGTATGTTATTGGCATCAATCTGTATGGCATTCTTTCCTTTGAGAACTTTCTTGTTCAGATCCAGAATATCTTTCTTGTCTACTTGGTTGTAATGGTTCTGTGCAAATGCCATGGCCATTTCCCTGTTGACTTTCTTCTGCTTTGTAGTAGTCTGGGGTGCATTTCGGGTCACCTTGGGACTATTCTTAATAACAACCTTAGGTTCCGCTACCTGTACGACTTCGTTGCGTTGTCTGTCGGATGTTTCGGTAGGTAGATATACGATTTGAGGATAATACTTGGTAATTTCCTTGATTCTGGGATTGGTGTTGACCAAAGCGGTATTGGATTCGTTTTCCACAACGGCTACGACATCATTCTGATTTTCATAAATATCATTCAATCTTTGTTCCAAGGATGCCATGCTATTTTCGCTATCCTTCAGTTGGTCAGCTACATGATTCAGCTGATTCCTATATTGGTAATTGAAGAATCCCAAAGACAGAATGATGCAAGCAGCAACAGCTCGTCCTGCCCAAATGAAAAATGGCTTGAAGTTCTTCTTGGGCTTTTCGGGGATAGCTCCCTCGATGCGATCCCACATTCCGAGACCCGGCTCATCCTTGTAGTCAAAGAGCCTGTCACGGAAGAAGTCTTCCAGTCCATCCTTGTCGTTATGTAAATGATTATCCATTTAAATCTTGCTCAAGTTATACAAAATACTTTACAATGAATCGACTTTAACGCTATATCAAAATCTTTTCAATTGTCTTCCTAAGGTTGGCTTTCGCCCTTGAGAGTTGTGATTTTGAAGTATTGACACTAATGCCAAGTTGCTCCGCAATTTCCTGATGGCTGTATCCTTCCACCACATAAAGATTGAAAACCAGTCTGTAACCATCAGGTAATTGTTGGACCAATTTCATCAGGTCCTGCGCTCCCAAATCACTGACGACATCCTCATTCGTCGGCATCAATTCGGTTTGCATTCCTGAAAATTCATTGAATACCAATCTTTTCCTTTTCCGGATGTATCTCAGACAAGAATTCACGACAACTCTCCTGATCCATCCTCCGAGTGGTCCTATCGGTCGGTATTGGTACAAGTCGGAATATACTTTGATGAATCCTTCCTGCATCATGTCCTCAGCTTCGGACCTATCTCTGGAATAACGCATACAAATACCCATAACATCCCGTCGGAACATCTCATACAATGCATATTGGGACTTCTTATCCCCTTTGATGCACCCTTTGATAATATGCTGTTCTTTATTCTGCAAGCGAAATGCGGTATTTTGTTTGTTTGATATACTCCGTTAGTACAAGATAATGTAAAACGGTTGCACGAAGCATACTGATTTATTGGATTTTGGCCGATGTAATACTAGATATGATACTTCTAACATATGTTGGAAACCTAGGTTTTTAGCATCTTTCAGCCTGATACCTTAGACAACATTGCATTATCCCAACAAAGTACTCTCAGGTTAAAATTTAGTAAAACATTAACGATTAACGGGCATCTGGTGTGCATTCCTCATACCTTTGGCGGCCTAAAGCAAAAGCCATGAATCAGCAACGATTTTCCAAAATCCCATTTGATCCGCAAAAGAGCCCGTTTTTTTATGGCTGGGTCGTGATTGCTGTGGGGACATTAGGAATGTTGATGACGATACCCGGACAAACGATAGGTTTGTCCACTTTCACGGATTCATTGATTGATGCCTTGGGGGTCAGTAGGGACAATATCAGTTGGGCCTACATGGGAGGGACGGTTTGTAGTTCCTTATTACTGACCAAAGCAGGGAAATTATTCGACAGATTCGGAGCAAGGCCCGTGGCTATTGTTGCTTCTGTTTGTTTAGGGTTGGGCCTCTTATACATGAGCCAGACGGATGTCATTATTGGTACGCTGAAAGAACTGACAGGCATAGCCCACTTACCGATGGCCATGATGGTGATATTCCTTGGTTTCTTACTGATTCGCTTCTTCGGTCAGGGAGTACTGACCTTATCCAATAGAACCATGATGATGAAATGGTTTGATGAATGGAGGGGCTTCGCACTAGGATTCAGTAGTGTTTTCATATCGGGAGGATTTTCCATTGCACCGGCTGTAATCGAATACCTCATCCAAACCTATACATGGAAGGGAGCATGGATGAATCTGGCCTTGATTCTTATTGTTGTTTTTCCGGTTCTCATATTCCTTTTTTACAGGAATGATCCCTCCGATTCAGGTCTGAAAGCAGATGGGAATATGAAATGGGGCAAGAAGAAGAAAGTATCCCGTTTTCCTATTAGGAAAGATTTTGAGTTGTCGGAGGCAAGGAAGACAATGGCATTCTGGGTGTTTGCAGGGTATCTGTCCTTACAAGGATTACTCATTACTGGATTTACATTCCATGTCGTTTCCATATTCGAGGAAGCGGGTTCCAATCGTGAGACAGCTGTTAGTATTTTCCAATACATTGCCATTATAGCTATCATATTCACATTGGTATTCAGTGCATGGAGTGACTTCATTAAATTGAAATATTTGCTTTATATCAAGAGTTTTGGTGTTTTTCTATCCCTATTCGGAATGATATTCCTAGGACAATATGAAATGGCTTTCTATTCCCTGATAGTTGGGACAGGAATCGCCTCCGGAATGTATGGTGTGGTATCTGCAGTGTGCTGGCCCAGGTTCTTTGGCAAGCAACATTTAGGTGCGATTGTGGGACAAGTCATGACCCTCTTGGTTTTTGGTTCCGCATTAGGGCCTATCATGTTCAGTAAATCATTGACGATATTCGGTTCATATGATGCAGCTGCTTGGATTTGTTTCGGAGGATTCATTATACTTACACTGGGTGCATTGGTTGTCCGGAATCCACAAACAAGATTATCAGAATGAATAAACGTATAGGAATGATTCATTCCTATACGTCTGTATGTTTCCTGTAAGAAATTACATCCTGTAATTATCTCACCATCAATTTCCTCGTGGCTATATGTTGCCCATCCTGACAGCACCTGAGTAGATACATACCCGGGGATAATTGTTGTCTCCGAATGGTGAACGTTCCTTGGTTGTTAGTATCCTTAAGAATCGATTGGCCTTGCATGTTGTATAATTCCAAGGAGTAATCAAGGCCTTGGTTCGCATTCTCTATCACAACAATGGCTTCGTCTTTCATCGGATTAGGAGCGATGAGAATCATTTCGTCCTCCACGATGTTCGAGCTTGTGCTTGAAACCAAGTCCATCATGATGAAGTCTTCTCCCAAGGTGTGGAAAGTGGTATTCGTAATGACGGGTTGGTTGAAATCGAAATAAATACCTGCATTATTATAGATGACAGTTCCTAAATCCAGATTAGGAATCTGATTGATTCTGAATTTGACAAAGCCATGGGATTCGGGTTCGTTACTGGTGGAATCGGGAAGCATGATGTCATCAAATGTGAATGTAAGAATCCTACCTGTAAGAATCTCCCATGTGAAATCATGACTGGCTGCCCCGATTACTAATGTGGATAAGTCCAATTCGATACCTAATGTATCCCTGATGACGACCTTTCTTGCTGGAGCGGTTCCTGTATTTTGGAACCTGATTTTATATTCAATATCCTGTCCTACCTCAATGTAATTCTCATCCCCATATCCTGTGGGATAACCAGTCTTGTCATTGGGGTCGTATGAGCCTACGTTATCCTGACAATCTACGGATATATTCGAATCAAAATCATTCTCATAATAAGAAACGAATACATCCGGGATGATACCATTGTTGCTGCAATTTTCTACCGTTACGGTTGGGTTGCTATTCCCGGGATGGTTAGGTGACTGTTCTATTTCCATCCGATGGATGCTTCCACTGGCTAAGACCTTGATTTCTTCTTCCTCTCCTGCATTCAAGGGGGCGATTTGTCCTTGGTACATGATGATTTCATCTACAATGATTTGGTAGTCGCTCGGAGTACTCATATTGCCTGTGCCCCCATTCTTGACCCGGAAACTGATGGAATCCGTTTCGCATTCTCCAATGACAGAGATACTCGACATATCCCAATTGGCAGATGGTGCGGGACAGTAATCGGCCGGATAGATTTGGGCCGTCGAACAATGCGTTTGTCCTAGGATAGTGGAATCGCAATCGACCAGAACTTCAATGTTGAATGAACCATATTCATAGGGATCTAACTCCCCTATGGGAAATGAATACAGGTTGTTTCCCAAGTCGTTATAGGGAATGCTAGCACCCACGAAAACAAGGAATGAGTCAAGTTGGATTTCAATGTAGGCACTGTCGGCAGGAATGGTTCCGGTATTGCTGTAGTGGATGTCGTACTCAGAATCGAAACATCTGACAAGTTCGGAAGCGGATAAGTCCACATGGAGGTCTGTACACATTTCTTGTGGGGTGGCTCCTATGTCAAGGTAGGTGCTATCATAAGGTTCTGTCACTGTGAATGACCCATTATTGGGTTGGCAGTCTACCCACATATCATCCAGGTTTATCAAGGAAATCTGATAGGTTCCCGTATCAATGGTCATATTGTAATAACCATTCTCATCAGAAGTGGTCATGAAAGTGTTGGAGCCATTTTCCAATAAGACAATCTTTCCTGGAATGAGTAAATCCGAACTGGATTCGTAGGAACAATTTGAATTGAAATCACCGAATACATTCCCCTCTATGAAATTAGTAAAGACATAGCCATTCTGGTCCAGTTTGGTTAGGCGATTGCTGCTCAACGCAATATGTCCCAAATCATCTGTATGTTGTATTGAGGTTTCGGTGTCTCCATCTGTCTGGAGTAGGTTGGTGTTTTGTAATGTTCCTTGGTCATTGTAATAATTTAGGGTCATGTCATTAATTAATAAAGGAGAAGACTCGTTGGAGGCCAAGATGAAACCTCCTTGGGTTGGTACCAGTTGGTTGAATCGTTGGCCATTGGTCGTAATCCATTCCTGGGAGCCATTTGGGTCTAGTTTAATTATTGTTGAGGTGTTGGTGGATTCAGTATCACTTCCTGCTAGAATATAACTTCCACTACCCACTTCCAAGATTTGAGGGTATTGGAGATTGTCAAAGGTTTCATTCCACTGGATATCTCCACTAGAATCCAACTTGTAAACGCCACAGGTCGTACTGTTGGGGGTATTGTCCATCTTTCCCGTAAGGATAAATCCCCCGTCACTACATTTCCTTATGTTTTGAGGGATGAATTCTTCTCCTGTTGTATTTCCTACTACTTGCTCCTTGGTCCATGTTACATCACCCTCTGAGTCTATGCCGATAAGTAGTAACTTATGGTCGAATCCCGGAAATCCTGTAATCTCTATATTGAATCCGACAAGCATGAGTTCGTCGTTATCGAAGCGGATGATATTGAGTAATTGGTGTTGGGGGTCGAAAATGCCGTCAGGTATCGTTTGTGTCCAGACAGTATCCCCGAACGAATCGATTTTGTACAGGTAATAAATGCCTCCGTATTCATATAGGGTAATGAATCCCCCATCATTAACCTGTATGATGCCCAGCGGATTGTATTGTGCATAAACGCCATTGGCTGTAAGTTGGTCTTCAGAAAGGATATCTACCCATGTTTGCTCACCGAATTCATCATACCTTTTGATAATTATACTGGAGCTAATGGCAGGATTGCCACCTAGGCTTTCCTGCTCTGCGATGATACTGACATAATCACCAATGTCGGTTTGTATGATATTATGGTTGCTTGCACTGGTTGATGTATAATCCATAGTGAATGGATACTCAACCAGCCAACCTTGACTCCACAAGGATAAACTAAGTAGGAGAAATGCTAAGGTTAAAATGACTTTGGTAGGCATATCACGGATTATTAGGAGCAAATTCATAAATAGCTTATTGTAAAAGTAAATATCGGTTCGGAAAACTATCATACCAAGTTTAAATTTGTAACTTTATAGACATTTAGTAGCATTATTTTTATTCTAATTAATTGATTATTATATAATTATTTCAATTTTTTATTGAAAATGAATGATGGCAAATTAAGGCAGGCAATAGACTCGTTGGATGAAAGTGAGCAACGCTCATTCAAAAAATTCCTTTTATCTCCTTTTTTTAATAAAAGGGAAGACGTACGACTCTTATATGATTATCTAACCAAGAAGAATGTAAGAAAATACCCTTTTGAATACCATGCCATATCAAAATACATCTACCCTGAGCGTAAGATGGATGAGCAAAAGGTAAGGCTGGCGATGACCTACCTGATGCGACTGGTCGAGGAATTCATGGTTCAGGTAGAGATGGAAGAAAGCCAAATCGAACGTCAAAGGATATTGACACGGGCATTCAGGAAACGGAATCTGATCAAGCATTTCAATCAGAGCTATAGAAAGACTCAGGAAGCCATCGACGAATCTCCCCTGGATAACCTATATCTACAGTTGGAGAAGAATTGGATGACTCTGGAACAGTATTACGCCATTAAGGAGCATGTTCGGAACCAGGAGATGAATCTCCAATTATTGACGGATAGTATGGA
Source organism: Saprospiraceae bacterium (assembly GCA_020631355.1). Taxonomy (GTDB): domain Bacteria; phylum Bacteroidota; class Bacteroidia; order Chitinophagales; family Saprospiraceae; genus JAHDCE01. The sequence continues at coordinate 81,788 of JAHDHL010000015.1, read as the reverse complement.
TGCATTCTATGTAGGCTCCAAGTTGCATCAGGCTTGTATCCTGAAAACCCATGAGAAATTCAGGGAGCATTCCTATGATTATGGGATGTTGGATATCATTCTTGGATTTTTGGAACGTGAATCAGGAAAAGGACTCATGGATAAACCTTGTGTTGCCTTATACTATTATGGCTATCAGACCTTGACAGGAGATAATCCAAGGGAATCGTTTGAGAAACTCAAGACAGGCTTGCAGTTGTATGCAGCCCAATTCGACAAGACAGAACAGAGGGAGTTGTATTTCATTGCCATTAATTATGGTATCCAGCAACTCAATAAGGGAGATGCTTCTTTTGTCATGGAATTGTACCAGCTTTACCAGATTTCCTTGGAAAGGGGCTTATTGGTGGAAAATGGTATTATCTCTCAGTTCGTATTCAAGAATATCATTGCCTTGGGATTCCGCTTGGAGGAACATGATTGGACGGAAGGCTTTATCAAGGATTATGCACAATATCTGGATAAGGAGGAGGAGGAGAATAATCTGAATTATAATCTGGCTAAGTTCTACTTCGAAAGAAAACAATATAAACCTACACTGCAGTTATTACAAAAGGTCAAATACAAGGATCTCCTACCGAATCTCACAGCTAGAGTGTTGGTCTTAAAGACCTTTTATGAGATGGATGAGTGGGAAATACTGGAAAATCAACTCAGGAATTTCAGTAAGATGGTGAAGCGACAAAGGGGAATGGGATACCACAAATCCAATTTCCTGAACCTGATTAAGTATTTCCTCAAGATTATCCACATGAATCCTTACGATAAGGAGGAAACCCAGAAATTACGGAATGAGATTTCGTTGGTGCAGACCCTCCCAGAAAAGAGCTGGCTTCTCAGTAAAATTCAGTCTTAACGCTTTTTATCAAGCCCTTAACCTTTCGTTATGGTTTTTAGCCTGAATCAAATGGTCAAAGGGGTGTAATTAATTTTTGAACGAGTCCAAGAGAGTGATTCATACTTTCTAAAGCTCACATAAAAATGATAAAGATGATAAAGCAAAGAATGAAATTCCCGTTTGCCGTATTGGTAATGATAGTATTAGTATTGGGCCAATCCTACGCACAGCGGGGCCAACAGATGAATGGCGAAAGGCCATCACCGGAGGAACGAGCAGCTAAGATGACGGAAAAGATGACAGAGAAACTCGGTCTTAATGATTATCAGTCCGACCAGATTGCTGCACTGAATACGGATTTGGCTGCCAGTTTGGGTAGCCTTAAGGATAGCGACCTGACAAGGGATGAGAAAAAGGAAGCAGCAAAGTCCCTAAGGGACACTTACAACAGTAATGTTTCAGGCATATTGGATGCGGACCAATATCAGAAATTCCAAAAGTGGCAGGAAAAGAAAATGGACCGTCGTAAGGGACAAAGAGGAGGCAAGGGTAAGCGAGGAGGACAGTGCCAGGGACATGGCAATGATACTTCCCTTGAAAGAGGGTAGGATGAGTAGGGAGTTGTTAGCTTATAACTAAATGCATAAGCAACTGATGACGACTTCTATAAATGGTTTTTATGGTAGTTCCCCTGGGATATTCTCCTAGGGGATTTTACATTTAAAAGAGAACGGCCCCCAAAAGGGAGCCGTTCTTTTATCTTAATCATGAAATAATCCGAATGATAGGACCAAAACAGAATTATTTCTTCTTCATACTACCAATCATTTCCTCTGGTTTTACCCAGGCATCAAATTCCTCAGCAGTGAGGTAGCCCAAGGAAACAGCAGCTTCTTTCAATGTGCTTCCTTCCTTATGTGCCTTCTTGGCAATGGTTGAGGCCTTGTCATAACCAATCTTTGTATTCAAGGCTGTTACCAACATTAGGGAGTTGAAAAGATTGTGCTTGATTCTGGATTTATTGGGTTCCAAACCAACGATACAATTATCATTGAAGCTCACACATGCATCACCAATCAATTGAGCAGAATTCAGGAAATTATAAATCATCATTGGTTTGAAGACATTCAGTTCGAAGTGTCCGGTCATACCTCCTACATTGATAGCTACATCATTACCCACAACCTGCGCCATGGCCATGGTTAGTGCTTCGGCTTGTGTAGGATTGATTTTTCCGGGCATAATGGAAGAACCCGGCTCATTGGCAGGGATGATATATTCACCTATACCCGAACGTGGGCCCGATGCCAGCATTCTGATATCATTACCGATTTTCATCAAGGAACAGGCAACGGTCTTCAATGCACCATGTGCCTCAACAATCGCATCGTGTGCAGCCAATGCCTCGAATTTGTTTTTTGCAGTAATGAAAGGTAGGTCCGTAAGGTCTGCAATATGCTTGGCTACGGTTACATCATAACCATTCGGAGTATTAAGACCCGTACCAACCGCTGTTCCGCCAAGGGCAAGTTCAGCCAAGTGAGGAAGTGCATTCCTGATGGCTTTCATTCCATGGTCCAATTGCGAAACATATCCCGAAAGCTCCTGTCCCATGGTCAATGGAGTGGCATCCATGAAGTGGGTTCTGCCTATCTTGACCACTTTCATGTATTTCTTGGACTTCTTGTTCAGGGTGTCACGAAGCAATTTCATTCCCGGTAGGGTCACATCCACTAATTTCCTATACGCTGCAATGTGCATGGCAGTTGGGAATGTGTCATTGGAAGACTGTGATTTGTTTACATCATCATTTGGATGCACATATTTTTTCTCATCCATCAGCGAACCACCATTCACAACATGGGCCCTATTGGCAATGACTTCGTTCACATTCATATTGGATTGGGTTCCGGAACCTGTCTGCCATACGACCAGTGGGAATTGGTCATCCAGTTCTCCTGCAATGATTTCATTACAGACCTTGCCGATAAGTTTGGCTTTCTTCTTGGTCAATGCTCCCAGTTCTGAATTGGTCAGTGCGGCAGCTTTCTTTAGAATGGCAAAAGCTTGGATGACCTCACGGGGCATCTTCTGTCCGCCAATCTTGAAGTTTTGTAATGATCTTTGGGTCTGTGCAGCCCAATATTTGTCTGCGGGGACATCAATGTATCCGATACTGTCTTTTTCTCTACGAAATTCCATTTTTATCTTTCCTTGTTTTGAGAATGCAATTCAACGCCGCAAAGGTAAGGATAATAACGGGATGAGTAAATAGGCAGACATGGGAGCCAATTGCGACATATTACACATAAGAATGGAATAAATTTTGAATTTAATTATGAAGTATGAATTTTGGATGTGATGTGTTCTTAATTCATATTAGACTGCTTTGGAGTCTTATATATATGATATGTACAATACATGGAAGAATTGAGGTATGGATTTGTGAGCTTTTATGGTTTTTAGGCGACTTTTGGGAACATCTCGGTTCCAAAGAACCCAACTTTCTGGTAGTACATACCGTATAAGTATTCTGACAACAACATTCATTTGCCAATATTGCTATGACAAAGCATTCCAGTGATAGTAACTTAAGTATGGCATCCTACGGGCGTGACCGGATGGTATGGCTTTTCGAAAAAGCCAAGCGTCTAAGGGATACGGATATTGCTACTGCGGTTGAGGTAGCCCGGGAAGCCCTTGATATCGCTGAGCGAATTGATGATAGGGAATATCAGTATGAATGTGGTTATATCCTGGGAAGGTGTCTCAATATCCAAGGGGATGCGGATGCTGCTTTGGACGTATTATCACAGACCCTTTCCATTGCTCGCCAGTATTTTTCCCACGATAAGAGAAAGCTTACCGTTGCCACCAATACCTTGGGGATTGTCTATTACAGTATGGATAACCAGGAGCTAGCGCTCAACTATTATCTTAAGGCCCTACAGTTTGATGTCAAGGAGGAAAATGTGAAGATTTATAATAACCTGAGTAATATATATACGAATAATCGGGATTTTATAAAGGCATTGGAGTATCTCGGAAAAGGAGTGAGGGAAGCGGAGTTGCTGGAGGATGAATACATGATGGCCATTTTGTTGCTGAATCATACCTCGCCCAATATTGAGTTGGGGAATATGGAGGTAGCTAAGGAAAAATGCCTTAGGGCCCTGACCATAACGGATGGCAATATCCAGACGGATTCGCGTTTCATACACCTTCGGATTCATGTTTTGTTGAATTTATGCGATGTTCATATCCGTGAAAAAGAGTACAACAGGGCATTGAATACAATAGATGAGGCTTTGGCTATGGCTGAAAAGCGGAGTGCCCACATGAGCTACTGTGTGGGACTGAGCCTCAAGGCAGCCATCTACTTGGAAAAGGATGAGGAAACAAATGCGCTGGAGTATGTGAATAAGACCCTCGAGTATGCAGAACGCTATAAGCAGGGGAGGGAGAAGAAAGAAATACTTGAAAAAGTCATCGCTTATTATGAGGATAAAGAAGCCTTTGATAAAGCTTATCCTTTTTTAAAGAGACTCAAGGAGCATCATAAGAAAGAAGCCATCTTGTCCAGGGATGAGAATTTCAAAAAAATCATTTCTGACCGTGAAAAGGAAATCCAGCTTCTTGCTGATAAGAATCGGGAGATAGGGGAGCAAAATCTTTTATTGGAACAGTTTGCGCATATCATTTCCCATGATCTCAAGGAACCCATTCGGAATATCGTGAGTTTCTCGTCCCTGTTAGAGAGGAGATTGAAAGGTAGCTTGGTAGGGGACGGTAGCGAATTCCTCAAGTATATCATCAAGGGGGCCACGGCAATGAATCAGAACCTGACCCGTTTGTTGGATTTTACCACTCTGAAGAAATTAAAGGTATCGGATATACAATCCATATCGTTTTCCAAGTTGATTCCGAGACTGGAAAAGAAATACCAGTATGCCATAGAGCCTTTCGAGGTGAATATTTCTTATCCGGATATGACCATTCCTATGGTGTATGAACATGTATATGCCCTATTGGATGAAATCATTTCTAATGCCATCCAATTCAGAAAACCCGGAAAGCACTGTTATATTGAAGTCAATTGTTTCCAACAGGATAACAAGTATTTTCTCTCTATCAAGGATTATGGTATCGGGATAGAACGAGAGTATCGTAGACAAATATTCAAGATGTTCAATCGTTTGAATAGGAAGGATTATAATGGCTCCGGAGTAGGACTTGCCATCTGCGAACGAATTATTTCGATATATAAGGGGGAGATTTGGGTGGATTCGGAAGTAGGGAATTACACGACCGTACATTGTTCCATACCAACCCTTGATCAATTACCTGAGATTAAGAAGGATTATCAGGCATGGTAATGGCCAAAGGCCTACAAGGCGAATAGTTTGCCTTTGTTCCTTAGCTCCTCGTACTTCCCATGATTGAATGAATAGAGTTTGGCAGGTCTGTGCGCCACATCTTTCTGAATTTTTTCCAATTCCATAAGAATATCCAACCCTTTCAGTTTCCTTCTGAAATTACGCTTATCGAATTTCTTTTCCAATACCGTTTCGTAAAGGTTTTGCAACTGTTTTAATGTGAAATGTTGTGGAAGTAATGTGAATCCAATGGGTTGTTCCCTAAGCCTTCTTTGTAGTCTCTGATGACAGGTGTTCAGGATTTGTTTATGATCGAAAGCGAGCTCCCCAACATCCTTGATGTTGAACCATTTTGCTTCAAGGTCCAGTTTTTCCACGTTCAATTCGTAGGCACTGATTTCAATCAGGGCATAATAGGCTACGGTGATAACCCTGCCCAAGGGATGTCGGTCAGGTTGGCTGAAAGTACTGACTTCCTCCAAGTATACATTCTTAAGGCCTGTACGGTATTCCAATACCCGGTTAGCTGCATCCTCTAGGGTTTCCTCAGAACGGACAATGTCCCCTAGGAGCGACCACTTCCCGAGGAATTGTGGTATCTCATTCTTGATGAGCAGAATTTTCAGCTCCTTATCTTCTTCGTCATATCCGAATACCACACAATCCACTGATAATGCGACCTTATAAGAATCGACAATAAAATCCTTTGATTTGATTATATCTCCTGACATCCTAATCTTGAAATGTTCTCTGTTTGCAGTTTGAATATCCTACTTTTTTTCGGACTATTCAAGAATTCGTACTGTTCTCATCCATATTACCCCTGAATATCCCAAGTAGTTGTTCAGCAGCAAGGAATGGACTCATCTTTCCCTCCGAAACAGCTGCTTCCAAGCGGGGTATGGCATTCTTGATGTTGGTGTCATGTTGGAATAATTGCATTAATCCTGAATGGATGGTTTCCTCGAACCAGTATTTGGCCTGTAGTTTCCGTTTGGCCACAAAGTATCCATTGGATTGTGTGAAATCCTGATAAGACCGTATCTGTTCCCAGATTTCCGAGAGTCCCTCTTGTTGTAATGCGGAACAGAGCAGTGTCTTGACAGTCCATTTACTTTCCTTTTGAGGGAACAGATGGACAGCGTTCCGATATGCCTGTTTGGCTTTTTTTGCGAGTAGGGGATTGGTGTCGGATTTATTTACGGCAATCAGATCTGCCATTTCCACAATGCCCCTCTTGATTCCTTGTAATTCATCACCTCCTCCCGGAAGTAGGAGTAATAGGAAGAAGTCTGTCATGGAATGAACAGCTGTTTCCGACTGTCCGACTCCGACTGTTTCAATGAAAATCTGGTCGTACCCCGCAGCTTCGCAAAGGATGACGACCTCCCTGGTTTTGCGTGCTACACCTCCCAATGATTTTCCTGCCGGACTGGGCCTGATGAATGCCTTGTCGTGGCTGGAGAGATGCAGCATTCTGGTCTTGTCACCCAGTATGCTCCCTTTGGTCATGTCGGAAGTAGGGTCTATGGCCAATACGGCCAAGCGATGACCCTGTTGGATGACATGCAGGCCAAGGGATTCAATGAATGTACTCTTACCCACTCCGGGGACTCCGGTGATTCCCAAACGAAAGGATGCGTTGGCAAAAGGCAGGCATTTTTCCACGATTTCGTGGCCTAATGATTGATGCTCCGGATGGGTGCTCTCAATCAATGTAATGGCCTTGCCCAGTATCATGCGGTCTCCTTTGCGAATACCATCAATGAATTCGTTGGCACTGAGTTGCTGCCTTGAACGGGCTTTCTTGATTCTTTGCCTTATGTCGTCCTTGTTCTTCAATATGATGCTTCCATTTCAAGAAATATTTTCCATGCCTGATTCACGAATTCCTGTGTCATTTCCTCTATGTAGTAACTCCCGGCACTAGGATCGACTACCCGGTCAAAGAATGACTCGAGTTTCAGGAGGTGTTGTACGTTACGGGCAATCCGCCTTGAAAAACGATCGGGGTTTTGTTCCAATACATCACATGGTAATACAACCAATCTATCCGCACCTCCAATAATGGCAGCCATGGACATGGTGGTTGCACGAATCATGTTGGTGTACTTATCTGTACCATAAGTATTCTCATTGAATGACACTTCTATTTCCGGTCTTGTCCATTCAGTGCCGAAACCCTTGATGATTCTGGACCACAGGATATTCAAAGCCCTGATTTTTGCGATGGATGGGAAATAGCTTTTGCCTATTGCTATATTGAATGTGAGGGATGAGCAAGCAGAAGCCAATGTTTCATCCGTACAGGAAGACATCAGTTGGTTGACTCCGAGTTGTATGGTTCTAGCCAACTCCCTTGGGATATCCTCAGTATTTTGATGGAATGCTCTTGCGTCGATATACAATGTCTTCAGGGAAGTATCCGTTCGGAATTCCACACCTTGTATGCTACCGCTCAATCGTTTTGCTTCAAGCTGATGTTCTTGGATGTATTGTTGTAAGGTTTGTATGAATCGGTCACTGGAAACTTGCTTGGAAAGATGGAAATGCAAAGATATGTATTCCCAAACCACATCCTTGAGCAGCAGATTCAGTTCTTGTATATCCAAGTCCTGAGATAGGAATAATCTAGGAGCATTGATACCTCCCATAAGTGCATCAAGCAGTTCCTTGTTGGCGGATTTGTAATCATTACCTACTTGGAAATCCTCTGCAATTTGCCAATCATTATCAGACCTTTGATGTTGGAGTATGGACGATTCCTGTTGGGTTTCTGTGTAGAATGGCTTTATGGTAATTGATTCGCTCAATTTCCAATCCAGGGTGTCAATGGGTTTGCCCTTGAGGTCCTTGGTGACTTTGTCTATCCATTCTTCTTGGGAAACTTCAGGGAATTCTTGAAAAAGGTGTTCCATTTATTACTTGAATTATGAACTGCAAGGTAAGGAATTGGCCTTAAAGCATCAATTGAAAAAGGAGCTTAAACTGCCCTTGTTGGGTATGCTCTCCGAAATTGTGGTGGCAATTAGAACATGTGTCCTGATTTCCTATCATGAACATTAGGGAGTCGATACCTAATCATAGGTATATATTTTAGGATTTTTAGAACAAAATACTAGGAAAGGCGTTATATTTGCAGTCCTAAACTGCAATTAGATTAAATCTAAATAAAGATAGTCGAATGTCTGCACAGCGCATATACTTGGATAACAATGCCACAACCCCCACGGACCCTAGGGTCGTAGAAGCAATGATTCCTTATTTTACCAATATGTTTGGTAATGCTGCCAGTCGCAACCACCCGTTCGGATGGGAGGCTGAGGAAGGTGTCGATTATGCTAGGGAACAAGTAGCCAAATTGATTGGAGCTGACCCTAAGGAAATCATATTCACTTCCGGAGCTACGGAATCCGACAACCTTGCCATCAAGGGTGTTTTTGAAATGTATGCCCGTAAGGGAAACCACATCATTACACTGACGACTGAGCACAAGGCAGTATTGGATGCTTGTAAGAAAGTGGAAAAACTAGGTGGGGAGGTAACTTACCTGGATGTAAAGCGAGATGGTCTTGTGGATTTGGAACAGTTGGAAGCTGCCATGACGGATAAGACCGTTTTGGTTTCCATCATGTTTGCGAATAATGAGACCGGAGTGATTCAACCGATGAAGGAAATCGGTGAATTGTGTGCCAAGAAAGGTATCCTTTTCATGTCTGATATCACACAGGCGGCAGGTAAGATTCCTGTGGATGTAAAGGAATTGGGTATTCATTTAGCAGCATTCACTGCACATAAGATGTACGGCCCAAAGGGTGTAGGTGCATTATTTGTGAACAGAAAGGGACCAAGGGTTAAGGTAACTGCCCAAATGGATGGTGGTGGCCACGAAAGAGGAATGCGTTCAGGAACTTTGAACGTACCCGGAATCGTTGGTTTCGGTAAGGCTGCCGAGTTGTGTATCAATGAGATGGCAAAGGATGCTGACCGTTTGTCCAAGTTGAGGGACAAGTTACAAGTTTCATTGATGGAAAAACTGGAAGAAGTGGTCATCAATGGTAATGAGGAAAACAGAATGCCTCATGTAACCAATATGTCATTCAAACATGTAGAGGGTGAGGGATTGATGATGACATTCAACCAGAATATTGCATTATCATCCGGTTCAGCTTGTACATCTGCTTCATTGGAGCCTAGTTATGTACTCAAGGCCTTGGGCTTGGGTGATGATTTGGCCCATTCATCCTTGAGATTCAGTTTGGGAAGATTCACTACTGAGGAAGAAGTGGAGGCAGCTATCGACCAAGTAGCGGAAGGTGTGAACCACATGCGTTCCCTAAGTCCGATTTGGGAGATGTACAAGGAAGGCATTGATTTGGAATCCATCGAATGGTCTGAGCACTAGTTGCCAAACCCCATTGAACCGGAATCAATTATTTTGTAAATTATAGTGGGTTATTACCCATACAAACATAAAATTCTTTAGAAATGGCTTATTCAGATAAGGTACTCGATCACTTCAAGAACCCTAGGAATGTAGGTACATTGAACAAGGACGAAAAAAATGTAGGAACAGGATTGGTAGGCGCTCCTGAATGTGGGGATGTAATGAGACTACAAATCCAAGTAGATGATAACGGTGTTATCGAGGATGCTAAGTTCAAGACTTTCGGTTGTGGTTCTGCCATCGCTTCATCTTCCCTTGCTACCGAATGGTTGAAAGGAAAGACCGTGGATGATGCATTGAAGATTGATAATATGGATATCGTTGAGGAATTGGCTTTGCCACCTGTAAAGATTCACTGTTCTGTCCTGGCAGAGGATGCCATCAAGTCCGCTATCAAGGATTATCAGGAAAAGAACGGGATTGAGGCGTAATTCGCCATTGACCATCTTAATAGTATAATATCATGTTATTCGTTTCAGACGCAGCTAAGGATAAGGTATCGGAAATCAAATCCAAGGAAAATCTGGGTGAGGACTTTTTCGTACGGGTTACCGTAACGAGTGGAGGTTGCTCGGGATTGAGCTATCAGATGGACTTTGATAACGAAGACCAACCCAATGATCAGATATTCGAGCACAACGATGTGAAGATTGTTACGGACCTTAAGAGTTTTCTATATCTGTGTAACACCACATTGGATTTCTCAGGTGGTTTGAATGGACAAGGATTCCATTTTGTGAATCCCAATGCTACCCGAACTTGTGGTTGTGGAGAAAGTTTTGCAGTCTGATTCCTATAGAGACATTAAGTAATACAAGAAGCCCGTCCTTTTGGATGGGCTTTTTTTGTGACTATGTATAAGTACTTTGATTTGGTTTGTGAAATAAAATTGTTAAAATTTTAATCTGTTCACTCAGATGGTACTGTTTTTGCAAATTACCTCAATAAACAGAGACATTCTTTCAGATATATAATATCAGATTTTCAGAAACAAGAACGATTAGCATTCTACCATACAACATTAACCTCCCCTTTTCTTTTCGAATTTATTGACCGAACGAATATTGATACTTTATTTATTTTTTGAAAAGCATACTTAAAGATGGTAAGAAGACTACTATTAGGAATCATGGCTCTGTTTCTTCTTGGGGGGAGTGCCCATGCACAAGTTTTTCTATCTGGTCCCTGCTTCGATGTCGAAGCGAGATTGGATGACACCGGCGTCCCTGTAAATGGGAAAATCGCCTATTCTGGTACTGGTACGGTACTCAGTAACCCTAATGTTCCCTTGGAAATAGAATGGGATGGTGCCCGGTGGATTATGAAAATGTTTGGCAATACCTACTACGAGGAAACAAATGACACTACTATCCCTAACAATACGGTTATCGGCTCTTGGTCGGCTTTGCCAGGCGCACCTTGTGCAATGGCATCCGTAACAATCAGGGGACCAGGCACACTACCTGTGGAATTGGTATATTTCACAGGACACACTAGAGAAAACACGATTGCCTTGAATTGGCAAACTTCCAGCGAAACCAATAATTATGGTTTCGAAATTGAGAAAAGCCTTGATGGCGAACAATGGGATCAGATTGGTTTCATTCAGGGCGGGGGGACCACCACGGAAGTACTTAATTATTCATTCATAGATGAATTACCTGAAGTAGGTCCGAATTATTACAGACTACGGCAAGTGGATTATACCGGAGAGTTCGAGTATAGCGAAACAGTGAATGTACGCTATGCGGAGGAAATCAAGGATTTATCCATTTTCCCAAATCCAACAAAAGGCCAGATAACGATATCGGGTAATGATTTGGTGAATGCCGAATTATCCATTTTCGACAATTTTGGCAGATTGGTCCGTACACAGACAAGTGACCAGGAAAGAATACAGATGGATGTATCCGATTTAGTGGATGGAGCATACATGATTCAGATTAAGAGGGGCAAGAACATCAAAACAGAAAAATTCGTCAAGTTAGACTAGTCTCTTTTACCTAAAGCATATATGGATGGTTCATGTTGGTCAGCAGCATGAACCATTTTTCATTTTACCTCATAAATATCATATCCGCCCTTACCCTCATCCCTATTGGAAACGAAGAATGCTTGGTCTCCATTGGTACAATAACCGAAATCATCAGCATCCGAGTTAATGGGAGCCTTTAGTTTGTTGGCCTCGCCCAATTGTATGGCACCGGTGGGATGTACCGTGAGGGGAATTGAATAGATGTCCGCATTGTCCTCCTCCCTTGTAAAATACAATAGGCCATTGCTATAGAATGGATGCGTCTCGTCAAATTCCGTATTCACTCCCAATCCCACACCGACAGGTTCGGAAAAATACAATCGGGCAGGTGTCTTACTGGCATCGTAATCCATTCGTGAGATGAAAATATCATAACCGCCATCATTTCCCGTAGCTTCGTTTTCCATATTACTTTGGAAAATCATGAATCGTCCATCAGAAGTGAAACATGGATTCATCACATCATAATTTCTGGAATTGAACGGAAGTGCGTTCAGCTCGAATTCGGAATTGAAATAATATATGTCATAAAAAAGATGGGAGGATCCGTTCCTTTGGGATTCACGGGTAAAGAATGCATTACCCGATGGATGGAAAGCAAGTGAAGTATGTTGGCTGTTATTGATACGGGTCAACGATTTGGGATGCTCATCCTGTCCCAACCGAATGACCTTGGTGTCGTACTTTTTGTTGCCTTTGCCCTCCTTGGAAATGAAGTAGAGGATATTACCTTTGACATATGGCGCAAAGTCATCTTTTGACGAATTGATTTTGGCTACATTAGCCACCTCTATTTTGTCGGAATGACTACTGAGGGAAAGCGAAAATCCTAGGATAAAGATTGATATCCATTTCATAGTAAGGCATTTACGGTAATCTCTAAAGTAAAGAATTCCTAGGAAAAAAGAGATTTTTTCGGATTTACCTTACAAGATTGTGACACTAAAGGGCATTGGGATTACCGTACCATTCCTACTTTCCTGAACCATTCTATCGTCTCTTTGATGGATTGTTTGGCTGATCGGGGTTCGTATCCCCATAACTTCTTCGCTTTCTTATGGCTCATGTTGGGGCAACTGTATTTGACGGCAGAAAGTGCCTCATTCGTGAATACAGGAGGTTTTCCTGTAATGATACTCTGTAATTTGGCAAATGGGACACCAAGCCGTGCGACCCAAATGGGAAGAACAATCCCGGGTGCTTTTTTAGGAGAGAATAATGCCACAAGGTCTGCCATCTGCTTGATGGTAAGGTATTCTCCACTCAGTATGTATTTTTCACCCCGCATACCATGGTGGATGGCGTCTATTGTTCCCCGGGCCACATCCCGGACATCCACCCAATCGTAACCACCATTGACCAATGCAGGGAGTTTCCCATTGTACATGTCCATGATGGCTGAACCTTGCAGTGAGGGCTGGAAGTCAAAAGGCCCCATGATGGAAGTGGGAGCAATAATGATGCAATCAAAACCATGGTCCCGAACCTGATCCTTGATATAGTTCTCCACATCAGCCTTGGATTGGTCATAAACGGAACCTTTCCAATTCACACCGACCAATTCCCTGAGTTCATTCAGTTCCTCATCCAATGGAAGTGGATTCATGGCGTGGATGCTACTGTAATAAATCATCCTGGAGATGCCTTTCTCCTTGCAAGCCTTGATGGTATTGATGGAACCCTCGTAATTGATTTTACGAACGCTTCCGTCCGGGTCCCCGTCTATCGAAATCTTACCCGCCAGATGAATGACGACATCCAATCCATCCATGAATCGGAGTAGGGAATCATAATCCAGTACATTACCCTCGACAACCTCGACATCCAATCCCTGAACCCCCGCATCGTGTCCGCCGAATGTCATGGCCCGGACTTGATATCCACCGTCCTGAAGTAGTAATCGGCAGATATTTCCTCCGACATGTCCCGATGCTCCTGTAATCCCTATTTTCATGAATTGTCCTGTTTATTGCTCGCTGATGACTGCCAATATAAGTATTGTGATTGGAATGTAGAAATCCCTAGGCCGTAATGCGACTGATTGTAGTTGATTCTTCAAAGTGTAATGGCTTTCCTATATTTAGGTTATGAAGAAAGGAATATTGTGGGGAGCTATCTTCCTCCTGATTTTTATGATATCCCAGGATAATTGGTTCAGGGATGTCGAAACCCAATTGGGACCGGGTGGATTTCCGTCTTGGTTGTATCTGATGGTTTTTGTTCAGGTGTTATTTGTGGTTGCATTCTATTTGTTTTCCAAAAAATATTGGAAATGAATTTCCGAATGGATTATGAATCATTTTTTATGGAAGACATGCTTGTTTTATTTAAATAGAATTCATGGTTTACATTATTTTAATAGGATATATTGCCTTGACATTCTTGAGTTCCCTTTTGGGAAAAAAGGAAAAGGAAGATACGCCCGAAAGTTATTTTTTGGCCAATAGGGGATTGGGTGTCATAGCACTTTTCTTTACATTGATTGCTACGAATTTTTCAGCTTTCTTTTTCTTGGGATTCGCAGGCGAGGGGTATCGCATCGGATATAGTTATTATGCCATGATGGGTGTAGGGACTACATTCACTGCATTGTCATTTTATTGGATTGGTTCCAAGGCTTGGAAGCTAGGAAAAGCCAAGGGGTATATTACTCCTGTGGAAATGATATATGACCAAAGTGGGAGTGTATTCCTGAAATGGATGTACTTATCCGTAATGGTTTTATTCACCTTTCCTTATTTGGCGCTACAACCAATTGGTGCGGGGTATTTATTGGAAAGTATTACGGATGGACAAATATCCTATTTTCTAGGAGCAAGTTTATTGACGATATTTATTATCATTTATGTTTTTATTGGAGGCATGAAATCCGTAGCAAGTACGGATGTGAAACAAGGTGTGATGATGATTATATTAATGCTTGCTGCGGTATGGGTCATCACGTCTCAATTGGGAGGGATAACGGAAGCCAACCAACAGGTTTTTGAGATGAAACCTGAATTATTCTCACGTTCAGGTGCGGATAATTATTTCACGCCACAAAAATGGTTGAGCTTGTGTTTATTGTGGATTTGTTGTGTGCCGATGTTTCCACAGTTATTCATGCGATTTTTTATTTCCAAGGATATGCAAGGGTTGAAAACGACCTCTGTCTTGTATGCTGCTATTCCGATGTTCCTGTTTTTATGTCCGGTAGTGATTGGTGTTCTGGGACATCTCAGTTTTCCGGATTTGGTAGGAAAGGAAGCCGATCAGATCCTACCGATGATGCTGGTGGAACATTCACCCGAATGGTTTTACACCCTGGTGATGACCGGTGCATTGGCAGCATTCATGTCTACATTGGATTCCCAACTTTTGGCTTTGAGTACCATTGTTACAAGGGATGTTTTCGTTCCCTTTAGAGGTGGGGCCGAAAAGACAGACTTTAAGCTACAAGTAGGCGTAGGCAAGGTTTTGGTAGCTGTTTTTGCCTTGGTGGGACTCGCTATTGCCTATCAGCCGTTCGATACTATTTTCGATATAGCCAAGATGGCATTTTCAGGCCTTGCCGTTTTGTTTCCTACGACAATGGCCATATTGTATTGGAAAAAAGTGAACCCAACAGTTTGTGCCATTTCCATATTATTGGGAGAATGTATTGTGGTGGGAGCGTATTTCGACATATGGTCTACAGACTGGATGATGGGATTGGGGTCCGCATTGGTGGCTGTATTATTGAGTACGATACTAATAGTATTCGGTTCCTTGATATTCAATCATGAAAATGAATTCTAAATATCAGAAAATCCTATTCCAAATCCTATTAGGGATTGTATTCCTTACGGGAATTTCCTTACGCTTATTGGTGTACTGGCAAGGCCGTGCATTTTTTTTGGATGAGGCTAATGTCGTAAGGATTATTGATGGGAATGATTATGCCGATTTCTTTTCACCCTTGGAACAATTCATTCCGCCCTTATTATCCATAGTATTTAAATTATGTACGGATTTATTCGGAGTGAGTGAATATTCCGTAAGACTGTTTCCATTATTGATTGGAATTATTTCCTTGTTTTTATTCTATCATTTAATTCGGAAAATAATAGACCATCCTTTTATTCGGTTATTTCTACTTTGGGTATTTTCCTGTTCTTATTTATTGGTGCAATATGCTGCGGAAGCCAAGCAATATGGAGTGGATGTATTTGTCACTATTTTTTTATTCAACTTTTTTATTGATAAAAATGGAATAATAAATATTCCTAAAAAATGGCGGGAGGGTATCCTAATAACGATAATATTACAATGGTTGTCAATGTCCACGATTTTTGTATTATCAGGAATTGGAATGGCATATATGTATCAATGTTGGAAACAAAAAGAAATAAAAAATAATGTCCACATATTATTATCTGCTGCATGGATTTGGTTACTTAATTTTTTCATTTACTATTATTTTATCTTGTCATATGGCGCTTCTGATGTAGTCATGCAAGTTTATCATGCTAAGTATTTTTTGCCATTCATTCCCTTGGGGGCGGATGAAATATCCCAATGGTGGAATATACAAGAAGAAATATTAAATAGTACTATTGGGAAGACAGCTATTGCCATCATTTTTGGAATTGTATTTATAATGGTGGGTTGGATTTCAATAGCTAGAAAAAATATTGTGTTACTTATTCTATTCAGTTGTCCGATATTTTTTGCTTGGTTGGCTTCTTCATTGGGTTACTATTCTTTGTTGCCCCGTTTAGCTTTGTTTTACTTGCCCATCAGCCTTTGTTTTATAGGAAAAGGATTAGAAGTTGGTTTGGGGCAACAATATCTTAAATATCCGATAGGAATATTGATGCTTCTTGTGGCGACGAACCAATGGGGATATAAAATGTTTTGGGAGCCTTATCAGAAAGAAGAAATCAAACCCGTATTGCGATATATTGTAGAGCAGTCAGAAAAAGATGACCATATTTATATTCATTATGATGCAGTTCCTGCTTTTGAGGTGTATACTTACAGACATGTCCAACGTAAGGCGTATTATCCGCTGTTATTACATCCATTGACGCTTACTGCCTGGGATACACCTCATCCGAACCAAATCAAAACCTTACCGGATAGGGTGTGGGTATTGGTTTCGCACTTGGAAATGGACCAGCAAAGACAATATGCCGAGCAATTTAGCCCGGAGTATCACATTCTGGATGAATATGAATCCTATATGGCATCCTGTTATTTGCTAGTAAGAAAATAGTAAATGGGGGTGCGTATACTGTTGGGTAGATAATTTATTATCACACAAATAGCTGTGAATCAGTTGTTATATCCGTTGAGTTGCCATGTTTTTTCTTTTATTATCAATTAAATAGGTGTGATTGGATGTCACATTTTTAATAGTGAAGACCGACGATTTTTGTCGTTTAGCAAACTTTTTCTTATAATTACATACATACCCAATAAGTCATTCCTTAAAAATTATTTTCCTGGGAGGAGAAAATAAGAACAAAACATACCAGAGGATTCCTATTCTCTTAACTACTTTATTATATCTAGGAAAATGGAAAAACTGGGATTAGAACTATTTACCCCATTTGACAAACCCACTTACTCCACAACCTGTGAAATCATCAGATTCCTGCATTCTAACTCTAAGGGAGCATCCTCTAAGAGTAAGGAAGATGTACGCAAATCCATAGAGTATGCCATGAAGGAAAGGCCATCTCTGGGTGGGTACATCACAGTTATTAGGAATGGTAGTAAAATGTGGGGTGTCTCGATTCTGAACAAAACAGGACTCGAAGGCATCATGCCCGATTACATCCTTTCCCATATGGCTGTAGAGCCGACATGCACGGATAAGGCCCATTGTGAGCAATTATTGATGAAGAAAACACTGGAGTTGTGTAATGGTAACGTCGCTTTCTTGGTACAGGCCAATGACCCGATGGTGGAGGCATGTATGGAACAAGGCTTTGAATATCGTCGCTTGGAACTGGTTTTTAGCCAGGCGGGAGGCGAACGAGTCAGTGAAAGCAAGCAGTTGCCGCAAAGAGCTAATTAACCATTTTTCACCCCTGATGAGCAAGGATTTGATTTTGAACTATTTTACCCAATAATCCCTACCGACAACAAGATGTTAGGCGCACTTTAGAACAAAAACGAACAGAACATTACCCAACCCCATTATTCAGGCACTGGATATACCGATAAGAGAAACTTACTCATTTGATACCCAAGGATTATTTAAGAATTAGATGGATAGATGATTGAATCCATCTGCTTTTTTAGTGTTTTTCAAAACGAAGAACTTCTTTCATAGTTTAAAGAAGATGGTCCGGACTCATGTCTGGGCCGTCTTTTTTGTATCCAATCACCATCTTACTCGTCACAATGAATGGAATCACCATCCAACAAATTACTGTGATTTGATATTATATTAAGGATGACCCACTAGACAACCCACACAAATATCATTACCTATGGAAATCATTCCTAAGATACTTCGAAGAAAGCGTTTTTATCTACTGGCGGGAATCTTCATTCTCATCGGTTTCCTTTATAGTTTTTTGGATCTGAGATATTCGGATAAGAATATGATAAGGAAGACATCCAAGAATCATTTTGGATATACGGCCCAGGTACATCATTATGATACCTTGGACAGACATATGCGCTACGTCGAAATAGGGAATAATTCCAAGCCACTTTTGGTTTTCCTGCACGGCGCACCGAGTTCCTCCGCTTTCTGGGTTAGTTTTCTCAAGGATAGTACCTTGTTGGATAGGGTCAAGATGTTGGCACCTGATAGACCGGGGTATGGATATTCGGAATATGGGAATCCGGAGACTTCTGTTAGTAAGCAAGCTGCATTGATATCTTATATTCTAAGGAAAAAGAGACATCTGCATCAACAGATTATCCTGCATGGATCAAGTTATGGAGGTACATTGGCAGCTAGGATAGCAATGGATTATCCTGATCTGGTGGATGGTATCATTCTTCAATCCGCATCCACCGCACCCGGAGAAGAAAAAACATATTCCATTACCCATCCGACATCGAAACCACCATTGAGTTGGTTGGTGCCCTCCTCCATACAAATGGCGAATTACGAAAAACTAAGCCACAAGGAGGAATTGGAAAAAATGCTGCCGCACTGGGGAAATATCATTGCTCCTACTATCATCCTTCATGGAACCAAGGACGGGTTGATTTATCCATCCAATGCTACGTTTTCCAAGGAAAGATTGGTGAATTCTCCTTTCGTTGAATTGATTTGGGCAGAGGGCAAGGGACACAACCTCACATGGACCAAGCGAGAACTATTATTGGAAACCATTTCCAGAATGGTGGATATCACTGCGGAAATGAAGGTGGAACCCTTATGAATGCAATGGGTTTATTCCTCCTTGAGATAATGAATGATGAGTTCTTCTAGTTTGCAATATCCACGGGGATTGATTGCAATGACTTTTCCTTCCGGGTCTATTATGAATGTTCTGGGTATGGACTCTATATTGTAAACATCCAGAATCTCAGCATCCCATTGCTTGAGTTCCGAGACATGATAGGGCCATTCCAAACCGTCCTGTTCAATAGCGGCTTTCCATCGTTCAAGGCTGTCTTCCTTTTTGCCATCCAATGAAACACTGAATATTTCCAAGCCCCTGTCATGGTATTGGGTGTACAATTGTTTCAATTGCTTATTCGTTTGCGAACGGCAGGGCCGGCACCAAGAAGCCCAAAAGTCAAGTATGACCACTTTTCCCCGCAAATCCGATAGTCTATGGATGACATCCCGGTCAGTTGATGGTAAGGCTATCTCCGGAGCCATGAAAGGTTCCTGTAATATGGAATTCGACATGAGTTGCATCTTGGCATTGTAATAACGCTTGCAATAGAAATCATCATGGTATGCTGTTGCGATGAGGAAAGCTTCTCCCTGATTGGAATAAGGTGTGAGATCCCAATTGAAGTGATACCGTTTGATTTCCCTATTGTCATCATTGTATACCAATCGGACAATGGCATAACCATCGGTCACGAATTTCTTCTTCTTGTCCAGATAGTGTACTTCTGTCATCAAACCACTGGTATCATAAAAGTATTGGGTTCTGGATTGCGTGTATCCCGATTTGTTAAAACACCAATCCTCCAGTTTTACACCATCCTTGTCATATGTGGTAATGCATTTGTGAAATCCTGCCTCTGAGAAATAGGCCAATTTCATTTCATGATTGTAGAAGCGAGTGATGATGATTCGTTTTTTCCTTTTTTTCTTGTACTCATAAGTGATAATGGAAGCTTTTTTCTTCTTTTTCAGGACATAACCGAAAGTGTCTGTTTCGTATTCCTT
This sequence comes from Saprospiraceae bacterium, assembly GCA_020631355.1. Lineage (GTDB taxonomy): Bacteria > Bacteroidota > Bacteroidia > Chitinophagales > Saprospiraceae > JAHDCE01. The sequence continues at coordinate 61,715 of JAHDHL010000015.1, read as the reverse complement.
GATGAGACGTTGTTGGTTATCATATTCATAATGTCCTATTCGGTTGGACATGCCATAACCATCATCATCAGGGTAATGGATGAATGTGAGATTCCCATTATCATCAAAGGTCCTCAATGTATCAAAATGAGCATCTAGGTGAGTGACTCCCTCCTCCCACATGCTTTTTTGCCCGTACAAGGAAAGATGTGTGAATAAAAAGGAAAATACAAGTACCGTTAGGATTCTCATAGGAACATTAGATTAGTATAATCATAAAGGTAAGATAATAGTGATACGTTGGAAATGCAGGAATAGTTATGTTTATACCATTCAAATATGTCAAGCTGTCATTTGTTCCTACATTAACGGAACCTTAGCTTTGTTCTATTGTTGCAAAGTCTGTATTTTAAGGGAATAAATCATTAAGAATATGGAAGCCTACGCTCAGGTACTCAGATATGCCATACCATTTTTTACGATTCTGATACTCATAGAATTCGTAGCAGGTTTGATAATGGGCAAACGAACCATCCGAAGCATGGATACGATATCCAGTTTGAGTTCGGGGATTACCAATACCATCCGCGATGTATTGGGATTGACGGTGAAGATTGTGGCATATGGCGTATTGGTGGATTACTTTGCCATATTTCAGATTGAGGCAAGTTGGTTGTTGTACGTACTGGCATTCATAGGTTTGGATTTTGCCGGATATTGGACCCACAGATTCAATCATGTAGTGAATGTATTCTGGAATCGTCATATTGTACATCATAGTAGTGAGGAATTCAATTTGGCCTGTGCATTACGCCAAAGTATTTCATCCATCTTTGGGATATTCTTCTTCCTATATATCCCCATGGCTATTCTAGGGGTTCCTGCTAAGGTAGTGGCGGTAGTGGCTCCATTGCATTTGTTTGCACAGTTCTGGTATCACACCACACTCATCAAACGGATGGGTTTCTTGGAATACATCATTGTTACGCCATCCCATCATAGGGTACACCATGCGATTAATGATGAATACATCGATAAGAATTTTGCACAGATATTCATTGTCTGGGATAAGATGTTCGGTACGTTCCAGGAAGAATTGGATGATGTACCCGCAGTCTACGGTGTGAAGAAAGCAGTAAGGACCTGGAATCCGTTTTGGATCAATTACATGCACATGTGGCAATTGGCCAAGGACTCATTCAGGACAGAAAAACTTTGGGATAAGGTGAGGATTTGGTTCATGCCTACGGGATGGAGACCGGATGATGTCAAGGAAAAATATCCCATTGAATATACCAAGGACCCATACACAAGGGAAAAGTATGATACACCAGCATCGGTTCCTTTTCAGGTTTGGCATTGGGTACAGTTGGTCATTACAACCTTGTTGATGCTGTATATTTTTTCCTTTGTCGGAAAAGGTATCTTCACGAACTTGGAAATAGGACTTTGTGCAGGTTTGTTGGCATTATCCGTTTTTGCCTATACTACCCTTATGGATAGGAATATCCATGCAGTATGGTTAGAGGGATTGAAAATGATACTTGGACTGGTTTTGATATATAAGATGGGAGGTTGGTATCAGCTAGATGATTATGTGCCTTTCGGTACTTATCTGATGGTTGTTTATTTTGTGGCTTCGTTTGCAATAACACTGGGATATGTTATTGCTGATATCCGTTCAGGGCAGCGACGAATGCAGGTTGCAGCAGCCTAACGTGAGGAAGGGATATCAGGAATGATTTCATTACCAATCAGTGGCAAGGTGAACAGGAATGATGTACCTTCTCCGATTTCCGATTCTACCCAAATTTTCCCACCATAGTGATTGACTATTTTTTTGCAGGTAGCCAATCCTATACCTGAACTGTCTTTCATCGAACTCTTGTTGAACAGTTCGAATATCCTTTCTTCCATTCCCGAGGGAATGCCTAAACCGTTATCCTTGATTCTTATTTGGCAATAATGCCCTTTCCCATTCGGAAATGATGATGAAATCTCAATCACCGGATGATTGTCAGGATGTTGGTGTTTGATGGCATTGTCCAGGATATTCTGAAAAAGATTAACCAACAGGGAATCATGCGCCATGACGTCGGGTAAGTCGCCCAAAATAGAAATTTCTGTTCGGCTGGCTTGTATTTTCTCTCTGAGTCGGGATTGCGCTTCCAGAATGACTTGGAATACATTCACAAGTGATGGTGTGGGTAGGTTCTGATCCAGCTTTGTCAGTGAGAGTAAATCATCAATCATCCTACCCAAATTCCGAATATTGACTGAAATGTACTGAAGGAATTCCAAGTCCTCCACTTCCAGATTATCCTTATATTTCTTTTCTAGGATTTGGGCGAAATTGGATGCAATCCGAATAGGAGCCTTTAGGTCATGGGCTGCCATACTCGCAAAATTCTGCAGGTACTTATTGGTATGCTGTATTTTTCTCAGATTGATTTCAATCTTTTTCTTTTGCTGTTCTATGGTTTCTTTCTGTTCTTTGAGTTGACTGTTGATTTCCCTTATTTTCTGATTCTCAACCTGTGTATTCTGAATGGCGAAATGTTCTTCCTTGGATGATTCATATTGTTTATAGTAATCCAATGCCTTTCTGAGGTCACCACTGATTTCATAGGCATAGGACAGGCATTTGTAAATGCGTAGCATCTTCTTGTTGACCTTAAGCCCCTCGGCTGCTTCCTTGGCCTCATTCAGTAAGGGAATGGCCATTTCGGGGGCACTCTTGTATAGATATACGTCAGCAATAGCTACCAAGGAAGTGATTCTGGCATTGGTGAGTTGATGTTGCTCCCGGAGTTCCAATGCCTTTCCGAAGTAGATGAGTGCCTCATCATAATGCTTGAAGTGGAAATGGGTCAAGCCAATATCATGGAGATTACGAGCCCTGAACGGAATATTCCCGGCAGTGCTTTTCAGTTCGGCTTCCATCATGAATTCGATGGCTTTCTCGTATTGGGACATATGGGTATAAGCCCTGCCAATACCGTTGAGTGCCCGCCCAATCATATCCGGATTGTTCCACTTTTCTCCATGTTCCTTGAAAAGGATATTCTTCTGTAACATGGCATCATAATCACCCAATTCTCCAAATAATTCGGCAATGTGATAAATGGATAACCCATGGAAATATTGTTGGTAGGGTTGCTCCGATAAACCGGTGAATCTTTCGTGTCCGGATTGGAGTTGTTGTAGGGCCATTTCACTATTGCCCAAACTCCTGTAATTGGCACCCAATAGGACAAAGGCACAGGCTTGTGATGATGAAAGTACAGGAAGAATCACAGCCTTTTTAAGCAAATGGATGGACGCATGGTAATGCGTTTGCCTATAAAGAATGAAACCTTGAATCAATTGGGTGAGGAATTGCTCGTCAATCGAATGGGATTCTTCCTGGCTGAGATGAGAAATCCTATCTTGTAATTCCGATAGGTGTACCAAGGGAATATGCATCATTTTTGGAATGATGATGTTACTCAGGGGCAATACAAGGTCAGGAAACTGTTGTCCAGTATCCAGTAATGCCCTAGCCTGATTAATCAGATTCATCTGTCCCATATCTTATCCTTTAGATAAGTTTTGTCCAATGCTTAGTATTAAGATTACAAAATTCTTTCCGTTCTCTATTGTATGGGCTTATTGTATTGAAAATTAATAAGATAAGAGGGAAATTCATCATAGTATCGAATTATTCGATGGGATACCTCATCACGATTTCTCCTTTCTTGTCAATTCCTGTATCTATGAATCCGATTTTTTCATAAAATAAGTTTGCTCCTCTCTCTTTCTTCGGTACATAGGTCAATCTGATTTCCTTGATATCGGGTAAGCCTTTCATATATTCAATAATCTGAATAAGGGCAGCCCTACCGTATCCCTTTCCCTGATGCTTTTGGTCAATCATAAAACGCCATACTTGATAATCGGTTTTGGGAACATCTATGTATAACATGAAAAATCCCACAGGCGTGTCTTCATGGTAAATCGCCCTGAAATATGCTTCTTCATAATAATGTCCCTGAGCAATGGAAGCAGCATTACTTGCTACCTGGTCTTTCTGTTCTTCATGGACTTCGAGGTGCAGGATATCCCTGAGGTTCTCTTTCGTAATAATTCTGAAGTGTACCATGCTAGATTTGGATTTTAGAATTTGTATCCAATTTAGGGTTCTTTATCCTAATTCTAAAGAACATCAATAACTTGAATCGTTCTGTATTCCTCCTTAATTTGGTGCAAACTATAAATCTGCCTTATGAAACACGGAAAAGGAATCATCATTGGAGGAGGTATAGGAGGATTGACTACTGCGATAGGTCTACTCCAATTGGGATTGGACGTGGAAGTTTATGAAGCGGCTCCTGAACTTAGGGAAGTCGGAGCGGGTATTTGGCTCGCACCGAATGCCATGAGCATACTGGGGCGATTGGGAGTAGCTAATGATGTAATGGAACAGGGATTCCAATTATCCAAGATGAATCTGAGGAATGCCCGAATGGGTATCATTACGGGAACGGACCAGACATACATAAGGGAAAAATACGGTTTCGGAATCACGGCCATACACCGTGCCCGATTGGTTCGGGTATTGGCGAAGCATATTCCCGAGCATCGGATTCATTTGGGGAAACGCTTGTTGCGAGTCGAGGAAAAAAATGATAAGGTAACAGCTTTTTTTGAAGATGGGAGTAGTGCAATAGGGGATTATGTCATCGGTGCGGATGGTATCAAATCCAAAGTCAGGAATTCAATATTTCCCGATGCCAGTATCAGGTATTCGGGCCAAACTTGTTGGAGAGGAATTGCTCAGGTGAATGGCCATGCCCTTAACGGTATTGAGGCATCTGAAATTTGGGGGAAAGGTAAGCGGTTCGGTATATCGCGAATCAGTGAGGAAGAAGTTTATTGGTTTGCATGCAGGGATGCCAAGAGAGGCGGACAGGATGAACATGGTCGTACGAAAGGGATTCTGATGGATATGTTCAAGGATTTCAGTGAGCCGGTCATGACTGTGTTGAGGAATACTTCAGTGGATAAAATGATACGGAATGACCTGGATGACCTATTGCCTTTATCCACATGGTCCAAGGGGCGGTTACTGTTGATAGGGGATGCCGCACATGCCACTACACCCAACCTGGGCCAAGGAGGAGGCCAGGCAATTGAGGATGCTTGGTATCTGCATTGTTTGATGGAAAAGGAAATGCCACTTACCGAATTATTTAATCAATTCTACAAACTCAGATTCAAACGTGTGAATGATATCGTCAAACGTTCATTCATGATGGGGAAAATCGCCCATATGAAAGTTGGGAAACGAATCCGGAATACTATTTTTTCCATGACACCCGAATCCGTTATCAATAAACAGTTCATGGATATGTACCAAGTGCCTGAAAAGGAAATTATCCTGTCCCAATCAATCGGATAGGATAATCATGGAAGCGGGCGGATGATTCCCCGAATTATCCCAATGGAAGGTACCGTCCTCACTGATGATACTGATATCGTATTTGCTTTTTTGGATGATTTGGTAATGTTGTTTTTCAGGATGTAATTCATAATATCCATAAACGCGCTCGTCGGACCTGATTCTTTCAAGAGTAGAGAATTCCTTAAGTAAATCCATGCTCCCTCCACCGATGTATATACCCATGTGGATATTTTTTCCTTGATGAGGCGATACTTTGTTATTCTTTGGATTAGCAATGATTTCAAAGAGGAATACATATTTTGCTCTCCTTGTGGATATCCAACTCACTTCCTTGATATTGACCCAATATTTTCCTTTTTCCCTTGGTTGAATGGGTACTTTTTGTTGGCAACCAACCATTGTATGATTCATGACAATCAGATACAAAAGGATACTCCAGTACTTATATTTCCCAATCATTCCCTTAAGATGATTATATTTAAACAAAAAATAATCTGAATCCAACAAAAGAATCGCCAAATGAAAAATGTCCATAAAGCCATTACGGACCAAATAGAGGAGGGGAATACAGCCTCGGCCCTTGAACTGGCCAAACAACATTTTCCGCAATTACAGAATAAGTTGTCCGTTCTTATAGGTAAGTTCAATAAGATTGATGGCCTTTATTCGTCCGGTGCCATGAAACATGATGATTATCATGTGCAAATTGCTGCAGTTACTTTCAATTTATTGGATCTGTTAGAGCGTGATCCCCAACAGAAAGAACGTAAAAGCCGCATACATCGACTCATTGACTTTAAAACGGATTTCCTCAATACGGTCATAGGTGAATTTTCCCGTTCCAAGTTCGTCCTCTTTGGTACATTGGCATTCGTACTGATTGTAGGAGTGGTCTCTGCTGTATTCATCAGTAGTATCATGCCCACTTCTTGGGGGAAAATCGTATTGTTGATAACCCTGATATCTTTCTTTACCCTGGTTATTTCTTCCCTAGGATTCCTAAATGCTCAGATTAAGCAGTTCAGGGGTACAAAATCCTTTTTGAAATATGAGGAATACTCCACATCAAACGAAGAACTATGAAATTCCTAGAACAAGCCCAGGCGTATCAGAACGCATTCATCAAGAAATCAAGATTCTTTACTTCACTGATGTTGCTTTCAGGAGTGGGATTGGTTGCTGCAGCTCCATTCCTGTCTTATGAAACCACTCAGATTCAGTGTTACAATAAATCGGACAATGTAGTGGTGGTAACGGAAAGGGATACCGTAGTAGGGAAAGGTGAAATGCGCCGGAGATTAATTGAAACGAATAAGCTCAAGAGGAAAGTCCGGGAATTGGAAGGTGGACTGGATTGCAGTGAGTTGATAGATGATTTGGAAAGTGACCGTGAGGATTTGTTGGAAAGATTGTCCCAGTGTGAAAAGGAATTGGGCGAATGCCTGGATGCAGCGGATGATGGTAATCCATCTTTAAGAACAGGTGAACTGAATGCTGAAATAGAACGACTCAAGAAATTATTAGCCGCTTGTGAAAAGGATGATGACGAATTGATTGGGGTGCTGGATGCTGAGATTGCAGATTTGAAAAAACAAATCGAAGTCCTGAAAATCCGATTGGATAAATGTCTGAATGCACCAAGTAATGATTGTGATGGAATCATCGAGGGGTATGAAAAGCAGATTGACTTGCTCAAGAGAAGAATAGAGAAATATAAATCCATTATAGAAAATTGCGAGAAGAAACTGGAGAATGCTTCCGATGGCGGTAAGGTTTTCCTTCAGGTGCATCTAAGGGATAGGGACGTTTTCAAATGGAATGAGCATGTTTTTGAGAGAAAGATTGATCCGGCCAATGATGTATCTTATGTACTCTACCACAATAATCGCTCAATCAAACGAGACTTGATAAAGAACAAGGGTATCTATGATTTCAAGAGCGAAGACGGACATGAATACACCCTCTTTTGTAGGGAGTTGGAAACTTCTGTATACCTCAGCATAGAGGGAAAAAAATAATACAATATAAATCCCCAATCCTAAACTATACTTAGGATTGGGGATGTTTTTCTACGGCAAATGTATTCCTTATGATGGATTCCAAACCATCAGGATACCACCCATTACAGCACCTACAAGTACCCAGTAGCCACTATTGATAAGGTAATACATGAGTCCTTTCCTTTCAAAAAGACCATTCGTAATCAAAACAGGTAATCCAATAAGTACCACCAACATGGCACCATGGAAAGCACCATGAACGAAAGTGATGTCCTTGGCTTCCTTGTGTAGACCACAAATGAAATCTATCGGAATAGATAAAACGATAGCGAGTACGAATGCCAGTCCGAAAATGAGGGCCATATTGCCTCCATTGACATCCTCCTCACTCATTTTACTGGCTTTCATCCATGCATTTTGAAAAGTCATGGGGCCATACCACAAGAATCCTAGGACCAATGCGGATAAACCAGCTACAAGATTAGGTAAGTATTCCATATAAAATCGGTTTTGGTTTTGAAATCGCTTGATGTTGGTTGGTCTCGAGGCTGGTCGGATGTATCTGTGGGGTAGGAATTCCTTTTTATCCTAAATATCGGAACTCCATTAGCAAAAGATGCGTTATCTTTGTCGAAGTTGCAATTCAACTGTTATGAAAACCATCATTTTCACATCTTTTTTATAGCTACTCTTAATTTTTGGGTAATAAGCACCCGATCTACCGTCAAAGTAGTCTTCCATCTTTGACACCAACCCTTTTTTTATCATTTTTGCGGCTTCAAATCGAGCCATCTCAAAGAAAAGAATCATGTTAGATAAGTTACAAGCGATTTATGAACGCTATCTCTATATCGAGGAGCAGTTATCTGATCCGGAAGTCATTTCGGATATGAATCGCTATAAGAAAGTGAATAAGGAATATAAGGACCTCCAGGAGGTAGTCGAGGCTTACCATAGTTATAGGGATATTTTGGGGAATATCGAGACGGCCAATGAAATGCTCAAGGAGGATGACGAGGAAATGAAAGAGATGGCCAAGATGGAGTTGGATGACCTTAAATCTCGTAGAGCTACCCTAGAGGAAGAAATCAAGGTGCTACTGATACCCAAGGACCCGGAGGACGATAAGGATGTCATCATGGAAATCCGCTCAGGAACAGGTGGGGATGAAGCCAGCCTGTTTGCCGGCGATTTGTATAAGATGTATAATCGCTATTTTGAGACCATCGGTTGGAAAACCGAAATCGTATCCATCAATGAGGGTTCTGTGGGTGGATACAATAAGATTGTAATGGAGGTCAATGGCGAGGGAGTGTACGGAAAACTCAAATTCGAGTCCGGAGCACACCGTGTCCAACGGGTTCCTAAGACAGAATCCCAAGGTAGGGTACATACCTCTGCCGCAACAGTGGCCGTGATGCCAAAAATGGAAATGGAAGACCTCAATATCAATAAGGCCGACCTTAAGGTGGATACCTTCCGTTCGAGTGGAGCAGGTGGGCAGCACGTGAACAAGACAGAATCTGGTGTCCGTTTTACACACTTACCAACAGGAGTCGTAGCAGAAAGTACAGATGGGCGTTCACAAATTAAGAACCGTGAAATAGCCATGAACAGACTGATTGATAAGATTAGGATGAAACAAATAGAGGAGCATAATTCCAAAGTATCTTCCGAAAGGCGTTCATTGGTCGGTTCGGGTGATAGGTCGGATAAGATTCGTACCTATAATTGGCCCCAAAATAGGGTGACGGACCACAGGATCAATCTGACACTCTACAGTCTGGATAAAATCATCGGAGGTGATGTGGAGCCAGTTATAGAAGCACTGATCGTTGCGGAAACGGCTAAGAAAATGCAAGAGGGAGAATAGCGTTTGTTTAGATACTAGCTTCATCAGACGCTAGATTGCTGTACATTGAAATCCAATATCTCGATATCAATCTATCTAACAAACATATCCTCATCCTTTCGAAATGGTATCCGAGCCATAACTATACGTCTGCCGGTATTTTCGTGAAAAGGCATGCACTGGCTGTATCGCCTCATACGAATCTATCCATCCTTTATGCAGAAGCAGACGAACAAGTCAGATGGAATATCAAAAAGGAATGGACCAATGAAGATGGATTGGACACCCTCAGATATTATTTCCCCAAACGGATAACAGGAGTTTCTTTCCTGGATAAATTCCTGAAATTGCTGCTTTATTTTTATTGTATTTCGAAAGGATATGCATTCCTCGAAAAGAGGAAAGGTAAATTTGATCTTGTCCATGTGACGGTCTTATTGCGGACAGGCGTCTTTGCATATTTCAATCATTGGTTCAGGAATGTACCCTATGTGATTACGGAGCATTGGACAGGATATTTGGAACTTACTCAGGATTATAAGAAATCATTCTATCGCAAATGGCTTACGCCTTGGGTCATCAAAAGGGCCAAGGTGATTGCTCCCGCTTCTGATGACTTAGGTAAGGCCATGCAAAACCTAGGACTCACAGGCCGGTATCTTACCATTCATAATGTAGTGGATACCGATTTTTTTAAGCCTCAGACCCACCCATCAAAAAAGACAATTCTCAGGATACTCACCGTTGCCATGTTGTTGGATAAGCATAAGAATATATCAGGTATCCTAAGAGTGCTGAAACGCATCAAGGACCAAGGACATACTTTCCAATATGAAATACTCGGTAAGGGGGCGGATGCTAGGATGCTGGCAGATTATGCTACCGAATTGGGTTTGGAGCATGAAGTAAGATTTTTAGGACTACAACCCGCCCGGACAGTAGCTGAAAAGATGCAGTCAGCTGATTTCCTGTTGTTATTCAGTAATTATGAGAATCTGCCTTGTGTCATCGTAGAGGCTTTGGCCTCAGGAATCCCTGTCGTTGCTACGGACGTGGGAGGGATATCAGAAATGATACGACATGATGGATTGGGAACCATGGTTCCTGCCGGAAACGAGGACGCATTGGAGAAAGCTGTGCTTTCGGTTTTGGAAAGAATGGATACATTCGATACGAATGAAATCAGGACATTCGCAGTGGGACACTTCAGTAAAAAATATATCGGTGAGCGAATCAGGAAGCTGTATGAAATGGCTTTGGAAGAATAAAAGAACCGAGTCAGAAAAGGGGATCCAACTCGGTTCACTTAAACACCCTATAAATCATCTTTAAAAATGGATGGTGTAAATTCAAACACCAAAGTCATTAAAAAGTTGATTGGGCTTCATTTGATTCCTTGAATTCCAAGGATGATGGTCTGGGTTAAAGGGTATTATGGTGTATGTATTAAAGGCCCAAAGCTGCGGGCATATTTTTACGGGTCTGTGTATCTACCATTTTCCAATTTTCCTTACATGATTTACAATGCTCATTGTCCTTGTTTTCATGCAATTGGTGGATATTACCTTCCTTAGGGAAAGTATCAGGGCTAGGGGACAACGAATCCCACTTGAGTCCAAGTACGACAAGGACCACTATTCCTACGATAATGATTGCGATTCTCATGTATGTTATGTTTTAGCTTCTGGTACATATGAAACAGCTCCCATTCTGTTTCGTAAATATGCTTAGTATATTATATATAATGCTAAAAATGCAGGAATAGTATGTTATGAAGTATCAAGGACTTGTTATTGTTTAGTTAATGCCGAAAAGAGCCAGTAAAAAGGGGGGATTCCCCTAGGAAATTGGCCTTTTAGAATACGATGATATCTCCTTTTTTCAATTCTTCGACCTCGCCATATTGCTTCAATGCTTCAAAGTCGATATTCTTCTTATTTCCATAAATGGTTATGACAACGGGTTTCTCTTTCAGATGCTCGCGATGGAATTCCATGATATCTGCAAATTCCAATGCTTCATATTGTGGATAAGCCAATTCCAAAGGTGATTTTTGATACCCCAATTTTTTGAAACCCTCAATGTTTCTGGATAATACCCGAAAGGATGGATAACCCGTTATGACCTTTTGGCGTAAACCACTCACGATGCCATCCAAGCGTTCGGGGCGTTCAGGCAAATCCCTTAGAAGTCCCATCATCACATCAATGGACTCATTGGTCTTGTCACTCTGACATCCTACGAATGAATTCAGGAATCCCATTTCATTTTCCTTATATGGATGGAAATAACGGCCCCAAGCAGAATAAGCCAATGAACGGTATTCTCGGATTTCCTGAAGAACCAAACCAGAGAATCCATCACCGAAATAGGAATTGAATGCCTGGTATCGAGGAAAATCCTTTCTCTTGTAGGGATTGCCTGCCATATAAAAATACACCTGGCTTTGTACCGCTTTTTTATCGTGTACAAAATAGATATGACTTCTTTTATACTTGGCGGGTTTGGCAAAAACCATAGGCTCCCTTCGGCCCGAGGTATTGAGTTGGTAATGCTCGAGAAACAATGTTTTGAATGCTTCGGGTTCCTGTTGGCCAACATAATGGACGGTTGCGGCATATTCGGTTCCCTCCTTGAATTTCTTGGTGAGTTCCGCTACATCCGCTGTTCCGATTTCCTGTATGGAATGCCTTCTTAGATAATAGGACTTATCAGCATAAATGGCATAGAATCTAAGCGCTGCACCCATCGTTGACGGAGTCCTCTTTTCGATACGCTTATTCGTGCGTGCTTCTTTTCTGACCAGTTTGGCCGCTTTTTTACTAATGACTGGTTTTTGTACCAGTTCATTCAATAAGGCAAGGGATGCAGCCAGATGCTCCTCTTTTCCCTCTAGGGTAATATTCATATAATTACGGTCGCTCGTAATCTTATAACTAGCACCAAGTACAGCAAAAGCTTCCTTAAGTTCCAACATGGATTTTTCCTCGGTTTCGGCATATTCCATTAATCGGGCCGCTAGTTTCAAATCCCTATTGTTATCGTCTCCGAATTGGTATTGGATACGAATCGAAAAAATATCATTGATTGGATTAGGGGTGACGTACATCCTGTTATTATTCCTCAAATCCATGAAAGTGACATCTTCCTTGAAGTCAAGGAACTGGGGTGTTACATCATCGGTCTTGATATCCTTGAAATAGGTGGCATATTCGGAGGTTTTGGAAACATCTGGTTGGACAGGCTTGAATCCCGGTTTCTGTAATTTTTCCTTTTTCGGGAAACCCATCCTGGAATATACAGCCATGAAATCCGCCCCATAATATTTTTGTGCCACACGCATTACATCCTCCTTACTTACGGATTCTACTTGTTGGGTATACTCCAGGTAAGATTCCCAACTGATACCACGGTTGAAGCATTCCCCGATGGCCGTTCCCCGTTGGGTAACATCTTCCAGGGATTGCTGGAAATCAACATACAACTCGTTTTTGACGGAGGATAGTAGGGCATCAGGAAAAGCTCCTGTTTTTACCTTTTCTATTTCATTGAAAATCAATTTTTCCGCCTTACGGAATGATTGGATGATAATCTTTGGAACCACAACAAAGACGGATGCTCCATCATCATTGAGAGGTTCGGTGATGAGTTCCGTATAGGTGAGTTTATTATTCTGATTCAATCTGTCTAATAATCCTGTGGAACTACCATTACTGAAAATACCGGTAATGACATCCAATACCGCTTGGTCGGGATGATTGACACCGGCGGTCTTGAATCCATAAACAGAAACCTTGACAGGAGTAAACCTGACCTTGTCTTTTTGTTTACCCTCGATATTACTGGTTGTGAATGCATTCTCAGGTGGTGTTTGCCCTTTATCCCATGCCCCGAATTTGTCTTGTATCAATGAACGAACCTTTTCCTTATCAAAGTTTCCTGACAGCACCAAAGCCATATTGTTAGCCACATAGTAAGTATTAAAGAATTCATACATCTTATTCAGATTCGGATTCTTCAGATGTGCTGTTTTTCCTAGGGTAGTTTGTGTACCGTAAGGGTGGGGGGAAAATAATTCGTCCATGAATTTTTCGAAAATCTGATATTCGAATCCATCTATCGCCCTGTTTTTCTCCTCATAGACAACTTCCAATTCAGACTGGAACGAACGGAACACAGGATTCTGGAACCGGTGAGAATAGATATCCATCCACTTTTCGATTTGGTTGGCAGGGAATGAATTATGATAGAATGTCATATCAGGTGAAGTCCATGCATTCACACCTGTCGAGCCGATACTCTTGAGCAGATTGTCGAAATCATTCGGCAGGCTATATTGGGATGCTGCTACGGATTGCTCATTGATTTTCTTTTGAATGGATATCCTTTGTGCTTCATCCTGAGTTTTTCCCAATTCCTCGTACCAATAACTGATGGAATCCAAGTGGACTTTTTCGGCTTCAAAATCCCAGGTACCCATCTCTGTTGTTCCCTTGAATAATAAATGTTCCAAATAGTGTGCAATACCCGTAGCATCCGCAGGGTCATTCTTACTGCCTGCATTTACGGCAATGGCTCCGAATACACGATTGGCAGTGGGGTCCTCGTTGAGATAGACGGTTAGGCCATTATCCAGTTGATAACTCTCGACCCTGAGATTGGTGTTGGTTTGGGAAACGACAATGGTATAAGTGAATAATAGGGTAAATAAAGAGGATAATCTCATAATTAGGTAATGATTCAATTAATGTTGATAACACAATAGGGGTTGGATATGTCTTCTGGATACAAATAAGAAATATCGTATCCGATTCAACAAAGATAAAGATACCAACTGACTAATATTGAACGGCTGAAGACAGAAGTCTATTTCATGGATTGGTGGGTGATGCCATGGCTTTTATACTAGTTTGGAACTAAAAAATAGTTTTTTAACTAAAATTTAGTTGAATAACTAAAAAATAGTTTTTATACTTGTTTTATAATATCAGGGATATGAAAATTAAACTGACACACAAGGAGGAAGAAGTAATGCGAATCCTATGGAAATTGGAAAAGGCATTTGTAAGGGAAGTCATTGATGAAATGCAACCCAAACCTCCGTACAATACGGTTTCTTCCATTATCAGAAAGTTGGAGGGAATGGGGCTCATCAGCCACGAAGCCTTTGGCAAGACCTACAGGTATTTTCCATTATTGAAAAAGGAGGATTATAAAAAATCCTCTTTGAATAACATGTTGGATAATTACTTCGGTGGTTCGGTAGAGCAGTTGATGTCCTTTTTCGTAAAAGAGGAAAATGTAGACATAGAGGAATTGAATGAGATATTGGAAAAAATAAAACAACAACAATGATTCAGTTACCATCCATCCCACAATATCTTTTGGAAAGCAGTTTCTGCCTATTGGTATTCTACGGTCTTTACCAAATCCTGTTTAGGAAGAATACTTTTTTCCAAATGAATCGTGCTTACCTGATTTTGGGTGCCTTGAGCTCATTTATCATTCCGCTTTTGAGTTTCAGTTACGCAAAGAATGAGGCGGATATACTGGTCCCTGTAATTTATGGAGCCGAATATCTGGTTTTGGAATTCAATGAGGGCATGAGCCAGAGTACAACCTTTTTCTCCCTGACTCTGGGTGAGTTGATTCTACTGACTTACCTGATAGGAGTATTATTCTTTTCATATCGCTTCCTAAAAAAATTATATCGCATATATGAAATCACCAAGAACAGCTACACAGAGAAGCATGATGGTATATTGACACTCCATACACAAGAACAGGACACCTCATCTTTTTTCAAATGGCTTTTCTTCAATCCTAGACACGAACACGAGCATTCCCAACTCATTATCGAACACGAATTGGTACACATCAGACAATGGCACTCTGTTGATGTGTTATTCATGGAGTTTCTTACCATCATCAATTGGTTCAACCCCATCATCCATTTATATAACCGAAGCCTACGGGAAACCCACGAATTTATCGCAGATAAGATTGTGGCCTCCTTGGCTTCATCCAAATATCAATACGCCAGTCTTCTGGTACAGGAAGTAGGCAAAAGCATCAACCCGGCACTTTCGAATACTTTTGCTTCACTTATCAAAAAACGTTTGATCATGTTATCAACAACCAAATCAAAGAAAAGGGTAGGGGTGTATTACCTCAGTATTATTCCTGCCATCATGTTACTTTTCGTATTATTTTCTTTCAATCTGGCGGACCCGATTGTCGGTATGGATGAATTGAATGAGACAGTAGAAAATGTCACTACTGAAAAAATAGTGGATATTCCGAATTCCATTGAAAAAATCCCCTCGAAGAATAATATTCCGAATGTGGCATCTCCCGAATTAGGCCAGCCCTATTTCAATGATAAGTCCATTCTAATCGTACCGAATATCGAACAGCATAGGGACAATGAAATGGCCCTTTTCAACCGATTCGGAGATGTATTACTCAAGAAAGAGAATTATTCAAATAACTGGAATGCGAACGACTTAGAGGAGGGCACTTACTTTTATGTACTTCGTATCGGATTGGAAACCAAACAAGGATATGTAGTAAAGAACCCAGGCAATAAGGCTTATCCTCGATTACATTGGGGCAATATATCCCTTGAACAAAATGAAATGGATTTTGATGGGGATTATCCATCATTCATGACGACCATGAATAAGGTAACTTACTCCAACTTTATCAGGAATACTCCATTAGAAAGTCCCATCAAATTAATGGTGGGGGGAAATGAAACCCTTATCAACGATTATGGAATACTAACTGTTCCAACGAATGAGGATCCATTCCTTTTTAGGGTTCGGTATGGTGATAAGAATTGGGATGAATCTCGTCTGAAAAAGATGCTGAATCGTGCAGCAGAAGTATCCCAGGGCGATGTAATTTATATAGAATGCCCAAGGAAAGGAGTTGATGTTCGAGCAGATGAGTCTTTCATTGAGAGTGGGGATAAAAGTCTTATACTTCTGATAAAAATTACGGATGATGGACAGTCATCTAATTTTGAAAAGCAAATCGTACGAGATACCAATCCGGGAAACAAGGTACATAAGATAGTGGATCATATGCCACATTATCCGGCAGAGGGTTGCGCGGATATCAAAGATAAGGTGGAAAGAAAAAAATGTTCTGATATGGGTATCATCAACTTTCTATCGGAAAATATCAAATACCCTAAAGAAGCTAGGGAGAATGGGATTGAGGGAGTCGCAGTTATTCGTTTCAATATTGAAAAAGATGGTCGTCTTTCCTTTGACGAGGATATTAATAGGGTAATACTCAAAAATCCCGGCGGAGGATGTGGCGAAGAGGCTCTGAGGGTTATCAAGGCCATGCCGAATTGGATTCCCGGACGTGATAATGGAAAGTTGGTAAAGGTACAATTCACCCTACCGGTCAAATTCAAACTAAGTGGACCTACACCACCTCCTCCTCCAGCTCCACCCGCTCCTCCGACTGTTGATGGGGAAGTGCCCCCGGCACCACCCGCTCCACCAGCACCGCCTACACCAGAGGGGGGATTGGTTCCACCCGCTCCACCAGCACCCCCAGCACCACCTGTGCCACCTGTGCCACCCGCACCTAAGTCGAACGGAAAGTAAATGATGAATGGTTGTAGTATGTGTTGTTTTAGGTTTTATGGATGGGAGATTCCCTGCCATATAAAGACCGAACAATAGATTAAATACTAAAAGGATTACAATCTTAGTTAAAGAAAAGGTTGATGCTTTATTGCATAAACAGCTGCTACCCAAGTGCCGGGTGGCAGCTTATTTTATTTTCAAGTAGTTCTTTAGTAGATTTACATTCAATAACTCGAAGTGAAAGTATGAAGCGGATTATATTATTGTTGGGGATAACATTTGGAATGACTCCATTTATCATGGCGAACATTGTGAATGTTCCACCAATGTCCATCTTGGAAAGAGATACGAATCCTGATGATATAGAGGGGGAGGTATTCAATATTGTAGAGGTCATGCCTGTGTTTGGTGATTGTCCTGATTCGGAAGTTAGAGAGGATGTCAGAAAGTGTTCGGATGAGAATATCATCAATTTTGTATCTAAGAACATGGTGTACCCCAAGGAAGCAATGGATAATAAGATAGAGGGTACAGCTGTGGTTCGTTTTGTGATTAATGAAGACGGAAGCCTTGAATTCAATGACAAATCCATTATCAAGGACCCTGGAGGAGGTTGTGGTGCAGAAGCAGTAAGAGTGCTCAAAAAAATGCCGAATTGGACACCCGGGTTGACTAAGGGCAAGCCAGTGAAAGTACAGTTTACCATGCCGGTAAGATTCAGGTATGATGATGAGAATGATTTGCCAATCTATAAGAAAGTAGCTGTAAAGTGGGGCGGTAAACCCCTGAAAGGGAAAATGGAAAAGGATGATCCATCCAAATATACCATGGCAGAATGTTCCTTGGAAGAAGTCACCGAACTCCTGAATGAAAAGGTAGCAGGCTTACCCATCAGGCTGACATATGGTGAGGATAATGGAGGTTTTAACCAGTACTATTTGGCAGTCGGTAAGGAGGGAAAAAAATACCTCATATACAGTGATACGAAAAATAAGACAGCAAAGAAGAATATTCTAAAGGATTTGAAGAAAGGAGATGTCATCTATTTCTATAATTGGCAATTCAAAAAGAAATTCTTTGAAATCAAGGTGAACTAAGCTTGGGTGTTATGAACATAAATTAAGGATGGAATTCAAATGGCTTAGTTTTTAGCTATTAGCCACCATTGAATGTTATAAGTCAGGATAAAACGGGAAACTAAAACATGGAAGTCGTAGAGAAATTAAAATCTAAAAAATCCAGAGGAAAGAAATGGATTAAGGGAATCTTATACACCTTATTCTTCTTATTTCTATTAGTTAATTTCATGGCATACATGCATGCCCGAAAATTCACGAATTTCAAACCCGGGGCCACGGGGCAGGCTACTGCTACCGGAATGAGCCAAAAGGAAGTAATCAAGACACTATTCTTGGGTATAGATGTACCCAGGCCGGAAAACACGGTTAAACCGAATATCCCATTCGAGGAAATTAGCCTCATTAGTGAGAATGGAAAGATTGCCGGTTGGCTCCTTGAACCTGATTCTGCAATTGGTACGGTCATTATTGCTCATGGATATAAATCCTGTATGTCCAAGATGCTTCCTTACGGATATGCCATAAGGGATATGGGATATAATGCATTGTTGTTTGATAGTTCAGGGTCCGGGGATTCCGAGGGGAATCATTGTACCATCGGTTATAAGGAGTCCAAGGACCTCAAGACCGTATTTGATTATGCCAATCAGAAAATAGGCGGGGATATTTATGTATTGGGTACATCAATGGGAGCGGCAATTGCCCTAAGGGCTGTTGCCAAGGATGGTATTAGGCCCAAGGCGATAATAGCTCAGTGTCCATTCGCTACCATGCAGGATGCTTCCAAAGGACGTTTCCGTGAAATGGGAGTACCCTATTTCGGATTCGGTCATTTGTTGCTCTTTTGGGGTAGTGTACAGAATGGCTTCAATACATTCGGGCATAATCCGTCCGAATACGCCCAAAGTATCAATGTTCCAACACTCCTGCTTTGGGGTGCCAAAGACCAAAGGGTCACCCGTGCCGAAACGGATTTGATTTATAGTGAACTCTCAGGCAAGAAAGAGTTGGTCATCTTTGAGAATGCAGGACATAGTGGTGTAATCATATCTGAACCCATGAAATGGAAATCATCCGTTCGTCAATTCCTCAATAAGTATTGATACATCCATTTTTTTCAACAAATTATCTACCCTCTGAACAATAAGCGTATCTTTGGCCTCACAAATCAATCGTATTATGTCTACTGCGAAGAAAGAAGTCAAAAGAATCACTACACATACCCTTCAGAAGATGAAGAATGAGGGCGAAAAAATCGCTATGCTTACTGCTTACGATTTTTCTACCGCACAAATTTTGGATGAGGCAGGTATAGATGTATTACTTGTAGGTGATTCAGCTTCCAATGTTATGGCCGGACACGAAACGACCCTTCCTATTACACTTGATCAAATGATTTATCATGCATCATCTGTCATCAGGGGAATCAAGCGTTGTCTTGTCGTAGTGGACTTGCCTTTTGGTTCTTATCAGGGTAATTCCCGTAAGGCACTTTCTTCAGCTATCCGTATCATGAAAGAATCCGGAGCCCATTCCGTCAAGTTAGAGGGAGGTGCAGAGATTGCGGATTCCATCTCAAGGGTGCTTTCCGCAGGTATTCCCGTAATGGGACATTTGGGTTTGACACCCCAATCCATCTATAAGTTCGGTACCTACACCGTAAGGGCCAAGGAGGAAGCAGAAGCAGAAAAACTCATCAGTGATGCCAAGCTATTGGAGGAACTGGGATGTTTTGCCATAGTTCTCGAAAAGATTCCTGCTAAACTCGCTACGCGTGTTGCAGCAGAACTTACCATTCCTACCATTGGTATAGGCGCAGGGAATTCCGCAGATGGACAAGTATTGGTTACCCACGACCTTTTGGGAATTACAAAGGATTTCAATCCCAGATTCCTAAGAAGATATCTGGACTTGTTCTCTGAAATCAAGGGAGCAGTCGGACAATATATCGATGATGTCAAGTCCAAGGACTTTCCCAATGAAAAGGAACAGTACTAATTCTGTTTCCCAAAAACACTTTCTTTATATCATTATGGGATAGGGATAGCCCGAATTCTGCTTGTAAGACTCCAATTTTGGAGTTATATGCAACTATCAGATGAATCATGGGTCTTTCCCAACGACTGGTTATTAGCTGTAAGTACATGCTAAAAAAGTCAAATTGTGTCAACAGTACACCCTCCAATTCGCTATTTAACCTACATATCAGAGACAATTAGGAAAAAATCCTAATACTTTGCACTGATAACATTGTACTGTTACATGAAACGCAATGTGATTTTATTATTTTTGCCCCAAATACCGACTCCTGTCTAACAGAGCGGTGCTGATCAAAATAAGATAAATGGGATACAAACAACTGAGTAAGATAGCAGGGTGGATTGTTTTCGGTTTCGCTGCCGTTATTTTCGCCCTTACTGCAGAACCCACAGGATCATTGTGGGATTGTGGAGAGTTCATTACCGGAGCCTATAAGTTGGAAGTGGTTCACCCTCCGGGGGCACCTGTCTTCCTGATGATTGGGCGGATGTTTACAATGGTAGCTGACCTCCTTTCTAATAATCCAGAGGATATTTCCTATTCCGTTAACCTGATGTCAGGACTCTGTACCGCAACAGCAGCGATGTTCGTTTGTTGGATTGCCATCATCTTTGGTAAGATTGCAATGGTCGGTAGAGAGGGAGAAACAGATGGTGCCCAGAATATTGCCTTGGCCGGTACAGGCTTGGTAGCTGGTTTGAGTACGGCATTCTGTTCTTCTATCTGGTTTTCAGCTGTGGAAGGAGAGGTTTATGCCATGTCAACAATGTTTACGACGCTATTGGTTTGGGGTATGTCCAAATGGTACAGCCTACCGGATGAGCAAGAACATGATAGATGGATTGTATTCTCCCTATTCATGGCAGGATTATCCATAGGAGTACACCTCCTTTCATTATTGACCATACCAGCAATGGCACTGTTGTACTATTTCAAAAAGTTCAAGAACCATAGCATCTTTGGAGTTGCTGCTGCTGGTTTGGCCGGTGTAATGGTGATGATTTTCATCCAGTACTTCATTATCGTAGGCGTTCCTACGGTATGGACCAAGTTGGAGTTCCTAATGGTCAATGACTTAGGAATGCCGCAACACACTGGTTTGATACCTTTGGCGATATTATTCATCGGATTGATATACGCAGGTCTATATTATGCCAAAAAACTGAGATTACCTGAGTTGCAATACGCTACGGTAGCAGTGGCTACCATATTGGTAGCTTATTCTACAATTGGGGTGGTAGTGATTCGTGCAGGTGTGAATACACCGATCAATATGAACAATCCTAGCAATGCCATGAGATTGTTGCCATATTTGAATCGTGAGCAATATGGTGAGAGACCATTGCTTTTCGGTCCGACTTTCGAGGCTCAACCCATTGATTCCAAGGAAGAGGACAGATATGATTATGTGGCAGACTTGGGTACATACGAAGCTACAGATCAGAACTTATCTTACGTGTTCCCTGATGAAGCGGATCGATTCTTTCCAAGGATGGGACACACCGATAGAGCCGAACTCTACATGCAATGGCTAGGTATTAATTATCTGACGGATGAACAGGGTAGGACTCGTAGGGATGATAATGGAAGGCCGATACTGGAACGTCCTCTGACATTCTTTGATAATATTGATTTCTTTATCAATTATCAGATCCGATGGATGTACTGGAGATATTTCATGTGGAATTTCTCTGGTCGTCAAAACGGACAACAAGGTTATTTCTCTTGGGATGCAGCCAAGGGACACTGGATTTCGGGTATCCCATTCGTGGATAGTTCGAGGATTGGTAATACCAGTCAGTTGACTACGGAAATGAAAGAAGACCAATCGACGAATAAGTATTATATGCTTCCGTTCATCTTCGGATTGATAGGAATGTTCTACTTGTTGAGGAAACGACCCAAGGAAGCCTTTGCCCTATTGGCACTGTTCTTCATGACAGGTTTGGCCATTATCATATATTCCAATCAGCCTCCGAATGAGCCCCGTGAGAGGGATTATGTATTGATAGGTTCATTCTTTACCTATTGTATCTTCATTGGTTTGGGTGTAACAGCCATCTTTGAACTCCTAAGGAGTAAGATATCAGGTAATGCAGCAGCAGGAATTGCTTCCGCAGTGGTGTTGGTTGCTCCAATGTTGATGCTTACACAGAATTATGATGACCATTCCAGAGCCAATCACTTTGGTGCTAGGGATTATGCTTCCAATTTCTTGAATTCCGTAGAAAAGGATGCTATCATATTCACCTATGGTGATAATGATACCTATCCATTATGGTACGCACAGGAAGTCGAGGGAATCAGAACAGATGTAAGGGTCGTGAACCTAAGTTTGATTCAGGTGGATTGGTACATTGACCAGTTGAGGAGAAAAGTGAATGATTCCGCACCTATCAAGTTCTCTGTACCTAGTAGTAAGATCAGAGGTAAGTTGCGTCCGCAATTCCTGGATTGTCCAGGAGGTGGTGGAAAGAAGAGCATCCAGGATGTCGTGAGACACATGAGGGAAGACCACAAACTTCAACTAAGAGGTGGTGGTCAGGTGGAAAGTTGCTTACCAACCCGTCAGGTATACATAGATATTGATTCGGCTGCTGTTGCGAATTCTAATTGGGTAGCGGACCATAAGAAGTCAAGTATTTTGAACCGAATGAATTTCACTATTCCTAGAAGCAAGCGAATCATGAAAGGCGATCTGGCCATGTTGGATATCATTGCATCCAATGTGAATGACCGTCCTATTTATTATGCGGTTACCGTTAGGGATGAAAACCTACTAGGCCTTAAGCCCTACTTACAATTGGAGGGACTAGCACTAAGATTGGTTCCTGTATCGACTCCTAAGGTAGCAGATGATATGAGAGGCTTGGGTGTATTGGGATATGGTTATACGAATCCTCAGAAGATGCATGAGAATGTAACCCAGAAATGGAGATGGGGTAACTTCGACCAATACGATATGTATGTGGATGATAAGTATGGCCCAAGTGTACAGAGTATGCATTATGCCATCAGAAGGGGAGCTCAGGAATTAGTGGACTTGGGACAAAAACAAAAAGCAGAGGAAATGATTGATACTTATTTCAAGGCTTTCCCTAATTTCAATTTCGCTTATGATTGGACCATACTTCCTTATTTGGAAATGTATTCCGATATCGGAAAGTATGATAAGGCTAAGCCTCATATTGATATATTGATGCAAAATGCCATTGAATCTGCCCTATATGTGGATTCACAATCAGATGATAAGGTGAAACTGAGTCAGACCCTTACCAATATGAGAGGCGCGGCAAGAAATGCCGGACTTCTACTACAAAGATTGGCCGTTAAGGAGAAAGACATGGATTTACTCCAGAAAATAGAGGAACAAATGGTTCCTTTAGGTCTTGCCCGTTCGACTGACGAACTACAAGGGGGCCAGCAAAGGTCCAACAACAATCCGGATAGGAACAATTCTAACGGAGAATAAATCAAAACAAGGGCTAACTGATACATCAGTTGGCCCTTGTTCTTTTATGACTTCCAATAACGAAAAGCCGTGGAAGTATATCGTTCGGTTTATTCCATTTGATAAGCATTCCTTATTTTTGTCATCATTTCATATGGAATACGATACGAATAATGGATTCATTCATTTACATATCGTATTGCTTTAGTATCAAAACCATTCTAGAATGACCATATCAATCGGTTGTGACCACGCAGGGTTTCCATATAAGGCAGCCATCAAGCAATTATTAGAAGAAAAGGGGATCGAGATTGCTGATTTCGGAACCCACTCACTGGATTCAGTGGATTACCCTGATTTTGCCCACCCAACGGCAATGATGGTGGATGAGGGAGTAGCCGAATTGGGTATTCTTCTTTGTGGTAGTGGAAATGGTGTAGCCATGACTGCCAATAAGCACAGTAAGGTCAGGGCGGCACTTTGTTGGAATAAGGATTTGGCAGAATTAGCCAGATTACATAACAACGCCAATATGATTTGTATACCTGTACGTTTTGTAGAGGAAACGACTGCATTGGAAATGGTGGATGCTTTCATTTCTACTGCATTCGAAGGTGGTCGCCATGGCAGGAGGGTAGATAAGATTGGCCTTTCCTGCTAATGCATTCATCATTTAAAAAGTAAGTTTATGTTCCATCGTCAAATGGTCATGCTATTGCTGACTTGTTGTATCGCTTCTTTTTCCTTGGCTCAGGATACCACCGTAGCACCATCCGTAGATAATGATAGGATACCAGCGGTAAAATATGCTGAAATGGTTCGTGGTGAGGATATCAGGCAACATTTGGATATACTGGCTAGCGATGAGATGGAAGGAAGGGAAACCGGACAACCCGGACAGCGTTTGGCCGCTGAATATATAGCCGGTCATTTCAAGAATATCGGTTTGGGTACCACACCCAACGGAACTTATTTCCAGCCACTCTCCTTTGCACAGAATCGCTGGATTGACCTTTCATTAAGTGTCAATGAGGAACGGTATCGTTTCATGTGGGATTATTATGCATTTGCATCATCCAATTCGTCTACTGATACCATCAAGGCCGACGAGGTACTATTCCTAGGCTATGGGATAGATGATGAGAAATACAGTGATTATAAGGATGTGGATGTCAAGGGTAAGGTCATCATGGTCTATCAGGGTGAACCATTGAATATGGACTCCATCTCCTACATCACCGGAAAGATGGAATATTCGGATTGGGCCTTGGATTGGAGGAAAAAACTAGAAACGGCAAAGCGCAAAGGCGTTAAGGCTGTGATATTCATCGAATCTAATGTGAACGAAAGGGTCAGCAGGTATAGGGACCGACTACTCAGTGGCCAGATGAGCATGGGAATGGAAGAAGGTATGTCAGATAATTATGCCCATTCCATTTATGTTTCAAAGGATATAGCCAAGGAAATCATTGGTAAGAAACTGTACAAGAAGTTTATCAAGACAAGGAATAAAATCAAAAAAACAGGTCGTCCGTATCACTTGATGCTACAAGCCGATGTGGCACTGATGATGCTCAAGGAAGAAAAAGTCCTCAAGGGTGAGAATGTATTGGGAATGATTGAGGGGAGAGACCCCGAACTCAAGGACGAAATCCTTGTGGTATCTGCCCATTATGATCATTTGGGCAAGCGAGGGGATGATATATATAATGGGGCGGATGACAATGGTTCAGGTACGAGTACCGTCTTGGATATAGCAGAAGCTTTCAAGGCTGCTGCTAATGATGGTATAGGACCAAGACGGAGCATTCTGTTCCTATTGGTGTCGGGTGAGGAAAAAGGACTCTTAGGCTCCGAATATTATGTGAAATTTCCGGTATATCCATTGGATAAGACAATCGTGGATGTAAATGTGGATATGATTGGTCGGGTGGATAAGGACCATGAGGGGAATCCCAATTATATCTATGTCATCGGTGCGGATAGACTGAGTACGGAATTACACGATATCAATGAGGCAATGAATGAGCAATTCGTGAATTTGGAGTTGGATTATACATTCAATGAGGAAGATGATCCTAATAGATATTATTACAGATCCGATCATTATAATTTTGCGGAAAAGGGCATTCCGGCTATCTTCTATTTCAGTGGAGTCCATGATGATTATCATCGGACAAGTGATACCTCAGATAAGATTGACTTCGAAAAAACAGCCAAGGTCGGACGATTGATTTTCCATACCATCTGGCAACTGGCCAATCAGGATAAAACCATTGAAGTGGATGTAATACAAAATCAATAACCTAAAATCAAAAGAGTATGACCGAACAAGAACTACTGGAACGTTCCATCCAAAAAATGAAGGATGGGGCAGACTACAGAACCATCAGTAATTTCCTGAATTATCAAAAGGCCGATGGCCCAACCATCCAACTCATCATCAGCCAACTCAGGCAAGAGGAAGCCAAAGGGAATTTGGTAGACGAAAAAAAAGTGGAGGAAGAAAGAAAATCCATTTTCAGGGATGGTATTTTTTCATTGATAATGGGAATTGTAGTCCTTGGATTCGGCCTTTTTATGTTTCTGACAGGATTCATTGGTGTGCTGATTATATCAATGATTGTGGTAGGAAGCATGATGATATTGGGCGGAATCATTCAGATGATTGTAAAAAAATAAGGTGGACTCTCTCGAATCCACCTTGTGTTTTAAGGGCAAAAAGAAACGGCAACCCCCCAATTAACCGAGTCCCTCGCCCTTATTCTTTCCCTAACGGGTATATTTTTAGTTGAGTTGGTTGGTATAGATCATTCTAATATTCTTTAGATGGCGTGGGTGTTATTCATATCAGATGCACTGCTGCCACCGGACTGGGGTATATTCAATTCTCTATTCTCGGACCTTACAGTCATTAGTTCATCAAAAGTCTTTCTGAACATACCGTAATCATTGGTTTTCAAAAATAGTACCATATCATCCGTATGGTTCAGTCTGAGTAGTATCTCAAAAAACATTTCGTCCCTTTTATATTGGAACCTCGTTACTAGCCGTTTGATATCGTTCCCCTTTATATTGTAGCTTATCATTTTAAAAATTGTTAGAGTTTTATTGAATGGTGCAATTGATAAAAACAAATGTGTCGTGATTACAAATACAATGATAAGTCCATGAATGATGTGCTATCTTCAAAACTGAGTCGGATTGTGACATCGTATTTTATTGATATGAATTATTTATATGTGAATAAGCTTCTAGGAATCCAAGTATCCTAAGACCTATTGTCAGTCTGATTTGCCAGAATGTCAGGAAATACCACTCGGTATGGGATTTGTCCTAGCTGATAGGTATACCTTAAACAAGAAAAAAGTATTAGAAACATGCAAAAAGGTCATATTTCAGTCCAGACGGAAAATATCTTTCCGATTATCAAGCAATTCTTATACTCAGACCAAGAGATATTCCTGAGAGAACTAATATCTAACGCAGTGGATGCCACGACCAAACTCCATACCTTGTCTTCGAAAGGGGAGTTCAAGGGCGAGATTGGTGACGACACCATCGAAATCCTTTTGGATAAGGATTCCAAGACCCTAACCATCAGGGATAAGGGAATAGGAATGACTGAGGAAGAAGTGGAAAAGTACCTGAATCAGGTAGCCTTTTCAGGAGCTAAGGATTTCCTGGAAAAATACCAGGACGAATCAGGAATCATCGGACACTTCGGTTTGGGATTCTACTCCGCATTCATGGTAGCTGACAAGGTGGAATTCGTTACTCGTTCTTTTCAGGAAAATGCGGATGGAGTGACATGGACTTGCGAAGGAAATCCAGAATATTCCATAGAAAATAATGAAAAAAATACCCGGGGAACAGATGTGGTCCTACACATCAGTGATGATGCCACAGAATACCTTGAGGACAATCGAATCCAGGAATTACTGGATAAGTATTGTAAGTTTCTTCCGGTAGAAATCCAATTCGGAACCAAAACGGAATATATTCCTACCGGAGAGGGTGATGATGCGGAAACACAAGAGGTTGAAGTACCGAATATTGTGAATAATCCACATCCTATCTGGAAAAAGAAACCCAGTGAATTGACAGATGAGGATTACAAATCATTCTACAATGAATTGTATCCCCATTCACAAGCACCACTTTTCTGGATTCACCTGAACATCGATTTTCCATTTAATCTTACAGGAATCCTTTACTTCCCCAAATTGAGCGGAGGTTTGGAAGTTCAGAAGAATAAGATCCAGTTGTACTCCAATCAGGTTTTCATCACGGATGAGGTTAAGGAAATCGTTCCTGAATTCCTAACATTGCTTCATGGTGTGATTGACTCTCCGGACATTCCATTGAATGTTTCCCGTTCTTATCTTCAGGCAGATCGCAATGTGAAGAAAATCGGTTCCTATATTACCAAAAAGGTAGCTGATAAGTTGAATACCATGTTCAAGAAAGAACGTGAGGACTTCGAAAGCAAGTGGGACCAGATTGGCCAGTTGGTGAAGTACGGTATGATTACAGATACCACCTTCAATGAGAAAGCGAATAAGTTCGCCTTATTGAAGAATATCGAGAATGAATACTATACCATAGAGGATTACAAGAAGAAAATTGAGGGCAATCAGACGGATAAGCACAGTAGGGTAGTTGCCATTTATACCAATTCTCCGTTGGAACACGATAGTTTCATCCAACCAGCCAAGGAGGAAGGCTACGACATTCTTGTTACGGATAGTGTGATTGATAACCACTTCATGCAGCATCTGGAGCAAGCAGGTCATAATATGACATTCGTCCGTGTGGATTCTGATACAGTGGATAACCTTGTTCAAAAGGATGAGAAAAAGGAATCCGTTCTGAGTGAGGATGACCAAAAGGCTGTTGAGGAAATCTTCAAGGGACAAATTTCCGACGCGATGGCACAAGTCAATATCAAGGCATTGTCTCCCGAATCATTACCTGTAATGATTACCAAATCGGAATTCATGCGTAGAATGAAGGAAATGCAAGCCTTGCAAGGCATGGGAGATGCATTCCCGGATTCTTATAATGTGGTTGTGAATAGTAATCACCCATTGATTGCGGATAAGTTATTGAATGCCGAGAATGACGAAGCCAAGTCAGATTTGGCCAAGCACCTATTCAATCTAGCATTGTTGAATCAGAACATGCTGAAGGGCGCAGACCTGACAAACTTCATCAAAAAGAGTATGGACTTCCTGAAATAGGAAAAGAAATATTAGAATATCATAAAAAGTGCTATCCTTGGGTAGCACTTTTTTTATTCAGTGACCTTATAATCAAACCAATCCATGGGAGCAGGAGTCATTGCCGTAATGTTGGTAACCACTTTGTGGGCTATTATCCAAACTGTTAGGAAAATCATCCGCCAGCAGCAACACCTGAGCGATGAAACCCTGATCCTGATTGTCAAGAACAAGATAAGGGAGGATGCCGAACTTCATGATGTGGCCTTGGGACATCTGGGATTGTGTAAGGAATGTCAGGCCCGATTGGATGAAATCATGAAAGAAATATAATTACACATGATATCCAATGTCCTGAATATTGATGTAAGGATATTCCTTTCCGAAAAAATCCTTGATTCTCCTATCTTTTGGGTCCGGTAGGATAGGAATGACAATCCTAATCTGAATCAATAGGAATAGCCTCACCATCCATGCTAGGAAACTGTTGGGTTTGGGAATCTGATGGGTAGCCATCAATTCATCATTAAGTAAGCAATAGAAAACCTGTTGTCCCAAACCCTGCAGGAATAAGGGAAACCATCTTCTTGAAAACTCATTGGCCAAAGCCATCGTTACTTTTTGGCCTGCCGCAGTGAATTCATAATTCTCTTTTTCATAATTCTTACACCAATCGAGTAAGGCATATTCATCTCTTGGAATATCCTTGATTCCCATTAGCTCCCCGATTCTTTTCCAGAATAGGAATATGGCCTTGAATTGGTCCTTACTCAATACATCTGTTCCTGAAAATTCGATACCCATCCTTTGGGGTATGCAAATCATTGTTGCCAAAGTGTATAGATTCAAGTGGTTGGGAATAGGGAAATGCTGGTGTGCCATATTGATTTGTCGGATGACTTTCTTTCCTGTATCATCGTCAAAATGATGGAATAATTCTCCGAAATAAATCCAGGTATCATTCACTCTTTTGGTAGGATTGATGAATATTTGCCCTTTACCATTCCTGTAAAGCATCCGGGCAATACTGGGGATGGCGGCTTGCTGTGCGAAGGTTATGGAAAAACTGGTATGTTGTAGAATGGGTGAACCATATCTGACTTCGAGTAATAAATGTATGATTTCCTTGGTATCCTTACCTGATTGTAATGTTTTTAGGCGATTTCTGGCCCAGAAATATCTTTTGAACATAAGCCTGTGCATGAGGTTTCAACCAAGAGCGGAAGTCTATTCCCGAAATATTCTGCTTGAATTCAGGTATTTCCTATTCTCAATCCTGTTATTGGGTAGTATCCAAATTACAATTTTAACAAGTCCTTACCAACAACTTAATCGTTATTGATGTAAATTTGTTAGGTATACGAATGGAGTTCGAGTCATCAAATAGAATCAAAGCCGGCCTATTGGCCATATTGATGTTCCTCACATCAACCGGGTTCGCTGTGGATTTCCATTATTGCCAAGGACAACTCAAGAATCTGAGTCTTTGGGGCAAAGCCAAGACCTGTCAGGAAATGGCTTCCGGTTCGCATTGTCATAAGAAAGAAAAGAAATCTTGTCATTCAACTCCAACCCAATCTTCCTGCCATGCAGAGAAAAGTGACCACAAGGGCTGTTGTGAGAATGAATTGGCTTTCATCCAAATGGATGCTGATTATGGCATTTCCGAATATGTACATTTCAATGCTCCGACCATTACCTTTGTGTCAGCATTCATTAGTACATTCTACTTGGATTTTTTGGAATCGGAGATACTGATTCCTGATCATACCTATTATAAACCTCCCATCCCGGATCGGGACATTATCGTCCTGATTCAATCTTTCCTTTGTTAGACATCGTTGTCAGATGATGATGATTCACATTTCATAGTGAATCACATCCTATCCTATCCTATCCTATCCGGAATAGGAAAGCATGTATTGTTACATCATTCAAATGACAACGAGTCATGATACAACGAATTTTGATTTGTGCTTTTATCCTGGGCTTTTTCCTAGGGAATACAGTTGCACAAGGTCCGCCTATAACGGCGGATAAACCCATCATGTTGGGAAAGGGGAGCGTGATATTCAAGACCCTGACAGAAATCCGGGATACGGATGAGATGACCTGGGTGTCAGCACCCCTGATGGTGCACTATCTACCGACATCCAATTCATTGGTAGGAATACATATCCCATTCGTCAATATGAATGCTAAGGATGTCGTGATGTCTGGTGATGGTGCTGCATTGGGAGATATCCAATTGCTTGGAAAATACCAATTCTACAGGAAAGACCAAACAGGTAAGACATTCCGAATGGTTGCCAAGACCCTTCAAACGATTCCGATAATGGAAGAAAGGGAAATGGGTTTGCAGGATATGGGGGTCTATCAGAGCTACTTGGGAATAGTAGCTGGATTGGAATCTATTAAGTATGGAATTTCGAATGAGCTGGGATATAATTTCATTCCCTCAAGAAAACGGGATGAATTGAGATACAAACTCGGATTCGGATTGCCATTATTGAAGCCGTCCTACCCCGTGAATCAGATTAATCTGTATTTCGAATATGCCAATAATTGGGCGGTTCAGGCCAAGGAATTCGAAATGCTGTATGCCCAGGGTATCCAGTATGCAAGAAGGAAACTGACCTATGAGGTTTCCGTTCAGTTCCCTCTCATCCAAACATTGGAAGGGGAAGCCAGGAGAAATTATAGCGTCTTCTTGGGGATGCGATATGCACTTTGATGATAAGTCCGAAAAACAACAATATTATTAACATTCAAATAGAATTAAAATGAGATATACAATAGTTTTGATATTCAGCATGATGTTGTTCCTAGGAGGAACAACGACTTTGGAGGCTCAGAAAAAATCCAAGGACAGGGATGATTTCCATATGAAAGTGGATGGTTTGGGATGCGCTTACTGTGCATATGGATTGGAGAAGAAATTCATGGAATTCAAAGGAATAAAGAATTTGAAAATAGAATTGGAAACGGGAGAGGTTACGTTTTCTTATCCAGCCAGTGGTAGTTTGGCCTTGGCGGATGTCGAAGCCAAAGTGGATAAGGCCGGTTATACACCGGTATGGGTTGAGGTTAAGCGAAGCAATGGTAAGGTAGAGAAATCCGTATCCAAATCGAAGAAAAATACGAAATCCCTAATGACATCCAAAGTGAGGGTTTTGGGGAATTGTGGAATGTGTAAGCAAAGGATAGAAAAGGCGGCCCTTAATCAGGATGGTGTTTCCAAAGCTTCTTGGGATGCAATGACACAAACCTTGACTTTGGAATATGATAAGAGTACCATTTCCTTGTTGGATATAGAAAAATCCGTTGCATTGGCAGGACATGATACAAAGAATGCAAAGGCCTCTGATGAGACTTACTCCAATTTACATGGATGTTGTAAGTATGAGCGAGACTAATCCTAGGGTGAAGTAAATAAGAAAACCGATACGCAATTGTGTATCGGTTTTCTCATTTTATATTCCGATTGTCTCTAAGAGGTCTATTGCATGATATAATTTCTTTATATGGTCTAGGTGTAAGCCCATATATTAGAGGGCATTGCTTATCTTGTGTGAGACGAACTGATGTTAAAAGCAAAACCTACTTGTGATATGGGCGATCACAAAATGCGTATCCTAATCGTAGAGGACAATATGTCCATTGCGCTGGATATGGAAATACTGATAGAAGATATCGGTTATGAATGTATAGGAGTGGTCGATAATTCCTCTGACGCATTCAGAATTATATATAGTGAAAAACCGGACCTCATCCTGATGGATGTTGATATCAAAGGGAATCTTTCCGGTATCCAAATCGGGGAAACGATCAAGGATTTGGATATTCCGGTCATATTCATCACGAGTTATGACGATGATGCACATTATGATGCGGCTCAAAAATCCAATATAGTAGGGTATTTGGTGAAACCGGCGAATAGGATTTCACTCAGGGCCACGATAGATAATGTAATGAATTCGATGGCCATGGCCTATCCCTCCAGCGAGAGTGAGGTGGATGAATCCGCTCCGGGTTCTTCCGAGGATAAGGAGGGCGGAAAGGATGTGATTTTCAATGATGCTATTTTCCTGAAAAAAAGAAAGGATTATTTTAAGATTGAAATCAAGGACATCCAGTTGATTGAAGCGGATGGTAATTACTCGATTTTTCATGTAGGTGACCAAAAATTCATGAGTAAATTCAAATTGAATTATTTGGAAGAAGTACTGCCAGGCGGTGTGTTCATGAGGATACATAGGGGCTTCATCATCAATCTGAATTATTTTGAGAGTATTGACTTGGAGGATAATATTGTTAGGGTCAAAAGTGGTG
The DNA here is from genome assembly GCA_020631355.1 of Saprospiraceae bacterium. Lineage (GTDB taxonomy): Bacteria > Bacteroidota > Bacteroidia > Chitinophagales > Saprospiraceae > JAHDCE01. The sequence continues at coordinate 28,710 of JAHDHL010000015.1, read as the reverse complement.
TCAGAGCCAATGTTAGTCGGAATAACAAACAGAAACTGCTCGAAAAGATGAATATGGGATAATAGCCTCCTAAATGATTATTGGAAAAACGGTTGCGGATGTATTTCTGCAACCGTTTTTTGTTATTTCTTGACTCATTTGCCATTCATCATTAAAATTTTACCATTCACAATCATTAGCTCTCTGATGCCAGAAAATACCCAAAACCGTTTGCATTAGAATATAAGCCATTCACAACCAAAAGTGCTCAACTCGCACAGTACCATGATTCCGAACTCTGATATGGTTGCACCTTTGTATTGTCAACAACGACGAGATACAATTTACAAATCAATCAAAACTTTGAATCATGAGAACTTTTACTTTCATCATCGCAATCTTTACAATTTTTACTCAATTGACAACTGCTCAGGACTGTGGTCAGGTGACTTCTTCATGTATCACTGCTACCTTGGTCAATATCGATTATAGAACAGCCGATACCGAAATCACCATTAATATTTCCTTGGATGACTTTTGCCTCACCAACAATGCCGTTTCTCATGTGAGTTTCGGAATGCCCCAAGGAATGTCCGCCTTGACACCCGGAGATGGAAATATCTATACCAGTGACCTGACAGCCAAGGAGTACAATGTTGAGAATATGACCAATAATCCATTCTATTGCATCAAATTCAATACAGAAGACCATTTCGAGGGCATCAAGAAAGGTCAGGAAGAAGACTTTGTTTTCACGATACCGGCAGGGATAGACTTGGAAGTAATTCCCGTGGAAGTGAAAATCGGACCCATCGCAACATTCATGGACATTACCATACATGATGATTGTAGATTGGTCAATGCCATGCCAGTGGAACTCATGTCCTTTAAGGGGAGAAAGGATAATGGAAATATCGCATTGGAATGGTCCACAGCTACCGAGGAAAACAGTTCACATTTCGAAATCCAAAAAAGTACGAATGGCTTGGATTGGGAGGCCATCGGTAACATCGAATCCAACCACAATAGCGTCGTTACGAACCACTATGCTTTCATCGACAGGGCAGTCGTAAGCATCAACAATTATTATAGATTAAGAATGGTGGATTTGGATGAGACATTCGAATATTCCGATGTCATAATGGTTAATATGGGAGAATTGACCACAGACTTCGAAGTGAGGGCTTTTCCGAATCCAACAACGGATTACTTGCAGGTAACATTAAACAGCAAGGAGCAAACCAATGTGAATATCAGTATCGTTGATGTGAATGGTCGGGTGATTCAGACTACTTCTGATTCGCTGAAAGGAACAAGCACACAACGATTGGATGTTTCCGAATATAATGCAGGAGTTTATTTCTTGGTCATCGACGATGGCATCCAAAAGCAAACGCAACAATTCATCAAAAAGTAATTGTGGAGATTCCCCATCCAACAACTTCGCAACTAAAAAGTACAAAGTTTTTTATAAGTTTAATTGAGAGTGAAGTACCGGTAATTCGAAAGGATTACCGGTTTTTTTTATTCATCAGACATACTGATAAGCCCAATATATCAATAGGAATTGTATCGGTAGCCGAATGAGTGTACCCATGACATTCTTACCCTTTTTCCTGGATTTCTGATGATGGTAAATATTAGCAGGAAAAACGGCAACCAACAAGGCAATGGTTCCATAGGCAGCGATGGACTGGGTCGGTTTGAAAAAGAACATGAGACCCAATGCAATTTCAACAATTCCTACGATGATATTCACGAGTTCGGGTTTGGGAACCCATTTTGGGGTGATGGCAATGAAAAATTTGGGAATTCTGAAATGACTGACTCCGGCAAAAATATAGAATGAAGCCATCAGGTACATCAGGAATGGTTCTGGAAACATCTGTTATTGTTTGATGAATGATTGAATGTATACTTTCTTATCTTGAATGGTTTGGATAAAATACATTCCATTCGTTAATCCCGAACAATCAATAACATCATTCTTGGTCGAAAGCCTTTGTTCTATAAGGGAATGTCCCAAGTGGTTATAGATGGATATATCAATAATTTGCTCCTGATTCATTTCGAATTGTAATGCATCCGAAACAGGATTCGGAAAGACGTTGATTCCTAAATCAGATATAGGAAAGGAACTGCTGCTGGTGGATGCTGTGGCAGTATAATCAAAGTGGACTTGTATGATATTATCAGGATTTCCTATTTCATAGATGCTGAAAGAGAAGAATACATTTCCAATTACATCATTAGGATAGACCTGGACAATGAATTTATCCAAGGTATTGACTTCGGATTGAAGAACAAAGTCAGCACTATCCACTGCTGCCCCATCCGTATAAAAATTCTGGGGGTCCTGAATGGAATAATCCCACAGTCCTGTATTGTTTTGTCCTCCGTGTCCTCCCACCTCATAATTTTCAATCACGGCTTCCTTTACCCATCTTAGTTGGAGATCCTGTCCCGAATCATTATAGAAATCATTGGGGAGGTAGAATGTGAAAAAATCCACTGATTTGGATGAGAAAATGGTATCGTGTTCCAATCCGAAATTTTGTGCCATTCCCAACAGGGGAAAAAGAATGATGAAGAATGAGAAACTTAGCTTTTTCATATCAGAATGAATTCAACTTGTCAATGAATGATTATTTGGTGAATATCCTCATAATATTAATGCAAAAGCATGGAAAGAAAAAATGTGATTCCTAATCATTGGTCTCTTTCCGTTTTCTTTTTCTAAGCTCTGCCTTTCTCATCGGCATGGTGTTGATAAGCTCAAAAATCCCCTCCGCTCCCACAGCTTTTGCAGACCACATTTTTACTCTCCCATCGAGACCAATCAGTAATGTGGAGTATTCCTCATTTTTTTGTTGGTAGCGTTCATACAATACCGTGGACTCGTGCCATTCATCCATCCCCAATCCTAAGCTATACTTAGTGGGCGTGACAACAAAGCTTACCAGTTTCATATCCTCCAATTCCATATCCAAGCCAGAAAGATTTGCTATTTGTTGCTTGAATTCGGAATGGTTTTCATCAGGTGTAATCATGAGAATGATACGATTCTCCCAACGGTATTGGGATAAGTCCTGGGCAAAGGAAGTGAGACTCATAATGAATAAGAATTGAATCGTGAGTATCAATGAGTATTTCATAGATACCTAATACCATAATTGAATAATGGTTCTCAATAGGGATTGATAATCCTAATCCTTGGGTAATTGGTCCAGTTTTAGCATTTTTCCAATTTCCTTGTCAATCAATCTGTCTGGTAGAATGGAGGGGAGGGTCCAATTGGAGAATTTATTGGCCAGTATGGGATATCGGGTCTTGGGTTTCTTGGAAACCATGATATTCAGTAGTAATTCCCCCACTTCATCCGGCTCCAGCCCTTCCTCGAATCGTTTCATGGCATTCGTTTGGAAAATAGCCGTTGATTGTTTGTAATCCGTGTTGAAATATGGTGCTTCCTCATGTTTGGGGAACTTATCAATAATAGGAGTCTTGATGGGCCCTGGCCCTACGATGATGACATCAATTCCGTACATCAGGAATTCCCTGCGGAACCCATGTGAAATAGCTTCGACAGCATGCTTGGAAGCAGAATAAGCAGCAAGGAATGGAGATGTGAATTTACCCGCCACAGAACTGATATTAATGATTTTCCCAGGAGGGAAAGGGCAATCTCTCTGGGCACCCAATAAGGGAGCAAATGCTTGGGTCACACCAATCAGTCCGATGACATTGACTTCCATTTGCCATCTGATTTCATCCAAAGGCAGATGCAATAAGGGACCACCGACAGCGATGCCCGCATTATTGATGAGTCCGGCCAAACCATGTTTCCCAACGATTCCCTTGACTTGTTCAGCCGCCTTAAGAACATCGTCCTGTTTCGTAACATCAAATATGACAGGAGTAAATCCATCCCCTAAATCAGCCTTGACTTGTTCGGCATCAGCTTCTTTCCTTACACTACCAATTACATGATAACCATTCTGGCTAAGTACCTTGGCAGCACTGTATCCTATTCCAGTGGATACGCCCGTAATAACGATGTATTTCATATTCCAAACATTGAACTTCTAAAGTAATAAAATGATGGATGAATTCTGCTGGAATCCGGATTTCTTGGACTGTATTCAGAAACAGCCCATCCAAAAGAGAATCTGGTATATGATATGTCCTTAATTGGATATCATTCCTAATCCCTCGTCAATATCCTGCTGTTTCATTCCATGCATCAGGGCTTGTTGGAAATGAATATGAGCCGTTTCCTTCTCATGCCTGATGTGATGGATGAATCCCTTATAGAGGTGGGCTTCTCCGTTCGAGGGATTATTCCGTATGGCAATTTCCAAATCATTCATGGATTCCTGATAATGCCTGAGTGAATACAATGCAATACCACGCAAGGTAAGTGCATAATCATGGTCATAGTGATAGTGCAGGAATCGATTCAGAAAGGGAATGGCTTGTTGGTATTGTTGGAGGTGGAGGTATAGCTCGGAAATGTCAAGGAATTCCTCCGTGGAGAGTTTCTGCTTACTGCTTTTATCTATGTAAAGCAAAAGGGCCTTGTCATACAGTTTTTGTTTCTTGTATGCTTCAATCAATAAGAATGAGATATCCGAACGATCAGGATACTCCTTCAGTAAATTTTCTCCTTTGTCAATGATAAGACGGTATTCCCCCTTGTGGAAATGTTCTTCGAGTTCCAGAAAATCCGATGATGCATTCATCCTACTAATGAGGGCTAGCAGGGTATATCCATCATTGAAGGTCAGACTACCACCTTGTGTCGAAATGGGACTGGATGAGGGAATGATATTCACAAGGAAATCGAAACATGCCGCAATCACAAATGCCATTAGGATATACATCATCATAGGATTGGCATTGCCTGATAATAACCATATCAAAGGAGCTGCAATACAAAGACTGGCAATGGGGCCACCAATAACGATAATGATATTCTTCCAAGTAGAAAGCACTCCCTCGTGTGCACACATCCCAATATTCCAATTGAAAAGATTGAATTTGAAAAAAATGTGCAAGCGACCCACCCTCATGTGGAAACCATCAGTGGTATCACCATAAGTACCAACGAATACCCTTACATCCTTTTGTGTGAATACCAATGAGGGAATGGCATGTCCCAATTCATGGAAAAGGGTAGTGAATGAACGAAGCACGGCTACGGTCAATACCCAAAGAATACCCATCAAGAATCCCAGTATGATTTGCATGTTGTAGGTGGATTATATCCCCAAGATAATGGATTTTCCTAAATGGGCTTTAGGATGGAGCCGATGTCGAATGAAAACGAATGAAGGAGTAGAGACTCAATGATGTACACAATCGGAATCCATTAGCCAATCATCCTCGCTTCATATTTCTTATCTTTGATACATGGCCAAGAAGAAAAATCCAAATCGTTATCTGGCACCGGAGGTGCTTTCTGAAATCAAACAAGGTAATCCAGCCGATTATGCAGCAGGCTTCAAAGGAGTGAGCGTGGCGCTCAATCATGCAATTGAGGAAATGGGCTTCAATCGGGCCATGAAAACCTTGGCTAAGATGAATCAGGAAAAAGGCTTTGATTGTCCGGGTTGTGCATGGCCGGACCCTGATGATAAGCGTTCGTTGTTTGCAGAATACTGTGAGAATGGTGCCAAGGCTATTGCCGAGGAAGCTACTCGTAAGAAAACAGGGGCAGAATTCTTCAGGACCTATTCCATTTCGGAATTGTCCCAATGGTCGGATATGGAATTGGGTAAGTCCGGAAGACTCATCCAACCTCTTATTTGCAAGGAGGGAACTGACCATTACGAACCAATAGAATGGAATGAGGCTTTCCGAATCATTGGACAACATCTTCAGGCATTGGATTACCCCAATGAAGCTGTATTTTATACCAGTGGCCGTTCCAGTAATGAGGCAGCATTCTTATGGGGTTTGTTCGCAAGGGCATTTGGTACCAATAATATGCCTGATTGTTCCAACATGTGCCATGAATCAAGCGGAGTGGCATTGAAGCAGACCCTTGGTATAGGAAAGGGCTCTATCGTATTGGATGATTTTGAACATGCGGATGTTATCATCGTCGCAGGTCAGAATCCGGGGACAAACCATCCGAGGATGCTTTCTGCACTCCAAAAGGCCAAGCTGAATGGAGCCAGTGTGATTACTATTAATCCATTGGAGGAAGCTGGATTGAAACGATTCAAGAATCCTCAGAAACCGATGGATTATTTTACGAGTGGAACCATGATAACAGATTTGTTCCTACAAGTAAGAATCAATCAGGATATTCCATTGATGAAAGCTATTCTCAAGGGCTTGTTGGAAAAGGAGAAAAACGGAGAGAAGATATTCGACCAGGCATTCATACAATCACAAACGCATGGCTATGAGGCATTGGTGCAGGATTTGGAACAACAGGACTGGAATGCATTGGTTCAACAATCTGGTGTGGATGCCGATGCTGTTCGACAAGCCGTTGAAGTATTGGCCCCAGCCAAGAAAATCATTGTTTGTTGGGCAATGGGATTGACCCAACATAAGAATGGGGTTGAAACCATTAAGGAATTCGTCAATCTCTTGTTGCTTAAGGGTAGTGTAGGAATCAAGGGTGGTGGTACATGTCCCGTTAGAGGCCATAGTAATGTTCAGGGAGATCGTACAGTGGGCATCATGCATCATGTTTCGCCACAATTGAACCAATCCATTAAGGATGTATTCGGGTTCGATGCACCGGATAAGGTAGGCTTGGATGTAGTTCATTCTATCCAAGCGATGCACAAGGGAAAGGCCAAGGTATTCATAGCCTTGGGAGGTAACCTATTATCTGCTGCTTCTGATACCCACTATACAGGTGAAGCTTATGAGAATTGTGAATTGACAGTTTCCATTGCCACAAAGTTGAACCGTTCGCATTTGGCTACGGGTAAAACATCGTTGATTCTTCCGACCCTGGGCCGCTCGGAAAAGGATATCAGTAATGGTAAGCCCCAATTCGTAACCGTAGAGAATAGTATGGGTAAGGTGCACCGGTCTACAGGACATTTGGAACCGAGTTCCAACCAACTGATGAGCGAGCCTCGTATTGTTGCACAAATTGCACATGCAACCTTAGCCAAGAAATATGGTTTGGATTGGTTGGCTATGGCCAATGATTATGCCCTCATCAGGGAGAAAATCGCTCAGGTCGTATCTGGATTCAAGAATTACGAACAACAGATAGAGGGCAGCGGTTTCTATTTGCCGAATAATGCAAGAAATGCTGATTTCAGTAAGATGAGATATGGTAAAGCAGAGTTTTCTGTGTGCCCACTTCCTAATCATAGTCTAGCAAAGGACGAATTCCTGCTGATGACGATACGCTCACATGACCAATTCAATACGACCATCTATGGAATGGATGACCGCTACCGTGGAATCTATAACGCAAGGAGAATCGTCATGATGAATCCCAAGGATATGGAAACCCACGGTATTAAGAACCAGCAGGTCATAGATATTCGGAGTAATTATAATGGAAAGGAACGGATAGCCAAGAAATTCAGGGTCATTCCTTATGATATCCCCAAAGGGAATCTGGCAGGCTATTTCCCTGAAATGAATCCATTGATTCCCATTGACCAGTTCGCGGACCAGAGCCAGACGCCTATCTCAAAATCAGTAGTGGTCAGTTTGTTATTGAATGGATCATCTAGTTAGAATAATAAGAAAAGGAGGAACCTCTAGTTTAGCAATAAAAATGTAAACCTTAGAATTTAGGAATATGAAACAACTATTATCCACGATGATTTTGATGATGGGTATCATCGTATTTTATCCTGACTCTAACCTGAAAGGTCAGTCCATCTTCATTCCAAATGAACCTCATGTAATAGGTGACGATAGATACAATCTAGGCCATTCCATTTGGATACATGCAGCAGATTTGGATAATGATGGGGATAAGGATGTGATATCTTTATCCGGCATCAATGATGAATGGGTGTGGTTCAGGAATAATGGGAATCTGGATTTTGATTATCCCATTAGTATTCCATCTTCAACATTAGGATTCACAAGGATTACTACCTCTGACTTGGATAATGATGGTGACCTTGATGTTTTGGCCAGTTCTATTTACGATGGTCAGGTATCATGGTTTGAGAATGATGGTACATCAAATTTCGCAACTGCGCAATCGATTCACTCAGGTGGGAATACTACGGATGTAATCGCTTCCGATATGGATAATGATGGCCTGCCTGATGTATTATTCAGTACTTATGATGGGAGTATTTTTTGGTATAGGAACCTGGGTGCCGGAAGTTTCGGTCCCCAACAAACCATAGTGAATACATTGGGAACCATTCTCAAGTTAGAAGTTTCGGATATGGATGATGATGGGGATGATGATTTACTTTTTGCCGCATCCGAGAATAACATGATAGCGTGGTTCCAAAATGATGGGAATGGAAATTTCGGAACATACATATTGATATCTGATGAGGTGGAGCATCCACAAATGGTACATGCTTCTGATTTGGATGGCGACGGTGATATGGATGTACTCTCCGCTTCGGAACAGGATAATAAGTTGGCTTGGTATGAGAATGATGGAACGGGCATCTTCGGCCTGCAACAAATTGTATCATCCGATGCTACTGGAACAAGAAGTGTATATACATCCGATTTGGATGGTGATGGCGATATGGATATTATTTCTCCCCAGGGAATGAGGAGTATGAGATGGTATGAGAATAATGGGAATGAATCCTTTACCCCTTTGGATTTGGAAGATTTTCCTACCCTGAATCCCTCACAGGTTATTACTGCTGATTTGAATGGAGATGGTACTGAAGAAGTGCTGGGTGCTTCACAGACCATATCGGGCTTGGGATGGATGGAAAATTTGGGTGACGGATTATGGGGACAATATGGTGAATGCTCCCAATCCATAGATAATCAGGTTGGTTTTATTGATACCACGGATTTGGATGGCGATGGTGACTTGGATGTACTCGCATATACAGGATTCGATAGGCGATTGGCTTGGTATGAGAATAATGGTACAGGAGATTATGGAAAACAGCAAATCATTAATTTAGGGGATACTTCATATGACCATAAACTAACGGGCGATATAGATGATGATGGCGACATGGATGTTATTAGTCTGGGTATTCTGAATAATGCGGAACAGCTCGTAGTACTCGAGAATGATGGCCAACAGATTTTCAGTATTCGCCCAGCTTCCAATTTTTTGGTGCCAAACATCACTTTCCATACTGCTCAATTAGGTGATATGGATAACGATGGAGATTGGGATATTCTAGCCAGTTTCAATAATGAATTATTTTGGTATGAGAATGATGGTAATGGATATTATATTAATGAATTACCCATTACGAATACACAAGGCTTAATCTATCAGAGCCATGTATTGGATATGGATCAGGATGATGATAATGATATCGTACTAGTGGCCAATCTAGGTACATCTGGTAATACCGTTTGGCTTGCGAATGATGGTTCGGGTAATTTTGGTAATCCTATTGCACTAGACATTAATGCAACAATTACCCTACCCCTGAGTTTTGTCGATTTTGACCATGATGGTGATTCGGATATCATGTCTTCTAATAGTAGTAATATGCTGTTGTCTTGGAATGATGGTCAAGGGAATTTTACTGACCCTGATTGGATTCCCTATGTAGGAACACCCACCGGACATGCCGCGGATGTCGAACCTGCGGATGTAGACGGAGACGGAGATTGGGATGTCATCATCCAAGCATTATACCCATACGATGGTTATGGATTCTATTGGATGGAAAACCAAGGACAAGGTAATTTTGGAATGCCGCATCTTCTAAGGGAAACCAGTTATGCTGGATATGGAGGCAGCATATATTACAAGGGGATACTTGCGGCAGACCTGGATCATGATGGTGATGATGACGTATTACTTGGAGGCATTGACCTTGCTTGGCACGAAGCATCACCAGATAGGGGAGATTTATATGTGGATGCGTCAGCTCCCCATACGGATTACAATAGAGGATACAACTGGGAATATCCTTTTTCCAATCCTCAGGATGCACTAGCCACAGCTGTACCGGGTACGACAATACATATTGCAAAAGGAACGTATTGTCCTACGAGTCAGAATGGTCCAAGGGGAGCCTATTTCGATTTATCTAATGGTATCACAATCCTAGGAGGCTATCCTTCAGGTGGAGGATTACGGGATGCGGCGACTCATCATACGGTACTCTCTGGGGATATTGACCCGGATGGAACTGATGGTGATTCATTCCATGTCATTGCATCCAAGGATGTGACCGATGTTCATATGGATGGATTAAGGATACAATCAGGTAATGCCAATGCAACTGGCTCCTACGGTAATGCTAGGGGAGGAGGTGCTTTCATTCGAGAATCGGAAATCCATTTCAATAATGTAATTTGGGAAGATAACAATGCGATAAATGGCGGGGCACTATATGCCAGAGCATCCGAAATTACGATACATCAATCCACCATGAATCAGAATATGGCTGATTTTGGTGCTGCAATCTATGTTGAGAATGGTATCTCTCTGGAAATGGAGCAATCTCGGGTTTGGAATAATAATTCCCTGATTCGCTGTGCCATCGAACTAGAGAATAATCATCATACACTGATTGCCAATTCACTTATCGCAAATAATGAATCCGCTAACGCTAATGCGATTTCCCTTCTTACTACAAGTGCTGCTGCATCTATGGAAATCCTGAATTCCACCATTATCGGAGCATCTGAGAATAAGAACCTCATCCGCTTGGAAGTGACTGATGGCCAAGTCCAGGATGTCGTGTTACACAATTCGATTATTGCTCACCAGAATTCGGATTTTGATAAGAATATCATTGCATATGATGATGGAAATGCTACATTGAATCTATTACACCAGTACTGTTACTTCCAAGGAGAATCTACCATTGGGACCGGAAACAATAACCTCTTTTCCAGCCAATCGGAAGAATTACTACTCCAGTCTGATTATTCCCTAGATTCTTGTTCCGTTGCGGTGGATATGGGGAATGATGCATTGGTATATGGTACGTTGGATATCAATGACCATCCTAGGATATTCAATACGGTGGACATAGGGGCCCATGAAGTACAGACAGTATGCCAAACCAGCGTACACCTAGAGGATATACCAATGGAAGCATGGCGCATCTATCCGAATCCTGCCCATGATGTCCTTAGGGTCGAAACCATGTCTGATAATCCCTCATTTATAATTTCCGATATGTTGGGTAGGGTCTATCAGCATACAAACGATTCTTACATAGATATCAGCCATTTACCCAAAGGAATCTATTTGATTCAGATGATGGAAGAATTTCGTTTAGTGGGGACTTACAGATTTGTCAAACAGTGAGTATGGATGTGAATGAATTGGAACAACAACTAAGTTGTCCTGATGGTGAGAAAGGCATTGAAGTAGCGAACAAGATGCATGAGACGAATATCAGCATGACATTGGCTACGGTCCACCTTTTGGATTTGAAGGAAAAAGACCAATTATTGGAATTGGGTCATGGCAATGCAATGCACATTCCTTCGATTCTTGAATTCCAACCCTCCTTGTTGTATCATGGATTAGAGGTTTCCAGAACCATGCATCAGGAAGCTAAATCGAATCAAAATGACGATAGGGTTTTGTTCCAATTATATGATGGTACCAATATTCCATTACCCAGTGATACCATCAACAAAGGAATGGCCGTCAATACCATTTACTTTTGGGAACAGCCCGAAAAACTCTTGGCAGAAATAGGACGGGTACTCCAATCGGGAGGCCGCTTCATCATTACCTATGGTCAAAAAAAGTATATGCAGGAACTTCCGTTCGTAGGGGATAAATTCAAATTATATGATGATGAGGATATGAATTCCCTGGTCAGGAAATCGGGACTCTTGGTCCGTGAATTCGTTACACAAACCGAACAGGTAACATCAAAAACAGGAGGCCTGATAGAACGGACATTCACCATGGCCATCTTGGTCCATAAAGCAGTATAGGATTATTTTACTTCTTTCTCATCTTTATCAGTGTTTGTGCATTTTTGAGCATATCCAAGGGATTGATATCTTTCAAGGCATCCCGTTCCATCTGCTTTTCCGCCAATTTGATGATTTCCTTATCAGCTGTGGTAAAATTCCCTGAATCATACATGGGTTGGGGGTCGTATTCTATTGCCAATTGTGCAGCCTTGGCCATTTGTTCACCCTCCAATTGGTCTACGAGATATATGGCCATATCTATTCCTGCAGATACCCCTGCGGCAGTAATGTATTTCCCCTCCTCAACGATTCTCTCCCTTACGGGAATGGCGTTGAACTTGGATAACATCTCAATGGGTTTCCAATGGGATGTTGCTTTTTTTCCCTCCAATAATCCCGTAGCGGCCAGTATAAGGGAGCCGGTACAAACCGTAACGGTCTTTTGTGTGGTTTGGTCAATCTGACGAATCCATTCCCTTACTTCCTTATCTTTCATTTCCCTAAGGAATCCGATGGTAGAACCTGGAATCAGAAGAATATCCGCTTCCTTGATTTCCTTGATTTCATGTTTGGCATTCAGGAATACAGCATGGCTATCAGCCCTGATTTCTCCTTTCTTCTTGGCAACTAAACGAATGTTGGCACCCTTTACATTTCTTAATATCTCATAAGGACCAATAGCATCCAGCATGGTCATTCCGTTATAAATGTAGATGACAATATTCATATGAATTGTTTTGAAGAAATGATTTGTGGAATCAGGCCGAGAGATAAGTAGCCCCGACCTGATTCTGAATATTAACGAGGAATTCTATTGTTTCAAAGCTGCATAATGCCTGAAGAATGCAGGAATGGTTTCTATTCCCTTATAATAGTTGAACAATCCGTAATGCTCATTGGGTGAGTGTATGGCATCAGAATCCAATCCAAAGCCCATCAGGACGGTTTTTACACCCAATACTTCCTCAAACAGGGCTACAATCGGAATACTACCACCACTTCTCATCGGTAGGGGTGCCTTACCGAAAGTTTCTTTCATGGCATTGTATGCTGCTTGGTATTCGGGTGTGTTGGTGGGTGTGACAGCAGCCTCACCACCATGATGAGGATGTACCTTAACCTTGACCGAATCAGGTGCGATGCTCTCGAAATGTTTTTGGAATAACTCCGTGATTTTTTCTGAAGACTGATTCGGAACCAATCTCATACTGATCTTGGCAAATGCCTTGGAGGGAAGTACGGTTTTGGCACCCTCTCCAATATATCCACCCCAAATACCATTACAGTCCAATGTGGGTCGGATGGATGTACGTTCCAAAGTGGTATATCCCTTTTCTCCATGGACATCATCAATATCCAAATCATTTTTATAAGCATCCAAACTGAATGGTGCCTTGTTCATTTCCGCACGTTCTTCAGTACTCACGATTTCCACATCATCATAAAATCCCGGGATGGTAATATGATTGTTCTCATCATGCATGGATGCAATCATTTTGGATAATACATTGATAGGATTCGCAACAGCACCTCCATATACACCGGAGTGCAAGTCCCTGTTGGCTCCGGTCACTTCTACTTCGATATAGCTCATTCCCCTTAAACCTACGGTAATGGAGGGAACATCATTCGCTATGATGGATGTATCGGAAACCAAAACCATATCACAAGCCAACCTTTCCTTATTGGCTCTACAATAAGGGCCGAGATTATTCGAGCCTACTTCTTCTTCTCCCTCAATCATGAATTTGATATTGCATGGGAGATTATCCGTTGCTAACATTCCCTCGAATGCCTTAATGTGCATATAGGCTTGTCCCTTGTCATCACATGCACCACGGGCATAAATGGCTCCTTGTGGATGAGCATCCGTTTTCTTGATAATGGGGTCGAAAGGTCCTGATTCCCACAAATCCAAAGGGTCTGGTGGTTGTACGTCATAATGACCATAGACTAAGACCGTCGGTAATTCGGGATTGATGATTTTGTCCGCATATACGATAGGGTAGCCATCAGTAGGACATACTTCCACATTTTCAGCTCCCGCTGCTACTAACTTGTCCTTAATGAATGTTGCTGTTTTGAATACATCATCCTTGTAAGCGGGGTCTGCACTTACGGATGGTATTCTCAGTAGATCGAGTAATTCATCCAGGAATCGTTGTTGGTTGTCTTGTAGGTACTGTTGTAATTCCATATTGATTAGGTGCTTTTATTTCAATGAATGAAAAAGCCCAAACCCAAATGAATCTGGGTTTGGGCTTTTATGATTGGTTGGTATATCAAATATTATTTGATTCTTTCATAAACATATAAGACTTCTCCGTGTCTGCCCATTTGGGAGAGAACCAGTTTTTTCTTTTCTAGTTCCACTACCTTACATTTCAATGATACCTTATTACAGGAATGGGTCAATACGACATGGTCGCCTTCTAATTCATAACCGCCGGTACATTCATTATTACCTGGCTTGTTTTCTGAATAACTTCCGTCTTTTCCGAAAGCGATGACCTTATTGTCAGAATCAACGTCAGACCATTCTCCATTATAGGAATCCTTGGTCTTGATGTGTTTCCACTTCTTGGATAACAATTTTGTATTGATATTGGATGGGTTGGCTTTTCGGGCGTTTCCGCCATCGGCATTATTCTTAGAAGAAGAACAAGCCAATAGAATGATACTCATGGCCAAGGCTGCGAGTACGAATAAAATTGTGTATTTCATGAAAAATAGCTTGGTTTACAATAGGCAGATGTCGTAAGAATCCCCGTTAGGGGTATCCTGTTACAATATCATGCCATTTCTTTTTGTAGGGCTAGGATGGATTCGAATAGAATTCGGCCATCTTCGTTGCCCAGCGTCGGTTCGGCGCATCTCTCAGGGTGCGGCATCATACCAAAGACATTCCTGCCTTCATTACAAATACCTGCTATATTTTCCAATGATCCATTAGGGTTGTAGGTTTCGGAAGTATCTCCTCCCTCACTACAATATCGAAACAGTACTTGACCGTTTTCGTTTAATTTTTTTAGTGTTTCATCATCCGCATAGTATCGGCCATCAGCATGCGCGATGGGTACTTTGATGATTTGCTTTTCCTTAAGTTGGGAAGTAATGGGTGTTTGGTCGGTTTCTGTTCTGAGGTAAATATTCTTACAAACGAACTTATGGTGGTTGTTATTGAGTAAGGCTCCCGGAAGTAAGCCGGATTCACACAAAACCTGGAATCCATTGCAGATACCCCAAACGTAACCGCCGTTGTTAGCGAATTCAATGACGGAAGTCATAATCGGTGAATGGCTGGCAATGGCTCCGGACCTTAGATAATCACCGTAGGAGAATCCTCCGGGTAATACGACACAGTCACCTTTTCCAAATCCATTGAGGGCTTCTGTATCCTTATGCCATAGCTTCTTTACATCTTGTCCCATTACGGTTCCGATAACATGTATCATATCATCATCACAATTGGAGCCCGGAAAAACAACAACACCGAATTTCATAACAACTGGATTTAAGTGTCAATTGAAAGTGCAAAGGTAATGGCTTTGGCTAATTATGCGAATTTCTTAATCTTAAATTTACGATTAGGAGAGTAAATAGTGACATAGAGGCACCAATGCAAGCAGTATGATGTGTAAAGCTTCTGCCCAGATTTGTTTCTTCATTTTGAAGAAAATCTGTCCGATAAGAATACTTAGCGGAATGGCAAATATAATCAGGTGTTCCATTCCAACCCCTGATTGTATGAAAATACTTCCGATGGCAAATGGGAAAAAGAGGAAAAGCATGTTGTAATTCTTCCTCACTTTCATTCCTTGCCTGTCTACGAAAGCACCATAATTGAAAATAGAAACGAGAAGCAGTATGGCGAATACTCCAAGGGTAATATATCCGGAGAGTACAGGGAACTCCCTGAAATCCATGATGCCGAAAGAACTTTCGAGGTACGCCCAGTAACTTTCATCCACATCACCGATATAGAAATAGTATGTGAATAAAAGGATGAAAGGAACAGCATATCCACTGGTGAATTGTAGCATTTCCCTGATGTTGAATGCCCGCATTAGGTTAATGGCGAGTAATCCGAAAAAGAAGAAAAGAAAAATGCTACCATAGAATAAGGCTCCTAATGCCAACCAGAACCCTGCATTGAAATGGTGCCCTGAGGGCTCCTTGTGTTTATATATGTTATATAATTCCGAAAGGGCCAATAAGAGAAAGGTATTGCCCATTAAGGCTGGGGTCAGTCCTAGGAATGAAATACTCATCGAGCTGAATAGGACATAAAATAGACCGGCAAAAAGATTCTGCTCATTGGATAATTTACCATTATTGGTAAATAGAATGAGATAAATGGCCTGTATGACGATGAGGGCCATTGAGGTGATGACCAAGATTTGGTCATTCAGACCGATGGTTTCAAAAATCCAATCGGAGAGTATGCCGCCGTTGTCAAAATCCGTAGGTACTTCACCAAAAAGGCCATAACTCCTCAACAAGAATGCATAAGGAATCAAAAGGAGACTAAGGACAATTCTATTGGTCTTGAAAATGCTAAGCACAACTCAATTTTTATTGAGGGCAAAGGTAATGATTTATCAGTAAGTAGTAATTAGGTTGGCTTGATTCTTAGAAGAAGAAAGATGGACTTACTATCATGATTCCACAATGGCTTCCTTTTTCTTTCTCCTGAAAAAATTGCGCCCCTCCATTTTTCCTTTCAATCCACCCCAAATCCTATTGGTGATATAGGAAAAGACATCAATGAATGTCTTTAGGAGTATCAGGAAGATAATGGTGGATTTTCCTGCATCAAGTGACACAATCATAGCCAATAATCCGATAAGCAAGACCTGTTGTAATAGGATACGGATACTAAAACCGAATGCCTCATTGATCAGTCCTGTATGCTTGTATTCCTCATCTCCCAGATACCTTGATGTATAGGAAATGGCATGTTCGATGAACAGCATGAATAGGATGACATGGAGTAAACTGATGGTCATGAAACCCAGTTCAATCTTTCCGACATTATAATCCAAAAAGCCTGATAACGAGAATCCATTGCCTGAAATCAATGAGATGACAAGCATCTGAATAAGAATGAAAGGTATGTTGAGGAATAGAAAGGTAGAATGGAGTAATCCTCTGAACCCCTTTTTGGCCCATGTCATCTTAGGCATTTTGGGCATTTTCAGTCCTAGGTTCCACCTACTGTCGGTAGGTTCTGCTTCTTCCTGTTTCTTTTCCGCCAATTCAGGATTTCTTATGATTTCCTTGGCCTTTTCATTCAGCAGGGCTAGGATATATTCCGCTTTCCACATCTTGGCCATGGTAAACCCCAAAAGAATGATAGTCTCCAAGAAATAGAGGTAGATGGCATCCATAGCTGACCATCCCAACCAAAAAACAGCAACAAGCGGGAGTAGGTCAATCAATATGACAATACTCAGGAATGGGTAGGATTGCCTGAGATAAATGTAGAAGTGGCGTAGGAAATAACCTTTGAGGCTCATATCATCAAATTGACTTACCCAAAGATACGACTGTTATCTCATTCAAACGATGAAAACCCCTAGCCTAAGTATAATTTAGGCTAGGGGCATGGATATATTTATGATAGGACCAGTTTGTGACTTGGATTGAATCTCTTATTGAATTGTTCTACGACGTCCAGTACTTCATCCGGAAGATAAGGGATGGTACTGTGTAACACATGATCCGGAATACCCTGATAGAATGCCTCGGCTATGGAACCTGCAATGGCAGCTTGTGTATCCGTATCGCCACCCAAAGAAACAGCCAAGCGGACTGCTTCCTCATAATCGTTACTGTGTAAGAAGCAAATGATAGCTTCAGGTACGGAACCCTGGCAACTTACATCAAACTTGTAGTTCGGACGGATATCATCTGGTGTTCTGCTTAGGTCATATTCAAATTGATTTTCGATATATTCTTTGATATCGTCCTTGCTGGAACCATTCCTGGATAAGAAAATGGCTGCAGCTACAGATTGGGCACCTTTAATTCCCTCAGGATGATTGTGGGTTGGCATGGCACTTTTTTCTGCTTCCTCAAGTGCATCTTCCAAAGTCTTGAGATAGCCACATGGACTAACACGCATTGCAGAGCCATTGCCATAGCTTCCATAGGGGCCAGTCATTTCTCCTTTTAGCCATTTCTTAAAATTGCGACCATATCCGGCATTGAGATAGCGATTGCCCCATGTTTTCAATGATTCCTCATATGGGATTTCATAGAGTAGACTCTCAGCTATGGCTACGGTAAGAATGGTGTCATCTGTGAATTTTGATTTGGGATGGAAAAGTCGGAAGTCTGTTTGTTTCATTCGATTGAGCCTGAACTCATATCTCGATCCGATAATATCCCCTGCGATTGCTCCTATCATATAGCAAGAATTTTAAGTAAGTTTAAAAAATAAACTAAGTGTCGATATGATTGGAACGCCTGAACTATCCATATAGTTCCCAGAGGAAAATAATTTTTTATAATTAGAATGAAATTTAGGGCGAACTGAAAGGATTCAGTAGGAATCCCATCTGGCTCTTTTCCCTCTTACATCATAATGAATGGACATGGTTCCGGGATACTTGCCGATTCCTCCAGTATCTCCAATGATTTCCTTATTCAGTAAATCATACACGATGGTTTTGTCATCCTGATTGGATTTTCCATCCAGATTGATATCCTGAATAACGATATCCACAGCCTCACCCTTGATGTGCCTACTTTTGGAAGCACCTTTTATCTTTTCATTATACATAGGATGGCGATGTCCATTACGAATATAGAAGCCGTAGGGGTTGTATCCTTTTGCCTGCAAGGTCTCAATGAGTTCCAATGTCTTGAACAGCAGTTTTCTATTGACAAGCCAATATATTTCCTCATACTGGGATTCCTTATAGTATTTATCCCTGCACATGAAATGTCTGATTCTGAATTCCCCAACAATTTTCCGATACATATCCTTTCTCGGAATCAGAATGTATTCGCTGCGGGCTAGCATGGGTTTGTATTTAGCAGTATTGGATAGGGTATAATCCAAATACTCCTTTTCCATATCCCTGTATGCTACTGTGGGGTAAGAATCAAGGATCCGATTCATTTCCTCTATGGATTGCACACTTTCATTCTGATGGGTCCTATCGTATATGAACTGGTCGATATCATGTAATCCTCTCCAATAATAATATCCTATACTACCAGCAATAATAGTAAGAAAGACTAATGAAAGGATGATTTTCCTGTATCGGTAAATGGTCCACATGTCCGCAGCTTAGGTCTGGATTAGGAAAGGAATACTAGGCCACCGGCTGTTCATCAGTATTGAGGCCTCTGGTGATATTTTTGATAACATCGAATTCGAAAAGGAAATTCTTGGCAATGATTCTGAATACAGTATAGAAAGGAATGGCGATGACCATTCCCAGGATTCCTGCTACTTGAGAACCCACCAATACGATGATGAAGATTTCCAAGGGATGGGCAAATACCCGATTTGAGAAGATGAATGGCTGCAAAAGGAAGTTGTCCACCATTTGCATGATGAAGAATATGATGGCAACCTTACCCATGAGCGGCAACATCTGATTGTAGAATTCCAAGTCCAGATTTGACGTAAGAGTAAGGAACAATCCCAAGGCACCTCCGATGATAGGGCCCACATAAGGGATGACGTTGAATAATGCAGCAAGGAATGCAATCAAAAGGGCATTTTCAATACCAAGGATACTCAATCCTATGAATATTCCTGTCGTTATGATAAGTACCTGTAGTACAATGCCACTAAAATATCTGGTAAGCATCTTGGATGATTCCGATACGACGTTGGATATTTTATCATCAGCCCAATTGGGTGTCAGGTTCTGTAAGGTTCTGGTAAAGAGTTGGGAATCCTTGAGAAAGAAAAAGGCCACGAAAGTGATGGAAAAGAAACCAATGAGGATATTGCCTGCAAATCCGACCAGTCCTCCCAACCATTTGGTGATTTCTTCCGGGTTGAAGTACTGCCTCAGCGTTTCCTCTACTTGCTGGGTTGGTGTTCTGTCTCCAAATTTGAGGCCATATCGGTCTGCGAGCTCATTGATATAATTCAATGGTTCCTCCAATGCAACTGCAATGGCACCATAATCGACCGAAGCCAGGTTTCGGGTCTGTTCGACCAATAGGGGAACAAAAAGGGAGATGAACAGGACTACACCTGCAAAGAACGTAAGTAGGGTAAGCCCTGCACTTACGGATGGACTCACCTGATATTCACCTATCCGAATTCTTTGGAAAAGATTCATCAAAGGTCTGCCTACCATGGAAAAGACCCAGGCAATCAGAACATAGGATACGATTTCACCGAAATACCATACCACACAACCAATGGCCACCAACCCCAAAAGAATGAGGACATATCGATTAACGACAAGCCCTACAATGTATTGTTGGTTATTCTTATCCGGCATAGTGCATGGTTAGGATATAAGATGAATATTAGGAGACTACTTCTTCCAATGCAGCAGCAGCCTTGGAGTTGCCTGCCTTGGCAGCTTCCTTGAGGTCATCCTCAAAATCTGGTAATCCTGCCTTATGTCGAGCCATTCCTCTGTAGTATAGCAATTCTTCCGTCATGGGAGCATCCTTGCCCTCATGGTAAGCCAGTGCCTTATCAAACAGTTCGTTGGCTTCCTTATGATTTCCTAATTTGTATTGGCAAAGGCCATAATCAAAGAATGCTTTTCTTAGATATTTGAAGTTAGGATCAGTATCGGCATATTTCCTGATGGTAAAGAATCGCAATTCCTTGGCTGCCTCCTCAAATTTTTCCAATTCGATTAAAGCTTCGGCTTTCCTCCTTCTGGATTTCCAGTGGATAGGCTGTAATGGAATGGAGCGTTTGATGGACGTATCGAAGTCGTCTGCAGCTTGTTCTAGATTCTGTTGTATCTTATGTAGGATACCCCGGCCATAATAAGGTTCTGGTGCACCTGCATAGATATTGATACTTTTGGTATAATCGCGCTCAGCATCGTGATACTTTTTCAGTAGGGTATTGACATAAGCTCGTCTTTCGTATGCCTGTGCATGCTTTTCATATTTTTGGATGGCAATATCCAAAGCAGCGATAGCTTCCTCACTCTTTCCCTCACTGATAGAAAGTCTTCTTCCCTTGGTGAAATTGTTGATGGCAGCACGGTCACCCTCAGGTTCTACCAATCGGTAGCTCTCAACCTGACGATCCTTAATCATCCACATTTCCATTTGACCAGAAACAGCAAATTCGGAAAGGTAAGCTAATAGGTTACTATTAGCATCGAAATTCTTCTTCGTCCCATGCAGTACAAGGGAACGAGGAAAAGAGGCACAGAATTGATCTTCGTCGAACAATTCTTCCTCATCAAACTGAACATCTTTTTTGTAATGATTGGTTACTTTCCAATCATACATGTTCAATACATTGTCAAAGCTACGCTTGTTGCCGAAATCCAAGCGACCTTTGAAGATGAACTTATAATCCATTTTCTCGCGATTTTAAAACCAGCCTTTAAGTATGTTATGTTTAGTCCTTTGGAAAGGTTCCAACAAGGTCTATATTTTTTAACGAAAAAGAGAATTTTAACTAAAATAATGTTAAAAAATCTCTTTTGAGGCAGCGTTAGTCATTAAAAGCTCAGAATCAAATCCATTCATTCTCAACTCCTTAAAAAGAGAAAAACCATCCCGGTTGACCCAGAATGGTTTTTCAAAGTATTTGTTATTCGTTTTGTTTTCCCTCTATGGAAAATTTACTTCTTAACTTCCTTTTTCACGACTCGCTTCTCAACTCTTTGGTTCACGATGAACTTAGGTCCACCGATGATTTTGAACTCCGTACGACGATTCAACTGACGACCCTCAGGGTTATCGGCACCATCGGCGAATTGATTCTCAGCAATCGGCTGTGACTCACCATAACCTACGGCTTGGATTCTTTCTCCCGAGATTCCTTTTTCAATCAACCAATTCTTTGCTGATTCAGCACGTCTTTGGGATAATCTTTGGTTGGCACCATCCGTACCGATGGCATCCGTATGTGAACCCAACTCGATGACAAGGTCTGGATAGGAAACCATATAGTTCAGTACCAAATTCAAATCCTGTTCAGCATCCGTACGGATATTGGACTTGTTGAAATCATAAAGGATATTATTCAAGCGAATTGGTGTTTGACTCTTAATGGTATCATATACGATTACTTCCTCGATGATAGGCTTGATAGGAGCCAATGTCAGCTTCTTCTCAATGGTTGCAGTCTTGTTCATTCCGACTGTATTGAATTGAGCGACTGCATCTTCGAAACCATCCTTGGAAGCAATGATCTTATAAGCCATATCCCTATCCAATGGGAATCCGAACTTGTTTGTGCTGGCTTCAGTAGACTTTTCTGTAGCTCCTTCGGAACCATCTACCATCTGAATCAACTGAACGGTAACTCCCTTAAGTGGGCTTCCATCCTCAGATGTGAATGACAATGCTTGCAAATCAAGGATAACTTCTTCGATATTCACATCATAGATATCATCACAACAAGTCTTACTCTTTAATGAACGCTCAGATGGTCTGTTGGAAACAACAAATCCATTGTATCCTGTCTCATCCAATGAGAAATAAATATCATCATAAGAAGAATTGATACCCTTACCGGCATTTACCGGAGTATCCCAACTTCCTGTCCATTCTGATTTGAATACATCCAAACCTCCGATTCCAGGGTGACCATTGGAACTGAAATAAAGAACACCGTCAGCATAGGATGGTGTCAATTCATCTCCTACAGTGTTGATTTTGTCACCTACATTAACAGGAGAACCCAACTTGTCTCCCTCGATTGTGGAGTAATAGATGTCCATTCCCCCTTTGCCTCCAGCCATGTCAGAAACGAAGAATAAAGCTTCTTTTCCAAAAGCCTTACCTACAGCAGGGTGCTTTACGATGTAATCACCCAAACCATCAACAGGATAAGCAGGTCCCCAACCATTAGCAGTACGCTCACTCATATAAAGTGAACTTGCTGTCATTCTATTGGAAGAAAGTTCTGAACGAGTGAAGTACATTCTTTCACCGTCAGCAGAAATGGTAACGTTTCCGGTGTGTACACCCGGACGGTTAATATTGGTACCCAATTGTGTACCTTCTCCCCAACCACTACCGGACTTGGAGGAAGTATAAATCTTTGCAAAATAATCATTTGAACTCCCATCCATCACTACTACTTCCTCAGAAACCATGGCGCCATAGAACATTTCGCCATTGGCTCCATAAATAGGAGAGAAGTCAGTGTAAGGAGAATTGATATTATCACCTGCATCGGAAACAGTCACATCTTCGTCTGCATTCATGCTCTGAGCTAATGCGATACCTTCGATTTCCACACCAGCAAGTTCTCTTAAAGTAGCATTATTGGAACCTTTGATATAACCCTCCAGAACGGATTTCGCTTCACTTAATTCGCCATTCATCTTAAGGATTCTACCATAGTGATAAGCAGCATCAGGATAAAGATTACCCTTATCTTTCTTCACTACTTTGGCAAACCAGTCCTGTGCGGCATCAAGATCCCTTAGTTTCAGATGCACATCGGCTACCTTTCCGATAACGGCTACATCCGATGGGTCTTCTTCCAATACCTTGTTATACCATTCTAATGCATTGTAATAGTCTCCTATGTCATATTGCTCGTCGGCAACTTTCAGTTTTTGTGCTTTCTTGAGCTTGCCACCAAAAGGTTGGGCTTGGATTGCGATGGAAAATCCAAATAAGATGGCAATAAAGACAGATAGTTTCTTCATCGTATATGTATTAAATGACTGTTTGATTTTGAATGTTTGATAGTTCTGTTGCCAATAGCATTAGAAACGTGGACAGAAAATAACTGGCTTTACAACTGGTGGCTTACGAATCTTGGCGATATAAGAAGCCGCTAATTCAAATCCACCTCTGTTGGCACTGGCTACGGACAAGTCTGAAATGTTCACATCGTATGCAACACCGACCTTGAAGCCCTTGTAGTCAAAACCGAGGAGGGCAGAAGCTGCATCTCTAAGACGGTAACCTGCACCAAAGCTCAATGTGATGTCCTTTTCCTTATTGAAGTGGTGTCCAGCCATGGTTTGAATCATGATTTCATCAGCTCCCTGAATGACTTGGTATAGGAAAGTAGGTGAAAGTGTCCACTTTTCAGACAGACCAGCATTGAACTGACCATGTCCAACCATTCTCATAGGTTGATCCAGTTCATCAGGATTCAGTGTGCCTGCGAATTGGTCGGTGAATGTGGTATAGTTCGGTTGGGAAAGGTGCATGACGGAAAATCCGATATTGAAATCCATGTTCTTATTCAACTTGGAATGAAGGGATATACCGGCATTGTAATCACCATATGAAATATTATCGTCAACGATATTATTCAGGTCGGCACTGGTTCCTTGACCACCACCACCCGGTGCTAATTCATCTTCGAATCGTGCATTGGTCTTGTCGACTCTCTTTTGGACCATTCCACCCTGACCTCCGATGGAAAGCACTGTGTTGCCGCTACCCAAACCGAAGTGTACGGATAAACTACCCATGATACTGGTATTGGTTAAGGCCACGGTACCAGCCTTATCATTCACAAGTACAGCACCCACACCAATCCAGTGCTTCTTCCCGAAAGAGAATACTGGAGCATCCAAATATACGGATGGTGTTACGAATTGGTTAGAAATGACACTTCTCCATTGGTCACGATACAATCCACCGATTCTGAATGTACCCTCATACTTACCAGTCAAACTGGGGTTGAGCGTCATTGGAGCCAGATTATATTGTGTGTAATGTATGTCTTGGGCGAATACACCACTTGTAACCATCAGTGATGCAAAGAAGAAAATGATAAATCTGATACGGAACATGATAAGTATGTTTTGATGCATCAAAATGAATTATTCGTTTATAATTAATTGTAGCAGTTCTTTAAGGGGATATGGGCCAATACACTTGTAAGTGCGTTGGAATACTCGGCTAATTTAACCTTTTGACTATAATTTACAATAGTTTTTACCCGTTAATATCAATTTTGCCTTGATTTAGTCGATTGGCTATCACTTTGAAATCGTGTGATTTCATGCAATCAAAGTGTCCTTTCGGACACTGTGGATATCCTATCTTCGAACAAGGCCTGCATTTTACATTTTGATTCTCAATGATAATGGACTGATTTTCTGTATGGTTGGGTATGTAGGGATACATCCCCAATTCCTTGGTGGTATTTCCCCAAATAGACACGATATTCCTATCAAATGCAGCTGCTATATGCATCATTCCGGTATCAGGAGTAAGTACCCATTCTGCATGCTTGACTAAGTAAGCAGAACTTCCTATTGTGAGTTTTCCCACACTATTGGAAATGTTATCATGGAGTAGGATTTGGTTGGCGATTTGTACTTCATTAGGTCCACCAATCAGTACGATATGCCCATTATATGTATGGATGAATTGTTGGTATTGTTCCAGCAAAGGAACCTTTGTCGCATGTTGTGCACCCAGTACCAATGCTAAGTAGGATTTGGGAATGGCGAACTGCTCAATGAATATTTGTCCCTTTTCCTCATCCTTGGGTGAAATGAAAAAATCCAAACCTTTTCCATCATTCTCAGCACCCAATCTTCTCACGGTATTCATATACCTGTCTACGATATGTGTATTTGGTAATCTATTGATTTTGAAATTGACCATCAGCCATTTTTCCAGATTAGCCTTATGGAATGAGGTAGCAGGCCGGGATAAACCCAGTTTGATTTTCAGTGACCTGAGGTTGTGGTGTAGATCCACTATATGATCGAATCGTTCCTTTTTCAATGAGGGAATGAGATCTTGTTGGTCAGTCGTCCATACTTTGGAAACATAGGGGCTGGCCTTGTTGATGGATGCGAACGATGGCTTGGTCAGGAAATGAACTTCCGCCCCGATTTGCTGGTGTAGACACCTCAGTACCGGACTTGTTAGTACGATATCCCCGATGGAACTGAAGCGAATAACCAATATTTTCATAATCCTCTAGTCTGTACCATAAAGGTATCCTATTTATTCTGTTCTTTTGTTTCTACCATCTTGTTAACTAACTTTATGATGTATCCAAAAGGACCAATGTTATGGAACAAATAACCGATGAGGCCTTGTCCTTATCCATCAAGGAGAATCAAAAGATATATTTTGATCACTTCGATACGGAGTATTGTAGGGCTTTGGTAGAGCATGCCCTGCACATTCCTATGGATATATTTTTTAGGACTGAGAAGATTGGTTTTGAAAAGGACCAGATGGAAAGGAACAATCCGGACCATCCGGTTATTGTCATTAGTAACCATTCGGGGATGGCTTTTCCTTGGGATGGAGTGACTTACATGGGATATTCCTTGAGAGAAAAGAATTATGAGTCGAATGAGGTACCACGTCCATTGGTCGCACCGACACTCTCACGGACAAAACTGATGAATCCTTTCATGATTCACCATTTCTGGAAACGTTGTTCGGGAGTGGATGCGACATATAAGAATTTCGAAACCATGATGCATTATCCCCATGCCAATGTAATGGTGTTTCCGGAGGGAGTGCCGGGTATTGGTAAGGGATTCAACAATAAGTATAAATTACAGCGCTTTGCGACTTCATTCGTACGGATGTCCCTTAAGTACAAGACGGATGTTGTACCATTCACTACCATTAATGGAGAGTACCTGAATCCATATACATATAGTTTTCAATGGATCAATAAGTTGGTTCAGAAAATCGGAATTCCATTTTTGCCTATGGGTATCCATACGCCATTGCTATTGTTGTTGCCTTGGATGTTCTATTTTTCCATGCCGGCTAAAATGACATTTGTCCGGGGAAAGCGCATTCGGCCTTCAGATTGGGTGGATAAACCCTATGGGGAATTGACACAGGATGATATCAATGAAGTGAGGGATAAGATTAGGGAATCGATGCAACAGGATATGGATGAGAATGTGGCGACATATGGCAAGCATCCCTACAGGAGAAAGGAATTGTATGCTACGATATGGAAGAATATGAAGTATTTTCCATTCATGTTTCCGATTGCTTGGCCTCTTTTGTTCGGTGAATTTGAAAGACAATGGAAACGGTATAAGAAAACGGGGCAGCCGATTCAGATGAAATTTGGTTTCTTTGCACCATTGTTATTCATGTTGAGGAATCCTATTACGATTTGTTATTACATACCGATTATTGGTTGGATTCCACTTTTGCTAAGGGGTTATAGTAAATACAAGTAAACAAATTATGGGAATGCTGTTGGGAATTGGGAATAAGGTTCGTTTTCTTCATACGGGTACGGAGGGGAAGATAGTTGACCATCTGGAAGATGGGATGTTCATAGTGGATGTGGGTAACGGTGTGGAAATCCCTGCTTCTCCTGAGCATTTGGAGCGAGTGGATAGGAACCTTGATCAATCATCCGTCAAAGCCAAGGTCATTTCGGCCAAAACGGAACAGCCTGTCAATCCCATGCCTTTTCCTGAAAGGCAATATGAGATTCTGAAAAGTGAGGGTATCCAGATTGCTTTCGAATTATTATCCGATGGTTCCATGCATCGATATGGGGTCTTTCTTTTGAATGATACCCAATATCAAGCCTTATATGAATTGGAAATCAAGATTAAGGGACAATCCATCAAGAAGCTGAATGGGAAGGTGGACCCGGTAGCGTTCTTGCGCATCATGGAAATGCCAGCTGACTACCTGAGTGATAATCCGGTATTCCATATGAGTTGCAGGCAGGTGAGTACGGAAGGGATGTCTGATTGGTTGGTAAAGGAGCTGAAACTGAAGCCGAAACAATTCTTTGCCAGAAAAAAAACAGCGCCACTATTGGGGAGACAGGCACATGTTTATAAATTATTCGAGCCTTATCAGCTCAAGGATAAATCTGAATCATTAAAGAAATACACCCAAAAGGAAATTTCAAAGAAACCCATTCGTAGACCCAGGAGTATCAACTACAAGGAATGGGGCACGGCAGATGTACAGAAATATGCCAATTTCCCTTTGGAAAAGGATTTGCATATTGAGAAAATCATTGGCGACCATTCGAAGATGTCCAATGGCGAAATCCTACGAACCCAACTGAATGCATTCAATCATTACATCGACCAAGCGGTACGATTGGGTATACCCAAGGTCTTCGTCATACATGGACACGGGAAAGGAAAGCTGAAGAATGAGATAGCAACCCTCCTGATGCAACACCCGAATGTACGGACGTTCAAGAATGAATACCATCCGAAATACGGAACCGGAGCCACGGAGGTGATTTTGGATTGATGGATGTGAATAGGAAATAGGAGTTAACAATAAAAAAGAAAGGGGTCTAGAAATAATCTAGGCCCCTTTCTTTTCAGATTGATTCTCATTACATGAATTTCTTCACCAAGAATCTCAGTTTGCTGTAATTTTTCCCCCAGGGCGCATACCTGATGTCCAAATCTACACCCGGTGACTTATGGAGTACACTCTTGATATGTGAGAATGTATCAAATGTGGATTGGCTATGATAAGCACCGATGCCACTTTCACCCACCCCACCGAATGGCAGATTCGCATTACCAATATGCATTACGG
>JAHDHL010000090.1 GCA_020631355.1 Saprospiraceae bacterium | reverse complement strand
AATTCAAAATTTTAACACTTTTTTTTGAGGCACTTTGTGACAGTGCCAAAAAAAAAGAAAAAGCCCGACTTATCAAAGAGCTTCCACAAAGTAAGGATTTCATCTCCCTTATCCAAGTAAATCATCGACGAACATAAAAGGACTACTCCCGAAATGTAGATATGGACATAACATTAATACCACGATGTTTTGGTGGTATTTTCGATTTTTTCGCAGGCCCAATTCCTAAACCAGGCTTAGGAAGCGACTAAAAATCTGTGACATTTGGCGTTTTTGGGAAATTATTTTTTTTCACGGGAGATATTCCATCATACAGATTCAACGGCCAATTGTTCCAATACATCTATGGCATAATCCTTAATTCTTGATGTCTGGTCTGTGCCGTTCATCATTCCATTTGCCATGATTTCAGCTGCCATCCTAGATTGCAGCGCATTGTCAATAATACTCCGACTTCAATAGCCATCTTATCGTTATTACCCAACTTCATCCTTTCTGATTCTTTTGATGATTGAATTCCTGAACGGTCCATTTTTCAGTTCTGTATCGTCAGTCGTTTTGAATATCCTTTCAGGAACAGACGGATAATAATAGGGAAAACAGCCCTGGAAGTGCCTATCTTCCTATCTATGGATACTGTCTACGGATTATCCATAGGCAGTAGGGTAAAAAGTATAAACCATTGGTTAACAAATCATAGTACGATAAGCGCATTTAACCAAGAATTAAGATACTTTAAACCTTTATTCATAGAACATTACAATAAATTTGGGCATTATTGTGTTGAATCCCTTACATTGTAGTGGTCGTGCTAAAATCTTTATCCAAGAAAGAATCAGCACGGAATTAGGGTGATTTTCGGAGCTAAATTTTCAAGTCATGGTAACTGATAACCATACAGAGGAAGTAGAAGAAAAGAAGAACAAGCGAAGGGGCTTGGTCATTGCTTTCTTTATACATGTGGTATTACTCATAATCGGATTGATTCCCTTTTTGAAGAATGAACCGCCGGAGAAATCCGAAATCATTGTTCAACTGGCTAATTATGTCCCGCCACCACCACCGCCTCCTGAAATAGAGGAAATTCCCTTTGACGAATCGGGTTCTTCAGACCCTGATGATGCATTGGGTGATACGGAGGACCCTATGGAGCAGGAAGCTGCCCCTGAGAGTCCTGATGCGGAGACCTCCGAACCTATGGAACCAGAAGTTCCGGACCCGGCTCCAGAGCCTACACCACCAGAGCCCACACCGCCTAGTCCACCTGTACAGACTTCTCCGGAAGAATCACCTGTATCGGCACCGACTACACCCAAACCTGCGCCTCCTCAACCACCTAAGCCGCCTAAGCCATCAACGCCTAGTCCGCCTAGTGATAAACCGTCCAAACCAACAACACCAAGCAAACCACCCAAGCCAAGTAAACCGAGTACGGGGAATTCTTCCAATACCAATAGTGGAAGTGGAAATACTCCCGGTACACCGGGTAAGCCCAATGGTTCTTCCAGTGGCAATCCCGGAAATGGTGGAAATGGTGGAAATGACGATGGTGGAGGTATCGGAGATGGAAGTGGATATGGTTTTGCGAGAAAGGTCATCAAGAGACCCAGCCTTACCCAAATCAAGGCGATGGCCATGGGTAAGAAAGGGCTGATTGTATTGGATATTTGTATCAGCAGATTCGGAAAGGTAACGAAAGCTGTTGCCATTCCAAGTGAATCCACCATCAAGGACCCTGTGGTACTTGAGCGAGCGGAGAAACTGATGTTGCAATATCGATATGAAAAGGATAATGCTGCTCCGGTGAACCACTGTAATAAGTTCGCATTCAATATCAAGGATGAAAATGGCTCGAGGAATAGACTCGTTCCTAATTCCTATGAAATGGAATCCTTTTTCATTGATTAGAATTGTGACTCCAAATGAGCAAAAAGGGATTGTAGCATATGCTACAATCCCTTTTTCATTAGATTATGATGAATAACATCCTAATATTATTCGTCATCAGGCTATTGCGTCATCAGGAACAATGGCATTGATTCTCACCAATTCCTTTTTCAGTTCTTCCTCGACCTCCTGACTAATGGGCACCAAAGGTAATCTTGTTTCCCTTGAACATAATCCCATCATTTCCATAGTAGCCTTGATACCACATGGATTACCATCCTGATACAACCATTTGTGGATATCGTAAAGCCTCAGATGCTTCTTGGACGCTGCTGCATATTCATCCTGCAATCCTAGGCGAATCATACAGGAAAACTCCTCCGGAAAGGCATTGGCAATGACAGAAATAACACCATCACCTCCTATTGACAATAAGGGTAAGGCTATGGTATCATCCCCTGACAATACCAAAAAATCCTTGGGTCTATGCTTGATGATTCGTGAAGCTTGCCCCAAATCATAGGCGGCCTCCTTTATGGCTATGAATTGGCGGGACGCATGGGCCAATCGAAGTGTGGTATCCGCTTCAATATTGGAACTGGTACGTCCGGGAACATTATAAATGATAATGGGTCTCGGAGCATGCTCTGCAAGAGCCATATAATGTTGGTAGATTCCCTCCTGGCTCGGTTTGTTATATGCAGGGCTACTACTCAGAATGGCATCAATTCCCTCGAAATGATATTCATTCATAAACCGAATAATGGATTGTGTATCATTCCCTCCGAATCCGGCTACTATCGGGACCTTACCTGCATTCACCCTTATGGTGAAATCCAATATTTTCTTTTTCTCCTCTTTGGTCAGGGTCGGTGACTCTCCGGTAGTTCCTAGGGAAACCAAATAATCCACCCCTCTATCAATACAATTGAGGATGACCTTTTCCAAGGCTGAAAAATCTATCGCTCCGTTTTTGAATGGAGTTACAAGCGCCACTCCCGTTCCCCTAAACTGGTTGTGGTTCATTCGGTTTCTTATTGAAAATTCTCAAATACATATCAACGAGGCCTACAAAATGAGCCGGGTCATTCTGTTTTTCATTGATCATCAAATCATATGAATCCGTATTATTGGAATTGCGGCCTACCCTAAGCTTGGCTTTGGATAGTGCCATTACAAAATCTGCGTGAATATGTGGCTGTCCCAGAAAATTAATGGCTATGTCGAAGTTATTCTCCATAAAACTCCTTACATCGTCCTTTTTCGGGCGATACAGCCAATCCAAATCCTTAAGGGAATAATACTTGAATATGGAATAGTCCCTTTCTTCCTTGTCATCAAAAAATCCTAGGATAGATACTTTCTTATTGCTCTTATTCCTAAGTCTTTCCACATATTGCAAAACGAGTCTTTCCTGATCCTTATCTGATGCATTGAAGAGGATACCTATTTTTCCTGCATCATCGAATGATTGGGACTTGCGTTCAACTGAACTTTGCTTCTTTATTTCCTTACGGAGATAATAGCGATGCAGTTTTAACCTTATGGATTCTAGAAATGACATTTCTCCTTAGTTTAGTTTTATTTTTCTGCTACCTCACCTTCCTTGATTTCAGATTGGTTACTGTAGACTCCCATGTTACTGTACTTGTTGATTCTTCTTTCCAACAATTCGTCCATGGGTATGGCTTTTAGTTCGGCGATTTCCTTCTTGATGTGTTTTTTCAGAATCTTACACATTTCCTCGGGGGCGGAATGAGCTCCCCCTAGGGGTTCCTTTAGTATATTATCAATCAGACCGAACTCTAACATGTGTTCAGCCGTAAGTTTAAGTGCTTCTGCAGCCTGTTCCTTATAGTCCCAACTTCTCCAAAGGATAGAGGAACAAGATTCAGGTGAAATAACGGAATACCAGGTATTCTCCATCATTGTGACCTTATCCCCAAGTCCTATACCTATCGCTCCTCCTGATGCTCCTTCTCCTATCACCACACAAACGATTTGTGTTCTTAGTTGGGCCATTTCGAAAAGATTACGTGCTATGGCTTCTGCCTGTCCTCTTTCTTCTGCCTCGATGCCCGGATAAGCACCAGGAGTATCAATCAGGCAAACCACTGGAAAACCGAATCGTTCGGCCATTTTCATCAGTCTGAGCGCCTTTCTATATCCTTCGGGATTGGCCATACCAAAGTTCCTATACTGCCTCATTTTGGTATTCACTCCTTTCTGATGACCTATGATAACGACTGTTTCATTATCTATTTTTCCAATTCCGCCTACAATTGCCTTATCATCCTTAAAGTATCTATCTCCATGCAATTCGGTGAATTTCTTACAGATACTATTGATATAGTGTAAGGTGTAGGGTCTCTCAGGGTGACGGCTCAGTTGGACTTTCTGCCATCCGGAAAGGTTACTATAGATTTCTTTCCTTTGGTTCTTTATCTTTTTCTCAAGCTCCTTAATCGTTGCGGACACATCCACATCTCCCTGTGCCTCAATCTCTTGGATTTTCTCCAATTGCTGGTAAAGCTTTTCCAAGGGACGTTCAAAATCGAGAAATACCATAAATCTTTGATTTTTATCGGTAATCTAATGATTGGTAGAATGGGTGAATCCAATTCCCAAAATTGGGTCTGATAAGATAAAGGTCACCCAAAATAACAAATCACTTTAAGTAATGCAAAATTAACAAATAGGAACTTACAACGGCCTCCGAGAAATTTTTTTTAACTTTTTTCCCATAAGTATTTGACAAATATGAAAAACTAATTTACATTTGTGACCGCTACAGAAAGTTAGTAGTATAAACAATACCAAGGTCTGGTAGTTCAGCTGGTTAGAATACCTGCCTGTCACGCAGGGGGTCGCGGGTTCGAGTCCCGTCCAGACCGCTAGTAAAAAGTGCAATTCGTTGTTAATCAATGTTTTGCACTTTTATTTTTTAGCTTCGGGGATAAAATGGGGGAAAGAATTTCTCAAAAACTCCATTTTACAATACATATTCCCCAAATTTACTTAAGAAAGCTAAAGTATTCTTCTCATTATACTCTTCTATCTTATCTCTTAGCTGCCAATACCTAGAAACCCATGCAGT
>JAHDHL010000053.1 GCA_020631355.1 Saprospiraceae bacterium | reverse complement strand
AAAGTTATTGTTTTAAACTGATATAGGTAGCTCTTTGTACTAATTTTGCAATAACAAGCAAATAAAAGTCATTCCATTATATATATATACAAGTCCGATATTCAAATTGGA
This sequence comes from Saprospiraceae bacterium, assembly GCA_020631355.1. Lineage (GTDB taxonomy): Bacteria > Bacteroidota > Bacteroidia > Chitinophagales > Saprospiraceae > JAHDCE01. The sequence goes on along the minus strand of JAHDHL010000053.1, from coordinate 29,394 downwards.
TTATCAGATAAGGTACAACAAAGGAGTGTGGCTAAAGACTTGGGTATCTAAAACGGAATACGGATTATTTTAAAATGTTTTCTAATCCACTACCCAATAAGAACGGCCATCCAATGTCCTATTCAGAAAACGATGACCAAACATCAGTCTTCGGAGTGTGGCCGGGTCATTAAAACTATGGTATTCATTCAGAACGGCATTCACCTCCATTTCTGAATACTTTCGATTGGTTTCGAATTTTTCAGATAACCAACGTAACATGAGGGTTTGCTTTTCTTTTTCTCTCTTGCCAGGAAATCGGGTAAATTTACCATCGTCTCCGATATAACCTTTCAATACTTGATATTCGCCTTGGACATCCATAACATCATAGGTAATTAGATTCACAATATACCCTTTACTACCAACCCAATCAAGTAGTGACCATCACCAGTTCCAATAAAATCCAAGTTCCGAATACACATTCTTCACAATCAATACGTTAAGCTATAAAATACCACCTCATGAAAAATCAAATTCTACTTCTGGCATTCCTATCAATATTAATCATCTCTGCCTGTAAAAAGGAGGAAGATCCCCAATATTACAATCATCCCGATGCATGGAATCTGTCTGATTTCTTCGATTCACGTTTGGATAGCATTACAGAATTACAGCCCCTAATCAGCAGTATTATTATTTGGGATATCAGGATGGAAGATCCTATCTCAATTGCTTTCTAATACTTGAAGAAGATGAATCTACCTACCTTGCCACAAATGGTTCCATCTACTCCGAACACAATCAATATCGTGATGGAGTATTGATAGAATCAAACGGAAGTTTCCTTGTAGAAACGGAATTTAAATGGGGCAGTGGCACTTGGAGCATAGCCAATGATAGTATTTACTTTAACGCTGAAGAAAATGATATAGATAATCGTGCGTTCCGTGTCCTTCAATATACCAATGAGACATTGATTATCGAACAGCAGGAAATACTAGAATACTATGATAATGACAATGACCCACATATAAGGATAGAAACAAAACGCTATACGTTCACCAAAAGATAGAATGCTCCCTGTTTAATTATCCTTTCGGCGGGTAATCCAACTCAATCCCACAGAAACATAATTCATTCTTCGATTCAATCCGGTTCCGAAAGAAAAATCCAATTGGAAATCAGGATTCACAAGATAGGTGAATCCTGCATCCGCATTGATGACGAAATTCTCGAAATTGACAAGGGCACCATAAGGTTCGATATAGACCCCTACCCTATCATTCACTCCTACTCCCAAGGCCAGGGAATAAGTCGCCTGATGGTATTCCTCCGTGAAATAATCATATCCCACATTATACCCCAATCCCACATGCTCCGATAATTCATGCGCAATGGATAACTTATTGATGGTACCGAATGTGCCTCCGGATACCTCATTCGAACCGATAGGAGCCACCAAATGTGTCAGGAATGCAATCTCCGTACCGCTTCCCTCTTTGGTTGGAAAAGAAATCTTCGTTCCGATTTCCAAATCACTCATCCCTTGGTCATTCCTATCCAAATACCGATTCATCTCAAACTGACTCACTAATCTCAACTCCATCCAATCTGTCAAACCAAAACGAAACAGGGTCGTAGGCAAAACGATTTGACGAATTGAATTATCATTCACCAATTCCTCAAAACTCATCAGAATACCCGTCTCTATCTGCAAATTTCTTTTCCCTACCGTATTGGCACTCTCAGTTTGGTCAGGACGATCAGTAATGATTTGTGCATCCAATCCCAAGAATAATATAAGACAGGCCAAAGTCGTAAATAATCTCATAATCCTATATTTTAATCATAGCCAGCCGAATATTTCAGAGGCAAATAATATTTATTTTGAATAACAAAAATATAAATTTAGATTAATCTAAAAAATAATTACAAGGACTTCATGCTTTATTTTCAGTAGGCAAGGAAGTCGTGATTCGTCCATTTTCCATATTTTCATGCCAGCAAATCCTTATTACCATGAAAAATCATCTCATCCTAATACTCATATGTTTGGGCCATATCCTAACTGCCCAACCAGACAACTGGGAAAGTATCGGAATTGGAGGCGGCGGAGCTACATTCTTCCCTTCCGTTAGTCCGCATGATGATCATATCTATTACATCACTTCTGATATGGGTGGTATCTTCAAATCGGAAGATGCTGGTGGACAGTTCGATATTCTTCCTTATTACGAAATCACTTCCAAAGGAGCCCATTCCAAGATTTTCTTTACTTCCAATCCCGATATCCTGTATTCATTCGGATACACAACCTATCCCAATCCTTATGAACCACTCAAATCCTTGGATGGGGGACAAACTTGGAATACACTGGAATCCGACCCTGCCAACGGTGAAATCTTCCATATGTTCGTAGACCCACACAGGGAAAACCGACTCTTTGTACTAAGCTATACCACAGCCTACCTTTCCAATGATGGCGGTGCTACTTTCAGCCCTGCTATTGTGGGTGATGGCACCATCTATATTGGAGGAATCTTTTGGGATGATACTAGTATTTATGTAGGAACCAACATAGGACTGATGGTTTCACATGATGATGGTCAAACTTTCGTGAATGAGGGCCTGAATGGTGATTTTCCCAGCCAACACAAATTCCGTTCTATGGCAGGTAAAAAAACCGACGGACAAGTCACCTTATATGCCGTAACCAAACCAGATATTTGGGGTGGTTATGCCCCTACCAATTACTGGGCTCCCGAATCCGAGGTCGTTCGGCTGGAATATGGAAATGGCAACTCATGGGAAAGCATGGAAAATGGATTTAACACAGCTGCCGATGGAGGATCATTCCACCCGAGTTATATACATACCAATGAGGCAGAACCTAATACCATTTACCTCGGAGGATATGATGCTCCGGGAATGGAAGTCTATAAATCAATTGATAGTGGTGATAATTGGCAGATGATATTCGATGCAGAGAATGACAATGCCAATCCCAATATACAAACCGGTTGGATAGGAGCCGGAAGTGATTACAATTGGTGGTGGTCGGGCCCTGTCGTAGGAATGGAAGTGGCACAGAACAATGCCAATGTAATCATTATTACGGATTATATGACTTCCCATCATTCCCGTGATGGTGGACAAACATGGCAATCACTCTACACGCTTCCTTCCGAATCCAATAACGCCAGCGAGAATACTCCACAGCACCAATTCTATGGAAGCAACGGACTTGAGGTTACCTCATCCTGGTGGCTGACATGGATTACGGAAAATGACATATTTGCCAGTTATACGGATGTACAGGGCTTCATCAGCCACGACCAAGGAACTACATGGTCTACGGGTTATGGATATCCTGAAAAATACAATACCACCTACAAGTGCATCAAACATCCTGACAATGGGAAACTCTACTCCATCGTTTGCTCCAAACATGACATGTATGAGAGCACCTACCTCACGGATGAAGTCATTGACGATGGTGAGGGGGAATTATTCGAATCGAGTGATAATGGTGAAACATGGACTTCCACCTACGACTTTCAGCGGACGGTAGTGGATATTGCCGTAGACCCGAATCATTCCGAAAGATTCTATGTGGCTATTGCCAACAGCCAAGATGGGGGCATCTACTATTCGAATGATTTCGGGAATTCATTCAACCTACTCACTGCGCCCCCCAGGACAGAGGGGCATCCCAAGGAAATAGAAATCCTGAATGATGGGACATTGGTTGCAGTCTATTCCGCAAGGAATACCAATGCAGGATTCACACAAAGTTCAGGTGTTTTCATCAGTTCTGATAATGGACAAACCTGGGAAGACCGTTCTGATGATGAAATGTTGTATTGGGTCAGGGATGTGGAAATTTCTCCTAGTAATGATGATATATGGTATGCCGCTGTATTCAGTCATTGGGGACCGGGAAATACCGAACAGGGTGGTTTATTCCGAACCACTGACAGAGGGCAAACCTGGGAGAATATCCATGATTTTTATAGGGTTCGCTCCATGACCATTCATCCGACTAATCCAGACATTGCATATGTCTGTACAGCAGACAACCATGATGGATTACAGTACACTGAGAATCTTACGGACGAAAATCCGACTTTCACTCGTTTGGATGAATATCATTTTGCCAATCCACAAAGGGTATTCTTCAATCCTTATGATGAAAATGAGATATGGGTCACCAGTTTTGGAAATGGCATCAAAAAAGGTCGAGTCGAGGATAATTCTACCTCCAATACCCATATCATAGAACGTCAAGTAATGGTAAGTCCTAATCCATCAGACCAACATTTCAATATCGAATGGCCAAGCCAATATTCCATCCAATCCTATACCGTACTTAGTATTGACGGCAAAATCATTGAACAAGGCCCCTGTCCTAATACGACTTTATCCATACGATTGGATGATCAGGGCATCTACTTCCTAAGACTGGAAAATGAACAAGGAATCAGTATTCACAAACTCATTAGATTATAAAACATCCCAATAAGATTCCATTTAAAATCATGAACAAATCAGGTATCAGAATGTAGTCTTTGCAACAAGTGAATAATGAAATTCCTTGTATTCATTCATCTATTGAATTATTGACATGCAATTTCAAAATCAATCTGTCATCATTACAGGTGGCAGTTCGGGAATTGGACGAGCGACAGCCATCGAATTCGCCAAGAGAGGAGCTAATGTTCTCATATCTGATATTAATGCAGAAGCAGGAGAATCCACTGTATCAACCATCAGGGATAATGGCGGAACTGCCCATTTTTTCAAGGCGGACGTCTCCAAAGTAGAGGAAGTGGATGCACTCGTAGACAAGGCAGTTGAGTACTTCGGAGGATTGCATCATATGATTAACAATGCAGGTATCGGACACGAACCTGTTCCTACGCACCTATTGGGAGATAAGGCATGGGACAAGGTCATTGCCATCAATCAGACAGGCGTATTCTATGGGATGAGGGCCGCACTACGTGTCATGAAACCCAATAAGAAAGGAAACATCATCAATGTTGCTTCCCTCGCAGGTTACTTATCATTCCCATTGGCCCTAGCCTACTCAGCCACTAAGTTTGCAGTGGTAGGTATGACCAAGACAGCAGCCGTTGAATATGGTGCATCCGGCATCAGAATCAATGCAGTTTGTCCGGGTATGGTCGAAACACCACTTACGGATAATCTCTATGAAGTATCCCCTCCCAAATTCAAGGAAATGGTCATGCAGTCCATTGCCATGAAACGATTCGGACAACCAGAGGAAATTGCCAAGACCATCTGTTGGCTAAGTAGTGAGGATGCCAGTTACATGAATGGAGTCGCCCTAAGGGTTGACGGAGGAATGAGGGTCTAAAAGTAAGTATCATGACAAAGCAAATCACAAGAATAGCATCAGGTTTATTCCCTCAGTTTTTCGTCAATGTTGCCTACGACCAACTGACCAATCCGCAAATCAGAAAATTAAGGGAAAGGGAAACCAAGGTATTGGATACCGCCATCAAGGAGGATTTCCCATTCAATGAATTTAATATCAAGCTCTATCATTGGCCGGGAAAAAAGGATAATATCCTTTTGATTCATGGATGGGAAGGACAGGCAGGTAACTTCTCTGACCTCATCATCAAACTCAAGGCGGAGGGTTTTAATGTTTATGCCTTTGACGGACCATCACATGGTTATAGTAGCAAGGGGCCTACGAGTTTATTTGAATTTACCGAATTAGTGAATGTTCTCATCCGGAAATTCGATGCAAGGAAACTCATCAGTCATTCCTTTGGAGGTGTAGCCACAACCTACGCATTGTATTCCAATCCTGACCTCAATATGGAAAAATATGCACTCATTACCACACCCGATAAATTCACAGAAAGAATCGAGGATGTTTCCGTGCAATACAATATCCACCCAAAGGTTGTGAACAAGATTATCCATAAGTTCGAATCAGAGTTTGATGTGGATGTCAAAAAGCTCAATGTGAGTGATTATGTGAAGAAAGTCAATGTAGAGGACGTAATGATTATACATGACAAAAATGACAAGGTCATTCCCATAGAACGTTCATTGAATGTCCATCAAAACTGGAACAATTCCACATTCAAAACGGTGGAGGGCACAGGTCATTTTAGGATATTGAGGGATGAACAAGTCCTAGGGGATGTCATTGATTTCATTAGGGATTAGTGTCTATATTCCCTACCACTTGGAAATCTAACAAACAAGTTCTGATTATATTTGAAACTTTATTAACGAAAAGAACAAACTGATTATATGAATCCATCAAGAGAATTCGACCTTATCATTTGGGGAGCATCCGGTTTTACTGGAAGATTGGTTGCCGAATACCTATACCACAATTATGGCGTAAACCAGGAAGTCAAATGGGCTATGGCTGGTAGAAACAAAGAGAAACTCGAACAGGTAAGGACGGAAGTCGCAGGGAATGAGGTACCACTCGTATTGGCGGATAGCCACGATGCAGCAAGCCTTTCGGCAATGGCACAGCGCACCAAGGTCATCTGTACAACCGTAGGCCCTTATGGATTATATGGTGCTGAATTGGTCAAGGCATGTGTGGAACAAAACACCCATTATTGCGACTTGGCAGGAGAGGTTTTGTTTATTCGTGACACGATAGACAAACACCATGAAGCTGCCCAGGCCAATGGTACAAAAATCGTCAACTGCTGTGGATTCGATTCGATCCCATCTGATTTGGGTGTTTATTATACCCAAAAAGTAGCCCGTGAAAAGACGGGTTCCCCCGCCCAACAAATCGACCTCAGAGTCAAGGCATTCGTTGGTAAACTAAGTGGTGGCACCTATGCATCGCTCAAGGATACAATGGCCAAGGCTGCACAGGATAAGAGTTTGTATGGCACACTCATTAATCCGTATAGCTTGAACCCCCAAGGAGAGCAGGAAGGTCCGGACCAAAGGGATTTGAATACCGTGGCATATGACAAGAAAGCCAAGGCATGGATGTATCCATTCATCATGGCTGGCATCAATACCAAGATTGTAAGAAGAAGCCATGCATTGGCCGCATTCCCCTACGGAAAGGATTTCGGTTATAGCGAGGCGGTCATGACTTCCGATGGAGATGAGGGACAAGCCAAAGCTATGAAAGAAGCCATGGCATTGGCTGCCTTGATGGGCAAGGCTCCGAAACAAGAAAAAAGCACAGGCGACAAAGGTCAGAATCCAGCAAGGAGAATGCCCAAACCGGGAGAGGGCCCGAATAAGGAAGAAAGGGATGCGGGCTACTACGACATGCGACTCTATACTACACTTAGGGATGGTAATATGATGGTCACCAAGGTGACGGGCGACAGGGATCCGGGATATGGTTCTACGTCAAAGATGCTGGCAGAATGCGGAATTTGCCTCGCAAAGGATGAGACGCCTCAGCAATTCGGAGTAATTACTCCATCCATTGCTATGGGAGATGCCCTTTTGGATAGATTAGAAAAGAATGCGGGATTGACATTCAGTGTTGTGGAATAATAATCCCTAAAGTAGGAGTGTGTTCAGATTTTTCATTATTCAAATGAATATGGTCTGACTCAAATTCCAATATCTATCAGATTTGAATTAACCTGAATTTTTCAGCCAATACCAAATCTGGACACACTCCTAAAAATAGTACGAAATTGGATTTAAGTTTTGAACATATCAATTCCTGTGGAAACGCCAATATTCGAATCAGAATGTATGAGGGTAGAAATGTTCTTTTCTACAAAAAAGAAATATTGAGTGTATACTTTAGTGAGCTTGAACATTCTTGTATCCATTACTTCGCAGGAACCGAAAAGAACCTCACCAACGAATCCCTACAAGCACTTATCGAGGATATTAATCATGGTGAAATAACGCAAAATGATAGCCTCAAATTATCATCATTGGTGCTTGGAGAATTTGAAAACGGAACATACAACATAACATTTGATTCTGCTAGTGAAAAAGTATTCTCTGATTCAGGGTTCGATGCCGATGCCTCATCCCATTGGGTAGAAAAAACGTACGGTACAAAAATCACCCCTGATTATTTCATTGGAAAATACTCATTCCTCGGAGAAAAAGAACACCATTCTATCCTAGAAACATCCTCCAGAAAGAAACTGGATCATTCAAGGATAGCATACTACAAAGATATCATCTCCAAAGGAAAACAACCTATCGTGATATTATTCGGGATACACCTAAAGAATACCGACATGTTCGAAATAGGTAGGGATGATGTTTACTATCTAATTGATGGTCATCATAAAATGGCAGCATATAAATACTTAAATCAAAATCCAAGGGTATTGAGAATTCAGCAAGTAATAAATCAGGATAATTTTGATGAATTTTACATGAATAAAGAAGAATACCAAAAATACAAGGAACATCGAGGCTCATTACATAGTTGGGTACATTACCTAAGAATCACCTCTAAGTAAATCTCATAGGACACTCCCCAACTATATGCAATCTCCTCCACTCCTATTGGGATACTTTAATTCCCATACAAACATTCAGCACATTCACGGATTAGGCACAGATAGTTTCCCGCCTGAAAATGACTTCTCAATGGCTGTTGGATAAGGAAACCTTGACAAACTTCACCATAGAAGACGGACTTCCAAGCCATTTTGTAGATATGAGCTATAAGGACAGTAAAGGGAACTTGTGGTTTGGAAGTGGTGTAAACTCAAACGGAATCCTATTTACTTTTAATGGAAAAACGTTTGATAAATTTGAAAGATTCGAAAAGAGAAACTAAAAATACGATGCTAAAAGTGTATAAAAAACCACAATACCCAACGCTACGACTGACTCACTTCAGATAACAAAAGACTGCAAGACCAATTTCGTATCAGAAATATAGCTCAATACAGATTTCAGTATCTTGTGTTCCAAGTACTCGTAGTATAGCGGTATAATTCAGGCATTAAAAAAAATGAAGTGAGGAATTTATTGATACTTTTAATTACTACCATAACCATTGCTTGTAATTCAAGAAGTGAAACCAAAGATGCAGTATTACATACAAAGAAAATCCCTGTTTCCAATCCAAACAAATATGAATACAATGCTGGGGATGTAATCTATAAATCATATCTGGATAATTCCGGAAATATGTGGTTTACCACATCCCAAGAGGGTGCCTACAAATACGATGGCCAATCATTCAGGAATTATAATACTGAAAATGGATTATGTGGCAACGAAGTCTCGACCATCATAGAGGACAAGGATGGTTTTTTCTGGTTTGGAACTGAAAATGGGCTGTGCAAATTCGATGGCGAGACATTCGAAACGATTCCACTTCCGATATACCCTAAAAAAAGTCCGTGGCTGGACAAGTATTATCCAATGATGAACCCCAAATCAGTCACCCATATCCTACAGGATAAAAGAGGTGATTATTGGGTGGGTTCCAATTGTGCGGGACTTTACAAATATGATGGACAACAATTCGAATCCTATCTTCAGGAGGAGGGGAATCTGATGCCTGACAGCATGCATCATAATTCTATTTCTGCCATAGTAGAGGATGCGAAAGGAGATATCTGGATTGGCTCATTCTCACACGGAGGCATCAATCAATTCAATGGAAAAGAATTCATACATCATACCCTGTATGATGGCATCGGAGATGGAATGATTTCATCCATATACATGGATCGTCAAGAAAGAATTTGGGTAGGAACAAGAAATGGGGGAATCTATCAATACAATGGTGAAACATTCACCAACCTTAAGAGCCACAACGATGAGGATAGCATTCCCATGGCCAAATTCTTCGAAGACAGCAAAGGAACATTATGGATGTCGAGTTATGCAAGGAAAGGCGTCTACCAATTTGATGGAAAATCATTTATTCCTTTCAATGTAAATGATAGTGAAAAATTAATTGATGTCATGTGTATCTCAGAAGATAAGAATGGGAACATTTGGTTTGGTGGCAGGTATGGGCTGTTATGGAAATTCGATGGAAAAACATTAAAGGATTATACCCAATTAAAAAGAATAAAATAAATAAGGATTCACCCCAATTCATATGCCAACCCTGACTGAATGGACTGATAATCCCGAGTCGCCCTCATGCTGTACCTCCCCTACTGATTCAACGATTTCTTTATCAGGGAACTTTACTGACCTGATTATAGTTGGACTTTACAGAATAAGAACAGCATGCGAAATCATTTCCCAAGAAAAACTACACCCAAACAAATCGGAGGTAAGCCCACAAAGAAAAACAACCACAAACCCACTCCGAATTATTGGAATACCTTTCAGGATGATATCATCATTGACCAGAAAAAACCGGGATTGGGCTACAAACATTTCCTGAAGAAAAGGGATGTCATACAATTCCTTGAACTACTTCCGAATAAGGACCATATCCTGGAACACATGGATGCCATCATACTTGACCGTGGCCATCCTTTCAGGGATGGGGTTTATTATAACAACGGAGTCATTTCCCTACATGCATGGAGTAAGGAAATGGATATAGAATGTTCCGCACATTATTATTCCGAACACAAGGACTTGTTCGATAGGCTTGGTATTTCTGCCACATTGAAAGATGAGTACTATACATGCGAATTCAATGAAGACCAAATCAAGGCTTACCAATTACTACATATTCTGACGCATGAATTGGGGCATCACATTGATAGGATGCTGACCAAGCGCAAATTCTCATCCGCTAGGGGCGAGGCATTTGCAGAGGATATGGCCTATTATTTGGAAAACAAGGTTTGGAATGATTATCAAACTGCTTTCAATGTCATTTTCATTCCATGCAATTAAAGTACAAACTCCACCTTGATTTCGAGGAATTCCTCAGGGATGGAAAATTCGATTATATCCAATTGGGTAAAACCAAGGAATGGATCATCAATAACTTCCCAGACCCCGACGCTCCTTTCCTAGACCAGTCCATTTGGTTATATGGTAATATAGAATTCCATTTTGATGGCGACATGCTCTTTCTCATCCACTTGGAAAAGTTCAAGGATTTGGATGTATCCGACAAGTTCCACATCAATCCTTGGTTCCTAGGCACCCAATACAGACTCAAGGATATCCTACACGAGTTGAATCAGAAACACATGGATTATTACAAGGTAACCCGTGATTTTGATGGAACAATTGAATTGGTGATGCTAAAAAGTAAGGTCAAGTTATTTTTCACATTCAAGGAGGATTTCAAAAAGAATATGACAGAAAATAGGCTTGCAATGGAACAAAGCAACCAAGGAGAATTCATCCTGACTGCACTGAGCTATAGCAATGCTAAGATTTGGTGCAATCCCTAAATCCCCAACAATTCTCATACGAATACAATTCGGGTTTCAGGACTCTTGGATTCTCATTATCTTTAGAAGACTAAATCTATATTCGACATGAAAAATGTATTCGACGCCAAGGATGTGGAAAGCATCATTGGAAGAATCAATCAACTCACACCTGCCACCCAACCACAATGGGGCAAAATGAATGTGGCCCAAATGTTGGCGCATTGTAATGTGACCTATGAAATGGTCTATACGGACCTACATAAAAAACCAGGGGCTTTCATGCGGTTCATGCTCAAAATGATGGTCAAGAATGCCGTGGTCAGCGAGAAGCCTTATAGTAAGAATGGGAGAACTGCTCCTCAGTTCCTTATCACTGATGAACGGGAATTCAACAAGGAAAAAACAAGACTCGTTGATTATATCAATCAAACACTGGATTTGGGTTCCAATCATTTCGAGGGTAAGGAATCCCACTCTTTCGGGCCTCTGAATGCCAAGGAATGGAACAATATGTTTGCCAAGCATCTGGATCATCATCTGACCCAATTTGGTGTGTGATGATGTATTGAACCCTGATATTCAATCTTGGTATCAGGGTTTAATTTTTATTCCTAAAATACTATTCCGCCTCCAAGAAACCGGGGTACTTCTCACTAAAGAACCGATGCTGTTTTTCGGTTAGGAAAATATAGCCACTTGCTTGTTCATCATTACTGCACATGTAGATTTTCCCATCAATTTTATTTTCGGCCAGAGCCTTTTCAATGAGAACGATAAAATCAGGACTGAGCCAATCTGCCATCATAGGCATTACCATAAAATAAGATTCTCCCATAAAATCAAAACCATAAGGAGTTGTTTTTTCTTCCCAATGGGATTCCATTTCATCAATGATATGCTCGGGTTGGAAAAGGCCTCTTGAAATTTCTGCGAATTGAAGTGTCAATTCTTCATAAGGATTAATATAATTACCTGTTTCCCAATCAAAATAAACAACAGTCTTGGGTAAGGCATACATAAGAGATGCATCATCATAGAATTCATCACGATATAAACCATCCAATGCTTCTTTCTTTTCCGTTTCCGAGTAATGGGAAAACAATCCGATGGATTCCAATTCATCAAATATTCCCTTGATTTTTTTCCTCGGATATGGTCTCCTATAATCTTCTTCGGAACAGATAAAATCAGTGTCCCATGATTCCTCATTCAGAATGATATTCATCGTTTCCTCATCCAATAATACAAGATGATAATACTTATTCTTAGGCATCCCATCCCCATCCAATTCCTCCTTGGAAATCATGTGAATGCGCTCATCTCTACCTGTATCGGACAACCATTTATTGAATACCTGATAGAAGCCAATGTGTAGAAAATTATTATGAAGCTGCTGCATACTTTTCATATAATTATCGTACGCTTCCTCAGTCCAACCCATCTCCTTGAATTCCTCATCAGTCAATGCTGGCATAGGTGGTGTGTACCAGCCCTCATGACGGGAAGAATATGGCTCACCATTAATTTCCAAATCAATGTATAATGATTCTGTCATTCGCACACCCCTGCGGTAAGTACCCTCGCTTTCATCCTTATATTCAATAGTCAAATTCCTTATTGGCACATCCCCTAATAAACCGGGAATCTTCTGAATAATATCCTGATAAAAATCCAGATCAATTTTTGATATTGTGTCTTCTTCAAAGGGTACGATTTCATCAAACAATGACAGGATATCATAATAGGAGGGTAATTCATAATCAGGAATGGAAGCAATAAATTCCTCGGCCACATGCCCATCAATCTTCTTCTTATTCACTAATTTCCTAATGAATTCAGTCCTGTATTTTAAATTCTCATCATAATGATTATAAAAATGCTGACGCATGATACAATAGGAAATCATCAGTCCCTCAGTATCGAAGTTCGTTACAGGAGGATGATTTAAGACTTGATTGAATTCCTCAAAAACCAACTGATGGACTAAATTCAATTCCAATAAATCATTCAGGGTTTTTCTAAGATGTTTTCCGGTGGCACTCCTTCTAGGATGAATCATTCCTATTTCCATATCAAAGTGCAAACCCAAGCCTATTGTAGTGAGTCCGTTGAGCTGCAACATGATATTCTCATCATCAGGAATAGCGGCCTCATATTCCATTTCTCTCTCAATATCCTGCATGAGTTTCTTCATTTTGGCCAATTCCTCTTTCCCCCTTTCTGATTGTCCATATTCAGAACCTAATCTATCAATGTACATTTTCAACTGATGATGAATCATACCAGAACGAACCTGCATTGCATTATCAAAACTCATGGATAAAAAAGCCAAGGCTGCATATTGGGGAGAAATATCATCATTGCTCTCAATCATGAAAGCCTGAAGATAATCTGCTGCCTCATCCGTCTTTCCCCATTGGATGAAATATTCCATTCCCTTTTTGGAAAGCAATTCCTTTTCATATAATTTCCGAGCAATGGAATCCAAGGTATCCTCCCCTCCATCTTGGGAGAAAGACATAAAAGTGAATAGCAGGAATAAGAATGTGAATCGTTGTTTCATTTATGGGATCAATCGTTAAAAAATACGGATTCAGATTGGACATCAATATCCTAACCAATCATTCCGCCCTACCTTCCTCCTGTGGCATCTTAAGATCCAGTATGTTCCCCATTTGGTAACAAGTACGGCAACGAGGTTCATAGGCATCCTTTTCCCCTAGCAAAACCTGTGATTCCTCCTTGGCCAGACGATATGAATGTGTAGCCAGATTTCCACAATGCGGACAAATGGCATGAACCTTTGTGATATATTCCGCTACGGCCAACAACGCAGGGATAGGGCCAAAGGGTTCACCCCTGAAATCCATGTCCAGCCCTGCAATGATGATACGTTTCCCCCTCAATGCCAATGTCTGTGTCACTTCCACCAATTCCTCTGAAAAGAACTGGGCCTCGTCTATTCCGATGACATTGTACTTATCGGCATATCTCAAAATATCCATGGCCTTATCCACCGGTGTGGACATGATGAAATTGGAATCGTGGGATACCACCTTTTCCTCATCGTAGCGGGTATCAATCCTTGGTTTGAATATGCCTACACGCATATTGGCAATCTTTGCCCGTTTCAGCCTACGAATCAATTCCTCCGTCTTCCCTGAAAACATGGAACCACAAACGACTTCTATCCATCCACTTCTCTGACCTTTGAAACTGGGCTCTAGGAACATTCTTTGGTATAATTTTTACTGTTCGAATAGTTGGTAAGGGCTAATATGCCCCTAGGTACGGTATTTTATCATTCCGTTAATACTGAGTGTAGTACCTTTTTCGTTGAGATATGATATTTTTGCACCATATAAGATGAGGTACTCATAGTATATCGAACCTAAAAATAGGAATTAATGGGCATTTGCCATTGAGCTATCCAATGATTTTATAAAAAAGACAAAACTGACTGACATGAATTTCCATAAGGCCAAAATTCTTCTTGAAAAGATCAATCGTCTCTATGCTGGCATGAGCGATGACCAAGACAACATCAGCTCCATCGAAAAGGACCTGATGCTGAATTATGTCCGTGAGTTTTATGAGGTTTTTTACTGGGAAAGAGAACAACAATCAGCTCCCAAGCCAAAGCCCAAGGCTACCTATACACCACCGAAGCCTAAACCGATAGTACCTCCGCCACCACCTCCAAAGCCAGAACCCGTGGTTGCGACACCTCCACCTCCCAAACCGGAGCCCGTCAAGGTAGAACCACCAAAGCCCAAACCGATATCTCCACCACCTCCTCCAAAGCCTAAACCAGTAGTTGAAGAAGTCCGAACCGTAGTGGATAAGGTTGTGGCACCACCTGTAAAGGAAGAAAAACCGGCACCGCCACCACCAAAACCAGAACCTGCCAAGGTAGAGCCACCAAAAGCTAAGGTTGTGGAGCCCAAAAGCGATGTGGACCCTGAGAGCGAAGCGCTTTTCGAAACGAAAAAGGCCAAGGAACTTTCAGAGAAACTCAGCCTGTCACCCATCATGGACCTCAACCGTGCATTCGGTCTCAATGACAGAATGCTCTACACCAACGAGTTGTTCGGAGGGGATAATAATGTCTACAAGGAAACGATGGCTATTCTCAATTCTTTCAATTCCATGGAACAGGCCAAGGTATATCTCATTGAGAATATCGCCGGCAAATACAATTGGACATCCAAGGGCAAAAAGAAACAAGCCAAGGAGTTTATCCGTACAGTAAGTAGGAAATATGTAAAATAATGCTAATAAGTCATGTTAGGAAAGTAGCCCGCACTGCTCCTTTCCTAAACATAGCTTAGGATTCAGTCTTATTTTATACGCACCATATCTCCTCGTAATGTCACCCCCTATTGGATTATAATCCAACAGAGGATTCTTACCTAATGACTTATATTTTTCTACGATGAGATTTTTGAGATTACTACCATTATTCCTTTTGGTTATCACTCATGCACCACAAAAGGGTTGCTTCAAGGACAAGAAACAAGAGGAGCCCAATTATGCGGTCCTTACGGCCAATGCGTATGACATGTATATCCTGGATATGCCCATGAGTAGGGACTTGTACAGGGAGAAGAAAATCAAATCCCGCAAGATGATGGAAGTTTCCACCATTGATTTGCCGGCTGAGGAAGGTTATGTGGTCCGACAGGATGATTTTGACGAACAAGGTCGAATCCTTAAGACCACTTATATGAAAGAGGCCGAAAAGGATTCCATCAAATATGAGTACCACTCCACCGGGCAGATAGAAAAAGTGCATGCCTATCCACAAGAGGGTGATTCCACTACCGTCCATTATTTCTATGATGAATATGGAATGATGTCCCATGCCCTATTCTATCGAGATAAGGTTACAGCCTATGAATTCGACCATAATTTCTATGGAAAAATGACTGACAAACGTTTATCGGAAGATTCCCCCAGCTATTCTCCCGTAAGGGAAATCTACAAATTCAATAGCCACGGGTATATGATTCAAAAATTGGTTTTGACCAAGAACGTACCTACAGCCAAACAAAAACGATACTACGATAAGAAAAACAGGATTTCCAAAACGGAGGAATTGGCCAATGGTATTGTCATGTCCTCCAGAAATTACCTTTATAATGAACAGGGCTTATTAAGTATCCGAAAGGATATTTTCAGATTGAGTCGTGATGAGGAAGAAATGAAAGTATACGAATTCATTTACGAATATCATTGATTCGTTTTCCATTTCTTATCATAAAATACATCCACCATGCAACAAGTAGGAATATTTAGGAGTCTTATCCAATAGCCCTTGGGGGCATGTTCCTTTATCCAAAATATCCGTTATCAAACAAAAAACCTCATTTCCCATGAAGCCGATAATCTCATCCCTACTATTCCTATGCCTAAGTTTATCCATTTTTAGCCAGGATGCTGATTCCACTACCGTTCTCAGGGAAGATGCACTCAAAATTTTCTTGGATTGCTCCTGGAATTGTGATTTGAATTACATCCGTAATGAAATTGATATTGTTAATTATGTCCGTGATGTAAAGGATGCAGACCTGTATATCAGGGTCGCATTCCAGAATACGGGAAGTGGTGGTGACAAGGTCACGCTTTTCTACGAGGGCCAGGGTGATTACGAGGGTCAGAAATATGAGATGGCCTATGATGTCGAAGCTGTCAGTACCAATGATGAACAAAGGAAACAGATGGTGGACAATCTCAGGGCCGGTATGATGCCATTTATCGCACAAACACCATTATTCGAATCTGTGAATATCAGCATAGCGGAAAAAAAGGAGGAGGAAGAAGAAGAACTCGTCGAGGACAAATGGAATTCATGGTTGTATCGTATCGGTGTCAATGGTTGGTTCAATGGCCAATCCAATTACAAGAGCATCAATCTCTGGGGTAATATCTCGGCTACCAAAGTAACCGAGGAATGGAAAATCAGATTATCTGTCAGTGGTGACTTGAATCGGGACAGATTCGTCATTGGATATGATTCCCTGAGTAATCCGGAATTCTTCCTGAGCGAAACGAATGGTTATGGTTTTTATTCCTATGCCATCCGTGGAATCAATGACCATTGGTCCGTGGGAGGTTCCTATGATGTTGAGGGTAATTCCTACTCCAACATTAGGCTGGGCCATGATTTATCCGCTGCGGTAGAATATAATTTATTCCCTTACGAGGAAGCCAACGAGCAACAACTCCGTATCGCATACCAACCCGGTTTCAGGTACAATTCCTATTCGGATACGACCATTTATAATAAGAAAAGTGAATTCCTTGGCAGGCATAGGATTAGTATAGCTTATAGCAAACAAGCCAAATGGGGTTCGGTGAGTGCGAGCCTGACCAGTGCCCAATACCTACACGACCCCAGCCTTTATAATATCAGGCTCAGAACGGGATTGAATATCCGAGTAGTAAGAGGATTGCAATTCAACCTTTCCGGTAATATCGGTTTGATTCGGGACCAAATCTCACTACTCAAAGGCGGTGCTTCCGAAGAAGAAATCCTGACCCAACAAAGGGAACTGGCTACGGATTATTCCTATTGGGGCAATTTCGGTATCAGCTATTCCTTTGGTTCCATTTACAATAATGTGGTATTCCCCAGATTTGGTGGAGGGATATGACCAGAATAGGGCATAACTTTATCCAAACATAGCGGCAACTTCCTATATTTATGGTCATATCAGGATACATACACCTGTTATGAAAAACCAATTCAGCATGTATAGGAATCTCAGTTGTCCCAATTGTCAGGAGAAAATATTATCCAGTGATATCAATCTCAATAAAGGATTGGCAAAATGCAGTAGTTGCCATGTCCTATTCAATATAGAGGAAGAAAGTCCGAACGGTCATTTGTTGCCGGCTGCGAGAAAAGAGGAGATATTCGTAATCCCAAAGGGTATCGAAATCCTCAAGATGATGAGCGAACTGGAAATTGAGATGCGATGGAGGCATACTGCCAGTTGGTTCCTGATGCTTTTCACACTGATTTGGAATGGTATTTTGATTCCAATGGCACTCATTATCATACTTTCGGGCGAATTCTCTGCCCTGATTTTCATGAGTCTCCACTTGGCAGTGGGCGTCGGATTGGCCTATTGGTGTATCGCTACCCTATTCAATACGACTTATATCAATGTAGATAATAATTACATTACCATAGAACATCGTCCCTTCAGTCTCTTTTTCAAGGAGCATCAATTAGAGACACCCCAAGTGGAGCAGTTATACGTCAAGAAATATTCGAATGGCTCAACGAATGGAGTTCCCAATTATGTCTATGCCGTAATGGCCAAGATGCGATCCAAGGAAGAAATCCAAATCATCAAGGGGATATCGAAACCGCAACAGGCGAGATATATCGAGCAGGAAATCGAGAATTTCGTTGGTATCGTAGACAAGCCCATGCAGGGTGAATTGAATTAACATGCAATATCCGACCTGCTTGGAAATATCATCCTTAGCCAAGCAGGTCGGATATTCTATTGCAAATCCCCATCATTGATAACGAATGTGCAGTCTTCCCTCGAATTCCTTCCATCCTTACTGACCCTATCCCAGTTATCATGATTCATGATATCTTTCACTAGCATCTTGTTATTACCTACACTGACCAAAATGGAATCGAACTGGGCCACACAATCATAGACCTCCCCTACGAATAATCCTGTTATATCATCTGTATAAATATTCTCTGTCGTATTGGGTTCAATTGTGAATGATTGGCTACTCCCCAAATTTACATAGGTCGTAATTTCTATGGTTTCTGTTGTTCGATTTTCAACATCATTAGTGAATGTTGTTCCGCCCTCACATGAAAAGAGCGTAAGCATCAAACCCAAGAACAAGCTTGTGTATATCAATTGATTCATTACATCTATGATTTTATAATTATTAAGTTTATCCTATCCTAAAGACAACAATAAACCATCCTCAGTCTACTATCCATATGAATTATTGGACTGAGGATGGCATATTTATATTATTTCGTCTGCCAACTGATTCGAATCCTGTCAATTCGGTTCATTTGTTGGTGCAAATGCTGGATGATTCCACTGGATGAAATGGCAATCCTACCTCCATCATCAGCGATACAATCCGTCCAGAGTGCTTCCTCATCTTCCTCATTATTCACCGTGACCATAGTCCCATCTTCCAATGTTACTTGATAAGGATACAACAATTCGGGCGTGTCATCCAATGTCGGATTCGCTTCGAACCATGCATCAAGGTGGTCCTCTATTTCCTCAAGGGAATTGAATGTATGGATAGTACTATCAGGGTCCTGGATATTCAATGGGAAGACGAAATCGAAACATAATTCATAATCGTCATCATCCCAATCATCATATCCCAATTCATCATAACACTCCATGACCAATTCCATTTCCATATCCTCATCCGTAATCGTCACTACTGTACCATCCTCATAAACCACATTCACAGGATATACGACCTCCGGACAATCCTCAGCATCCGGATTCGCTTCGAAATAAGCTTCATATAGCTCATCCAATTCATCAAAGGAATTCACATCCACCGTGGTACCATCAGGATATTGGATCGTAACGGGGAATTGTACTTCGAAACAGAATTCATCTTCATAATCATCATCCCAATCCCCGCAGGAATCGAACAGTTCTTCCAATTCGTCCTCGTTCGTAATGGAAACCGTAGTTCCATCTTCCAAAACCGCACTCACAGGAAATACGACTTCAGGACAAAAATCCGGATCATCCTCATTCTGCTCGAAGAAATCCTCGATTTCCTGGAGGGAATTCATCGAAACAATATTTCCGTCATGTAATTGGAACTGAATGGGAAATACCAACTCGAAACACAATACCTCATCCAAATCAAGGCTATCATTATCGGTATTGGAATTATTCTGGATGATATTCTGGAACTCTGAAGCGACCTGTTCGTCATTGGATAAATTCTCATCTTCTTGGCAAGAGGTTAGGAATGAGGCCAGTACCATAAAAAGGGCTATTACACCCAAGGGATATCTTAACTGCTTAATCATATTAATAAAATGGTTTTGAATGAAGTTGTTCAAGAATGATTCAATAGCTTGCAATCAAATCATTGAATCATTTTTAAACAACTTCAATAAGTGAGACTGGTTTTCATCATCACTTTTACATCATAAAAAACGGGTAGGTACCTTTCCCTCATTTCGATAACAGGACAGGTCAATGTGCTAATTCCCCTATGCTTTCCGTATTTTTTTTTAAATTGAATTTAGATTCTGAATTTCAATCCCCTAAAGGGGATTGTTGCTAAAAAATAATTTATGCCCACAGCTATTCTGGTAGATGATATGCCACAGGCCATTGAGGTTCTGAAAGCGGATTTGAGTGAAAAGTGCCCTGATGTAAATATTATCGGAACAGCCGATTCCGTGGTCAGTGCGGCCAAGTTATTGAGAAAACAACAACCCGATTTATTGTTTCTTGATATTATGCTGGGAGACGGAACGAGCTTTGACTTATTGGAGATTTTCCCGGACATCTCAAGCAAAATCATATTCGTTACAGCCTACGAGGAACATGCCATCAAAGCCTTTCGTTTTTCGGCCATTGATTACCTACTTAAACCCATCAATCCCAGCGACTTAGAAAAGGCCGTCAATAGAGCTAAACAGACATTATCCCAAGTGGATTCCAAGGAGCGGATTGATATTCTGAAAGAGACCATCAAGGACCCTGATTCCCTTCCTAAACGCATTTCATTATCCACTCAGGAAAAGATAGCGGTAGTGGAAATTGATGACATCGTAAGATGCGAATCGGATGGAAATAATACCATGTTCAATTTCAAGAATGGGGAAAAATTATTCGTGACCCGTACATTAAAGCATTTCGATCAAATGCTTTCGGATCACACATTCATCAGGACCCACCAATCCCATCTCATTAACACCCAATACATACAAGAATACATCAGAAAGGATGGTGGATATATCAAGATGAAAAATGGGGATAGGATACCTGTATCGGTGAGAAAAAAATCAACTGTGATTGAGATGTTGGATAATTTGTAGTGTGGATTGTTACTTACAAAATAACTATAGAATATGTCGAAACACTTAATTATTTATTTAGTACTATTTCTTAGTTCCTTTACTTCTTATTCCCAAAGAAGTCATCATTTCCTTGAAAGTCATCTGACTAAAGAAATCATTCTTAAATATAAAATTGATAGTGCATTCATAATTAGTGAATTTGAAGAATTTCATTTAAACTATGATACAACAGGAAAATTAAATACTAGACACATCCTAACGTATGAAAAAGATATAGTTCACTATCTTGAATATAAGAACGGAGAAATACATCAAGTATCAATATTAGATGAAACAAATCTATTTGCCGTCCCATTGGAAAAAGAAAAATATATCTACAAAGGAGACACGTTAATTGAATTTCAAATAGTGAAAAATAATTCTATTATCAGCAAAGAAAAATACATTTATGAAGACCAAAATCTAATTGAATTTCAAGTCTTTAAAAATGAATCCATGATTAAAAAAACAAAGTACTTCTACGATGATAATAACAAGTTATTGAAAACAATACATGAAGAATGTACACCTATACATTCAAAAAAACAGAAAGAAATAAATTGGATTTCAACATATAACGAAAATGGACTGGTTGATACTCTTAAAACAAACAACAACCTAACTATTGATTATTATTTACACGAATACGAAGATGAAAAATTAATAATAAAAAAAGGAATTAATAAAGAATATAATTTAGAGCATTATACTGAATACGACTATAACGAAGATGGATTATTATTAAAAATATCCGAGTATGAAATAAATTCGAAAGGAAAAATTAAGGAATCCAAGAGAATGAATTTCTTTTATTTTGATAATGGTTTACTAGAATCTGTTTTGTATTCAGAAAGAACCAAGAAAAAGATAATCCCTTACAGAGAGATCTTAATGGATTACGAATTTCTGAAGTAATATGGGCAGTAACAAGGAGTCAAATACTAAGACTCTAGTTCGTTTTAGTTGTGGTACGGTACAAAGACAACTCTGAACAAAAAATGGGCTATCGGAAATCCAATAGCCCATCTCACCTTAATTCATATTTTCAGAGGGATATTACCTCCAAACAAAACTGTAAACAAACTCATTATTAATTTTCCGCATTAACGGTTACGGTATAGGATTCAATCGTATCAAATCCGAAATCCTCCTCGATGTGTACCACAATCGGAACGGACTGTACGCCTGTAGGCATGAAATTCCTATTCAATTCCACACGAATGACATCTGACTCACCCGGATCCAAGGAACCGAAAATGCCATCTACAAAAATCCACGAGATACTTTCATCCACATCCACATCCACGGGAACGTTGAATACATTCGTTACAACGATATCCAGAATCTCATGTTCTGTCCCGAAGTTGAGCTCATTGGTAGACAACATCGAGTGGAATTGCATCTCTATATCCTGCTGGGTATATTGTGTAGGAAATACCGTAGCATTCTCAAAAGGAGTCAGATAGCGGTATGCTTCGGCACTCAATACATAATTTCCTGTCCTCAGATTCGTGAATCGATAATTCCCATTCGCATCCGACCTAGCGGAACGTTGTTCGGGACCATTCACGTATACATCGGCAAATGGGATGGGAGCTCCTGTATCCAAGTCGCGTACAACTCCGAAAATACCACTGTCCTCAGTATTGAAAAAATCGCTTTCGCAGGATGAGAATCCAAAAATGGCTGCAAAGAGAATGGTAATGATTGTTAGATTTTTCATGATGGTAATGGTTTTGATCAAGTAATGGATTTTAATGGTTCTGTATCAAATAACGGTATCTCTAATACCTGTAAACTGATTGATAAGACCAATATATCCGCAAAAATTATAGCATGAAAATCCCTTAACCCTGCCTTAACGCCAGTAGATACGAATAGGAATTACTTTAATATTTCATAAGGAAATAAAAGGCTCTTTTTAGGATTTGATAACAACGAAAAAACCCTGTGGAAATACCACAGGGCGTACACTAAACCAATATTCATCTTAACGCTATATCCTTGCGTTAGGAGTAATAATCATCCTGGACATCCTCATTTCTCCTGAGTTTGCCACTGTATTTCATACGGGCCTTACGTTCTCTCTGGAACAAATCCCTCATACCACTTGTGGATTTCTGGAACTTGATGGTATTCGAAATGGAGATGGAACTTGCCACGGATTCCACATCATGATCCGCTCCCATATAGGTGAATGTCCAATTCTGCTTCTTCACCTCCTCAATCAGGGATTTGATGGCAGCTCCCGTATATTCCTTGGAAGCATTCTCATAACCATCTGTCAGAATGGTTACCAATACATTCTTCTTTTCTTCCTTATCCACATCCAACCTCAACTTATTGACACTCTCCCCTATCGCATCATAGAGTGGTGTGGAAGCATTAGGTCGGAAACTTTCCTTGTCGATTTCATCCAACTTGGAAACGGATTGGTTGTACAGATGGGTCTTGACCCCCAAGCCATTGAATGTAACAAAAGTGATGGTATGTGCTTGTTCGGGGTACTGTTCCTGGACTCCCTTGATGGTTTGCACCACCTCGTTGAAGCCCGTAATCGTGGCATCCTTAATGGAGTTCATGGAACCACTCTCATCAAGAATAATCAAATTGAAAACTTTGTGTGTAGATTCAGTCATAGCTATCTTTTTTAAAATGAATAAATAAGGAGGTAATCCAATCGGCAGGAATAAACCCAATACAATAGGTACAGCAAGCAGGGATAATGGAAAGCATTATCCATTAAAACATTCTCATTGGGAAATCAAGTGAAAAGAAAAAAAGGAGATTCCTTAGGAGAGGGCCGACTTGTAGCTTGAATACATATATAATAACCCCATGGCACGAAAAAAAGTTCCCTTAGCGGGAATAAATCCGCATCCCTTAGGGTCTAATCCTTATCAGAATGAAATGTATTCCAAGAAATATACATCATGGTATTACATTGTAATTAGACACTTACATTGGGTTCCTAGGGGGCCTGTATATTTTCCTAATGGATATCCGAAATCTGATTCCATCAATTTTATCCCTCATCATTTTGTATAGCATGCTTATTTCAGTAGCTTAGTTGATATTGAAGAACATATCCCCACTATCAACCCTAACCCTTACTTAATGATTGGCAATTCAGCGTATGTTGTGTAGAATCGGGTGTATCATCATAAGTTTATTTTTCTTCCATTATTCCTTTTCCCAGGAAGACTCCATCCAATTAAAAATGGATGAACTCGGCATTGGGGACATGAAGGATAACATCATCATGGCAGAAGACCAGATGATGAGTTCCGGAGGAAGATTCCTACAAAACAAGGACGAGCTTCCCAGTACTGCATTCATTATCACCAAGGAGGACATTCTTGACAATGGCTTCATTACCCTCGTGGATGTGATGCGTTCGCTACCCGGCATCAGGGTTTCCCAACCTGGTTCGGGTTCTGAGGGCGAGACATTCATGCTGAGGGGACTCATGGGTAATTCCCACATGAAAATCCTTTTGAATGACAATCCCATCAAACCTTCCGTCGTACGAGGCATGCCCATTGGTGCACAGCTACCGATTCGACAAGCAGAAAGGATAGAAATCATCTTTGGTCCGTCGGCTGTTCTCTACGGTGCGGATGCTTCCATGGGTGTCATCAATATCATTACCACTGATTCTGAACGTCCTGTATATGTACAGGCGGATATGAGTGCCGGTTCCAATGGCTTCACAAGCATAGACGTAATGTTCGGAGGCAAACTGGGACGTAATAAGCATATCCTGAAATACAATATGTATGCGAGTAATACCCTAATGAATAATCGCTCCATTTTTTACGATGAGGAAGAAGTTTACAATCCCCTCAATTATATCAATATCCAACAAGGAGCGGCCTTGGATACCAACTTTGTAAACAATCCCAATTATTCGGGAACCGCTTCCAATCCTGACCTGTCCAAGACACCACATGCCAGTCGGTTGTTCGGGGTTCATCTGAAATACAAGGATCTTTCCATTTCCAGCCAACTCATGTCCAGACGGGACCATAGTGCCATCGGACTGAATCCTTTGGCTGTGGCCTATGACGACCCCGGGAATTATTATGGTGAAGCCATCCTTACATCCAATCTTACATTCAAGAAGAATTTCAAGAAATGGGGATTGAAGACAAATCTGAATTATCTCCGTTATGAAACGGATGTGAATAGTTCTCACAAATTCATAGAAGACAAACTTTTCAGGGCTGTCAAGCGATTGGTAAGGAATATAGATTCATCTACGGTAAGGGATTCCATCCAAGCCGTGATACAGGGAGCTTTATATGCCAATGACAGATTCAGTTATGCATTATCCAATGATACCAAGATTGAACAATTATTCTACTTTGCTCCGACGGACTACATGAATATCACTGCCGGGGCTAATGTTAACTTGGTAGTAGGATTATCCCAAGCCTATTATCTTGAGTCGGCATTCGATAATTCGGGAATTGTCGTTAACAACCCCTTACCGGATGTATTGCTACCCTCTGAATATTATGCCTTTGCGGATTGGAGTACATTCGTACAAACCCAATTGAATTCGAAAAGGATAAAGGGAACCATTGGTTACCAATATTACCAACATCCATATTTCGGGGATGCACACAGTCCGGAAATCGCATTGCTATATCAGGTAAAGGATGGGCTCAATATCAGAATGAATTATGGTTCGGCCTTTCGGGTTCCACCCCAATATTACCGGGCGAACACCTACTATCTCCAGTTGGGCAATGAGAATTTCATTTCCAATCAGGACCAGGATTTATTTCCCGAAATCACCAGAGGTATAGAACTTGGATTAAGGCATTATAAGGATGGTGCTTTCAAGACGGATGTTTCCTTATATTATAATCAAACCCGAAATTTTATTTCTTATAATTTTGATGATGAAGTGGAATTCGAGGATGGAACCTTGGAATATATCCAAGGTTATTTTAATGATAATGGTTCAAGGGCGACCCTCTATGGTATCCAAGCCCACATGGAATCATTCAGTCGAATCAACCAAACCAAATTGAAACTGGAATTGGGACTTAATTATAATTGGGGATATGAAATATTACCTGAGAACCAAGGAAGACTGGATATCGTAAGAGGACAACCCAATTTCATCGGCCAGTTCAATGTTTCACTTCGTTTTTGGAAAGAAAGTATTTATCTCCTTTTCAGAAATATATATGTATCATCCTTTGTCAAAAGTAATGTATTCAGCCAGACGAATTACGAGAGTAATCCGGATCGATTCACAAATGATGGATTTTATACTTTGGATATTTTATCCCGTTATAGGATTTCAAAGAATTTCCAAGGATATATCAATATCAGGAATGTATTCAACAAAAGATATGCAGGAATAGATGCCACAGGTACAATTGATGACCTGGTATATAATCCACAATCATTAAGGACATTTAATTTCGGACTGAGCTATCGCATCGAATAAATATGAATTAAAATTTGAAATATTTATTATACATATTAATATTCCTTACTCCCTTATGTTCTTGGACACAGAACGAAAGGGACTCATTGGTTCTCTTATTACGGAATGCCGAAGAATTTGCGAATGATAAGAATTATAGTGAAGCGCAACTAAGGGCAACAGAGGTATATGCCCTAGCAATGGAAAAGGACATGGATGACGAAATCATTTCCAGTCTTTTATTATTAGCCCGTATTGCTTCCTTGCAAAACAAACCAGAATCCACGCTCAAATATCGCTTGGATATTTTGGATTATAATATGAAAAACGGAGATATTCCATCCATTTATGAAGCCTTGTTAGAGCTTGCCCACCTGTATCAAAAACAGGAAATATTCAGTAAGGCCATAGAATATTACAATCGAGCGCTATCCTATATCAATACTAAGGATGAATACAATATCAAACCCATACTTTGGGAAGAATTAGCAGAGATACATGCTCGACACGAACAGTATGATTCCTCAAGGTATTACAGGGAATTCCTAATAGAAAATAGTATTTCGAATAATGATTGGGATGTCCAATTATATCATCAGCAAAAAATGGCTGACACCTGGAGTACGCAAGAAAATCACGACCAATCCATCCAGATTTATAATACCATCATATCACTTTCCCAACAAAATAATGATTCAAAAAATACAGCCATTGCCTACAATAACCTAGGTATTGCACATACCAAAAAAAAGGATTACAAATCCGCCTTGGAAGCCTTAAGGGAAGCAGAAGAAATTTGCAATGAAAAACCTTTGGTTGACTTGGCTGTCCTTTTTTCCAATATGGGTATTGCATATCATAATCTAGACAATCCCAAGAAATCCATCGAGTATTTATTATTATCCATTAATTATGCGAAAGGAGAAGAAAAATATGCACTGCATCATACCCTTGCTAAAATCTATTTGGATAATGAGGATTATTATAATGCTGCATCACAGAATGATGTAACATTGAATAATACTAAAAATGAAAGATTAAAAAGTCAATCACTCAAAACCGCAGCTGACATCAAGGAAGAATTATATGATTATGAAGCTGCATTAGATTTCAAACAAGAACACCTTGAACTGGAACAACAATTCAGCATTGCCGACAATTTGGAACGACAAAAATTATTAGAATTAAAAACCAAATTAGAACGTTCCGAAAAAGAAATCAGCCTGGAATTAGCAGCCCAAACACTAGAGGAAAATAAAATTAAGGCAGAAAAGGAAAAATTGGATTTCGAAAACCGACAACTCCAATTGGAAAAGGAAAAGACTCGTTTGGAAAACGAAAAAAACCAGCAGAGAATTGCACTGCTTTCTCAACAACAAAAAGCCAAGGAAGCAGAAATACATGCCCAACAAGCTGAATTAAAAAACAAGGAATTAGAAACAGCATCCCAACAACAACAATTGGCATTGACCCAACAAAAATTAGAGGCAGAACGAGCGGCAAGGGATTTGGAAGAATCCCAACAACAGCAGGAACTCCAACAAATGGAATTGGAAGCCGCACAGGAAAGAGAACAACGAAAACAAATGGAACTGGAAGCTTCCCAAAAAGAAAAGGAAGCCCAAACCCTTTTGTTGGAACAGGAGAAAACCCTTACCCAAGTCATCCGTAGTGGTGCCATTATCGGGGGAATCGTTTCGGCATTCATCATCGGTTTGGTGCTTTGGTTCCTGAGGGTCTCCAATAGGAAAAACAAAAAGCTCGCACAACAAAATGATGAGATTGAAAAGCAACGGGCCGAACTGGAAGAAAGCAGGGATCTGATTGCATTGGAGCAGAAAAAATCCGAGGATTTATTATTGAACATACTTCCCGGAGCCATTGCAAATGAACTCAAGGAAAAAGGTTATGCCACACCCAAGGAATATGAACTGGTCACCGTACTATTTACTGATTTTGGTGGATTCACTAAAGTATCCGCTCAGATGGATGCTGATGATCTGATTGAGGAATTGAATACTTGCTTCAGAACTTTCGATGAAATCATAGAAAAGTACAACATCCAGCCCATCAAGACCATCGGTGATTCCTATATGTGTGCAGGAGGTGTTCCTATTGAGGGCTCCGTACCTCCATCGGATATGGTTCGGGCAGCTATCGAAATCAATCAATTCATGGTGCAACGCCAAGCTGAAAAACAGGCTGCAGGTATTGATTATTGGGCGACTAGAATTGGTATTCATTCCGGCCCTGTAATTGCCGGTGTGGTCGGAAAGAAAAAATTCGCCTACGATATTTGGGGTGATGCCGTGAATACAGCCAGTCGGATGGAATCCTACGCCGAACTCAATAGTATCAATATTTCTGACTCTACCTACCAACTGGTCAAAAAAGATTTCAATTGTACCTATCGAGGTGAATTTGAGGTTAAGAATAAGGGGATTATGAAAATGTATAAGGTTGGGTTGGGTCGGTAATGAATAGTTGATAATGAAAAATGAATAATTAAGGCCCACTCCCTTGAATTTTGAAAGCTAGCTTTC
>JAHDHL010000089.1 GCA_020631355.1 Saprospiraceae bacterium | reverse complement strand
TATAACTATTCCCTTGTACAAGTTAAATAGATTGAATTTGCTAGGGGTTGAAGTAAATTATAACTTGATTAGTTAACAGAAACCACACTGATTAGATTACCCGATACTCGTTGAGTTCCATTGGGTACATTTAAGTCATATTTGAACTGAGTGGACTTCTTGGGACTCATGTAAGTATTCAGTTTTAGTCTTTGGGTTCCTACAATGCTGCCATTATCACTTCTGTAGCGGACTTCAATAGTTGCATCCTTATATGTGGCATAAGTTGCATTATTATAAATGCTTCCTTTAGCGACATATTTCCTTTTTTTCTCCGTTCTGATTTTCAATGCCCCCAATCCTTTTCTGTAGGTTTCTGAATCAAAATTGAAATCAAGTTTCAAATAATCCATTGGATGCTTCTTTTCTTTTTCCAGTGTATTTTCTATGGGGTCGGGTATATTTTTAGCCCTTAGACTGGAAGCCATAGGATTTCTTTCAGTGTAGGAATTGGGTTGGGGCGTTTCCTCTGTTTCGTTCTCTACCTCATTTAATTGTTCTTCCTTATTTTTTAATTCCAACTCCTTTTTTGCCAATTCGAGCTCCAGTTTTAAGAGTTCTTTTTCTTTATCCGAATTGCTATTGGAGCATGCAGTAAAAAATACAATGAATGTGAGTGATAGATAAATGATTTGTTTCATTCTGGATTTTTTATGTGTGAAGTGATTTTTTTGATGGGAAATGAGTCACTTCAATGATTAAAATGATTTATACTATTTTTATAAGTTTCGCTTTCTATGTGGAATTCTAAAGGTTATTAGTGTCATTTATTGGCACTTGTTATTTTGTTCTTGAAATTTAACAAGGTGTATGTTGCACCCTAATCAAGGGGCAATTTAATTTTTAATGATTCAATGGTTTGCTCATAATGAAACTAAATTAAATAGATGATTGTTCTAAAAAATGAAATACTAAAAACAACAACACCCCATGCAACGAGTAAGCATCACTCAGGAAATGAGACAGCGGGCTGCTGCGGAATCCGATCGCAGGAATGCCCATATCCGCCACCATTTCGAAGTCAGCCATCTTACAGGTCAGGAACGGGACCAACTCGGCTTCGTCGGAGAGTTCGCATGCAGTACTTTCCTTGGAATGGAATGGAAAGACAATATCCGTGAGGATTACCTGACGGTAGATGATTATGACTTCATATTCAATGGCCACAGGATTGATGTCAAGACAGAAACGGTTCCCTATACTTATGCAATGTCCATTCTCCAAGGCAAGATAAAGGATGATGGGCTTTATGGCAGAAGACTCATCCATCAGGGGCAATTCAATCTTTTATACAAATACGACAAGGTTATTTTCGGATTGTGCATCCGAAACCAGATGGATTATTGGTATCCCATCGGTTATATGGATACGACTGACATTATCAATGATTTTCCACCAACCTCCCAAAGACCAGATGGAGGGAAGTATCCATTCCCCGGAAGCCCCGTCCCAACTTCCATGCTGAAACCCTTGGACGAATTATTCAGTAAGGAATAAATACATCTGACCTCAGAATTCCTTACTTTTGTATCCGATACCCAAGGCAACTACCCACCTCTAACACACTCGCAGCATCTGTCTGTAGGGTTTCTTGTCTTGGACACGATAACTTTTAAAAACAAAATAATGAATGCACACATTATACGATTCACGCTCGTGATCCTAACCTGTTTATTCCATTTTTCGGCCTTTTCCCAATTATTCGGTCCTGAACATCTCGTTATGGATGTGGAAGATGCAATGGAATATCCCGAAGCCTTTACCATAGCGGATTTGGATGGCGATACCCACTTGGATATCGTTGCCTGTTCCCGTGATGACCATAAGATTATCTGGTTTAAAAACGATGGTGCCGGACATTTTGAACATGCCGAAACGGTTATATATGACCTAGGGGAAACCTATTACCAATATGAGTACCCATTGGAAATATATGCCGAGGATTTGGATAATGACAACGACCTCGACCTCTTGGTCCGTTTCTTCGATTATGGCAAGATTGCTTGGTTCGAGAATGAGGGAGGAGGCGTATTCGGCCCCGTTCAGGATATAGATCCCGTAGCGAATAATCCAAGGAAATTGGTTCCCGTCGATTTGGATAGCGATGGGGATACGGATGTGGTTTACAGAACTGGTCCCAACCAAGAATTCTATTACAGATTGAATGATGGGAATGCCAATTTCGGAGCGGAGACTTTCTTGGGTAACGACGGTCTTCCCTATGATTTCTATGGTGAATTGGTGGATTTTCAAGATATGGATAATGATGGAATCCCTGACCTCATAACGGATGAGGATTGGTATAAACATGATGGTAATTTCGGCTTTTCTGCTCCTTACAACATCGCTACCGGAACCTATGAAGTGGATAGACTCGTCGATTTGGATGGTGATGGTGACCTGGATGCCCTTTTTGCTAATATCAATAACAATCTTTCATGGTCTGCTAATGATGGTTCGGGTAACTTCGGTTCCGCGCAGACGCTGGCTGCTGGTATGAATGATATCAGAACCTTGACTATCGGTGATGTGGATAATGATGGCGATACAGACATCGTAACGGCTTCTTGGGACATTACCAATGGTGGTTTGTATTGGGTGGAAAATCTGGGAGGTGGTTCCTTTGCCACTGCACAATACCTCATGGATGATGAGGCGGTATCACACCTGATGCTCATGGATTTGGATAATGATGGTGATGCTGAACTCGTAACGGCCCTTGCCAGTGATGATAGAATCCTGAGTCACATCAATGATGGTGCAGGAAACTTCAATGAAACGGAAATTGTCTCAGCTACCTACCGTGGAGGTGGATATAAGATGTTTCCCAGCGATTTGGATAATGATGGCGATGATGATATCCTGACCGTCGGTTTTTATGGGCATGATGCACATGTCGTCATGTTTGAGAATGAGGGAGGTGAGGTATTCAGTCAGGAGCAAGTCCTCGCAACGGATGTCCTCCTCCATTTAGTGGTGGACTTTGATAATGATGGTGATGATGACCTACTGACTTCAGAAAAGGCATTGTATATCCATGAGAATACCGACAATGGTAATTTCATCCAACATACCGTTCATACCTACACTGGGAATTTTGATAATTTTTATGATGCCAAGGTAGCTGATATGGATAATGATGGCGACTTGGACATTATTGCATCGCACGATGACGATAGCGAGGTCGTATGGTTCAAAAATGAGGGTAATTATACGTTCGGTCCCAAGCTGACAATAGATGGCTCCGCTTATTCTGCCAGAACATTGGCGATAGGTGATTTTGATGAGGATGGTTACAATGATGTGGTCTTTTCCTCATCCTCCTATTTGGAATGGTATAAGAATAATGGGGATGATACATTCACTGCCCAACCCAACTTCCAGTATGGAGGTTCATCGGGAGAAGTCATTGTTGATGATTTCAATTCGGATGGCAAGCCCGATATCTTGGTATTGAGGAATGCTTATTCCAACTCTAGTTATGATAATATCTATTGGTACAGGAATACAGGTGGTGGTACATTCACTTATCAGGCCATCGAACTGGGGATATTATGGGCCAAGGATATGACTGCTGTTGATTTTGATAATGATGGTGATTTGGATATCACTTTGTCTTGTAATGAATCCAGTGATGTGAGATGGTATGAGAATAATGGCGGAGGCTTGTTCTCCTCCGCAAAACACATTGCTGAAGTAGAGGATTTCAATTGGTTGCATACACCATTCGATAAGGATAATGACGGTGACTTGGATCTTTTCCTTTACAGTTCCTATTCCTTGAACGGTGAGACCATGTCGCAATTATCCTGGATAGAGAACCTGTCCAATTCCTATTATGTGGATCAATCCGCAACGGGGAATAATGACGGTTCCTCCTGGGAGGATGCCTACACGGATTTGCAATCCGCATTGACGACCATCAATGGAGGGGCTATTCACATGGCAGAGGGCAAATATGTTCCTACCACAACGACCCAAAGGGGCGTCGCATTCGAAATCCCAAGCCTGACTTCCATCTATGGTGGCTATCCTGCGGGAGGAGGTACCCGTGACCCCAAGGTATATGAGACAGTCCTTTCCGGTGATATTGATAATAGTACGGCAATTGCTAATGATTCCTATCATGTTGTTTCCGTCAAGGATTCAGAAAGAGTATATCTGGATGGATTAATCATTCGTGACGGAAATGCCAATAATGCCAATTCCTTCGGGCGCTCCAGAGGTGGAGGATTATATGTCAAGGGTTCCACAATAGAATTGAACAATGTGGAAGTCAAATGGAATCGTGCGATTTATGGCGGTGGAATATTCGCTACCTTATCTCCGGATGTCCAATTGAATCATTGCGTATTCAAAAAGAATAGGGCTGAGAATGGTGCCGCCATTTATCACAGTAACAGTTCCGAGGTATTCATCAATTATTCCCAAATTATAGACAACACATCCACAGGCCGATGTGCCATTGAGGTGAATAATTCCCTGAATACGGAGATAGATAATTCCCTGATAGCAAATAATGCTTCGGCTTTCGCCAATGCAATCGGTTTCATTGCTACCAATCGGGACCAATTCTGTGTCATCAGTAGTACCACCATTCTTGGAGGAAGTACCAATCGGGCCCTGATTACGGCCCAGATCGGATTCAATGACCAATTGAATCTGAGTATCCGTAATTCCATTGTGGCGCACCAGAATCCAGCTTTCAATAAAAATGTGGTTGCATTCAATAATGGCGTATTCAACTTCAATCATGATCATAATTATTTCCAAGGAAGTAGCGTAGTGGGGAATGGTTCAAATAACCTGTTCTCCGCCACGGATGGTAATCTGCTGCTGAATAGTGATTATTCCCTTGATGCCTGTTCACCCGCAGTGAATGCAGGGGATTATTTCTATAATAATCAGGATGATGATCTAGCAGGAATGGATAGGGTATTCGGAGGACAGATTGATATGGGTTGCTACGAAACACAAGAGGATTGTGTACTGATAAGGGAATTTCCGGAAGAAATTTCAGAGCGGGAAGTATCCATCACGATTGCACCCAATCCCGCATCCCATTTCATGAACATACAAATCAGGAATGCATCCAGTCCTTGTACGGTCAGGGTTTTCGATATGCTTTCAAGGGAAGTTTTCCAAACCCAAACCCAAGAGGATATTCGCATACCTGTTCATGATTGGACCAGTGGAATGTACACCATCAGCATTCAGGATGAAAATGGTGAGCAGCTTTCCAACGAAAAATGGATAAAACGATAAT
>JAHDHL010000052.1 GCA_020631355.1 Saprospiraceae bacterium | reverse complement strand
GGGCGAAACCATAGTGAATAGAAATACTCTTTTAAGATGAGTCATCCCTAATTTTGGCTGGCTAAAATTAGGGATGACTTTTTCCATACAATACTCTTTCAAGCTGCACCATTGGCATTATGATGATTATCTAACAATAATCATCGTTTTGGTTTCTACCAGACGACCATCGAGATAGAGGGAATAGTGATAATTCCCCGTAGCCAATGAGGAAGCATCTATCTCTATGGTGCTCTTGCCCCCTACACTCAGTATCCTCTTTGCTAGTACCGTACCATTCGAATTGCTGATTTCCATAAATGCATTCCCTACATCATTGGGTATATACAAATCTATTTTGGTGGAAATTCCGAATGGATTGGGTTGGTTCTGCGATAAGGTAAACTTGGATGTTCCTATAACCCATTTATTATTGTCCAATCTTTCATCCGAGATATCAGAATGCGATTTCTCCTCTCTCAGTTCCATTATCATTTCTCTGAGTTCTGCTATTTCCTTGTCTTGTTCTTCTGTTTTATTAATGAGTTGCTCAATCCTTTCCTCCTTTTCTGATAATTCCTCATCCAATTCCTGCAATCCCTTGGTCAGTATGGGAATCATACCGATGTAGTTGATTCCCTTATAATATTCTTCTTCGGCAATCAACTTATTCTGATGTCCATTATTGCCCTTTTCGTATTCAGCAGGCTGTTTGATTTGATGTATGAGATGAGGGAACACCTCGCCCAGCTCCTGGGCAATGAAACCCACCTGTTTCCCATCAGGTAATCCCATATATGGATACTTTTTCGTATCATAAGTATAGGATTTCACATCCAATTGTAGGATATCCTCCATCACTTGGTCATGCTGCTTGATACCTTTTTTCAGTTTCTTATCCGAGGGGTTCGTAAAATTGCCAGTGACATGCACCGCTCCTGCAAAATAACCAGCATATGTACTTGGCCCGCTGTATCCAAAAGTCGAAGCATAAATGGCATAGTTATCATCACCTTGGTAAGCATAAGCATTCAATCCATAATTATCACTGGAAGTGTTCGCTATGCCATATAATGATGTTCTACTTGCACTATTACTGACCGTCCCTGAAATAATTGAATAGATACCATGTGCATTATATGAATAATCCCCAATATCCACGCTACTGGTGACTCCCCTATAACCTCCCTCAAAAACTCCCCCGATACCCTTTCCTGGGACATTATTCGAAGTACCCTTTATGGCTACACTTCCTGTTATACCACCAGTATAATTAGATTTGGCCCAAAAGATATTATTACTCTCATCTAAATCCCCCTCAACATGTAGATATGTATCAGGATCATCCACATTGATACCCACATGCTGGGTATTGGCCTCCAATACCAATGTATTATTCACATCATTCCGAAAAACCAAGTCATCCTCAGGATCCATGAATATGTACCAATCCTCGTTGGTCAAACCGGATGTAGTCATTCTGATACCACTCGTGAAATAGTCAGAATCTGCAACCAGATGCAAAGCTGCATTAGGATTATCGGTACCCAGCCCCAAACGTGGCTTGGGGTTATACAATCCCAAACCATTGCTCGTAGTGCGCATCAGATTCACACTATCGGGATGGGTCCAAGTCATATTGCCCTCGTTATCGGAAGTTGGTACAAAACCCTCATTCGCACCTGAACGCATCCTGATACGACCATCCACATCCAATGTGGTTGATGGGTTATCAGTATTGATGCCCACATAACCAGAGTTACCTATAATTGTCATCCTTTGTTCCCTGTTGGGACCCAATAGGAAATCCATTCTTGATGAAAGGGAATTGGCGTAGTCGTCCATTGTCTTGACCCTCAGTACTCCTACTGTTTTCTTAGCATTTCCGTCATATCCTGAGAATGCGAATGATCCTAGAATGGAATTATCATTGGTAGATAATGGAGTATTGGGAAGTCCTCCAAAATTATTCAGTTGGAATTGCGGATAACCCGGATTGGCGGAACCCTGATATCCGAATGCAAATACACCAATATAAGGTTTGTCTCCTTGCACGATATTCACCCGATCATTCGCATCCACTTCTTGTGCTTCCAATCCTGTGATTAGCATACCGAAATATAGTACTAGCCCTATTAATTTTTTCATTTCAATCAATTTTGTCAACGTGATGTATGCAAAATATCAAGAATTGAAAACAGAATCCGGGAGGATGTATAACAGGTAGTAGCTGACCGATAATTGGTCAATCAATATGAATTAATCCTGTACTTTCGACGCGATATATTTATAGAATTGTTCCACGATAATTCCAAAAATCATCCAAGCCGGAGTGTAATCCAATCGGATATAACCCATGATTTCGTAGGGGCTTGTCCCTGTATAATCCCAGGGACAGACACCGATTATTTTTTCCAATAGGAACCCTGAGATGAATTCTATCACGAAGATACCCAGCATATAGACGATTGACCTGAAAAACATATTCCAACCTTTCATCCATTTGATTCCCAAGGGGAATAACAAGGGTATCAGTGCATAAATGGGTGCCATCCAGATGTAGGTATGCCCCTCTAATTTATTACCTGCATTGGGCCAGAGTGTTATGGTATCATATACTGCGGTGAAAAACACTTCAGTCGTGATTCCGAAGCAAATGAAAAATACTATCAAGAAGAATTTCTTGGACATGGAATCAGTAGTTCATTTTGTTAAAAATATCCCAGACAATGATACCCGTAGCCACAGATACATTGAAAGAATGTTTGGTACCGAATTGAGGAATTTCCAGACAATGATCCAAAAATGGCAGTGATTCATCCGAAATACCATTGACCTCATTTCCCATTACGATGGCATAGGATTGCCCATCTGATACCTTAAAATCCTGTAATAGGATACTCTCGTCAGTTTGTTCCGCTCCTAGTAGAACATAACCTTGGTCCTTGCAATGCTTGAGGCATTCCTCCACATTCTCGAAGTAGGACCATTCCATTGAAGAAGAAGCTCCAATGGCTGTTTTGAGTATCTCACGGTGAGGCGGCCGAGCAGTTATACCGCATAGATAAATGTGCTCAAGAGCGAATCCATCAGCAGTTCGGAATGCGGAACCCACATTCAAAGCACTTCTGATATTATCCAAAACCAATACAATTGGGAATTTTTCCCTCTGTTTGAATCCTTTGGTGGATAATCGATTCAGTTCTTTCAGATTCAATTTCCTCATGCTGCAAATGTAAGTGTTTGAATGGAAAAGAAAAGTGTCCGGTACCAAAAAAGAAAGGCGATATCCCATTGGGATATCGCCTTTCTTTTTTGGTCAGACAGCTCCTACATATTATCATCCAATACGCCGCGCATGATTACTTCTACCCTACGGCTCTTTTTCTTCTCCATCTCGTTTTCACTATCAATGGCACCTCGTCCCTCCTGGCTCACCTTGTCGATTACGATTCCAGAATTCTTGAGATAATCAGAAACCGATCCAGCTCTTTTCTCAGATAATATCTTATTATACTCAGGGTCACCAGAGCTATCGGCATAACCGATGACTTCGATATTCCACTTATTATCAAACTTAATCGTATTCACCAAATCATCCAATTTGGATTCGGTTTGTGCTGTAAGGTCTGAAGAATTGACATCAAAATAGAAGAATACCCGCTTGACTATCTTACGGTTCCTTACAGGTGGTTTCTTCTTGGGTTCTTCTTCCTTGGATACCAAGACTGGTTTAGGCTTGGATGTTTTCTCAGGTATCAATCGGATTTCAACCAAAGTAGGTTCCTCATTATTGGTCTTGGGTAAATATACCGCAGACATGAACTGTTTGTATCCCTTGACCTCTATCTGAAACGTATAAGCCTTATCCTGTTGCAGACAAGTGAAGAATGCTCCATTCTCATCAGAATAGTAATCGTATTTCTCACCCGTTCTGCGGATGGTGAATTCTGTTTGAATGGCCTTGCCTGTCTCATCATCCACCACACTTCCCTCAATATGATTCATGGCCAATGGTCTGAATTCCTCGGGTAATTCCACCTCATACAAATCCAATCCTCCATTACCACTGGGTCTTGCGGATGCGAAAAAAGCCGTCTTGCCATCTCCTTGGATAAAAAATCCCAATTCCTTGGAAGAAGAATTGAGTGGATTACCCATATTCTTAGGTTGTGTCCAGGAATCATTGACAAATCGAGACATATAGATGTCACCCTCTCCAAAGCCCGGAAGTCCATTGGAAGTGTAATACAAAGTCTTTCCATCCGTAGCTATGTAGGGTGCCTCCTCATCCATAGCCGTATTGATTTCCGGACCAAGATTAATCGGATGTCCCCATAGGTCATTGGATACCCTATAACTCACATAGATATCCGTACCGCCAAAACCTCCTGGTCTATTGGAACTGAAGTAAATCGCATCCTTATTACAAGTAACACAAGGTTGTGAATCCCAATTGTAGGTATTGATTCCCTCAACATGCTTTACGGAAGTAACCTCTCCAAAAACGGTCATTTCCGCCTCATAAATATCACAACCACCATCCGTATCGGGTCTCTCACAACCCGTAAAGTAGAATTTCTTCCCATCGGTAGAAAATTTAGCCATACCCTCATTGGAATGGGTATTCACCTTTTCATCCAATGCCCTACCCTTGGTCCATTCCTTTTTCTCATCCCTTACGGCAGTCAGGATGTTCTCATTCTTGCCTTTTCTGTCCCGGGTATAAACAATCCGCTGCCCATTACTCAATATCGCAGGGAGATATTCATTATGTGATGAATTGACATTGTCTCCCAAGTTCTTAGGAACAGGCATCAGTAATTTCTGATTTTCAGGATTCGAAACGAATTCGATGTTACTCTGACGAATCAGATATGCATCATCGTATTGTTTCTCCAGCCCAATCTCTTTTTTCCTGTTGGTATAATTCCCTCCTTTCTTGGCATTGTACTCATTGTAATAATACAATGCTTGGGATAAATTCCCCAAAAAGAAATAGGATTCGCCGCATTCGAAGTAAGCAGCGCGGGACAAATCCGCATTGTAACTAAAGGAAAGTTCAAGCGCATCAATGGCATTCTCGTATTCACCGAGTTCCATATAAACCCTACCCAGTTCTCTGTGAGCTACAGCAAAATTATCCTTGAGCTTGATGGTATGCTTCAACTGCTTCTTGGCCTTGACGAATTGACCATTGTTGATAAAGGTTTGGGCAATCTGTATGGATTCCCTAGCATTGTTGGTATTCACATACTCAAACTTGTCCTGGGACATGGTTGTGAATCCAATCATTAGAGCCACAAACAGAGTGGCCGTATGTTTTGTAATAGTGTTTAGTGTCATCGGAAGTAATGTTGCGCCTATGTAGGCAGGTTACTTCAATTATGTTGATTCTCAATATTGTGACACAGCAAATTCCTATCCACTTTTTGTTAATCATA
The DNA here is from genome assembly GCA_020631355.1 of Saprospiraceae bacterium. Taxonomy (GTDB): domain Bacteria; phylum Bacteroidota; class Bacteroidia; order Chitinophagales; family Saprospiraceae; genus JAHDCE01. Next base: position 25,388 of record JAHDHL010000052.1, on the reverse strand, counting down.
CAAAATTTAATGAAAAGCAGAATCGAATGCTGAAAAAACCTAACAATCGTTCGTAAACAGTTGAAAATTGATGCCAAGGGAATCAAAAGTCAACAAATCCAATTTCTATTTGTATGAGTTATCGGAACAAAGATACAAGCCAAATTGGGTAATTCCCTTAATAAAGCTGTATTGGTATTGTAAAATAATTGCACTAAGGGTTATTTTTGCGGAATGGCAAGATGGATGGGTATAGATTATGGTAGTAAGAGGACAGGTCTGGCAGTAACAGACCCACTCAAAATCATTGTATCAGCATTGGATACCGTGGCTACCGATGACATCATACCCTATCTTGAATCTTATATGGAGAATGAGACAGTTGAATTGATTGTTCTGGGGGAACCGTTGCATGCTGACGGCAATCCCATGTCGCAACACCAACATGTCATCGGATTATCCAGACAGATTAAGAAACGATTCCCTAATTTGGAAGTCGTTTTGCATGATGAGCGATTCACATCCGTGGATGCCAAGGAAATCATTATGCGCTCCGGAGCCAAAAAGAAGAAAAGAAGGGATAAGCAACTAATTGATAAGATTAGTGCGGCCCTCATATTGGAATCATACATGAAGTCGGAAGGCTTATATTAGAAAACATTGGATTTATGATCATGCCTATTTTTGCCTACGGGCAACCGGTACTGAAGAAAGAGACAGAAGATATTGACAAGGATTATCCTCAGCTTAACCAATTGATTGAGGATATGTGGGAAACCATGTACAATGCTCATGGTGTGGGTCTGGCAGCTCCGCAGGTAGGATTGGGAATCCGACTTTTCCTGGTGGATACGGTACAGACTATGGATGAGGGAAAGGAAAGCGACGGTATCAAAAAAGTCTTCATCAATGCTACCATACTTGAGGAAGAAGGAAAAAAGTGGGCCTATGAGGAAGGCTGTCTGAGCATTCCTGATATCAGGGCTGATGTGATGAGGCAATCCAAGATTACGATTGAATACATGGATGAGGATTTCAAAATGCATACGGAAACGTACGAGGGCATCAATGCAAGGGTCATTCAGCACGAATATGACCATGTCGATGGCATCCTATTCACTGAACACCTGAAGCCACTGAAAAAGCGATTATTGAAAAGAAGATTGGAAAAAATCAGAAATGGCAATATCGTGCCTGAATACAGAATGAAATTCCATAATACAAAAAAGAGATAGGGACTGCAATGCTCCCCAACAATGCAATCCCATATCAACAATTTACAAATAAGAATTATCTTCGGTATCATTCATAGATTTGTCTACGTCAGATAATGTCTAGCTAATCTATTCTACTCACTCAAAATTAGTCCCTATCATCATTCGGATGAAAGATAAATCTGTATAACAGCATTTATTACTGTCCAATGATGGATACCTATGGGTTAAATTAAAAGTCCTTTTCCGAATCGTCCTAAAAATTACCTCAAACGGTATTTTTTTCATTAGATTTGGAATTGGTTGAAACGGAAATGAAAATGGAACTGAAAGCCTTTATCCAGTTATTGGAGAATGAATTCCAAGTGGAAGACGAACACTGTACCCTGCAGGAAGATACCCAGTATCGTTCCTTAGGAGTATGGAGTTCCATGCTGGCCTTGATTGTAATCGTGCAGATTACAGACACCTATGATGTGGTATTGGATGAGGAAGATATCAAAAGAACCACAACCGTCAGGGATTTGTATGAGCTGGTGAAGCAGAAACAACAAGCATAGTGTCTATACTCAGCATACCTCATGTCGCACTGAAAGGAATTGCATCCTGTGTTCCCACCAATGAAGTTCAGAACATGGACTATCCTTATCTGAGTGATAAGGAAAAACAATTCATCAGCAAAAGTATCGGAATCAATAAACGGAGGATTGCACCTGATGGCATTACGGCCAGTGACTTATGTTTTGAGGCTGCTCAAAAATTGGTGAGTGAACTCGCTTGGTCAAAGGATGAAATCAACATCTTGGTTTTCGTCTCCCAAACACCGGATTATATCACACCTAATACCGCATCGGTTCTCCAACACAGATTGGGTATTTCACAGCAATGCCTAGCTTTTGATGTGAATTTGGGTTGTTCTGCCTATCCTTATGGCTTATCCATAGTTGCCGGATTATTACAAAATATGAAAGGAGGTAAAGGCTTGTTGCTGGTTGGGGATAAATCAAGCCAACTCGTCTCAGAAGAAGACAAGAGTGCCGCACTTCTCTTTTCAGATGCAGGCAGTGCCACGGCATTGGAATATGATGACCAAGCACCAAACATGTGGTTCGACCTATGTACGGATGGATCAGGTGCGGAATCATTGATGGTCAAGGGTGGTGCAGGTAGGCATCCATTCCATTCGGCATCGTTGGATAAGACGGAAGAAAGTCCCGGTATCATCAGAAGCGAATTGAATCTGATACTGAAAGGATTGGATATCTTCAAATTCAGTGTATTGAAAGTTCCTCCCTCCATAAGAAACATCCTGGAAGCAGCATCCGTATCCAAGGAAAACGTGGATTATTTTGTTTTCCATCAGGCTAACCAACTCATCAATAAAACCATATCCAAGAAACTAGGTATAGATAGTGACAAGGTACCACAGACGTTGGGTTCATTCGGGAACTCATCCTCAGCATCCATCCCGGTTACCCTATCTTCCGAACTCCATACCACCCTATCCAGGGGTAAACACAGGTTGATACTGGCAGGTTTCGGAGTCGGGCTTTCATGGGGAACAGCCATCATTGAAACCGATTCGTTGGCTGATATTCCATTAATAGAATTATAGTCATGGCCTGTTCATATTCAATCGTCATACCCGTATTCAACAGTAGCGGGAGTCTGGAGGAACTCCTTGAACGCATCCATCAGGTATTCAAGAAGAATGGACATACATTCGAAATTGTTTGTGTGAATGATGCGAGTATGGATGGTAGTTGGGAAGTCCTGAAGAAAATCAAGGACCAGGCGAAGTATCCCCTCCGACTCATTTCCTTTTCGATTAATTTCGGTCAGCATAAAGCTCTCTTATGCGGTCTGAAATTCTGCAAGGGCAAATCAGCCGTACTGATTGATTCCGATTTGCAGATTCCACCCGAGGAAATTGACAAACTCATCAATAGGAAATTGGAAACGAATGCCAAGGTTGTTTATGGGGAATATTACCAAAAACAACATGATGTCATCCGTAATAAATCGAGCCAGTTATTAGGATGGATTCTAAAAAAATTCGGAACCTACCAAGCCAGGGGTTCATCGTTCAAAATAATTGACCGTATAATTATTGATAAGATAAAGGATGCCAATTTCGAATATATTTTTATTGATGAAATTTTGAGTTGGCATACTTCCAGTTTCGAATATGTTACCATTACGCATTTGCCAAGACAGGAGGGTAAATCAAGTTATACCAAATGGAAGCTTATCAAAATGGCCCTACAAATCATTTTGAATTACACTACACTTCCCTTAAGGCTTATGACATACGGTGGTTTATTGGTGAGCACCCTTTGCTTTTTTATTGGGTTGTATTTCATCATCATGAAGTTCATCTATGGCGCAGTACTCGGATTCACTGCCATAATTGTCACCTTATTATTCTGCTCCGGACTCATCTTATTTTCTTTTGGAATTATAGGAGAATATATTCGTAAGATATATTTCATTATTCTGAGAAAGCCCCCATTCACCATTAAAGAATATATTGGATGATTTATAAAAAATACGGAGTGGATTTGGTGCGTTTAGAAAAAGGACAATTGGAATTATTGAGACAATGGCGAAATGCACCTGAAATTGCCAAGAATATGGAATTCCAGGAATATATCACTCCTGAAATGCAAGAAAAATGGTTTAGAACCATCAACAATATCCATCATTTTTATTTTCTTATAAAAAAGGACAATGAGTGGGTTGGATTGATACATTTATCGAATATCTCATTCGATGAAAAAACAGCCGATGCAGGCATCTTCATTTCCAACCAATCCTATATCAATACTAGTATTCCGGCCTATGCCTCATTTGCCTTGTTGGATTTTGCATTTATGGATATCAAACTAAAAAGTATTCACATTAAAGTAAATAAAAACAATAAGAAAGCGTTAAAATACAACCAACATCTGGGTTTTCTCTATTCTTCAGAAAGTACGAATCCCGAATTTATCCTGATGAAATTAAATAAGAAGAAATACGAAGAAAAATCTACTAGAATCAGGAATATCATATTGAATAAATTCAATCAAAAAACAATTATCGAATTGGATTCCAGTCAAGCATTGGATAAAAAAATAAAAGAATTATTTTATTCCTAGCCGTTTGATATCCTGCAAAAATAATTTAAAGGTAAAAAGTGAGGGATTCCAAGCCCATTTCCAATATCGAAGAAAAATATTTTTTTGATTGTAGGGTATATTTTTCCATTTTATCTGATGAGCAAGAAATTCTTTATATATCAAATCGAATTGCTTCCTATTGTACCAATAATATTCCTTATCTCTTTTGGGCATCACATCCATTCCTATATGAAAAGTAAGGTGTTCATCATCTATTAATTTCAGATTATTTGATAATACCATAAGGTTGTAGGCCAAAACCACGCCTATGAAAGGCACACCTACACAAATATTATCCGTACGCATCCGCTTAATCCATTCTCTTTTGAAAATAAAGCAATCAAATCCCGGATGAGATAGCCCTTTGTTCTTATAAATATCATCCAGATCATTTATGGATTCGTAAATAGCAGGAATACGTCTTCTATTAATTATCAATGCATCGTGACCTGAACTCAGCAATTCATTAATACGTCTATAAAAACCAGGCATCAAACCTATGTCAACATTGGTGTAAATAACATAATCCGAAACTGAAAACTCATAGGCTTTCATTAGAATATCCTTGATAAGGGGATACTTCCGTGGACGGCTGAAAGCACGAAAATCCAATACTGAACGGTGTAGGTTATCCAAAGTCTCGAAACCAGTAGGCACCAAACCCAAATCCTCATCATATTGAGTGGCCAACAATTCAATTGAAAGTTCACCTGCAATTGACTTTGCCTTGAGCATACTTTCGAAAGTAATCGGCTGGGCAATGAACAAATCCGATGATGGCCCTACCCTTACAGGATTGATAATATGAGCAAAAGAAAGCTTCAAGGTACTAATTGTGTTAGATTCAATGAAGAATAAATTATAAGACAATTCAATAGTTAACATCATTTTGACACTAAGTCAAATGTATCAAGTATATCATAATTTGAAGCCACTAAATTACCTCAATTCATATTAATTGTATATTTTAGGTATGTATTTCAAAACAAATGCACATTTTAATGAACAAACCAACTCAAACACACAATACACTTTCATACTCTACTTCTCTACTTTTCAACCAACAATAAATATATTTTTTCATCATACAAATCTTTCACTTCCCCAATTGTAAACAGCGATTCTTCAACTCAAAAATTATTCGCAAATTCTAACTAATTGACTAAAAATTTGAACTATGAGTTTTAAAAAGTTTACACATTTGAAAATTCTTACAGTACTCTGTCTCTGCCTAATTTGGGCAGTAAACACAGAGGCTCAGACTGTTACCAAAACATTCAATGCCTCTGGTACTGTACAGGTCGATGGGGGTGCTGATTATGGTACGAACGTTACTACATTAAACTTTACATCAAGTGACTTTACCAATGGTTGTGAAGTATCGGATGTGAATGTAATGGTCCGTTTCGCCAAAACAGACAATACTTGCGCATCACCGGGTACTGGTAATTCGTTCCATGCGGAAACTTCTTTCCGTTTGGTGGCTCCGGACGGTACACAGGTAATATTGGCTCAACCAGGTACATGGACGGGTAGTGCTACCATGTCCTTGCAAAATATCACATTCGACCAACAGGCAGGTTCTGTTGCGGGTGGTTCGGTACCATCCACAGGTTCTTACAGACCCAACAACGGTAACCTTAATGTACTGAATGGAAGTTCAGGCCTAGGTGGATGGACGCTCCAGGCAGGTGACAACGGAGGCGGTGATGCACTGTGTATCACACAGGTACAAATCACTGTAACTACTTCTGCTGACAACTCAGCGCCTACTCCATCCTGTCTCAATCCTACCGTTCAGCTGAATGGTTCAGGAACCGCAAGTGTCACCGCAGCCTCACTTGATGGAGGTGGTTCCGATCCTTGTGGTGTTGCCACAGTTACCGCTTCTCCTACTATATTCGATTGTACTGATGTAGGAGCGCCAGTACCTGTAACCGTAACATTCACCGATAACTACGGTAATTCAAGTAACTGTACAGCCTTTGTTACGGTTCAGGATGTGGATGACCCAGTCATCACAATGTGTGCCTCAGATGTGATGGCCACTACTGATGCAGGACAATGTACTGCTACGGGTGTCGCACTAGGAACACCAACGGCAACAGATAATTGTTCTGTCAGCCTGACCAATGATGCTCCTGCAGCATTCCCAGTAGGTTCTACCCTGGTTACTTGGACGGCGACTGACCCATCAGGGAACTCAGTCACTTGTACTCAAAACGTAACTGTGACGGATAGTGAAAATCCATCAATTACCTGCCCGGGATTACAAACATTGAATACGACACCGAACCAATGTGGTGTTGTAAACCCAGGCACAATGCTATCCATGCCGACTACGTCAGATAACTGTACCGTATCTTCTGTAACCAATGATGCTCCGGCTTTATTGGCTCCGGGATTACATACTGTAGTTTGGACCGTAACAGATGCCAGTGGCAATACTGCTACTTGTAACCAATCCGTATTCGTACAGGATACAGAAGATCCTGTTATCAACTGTCCTGGTGCACCTATCGTATTGAATACCGATCCAGGTGTTTGTACTGCTGCTAGTTCCAGTCTAACACCTCCTCCTTACACAGATAACTGTACAACAGGCCTTACTGTCACCAATAACGCTCCTACCAATCTACCTGTAGGTACTACGGTAGTAACTTGGACTGTAACGGACGCAGCTGGAAATGATGACCAATGTTTCGTTACCGTTAATGTGGTGGATAACGAAGATCCAACTATCACTTGCCCAGGTCCTATCACGGTAAATGCAAATATCAATGGTTGTCAGGCAACAGGTATTTCCATGGGTACACCTACTACCAGTGATAATTGTATGTCCGGCTTGTCTACTTCAAATGATGCTCCTGCTTCATTCCCAATGGGAACCACTACAGTAACTTGGACTGTAACTGATGCGGCTGGTAATACAGCGACTTGTACTCAGGATGTAACTGTTGTTTCAGGTACTACCGTTACAGGAACGGCATCTGATGCTACTTGTGGAGAAAGCAATGGTTCTATCGACATTACTGTTGCGAATGACCCAGGTATCACGACACTTAGTGTTATGTGGTCCAATGGTTCTTCAATGGAAGACCAAATGATGATAGCTGCAGGTGACTATACTGTAAGTGTAACCAACTCCTTGGGTTGTGTTCAGACTGAAATGTATACGATTGCGGGTGGTATCACTGGTTCTTCTACATTGGCTGCTTCCGCTAGTTGTGGTACTTGTAGCCCAACGGATGGTAATACTTCCGTGTTCTTCAATGGTACAGGTGACTACATCATGGAGATTACTGACTTGACTACTGCTATAGACTTGGGTGCTACTAATGCTTGTCTTTTGATGGATGGTAGTGTTCAGACTTGTAATGGTACACCATACCTACAAAGACAATGGCAAGTGGATGTAACCAATAATGAGGGTGCCACAGTTAAGGTATACTTCACAAATGCAGAAATGAATAACCTATTCGCTGCTACACTTGGTGCTTATCCTGACATTCCTTCATTGGTTGCTGACTTAACCGTAACCGGTTTCGATGGAGCAGGTGAAGCTTGTAATGATAATACATCAGTTACAACTTATACTCCAGTGATTACTCAGGATGATCCGGCTGTAGGCATCTGGTCTTGTGAGTTCACCACTACTGGTTTCACAACCTTTACCATCAGCCCAGGTTCTAATCCACTACCTGTTGAAATGAGCAGTTTCGTAGGTTGGAATGAGGGTAGAACCAATCAGTTGAAGTGGAGAACCGAAACTGAGGAGAATACTTCTCACTTCGAAATCCTACGCAGTGCCAATGGAGAAGACTTCGAAAGAATTGGTACAATGACAGCTGTAGGTAATTCTGCAGAGCCGGTGACTTATGACTTTACTGACGACAGTCCTGTTTCAGGTGAGAATTATTATAAATTAAGAATCGTTGATTTGGATGATACTTATGAATTCTCTGAAACTATCGTTGTTAAGACGGGTAAGAATAATGGTACAATCAAAGCATTCCCTAATCCATTCGGACAAAACATCTCATTTGAGTTGAATGCAACCGAATCCGGTAATGCTATATTCCAAGTATTCGATATCACTGGTAAGATTGCCCACACTACTGAAAAAGCAGTAATCGAGGGTAATTCCGTACAACAATTGAATCTGAACCACTTGAACAATGGTGTATACCTTGTTAAGGTGTTCATGCCAGGTTCTAATGAAGCTATCAGTACTAAGATTATCAAGGAATAATCCAATTACTCCTTAACGGAAGGGGTTGCAATGTATATTGCAACCCCTTTTTTATTTGAATGACATAATAATTGCCTATTTTGTAATCTGATTAATTCAGATAGGTTTGGGAAAAAATAAGAAGAAAACTACTACAAAAAACCCTACAGATTTTACAAGGTGGCTACCCTTGGTGATTATTGTAATGGCATTGGTTCAGTATGCCAATACCTTGGGGCATGAGTATGCTTGGGATGATGCTTTCGTTATTAGGGATAATCCCCAAACCCAAAAAGGGATTAAGGGATTAAAGGAGATTTGGACCCAACCCGTATTTATTCCACAGAGGGATATTTATAGACCAATTCCACAAACAACCTTTGCTCTTGAAAAAGCAATGTTCCCGGATGGGAATCCGGGAGTTGGACACCTGTTGAATATCCTGCTTTATGCACTTTGTTGTTACTTGTTATTTTATTTTTTCAGGATATTACTTCCCAAGGGACATTTGATTTTTGCATTTCTGGCAGGGTTGCTTTTTCTTACCCATCCTACCCACACTGAAGTCGTTGCTAATATTAAGAGCCGAGATGAAATATTGGCGCTCATATTCGGAATTAGTAGCTTAATCCAATTCATACGATTCAAGGAAAATAAGTCTTGGAAACATATAGCATATACCCTATTATTTTTCATTATGGCTATGCTATCAAAAGCCAATGCAATTACATTATTGGCTGTATACCCATTGATTTATTTATTTTCACCCAGTGATGGGAATAACATTAACGGAACTTTCCACCAAGCATCCTATTGGAATAGGGATACTTTTTTGAATTTTTATGGGAACCGCAAACTATACGAGAAAATCATCATGATGATTCTCTTGTCCAGTCCCTTATTGATAGGTACACTTTGGTATAGTAATAGTTTGATTGCTTTATGGATTCTATTGCCATTGTTCTACCTTATTCTATTTTGGGAAAAGACCAGTCATTGGGAGATTTTCACTGTTCTGATATTATGGGTCATCCTAGGCTTTAATTATAATGCACACCATTCTTTCTTACCGATATTCATTTGTGCAACTACCTACAACCTTTACAAATTCGATGCAAAAAAGGCCCTTTTATTATCACTACCATTCCTTATCATATTTTTAATTTTTGTGAATAATGGACTTTTCCTTTTGCCCTCAATCCTTTTGTATGCCCTTTTACCCTTATTAAAAAAGAAATGGATCAATATAATTCTTGCAGCAGGTATTCCCCTTAATATATTCCTGGATTATAGTATTGCAATAGTAGGCATTGCATTCTTAGCAGTACATCTTTATAATGAGAGAACTTGGATTATAAAATTGATACTAGCCCTATTATACCTTTATATTTCTTTTGTATTTATTAAACAACACTATATTGAGAATCCTATTCATGCATTTGAAAATGTAATTGTTTACGAAAATGACAATTCCGATAATACAATCAATTCCAAGCAATTAGAATTATCCAAAATTAATAATTCCTTAGTTGGTACGACGCCTCAAATTAAGTACCCTACCACCATAGGATTACAATTGGAATATTTCAAAAAAAGTATATACCCAATACCTCTCGTCCATAATTATGGAATCAATATGATACCTGATATTACCTGGAGTCATTACAAGGTATGGTTATCCATTCTTTTAATTGGAATATTAATGTTTTTCTCATTATACAGATTACCGCAAAAGGATTTTATCAGTTGGGGAATCCTATTCTTTATCATAACCATGTCTGTATATTCCAATGTCGTATTATTGGCACCTGATACATTTGCTGATCGCTTCCTTTTCCTACCTACTGTTGGCTCATCCATAGCAATCGTATATATACTGGCCAATATTCTGAATTTCAGACCGGATACAGGAAAAAACAAGCAAATATTTTACGGTCTATTGGGGTTAATCATATTATCATTCTTCTATCTTACATTCGATAGGAACAAGGATTGGGAAAATAACTATACACTCGCTACCCATACACTGGAATACTGCGACCAATCAGCATTGATTCATGCGAATGGTGGTGTGGAATCCATCGTAAAATATGATAAGGAAAGTCAGGATATCCAATATCTGAATGATGCTGTCGGGCATTTTAATAATGCTATTAATGTCCATCCTCAGTATGTGAATGCCTATTTGGATTTGGGGGAGACTTACCTCAAATTAGGAAAAGTGGATGATGCGGAAAAAATCTACACTGATGCGATTTCCATTAATAGTAAGAATATTTATCCATATCATAAATTAGGCCTGATTGCCTATTCCAAATCTGAATTCGGAAAAGGTGTCGAATTTTATGAGAAAGCAAGGTCCATCATATTGAATGCACCTGATAGATTCATGGGAAGTAGTCTATATGAGGAGAATTATTTATTCCTCGCCAGATGCTATTTCAATACGGGTAATTTAGAATCAGCACAAAGCACCCTACTCGAGGCAAGTAATGCTTCAGGAGGAAACAATCCCAATTATGTATTACTCATGGCCAATATGGCTGCCCAAAGTGGCAATATGGATTTAGCAATCCAAGTATTGGAGACATTTAATTCAAAGTATCCTAATCAACAGCAAATATTGGAGAAAATCAATCAGTTGAAACAAAATCAATAACATAAATTTTCAATTGAATCAACTTCAAGAAACCATTAATTTTGACTAACTTGTAATGATGAAAAGAGTTGTAGTACTAGGAGCAGGAGGCTTTATCGGGAGCCATTTGGTCAATAGATTGAAAAGCATGGGCCACTGGGTAAGGGGTGTTGACATCAAACCTCCGGATTTTTCTACCAGTTCTGCTGATGACTTTATTCTGGGTGACCTCAGGAAAATTGAAGTCGTTGAACAATGCATCGGCAATGATATTGATGAGGTATATCAACTGGCAGCGGATATGGGTGGTGCATTGTATCTCTTTACCGGAGAAAACGATGCGGATGTTTCCCATAATTCAGCCCTCATCAACCTACATGTAGTCAAACGATGTGTGGATTGTAAGGTTGGTAAGGTTTTCTTTTCCTCATCAGCTTGTATCTATCCAAAATACAATCAACTGGATCCCGATAATCCGGTTTGTACAGAAGAATCTGCCTACCCCGCCCAACCAGATAGTGAATACGGCTGGGAAAAATTATTCAGCGAAAGATTATACCAATCATTCCATAGGAATTATGGCCTGAATGCCAGGATTGCGAGATTCCACAACATATATGGACCTGAGGGTACATGGGAAGGAGGCAAGGAAAAAGCTCCTGCTGCCCTATGCCGGAAAGTAGCCAGAATGGAACCCGGTGGTGCCATAGAAGTTTGGGGTGATGGTTTGCAAACCCGATCATTCCTCTATATAGATGATTGTTTGGATGGTGTACTAAAACTGATGGAATCTGATTGTACCATTCCGCTTAATATCGGTTCTGAGGAAATGATTTCCATTAATGATTTTGCCAGAATGATAGCAGATGTTTCAGGAAAGGACATTAATATCAAGAACATCCCGGGGCCGGTAGGTGTCAGGGGAAGGTGCTCCGAGAATTCATTGGTTCGTGAAAAAATAGGCTGGACTCCTAAGTATACACTAAGGGAGGGTATCAGTAAAACCTATGATTGGATTGTATCTCAGATTGAGGCACAAGTCGAGGCCAACTCGGTTTCAGGTTAATCCCATCCAGTCTCCGTACAAATGAATCATGAGTATTATCTTTCCATCGTTGCTACTACCCGCAACGACAATCATGGAGGTGACCTACTGAAAAGAACCCAATGCTTTGTCAATGGAATTTACGAACAAGCCACCAAATTCGATTTGGGGATTGAGCTTATCATCGTGGAATGGAATCCTCCCAGAGAAAGGGCCAAACTTGGAGAAGTTCTTCCTAAACCAGCTTCCAATCAACCAGTTACACTTAGAATCATTGAGGTATCTGAAGAACTACATCTATCATTCGAAAAGGCCGACCCCCTACCCTTACATCAGATGATTGCTAAGAATGTGGGAATAAAAAGAGCAAAAGGCCAATTCGTTCTTGCGACCAATATAGATATCCTTTTTTCAGACGACTGCTTTGCTTTCTTTGCAAAAAAAAGCATGCAAACTGATACATTCTACAGAACATCGAGATGTGATGTTCCAAGGGAAATAATGGAAATCAAATCATTTGAACAACAAGTAGACTATGCCCAAAAAAATACTTTCCAACGCTTAGGTTTCACCAAGAACCTAAAACATGTTGATTGGATTACATATCCATTATTATTCGGAAGACATCGGTTAATACAAGCATTGGATACCTTTTTTTCGATTTTCCTTTTTCCATTTCCCAAAAAGAAAAACCCTTTGCTACTGAATATGTTTGCTTGTGGTGATTTTACAATGATGGCCAAGGATAAATGGGAGATGCTACAAGGATATTACGAAGCTCCAATATACCCTCTCCATATTGATTCCATGTTATTGGTATCTGCATATACCCTTGGTATGAAACAGTTCAACCTTAGTAAGGATGCCTGTATCTATCATATTGACCATGATAGCGGATGGTCTTCCACCTATACAAAACCAGAGGAAGCCATCAAGAAAAATATCAAAAGGAGAGGTATTGATTATTTCCAATTCATTGCAGGAGCACAACAACTGGTCAAGGAAAAAAGACCGTACCAATTCCAACAAGACAATTGGGGATTGGGTCAACATGAACTGAAAGAGCAAACCTTTAATTAATGGCGGATTCTACATACATATCACTTGTTGCTACAACAAGAAATGACAATCACGGAGGCGACCTGTTGAAGCGGACCATCTGTTTTATCAATAGTATCTACCATCAGGCCAAACAATATGATGTCCCCACGGAACTAATCATAGTAGAATGGAATCCTCCTAAGGATAAGCCATTGCTTAAGGATGTGCTGCCCCATCCTCCTGAGGGATGCCCGGTCAGCCTACGCATCGTTGTGGTTCCGGATACCTTGCATCAGCAATACAGATTCTACAAAAAAATTCCGCTTTATCAGATGATTGCCAAGAATGTAGGCATTAAAAGAGCCAAAGGGGAATTCATTCTTTGTACGAATATTGACCTCATTTTTCCTGGGGAGGTCTTTCAACTTTTTAAGGAAAGGTCATTCAAGAAGAATTGTTACTACCGGGCCAATAGGTGTGATGTCCCCAAGGATGTCATGGATATCAAGCCTGTTGACGAACAAGTCAAGTATTGCAAACAAAATATAGAGAATCGTTTGGGTTATCGGAAAATTTATCATTTCGATAAATTCTATCCCAACTTCCCATATCAGTTATTTCCTAATCTCCTGTGGCGATTCGATGATTTGATGACTCGTATTTTCAAAAGAAAGGCATGGAAGTCATTCCAACAATTCAAGACCTTGGATACCTTGGCCTGTGGGGATTTCACACTGATGCATCGTGAGGATTGGGAAAGGATTCATGGGTATGTGGAATTGGATTTCTATTCCCTACACATAGATACCATGGCCTTGTTATCTGCAAGAGCCGTGGGAATGGAACAGGTGAATCTCCCTGAGGATACCTGTACCTACCATATCTATCACGAGGATGGTTGGGAGTCCAATTACAAAAAGCCTGACGAAAAGATAAGACTAACTGTAGACAGACCCACTTTGGATTGGTTTACGGTCTGGGAAGTCGGTCATCAATTGATAGAATTAGGAAAACCTTTCGATTTGAATGAAGACAATTGGGGTTTCTCGGATATTGAGTTGGAAGAATTTATCTTTGGGGTAAATTAATTTTCTGATGGGAAAAAAGAAAATCGGTGTCATAGGTATTGGTAAGTTGGGATTATGCTTCGCATTGAATCTCGAACAAGCAGGCTACGAAGTCAGGGGCATTGATATCAATGAGACCTATGTCCAAGTCATCAATGAAAAAAAGCTGAAATCCTATGAACCGGGCTTAGAGCAATTATTACAAAAAACCGTGTATTTCCAAGCATCAACAGCACTCCATTCTGTATTGACAGATGATTTCGATACGATTTTTGTAGTCGTAGCAACTCCGTCTCCCCCTGATGGCGGTTATGACCATCAGCACGTAGATAAATTAGCGGAGGACTTGATTCGATTCGGTAAACGTAACCAGCACATTGATCTGGTTATCAGTTGTACGACAATGCCGGGTTATTGCAATGAATTAGCAGATAAATTGGCTCCCTACCAATACAAGGTGAGTTATAATCCAGAATTCATTGCCCAAGGAAGTATCATTAAGGATCAGCTCTTTCCGGATATGGTCCTGATTGGTGAGGCAGATGCTGCATCAGGAGATTCGATAGAATCCATATATCGTTCCATATGTAAGAATGAACCCAGATTCGCGAGAATGGATAGACTGAGTGCTGAGATTACCAAACTCTCCATTAATTGCTTTCTTACGACCAAGATTTCCTTTGCCAATTCAATCGGTGACCTATGCGAAAAAGTAGGAGCCCAAACCGATAATGTCCTCAAGGCAATCGGTGCAGATTCACGGATTGGTGGCAAATACCTCGGTTATGGATTTGGTTTTGGAGGCCCTTGCCTACCAAGGGATAATAGGGCACTCAATAAATTCGCCCAACAAAATGACTATCCACTCTTATTGGGTCAAACTACGGATGAGGTCAATAGGAAACATCTGGAATTCCAAATCGAATGGTATCTCAAATCCTTTGATGCCGAGGATACGATCTCTTTTGATTATATCACATATAAGAAAGATTCCATCATCATTGAGGAATCACAACAACTCGCCTTAGCGGTAGGCCTTGCCCGAGCGGGTCGAAAAGTAAGGATTAAAGCCCAAAAAATCGTATTGGATGAAGTGACCTCCATCTATGGGAATATTTTCCATGAAATGATAGTCCAATGACAAAGCTGAAGCAATATTCCAAAATCATCCTTTGGAATGTAGTCATCTTTCTGATACTGGCTGTAGTCCTTGAATACATCCTGTACATAAAAGGATTCAATCCGGGAATGATCGAAAATGGATATTACTTCAATAAGGTGGATGAATTAATCATCAAAAAGGGATATCAAACGGATTCAACGGGAATAACCAAGATAGATTCCTCAATGAGGGACATCATACATCAAAAAATATCAGATAAGGAGTATGCGAATTACCTGAACATTGATAATACAAAAGATGAAAGATACTTATATAAATTATCAGATCATTTTCTGGATGTCATTCAAGGTAATATCAATAATGACTTTAGTCATTTCATAGATAGCATTAGCCATCTGGAGCTAAAGAACAATATAGATAGCACTTACCTCGAATACATCCATTATCCCATCAATGAGGATGGTTTCAGATCTATTCCTTTCAAGAATCACAAGACGGACAAAATCAAGGTTCTATTACTAGGTGATTCATTTACTTGGGGGCATTCGGCTGTTAGTACACCTTATAGTTTTGCAGAGGTACTCTCGTCACTCGGATATGTCGTTTATAATTCGGGTATCACTGCTACTGACCCTCCCCAATATGTCCGCATTGCTGAGCAATATGCCCCAATTATCCAACCTGATATTATTATTGGTAATATATATATGGGGAATGATATTGTAAAATGGCATAGGGAACCCCAAGCCTACCAAGCCGTTTTTTACAATACCAATGCGGGGCATCTCATGTCAGATGCCTCAGGAACCACATTCAAAAGTGCGCAGGAAGTATATGACCATTATATTCGACTGACCCATATTCCTCCTCATTCCACATTCAACCGAATGATGTCCAAGACAAGGGTTAGTACCTTGACTTGGGCCGTACTGGGAAAATATAGGATATTGGGCATCGGGCCTTGGCCTAATGACTATTCTATCCAATTCTGGAAAGGAGAAAGCGAAAAATGGGCTAGGAACGGGCAAACGTACAATAGAATATATCAAGAACAATTGGATTCCATTGGTCGGGCAAATGAGGCAATTTACATTTCATCCATTATACCCCAGAATCATAAATTGGATATTTCCGATACCGAATTGGATAGCCTATTCGATGGTTATAGTGATTATCATATCAATAGGGAATTCATTCCATCCGATTATCAAACCGGTTATGACGGGCATTTCAATAATCAGGGGCACAGGAACTATGCACTATACCTTGACAAGCTCATCCAGAATCATCTATCAGAATAATATTCCAGGATAGATGATATAATGTAATATTGGTCATCATCATCCAGAGTTGGATATACCGGTAATCTTAGCAGGCATTTCTCAAATCCAATTGCATTGTCAAGTACACCCCCCTGATATTTCTCCTTGAAATAAGGACTCTGGTGTAAACACAGATAATGTGAACTAGAACGAACACCTGCATTCTTCAGATGTTGAATCAATCCATTTCGTTCAGTCCCATTCGAACAGATAATATGAAAGATATGTGCATTATGTTCCTTTGATACATCGGGTTCCAAGAAATGAATATGCCCTGAATCCTTGAGTTCCTTTAGGCCCTTGGCATACTTCTCCCATACATTCAGCCTAGAACTTACGATGATATCGGATTCTTCCAATTGAGCCCAGAGATACGCTGCCACCAACTCTGACGGAGAAAAGGAAGATCCAAGGGAAATCCATTCATAGCGTCCGATTTCGCCCCTGAAGAAGGCTGCCCTATTGGTTCCCTTTTCCCAGATGATTTCTGCTTTTTCGGTTAGGGTCACATCATTGACCACAAGCATCCCTCCTTCACCTGAAGTGATATTCTTGGTATGGTGGAATGAGAATGCGGCAAGATGTCCGAAACTTCCCAAGGAACGACCATCATAATAGGCATCAATCGCATGGGCTGCATCCTCAATCAGGTAGATGTCGTGTTCTTCCACCAAGGCCATGATTTCATCCATATCACAAGCTACGCCACCATAATGTACGATGACAAGTGCCTTGGTCTGTTCTGTTATGTTCGCCCTGATGGAATCCACATCAATATTGGGATGGTCCTTTTTGGAATCGCAGAACACCAACTTAGCTCCCCGCAATTCGAATGTACTGGCTGATGTAACGAAAGTGTAGCTCGGAATCAGAATTTCATCACCCGGTTGGATATCCAATAACAATGAAGCCATCTCAAGGGCTCCGGTACAAGAATGGGTTAAGAAACATTTACCGAAATCATACTGTTCCTCAAACCAAGCCTGGCACTTCTGGGTAAAAGGACCATTCCCGGATAAATGCCCATGATGGATAGCCTCATTCACATAGGCCATCTCATTCTCACTACGATAGGGAATATTGAACGGAATATTTTTCATTGTTGTCATGCTATACGAATTTACAACCCTTTATATGAAACTAAAAGGGCCGACTCCATAATTTGGAGTCGGCCCTTTCATATGATGGGTTACATATTACTTATCCCTCTTGTAAATGTTTCTGTAACAAGCCGGAAATACCTTGGGACGGTCTCATGGTTTTCGTATCAATTACCTTTCCATCCGCATCAATCAACATGAAACGAGGAATTCCCGTAATATTATATTCCTTGCATATCTTGGAACCCCAACCTCCGGGCATCTGAATCTGAACACCACCCAAGGACTGGTCCACCACCATTTTTTCCCATTTCTTACGGTCATTATCAATGGACACACTCAGGAATACAACATCCTTATCATGAAACATTTCCTCAGTTTTCTGGAGATGTGGTATTTCCTTACGACATGGACCACACCATGTAGCCCATACATCGATATATACCAATTTACCTCTGAAGTCACTCAATTTCACTTCGTTGCCATCTATATCCGTACCTAGGATTTCAGGTGCCTGGGCACCGGGCATGGTCAATGCCCATTTGTCATATACTTTCTGAACCGCTTTTTTGTAAGCTGGTACTGCCAGTTTTAGTGAATTAAAATCATCCACTGATTTCTGCATGTTGGTAATGCCATGCTTATCAATTTGTTCGTACAATAATCTGGCCTTGATATAATCCCTTTCCCATTGGGTTGTGAAGACATTATCAGTATTCTGGTAGGTCCTATTGATGAATTCGCTCTTGCTTCTTAATCGTTCTTTCTTTTCCATGAGCATTCTCTCTGTCAATGACATTACATATTGGTTCATGAAGTCCCTGTATGCTCTGGAATACAACAATTGGTCATTATTCCTCACCACATCATTCTTTATCATTTCCATATCCAAATTCGACCATAAATCCATTTGGTTGGATTTGGTGAAATGAGCGTGATGGGCAGGATACTGCATGTAGAACATTGCCCAGGTGCCATCGATATGCGCTTGCTCCAAGGAAACAAAACGTTCCAAGTCGCCCTTGATTTTCTTACCTGATTTGAATTGATTCAAAGCAGTTTGCATGACCGCCTTGTTTTCATCAATGGCAGTTTTGTAAGCATCCCATTCCAACATATACAAACCATACTTCTGGCCATTCTGACTGGGAAGATTCTGGGAAATCTTATCATTCTTTGACCTTTCCAAAAGATAATCATTCATTTCCTTGGCAGAGCCCTCGTATTCAATGGTTGAATTGATTTTACGGCCATCGAAAGTCACGTTGAGATCATCACCTGGACTCAAATAGACCAATTGGGCCCCACGCTTGTAAACCACATAGAAGTACTGCCCCTTTTCCAAGGGTAGTTCGATGGAAAAATTACCTCTTTCATCTATCTTGACCTTATTATCCGCATCCAGATTGAATGGAAGACCATATTCCATGATATTGATTTCCTTTGCGGTGAGGCTCTTTACCAAACCTGTGATGGTAGCAGTCTTGGCCTCTTTCGGCAACTCATTCTCCGGTTGGGGAATGAATGCAAAACTGATGCCTATCAAAAGGAAGAATGTCAAAATTCTCATCATTATAATAATTGTATTAAAATTATGAATCCTAAATCCAGCTTACAATTTAAGCATGTTACGAATGTCATGCTGTCGGATAGGAATATTTAGTACGAATTTAACAGGAATGGGAAATCAGACGACCACCTTACTCCATTTATCGGATCGAAGATACCAGTAGGTAATAATGAACATCAGTCCCCAGTAAATGATTTCCACTCCCCAGGCCCATTCCTGTCCCAGTTTAAGGAAATTCACACATGAATATACGCATATCAAATAAACGACAACACAGCCAATCTGCAATTTCAATCCCTCCAAGGTAGCACCCGTACCCGACAAGGCATTGAAATATATGGCTCCGAAATTGAATACGACCAATATTCCTGCCAATACATAAAGGATATAAACCGAATCCAAAATGATATTCAAATCAGAACTATCCTTACCAAATTTGAAGATGAACGTCAGGAAATATTCAGGGTCGATGAGTATGGGAATGGTCATCAATGCAGTAATCCCGAGTGTAAGCAAGGCAGTACGAAGTGTTACGCGCATGATCATATCATATCTGTTCTGACCGATACAATTACTAACCAGCGTATTGATACCGGAACTAAAGCCCCAAGTAGGAATGGAAAGTACAAGGTAAACCATCCGAACGAGGTTCGCCTTGGCCAATTCTCTTTCTCCTAGATTATCTATCACTGCAAAAAACACAAACCAACTACCCAACCCCAATACGGATTGCAATACGATGGGAGAAGAAATGGATATTTGTTTCTTGATGAGTTGGATATCCAATTTCGGAATCTTGAAAAGTCCATATTGTTTTGCTTTCTTATCAAAAATGACATAAATGACAAACAATATGAACGCCACTATCTCTGCAATGGTACTTGCCAGACCGGCTCCTGCAATCCCCATTTCCGGTAATCCCCATACACCATAGATCAAACCATAATTCAATACGATATTCAGCACTCCCAGAATAATCGTATCTATCATGATGAATGTGGTCCTAGCCACACCAGTATATAAGGATATAAAACTCAGGCCAACAAAACTGAAGAAAACACCATAGGAACGATAATGCAAATACTCAAGGCTTTTCTGATATACAATATCGGATTCCAAAGCCATATCGAAGATAATCGGACAACCATAGCGCATGAACAGGAACAGGAAAGTGGCCATAATCAATTCGAAAATAATCATGGCGTGAAAGTTGGCTCCCACATCACCGATATTTCCCTCACCATCCCTGCGTGCAATCATGATCTGGCCACCTTTGGAGAAACCATATCCAATAGCCGCAATCACCAGATAAAACACACCACTGAATCCTATTGCAGCAAAATCATTCTCTCCTTTGGGAAAAAGAAAAACACTATCACTCAAGGTAATGACCTGCTGGGCAGCACTCCCAATCATGATGGGAATGGATAGTTTTAGTATTTGCTGATATGAACCTGTCAGTTTCATGAAGACGACAAAGGACGGAAGTTTCTATGTGTTTTACTAATCAATTAACATATGAGGTAAAAATTCATCTTATTTATTCTTAATCTAAAAATATATGCCACCCTCAAAATCAATAACATAGAACACACATATAGTTTATATTAATAATATGATGATACATGATGTCACCACTGAAGATTAAATGCATTACAGTAAAAAGAAATTTATTTTCTTAAATCTTTAAATATCAATTGGTTATGATTAAACTATTGTTTATCTTAGAATTATTGGCAAAAAATTTGAGTATGTCAATGTAAACATACACATTACATACAGATACTATGAGAGCGAGGAAATTATCCATCCTGTTTGCTACGGCATTCACGATGTCGTACAGCACTGCAACTGCGAATAACGAGCCCAAGGGTCCCGCAGTCACTTCATTCAAGGAAGTAGATAGTAATACCATCTACTATGGGATGAATAAGATTTATCCCAATAATATCCAGATGTCCATTATTACCAAATACTTGGACGAGTTACGAAACAATCCAGATACCTATATCAAGGTTACCTCACACACTGATGATGTCGGTGATTGGGAAACCAATCTGAATGTCTCCAAAAAGAGAGCATTGGTCATTGCGGATTATCTTCGTGAATATGGCGTACCACAAGATAGAATCATCGTGGATTGGCTTGGTGAGGATGCTCCTATGTATTTCTCTACGGAGGATAAGCATAAGAATAGGAGAACCAATATCAGAATCATCAAAAAAGTAAAGTTCTATCCTCAGGCCCAACAAGTGGCTTCTGTTTCTGATGTCCCATCAGTGAAGCAAACTACCTATACCATTAGGAAAGGTAACGAAACAACACCTGAACCAACGACTGTCGTCAGCCAGAAAAGTGTTGTAGCTACACAACCTACACCTGCGAAGGAGTACAGGAGAGTTGCCAAAGCACCTGCCAAGCCAAAGGTTTACCCTAGGGTTGCCAAAGCAAAGGAATCAGTGGAAGCAGAAGCCCAGCAAGAGGAATTCACTGCAAAGTCCCCTGAGGTCATCATACAAAAATCTGTTGTTTTCATTGATGCATCCAGTAAGCAACCGGTACAAGTGGAAGTGGATCTGAATACATCCAAAGGAAAGACGTCTGTCTCAACATCTGAAAAGGGTGAACTCAAAGTGAATGTAAGTGATTTGAAAAAGGATTATCTGGATGTATATGCATATGGATATTTCTTCAAATCCACCAAGATAGAATCAGGTTCAGGAATTCAGGTCATAGAATTGCAACCTACCAATTCAGGGAAGAAAGTAGAATTGAATAATCTTCAATTCGTACCCGGAAAGGCCATCTTATTGAGTGAGTCGAATGCTGAACTGGAACGTTTGTATTTATCGTTGATGATGAATCCGCAACAAAGAATTGAAGTGGGTGGTCATATCAATGTCCCGGGAAAAACCCTGGATGAATTAACGAATAAGCAAATGCAATTGTCCATCGACAGAGCCAAGGCTGTGTATGACTACCTTGTGAAAAAAGGCATCTCAAAAAAGAGACTTGCCTATAAGGGATATGGTAATTCTGAGATGATTTTCCCTGACCCCCAAAGTGATGTGGAAAAATCCAGAAACCGACGTGTAGAGGTAAAAATATTGGATTAGTGACTTTAATCATATGAAAAAATACGGCCTGCCCTCCTATGGGTAGGCTTTGTTGTTTAACAGGGTGCAGTACCATCTTTTTGGAATATTTAAGTATCTTAGGCTTAACATACTATTGATACATACTGCACTTACTATGAGAAAACGCAAAGTAACCACTCTCTTTGCGGTGTCCTTTTTGCTTGTTTTTGGGAAGCAAAATGCTGATGCTGCGAATAATACGAATTATACCACATCTCCATCTGATGCCAATGGTGACATGTTCCATTATGGCTTCAATCACATCTATCCTGATAATACGGATTTGGTTTATCTGAGACGAATGGTCAATAAAATGAAGAAAGACCCAAGTCTCAAGATGAAAATTATTTCTCATGGTTGTGCTATCGGAACTGATGATGCTAATATGAGGGTATCACGTCTTAGGGCCAATATCCTAGAGGATTATATGATGAGGCATGATATTCCCAAAACAAGGCTCATCAAGGAATGGAGGGGTGAAGAAGAACCAATTGCGGATAATAATACTGAACATGGTAGAGAATTGAACAGGAGGAGTCTTGTACAATTGGTAAGGCAGAATGATGTGGTTGCCGGTGTCAACAAACCTGAGGGACAGGTTCATTCTACAAGGCATTCTCGCAGTAATACGCCCTACTCCACACCCGTATATGCATCCAATCATTCGTCGTCTTCGAATCATCATTCACAGCATTCCAATCATTCACAATCTTCTCATAATCAATCGTATGCATCCAACAATAATTCAGGTTGGAGATTAAGTACTGGTCCTGTGAACCATCATTCCAACCACGGCAGCAGCAACATATATGCTTCCAATAGTATCAGGCATTCCGTTTATGATCCCAAACATTTGAATGGTAGTCAACATCATACTGTTGTTCATAATGGAAATGTCCATCATAATACAAAGGATCAATTTACAACCCATTCAGAAATTCCAAGTAGAAATCACCATTCTACAAGCCATCCGGAAAATACCATTGTATTAGAGGAAAGGGATTTGACTTTCAATAATAGTATCAAGCAAAATCATAATGCTTCTTCACACCATCCCTCAAATAAGATTGAGGAACGTGCTGATGTATTTGATTCCAATCCATCAAACATTAACCAGTCCTCTACCTCAGTACACAACAATACCCTTTCTGATCACAATGCTGTGTCTCAGCAGCCATTGGATATAGAAATCAACGAGAATAATTCCCATTCCATTCATCATAATAATCATTCGCAAGATGATCGGGTGGTAAGTCATAATGACCATTCCGTCAATACCCATTCACAAAATCAAAATCAATCTCAAAACCAACCCTTGCTTTCCCAATCGGGGAATCGCATGGAAACAACTTCCAATAACGACCTTTCGTCAGATATGGCATCCAGTCATCATTCCAGCAACAAGAAAATGTCTCAAGAGCTTGATAATCAATTACAAAACACAACAAGTTCCGATGAGAATAATCTGGCTTCCAATGCTCAGATAACAAGAATGGATTCTAGTTCCAACCGCCCCCTGACTGGAACGAATAATAATATGGTATTGGAATCGAATACAGCCAATGTTCAGAACAATACCATTAACCGAACGGAGTCCAGTGTCAGTAATTCCGTAAATAATAATACAAGAATCAGCCAGCCAGCTGCAAGTAATAGATTATTCATTGATGACTTGCCACCATCCACTGAACAAGGGAATACTAATTTAGATTCTGGTGTCGAGGGAGAGGATTTTGTAGAAATTGATGTCAATGAGGTTTATGAGGAAATCAAGGATGATATTGTCACTGAGAACGATGTACTGTCCCCACGTTCAGGAAACGAGGATTTGCCTGTATTCAGGCCCGCAAGCGAACAACCCAACGTTTCAAGGCAACCATCCAATAATACATCATCCACCAACAACAGGAATGAACAGCTCAGTGATGAGGATAAATTCAATCTGTTAGCAGATACATTCAGTCCGGATGATAACGAGGAATTATCATTTGAGGAAGAAAGTACAAGTGTCCAGAATAACGAATTTGATTCGAGTACAAGAACGAGGAATAACAATACATCAGATTCAGGTAGTGATATTAAGATTAACCAAAGTCCAAAGCCCATCTTGGTGAGTGAATCCAGTTCGAAAACAGACGAAGATGTGGTGAGCGCACCTGAAAACCCGCGTTCATTCAATAATAATTCCTCATCTTCTGATTTGAGTTCAAATAATACTTCCAACAAAAAAGAAAATAATTCTTCTGAGGAAGCTATTCCGAAAATAACCGAAATCAATGACTTGAATGTCAGTGAAATAGAGGATCAGGATTTGGCTCTTGATGTTTCCTCCAGTGTGGGTAAGGCAAAAACCAATAATGCCAGCGAAAATAATGAAGACTTATCCCTGAATGTCGATTCAAGTGTAGGTAAGGCTAATTCAAATCTTAATAATTCTGATCGGAATCTTTCCTTGGATGTCAAACCTAACGTAGGGAATGCTAATACTAGTAATTCCAAGGAAGACCTTTCCCTGAATGTCAATTCTAGTGTCGGAAAGGCCGATGCAAACAATGCCAACAAGTCCGACCAAGAAGCACTCGCTTTGGATGTCAATTCTAGCGTGGGTAAAGTGAATAATAATAGTCAATCAATGGCTTCCGTACCGAACGAGAATGTCATGAATTCCAACAACGAAATCGTTGATAATACCCCTTCGGAACTCAAGACATCCATCACGAATAATTCATCATCCACCAGGAATAATAATAATAATAATAA
>JAHDHL010000014.1 GCA_020631355.1 Saprospiraceae bacterium | reverse complement strand
AGAAAGCCTTCTTGTGCTTTGTCCGGACGGGAGTTCGACTCTCCCCGGCTCCACATTCAAATCCAAATGACCATTCGGTGATTTGGATTTTTTCGTTTTAAGTATACCACTATTCAAATTCCTAAACTTCTATCTTCCTTAAAGAATCCATTAGTATGGATTCTCCCAACAATTAAGTACTTTCATAGCCAAGAAGAATCAACAAAACTATAACCATGCCCTCCTTTTCCGTAAATGACAAGAAAGAACCCTTTTGGGCTTCTGATTCCAGTATTGCAAGTGGTAGGGATCCTCTCGCCATTCAGAATAGTAGCACGACCATTTACATCACACTCCTCATGGGCCTGACAAATGTGACCCAAAGGATTAGGTATTATGGTTTCTATTGCTGGATATTGAGGGCCTATCTGAATGATGATAGTATTCCGAAAAAGAATTCCAAGGAAGAAGAAATCCGCCATATCAGACGGGCGGAGTTATTGGTCGCTTCCATGATGGTTGAGCAATTTCCGGATGTACTGGGCATCAGTGGTACAGATTATCCGTCCAGAATTGAGGAGGACCTCATTGATTTAATCAAAGGGGCTGACCTTGATTACAAAAGGCAGGGTAAGGAAAAACCATATTGGAAATTCAAGAATGGAGTATTCGGACAAAATTTTGTAGGCGTAATGGCCGAATTGGGTCTGATTCGTTATCCCAAGGGTGAGGTGCAAATTTATACCACCACTGAGAAAGGGGAAAAATTAGCAGAGGCTTTTGAAAAGAATATTGGGAACGATAACGGAAAAGCATTTTGGGATATCGTAAAAAAAGGAGTTGTTTATAAATACCAATTGGAACCGTTACAATCCTTTTCTATTGGACTTATTCCCTTGGATACGGTTGAGAGTCAGTTTTATGAGCAATTATTAATAGAGGCAGACAGTATTGCTTATGATGATATTTTCAATAGGAAATCAACCATCAAACTCATTCTTGAATCCTTGGCTAAGAGTGATGTCCCCATTTCTAATGTTGCCATACATTTTTTGAATGAGAATTATCTGAAGAATATCGAAATTTCTTCCTTGGAAGAAAATACTTCTAGTTACTGGTATTTATATGAAGTCAATGAATTAATTCATTTTTTATTTGAACATTTCCATGCCGTATTTCTCCAGCATCTGAATGATGTTCCCACTTCCATTCCGCTAATCATTGAATATATTCTTGAAAATACTCAGGAACTTCTTGAAACACTCCCCTTTGATTCACAATCCTCCATTCAAGAGATTTATGCAAGCCTTGAATCATTGGAAAACAATACCTATGATTATTGTGAATCCATGACGCAACATTACAGAAACGGAGCATTATCCGAAAGTTTGATTTATGCTACATTGACCTTACTGTCTGTTTATAAGGATTGTGAGAAGCACCTCGAATCATTTAAGATTTTCGCGAGGAATCCTGTCAATAATTTTTGGAAACAGGGATTTATTGGTGATTTAATTCCTATTCTACTTACAGAGAAATGGAATTATCAATTAGATGAATATTTAAATGCCATCTTATTATTCGGCATCAACCAACATACTTTTTCTTCTTTCCAAAAATCAAGAATCGGACAGGGACTTGTCCATAATTATTTGATCGAAGAAAATATGGCTTGGAAATTAAGGGACAACAGGCCTACAAGAACAACACCAAGGATAAAAAACCTAATGAAATACATGTTGGATTTGGGTTGGTTGGATAAAAACAAAGAAGGGTACAGCATTAATGAAAGAGGCTTAAAAATGATTGAAAAAATATGAAGTCAAGGGTCATTCTAGAAGATATTCCATCAAGAGGGAAATTCCACTCAGCTGTTTTCACGACCTACTCGTTTAATTTTTATTATTTCGAGCAACAGGTTTTACCCTTGATGAGGAAAAAGGGTGTTCATTATATTTCAGTTTTGGTGGATGGTGTCATGCTGGACCAACAATTGGAGGATTATAGTTTGAAAAGTGATGCCGCTAAAAGGAATTATTCCGTTCATGGTGTCAATTGCAAAGGTGCATTTCATCCTAAGTTGATTTTTCTTGCCGGGGACAATGATGTACTGTTACTCGTCGGTTCCGGAAATCTAACCTTATCAGGACATGGAAAGAATCTCGAAACCTGGAATGCCATTTTTGTCGATTCGGTTTCCCATCCGATGTTGGGTATCATCAAGGAATCATGGGACTATTTAAAATCCCTTCATCAGGATTTGGGCAAATCGGCACAACTCAAAATCAAGACCTTAGAACAGAATTGCAGCATTCTGAAAAATATAGATACGGCTAAAATAGCCTTGGCCTACCCTAGTCCTGACGATGGTCAAATCAGTTGGTTGTCAACGATGAATAACCAATCCATCTTCCATCAACTCAAAGCAAGGATAAATGACGATATAGAGGAAATCACCTTGATGTGTCCTTATTATGATAAGGCAGGAAAATTGATTCAATTATTGGATGAGGCTTTCCAGCCTGAAAAAATCAATATAATTCTTCAGGAAAAATTTGGTGCTCCGCCAATACAATTGGAAGTGGCTGACCATATGCATATCCATGATTGGAATCATGTGAATGAGACGGGAACACCACAACCTTTTTTCCATGCCAAGAATATTATATTCAAAAGTCAAAATAATAGTTACCTCCTAACTGGTAGCGCCAATGCTTCCTTGATGGCTTTTAATCCTTTCAACAAGGAATCATCAAACCAGGAAGCAGTATTGTTATATCAGGATAATAAAAAAGATTTCCATCAACTCCTTGGTTTAAAACTAGGCAAATCAGACAGGACATTGCAGGACTTCGAAATCATTCAACATCCTGATGATATTGCTGAAAGCAATACCAATTCCAATCGACAAAAAGTATTCATCCATGCAATAGAAAAGGATGTCCGTACCATTTCCTTGTATATCGATGGTAATGAAATCCCAAGTGATGCCAAGATTATTTTATGTCATGATGAAGGAGTTGTCACTTTTGAAATACCAGAAAAAAATAAGGATGGATATTATAATGTGCAACTGATTGATTCAAGAATCCATTTTCTTTATGGTGCATTAATTTCTGACCATGAATTAATTTCTAATAAGCAATTTGTTATCAACGTTACTGCCTTTGATAGGACAGATCCCTCTCCTAGTAATCAGACCATTAATAAAATAAAACATGCCATTGAGTCCGGGAATTTTTCCTATGGAAAAATGATTGATTTTCTCAATACGATTCACAAGCAAAGAGAATCGAATATTCAGCAGACTACTAGGAGTCAGGAAAAAAACACATCCTATCCCAAATGGGAAAACGAGGCATTCTTTGATTTGAAATCCGATGAAATAAAAGAAAGGCTCAGTGAGCAAGAAATCCATATTGCATCCAAACATTATACGGAATACAGTACTGTCAGAGTTTGGGAAAGTATACTGATGTATCTCAAGGGGAATAAGATTCATCGTGAAAAACAAAGTGATGATGATTCCGAAGATGAGGACAGTAATGCAGACAAAGGCGAAATGGACAACTCTACTGTTAGGGTTCGCAAGCGTATTTCTCAGAGTAATTTTAATCGGGGACAAAAAAAGATGGTAAAATTCCTTGATAATTATCTCAAAATACTGGATACAAAGATTCAGGATAAACATTCGAATCCACCTAATTTGGCGGATTTATCCATGCTTCTCATCATTTTTGAAATTATGATTCAATTGGTTTCATACACTGAAATCGTGGATGTGGATGGACAAGAAAAGGAATTTCATTTATTGCCATTGAATTTTTCCGTACAGCATGTTTCATGGAGTTTTTATATTCTAAAAATCATTGGCAAATTCCATACTTGGATCAATACATCCGGTGGTTTCCTCGAAATGCCTACGCCTGATTATTCAACCAAACTGGATGCATATAAAAGATTCGCGTTCAATTCCTCCATTACCCTATTGGGTGTTTATGATGCCGTGAATTATAGCATCAATGAACGTACCGCTACCACTTTCAAGAAATGGAAACAGGTGCTCCTGATGAATGTTTACAAGAGTTTCATTCCACATGAACAACAAAACATCACCCTTAATGAGTATCAGGAATATCTACCAGAGGACATTATGGAACACTTGGACATACAATTGCTCAAAGCCAATGCCATAAAGGATATCCAATATATTCACCAGCATTACCGTACAACATATCCAGTTACCTTGGGTGGTTATTATCAGCTGCCCAATCAGCGGATTCTAATAGTGGAAAAAATAACGGTATCCAGTTCCAAGCCCGGTCTGCAATTCCTGAAGTTGTATCATCCCGCAGATACCTGGGATGAAAAAATCAAGGATTTCTGGAATGGCTGTATGCTGAATACCCAAACCATGGTTTGGATTAAGGCGAGGAAATAATTCATGGATTCAACCCTCCCAATTCCTACACTCCACTCCTTTCTGCATCGTGATTTCGTAGGATTGGATTTCAGCCATTTGCAATAACTTATACCGCAATTGTCTGGGATAGAAAGCCGTAAGGATATTGATATACCGATGCCTTACAGGCAGGATGCCATGCTGGGATAAAACATCCGTTACATTGGCTGTGCAGCGCATCCCCAGAAAGGCATAATCATATGGTACATGATGGTAGTATGCTTCCAATGTCTGGCTAATGGATGCTGCCGTTTCGAATGTCACCGGTATTTCTATCGAAGTAATGCGTTCATGGCTGTTGGCTAAGTCCCACTTAGGACGAGCCATCTTTGTGACCTTTGCATTGTAGTGTTCCTTTTGGCTTCTGGCCCAATAATGAAAGGCTTGCTTATCTTCCAATTCGAAACCGTAAACAATGCTATCCACCTCAATTTCTACATGTCCGCCTAGGACACCTCCTAATCTTTCCTTGCCATATGGACAGTCCTCACTTGAAAAGGAACCATGTATGAAATGTACCTGAATGGAAGTCTGCAAGTATTCCAATTCATAAGGATTCCAATTGGAAACGACACAATAATCCACCATGCTGAGTTGAATCCATGAACGCAGAAAAAACCAAGCCCACAATAGGAAATACCCTAATCGCCCGAGTGTTTTCATAGGCTTTGTGTTTGGTATAGGATTTCTTGGAATTTATCATCTTCCCAACCATTCCAATCCCGATAGTACCCGAATGTTTTCTGTACGGTATCATTGGTCTTGACATCCTCCAAAATCCTACCCTCAAAATGCTTGTCCATCAATAAGACCGCATGGATTCTATGGGCTTCCATACTACACATGATGCGACAAGGCTCCCCGCTCCACTTCGCTACAAAGGAAATCCGATAGGTCCCATCCTCAAAATCACAGCCCGTTCTCTCTGCTCTTACATTAGCCATGGTTCTGGGTGTGATGTCCGATGCGTATTGATCCGCGATGTTATCAAGGATGGACTGTATCATATCCTGATTCTGGATACAGTAGCTGCTTTCGGTATTCGTATGATTCTGATGGCTTGTTTCATCATTCTCCTCACCACTCTCTGCTTGATTGAAATCAAGGTGCGTATAAATCGAATAGCATAGTGCCAATATGATAGTCAATGCCATCGCAATGGATAATTTCTGGCTACAAATCCTTTCCTTGGGAATGGGTGGAGGCAAGGGATTCACTTCTTCCTCATCCAATATCCCTAGTAGGCGATTGGTGATATTGGCCCTGACCACACTGGCTTCTTCTTGTGTCAGTAATCCTCGCTGTACCTTTTGTTCCATCTCCCGAAACTGACCTAGCAACAATATCAATGCATTGTACTGATTTGGCCTGGATTCGGGAGTCAGGCTTTGCATTTGTTTCAATGCATTCTTTAGTTCATTCCTTACTAAGAGGTCCCTTATGGCTTGCTTATCGGATGCGTTCATGGTGCTGTGGTTTGGTGATGATGATTGTTAATCTTCCTTGGGTGGTTCGAATAGGTGTGGATGGGTGGAGCGGAGTTGTTTTTCTAGTCTAGGGGGGAGGTTAATTGCCCCATATAATGATTTGGCAAAACTAATATCATCTAAATCAAGATTAGCATCCTTAAAATTCGAATAAGACATATTAGTATTATCAAGTGTAACCATATTTAAATTAGATCTAGTAAAATTAGCATGACTAAAATCCGAATTAGATAAATCAGCTCCAGTAAAGTCAACTTGTTCAAAGTTACACGAAACAAAATTTGAATTATTAAATTTCACATTGTGGCAATCAGATCCTTGAAACGATGTATTACTAAAATTTGACTTATCAACAAATGAACCATTTAAATTAGTTTCAATCATATTTACAGTTACGAAATTCGAACCAACTATCAATGAATTTATTAATACCGAACCACGAAAATTAGATTTAGTAAAATTAGAACCAGACAAATTAGAATTAGTAAAATTTATTCTTTTCAAGGAAGCTTTCCAAGCTTTAATATTAGATAGATCTAAGGGCAAACTAATTTCAACGTTCCCTAACCATGCCAAAAAATCATCATTAATATCCCAACCTACTCTGAAATTCAGTTTCATCTTAGTCTGCCAATATAAATAAGTATTATTTATCGAAATATCATAAGGGTTAATAGTAAAAGTACACTCATACTCAAAAATAAAATTACATTTACATAAAAAAGGAAAGAATAATTCCATTCTCTCAAACAACTCTTTTTTCTTCCTTTCATTCTCATCCTCATCAATAATTCCGTAATAATAATTGAAAAATTCCTCGGACCACTCAGGCACCAACAGGTTATCCTGCCAAGTTTTCAAAGCTTCTTTCCAAGTATTGATTTTATAAATATTTTCATCATTTTTGAATAGGAATTCCCTTTTGATGAAATGCCATACATATTCTGCTGCCAGATATTCTTGCAAGGATTTATGTAGGAATTCAATAGCTTGCTGCTTGATATTTTGCGTGGGTTGGAAATAAAAATTCACAAGGACTTCCTTGAGGGCATCCTTGATGAGTGCGGTTTTGGTGCCTTGGATATTATCATTGCTCACAAAAGATTGGATGTAAGTATCTTGCTCCAATTCTTCCCAAGTGATGAATTCCTTATGGCTTTTGTAAATAGAGAAAGCAATAGAACGAAGTACGCCTCTTAATTCATCCCAATTGAGGTGTTGGAATTTCTTCTGGTTTTTCTTTTTCTCCCTTTCAATGAGTCTATCGAAAAGGGTTTGGTAAATTTTACTCTTGCTACTATCCTCAGAAATTTCAAAATCCGCCTTGGCAATGAGGTGTAATAGAATCGGCTGATTGATTAATTCCTTGATGTTCTTGAATTTTTCATTAGAATTAATCTCCTTGATTTTGGCTTGGGTGAGCTTCGTTTTGGGGTAAGC
Source organism: Saprospiraceae bacterium (assembly GCA_020631355.1). GTDB lineage: Bacteria > Bacteroidota > Bacteroidia > Chitinophagales > Saprospiraceae > JAHDCE01. The sequence goes on along the minus strand of JAHDHL010000014.1, from coordinate 114,533 downwards.
CTTTTTATAGGTTCGCAGCCAATCAATTTGCTGATCTTGGGATAAATAATCCAAGTGGAGTACCAAGGTATCTTTTTTCGACACATGCGGAATGTGCTTGACATACATGGTTCTACTCGTCAGAATTACTTGTAATCCCTTATATTTTGCACAGCCATTTTCAAGGGCAGAAATGATTTGATTCACATCGGTATCAGAAAGACCTGCACTCATATAGAGTTCATCCAAGCCATCAAGAATCAGGAGAGCACCTTTTAGATTGCATGGTACTCGTTGTTCTATCCAAGCAGACGCTACATCCAAGGGGTTTTGTACGAAATCCGTTTCATCCTGTAATTCTTTCAAACGCAGGAGGTACACATTGCGATTGTTATTATTTTCTTCTTCTAAAACGTCGTGTAGTAGTTTACTGCAAAATGATGTCTTCCCTTGTCCGGGTTGGCCCAGTAATACCAAAACCTTAGGTTTGGAAGCAGCAGACTGTACACCCTCCACGGCTAAGCTATTCTTAGCATTGAGGAAATCCTGATTTACGAAATCATGTATGGAATTGAATTGATTGATTTTGGTGAAAGCATCCTTAGCATTATCCTTTTTAGACAGACAATGTCGATGAATCATCATACCCGGATGGATATAAATATCAGACAAACGGATTTTTTCATCACCTAGTGCAGGTTGTTGGAAATAGCTTCTGAGGTAGTCACGGTATTCCTTGATTCTGGGATCGATTTCGTCTTTTTCCAGATCTTTGAGGATGTCCATGAGGTTTTTACTGATGATATTCTGATTCCTCTCATAATCATCAGGTTTTAATACACCTCTCTGATTTTGTTTTTCATTGCGATTCCATTTCCCGCTAATTAAATCCAAATCATCACTATCTGGAAGTAATTCATACATTGCCTCGATAGCCTCCTCTATTTCGGATTTCGCAATTTTTTTTCTTATTTTTTCTATTTTCTCTTTCATTATTTCCAAGATAAAAATCCCCATTATGAGTAATAATGGGGATAAAATAAAAGATTATTTCTTAATACTTTCATTCTTCCATTTGAAAGTCACCTTAATGTTCCCTTCAGAAGAAGCCTTGGCAAGGAATGCACCGGCCTCGGAAGAAAACTTCAATCCTACTTCCACGGAAACTTCGTCAGGTATTTTCTTGATGGAATTCATTCGATCCACTATGGAATCACCAATGGATTTTACGACATCAATGGCTTGTGAGAATTTTTTCTCGGCCTTACTGACTCCTCCTCTACCTCCGCTTCTGTACTCGCCTCCATAGGGGTCCGTATCCATCTCTATCATGATGGGGCCATATTCTGATTCGAATTCTAATATTTCACTCATAGTTTTTGATTTATATCTAATTCAATAAAAGGTGCCACATGCCACATGTGACACCTGAATAATCATAACCTAAGCTACGGCGGGTTCTTCCGCCAGTTCCGCAACATTTTCGTATCCGAACATGGAATAATCATAGACCATATTCTTTGTCAAATCAGGTACGCCGTCCTTTAATCTTTTGGCATGCGGATAGTGTTCCTTTCTATTCCAACTCTGATAAATGAGTCCAAGTTGGTCATCATTTTTTCGAGTGTAGAATTTCAGAATGAAATTCGTAAGGTATTTTCCTATTTCAATAAAAGCAGTCGCCTGTGGCGTCACTGTTTTTCTCATTGTTTTCGCAAAATCCTTAGTGAATCCATCAAAGGAATCATCATTGATAACATCATGAACCAATTGGGCATTCGAACGCACCCTTTGCTTGCTCCCAATGACTGCCAATTGCCAATGCAGTTCCCTTGGTATTTCTTTGGATTGATGCAGAACAATACCTGTATCACCAAAGGTTAGTTCATGCTCATCCCTTACATTCTCGATGGGTGTGAGTTTCCTGCCCGAAACAACCGAAGCAATTGCTTTTTCAATAATGGCTTTTCTTTCTTCTTTTTTCAATCGCCCAGAAGTAAGGCCATCCAAATCCGGCAACTGACTTTCATTCGTAGAAACGAAACTGTAAATATAAACGGTGGCCTTATCCCTTCTTTTAATGGCCTTTCTAACACCGTTACTTCGGATGAATAAACGGTCTAATCTAAAATAGAACATAGTTTATGTTTTATGTATTTAAAAAGTTCTTTCTATTATTTTAATATCTCTTTTTTATTTACATCATATCTTTCCTCCTTTAATGATGCAATAACTTTTTCAATATGAATAAATTCTGAATGGTCACACATTAATTTATATTATTACCATTCTTATTATCCTTTTATTTCATAAAAATCCAAAATTAAATAAGCTCGCCTATTTAATCTAATGATATATTCCGAAATCAGGTTTTGGATTTCATATCCAAGGCAACGTCAATAATCATATCTTCCTGACCGCCTACCATTTTTCTTTCTCCTAATTCAACTAGGATTTCACGGGTATCCAAACCATATTTCCGGGCTGCTTTTTCCGAGTGTAATAAAAAACTGGAATACACCCCGGCATAACCCAAGGACAAGGTTTCCCTGTCTACCCTAACTGGTCGGGTTTGTAGGGGGCGAATCACATCATCAGCTATATCCATGAGCTGATAAAGGTCGGAATTTTGTTCCACACCCATTTTATTCAAGCAGGCTATCAAAACTTCCAAGGGTGCATTACCTGCCCCTGCCCCCATTCCTGCAAGGGAAGCATCCAGTCTGTTGGCTCCATGTTGCATGGCCACTATGGTATTCGCTACACCAAGGGATAGATTATGATGGCAATGGATACCAATTTCCGTTTCATCTTTCAGTACATCCCTGAAAGCCTTGATGCGTTCCACTACCCCATCCATCATCAATGCTCCTGCAGAATCGGTTACATAGACACAATCCGCTCCATAGGACTCCATTAGTTTGGCTTGTTCGGCCAATTGCTTGGGTTCGTTCATGTGTGACATCATCAGGAATCCACCCACGTCCATTCCTAATTCCTTGGCTGCTTGGATGTGTTGGGCGGATATATCCGCCTCAGTACAATGTGTAGCAATACGAACGGATTCCACTCCCAATTCCCTTGCCTTTTTCAAGTCGTGAATGGTTCCTATACCCGGCAAAAGCAATGTGGTCAATTTGGCATGTTGGAGATTTTCGGCAATACCTTCCAACCATTCCCAGTCCGTATGCGCTCCGAAGCCATAGTTGAAACTGGCACCAGATAACCCATCACCATGTGCGATTTCTATGGCATCCACCTTAGCCTTGTCCAAGGCCAATGCAATTTCCTTGAGCTTCACCTTATCATATTGGTGCTTGATGGCATGCATGCCATCCCTGAGGGTAACATCTTGAATATAAATGGGATGTCTCATCATTATACAGTTTCTAGTTTAGCCATTTTTTCTCCGGTTGCCAATGCGGCAGATGTCATGATGTCCAAATTACCAGCATATTCAGGTAAATAATGACCGGCGCCCTTGACTTTCAAAAGCACCATTGTTTTCAGTCCTGATTTGTGTCCCACCCCCTCGATGAACACGGGATTATCCTCGGGGATTTCCTCAAACTGAATTTCCTGATGTAATGAATATCCGGGTACATATTTTTGTACTTCCCTAACCATTGCATGAATGCTTTCCCTTATGGCTTCCTTATCGGCCATTTCGCTTAAGGTCAATACCGTGTCCCTCATGATTAATGGGGGTTCGGCAGGATTCAGGATGATGATGGCCTTGCCTTTCTGAGCTCCTCCTACAACCTCAATTCCCTTGGAGGTCGTTTCTGTGAATTCATCTATATTGGCACGCGTACCTGGACCGGCAGACTTACTTGCTATGGATGCTACAATCTCTCCGTAATGTACTTTTGCTACTTGGGAAATAGCAGCCACGATGGGAATGGTTGCCTGACCACCACAAGTTACCATATTGACATTCCGAGCGGAAATATTATCATTCAGATTGACTGGCGGAACCAAATAGGGACCGATTGCGGCAGGAGTTAAATCTACTATTTTCTTATCTCCAAAAGGCTCAATATGTTTCCAATTGTAGTGATGTGCCTTGGCTGAAGTTGCATCAAAGATGATTTTGATATCTTTCCATTCATCCATTTTGATGAGTCCCGTTACTCCCTCATGGGTTGTGGAAACGCCCCATTTGGCAGCTCTTTTAAGACCATCGGAATCAGGATCGATTCCTGCCATTGCCACCAATTCCAATTCCTTGGACAATCTTTTGATCTTGACCATCAAATCGGTTCCAATATTCCCCGGGCCAATGATGGCCACTTTCGTTTTTTCCATAACACAAAGGATTCCTTTGCCGGTAATATATCAAATAATTGAGGATTTATAAGCCATAGCTTTCATCAAGTTTGAAAAATACACAAGTCCTACTATATTTGGGGTAAACAAACTCATCCCAGAACTTTCTCTTACCATATCAAACCATTCCGTCCTAGGAATGGCCTTTCTTTGAATTGATTTAAATCAAATGATTATGCGTTATTTAATGGCAGTGATACTGCTTGGCTTATTGGGGTGTCAGTCTGATTCTGAAATACAACCGACGACTTCACCATCGGGTAATATCCAATTCCAATTATCCATTGATGAGAATGGAAGTCCTTACTATACCATTCAACATCAAGAAAAAACCATCATAGATACTTCCTATCTCGGTTTCGAATTCAAGGATGACAATCATTGGGGAACAGGAATATCCATTGTGAAAACCAGCGAAAAAGAAGTCCAGAATGATTGGGAAATGCAATGGGGAGAACAACGATTAGTGAAAAATCACTATCAGGAATTCACCTATGAATTAGAGGAAAAAGAGGGACGGAAAAGAAAGGTGAATTTGGAAGTAAGGGTTTATGACGATGGCTTGGGTTTCAGGTATGTCTTTCCTAAACAGGCTGAATGGGATAGTGTCATCATCACGGATGAACTTACCCAATTCAACCTAACCGGAGACCATACAACATGGTGGATACCGGGAGATTGGGATATTTATGAGCATCTTTATAATACCAGTCCTTTCTCTGAAATTGATGCCCTAAAATTAAGGAACCATCCTAATCTGGCACAAACACACATTCCGGAAAATGCCGTCAATACACCCGTTACCATGAAGACGGCCGAGGGGAAGTACCTTAGTTTCCATGAAGCCAATCTCACGGATTATGCCGGTATGACGCTTAAAGTTGATGCCGATAAGCTGTCAATGACCAGTGAATTGGTGGGTTCAGATATTACGGGATACAAGGTAAAAAGGAAATTGCCATTCGAAACTCCTTGGAGAACAATACAGATTACTGAGGAAGCCAAGGATTTGATTGCTTCGAATCTGATTGTCAATCTGAATGAACCCAATACCATTGGTGATGTGAGTTGGTTCAAGCCCAAGAAATATGTAGGTATCTGGTGGGAAATGCATCTTGGAGTATCTAGTTGGGACAAAGCCTCCGGTAAGCACGGAGCCACTACAGCCAATGCCAAGCGATATATCGATTTTGCTGCTGAAAATGGCTTTGGTGGCGTTTTGGTTGAGGGATGGAATACCGGTTGGGAAAGATGGATAGGTTTTGAGGACCGTGAGGGCGTATTTGATTTCATTACACCTTACGACGATTATGATTTGGAAGAAGTGGTCCGTTATGCCGATGAAAAGGGTGTTGAAATCATCATGCACCATGAAACATCATCTGCTCCAAGAACCTATGAGCAACAATTGGATACAGCCTATACCCTGATGAATCGACTTGGAATTCATGCGGTCAAGACGGGTTATGTGGGTAAGATTATTCCGAAAGGAGAATATCACCACGGACAATGGATGGTGAACCATTACCGAAAAGTGTTGGAAAAAGGAGCTGAACACCAGGTAGCCATCAATGCACACGAACCCATCAAGGCCACTGGTATCAGAAGAACCTACCCCAACGCCATTTCCAGGGAGGGTTTAAGAGGACAGGAATTCAATGCCTGGGCTTCGGATGGCGGTAATCCACCTGAACATTTGCCCATTATCGCATTCACCAGAATGTTGGCGGGTCCTATTGACTTCACGCCGGGTGTCTTTGATATCAAATTATCACCCAAATATTCGGATGTGAGCACAGGTGGTGATATTCAAAAGAATCAAATCAATACAACATTGGCACAGCAACTTGCTTTGTATGTAGTCATATATAGTCCTGTCCAAATGGCTTGTGATTTACCTCAGAATTACAAGGACGAACCTGCACTACAATTCATTAGTGATGTAGGTGTGGATTGGGAGCAAACCAAAGTATTGGATGGAGAAGTCGGGGATTTCGTCACCATTGCAAGGGAAGAAAAAGGGACCGGTAACTGGTTCCTTGGCAGCATCACTGATGAAAACCCAAGGGAAGTGGAAATCGACTTCAGTTTTCTTGACCCTAATTCGTCTTATGATGTTATCGTGTACCAAGATGGCCCTGATGCACATTGGAATGATAATCCCACAAGTATGAGCATTGGTCCCGCAGATATCCAACATGGTAGTACAATGAAATACCAATTGGCTGCAGGAGGAGGATTGGCCATCAGTATGATGGTGAAATAATGCATAGTGAACTCTGGGATGTATATGACCGTATCCATCAGAAAGGTATATCTTCCTTTTTGATGGATGCGGTTTTTATCGACCCATACCTCTGCCAAAAAGATGAAAGATTGGGTCTTACCTTAAGATATAGACTGAATCCTGAAAAAGCAGATATCCTTTCTCCTATTATTGATGATTTATATAAAATCGAACCTCAACTATACTTGTATTCACCGAAAGAAATCCATTTGACTTTTTGTACGATTATTACTTGCAAATTGGAGTTCTCTTATTCCACTAGTGAATTAAAGGAGCTCATTCATATGGTGAATGAAAATTTACAAAACATACTAAATCATTCCCTTATCATACAAGGGCTATGCTTATCAAATAATGCAATTCTTTTACAATGCTTTTGCAATGCTCAATTGCAGGACATCAGATTGGATTTAATCAAAACCCTGGAACAAAAATTCAAATTTATATCATACAGATTCATACCTGATTCATTCCACATGACCTTAGCTAGATTCAAGCATCCGATTACCAATCCTGAAAGGTTAATTGACTATTGTGATAATAATAGAAAAACATATTATAGTGAAACTAAAATTAAGCATATGGAGTTGGTTGTAAATGATTGGTTCCACAAATCAGATAAAACAAAAATCATTCATCAATTCAATTTTAGCAAATGATTCGAAAATACTTAGCAACGGACTACCAGGACGTATTGAATTTATTACAATTAAATATTCCGGATTATTTCGCACCCGAAGAAGCAAAGGACTTAGAAAAGTATTTGCAATTACATGCCCAAAATTATTTTCTATTTATTGATAATGATACAATAGTTGGTGCAGGTGGGCTGAATTATATCGAAGCAGAAAACATAGCCAAATTAGCGTGGGATTTCATCCACCCCAATCATCATAAAAAAGGAATCGGTTCACAATTGGTGCAATATCGACTGAATAAAATCATGGAGGAAAAACCAGGTATCAAAATAGAAATCCGAACTTCTCAATTGGCTTATTTATTCTATGAGAAATTCGGATTCCAGACTCAGAAAATCACCAAGGATTACTGGGCGGAGGGATTTGATTTGTACCACATGGAATTCAAGGGTTAAATTTATTCGGACTTCAATTTTAGTAAAACCCCATTCGACCAACCAAAACCATCTTGTGTTGGATATTCGCCTCCTCCGGCTTCTAATTCGGAGTTCATCACATTGTATTTCTCAACCATTTTGCCGGTATTTTTATAGACTTTTTCATTCACCCGAATCCAATTATCCTTTAGTTCTTCTGCCAATTCATCTTTTCCATAATTCTTTAATCCTTTGTAAGTTACCCATTGTAATGGTGCCCAACCATTAGGTGCATCCCACTGTTGGCCAGACTCAACCAAAGTGGCAGGAACACCACCCCATGACAAGAATTTTTCCTTGATAACCTTAGCTGCTTTTTCGGCCTGTTCATCAGTTGCAATACCAAGGAATAAGGGATACATTCCAGCAATAGTGTACTGCTCATTTAATTTTCCATCGATAAAATTATAATCAAAGAAATAACCTTTTTGGTCATCCCAAAATATTTCAAGAATTGCATTTTTTCTATAATTGGATAAATTGGCATATTTTTCAGCATTAGGTAAATCCTCTTTTATTTCATAGCCTTTCCTGAGCATTTCCTCCAAGTGATACAACAGGACATTCAAGTCAACCGGTAAAATAGAAGTTGTATTGATTTTAGAAAATGTTTCACCATCCTCGAACCATCTCGTACTAAAGTCCCATCCCGACTCACAAGCAGCTCTTAGGTCCCTGTAAATTTCCTCTGGATCCCGACCTGACTCCTTGGCCAATTCAACATCCTCCCGATATGATTCGGGTCTTGGAGCTGCATAATTATCCCAATATCTATTCATATCCACACCAGCAGGTAAAGCGACTACCCTACCATCTGTAGGAATTCCCTCAACAACAGGCTCGTGGTTATTCATCCAAAAATCATATTCCTTTTGCAATTGTGGTAAATAATCCAAAAGTATTTTTTCGTCCTTTTTGGCTTTCACATATAAATCTACCATCATGGAATAGTAGGGAGGTTGTGAACGACCATTAAAATATGTTCTGTTCCCATTCGGAATGAATCCTTTTTGGTCAATGATATACGAAAAATTATCTATCATATTTTTCATCATATCCAATCGTCCGGATTGTTCCAATCCCAACATGGTAAAATAAGAATCCCAATAATAAATCTCACCAAATCTTCCTCCGGGAACAATATATTCATTCGGTAAGGGAATTAAAGAACTAGCATTTTCTACATTATCAGATTCTCGTTTTAACACATCCCATAATGCCTCGATATGCCCCTCTATATCCTTGGAAGTATCTGTCTTAAAACCAGAAGCATATTGCTTGGGTAATTCGAAATTCTCATTCACGAATTCCTTCAGATCAAAGCCATCCAATTCCTTTTTTGATGTATAATTTTCCATAATTTTTTCTACGGAAAACCTAGGTGTGCAATCCACAAATGTTTTAGAATCCGGAAAGACACCTGACAATTGAACATCCTCAAAAAGTCCCTTAAATGAAACTTCGTAAGCTATGGGTTCGATTTCGTTCACTTCGCTCTTATTTCCTTTTTCAATAGCTTCATTAGTTGTATTATTCTGACATGATAATGTAAAGACCACAACCAATAATAATGTGTATTGCCAATAATTATAATTCATCCCATTTTAATTTTTTATTGATAAATTGCCCTACGGCCCTACCCTGTGCTACTCCGTTTTCAATCGCAGGTCTATAATGAATACCACCATACAACCTGGATATGGCTGCTTCCTCTGATGCCTGAATGAATGATTCGAAAGAACGGACCGGCAAGCCATATTTTATTTCTGAATCATCATCAAAAGCAAAAAAGTCACCAAACAATTCCGTCAAACAAATGGCTGCGGAACTGGAAATAACAGAGTGTCCGCTAGTATATTCAGGAAACGGTGGGGTCTGCAGAATCGGTTTCCAAGTGGGGTCGATATGCTCATTAATCACCGTTTCTGGTCGAATCAGATTGGAATTATACTTTTCATCCCAACAAGAAATAAAACCGTCTGCTATTGATACCGCCACCTTGGCATATGCTTCTGCAGTTCTGATGAAATCAGATTGTTCTTTTCGTGTTGCAATCGTAGTGATTTCCATCCAATGCCCACCGGGTGTGATTTTCTTGACTGCAACCATCACATGACCTGTTATGTTCATGGCATAGGGATTGCAATCCCAAAAACTTGCAATTTCTCTTTCCTCCTCATTCGCATCCTTAACAGTGTCATAAACTTCCATTGTCTCCTTGTAGAATACTGATTCTTTGTCATAGTCTACCGGAGTAGGCGGAGCAGGTCTGAATTGTTGGGCGGAATCCAAAACGAATGGCCTGATTTCCCTCCATGCCGGTTCGATGGCTTCCATGTAAGCAGGAGGTGTGGGTTTCCACCTGCCTTCCTCATCCTTTACATCAAATCGGGGATAGGATCGGGTTTCCTTATAATGGTCTTTGGAAGACCACTCTAGAATAGCACCTGCCATCTCCACTCCAAACGCCTTTGATCGTTCAGTTATATCCTTTGGAATTCGTATTGCCTCAATCAAAGAGTCTCTTTTCGCAATTTTTTCTTCATATAATCCATTCGAAAATGTCAATTGCTTCCCAACTTCATCGAATGCATATAATGAGGCCAGATAAAAGGAATACTCCAAATCCTCTTTGGGCTTTGGCAAGATTTCCAAGTCATTCAACCGACCGGCGAACGATGGATTATCAGGAGATTCTAACCTGGCGCATTCATAGGCTGCTATCGTAGAATAGGCATAAATCCTACTTGCAACAGGAGGCGAGAAAATATCATGGACTATGACATCCGTCAGATGACCTACGGATTCCCTCAATAATTGTGCATCCTTTATTTCTTCCTTGTAATGAGGGTTATAAGATTGGCAAGATGTGGCAATGATTATGGTTAGGAATACGATAAATCTCAAAAGCCTCATATCTTAAATATTACTTGAATCTATATTTGTATGTTTTTGAGGGTCCTGAATCCTACTTGAAAGGGCTATCTAATGATGGTGCCAAATTTAATCTAATTTAATTGTGAGAAACAAATAAGTCTTAAAATAAATTACACATCTATACTCCTTACGGAATGATTCTCAACCAAATCGGTACTCAGTATCGTCAATTTGCTCGAGGCTCCTTTTTGTTCCAACTGTCTTATCAAGGTATCCATTGCAGATTTCCCCATTTTCTCTCCTGAATCCTTAACATAGGTTATCTTCGGATAGGATTGATTGGGTAATATGCCATCACTTATCGAAACCAATGACATATCTTCTGGAATCCTTAAATTCATTCTCCTGATATTGTTCAAGGTATAAAACAGTAATTCATCCGACATCGTAAAAATACCCGTGACCTTACTAGATTCAAGAATAAATGGAAGAATGAAATCTAACTGCTCAGGCTCGTTCACTGTCACAACATGATTATAACTCACCGGTAATCCATGTTTTATATATACATTCTCATATCCCATCACCCGCTCTTTGGTGATATTCAGATTTCGGTTACCAAAGATGCCAACAATGTTTCTGTGACCATGTTCAAACAGTAATTCAACTCCCTTTTCTGCTGCTTTTACATTATCTATACATATGGAATGTAATTGTGATTCACTCAGAATCTTATCAAAAAGTAGACATTCTATCCCAGCGAATTCCAATTCCTGGATGTGTTCCACTGAAGTCGTATTCTTGGAAAGTGCAATCAAAACTCCCTCTACGGCCCATTGTATACACTGTTCCACGATATTCTTCTCTTGTTTCACATCATTATTGCTTTGGAATATGACCAAGGAATAAGGAGAATCCTCCAATGCCTTATTCACTCCATCTATGAAAGAAGGCGTGTAAAACATATTCATTTCTGGAAGCACCAATGCAATTAGACCTGATAACTTTTTCCTGAAGAATCGGGCCTGTAAATTGGCTTTGTAGTTCATGGATTCGGCTGCATCCCTTACCCTTTTCTTCGTTGCATCACTGATATCCGGATGATCATTCAATGCCCTTGAAATCGTGGACGTCGAAACATTCAGAAGCTCAGAAAGATCCTTGATTGTTATTCTTTTCATTGGATGCATTTTTCCTCAAAAAGTATAAAAGTATGAATTTTTTATCAACCGCAAACATTCCCGCAATCGTTTGCAAAGAAAATTAATTTTGTGTTAATTGATAGTTAATTAAATTTGTTACTGTCGATGTGACACTAACTATCTCCCAAACAAAGAAGCACCAGAATAAATTAAAATTTTACAAAGGCAATTAAATCAGAACTTAAATCTGATTTTTTCATATTTTCAAAATTTCATTAAAATTGATTCTTATGAAGAAATTTTTTTCCAAACTCTCAATTTTTGTGTTTTTAATGCTGGCCTTGCCCTTGGCGATGTCTGCACAAAAAAGCATTAAGGGTACGGTTACCGATGAGGGCAGTAAGGAAACACTGATAGGTGCTTCCGTTGTCATTAAGGGTACGACTACCGGGACATCCACAGAATATGATGGTACATATACCATTTCTGCTAATGAGGGTGACGTAATTGTGTTTTCCTACACAGGTTATATCACACAGGAGATAACGGTTGGTTCGGAAGATGTAATCGACGTTGCATTACTTGCAGGTCAGGCATTGGAAGAAGTAGTGGTTATCGGTTATGGAACTGTCAAGAAAAGTGACTTGACTGGTGCTGTAGCCAAGATTGGAGAAGATGATTTCAACAAAGGTGTAATCGTTTCACCAGAGCAGTTGCTAGAAGGTAGGACAGCTGGTGTACAAATTGTAAGCAGCAGTGGTGCTCCGGGTGCTACCGCTTCAATCAACATCCGTGGTAATTCATCCATTCGTTCAGGTAACCAACCGCTTATCGTATTGGATGGTATACAATTAGACAATAGAAGTGCTGAACCTGGTGGCGATGTAAGCCAGTTGGGACGTTCCCAAGGTTCGAATCCACTTGGATTCATTGACCCGAATGAAATCGAATCCATCGAGGTATTGAAAGATGCATCCGCTACAGCCATTTATGGTTCAAGGGGTGCCAATGGTGTTATTATCATCACAACCAAAAAAGGTAGGAAAGGTGATCCAACACTAGAGTATAACGTTCAGCAAGGATTCAGTTCCGTATTGAAAAAGCCTGAATATCTTGATGCTGCTGGTTATAGAAGCGCATTGAGTGCAGAAGGGTTGGGTACAGCTAATGATTTGGGTGCTAATGTTGATGCTTTCGACGAAATTCTTCAAACTGGCTATACCAACTCCCACTCATTGAGTGTAGGTGGTGGTTCTGATAAATTCAGCTATCGTGCATTCGCATCCTATCTGGATCAGGATGGTATTATTGTCAAGTCTGGTTTGACCAAGATAACAGGAGGTTTGAAATCACAATTCAAATTCTTTGATAATGACCGTTTGACTATTGACTTGGGTCTGAATGCTTCTAAGGTTAAGAGGCAAAGTGCTCCTATTTCTGATGATGCAGGTTTTGAGGGTTCATTGATTGGTGCTGCACTACAATGGAATCCGACTGAATCCCTATTGAATGAGGATGGTTCCTTTAACCAAGCTGCGGCTGAAAGACGTAATCCTTTGGCAATGAGCAACTATCTGAATGATAATTCCGATATCAATAGATTCATTGGTAACTTAGGTGCAACACTTAAGATTGTAGATGGACTTAGCTACAAGTTCAATTTGAATTTAGACAATGCTCGTGGTGAGCGTAGGATTTCCGCTAATCCTGCATTGAACTTCCAGGATATCCTTGATAGAGGACAAGCTATCGTGGGTAACAACCAATTGGGTAGTACACAAATCACCCACACATTGAATTATGCCAAGGACCTGAATGATAATTTCTCATTGAATGCCTTGGTAGGTTACGAGTATTTGAAGTACACGAATCGTGGTTCTTCTATTACTGCTAGGGACCTTGCTCCTGATTTTGATAATGATTATACAGACATCTTGGGTTCAGCTCCTGCTACAAGCCAAACCGTTTCTTCTTTCCATGACCCGGATGTCGAATTGCAATCATACTTTGCACGTGCAATCTTTAATGTACAGGACAAGTACTTGTTTACGGGTACATTGCGTTACGATGGTTCCAGTAAGGTAGGTTCTAACAATACATATGGTCTGTTCCCATCATTCTCCGCTGCTTGGAATATTGCAAAGGAAGGATTCTTACCTGAAGCTGTAAATGACCTTAAGCTAAGAGTAGGTTGGGGTGCTACCGGTAACCAGGAATTCCCTGCAGGTGCTGCACAGGAATACTTCACTTATCAGGACGGTGCCTTGACATTGAATAACAACAACAATCCTGACTTGACTTGGGAAACCAGTAAGCAATTCAATGTTGGTTTGGATTATGCATTTGCTGATTACAGAATTACAGGTTCTATCGACTACTTCAGGAAGTCAACAGATGACCTTATTCTTTTCGTTCCGGCTGCACAACCAAACCCTGCTACCAATGCACAAATTTATCGTAACGTTGATGGTAATATCATCAATAGCGGTATAGAGCTTGGCTTGAATGGTGAATTGATTTCCAAGGAGAACTTCAGATGGGGTGCAGGTATCAACTTGTCATTCTTGTCTAATGAGGTTCGTGACTTCGGTACTTCATTGAATACCGGTGCTATCAACGGACAGGGTCTTACGGGTGCTTTTGCTCAGAAGATTGAAAACGGACAATCATTGTTCTCTTATTTCTTACCTGTTTGGGTTGGAATCGACGACGAAGGTTTCTCAATCTATGAGGACCCAGTGAATGGTGGTACAACACGTATCGCTACCGTTTCTTCCGTGAAGCAATTCGTAGGTGATCCGCTTCCGGACGTACTACTAGGTTTTACTACTGATTTGAATTATAAAGGATTTGATGTTATCCTAAACATGAGTGGCGCATTCGGCTACCAGATATACAACAATACAGCTAATGCTGTGTTCGTAAAAGGTAATCTTGCTACTGGTAGGAACATAACATCTGACATGGTTGGTAATGGTGAGAGTACCAACAACTCCTACCCTGCTTCTACCAGATACTTGGAGAATGGAGACCATGTGAGACTATCTAACTTGACTTTGGGTTACACATTTGACAATCTTCCGGGTTGGATCAAGGGCCTTAGGGTTTCTGTTACCGGCCAGAACCTATTGTTGTTCACTAGTTACTCAGGATTCGATCCTGTTGTGAATACCAATAAGGAAATCGAAGGTATCCCATCATTCGGTATCGAGTATACTCCATACCCAACCAGCAGAACATTCTTGCTAGGTGTTAATGTCAAGTTCTAATTCAACTTCAATATTATTTAAACATATTTGATATGAAATCAATAAAGCTTTCAATTATAACATTTCTTACCCTAAGCTTTGCTTTGGTTTCTTGCTCCGATTTGGAGGAAAAAATCAATGACGGGGTAGTTGTGGATGAGGACAACAGTACGGCAGATGTGGATGCATTGCTGACTGATGCCTATCGTTCACTACAAAGTTTCCATACCCAGGATCAAGTCTGGGCCTTGGACGAGCATACCTCTGATGAGGTAATGGGACCCACCAGAGGTACGGATTGGGATGACAACGGTATCTGGAGGGTACTTCATGATCACACTTGGGACCCTGAACACAATTTCATTAGGGCTTCTTGGAATGCATTAGGTAGAGGTCTTTACCTATCCAATAATATCCTACAATTCGATGTGACTACCGAACAAGAGGTACAGGCCAGATTCCTACGTGCTTTTTATGTCTATAAGATTTGTGACTTATTCGGTCAGGTGCCGATGAGGGAACCCGGTGAGGATGTAGCTACAACAGACCCAACCGTAATGGGTAGCTCTGAAGCCATTACTTATGCCATCACGGAATTGGAGGCCATCATGCCTAATCTTCCTGATAATGTACCTGCATACCAAGCATCCAAGAATGCTGCTAGAGGTTTATTGGCTAAGATGTACCTAAACAGGGACGTATACGAAGATGATGATAGGATTGATCCTCAATTCAAAGCGGCGAATATGGATAAGGTCATCCAATATTGTGATGCAATCATCGGTTCCGGTAACTACATGTTGGATTCTGATTATTATGACAATTTCCGTCCGAACAATGATCAGGTTTCTGAGGAAAATATCTGGACCAATGAGAATATCGGTGGTGTGAATGCAGGAAACGTACGTTCCAGATGGTTCATGACACTTCACTACAACCAAGAAATTGGCGGATGGAACGGATTCTGTACCATTGCTGACTTCTATGATAAGTTCGATGACCCTAATGATGTTCGTCTAACCTCCGAGCCTGCAGACTTTACCCCAATGACGGGTATCAAGGCTGGTTTCCTTGAGGGCCAACAATTCAATTCTACAGGAGATGCTCTTGAGGATAGAAAAGGTAATCCTTTGGCATTCACTAGAGAGGTAAACTATTTCGAAACGGGCGACAATCTGGAAGTAACAGGTGTTCGTGCCATCAAGTATATCCCGGACATGGTTAGTGGTGATGCTTCTGATAACGATTATGTAATGATTCGTTATGCGGATGTACTTCTGATGAAAGCAGAAGCAATTGCAAGAGGCGGTGCTCCTACAATGGGTGCTTCAGCTGCTAGCTTGGTGAATGATATCAGAACTGCTAGAGGTACTTCTGCCGATGCAGATGGCTCATTGACTTCCATCTATGACGAAAGAGGTTTCGAGTTGTGGTGGGAAGGTCATAGACGTCAGGATATGATTCGTTTCGGAACTTTCACCAATGATACTTGGACGAATAAGACGAGCACGGAATCATTCAGGGTATTATTCCCTATTCCTGCTGTGGAGCTTTCAGCGAATCCTATGATTCAGCAGAATAATGGTTACTAATTGAAGTACACCATTCAGTTTCAATCAGGCGGAACAACTGAGATTCGCCTGATTGTAATTGATTGTTTTAATTTAATTGAGTTTGTTTTTAAAGGAGAGAATTACATTGTTTTTTCTCTCCTTTTAATTTCCCTTAACCGTTCTTCATGCCAACCAGGTCGAAATTCTATTTCTGTTTATGTTTCATCTTATTAATTGCTTGTACCAATGAACAAGCAACAGACGCTCCTACCCTTTTCGAAACGATTCCGTCTGAGGAAACTGGAATCCTTTTCCATAATAAAGTGGAGAATTCTGAGCAGTTGAACATTTTCACCTACCGCAATTTTTACAATGGTGGAGGTGTCGCTATCGGTGACATCAATAACGATGGACTTAAGGACATCTACTTCACCGCCAATATGGGTAGCAACCAATTATACCTCAACAAAGGTGATTGGGAATTCGAGGATATTACCCAAAGTGCAGGGATTGGTGCTGAAGACAAATGGAGTACGGGTGTCGTCATGGTAGATATCAATCATGATGGATTCCTTGATATCTATGTTTGCAATGCAGGGTATCTGCAGGGACAAAAACCTAGTAATCTACTTTATATCAATAACAAGGATAATACATTCACTGAATCCGCCACAACATACGGATTGGATGATGACGGATATACCACACATGCTGCATTTTTTGATTATGATAAGGATGGAGATTTGGATGCCTATATCCTTAATAATAGCTTCATTCCTACCAATACCCTCAATTATTCCAATAAAAGGGATGTCCCTTACAATGATTGGCCAGTCAAGGATTTCCTCAAGGGCGGTGGTGATAAATTCCTTGAAAATCAGAATGGCAAATTCGTAGATGTTTCTGAAAAAACAGGTATTTATCAGAGTCTTATCGGATTTGGATTGGGTGTAACCGTTGGTGACATCAATCAGGATGGTTATGAGGACATTTATGTTTCCAATGATTTCTTCGAAAAGGATTATCTCTACATCAATCAAAAAGATGGGACATTCTCAGAAGAACTCGAACAATACTTCGAACACATTTCACATTCGTCCATGGGTGCTGATTTGAGGGACATCAATAATGATGGACTACCCGATTTATTCGTAACGGATATGTTGCCGGATGATGATTACAGGCTCAAAACCATGACCTCCTTTGATAATATCAATCTCAGGACACTTAAGGAAAGTAAGGGCTTCTACCATCAATACATGCACAATACCCTACAACTCAATTCCAAGGGTAAATTCAAGGATATATCCTTCCAAGCCGGGGTTGCGGCATCCGACTGGTCATGGGGCGCACTTATTTTTGATGCTGATAATGACCGTTATAATGATATTATGGTTTGCAATGGAATATTCCATGATGTCACCAATCTCGATTTCATGGATTTCTTTGCCAATGACCTGATGCAACAAATGGTACTGAAAGGTGAAAAGGAAGACTTGAACAAGGTCATTGATAAAATGCCATCCATACCGGTTCCCAATAAAATTTTCTCCAATCAGAATGGGATTGATTTCAAGGATTTGTCCGAATTATGGGGGTTGCATCAGAATACTTTCTCCAACGGAGCTGCCTATGGAGATTTGGACAATGATGGTGACTGGGATTTGGTCATCAACAATGTCAACCAGGATGCAATTATTTATAAGAACAACACAGACAACTCATCTATCCGAATACAACTAGAGGGTAAAGGAAAAAACCCCAAAGCCATTGGTGCTAAAGTGTATGCCTACCTGAATAACGAGGTCCAATACCAGGAAATAAATCCTAGTAGAGGCTTTCAATCATCAGTGGATTATGATATTATTTTCGGTAACCCGACAGCCCAAGCCTATGATTCCATTATCGTTCATTGGAATCATATCGAAAGTACATTGGTAAAGGGTCCAATAATGGATAGTATTCTGATTATACAACATGGTAATCAAACCATCCCCTTAACATCAGAAAGCCAAAGCTCTGATACTCCAATGTTCAAAATCGATTCTTCTGATTTTTCCAAACATGACGAAAAGCGTTACATCGATTTTTATGACGATCGAGGAACATTCAGAAAACTATCAAAAGAAGGCCCAAAATCAGCAATAGGAGATATCAATAATGATGGCTTGAATGATATCATCATTTGTGGAGCAACAGAACAACCATCCAAACTTTACCTAGCCCAACCTGATGGTTCCTTCAAGTATTCTAAACAAATAGGAATTGAGAAACATCTCAAATTCGAAGATACTGCTATTGCTATTTTTGATGCTAATAATGATGGGAACCCGGATATTATGATTGGATCGGGAGGAAATCAATTTGAAAAAAACCATGCTTATCTCAAGGATAGATTGTACCTGAATGATGGTAGCGGCAATTTCAATATTGATACTAATTTCAAACCTCAATATGCTACGAATACATCTGTCATCCTACCCATGGATCCTGATGGTGATAAGGATATGGACATCATTGTTTTCAGTAGGAATGTCAGCCAGAATTATGGCATGAAACCCAAGCATGCCTTTTATGAAAATGATGGAAAAGGAAATTTCAAGAATGCCTCGGAAAAGTTCAAGGGTTTGCAACAAATCGGTATGGTTTGCGATGCTGTTTCCACCAATGTTTTAGGAAACAATCAGAATGAACTTATCGTAGTGGGTGAATGGACTTCCCCTAAAGTATTTGTTTGGCAAGACAATCAATTCCAGGAAGAAAAAACCACCTTAAATGAATATTCGGGTCTATTCTATGCCATTCATCATGCAGATTTGGATGGAGATGGAGACGTGGATTTAATCCTGGGGAATCATGGAACCAATAATTACCTCAAATCAGATGCAAGTCAGGCACTTAATCTATGGATAGGTGATTTCGATGGTAATAAAAGTATGGATAAGGTGCTCACCAAAAGGTTGAGTAATGGTGATGTTCCCATCATGCTTAAGAATGAAATGGCCAACCAAGTAATAAGCATTAAAAAACAGGGAATCAAACATGATGATTATGCCCGGAAAACCATCCATGATTTGTTTCCTGAAACGGATTTCAATCAGATTCTGAAACTAGAATGTAATTTCCTACAACATGCCATTGCATGGAATAACGGAAATGGGCAATTCGATGTCGAAGCCCTACCATTAACATCCCAATTGTCCAACATTGAAGCAATAACGACTTGGGATGCCAATGACGACGGTTTACTTGATATCTTTTATGGAGGCAATGAATACGACCTCCTACCTCAGTTTTCCCGAATGGACGCCAGTTTCGGTGGACTTTTATTGAATCAGGGAGAACGAAAATTCGAATTCATCCATGAATCAGAGTCAGGCATCTCCATTGAGGGAGAAATCAAGCAAATCATTCCTGTCCGACAAAAGGAAAAAACAGGATTGCTTGTATTCATCAATGATCAGAAACCAGTATTCATCAACAAAAATCAGTAGAAGTAAGGTGAGAATAAGGCATACCATATTTTGTTTGTATATACTGGCTAATTTATTGGCATTTTCTTCTTGTCATTCTGAGGTTACACAAAGAGGAAACCCCATATTCGAGCTCAAATCCAGTGATTATACACAACTATTATTCTCCAACCAATTAGAGGATAATCTCGATTTGAACATATTCAATTACATGTACTACTACAATGGTGCTGGTACATCATTGGCTGATTTCAATAATGACGGGCTGATAGATATTTTCCTGACTTCCAACCTCGATCAAAATGTTTTGTACATCAATCAGGGCAATCTGAAGTTCAAGGACGTAACCAAGGAATCCAATATAGGACATGAGGAAAATACTTGGTCCACCGGTGCTACTTGTATCGATATTAATCAGGATGGACTCATGGACATTTATGTTTGCGAGGTTAGTCAATACAGGGAACTAAAAGGAAGGAATCGCTTATATATCTGTAAGGAAATCAATAGTGATGGCATTCCTGTCTTTGAAGAAAAAGCCATAGAATACGGAATAGGATTCAAGGGTTTCAGTACACATGCCGGATTCTTTGATTACGATATGGATGGAGACCTAGATATGTATCTGATGAACCATAGTTTGCATCACAATGGGACATTCGGTCCAAGGGAAAAATTCATCCAGACCATTGATTCCATTTCAGGAGATAAACTATTCAGGAATGATGATGGAAACTATATTGATATTACCGCCCAAAGTGGCATCATCAGTAATGTCACAGGATATGGTTTAGGCCTTGCATTCGGAGATATCAATCTAGATGGTTATCCTGATATTTATATCGGTAATGATTTTCATGAGAATGACTATTTGTATATCAATCAGAAAGATGGAACATTCAAGGAATCTATCAATGATTGGATACAACACACTTCCCGATTTACCATGGGAGTAGATATAGCCGATGTCAACAATGACCTCCAACCCGATATCATCTCATTGGATATGATGCCTGAAAATCCTGAGATTCTAAAGCGTTCGGAGGGTGAGGATGCATTGGATATCTTCCGTTTCAAACTCAATTATGGCTATAACCACCAGTTCGCTAAGAATTGCCTACAACTGAATACAGGAAATGGGAAATTCAGTGATATTGCCATGTATGGTGGGATACATGCAACTGATTGGTCTTGGTCTCCCCTATTGTTCGATATGGATTTGGATGGACAGAAAGATATATTCATCAGTAATGGTATCCCCAAGCGCATGAATGATATTGATTACATCAATTTCATGTCCGGTAATGACCTACAATTCAAGATTCAGTACGATAAATTAGAGGAATCCGATTTGAAAGCCATGAATCGAATACCTGAAATCAAATTAGAGAATAAGTTCTATCTGGGATCAAAGGATTTGGTTTATCGGGATATGGGGAGTCAGATTCGGAACCATCAAATCAGCTACTCCAATAGTGCCGCTTATGCAGATTTGGATAATGATGGCGACCTGGATGTCATTACTAATAATATAAACGATAAGGTATTCCTTTATGAGAATCTTTTGCAGGATAATAATCCATCCATTCAAATTCAATTAGAGGGAAAAAAAGGCAATAAGAATGCACTCGGAGCCAAAGTAATCCTGACGGATACCAATAAAAGACAAGTCTATGAAAATCATTCCGTCAAAGGTTTCCAATCCTCAATGCTCAGTCCCATCATTATGGGCCACAACGGAAATATAGAAAACATCATTGTAGTTTGGCCTGACCAAAGCTATACCCAAATCAACGAACCAAAAGATTCCGTCCTCACTATCAGTTATCAGGAGGGACTTCCAAAATTTGACAACGAAAGCCTTTCCTTGAAAGGAGAATTTGTAATCAGCTTACACAACTCTGATTCGAATTTGAATCATATCCATGAGGAAAATGATTTCGTAGAATTCAATCGAGAAATTCTAATACCACATTCTACTTCAACGGAGGGCCCAGCCCTGCTGGTGGAGGATTTGAATGGTGATGGTACGGATGATGTTTTTGTAGGTTCATCCAAATTTGAGAAAAGTGCTATTTATTTCCAGAATGAGAATGGACAATTCAGTATGCCTTATCATTTCATTGATAGCACATATGAGGAAGTGGATGCTATTGCATTTGATGCCAATCAGGATGGGAACAAGGATATAATCATTGCCACAGGTGGGAATGAATTCCGATTGAATAGTCCATTTACACAACCCCTTTTATATATCAATGATGGAAAAGGGAATTTCTCCATTAAAAAAGATGCTTTTGAGGATATTCATTTGACTGCATCCTGCATTGTTCCATTGGATTTTGATAATGATGGACTCACGGATATATTCATAGGAGCACGAGCTACTCCATGGTTTTATGGTGAAAGACCCCAATCATACCTATTAAAAGGGAATGGCGATGGAACTTTTAGTGATGTGACAACCACCGTATCTCCCTCATTGCAAGATGCCGGATTCGTAACGGATGCAGCTGTGGCAGATATGAATGGTGACGGTGAACAAGATCTCATTCTGGCCTTGGAATGGGATGCTATCCAGATTTATTTCAAATCGGGAAATACATTCGAGAAATCGCCGATTAGCCACCAAAAAGGATGGTGGAATGTAGTTGAAATCGCTGATTTGGATAACGATGGTGACCTCGATATCCTTGGCGGGAATCTAGGCAGGAATTCAAGACTAAAAGCCTCCGAAAAAGAACCTGTGAGGATGTATTATGAGGATTTTGATGATAATGGAAAAAAGGAACAAATCCTAAGCTATCATTTGAAAGGAAAAGAAATACCATTTGCGAATATCAAGGAATTACAAAAGCAAATGCCATCCATAAAGAAGCAGTTCCTCTATGCCTCAGATTTCGCAGAAGCGGAAATGATGGAAATATTCCCTCCCTCGAAACTCAAGGAATTCACAGAGGCCAATCACTTTGAAAATACGATATATATCAATGATGGAAAAGGTAATTTCGAATCCATCAGCTTACCCGGGACTGCTCAACAGGCTCCTTATTTTGCTTGTAGGGTCAGCGACTTCAATGGAGATCAACTTCCTGATATTTTCCTATTGGGCAATTATCATCATCCTAATATCCAAATGGGTAGGTACGATAATGACTTCGGTACACTTCTCATTAATCAGGGAGAGGCACAATTCAAAAAAGCAACACTACAAGGACACAATATCAACGGACAAGTAAAACATATCCAACCCATAAGAATAGGTACAGCAACCAGAAACATAGTCGGCATCAACGACGGGCCACTTCAAATTATAAGTTTAGACAAGACCAATTAATATGAAAGCGCAAACCATCATTCTACTATTCGTATCCATTCCGATATTCCTCTGGTCCCAATCGGATTGGGAAGTCATTGCTGAGGATATCAATCCCAATGAATACTATGGCGTTACCGTTGCCAATGGCATTGTGGGAATCGTATCATCCCCTGATCCGATGAAAGTCAATGATGTGGTACTCAATGGGGTCTACGATTATTACCAAAGGGGGCGTGTCTCCAATATTCTCAAAACATTCAATCATGTCAATCTTGACCTCGTTCTGGATGGTGAATATATCAACGCCAAGAACATCTCCGATTATCAGCAAAAGTTGAATATGAAGGATGCCATGCTGGAAACTACTTTCAAATTCGGTAAGAAAGCAAGAGTCAAACATACGATGATGTCGTTGAGGCATTTGCCTTATTCAGCATTGAGCATCATAGAAATCACACCGCAGATAGATATGGAAATAGCCGCACATTCCATTATAGAAGCTCCTACACATTTGAATGATGTGAGAAATTATTTTGCTGTAATTGATAGGCCTCATGTTAGTATCCCACTGACTACATCAGTTGGTCTGAGTCCTTCTGGTAGCATCAAAGTAGCTGCAAGTAGCAGTTTTGTTTTTGATGAGGAACATGGTAATGAGCCACAGGTCATTCATATCGACTGGGATTATAACAAGCATTGGTCGCAGTTCAAGAAAAAACTCAAGGCGGGACAAACCTATACATTCAGTGTTGTTTCAACCGCATGTGCATCCACTCAATACGACGATCCACATAATGAGGCTGAAAGACTTACTATTTATGCTGCACTTGATGGTAGGGAAAAGTTGGTCAGTATGCACAAAAAAGCGTGGGACAAACTTTGGTCTACTGGTAATATTACCGTTGAGGGGAATAAGGAAGTGACAAGGGATATTCGGTTCGCCTTATATCATCTTTATTCCTTTTCCAGGGCCGGGACTTCTTATTCCTTATCCCCGATGGGATTATCCGGATTAGGATATAATGGCCATGTCTTTTGGGATACGGAACTCTGGATGTACCCTCCTATCCTGATGCTTCAACCTGATATTGCCAAGTCTTTATTGGAATATAGATTCGAACGGTTGGAAGCAGCAAAACAAAATGCTTTTGCACATGGATTCAAAGGAGCCATGTTTCCTTGGGAATCAGCTGCCGATGGTTCAGAGGATACTCCCATATGGGCATTGACAGGCCCGTTCCAGCACCATATCTCAGGTTGTATCGGTTGGGCTTCATGGAAGTATTACCAAGTAACAGGAGACAAGGAATGGCTCGAAGAAAGAGGATGGCCCATTCTGAAAAATGTTGCGGATTTTTGGGCAAGTCGTGTCGAAAGAAATGGCCCCAACCAATACGATATCAATAATGTCATCGGAGCCAACGAATACGAAGAAAATATCGACAACAATGCATTTACGAATGCCATGGCAATTACAGTATTGAGATATGCCAATCAGGCAGCTATCGAATTGGGTAAGAAACCAGACCCGGATTGGTTACATGTGGCAGAGAATATTCCCGTCTTGAAATTTCCTGATGGAACCACCAAGGAAAACAGAACATATGAAGGTGTAATGATTAAGCAAGCAGATGTGAACTTACTGGCTTATCCAATGGAATATTACTCAGATAAGGATCAAATCAAGAAAGACCTTGAGTATTATGCTCCAAGAATGGATAAAAGGGGGCCTGCCATGGGAGCCGCTATCATATCCATCCTTTACCAGCAATTAGGCGAAACAGAAAAAGCAGCAAATATCTTTGCTGATTCTTATAAGGGAAATGAGGTGCCTCCATTCGGAGTCATCGCTGAAACACCTGGAGGTACCAATCCATATTTTGCCACTGGTGCCGGAGGCATGCTCCAAGCAGTATTATCAGGCTTCGGAGGATTACGTATCACAGATGATGGCCTCATTCAAAACAAAACCCAACTTCCAAAGGATTGGGGCAAACTCATCATCACCGGAGCAGGAAAGGATAATAAGACATACATCGTAGAATAACTAACCAAATCTTACTGAAATGAATTTCTCACTATCTACCGTAGACCTCATCATTGTTATAGTTTATCTCTTATTCGTGATAGCACTCGGATTCTATTTCGGTAAGAAACACAAGACAGCAGAAGGATATTTTCTGGCAGGTCGTACACTGACTTGGCCAATCATTGGTTTTTCACTCTTTGCCTCTAATATGTCCAGTAACAGCCTTGTAGGATTGGCAGGTTCGGGTTATAATGATGGATTTTCAGTATACAGTTACGAATGGATGGCTGTGGTGATATTAGTCATCTTTGCCGTATTCTTTCTACCATTCTATTTGCGGAATAAGATTTTTACCATACCGGAATACTTGGAAAAAAGATACAACTACGCAGTTAGGGCTTATGCATCTTCCATTGCCATCACCCTCAATATCCTAGTGGATATCGCTGCTACCTTATACGCAGGAGGAGTAGTCATCAATATGATTTTCCCAAGTCTCAGTCTTACCATGATTATCGTAGGACTGGCGATTGTAGCAGGTATCTATACCATTTCAGGAGGATTATCCGCAGTAGTATACACCGATGCCGTACAAGCCGTCATCCTATTGGTTGGTTCTGCAATGATTACATATTTTGCATGGCAGGCTGCAGGTGGATGGGATGCCGTATATGAAATTACGAACCCATCGCATTTTCAGGTTGTCAAACCATTGGATGATGAAAGCATGCCATTTCCTACCTTGTTCACGGGTGTATTATTGATTGGTTTCTATTTCTGGGGAACCAACCAATACATCACCCAAAGAGCATTGGCTGCCAAAAATATAAGGCAAGGGCAATGGGGTGCCATTTTTGCTGGATTCCTAAAGTTATCCATCCTTTTCGTGATGATTTTCCCGGGTGCATTTGCAAGGGTTCTGTATCCATCCGCAGGAACCAATGCAGAAAACCAACCTCTAGCTACTGCATTGGATGGAACACTCATGAAAATGGATGCCATTTATCCATCCCTTTTATTCGATTTCCTACCTACAGGAATGATTGGATTGGTATTGGCCGGTCTGATAGCAGCCATGATGTCCAGTTTGGATTCTGGTCTGAATTCAGTTTCTACCCTAATCACCATGGATTTCTACAAAAAATTCAAACCCCAATCAGGCACCAAGGATTTGATGAAAGTAGGTAGAATTATTACGGGAGTAGTAATGATACTGGCAGTAGTTTGGGCTCCACAAATCGGGAATTTTACAAAGTTATGGGATTACCTCCAACAAACATTGGCTTGGTTCTCGCCACCTGTGGTAGCCTTATTTGTGTTCGGATTATTCTCGAAACGTGTGAATACCGCTGGTGCCATCTCTTGTATTGTAGTCGGATTGGCGATTACGATATTCCTCATCCTTAATCAGGCTTTAGGATTGGAAATCCAATTGCCTAATTTCCTATATGTTGCGGGAATACATTTTGCATTGTCCAGTATTGCTCTGATTCTGGGTAGTTATTTGACTGCGCAACCATCAAGTAACCAACTGGAATCCACCATCTGGACCGTTGAAGAATTCCAAAAGGAAAGTATATCACTCAAGGAATTGCCTTGGTATCAGAATTATAGATACCAAGCCATCGGATTGATTGTATTGGTCATCATTATTCTTGCATATTATTCATAAGCCCATTTCAATCAGATGAATCTCTCTGAGTCAATATACAAGGATGCAGTTGGTCTACTCGAAGCCCTTTCAACCGAAAATGGCATACAGGCCAGTTTACTTGAGGCTGATAATTACAAAAGGGTTTGGGCTAGGGATAGCATCATAGCCGGAATAGCGGGTTTGTTGGTATCCAGTCCAACCATCATCGAGGGATTTCGTCAAACTCTGATTACACTGGCCCAAAACCAACATGAAAGGGGAATGATTCCATCTAATGTCGGTACATTATCTGATGGGAAGTATGATGTATCTATGGGCAGTTTGGTCGGACGTGTGGATGCTAACTGCTGGTTTATCATCGGGAGTATCCTTTATAAGAATGAAACCAATGACCAAGGAACATGGACTATCTTGGAACCTGCCATTCGAAAGTGCAGGGAATTCCTGTCTTGTATCGAATTCAATGGAAAAGGTTGGCTATATACGCCTTACACCGGAAACTGGGCGGATGAATATCCAATTCATGGATATACATTATATGATAATACATTAAGGCTCTGGGCGGAAAGATTATGGAAACAACTTGGTCATCCAAGTATGGATATTTTCAGTATTGAAAGTAAGAATGTGACCAATTTCTATCCATCAGAAACGGATTACCCTGACTTATATCACAAAGTGGCTTATCGGAAAGCACTGGAGAATCATCCCAAGCATTTCTGTTCTTTCATCTTACCCGGTCATTATGACCAACGGTTTGATATGGCCGGAAATGCGATGGGTCTACTCCTATACTCATTGGATAAGGAAAGAAAGGAAAATTATAGTCAATTCATCCAAAGTTACTTTGAACAGAATGGTAATGTTCTGATTCCTGCATTTTATCCCGTTATCCATCGCAATGACGTCGAATGGAATCAGATAGCATATAATTATTCTTATGATTTCAAGAATGAACCCCACCATTTCCATAATGGCGGAATTTGGCCTATATGGTTGGGCTGGTTCAGTATGGGATTGGCCCAACAAGGACTCCATGAATGGAATCATCAACTTATCAGGGAATTCATCGAACTCATTCAAAAAAGCAAATGGTCATTTAACGAATATATCGACAGTAAGGCGTATCAATTGAAAGGGAAGACAAAAATGGCTTTTTCAGCATCAGGAATTGTATTTATGTATCATTCTCTTAATCCGAATTTCTCTCAAAAATTAGGATTATGATCGGAGATAAAATCAAATTATCGGAGCGAAACATCTCATTGGCCCAGAACCTTCTACAAGGGATGCTAGCCCATCAACTGGTTGATGATTTCAAAGGCAAATGCATATCGATTGGTGGTGAATCAGGTTGTGGCAAAACTACGTTATCCCATGCTTTCATGAGTGTTTTACTTGATTCATATGAACTACAGCCCTTTATTTTTCACTTGGATGATTACTTCAAGTTACCACCTTTGGATAATCACACGGAAAGGGTAAGAAACATCAGCCGTGTAGGGATGGAAGAAGTCGATATGGATGCATTAGACCAACACATCCTACAAATCAAGCAAAAACAGATTGAATTCATCCATAAACCACTTATGGATTATCACAACAATGAAAGGAAATTTGAAAAAATCATAACGGAACACATAGATGTAGTGATTGTCGAAGGTACATACGTCACCACTCTGGAGCATTCCGATATCAGGTTATTCATTGATATGGATTACCAAAAAACGCTTCCTTGGAGACAAGAAAGAAACCGTGGTAATGAACTTGGTGAATTCATTGAGAAAGTATTAGAAATCGAACACCTAATCATCAAAGAACACAAATCAATGGCAGATTGCATCATATCATACGAGGGGCAGCACAGTTTTATAAAACAGAGTAAATAGAATAGAATCAAATCTAATCCTTGACTTTCATGACAATCCTATATCTCGCCTTACCCTGTTCCAAATGTTCGAAGGCTTCATTGCATTGTTCCAATGGAAATTCTTCCACAGTCGGATAAATGTCATGGCGGACACAGAATTCCAACATCTTACTGACCAATACCCTACTCCCAACCGGACTACCCGATACTGATTTTTCACCACCCACCAAATCCAATGCGGAAATACCGAAAGGTTCCACTACCATACCTACATGATGCAGTGTACCTTTTGGAGCCAATGTTTTCATAAAAGCATTCCAATCCAATGCAACATTTGTAGTATTGATGATGAAATCCAATTGGCCACGAATAGCTTTTAAAGCCTTGGGGTCCTTTGAATGAATCACACGGTGAGCACCCATGTCAAGAATCTGTTGTTCTTTCTTGGGATTAGAACTGAAAGCAACCACCTCACAACCCCATTTATTCAGGAATTTCAAAGCCAAATGTCCCAAACCACCAATCCCAATCACACCGACCCTATGTGTAGGATGAACCCCCGCTGTTGCAATGGGATTAAAGACTGTTATCCCACCACAGAATAAAGGCCCTGCCTTACTCATATCTATTCCATCAGGCAGTGGAATAGCCCATGACCAATGTGCCCTAATGGATTCTCCAAAACCACCATGATGACCGACAATCGTATATTGTGAATCACCGCAAAGGTGCTGATCTCCTCCCAAACACTGGTGGCATTGCATACAAGAACCACAATGCCAACCTACTCCTACCTTATCACCAACCTCTAAGCTCCTGACATCATCACCCTTTGCCCTAACAATTCCTACAACTTCATGTCCCGGAACAAATGGGAATGAAGTCATTCTCCAATCGTTATTCAGCATACTCATATCCGAATGACAAAGTCCGCAGTAATGAACTTCAATATCCACATCTTCCTTGCCCAATGGGGGCAATTCATATTCGTAAGGTTCTAATTTACCACCTCTTTCCATTGCTGCAAATGCACTGACCTTTGTCATATTCTTAATTGATTTAATGAATAGTATATCCAAAAATAGAACAATGGTGTATAAAACCTAAAATGCCATTTGAATATGACAGTATTTTTTTGTTGATGCCTATAATTATGCTTAGTTTGGGTCCAATTGATAAGAAGAAGTTGCAATGAGTCAAAATGTAAGAAAAGGAGAGGAACTGAATGAGATTCCCCTCAAAAAGTACCTGAAAGAACAAGGGTTGATTGAAAATGAAAATAGTGATTGGTCTGTCAGCCAATTCTCAACTGGATTTTCCAACCTGACCTACTTACTTGAAATGGAGGACAAATCCTTTGTACTCAGGAGACCACCTTTTGGTGCCATCAAGAGAGGACATGATATGGGCCGCGAATATAAGGTTCTGTCCAATCTCAGCAAGGGTTTCTCCAAATCTCCCAAGGCTTATTGTTTTACGGACAATCCGGATGTTCTCGGAGCTCCTTTCTACGTCATGGAAAAAATTGATGGTATAGTACTTACTTTCAAGGAAGCCAAAAAAAGAGGTGTTTCGGCTACTGAATTCCCAAACATTGCCAAGAATTGGCTGGATACTTTTGTTGAGTTGCATAATGTGGATTATAAGGCCGTAGGACTAACAGATTTGGGTAGACCAGATGGTTATGTAGAACGCCAGGTAAGTAATTGGGGCAAACAATACCTCAAAGCAGCTACCATGGATATTCCTGAAGCCAAAAAAATCATGGCCTGGATGGAAGAAAACCAGCCCAAGGAATACCAGCACAGCCTCATTCATAATGATTACAAATATGATAATATCGTATTCAAGGATGATAGCTGGAATGAGGTGGCATCGGTTTTGGATTGGGAAATGTGTACACTTGGTGACCCAATGATGGATTTGGGTACATCCATTGCTTATTGGTTCATGCATTCAGATAGTGAATTCATTACAAGGGGTTGGCCATCTCCCACTTCATTACCCGGAAATCCAAGTCGTTCCGAAATTGTGGAGATGTATGCCCAAAGAAGTGGCAGGCCCATCAATCATCTGGTATTTTACTATGCTTTCGGATTGTTTAAGATTGCTGTTATCGTTCAGCAAATTTACTACAGGTACAACAAAGGATTAACTACCGACGAAAGATTCGCCCATCTGGATAAGGCCACCCAATTATTCTGTCTCATGGCATGGCAGGCCATTCAGAAAGATAAGATTGAAGATTTGTTCTAATGAGTAAAATCATCTTTTTCAGGCATGCCCAAGCATCATACGGAGCGGATAATTATGACCAACTTTCCGCTATCGGTATGGAACAATCCGCCATATTGGGCCAATATCTCCTGACCTCGGGGTTACAACTGGATAAGGTTTTTACAGGACCTTTGGAAAGGCAAAAACATACCTATCAGATTGTAAGGGAACAATATTCACAACAAAATACACCCCTTCCATCCCCTATCGTTATTCCTGAACTTAGGGAACACGAAGGTACAGAAGCTGTAAGATTAGCCATGCCATTCCTTGCTGAAACCAGTGCGGAAGTCCGAAGATGGTTGAGTGAATCCAAAGCCGAGCCCAAAAAAGCAAGGAGGAATAGCTTGCTCATTTTTCGTTATTTCATGAATGAATGGGCCAAGAATCAAGTACATGTAGATGGTATTCCCAATTGGTTTGATTTCAGAGCTGAAGTCAAAACCGGCCTCCAAGAAGTCCTCAAACAAACTGGTAAAGGAGAAACTATTGGTGTCTTCACCTCGGGCGGTACGATTTCCTGTATCATTGCCGAATCCCTGGGTTTGACAGATGAAACCAAAGTCACGGATTTGAATTTTTCCATTAGGAATACTTCCATGACACAATTCCTCTACTCCAATAAGGCATTCAATATCTTGAGTATGAATGAGATTCCTCATTTATCAAAAAACATGATTACATTCATCTAATTCATTATCATGAATCAATATTTCGAGGACATTTCAAAGGAACAGTTCAAGGCATTCCTAGCACTTCCCATTGACCAGCCCTTACAAATGCTGAATCTCCTAAGATTCAAGGATAAGGTAACAGATACGGGCATATCGGGTAAGGAACAATACCAAATATATCTTAGGGCCACTACCCCATTCTTTGAAAAAGCTAACGCTAAGGTCATCTTTATCGGGAAACCAGAATTCACTCTCATTGGACCAACTGAAAATGAATGGGATAAGGTACTTATCGTCCGTTATGAAACCAAAAAGGATTTCATGGATATGGTACTGAGTGATGGTTATCCATCTGATTTGAGAAGAAAGGCAATATTGGATTCAAGACTCATATTTTGTACATCAAGCATGTGATTCCATGAAAAAGGATAAGGAGACGGTAAGAAAGGATTTGGAAGATTTACAAGAAAGGAAATCCCATCTTTATGATGAAAACAGGCCTTTTGCAACATATAAAAGACATGAAAAAGGACTAAGGACTGCAAGGGAGAATATAGATGACCTTTGTGATTCTGATAGTTTCTTGGAGTATGGCTCCCTCATCGTTGCGGGACAACGAGGTCGTAAGAGCATGGATGAACTTATCGAACAAACGCCTGCTGATGGTCTCATAACTGGTTTCGGACTTGTCAATTCTCATTTGTTTGAGCGTGAGGATGCCCAGTGTATGGTACTGAGTTATGACTACACTGTCCTAGCTGGCACACAAGGTGCATTCAATCACAAGAAAACAGATCGGATGATGCAGATTGCCAATAAGGTGCTGGTTCCTGTAGTTTTCTTTGTCGAGGGAGGAGGAGGAAGACCGGGTGATGTCGATTTCGAAGCGATTCATTGTGGCGGACTGGATGTAACCACTTTCGTGGAATATGCCCGACTTAGCGGGAAAGTACCCAGAATTGCTATCGTTTCGGGATATTGCTTTGCAGGTAATGCTGCCATCGCCGGTTGTTCTGATGTTATCATCGCCACAAAGAATACATCCATAGGTATGGGAGGCCCTGCCATGATTGAGGGCGGTGGATTAGGTCATTTCCATCCCAAGGAAATCGGACCCGCTACAAGCCAATACGATAATGGTGTAATTGATATACTGGTAGAGGATGAGGCAGAAGCAGTATCAACGGCCCAAAAATATTTATCTTATTTCCAAGGACCGCTCAAAGAATGGACTTGTGAGGACCCAGCTACCCTTAGGAATCTTGTTCCTGAAAACAGAAAATTCGCCTACAATATCTTCAAAGTCATCCATGCCTTGGCTGACCATGATTCATTCCTGGAATTGAGGGGTGGATTCGCTCGGAACATGGTTACCGGACTCCTTAGAGTCGAGGGAAAACCAATGGGCCTTATTGCCAATAGTACGAGGCACTTAGGTGGAGCCATTGATAGTGATGCTTCGGATAAGGCTGCCCGTTTCATGCAATTGTGTAATGCATTTGGCATACCTATCCTATCCTTGTGTGATGCACCCGGATTCATGGTAGGCCCCGACTGCGAACAAACAGCAATGGTCCGTCATTCTTCTAGGATGTTTATCGTAGGAGCGAGCCTTAGTGTTCCCATTCTTACAGTTGTCTTAAGAAAAGCATATGGATTGGGTGCTATGGCCATGGCCGGCGGTAGTTTGCATGAATCCACATTTACGGTATCCTGGCCTACCGGCGAATTCGGAGGAATGGGACTGGAAGGTGCCGTTAAATTGGGTTTTAGAAAGGAATTGGAATCCAAGGAGAATCCTAACGAAAGAAAAGCCCTTTATGAGAATTTGGTCCAACAAATGTATGATCGTGGTAAGGCCATCAGTGCTGCTTCATTCCTTGAGTTCGATGAGGTCATTGACCCAAAGGACACAAGAAAATGGATTATTACTTCATTGATGTCATATAAGAAGACTATGAATAGGAACCTCCGGAGTTTTATTGATTCATGGTAAATAAACATGAGCCAAACCTGCTTTCAGGAATGGCTCATGGCAAACATTAGAAATCTGAATTATGCATCAACCTGCAAGCAGGTTAGTATTACATTCAAATCATCTATCATGTACGATAAAAACCTGTGATGCTTGTTTAAGGTTTTCGTGATTTGAACGTAAAGTTGCTATATAGGTTCCGGGATGGTATTCACTAATATCTATGGTTTCGATTCCCTTGGATTTCTCCAGAACAATCCTTTCGATAATACGACCAGTTGACAACTCAGTAATCACCAATAGATTACCTCCATTGACGGCAATACTAGCATCCCATTCCATATTATATTCAACATTCACTACCCTTTGCGGAATGCTCACAGGGTTAGGGAAAAGGAAGATATTCCTTGGATCCCTGAATGGCCCTATGTTAGCAGGAATCTGGAATAAATTGGGACAACTGACTTGTACATCTAAGATGACTGAACATCCATTATTATCCATGACAGTGAATGTATGGACACCATCATCCAGCTGGTCGAATACAACAGTCACTTGGGTGGACGTAATGATTTCATTCGCATTCTCGTGTATGATAACATAAGGTAATTGCCCACCTTGGATATCCAATATTATGGTACCATAATTCATCACACCAGTATTCCCTGCATCACAGGTCACCTCTGCATTAACCAAGATATTACTTGAGGCCGTGCTATCAACAGGAACTGTGAAGCTTACATTACCGGGACATTGTTCCAATGTCAGGGATGGACAGATTGTAAAATTATATTCTTCCCCGGGATTCAATCCCTCAAAGGTATACGGCGTATCCACATATCCTACTCCCATTAGATAATATCCATCACCATCAGGATTATAACCTGAGATATCTACCGTTACATTTACAAGCCCTGTCGCACAATCAACTTCAGTTGCGGAAATAAGCATTGCATAATCCTCCGGGTAATCCACCGTAGCCATTACAGATTGTATACAGCCGTTATCATCAGAAACATAAATTTCAACGATGCCCTCTGGGACATTATTCCAAACCAAATCCTCACCCTGTAAACTTGTACCCGTTAGCCCGGAATCACTGGTCACATAGTAAGGACCCGTACCATCAAAGCTTAGGACAATCGTACCACCGGCAAAATTTATAGAATTGGAGGGGCAAGCATCTGTTGTCACAGTTACATTAAATGGTCCCATTGAATCAGGAACAGTAAATCCTACAATACCCGGACAAGCTTCCAAGGCAATGGAGGGGCATATCACAGTTGATACTTCCTGGCCGGGAGTTAAACCCTCGATAACAAATACAGGATCAACTGATCCATAAGCCATCGTGAAATAACCTCCGCCATCAGGATTATAACCACCCAATTCTACTGTTGCATCAACCAATCCAGTTGAACAATCATAAGTAAAGTCCAATACAGTAAGGCTATAATCCTCAGGAGTTTCAAGTACGACATCCACTGTTTGTGTACAACCCGTAGCGTCAGTTATTGAATATGTATAAGTGCCTTCAGACAAGCCGTCGATAACATGAAAATCACCTATGACTGTGGTAGTCGAACCTGTAACACCATCAACTACAATATAAGGTGCTACTCCTCCTGTAATTGAAAGAATAATACTACCCCCATTAGTTGAGTTAGTTGAATTGGAAGGGCAAATTTCAGTTTCTACTTCCACTTCGAATCCTGAGAATGAATCCGGGACAACAAAACCAACTGTACCGGGACAAGCTTCCAAAGCAATGGATGGGCATATCATGGTTGACACCACTTGGCCGGGAGTCAAGCCCTCGATAACAAACACAGGGTCTACCGTTCCGTAAGCCATAGTGAAATAGCCTCCACCATCAGGATTATAACCTCCCAATTCTACTGTTGCATCAACCAATCCAGTTTGACAATCATAAGTAAAGTCCAATACAGTAAGGCTGTAATCCTCAGGTGCCTCAAGTAAGACATCCACAGTCTGTGAACAGCCCGTAGCATCAGTTATTGAATATGTATAAGTACCTTCCATCAAGTCCTCGACTACATAGTAATCCTCTGTAATCATTGCAACTGTACCCGAAGTGCCATCTGTGATGATAAATGGTGCCGTACCTCCAGCAATTGACAGAATGATGTTTCCTGCACCATTGGAGTTATTAGCATTAGATGGGCATATCTCAGTTTCAGCTTCTACCTCGAATCCTGATAATGAATCAGGAACAGTAAAGCCAACTGTACCGGGACATGCTTCCAATGTAATATCAGGACACATTGTTGTGGATATGACCTCTCCCGGAGTTAATCCATCAATAACAAATACAGGGTCGACAGAACCATATCCCCATAGGTAATAACCACCTCCATCAGGGTTATAACCGCCCAATTCTATTGTTGCATTCACTAATCCAGTAGTGCAATCGTAGGCATATTCCAGAACAGTCAGAGTATAATCATCCGGTGCCTGAAGCTGTACATCCACAGATTGGGTACATCCATTGGCATCCGTAATGATGAATGAATAGAATCCCTCATCCATACCTTGAGCAACGATATAACTATTTGCGCCATTCGACCAGCTGTTGGAAGTCCATATATCTGTTCCATCGGTCATAGTGAAAGGTGCAGTTCCGTCGGTAATGGTAACGGTAATCGTACCTCCTTGGTCAGCATTATTAGAATTGGATGGGCACATTTCAGTTTCAACTTCCACTCCAAAATCAGAGAATGAATCAGGAACAGTAAATCCGACCGTACCCGGACATGCTTCCAAAGCAACTGAAGGGCATATCATGGTTGATATCACTTCTCCCGGAGTTAAGTCCTCAATGACAAAAACAGGGTCTACAGTTCCATAAGACAGAGTGAAATATCCTCCGCCATCAGGATTATAGCCTCCTAGTTCGACCGTCGCATCAACCAATCCCGTAGTACAATTATAGGCAAAATCCAAGACCGTCAAGGTGTAATCATCCGGAGTTACTAATTGGACATCAATTGTCTGTGAACAACCAGTGTCATTCGTAATCGTAAATGTGTACAACCCCTCTGGTAAATCCTCTATGACGATATCATTATCAAAGATGGTAGACGCAGCATTGGTCCATGAATTCACTCCATCGGTAACCGTGTAGTATGATGTCCCATCTGGGAATGATAATGTTATGGTTCCTAATTGGGATGCATTCGAAGAATTGGATGGACACATTTCAGTTTCAACTCCTACTTCAAAACTCGGTATTGAATCCGGAACAGTAAATCCTACTGTTCCAGGGCAGGCTTCCAAGGTGATGGATGGACATATCATCGTTGATATTTCCTGACCGGGCATCAAATCCTCTATCACAAAAACAGGGTCTACAGTTCCATATGCCATTGTGAAATATCCTCCACCATCCGGATTATAACCGCCTAACTCTACAGTGGCATCAATCAATCCTGTAGTACAATCATAGGCAAAATCCAAGACCGTCAAGGTATAATCGTCTGCTTGGTCTATGATAAAAGAGCCATCCTCACTGCATCCGTTCTCATCCGTAGCTGTATAATTATATGTCCCTGCGGACAAATCCATATAAGATACGCTTTCTCCCTGTGTGCTCACGAGAGTACCTGCAGGTCCGACTATACTGAATGAGGCACTATTACCTACACTAAAAGTAGCTGTACCTCCTGTTAGACCACCGATAGCATTTGAGGGGCAAACAATCGTACTTACATTTACCTCAAAATCATCGCAGCATGTTCCTACAACAACCAGTTGTGGACATTGATGATTACAACCGCTACCATCAGAGACACCAATATAATATGAGCCAGCTTCCAAGTTGAAAACGCCGGACGTATTCTGAATACTGACACCATCCGCAGCATTTATTGCGTAATAAGTGTAATTGCCATCACCACCTGTCGCAACTGTGCTTACAGTCGATTGTTGTAGTGAATCACAACCTTCCTGAACAACTGGTTCGCTCAGTGACAATGGTACAAATGGAAATGGAGAATCCATCACAACCGTATTACTGGTAGTACCCTCTGAGTCAATCACTGAAAAATATCCTCCATTGATATCATAAAATATACCATTAGGACTTGTCAGCAAACCACTTTCTGTGTCTACAAGAAATGTGAAAGGAGGTGTGCCACCACAAACCAAGGATACAGAATATACTACTGAATCTCCGGGGCATTGGGGATCTGTCAGCAAATCCACTTCAATGACCGGGCTGTTGTCTGTAAGGATATCAACTAAATTAGGACATTGGTATTGTGTGTTGTTGATATTGCTATGAATAATGACAAAATATCCCGTCCCATCAGGAATTCCCGTAAAAATCCCGTCATTACTGAAATCGGTATAGGAACCATCAGCATTGCTCAGAATAAAATTAAAATCCCCATCAGGGAATCCGTCACTCAATAAAGTTCCAGTATTCTCATTTACGACATGCACTTCAGAAGCATTGGCATTTTCGCAGGTATTCTGGCTGATGACTTCCACTAGTTGAGCATTTGCCTGATAGCAAAGCATAGTGGAAAACATCAATACCATCATGGGTAGGTAAAGTAGTGATTTTGTTTTCATGCGACTTAATTTTTTGGTGATATACATGAGTTGGTCAGCCCAACCTCGTGCACCACAAGATTAGATATTTGATTGATTCGACTTGTATCTGAATAATGTACTACTTACCCTATGCCCAAGGTCAGCCAAGAAGCATTCGTCATTTCTGGTTATTCAGTGATTTGCAATGGTATATGCATATAAATTTCTACACACATATATTATAAATCTACAATAAGATTGATTCTAATTCAATATCGAAATAATTTTTTTGTTGAAAAAAAATTATAATTAACAATTATAACACATTGATATATAGCTAATTAAACTATTTTTTTGTAAAAAAATAGAACCAACTCGCTTATTGTGTATGATTTGTTACAAATATCACGTACTATCGCATTCATTCCAATTACAATATGTAGCATTTATTGGGTGAAATATCCAATAAATTAATATAAATTATTATTAACCAAATACTTACGATTTATTTTATCGAATAAAAAAAGGGAATGAACTTTAAGTTCATTCCCTTTTCTGGTTGAATAATAATTATATTTTATTCTACAATTACTTTTCCGATATGTTGCTGTCCGCTATTCAAATCAGTCATTTGGATGAAATGCATGCCATCATTCAAATCTGATACATCAAGTGTATATGATTGGTCAGCTGCAAAGTTGATGTCCTTTACTAATCTACCACCAAGGTCATACATCTCAATACGATATTCAGAATATTCCTCCAGTCTGATATTGATAAAATCCGTAGCAGGATTCGGATTGATGTCCAATTGTTGCAAAATTGGTGAATCATTCGATAGAAGCTGGTCGAAATTGAATTCAAATACTCTTTCGCATCCAATATCACTCGTAACAGTTACCATATAATCACCTGCACCAATGTTTTCCAATGTGGGTCCTGTTGCACCTGTATTCCAAGCAAAACTTAGGTTTCCAGCATCTGCATTAGCTGATAAGGTGATACTGCCATCCATTGCTCCTGCAGAGGATTCTTCAGTAGCAACCGCATAATCCAACAAAACAGTGGGACCCGTTGCAAAAGAATCCATCGATAACAATGCATTGAACAAACAAAACTGCACACAACCTCCGTGGTCGTAAGCACCAAAATTAACAGCGTGTACATCCGGCGCACCTCTGTTCAAGAATGAATCACGAGCCACTTCCGAATTTTCATAAAACACCTGCTCATCTTCCGTACAATAATACAATCTGATCGGAGATTCTGGTTTCCAATGAGTCAGCGTATTGTCTTCCAAAGCCACTCTGAAAGGATGGTCAGGATTGGTTTCGAAATCCGCTTGGTAAGATGGAACAACCATATCAGTCGGAACCGGTGTACAAGCATCGTTGATTTCACCCATTCCATGAGTACCATCAAACAAGGGAGGTAAGGTTGTATCATATGGAGCCACCAATACTTCACTCAATGAATTCTGATATAGGTTACCATAGACACTCTGGTATCCCAAAAAGACATATGGCAAATAACCGGGAGTAGCATATGGTTGGCCTGAGTTGATGAAATCAGTTTGTACACCTGCCACATCATAGGGACCTGACATTCCATAACATGCAGTCACGGTCATCTCATCAGAAAGATTTTCCTGTATTTCCTTGAAAGTAGCTACTGCGGAGTGCCCTCCTTGTGAGTATCCGAACAAGAATAATTCATCATTGAATGAATGGCCCAACTCATCAGACAATTCCTTGGTAGCACGAATCATGTCTATGGAAGCAGTTGCTTCGGATTTGGCATGTACATAAGGGTGCATCCCCGGGGAATCACCCAATCCCAGATAATCAGGCAAAGAAGTAATGTATCCCCTTCCAGCCCATAGCTGGCCGATTACCAATTCTGTTGAGCCATATGATGGCACGCCTGTTTTGGAAGATGTCGTACCATGTAGGTAACTTGCGATGGGACTATTGCAGATATATCCCTTTGGGAAACAGGCTGCACCAGTCGCAGTAGTCATGGCAGAACCATCACCATTAGGTGTCTCATAGGTTATCTTATACACTTCAATATCATAGTACACGGGAGCAAGAACTGCTGGTATTCCGAAATCCGTTAGGATATCCTGCAATTCTTCCTTGGTGTGTTCGCTTACGAATTCGAAGCTAATCATCACCTGTGCTGTGGCCATCTGACCGAAAAACAACATTACAAGAGAGAAAAATGTAAATTTCTTGAACATGTTAGGAGGTATCTTTAATTGGTTAATTGAAATAATCTATTTTTTGGATATTGAATTTGTCTGGCATCACAAAATACGAATTTACCATAATCTGAATGACAAATTAATTACATATGTATTAAATCAAGCCTATTAAAAAGTCCGAATATGACTATTTGCATATTCGGACTTTTTAGTTTGAATCAGGATGTATTACTCTACAATAATCTGATATGTTGCAGCATCTTCGCCCGAAGTCAACTCCACAAAGTATAATCCTTGTGGCAATTGGTTCATTGGAATCTGTACATTACCATTCAGATTATTCATCTGATGGATTGTCTGTCCCACAACATTAACGATTCTAATCCTATCCAATCGGATATCAGATTGGATATTCAATTGATCCGATACAGGATTCGGGAAGATATTGACCAAACCTGCAAAGACATCCTGATTAGAATTAGGGTCATTATCCTCTATTGTAATAGTATGAGTGGTAATAGCACCCAATTGAGCATTATTATCAGCAGAGATTGTTATGATAATGGTTTCATCCACCTCCGTGTCCATGTCGTCGATAATTGGAATCTCCAAGGAAGTGATATCTGATGTTGTCCCTGCCGGGAATGTAATTGTTGTACTGGATAGTGTATAATCAGAACCATCAGTAGCAGTTGAAGCAACATCTATTGTGAATGTTACTTCCGTGTCATTTGCATTACCATTCGTAATCTCAACACCTACGAAAGCGGAACCTACATCCTCCATAACCGTATTACTCTCATCCGTGAATGTAACTACAGGATCAGCTGTAGAAAGACAGGTTACGGAATTCATCATACCCGGAGTCGCTACGATTTCAACTGAATCAATCATAACGCCAGTGGAATCTATGGATGCGAACCAGAAGAATGGATCATTATTATCCTCATTCGGGTCACAAAGTTCCAATGACGGACCGAAACCATCCGGCTCTGTCGGGAAATCACCTGCGTCGTTGTAATCCACATAATCAGCAAGATTACCACTAGCATCATACAGGGAGATATCCTCACCGTTATTACTCAATCCACCTGCATCCCATTGGATGGCAGAAATACCGAATGCATTCATGAATGCAGTAGAATCCACACACAAGACCATATATGCTCCTGCATCCAAACTTGAACCATCAGCGAATACGTGAAAGACTCCATCCAAGAAACGAGCACCTGAAAGGTCAATGGTAGTTGCTCCATTATTCAGGATTTCAATGAATTCCAATGTGTCATCACTAGGTGTATTATACATAATCTCCGTGATTACCAATTCAGCAACAGGAGAATCATTATCAGCAATTTCAACTACCATGACGCTATCCACTAATTCGGACATATTATCATTCATGGACAAACCGAAAACGATATCCTCAATCAATTCCGGGTCCATATCATCGGTGATATCTACTGTAAAAGTCAGGGTATCATCCTCCACATTCGCAGGGAAAGTCAAAGTGATTGGCGTAAAGTCGAAATCAGAACCTGCGGTTGCAGTAGAAGAAATGACATCCACTGTAACATTCGTTGGCATTTCATTACCATCCTCGATGGCTACCTCGAATGTCAATGTACCAGCATCCTCTGGAGTAAGGTTCGTTTCGAAAGGATTAGGATCCAAGAATGTAACCTGAGGTGCGATGAATGCCAAACAGGTAACAGAATTCGCAGCACCGGGCGTTGCCAATACTTCTCCTGACGCAGTGACAACTCCTGTTGGATTGGTTGATGCAAACCAATTGTTAGGGTCATTGTTATCCTCATTCGGGTCACACAATTCAAGAGACGGCCCCTGGCCATCGGCAGCACTTGGGAAATCGGTACCATCATCATATGTCAATTCATCCACAAGGTTACCAGCGGCATCATACAATTCGATGGTCTCACCCGTGTTGTTCAATCCTTGTGTTCCGCCCCAATCAATGGCAGTAATGCCGAATGCGTTCATAAATGCGGCAGCATCATTACACAATACCAAGTATTCTCCCGGATTGATGACTGTAGAAACCACAAAATCAAATGAAATTGCATTCTGGAAAGAGAATCCATTCAGATCCACTGCCATGACGTCATTGTTATAAATCTCGATGAATTCCAAGGAATCCGTGCTTGGTACATTGTAATTGATCTCATTGATGACCAAGTTTGGAATAGGCGTATCATTGTCAGAAATCGTAATCGTATATGTACTATTACCACCTAGGGTCGCATTGTTTGTCGGATTAGCGAGTGTCAATACGATGGTTTCCTGTAATTCCTGATCCATATCATCATTGATGGTAACCGTGACAACCTGACTCATATTATCATTGGCAGGAAATGTTACCGTTGCATTTGACAATGAATAATCCATCGCATCAGCTGTGGATGAGGGATCGACTACGATATCCACAGATGTATCATTTCCATCCTCCGCTGTGATGGAAACAGTAACATCCGTTGTTCCTGTGGATTCATTTACGGAAATATTAGCACCGGAAAATGAAACTACAGGATTGGTTGGTGCAGCATACATATATGTACCTAATGGGAACGGAGGCATTGCTTCTGCGTTGGTTGTGGTATTATCCAATAAATCCACAGCCTGGACTGTCCAATTGGCTAATACGAATGTAGAACCATCGGGACCCGTATTATCCACACGATAAGCCCAACTATCCAAGTGATCCCAAGGTGTTCCTGTACCATCGACGTCCACGTCTCCGAAGATATCGATTACAGCACCATTCTCATATACCTCAATTGCATCATCACCATTGAATCCACCCAAGGAAGAATCAATATAATCCGCTGCAAACCCAAAATAGTTATTGAAATTATCAGCATTATTTGCGATGTAAAGGAATGTTCCTGCCGTAACAGCATCCGCAGGAAAAGTGTACTCCTGGCCATCGGTTCCTCCACCATTGTTTGCGAAGCCTAAGCCATACAAACTCAGGTCGGCAATATCAGCGTAAACATACACTTCCACCATCTTGGTACCACCGGAAAGGGGTCCGTCCACCACACCTGTCAATATCATATTGGCACTTGCCTGGTAAACGAGGAAGAAAGAAAAGAAAAGGGTAAGTATTTTTTTCATGTTATGCATTTTGTGAATAATACAATTGTTGCGTAAAATTACTCAATTGAAATCAAATCCTATGATTATGGATGTTATTTAACTGTAAAGTGTTATTATCGTGAATCTCTGGTCATCCGCATGGAATACCGAGGTGAAATTCGTATCTTTACACATACACAATTCTTTATTTATCAATTATTTACGAATATTAATCAGGATATTTAAACAGAGCTAGATGGTTGTATTTTTCGGTTTGGAATTCGATGAGAATGTATATGATTCTGATAATGTTTCCACGAATAGTGGTATCATATATGTAGGAAAGAAAGGATTCCTAGCCATTCTAGAGAAGTATTGCGGAACAGAGGGACCTGCAACAGAAAATAATTTCCTTAGGATAGAACAATATAGGCAAGCGGTCAAGGATGTAACAAAATCTGATGCCCAACCATTCTATCGCACTGCTTTTCAGGCAGATGAATTGGCCACGGCTTCCACCTTGCTAGACATGAGGGATGAGTTGTTGTTATCGGGAATGGTTTTCAGCCAATTACCTGATGATGCTCCTGCAAGGATTAAGGATATTGCGATTATAGAAACCAAATCCAAGGGAAGGGTTATTCCCGGATTATCCGATCGGTATGTGGCTGTCATCGAATGCTTGGCCGATACGCAACTACCGATAACCGATATTCATATCAACGAACCCAAGGAAATCCTACCCTACTATCTAAGGAGAATCTTCGATCTCTTGAAAGATAAGGGAATAAGATTACATGGTAATCAGGAAAATATTGAACAGACTCATTCTGACCTTGACCAATTCAGATACAGACTCACTCATCCCGAATCTGCCAAGGATGGAAAAATCGAACTCAAGGGCGATGGGAGTCTGATACTTATACGATCCAAAAGAGAAACAGAAGCCGGGGAATTCATCAGTAAGCTCTTTCACCTGAATGAAGACTTCAAACCCCTCTGTCTCATACCTGAGAAAAACAGGGCATTGGATAATGCCATCATTCAGGATGGAGTA
Organism: Saprospiraceae bacterium; assembly: GCA_020631355.1. Classification (GTDB taxonomy): domain Bacteria; phylum Bacteroidota; class Bacteroidia; order Chitinophagales; family Saprospiraceae; genus JAHDCE01. The sequence continues at coordinate 69,817 of JAHDHL010000014.1, read as the reverse complement.
CCCAGTCTTGGTATTTTATCGGCTTCCCTTGGTCGGCCATCCTTACAAATTCTGAAACTGGTTACCGCTTTCCTTTGGGAGCCCATTGACCCTTACAAAATCCTTGAGTTCCTATCCCTTTCCCTCAAACCTTTCGATGATAGATTGGCATTGGTCTTGGGTAGACTCATGGCTGAGAGTCCGGGCATCAAGAGCGAAATATGGTATGCAAGGCTCAATGAATTCTACAGGAATATTGAAGCCCAGTCCCAAGAAGACAAGAGTATTGATGTTGCTCAAATCAAGGAACAATATGATACTTGGTTCGAAAGGAAAAGATATCATATCGATGGTAGTATTCCTGTCATTGAAGCCATTCAAATTTTTAAGTATGTCCAGAATTGGGCAGGCAATGAATACGAACAACTGGGAGGTAAGAACACTTCTTTGATTGTATTGAAAGAACAGGCAAAAAAAATCGTGGAATTACTGGAAGAATTGCCTGAGACAGAAAATAAACTCAGTTATTTAGGGCTAGAAAGAATTGTACGGACCGTATATGAACCCGCTCCTGTTTTATTTAGGGATACAGAAATCAATCACACTCCTTACATTTATAATAATTCCTCGATTGTAAGGAATTGCAAGGATTTACTATGGTGGAATTTCACAGACCATGAGAGGGATTATTTTTTCTCAAAATGGTATCCGAATGAATTAGAATTCTTCAAAAAGAATAATTGGCAAATCCAAACACCGCACATTCTGAATCAACTTTCTTTGTGGCAGAGAAATACGCCCGTTAGAAGAACAAATGAAAGGATTATATTCATTGTACCTGAAAAGGTATCCGGAAAATCAGTTCAACCACATTCCCTAGAGGGAGATTTGAAAGCTACATTTGATGACTTGGATAAAATTACTTACCAAGTTGAAAATGAAAAAGGAAAGAAATTCTTATCCCGATTTTTTAATCTACCGGATTTGTCCAAAATCGACCAGCAATCCATTGGTAAGACCAAAGCCATGATTCAGATTAATTTATCTGAACAATTGAATAAAAATGACCAAGAAACTTTTACCTCCTTGGATCATTTATTTTATTACCCTTATAAATGGTTATTCAAATATAAAATAGGATTACATAAATCCTCCATCCTTAGTGTAGTCAAGGAAAATACATTAAAAGGAAATCTGGCACATCGGTTTTTCGAACAAATGCTTCGGGAAAAAGAAGTGAAAAACTGGAATAAATCCGACGTTGAATCATGGCTGGATAATAAATCCAAACAACTTTTACAAAGAGAGGGTGCGGTTTTATTAATGTACGGAAAAGAACCAGATAAAATCGCTTTTATGCGAAAGGTCAAACATGCTGCTTGGTCACTATTGAACCTGATTCAGAACAACGAATGGAATATCAAGGAAACAGAAATGCCATTGGCGGGTAAATTCCTAGGGAAACCCGTAAAAGGAAAGGCGGATTTGGTTCTAGAAAGGGATGGTGAATTAGCCGTAGTGGATTTGAAATGGGGTGGCAAGACCCGCCGTATGGATATGATAAAAAACAGAGAGGATTTGCAGTTGGTCATGTATTCCAAATTGCTTACGGCAGATCATTCCTGGGCCCATACTTCTTATTTTATCATATCGAATGCCGAAATGATTTCTAGGAATAACCTAGGATTCAAGGAATCCACCGCAGCATCACCAGAGGATGACCATATCGCTATTAATGAAGAAATATGGTCCAAGATGGAAAAAACCTATGCTTGGAGAATGAAACAATTCAGAGAGGGCAAAATTGAAATAAGAACCAAGGCCACCCTTGAGGAATTGAATGAAATTTATATGGGGGAATTAATGGATATTCTTGAAATGAAGGAAAATAATTCTCCTTATGATGATTATGGTACACTCGTTAACCTCATAGATTAATATGAATAGTAAATTAATCCGAAATATTTTAATCCTAATCCTGGTCATCTCGAATATTGGCTGTGATCAAGCATCCAAAAAAATCGCTAGGGATAAGGTAGAATATAATGAATATATCGAAGTCTTAGATAAGTATTTCATTATTACCAAAGTAGAAAACACAGGTGCTTTCCTTGGTCTAGGAAATGACCTACCCAAAATATATTGGAATATATTAATGTTAGGATTACCCATTCTGGTATTATTCGGTTTACTGATCCATGTGATGGTAAAAAATCATTATGATAAATATTCGATATTAGGCCTTACATTTATTATCGGTGGAGGGATGGGGAATATGATAGACCGGTACCTATACCAATCCGTAACTGATTTCATGCATATTGATTTCGGTTTTGCCAAAACCGGAATTTTCAATATGGCGGACGTTTCCGTTATGGTTGGGGTTTTTATTTTATTATTCCAATATATCCTACCCTATTTACAAAAGAAGAAAGAAGTAGAAGAAATTCCATCATCATAATTATTTAGTCATTTATGAAAAAGCTGGCTTTATCCGTATTGGTTATTCTAATCATTGGTAGTATCATAGCCTATTTTTGGATTATTAATTCCAATAATTTCCAACTGGATGGAACCCTGGATATCGATGCCATTGAAAATGAGGTATCCATACATAGGGATGAACATGGAGTCGCATATGTATTCGCAGAAAGCAAGGCGGATGTCATTAGAGGACAAGGTTTTGTTGTTGCGCAAGACAGGCTTTTTCAGATTGAATTTTATCGTGCATTAATCCAAGGAAAACTCTCAAGTATCCTAGGAAATTCACAATTACAATCGGACATCAAAATGAGGGTATTGAACATGCCTGCAATGGCCGAACGGAATTATAAATTCCTGAATCAGGAGGCTAAGGAATGGCTGAATTGGTATTGCGAGGGTCATAATGAATATCTAGAAAATAGTGCGGATGAATTCCCGGTCGAATTGGGTCTTATCGGTCTTGAACCCCAACCCTTACAACCCATTGACTTATTGACCATCATACATTTCATCGGTTATAATCACGCCAAGAATATGGGTGACGAAATCCTCAGTCTGAACCTCAATGCCCTGACAGATGTAGCTGCTGAATTATCGCCTATCTCCATCAATCCTGACAGGACAGCTCCTTTAATGACAAATCCGACAACAAACCCTTTGGGCCAGTCAGCCCCTCAATTATTTGATATCCCCAAAGTCAATCCTACCCTACTACCATCCCCCTCCTTAGGTTCTAACAACTGGGCCATCAATGGCGAAAAAAGTGATTCGGGAAAACCCATTGTGTGCAATGACCCCCATGTGGATTCCAGAATGTTGCCGGGCGTTTTTTATCCCATAGGATTATTCTGCCCAGAATTCAAAGCCGTTGGACTTTCTATTCCTGCTATCCCTGGTGTCATTATTGGTAGAACAGAGCATCTTGCTTTCGGAGTAACCAATGGATATGGGGACAGCCAGGACTTATACATAGAAAATGATACGAACATCATTGAAACCAAAAACGAAATCATAAAAGTCAAGGACAGTAGCGATGTGGAAATAACCGTGCGTTATACGAAAACAGGTCCTATTATTTCCGATTTTGACATTTTCGGAATACTGACGGATGATATCGTTAGTCTTGGATGGTCACAAGCAGAAACGACCAACTCATCATTAGGGTTGGAAACGATGTTGGAAGCTAAGGATATCATGTCATTCAGAACATCCCTTTTCCAAATAGACAACATGTTTTTCAATTATATTTTCGGAGATACAGATGGTGGTATTGCACACCAAACCACCGGATTGATTCCTATTCGCTCGGATAAGAATGGCCGGGTTGCCCATACAATTTCCCAGAATGACCATTGGATAGGATTCATTCCTAAGGATTCCATGCCCCATATGATAAATCCGGAACGAAATTGGGTCGGAACAGCCAATCATGATACTCGTCCCGATGCCTATCCATATTACTATTCATCTCATTTTTCACCTCATTATAGGTATTCGAGAATGAGTGAAGTCTTCTCGGAAGAAAAACAATTCACATCAGATGACTTATGGAACCTAATCTTGGATTGTAAGAATAAACAAGCTGAAATTTTGGTCCCGATTTATGTATCAGCCCTGGAGACTCATGATGAAACCCAGAATCTGGCAAATCGCTTGAAATCATGGAATCAATTGGATGATATTGATGAAGTGGGGCCAAGCATCTATCATGTGCTTTCTGATGAGCTTTTCAATCTCATTCTAAATGATGAACTACCCGATGAATTGGAGGAACAGTTTTGGGGTAATGGCTACTATTGGGAGCAAAGTCTTGATTCCATAATACTCAGGAATGATGCTTTAATTGATAATATACAAACACCTGAAAAAGAGAATCTGAAAGAGTTGATTATAACAGCAGGACTTCATACCCAGAACTATTTGAAAGAACAATTGGGAACTGATCCGGACCAATGGAAGTGGGGCAAGATTCATACACTTGAATTCATCAGCCCCATCAAACCGGATGGTGTGGGCAGCACTTGGTTAGGTGCTGAAAAAATGCCCAAGAAAGGTTCCAAGCAAACTCTGAACAGAGGTGGCTATAACAAGGGAGATACCATCAATTTTGAAACAGGTTGGTTCAGCTCATTCAGAATGGTCGCCGACTTGAATGATACAGAAAAAATGCGAGGTGCATTGTCCGGTGGCAGCGCTTCAAGGATTCTGCATCCATATTACAAATCACAAGTGGATACATGGAAAAATGAGGAATGGATTCCCTACTGGATTTCAGAAAAGAAAGTCAAGGAGCATTCCAAGCATTTACTACAATTGAATTAATCAGGTAAAATCACATTTCCATATAAGTCATAGTCCTCAGCTCCTGTTATGCTAACAGTTGCAAAATCACCTATTCTAACAAAATTCTCCTTGGCATCCAAGAGGACTTCATTATCCACTTCAGGAGAATCGAACTCGGTACGGCCCACGAAATATCCTCCTTCCTTTCTATCAAAAAGGACCTTCATTTCCATACCGACCTTTTCCTGGTTCTTCTGGAACGAAATTTCTTGTTGGATTTCCATGATGGCATTGGCCCGTTCTTGTTTGGTTTCCTGATCGACATCATCCTCAACACCATAGGCCGGTGTATCCTCCTCGTGCGAATACATGAATACTCCTACCCTTTCGAATTCCATATCTCTTACAAAATCACACAAATCCTCGAATTCCTCATCTGTCTCTCCAGGATATCCGACCAAGAATGTAGTTCGAATCGCAATCCCAGGTACTTTCTCTCGTGCATATGCTATGAGTTCTCTGGTTTCTTCCTGGGTAATTTGCCGCTTCATCCGATGAAGTACATCATTATTGGCATGTTGTAATGGAATATCCAGGTAATTGCATACCTCCTTACGCTCAGCCATCACATCGAATATTTCCCTAGGGAACTTTGAGGGATAGGCATAATGCAGTCTTATCCATTCAATACCCTCCACATCGGCCAATGCATGTAGCAATTCGGGTAATGCTCTTTTCTTGTAGATGTCCAATCCGTAGTAGGTCAATTCCTGAGCAATCAGCATGAGTTCCTTGACACCATTCCTTGCCAAATTCTCGGCTTGGGCCACTAATGCCTCGATGGGTTGTGAAATATGCTTACCACGCATTAGGGGAATGGCACAAAACGAGCAGGTTCTGTTACATCCTTCCGAAATCTTCAGATAGGCGTAGTGCATCGGAGTCGTTATCAATCGTTCACCAATGAGCTCATGTTTGTAATCGGCCTCCAATTTTGCTAGCAAACCGGGTAATTCCAACGTACCGAAATAAGCATCCACCTCAGGAATTTCTTCTTCCAAATCATCCTTGTAACGCTGGGAAAGACAACCTGTAACATATAATTTGTCAATCCCTCCCTGTTTCTTAACCTCTGCGTATTCCAAGATGGTATTCACGGATTCCTCCTTGGCCAAATCAATGAAACCACAGGTATTGACAATAATCACATTCGCATCACTGTTGTTCTTTTCATGGAATACCTCATAATCATTCCCCTTGAGTTGGGTAATCAGATTTTCAGAATCCACAAGGTTCTTCGAACACCCCAATGTGATGACATTAATCTTATCCTTTCTTAGCGTTTTGGCTTTCATGTCGCAAATATACACCCTTCCTGACGGTTTGGCCCAACAAAAAATCCATTAAAAGATTAAACCAAATTCACAATATTGCTGTAATACTTTCTTTTGGCTACATTGCGTTTCATACGATTGAGAAATTAGCATAAAATACCAATTATAATTCATGCATGATATAGAACCACACTACCACTGGAGAGACAAGTACATATCCTCCAATGATGATAGGACGCCTTTCTTTGGAAGAATTTACGACGAATTCACATTTTCCAATAAAATCTACAACTACTTCGTTCATCCTCAGTGGGATGCATTCGGTTCTGCGACTTTATACACCAAACTATTATTCACGGATTATGATAGGGGCTATGCCATATTCGAAATGCTGGGAGAATGGAATGATTGTCTCAACAATGATATCATGTTCCTAAAAAGGGATGTCATCGACCCTATGATTGAACATGGTATCCATAAGTATATCATCATTTGTGAAAATGTGCTCAATTTTCATGTGGGTGATGATGATTATTATGAAGAATGGCAAAATGATATCGTCGAAGAAGGGGGTTGGATTAGTTTCATCAATACACTTGACCATGTTGAGGATGAAATGAAAGAGGGGCAATTGAATTTTTATACAAATTTCGGAGCGCCTTTCAATACCGTTAATTGGAGAATGCTAAAACCCAAACAAGTACTGGATTTGGTGGAATTATTACTTTCAGGTGAGACAAAAAAATTAAGGTACTGACACAAGGCCAATACCCTAATCCATCTTATGTAGTTCTACTTTTGTTTTCCTACAATTTGGCTAATTCACCTTTGAGGTGGTTTATGGATTCAATGGACATGACATCCACTTCGTTCAAAATAGACATTTCTAATGAAAGATAGTCACCCAAATGTATGGAATAGAATAATTTTTCCATAAAATTTTTCCCTTGGGCTTCAATTTCCGTAATGGATGCGGCATTGGGTTCAATGGTCACCCGCATGATATCCATCCTTTTTTGGTTTCTTTCCAAGTCATCACGGTTCCTTAGATAAATCACGGCTTTTTCCTTATTTTCGGATTCCCAGCCTACTATTTCATTGTGATTCATCTCAGGTATGGTATGATGAAGTGCCAATTCCTTGGCGTTTTCGTTGATTTGTTGGGCCCATCTTACCAAGACAGCCGCAAAATCATTCTCAGCATAAAGGACTTTCATCTTCCCATGAGTGGATTCAGCCACTTCCTTTGCAAGTTTCCTGATATCGGATTGATGATTGATCAAGAAATCACTTACATCACCCATTTCATTCAATAAGCCAACACCAATCAATCCGAAAGCATTCAGCACTTTTAATAATGCAAGAGTTGAAAATCCAAGGCAAGCCCTAGGAGCCGGATATCCTCCCGGCAATTTTACATAGGGAAAAGATGAGGTATTACACAATGCCTCCATCTTTCCACCTGATGTGATGGCTGCTAGTCTGGCTTTTTTCTCTTGCGCTTTTCTGAAAGCAGCCAAGGTTTCCTCCGTATTCCCTGAATAAGAGGAAGCAATAACCAAACTGTTCTGATTCACAAAACCCGGTATGGCATAATTATTCACAATGATTATGGGAACTGAACATTCCTCTGATACGAGTGATTGTACGATTCTCCCACCAATACCTGAACCACCCATTCCTAGGATGACCACATTGGATATGCCATCGGCGTCCAACTGGTCAAATGAATGCGTTTCCAGTTGTGTCTTAAGATGAACGGGAAATTGATTGATGAGATCTTCCATAGTTTTTTTGCTCTTAAAATAAGCTTGTACAGCAAAATTATTATTTATGGTCATAATACAGAATTTTCAAATGACATTTCGATTAATCTGATATATTGCTTAAAGCGATACATTATTTCATTATGGATTGAGCGAATGTTCATCTATCTTTATATGTCTGTTTTTTTAAGAACTATAAGGTTGCAAAACAACAATCAACATGAAATTGACTCAAGTAACTAAATTGCTGTTTGTCTTTGTTATACTCCTATCTAGCCAAAATGTTGCCAAAGCTACCCACGCAATGGGTGCCGATCTGACATATAGCTGTATTGGTCCCAATCAGTACCAAATTCAACTCAGTTTTTATCGGGATTGTAACGGTATCGATCCAAGTGGCAGTTATTCCGTTTCCATCAACTCACCATCCTGTGGTGTCAACACCAGTTTGACCGTAAGCCTGGCTTCTGGCTACCCCATTGATATTACCCCACTATGCCCAAGTGAACCCAGTGCTTGTGGAGGCCCTGGTACATATGGTGTGGAACAATACAATTACACCGGTGTCATATCATTACCTGCCGGTTGTAATGATTGGGAATTATCATGGACTGAATGTTGTAGGAATAATGCCATTACAACCTTGAATAGTCCGGGTAATCAGGATTTCTATGTGGAAGCCCTTTTGGATGGTACAGTTTCTCCTTGCAATAATTCACCCGTATTCAATAATATTCCAACTCCATTCACCTGTGTTGGTGACTTGGTGAACTATAACCACGGTGTTTCCGACCCCGATGGCGATGATCTGGTTTTCAGTTTGGTCGATTGCGAAACATCTGATGATAATAGTGTAAACTATGCAGGTGGCTTTGCAGGTACTTCTCCCCTCACCGCTACCGGATTGACCATCGACCCTGTTACGGGAGCAATCTCATTCACCCCGACAGCGGTACAGGTCGGCGTCCTTTGTATTTTGGTTGAGGAATTCAGGAATGGTGTGAAAATCGGTGAGGTAGTAAGGGATATGCAATTTACCGTTATCAATTGTAGTAATCAGGCCCCTACCGCATCAGGTGTGGATAGTCCTTGTGACCCTAACGGTCCGGCGGGAGCATATGTATTGAATAATTGCGCAGGAGAAACATTCTGTTTCGATGTACTGACTTGTGATGATGATGGTGATAATGTAAATATCACTTGGAACCAAGGCGTGAATAATGGCCAATTAAACGTTGTTGGTAATAATACCCCTACTGCTACTGCACAGTTCTGCTGGACACCATCAGATGATGATATCGGAATCAATTTCTTCACTATCACAGTACAGGATGATGCTTGCCCTATCATCGGAACCAATACATTCACATATACCATTGAAATAACAGGTAATCCCAATGATCCCATATCCACTAGCCCCGACCAACAGATTTGTTTAGGTGAATCAACCAACATCTCAGTAAATTCTACTGCAACCAATATCATAGATTATACCTGGGACCCAATTGATGGACTTGCTGACCCCAATGCAGCATCCACCAGTGCTAGTCCAACCGAGACAACTACCTATGTCGTAACTGCTACTTATGACGATGGCTGTATTGCGCAGGATTTCGTAACGGTCACTGTAGCCGAACAACCCAATTTGAGTGTATTTCCAAATAATGCCACAATCTGTACCGGAGGAAGTATCAATTTCTCTGCAACAACAGATTACCCCTTGGCAGATATTACAAGTGTACAATGGTTCGAGGATCCTTCTGGAGCCAATACCCTAGTGGGTACAGGATATAATGTAGTAGCCAATCCTGCAAATTCTACGGATTATGAAATCATTGTCACCACGATTGATGGATGTAGTAATTCCGTATTCACAACAGTGACAATAGACGATGCTCCTCCATTGGAATCATGTGTGAATCTTTATGTTACCACGACTGCCTTAGCTACAGGAGCAGGTACACAAAACGACCCGACATCTTTGGATAATGCCTTGAGTCTTGCTGCTTGTAATGATGCTGTCATCAAAATGGCAACGGGTACCTATAATATTGATGATGCCATTCAGTTGCGTTCACAAGTAACGCTTGAGGGTGGATTTGACCCTACAAACAATTGGACAAAAACGAGTCTTGCTGGTGCTACCACCATCAATAGGACCACTGCTAATGTGGAAGATGCAACAGGTAGTGCTCCTCGTTTGGTTGCCTTATATGGTAACAGCCTATCCTATTTTAGGCTACAGGATTTAACCATTACTACAAATGATGCTCCGGATAATGCGCCCAATACCTCAATCTCAACATATGGCATACACCTGACCTCTTGTAGCGATTATGATATCGTAAGATGTCAGATTCTCCCAGGTATGGGTGGTATGGGACAGGATGGAAGTAACGGAAGCCAGGGAGCTGTTGGGGCAAATGGCCTCGATGGAGTCAACAATAATGGTGGAGCCGGTGGTGGAAATGGTGGAAACGGTGGAAACGGGGGTACATCCAATGGTGCAGCTGGCCAAGCCGGTACATCAGGTGGAGGTGCGAATGGTGGAAGTGGAAGTAGTGGGAATACTGGAGGTTCTTTCTTTAATTGTCCCTTTGGCGATCCTGATTCTGGAAATGATGGTGGCAATGGAGCCACTGGTGCTGATGGTTCATCTGGTAGTGCCCCCACAGTTGTCGGAAGTTTTTATACACCCGGAGGTAATGGAAGTGACGGAGCTGTTGGTGCTACTGGCGGTGGCGGTGGTGGTTCCGGTGGTGAAGCAGGAGGACTTGGACAAGATGGCGGCGGCGGCGGCGGCGGCGGCGGCGGCGGTGCCGGTGGAAATGGAGGTACCGGAGGAACTGCCGGAGGTAACTCTGTTGGAATCTTCATCCATAATAATGGTACTAATGGAAATATAGAAGATTGTAACATTGTGGGCCAAGGTGGCCAAGGTGGTAGTGGCGGCCAAGGTGGCCAAGGCGGTAATGGAGGCCAAGGTGGTGATGGTACTACTGATGGTACATTCGGACTCAGTATTTGTGATAATGATTCAAGCGGAGGAAATGGTGGTCAGGGAGGCCAAGGAGGAAATGGTGGTCAGGGAGCAAATGGGGTTTCCCTTGGAATTTTCGTTAATGGAACCAACAATCTCAATAATTCTGATGAAAGTTTCAATCTTGCTGCCCAACCTACAATCACTGCTGAAAACATCAATTGTACGCTAACTGATACGGACTTTACAGGTACTTCTACCAATTGGAATTTCTCATCCAACGCGAATCCTGTCTCTCCATCCGGAAATAGTGTAACCACACAATTCAATAATATTGACAGATATAATGTTTTGAATGGTAGTGATGTATATACTGACTTCCATTTGGTTTCATTCGGAGGCGAAACAAAACCAGAAATCAATACGGATGCCACTCAAATAGGTGTTGATACGTTCCAGCTATGTTCAGGAGACATTGCTAATTTCTCCACCGATATCGGAGCTACTTCATATATCTGGAATTTTGATGGAGCCATTCCGAATCCAGCTACAACAGAGCAAATCGTTTCCGGTAATACATTCAGCACTTCAGGATTCTTCACTATCGAATTGTTTGTCAACACCGATTGTTGTGGTGATTCACCAATTGATACAATCTACTTATATGTGGATCCCGTACCGGTTGTTAATCCTGTTACCAATCCTACAGTTTGTAAGGGAGATGCTGCTATCATTAGTTTAACAGGAAATGATATTGATTCAATAGTTTGGAATCCGAACATTAATCTGACGTATATCAATACGAATGATGTCAGTGTCCAACCCAACGTCTCTACCACATATACCGCTGAAGTTTACAAAACAACCAATACTTCCATGACATTCTCATGCCCTGAGATTGTTACCATAGATGTTACCGTATTGGATGAATTGAATTTAAATCTGAATGCCAATGATGTCAATTGTGTCGCTGATGGATCTGTAGTCGCCAATATAACCAATGGTTCTGGCAACTTCTCTTTCAATTGGTCTCATGATAATACACTCAATGCCAATACTGCCTCTAATCTAGTAGCCGGTAATTATGCAGTGACTGTAACGGATAATGTTACAGGTTGTACAGAGATAGATAGTGTATTCGTTGTTGATGGTATTAGTGTCCCATTTGTTTTCATTGAGAATAGTACAAATATATCTTGCTTCGGAGAAGCTGATGGTACAGTTCAGGTCAATACAGCCAATGGAACTCCTGGTTTTAATTATGCTTGGTCATTCGGTGGACTTACAGGAAGTTCACTTACCAACTTAGGACCAGGCACATATACCGTTACCGTAACCGATGGAAACGGATGTACATCATCCAATCAAGTAGATATTTATGAACCTCCGCTCCTACAAATTGACCCAATAGATACCACACAAGCGACTTGCGATGGATTAAATGATGGATTCTTCGAAATCAATGCTTACGGTGGTACAGGGCCTTTTACTTATGCGTGGAGTAATGGAGGTTCCTCAGATACCATCCAAAATTTAGCTTCAGGTTTCTACACAGTTACGGTAACCGATGCCAATGGTTGTACTGCTACACTGGAACAGGAAATCATAGCTCTCTTTAGTCTAACGCCTAGTTTGGCTATTACACAAGGACTGGATTGCTTTGGAGATTCAGATGCGATTATCGAAGCTACCCCTGCGGGAGGTACTGGCCCCTACACATACCAATGGGCAGATACAAATGGCCCCTTGGCTTCAACAAACAATCCACTGACCAGTCTGGCGGCCAATACATACTACATGACCGTTACAGATGTCAATGGATGTCTTTCTATTGATTCCATAGAAATCACACAGCCAGACGAAATTATTCTGGATGCTATCACACCAATGGATGCCAGTTGTAACTCCGGAACGGATGGAAGCATTACAGTTACAGCATCTGGTGGTACTGTTGCGGCTGATTATACTTATAATTGGAATACCGTTCCTGTTCAAAATACGGCTACTGCTTCCAACCTCATGGCAGGTACCTATACCGTAACTATTTCTGATGATAATGCCTGTACAATTACAGCATCTGCAACAGTAGGAGAACCACTGGCCGTAACACCGTCTATCGCTGTGGACCAAGAAGTATCTTGTAGTGGTGGTAATGATGGTATGTTGACTGCCTCTGCTACTGGTGGAACCATCGCAGTTGATTATGTCTATTCATGGTCAACAATACCCGCTCAAAATACAGCTACTGCCAATGGACTATCTGCTGGCACTTATACTGTTACCATTACTGATGATAATATGTGTACGGCAACTTCAGAAATCACCATCAACGAACCATCAGCAGTTGTAGCCTCAACAGTTGAGGATAATGGTGTTTCTTGTAACGGAGGAGCAGATGGACAGGCAACGGCTTCTGGCTCTGGTGGCACAGTGACTACTGATTACAGCTATACATGGAGTACAATGCCCGCTCAAACAACTGCAACCGCTACAGGACTTGCATCCGGCACTTATACTGTCACCATATCAGACGACAATATGTGTACAGCAACATCAGAAGTTATCATTAATGAGCCTACTTCTGTCACTGCCAGTACAGTAACGGACCAAGATGTTTCTTGTGATGGTGGAGCAGATGGCCAAGCAACGGCCTCAGGAATGGGTGGCACCATAGCTTTGGATTACACATATGCTTGGTCAACAATGCCTGTTCAGAATACTGCCACAGTAAATGGACTTTCTGCAGGAACTTATACTGTAACCATTACGGATGACAATAATTGCACCGCTACGGCTGAAGCAATTATCAGTGAACCAACGGCAGTTATAGCATCAACAATCATTGACCAAAATGTAAGTTGTAATAGTCTCAGTGATGGGCAAGCCACAGCTTCTGGAATGGGTGGCACCATAGCTTTGGATTACAATTATGCATGGAATACGATTCCTGTTCAGAATACTGCCACGGCTACAGGATTATCAGCAGGAACCTATACCGTAACCATTACAGATGACAATAATTGCACCGCTACTGCTGAAGCAATTATAACTCAACCTGACCCACTTGGTTCATTGACTTCACTGACTCCTATTTCATGTAATGGTGGAGATGATGGTACTGCTACTGCTTCAGGTAGTGGAGGCACAACTGCTTCTGGTGATTATTCATATGCTTGGAGTACTGTACCGCCGCAAAATACAGCTACCATAACCAATTTGACTTCGGGTTCTTATACCGTAACCATTACGGATGATAACGCCTGTACAGTAACTGGTTCTGTAACATTGGTTGACCCTCCACTCGTGACATCTTCCGCTATTGTGGATCAAGATGTAACTTGTAATGGTGGTGCAGATGGTCAGGCTACAGCTTCAGGAGCTGGTGGTATTGTTCTAACAGATTACAATTATATCTGGAGTACTACCCCTCCTCAAAATACTGCAACCGCTACAGGACTTCCAGCGGGTACTTATACCGTAACCGTTTCGGATAGTAATGCTTGTGAATCAACTTCCGAAGTTACTATCGTAGAACCTGCTTCTATTATTGCTAGCACCGTTATTGATCAAAATGCTTCATGTAATGGCGCTTCTGATGGACAAGCTACGGCCTCAGGCATGGGTGGCAATATTGCATTGGACTACAATTATGTTTGGTCTACCGTACCTCCACAAAATACCGCAACGGCTACTGGTCTAGCTGCAGGCACTTATACTGTTACCATTTCGGATGACAATGCTTGCTCGGTCACGGCAGAAGCCACTATACAAGAACCTGCGGGAATTACACCTCTGACTGTTGTTGACCAAGAGGTTTCATGTAATGGTGGAAATGATGGTCAAGCTACAGCTTCTGCTTCTGGCGGTTCCGTTGCTTTGGATTATACTTATACATGGTCCACTGTTCCTGTACAAAGTACGGCTACGGTAACTGGTTTATCAGTTGGTACATACACAGTAACCATTTCGGATGATAATGCTTGTTCTGTAACCAGTGAGGTCATCATCAACGAACCATCAATATTGGGTGTTAATATTACCAATACCTTGATTTCTTGTAATGGTGGTAACAATGGTACTGCAACAGCGACGGGGAATGGAGGAACTTCGGCTTCAGGTGATTACCTTTATGCATGGAGTACTATTCCACAACAGAATACAGCAACTGCAACCAATTTAGTAGCAGGTACCTATACTGTTACTGTCACAGATGATAATGCGTGTACCGTAACTGGTTCCGTAACATTAACTGACCCGACTTTAGTTACTGCTACCGCCGGTTTAGATCAGAACGTTTCTTGTAATGGTGGTAATGATGGACAAGCCACAGCTACTGGTGCAGGCGGAACAATCGCTTTGGACTATTCTTACGCTTGGTCTACTACGCCTATCCAAAACACTGCAACAGCCACTGGATTACCAGCCGGCACCTACACAGTAACTATTACAGATGATAATGCATGTAGCGCTACGGATGAGGTAACCATCACTGAACCAATTGCAATTACAGCAAGTGTAATTACCGACCAAAATGTATCTTGTAATGGCGGCAATGATGGACAAGCGACTGCCACTGGTGCAAACGGAACAATCGCTTTGGATTATTCCTATGCTTGGTCCACTACACCTATCCAAAACACTGCAACAGCTAGTGGACTTTCAGCAGGAACCTATACCGTAACCATTACGGATGATAATGCTTGCAGTGCTACGGATGAGGTAACCATCATGGAACCTGCGGCTATTACTTCCAATGTCATTTTGGATCAGAATGTTTCTTGTAACGGTGGTAATGATGGTCAAGCGACTGCAGTTGGCTCAGGAGGGACCGTTGCATTAGATTATACCTATGCTTGGTCAACTGTTCCTGTGCAGAACACTGCAACCGCCACAGGCTTAACGGCAGGTAATTATACTGTTACCATTTCTGATGATAATGCGTGTTCGGTCACTGGCACTGTAACAATCGTTGAACCCTCCGCTGTTGGTTCGTCATTGGCAATCGCTAATAATGTTTCTTGTACTGGTGGTAATGATGGTTCCATTATAGCAACTGGTTCAGGAGGAACCATTGCGTTGGATTACAATTATACTTGGTCTACTGTTCCGGTTCAAAATACTGCAACAGCAACGGGTTTGGTGGCTGGCACGTATACGGTTACCATCACGGATGACAATGGCTGTAGTAGTACTGAAAGTACCACATTAAATGACCCTAATCCGATTGTCCCTATGGTTAGTGCCGATCAGAATGTTTCTTGTACTGGTAGTAATGATGGTCAGGCTACAGCAACAGCAATGGGAGGAACCGTAGTAGGCGGATATACTTTTGCATGGAGTACGACTCCTGTACAGAATACTGCTACTGCTACGGGACTTGTAGCAGGTACTTATACTGTAACCATATCGGATGATAATGCGTGTAGTGCAACGGATGTTGTCACAATTACAGAACCTGCCCCACTCACACTATCCACCAGTCAAAATAATGTGGGTTGTGCAGGGGACAATGATGGTTCCGCAACAGTAACAGCTACTGATGGGACAGCAGGATATACTTATCTGTGGAATACCGTACCTCCTCAGTTGACCGCTACAGCCAATGGATTAATTGCTGGAAATTATACAGTAACTGTAACCGACACAAATTTGTGTACAGCTACCACATCTGTTACCATTACAGAGCCCATTTCCATTTCAGTGAATGCAGTACAAGTCCAACAACAATCCAATTGTGCGGCTCCGGATGGTATTGCCCAGGCTTCCGCCAGTAATGGTACAGCACCTTATACATTTACCTGGAATACCACACCACCTCAGATTGGGGATACAGCCAATGGTTTGACCCTTGGTAATTATATTATAACAGTTTCTGATGCAAATAACTGTACTGCAACCGCTACGGTGTTTGTAGATGCTACTTTCACTATTGAACCCAACGAGGTTGTTACGAATGTGAGTTGTAATGGAGGAAGTGATGGTAATATTGAATTAAATCCGGTTGGAGTTGCCCCATTCTCATTCAATTGGAGTTCAGGCTCAGGTAATCCGAATGCTAATTTGACCGCCAATGATTATACCGTTACCATTACGGATGGGAATGGATGCTCAAGGGTTGAGACTTATACTGTAACGGAACCTTCCGACCTTGTTATCACTACACTGGATGTTTCGGATGCGAGTTGTGACAATAGCTCTGATGGTTCAATTACCGTAAATATTTCCGGTGGTACAGGAGCTTATACATATACTTGGGATGGTAATGCGACAGGCCAGGATGATACTGCAACGAATCTGCCTCCGGGAACTTATAACCTTACGGTAACGGATGCAAATAATTGTACCGAAACAGCCAACTTTACAATCAGCGCACCAGCACCTGTTGTTATTAATCTAAATACCAGTACGGATGCCAACTGTTCAGCTTGTGACGGAACCGCTCTTGTTACTGCCAGTGGTGGCACATTACCCTACACTTATCTATGGTCGAATGGCAACAATAACCCGAATCCGGATAATTTGTGTGCTGGTATCAATACCGTAAGTGTAACGGATGGCAATGGTTGTACGACAAGTTTCGATGTGAATATTGGTAGCATTTCCACTCTCGTTGTTACAGGAGTTGACCCGTTGGATGCAAGTTGTAATAATGGATGCGATGGAGAGGCCACAGTGAACGTAACGGGTGGACAAATGCCATATTCCTATCAATGGGATGCATTCACAGGAAACCAAACCACTGAGACAGCCACAGGATTGTGTGCTGGCACTTATGATGTTACTGTTACGGATGTAGATGGTTGTGTTGCAGCAGGTAGTGTCACAATCAGTGAACCAGATCCATTGACATTATTCCTTAGTTCGATGGATGTAGTTTGTTTCGGAGAATTCAATGGTAGTATCCATGTTGATAGTGCCATGGGAGGAACAGCACCTTATAGCTATTCTGCTGATGGACTTTCATTCATTCCCGATACTGCATTCACCAATGTTCCCAGTGGCGACTTCACTATTTATATCCAAGATGCTAATGGCTGTATAGATTCCAGTCAAATCTTCGTGAATCAGCCACCTGAGTTATTATTGACATCATATCCGATTGATACACTTATCAATCTAGGAGAATCAGTAGAATTAGCAGCAATTCCAAACCAACCCAATGTGGTACTTTCTTGGTCACCATCCGATTCATTGAGTTGCGTAGATTGTCCGAATCCTATTGTTAGTCCTACACAAACCATCCAATATACCGTAGTTGCCACTGATACAGTCAACCTGTGCCAGACTTCAGCTACTTATTTGGTTAGAATCAATAAGGACAGAGAGGTGTTTGTACCGAATGCATTCACACCCAACAATGATGGATTCAATGACTATGTTACGGTCTATGCAGGAATCAATGTCAGGAATGTCAGGACTTTCAAGGTCTTTGATAGATGGGGTGAAATGGTTTTCGAAAGGAATGATTTCCAACCGAACGAACCGTCCACTGGTTGGGATGGCTACTTCAAAGGGAAGAAGATGAATCCAGCCGTTTATATTTATTTCACGGAAGTGGAATTCATTGATGGACAAGTGAAAATATTCAAGGGGGATGTCACTCTAGTACGATAAAATAATCAGGGCCAACAAGACAATTGTTGGCCCTGCATGCTTAATTATGATACTACTTACAGGAGCAGCAGGATTCATTGGAAGTTGTATGTTGTCCTATCTCAATAAGATGGGACATCATGATGTTATCCTTGTAGATGATTTTAATCAGCACAGAAAGGATAATAACTGGAAACGATTGGAATTCCATTCCATAATCCATAGGAATGATTTGGATGAAAACAAATTGGATGGTTTAGACTTGGAATGTATCATTCATCTGGGAGCCAGAACCGATACAGCCGAAAGCGACCAAGCGATATTTGATGAATTAAATCTTGAATATTCTAAAAAACTATGGATTACCTGCATTCGTAAAAACATCACATTCATCTATGCGTCTAGTGCCGCCACATACGGTGACGGAGCATTGGGATATGAGGATTCTCATGATATTGTTTCATCGTTACAACCCTTGAATCCTTATGGCGAATCTAAAAATGAGTTTGATAAATGGATTTTGAAGCAGAACATAACGCCTCCCTATTGGTATGGTTTCAAATTTTTCAATGTTTATGGGCCTAATGAATACCACAAGGGCAGAATGGCTTCAGTAATTTTTCATTGTTATCGTCAGATACAGGAAACACAACAAATGAAGTTATTCCGATCCCATCACCCTGATTTCAAGGATGGAGAACAAAAAAGGGATTTCATTCATGTGGAAGATGTTGTTTCTACCTTGTATCATTTCATGGAATCGACGCCACAAACTGGCATATATAATCTTGGTACGGGACAGGCGAGAACATTTCTGGATTTGGTCGAAAATGTATTCCATTCATTGAACATTACACCAAGGATAGGTTTTATAGATACACCTATTGATATCAGAGAAAATTATCAATATTTTACAGAAGCTGATGTTAAAAAATTATCTTCGGCCTCTGTTTTGGTACATGAGTTCAAGACTTTGGAGCAAGGGATTCGGGAATATGTACAAGATTATCTGACACAACAAAAATACTTTTAGTCATGAGTAGTGCCCTACAAAACTTATCGGATTATGATAAGGAAGAAATGCCAAGTGCCGTTGATATGAGATTCGGTATCGTGGTATCCGCCTGGAATAAGGAAATCACACATAAACTATACGAGGGCTGTTTTGATACTTTGGTAGAATTAGGGGCTAAGTCGGAAAACATCCACACTGTCCAAGTCCCCGGCACTTACGAGCTGCCCGGAGGTGCCAAGATACTCGGAACCAAGAAAGAGGTGGATGCAATGATTTGTATCGGTTGTGTCATCAAGGGTGAAACTTCTCATAATGAATACATCAACCAGTCCGTAGCGAGTGGTTTGGTCAGCCTTGGCCTGATGACAGGTGTCCCTCATATTTTCGGTGTACTTACTCCTAATGACGAGCAACAAGCCAAAGACAGGGCTGGTGGAAAATATGGCAATAAAGGTGTGGAAGCAGCCACTACTGCCATCAGAATGGTAGCCCTTGAAAAATCTTTTGATACCGGAAAGAAAAAAATCGGATTCTAGCCCAAACCATGAGTTTACAAAACGAAATCATCAAGTTTGTGATGAAGTATCGTCGAAAGACGATGGAAAAACAGGATTTTGATATCCTTGACATCCGCCATACCATGGATGACTTATTCATCAAAACGTTCCTTACTCCTTGGACAGTCAGTGTTACGCCCATAACACTTGATACTATCGAAGCTGAAATCATCACGCCCAATGAACTTGAACGAGAGGATGCCATCATCATGTACGTACATGGTGGAGGTTATTTCATGGGGAGCATAGATACCCATCGCCCCTTGGCGGGTTGGATCGTCCATGAATCCGGTTTACCTGCTGTCATATTCAATTATAGATTAGCACCGGAGCATCCATTCCCTGCAGGAAGGGATGATGTCATCAGGGTTTATTCGGCCTTGCAAAAAGAGTATCCGAATAAGCGGATTGCATTGATTGGTGATTCCGCAGGTGCTGGTCTGATCATGCAATCCCTGGTAGCCATGAAACAACTCAATGTCAATATGCCAGGTTGCGTAGTACTCCTTTCACCTTTCTTGGACATGACCTGTTCTTCCGATAGTGTAGAAGCCAATGCGGAAAAAGATCCTTTTGTCATTCCCAAATTCATTCGGGAAATCATACCGTATTATATCAGGCCCCCTTATTACCCAGAACATCCTGAATGCAATGCCCTGTATGCGAATTTAGAGGGTTTGCCTCCTATGCTGATTCATGTTGGCTCTATAGAAGTACTCGCGGATGATTCAAGGAAATTGGCCCAAAGGGCTCAGGATGATGGTGTGGAATGTATATTGAATGAATATGAGGGATTACCTCATGTCTGGCATTTTAATCGCCAGTTCTTTATGCCTGAGTCGCAACAAGCATTACAGGAAATCGGGGCATACCTGTTAAGGATGATTGCAAAAAAAGAACCAGCTACCTCAATATAGGATAACTGGCTCATTACTTGGTGATTATTAGACTTTGAAACTATTCAAAGCTATCATCCAGAGGGAGTATGGTCTCATCAAAATTTTCCGGAATGATGATTCCCTCAGTATTTTCTTTCTGTGTACTGGTGTTTCCGTTGACCCTTGCTATTGCAGAATCAATCGGTAAAGGTGATAATGGTTCAAGTATTTGTCTGATTTTATCCTCGTCCACATCGAAGACAAACTCATCTTCCTTATTCAGTTCTACTGACTGGATTTTCTCATTCAATGTATTATCGGTAGCCAAACTACCATCAATCTTTTCTTCTTCTGATACTACGGATTCATCAGGAATGACAGGAGTTTCCACCTCATCAATGGCTATGGCAATATTTACCGATGGTTCAGGTGTAGGCGTTTCTTTCTTTTCTTCTGTTACGAAGAAATAAACACTCATGCAAAGCATTCCTATAACTGTGAATGCAGCTACATAAGATAGATAACTCAAACTTCTCTTGAGTTCGAGGTTCAGAGGTAGGTTCTGTTCCACTTCTTTCCAAACCTTTTCGGATGGTTGTGCCATTTGGCTACCTAATGCCTCCTTGAACAAATCATCGACCTGCTCTTCAGAAATACCATCTGAAATCTTATCCCAGAGCTGATCACCCGGATTGGATTCCATATCATTGAAAGCCTCTCTAAAGAGGTCATCTATATGGTCATGTTCTTTACTCATTTCACCCTTTTTAGCATTTTCTGCAACATTGCCCTTGCTCTTGCTAACTGCGATTTCGATGTACCCTCCGATATGGAGAGTAGTTTGCTGATTTCTTTGTGTGTGTAGCCCTCGATTGCATATAGATTGAACACTGTCCTATATCCAGTAGGCAATTTCTGTACCATTCCTATGAGATCCATTTTAGCCAGCTTACTGACTGCATCTTCCTCACGGGTTTGGTAGTCATATACCTTTTCAATCTCTACATATCGTTTGGCTACGATTGATTTCCTGTAATACTCTATGGATGTATTCACGAATATTCGTTTCATCCATCCTTCAAAAGAACCATCTGACCTGAAACGATCCAAATGGTTGAAGACCTTGATGAAGCCTTCCTGTAAAATATCCTCCGCACTCTGGCTATTCTCTGCATATCTGAGACAGATAGCAAACATTTTAGGTGCGAATTTCTTGTACAATAGTTCTTGACTGGCACGATTACCAGCAATGCAGGACTGTAGTAAGTCCGTGCTGATAACTAATCCAGAATTTATAGACAAATCTGCCATATATTTCAGTTAATTGTTCTCAAAGATGTTCTAATGTATTCCCCCTTATTTGTTTAAAAAGTTTAAAAATGACTTGAACGCCCTTGCTCTATGGCTCATTGAATTTTTCTCATCCTTAGTCATTTGAGCGAAAGATCTCGTTTCTCCATCTGGTATGAATATAGGATCGTAACCGAACCCATCAGTACCTAATTTTTCGTGAGCAATTTGTCCATTAATGATTCCCTCAAAAGTGAACATCTCTCCACGTCTTATATACGCTATAACAGTTTTGAACCGGGCCTCCCTACCCTTTTCTTCCTGTAATTCTTCTAAGACCTTATTCATATTATCAACCGGATTCCTTTGTGGGCCTGCATATCTTGCAGTATACACTCCCGGTCTCATATCTAATGACTTGACTTCCAAACCCGTATCCTCTGCAAAACAATCATGGCCATAATGATCATATATGTATTGTGCTTTCTGACGAGCATTTCCCTCTATCGTAAGAGAAGTTTCCGGTACTTCTTCATGGCAACCAATGTCTTTCAAACCCACTAAATCCATACTTTCCGGTAGCATGGAGACAATTTCTCTCAATTTGTTCTTATTGGAAGTACCAAATACGATTTTCATGGTTGAAAGTTAATCAAACTCCGAATAATTCTTTCAAACAAATCCATAATTTCTTCTTGCTTTCCTTACTATCTTTAATATGAGACAGTCCCTCCGCATATAATACTTTCACCCCATTATACTGTTGCACTTCATAAGCATTACAACTATAATTATGACATAATTGCTTGGGAAGCAATCCAAAAGCAAGGATAACACTGATATTCCGACCTTCCCAAGTACTAGGTATTTTCATATACCCATCATTATCAATGGCACAACTCAATGAACGTTCCATATCCAAATTGACAGCAGAAATAACTTTGGATAAAAATCCGAGATGATCCTTATCATCAGAAGCGTAGACGAATAAAACCTGACTTTGGTTGCTTCCATTAGGTTCAAAATTTTCATCAAACCATTCTTTTACAGAATAGAAGTCGTAAGTAAATGCCATCTTTTACAGAATATAATTTTGTATGAATGTCATATTAGAAACATTTTAGAAGAATTGTTAAACAATTCAGCTTCTTAACAAATTATAATTTAATAATTTGTTATTTTTGTAGAAAATATTTCAAGATGGAAAAGCTCTATGTCAAAACCAAATATGATATCAAAGTTACTAAAGTTTCTGAGTCCAGAATCAACCAAGTAAACTTTGATGATCTTCCTTTTGGAAGAACTTTCACAGACCACATGTTCATTGTGGATTTTAAGGATGGAAAATGGCAAAATGCCCAAATAAAGCCATTTGGAAACCTTACACTACATCCGGCATCTAATGTACTACATTATGGCCAAGCCATTTTTGAAGGCATGAAAGCATTCAAACAAGTGGATGGTACTCCGATATTATTCAGGGTTGATGAACACATCAACAGACTGAATGCTTCGGCAAGGAGATTGTGTATGGCAGAGGTACCTGCAGAATTATTCCGTGAGGCCATTGAGCGTTTAGTAGATATGGATAGGGAATGGATTCCTACTTTTGAGGGAAGTTCTCTTTACATCAGACCCTATATTATCGGTGTAGATGGATACTTGGGTGTAAAAGCATCCGAAACATTCCAATTCATCATTTTCCTTTGTCCAGTTGGCCCATACTATCCAAAGCCAGTTTCCTTAGTTACGGCACAGAAATATGTCCGTGCAGTGGTTGGGGGTGTAGGTGAAGCAAAGGCAGCAGGAAACTACGCTGCATCCCTATTACCCATGAGATTAGCCAATGAAGCTGGTTACGACCAAGTAATGTGGATGGATGCACATGAATTCAAATACATACAGGAAGTAGGAACAATGAACCTTTTCTTCGTAATAGGTGATAAGGTGGTTACTCCCAATACAGATGGTGCTATCCTGAAAGGAATCACAAGAAAGAGTTTCATTGATATCCTTAAGAATAAGGGAATCGAAGTTGAAGAAAGAAAGATTTCGATTGACGAGGTCATTGAAGCCCACAACAATGGAGAGTTGAAAGAAATTTTTGGTTCTGGTACAGCTGCAGTTGTTTCGCACGTAGCGGACCTAACCCACAAGGATGTCAAAATGGTGCTTCCGCCCGTTGAGGACAGGAAGATTGGCAACATGCTGAAAAAAGAAATCAACGATATCAGAACAGGTGTAATTGCTGACCCATTCGGCTGGGTTGAAAAATTGTAATATCAGTACTGTTTACAGCAATATGAAAAAAGGTCTTGGATTTTCATTAATCCAAGACCTTTTTGTTTTATTTTTGCACTCATTGAATAAAACAGATATATGAGCTGGTTCAAGAGACTTAGGGAAGGAATTCAAACGACTACCAAAAATAAGAAAGAAGTACCTGATGGTGTCTGGCATAAATGCAAGAAATGCAAGCATGCCAATACAATCAAGGAACTCAAGGAAAACAGTTTTATCTGTGTCAAATGCGAACACCATGTAAGGATTGGTTCGGCTGACTATTTTGATTTGTTATTCGACAATGAAAAATACACTGAACTTTTCGAAGGCTTGGTTTCTAAGGACCACTTGGAGTTCACCGACCTCAAACCCTATACTGAGAGACTCAAAAGTGCCCAAGATAAAACCAGCCTTACAGATGCAGTTTCTGTAGCTACAGGTAAGGTGAATAAGCGTCCACTTGTAGTAGCGGCCATGGATTTCAGTTTCATTGGCGGTTCAATGGGTTCCGTAGTTGGAGAAAAAATAGCCAAGGCAATAGACTACGCATTAGAAACTCAAACGCCGTTCCTTATGATATCAAAATCAGGAGGTGCAAGGATGATGGAATCTGCGTTTTCCCTCATGCAGATGGCAAAAACGGCATCAAAACTAACCCTATTGGCCAAATCAGGAGTACCTTACTTTTCATTACTGACTGACCCTACTACCGGAGGCGTTACAGCATCATTTGCAATGCTTGGTGATATTAATTTTGCCGAACCCAATGCCCTGATTGCCTTTGCGGGGCCCAGAGTTGTCAAGGAAACCATCAAAAAGGATTTACCCGATGGATTCCAAACCTCTGAATTCCTTATGGAACATGGATTCTTGGATTTCATCACGGATCGTAGATCATTGAAAAATACCGTTGGGGATTTGCTGCAATACTTCGAAAAATCCCCCTCGAAAGAGTCCGCATAACACAACCCACAATCCTCTAACAGTCAAATAGATACAAACTATTTGACTGTTATTTTACATTTCAACTATAAGTACTTAATTCTCCCAATAACATTGTTATTTTTGTTAATGCTTTTAATCAAGCATAGCAGATCCTATCTATTAATTCAAATAATAATCATGCGATTACTATCCTTTTTACTCTTTTTAGGTATTACATCGTTTGCATTTGGCCAACAAACACCCAGTTTCCAGGCTACTATCAATAATGCTCCACAAAGATGTAATGCAACAGAAATTCATGAGCATCACTATGCTAATGATGCGGACTACAGACACAACTTTGATGTCCGAAAAGTACAGCTGGATGCGATGACAGCCACTGCAAATAACATCGAGGAACGCCTGAATTGTCCTAGCCCAATCATCATTCCTGTTGCAGTCCATTACGAGGGTGTTACTTCCCAGACTGCTGCCTGTCTAGAGCAATTGGCACTATCCCAAATCCAAGTATTGAACGAGGATTATTCCGCTTCGAACGTGGACATTTCGAATTTCTGTAGTGATGTGGACAATAGTAATCTAGATCCGAATGCCTTGGCATATGGTGGTGCTTGTATCCAATTTTGCCTGGCTACCCAGAATCACCCAAGTGGATTTGGTTTGAGTAATGGTGATTACGCCATTACAACCAACCAAAACTATGTTGCCAATAATAGTTTCCCGAACTTCACGCTCGGTGTTTGGTCTGGTTACTTGAATATTTTCGTGACAGAAGGAACTGGAGTCTTGGGTTACGCACCACTTTTCGGTAGTGGAAATGGTGATGGTGTGGTAATCGAAGCATGTGCTTTTGGTCTTCAAGGAAACGGGTGTGGAAACGGAATTGGCCCCGGTGCGGGATGTGCTAGCTACTCTGTCTACAATCTAGGTAGAACTGCCACTCATGAAGTTGGACACTATTTGGGTCTTAATCACATCTGGGGAGATGGTGGTTGTGCTCAAGACGATGGTTTTGCTGATACTCCAACATCTGGAAATGAGTATTATGGATGTCCAGCCCAGGGAACGAATAGTTGTGGTTCGGATGATATGTATATGAATTATATGGATTATGTGAATGACGCATGTATGTATATGTTCTCTGAGCAACAAGTAAACCTGATGTATCAAACAGCAGGTAACATATGGAGTACAACATCCAATAAGTGTAGTTCCACTCCATCCTATCCTTTAGCTACACTACCGAGTGGTTGTAATCCTGCGAATAATGATGCTGGTGTAATAGCACACATTTCGCCAGTTGCCAATTCATCATCTTGTGCAGTGGGCAATACAGTCACTCCTGAGGTAACCATCCAAAACTTTGGAGCTGCCAACCTAACATCCGTTACCATTTCTTATGAAATTAACGCAGGTGCCCCAGTCACATTCAACTGGAACGGTAATCTTGCCACAGGCGCTACCGCCAACGCAATCCTACCTTCCTATACAGAGCCGGCTGGTGTATACACTTTCGAGTCTTATACATCCAACCCTAATAATACGGCAGATGATGACGCTACTAATGATGGGATAACCACTAATCATCAAACAGTACAAACCCAATTGTTACCATACCAAGAAGATTTCGAGGATGCTAGTTTCAATCCTACGAACTCAGGCTTATTCGTTATCAATCCGGATGGAGATGCATTTGCTTGGGCCCAGGCCAATGTATCTGCTAACGGTACTGGGAATTATTCTGCTTTCTTCAATAATTATGATGAAGATGGAGCAGGAAATAATCCTGGCGGAACAATAGATGCCATCGCTACTCCTGTATTCAATTTCACCAATGTAACCGGTGCCCAATTGACATTCGATGTGGCTTATGCGCAATACGACGCTACCTATACGGATACTTTAGTAGTGCTGGTTAGTACGGATTGTGGCAACTTATATGACCAAGCAGTATTTACAGAAGGAAGTTCAGGATTGGCTACAGTAGCTGACCAAACTGCTGCATTCACACCTACTGCAGCTGACTGGAACAATATTACTGTTGATCTAAGTGCGTACGATGGTGCTACGGATGTATCCATTGCATTCGTGAATTTTTCAGGATGGGGAAATAACTTATACATTGATAATATTAATATCAATTCACCAATCGCACCTACATGTAGTGTCCAAGCTAATGCCACACAAGAATCTTGTGCCGGTAATGATGGTACTGCAACTGCTACCGCTACTGGTAATGCTCCTTACAGCTATGTTTGGAGTAATAGTATGACTGGCATGCAAATCACTGGCCTTTCTGCCGGAACTTATACTGTTACCATGACGGATAACGATGGTTGTACAGCAACTGCAACTGCGACAGTAACAGATGGTTGTGTTGTGCCTGGTGTAGGATGTGACACATTGTCTAATGTCAGTAGCACTGATACACCAAATCTTTATACATCCGATAATTCGGGTTATGTCTCAGGTATCAATGGATATGGTGACATCGCCAAGGCCGACTATTTCAATTATACAGGTACCAATACTTCCATTAAGGGTACTTACCTTACTTTCGGAACAATTACCGCAGCAACTCCCGGTGCTACTTTCAACGTAACGGTTTGGGAAGGAACAGGAGGAACACCCGGAGCATCTTTGTATTCATATCCGATGCCTTATGCTGATGCCGTAGCCAATTCCCTGCAATTCATAGAATTCCCTAATTCAGTTGCAGTTCCTGCATCTAATGAATTCTTTGTTGGAATTGAATTCGCAGGATCAGGTGCCGATACCGTAACCATTCTTACAAATGTGGATGGAGAAATGACTCCAGGTACAGGTACTGCCTGGGAGCAATGGAATGATAATTCTTGGTACAATTATAACGATGCTAGTTCTTGGTCATTGGATGTAGCCCATTTGATTTATCCTGTATTGGGTATCCAGCCAACGGCTTCATTCATGCCTACAAATACAACTTCCTGTACAGGTGAAACCATTACATACAATAGCACATCGACTGATGCTACCAGTTATTACTGGGAATTCCCGGGTGGTTCACCGGCAAGTTCAACAAGTGCGAATCCTACTGTCACCTATGGTGCTGCAGGAAGCTACAATGTGACTTTCATTGCGTATAATGATTGTATGCAAGATTCCATTACGATGATGAATGTTGTGAATGTCATCGACCTTAGTGCAACGACCACAGCCACTGACGCTACTTGCGCAGGTAACGATGGAACAGCTACTGTCAGCGCCAACGGAGGCACCAACTATAGCTACTCTTGGAGTAACGGAGGTACAAGTGCAAGTATTTCTTCATTGACACCAGGCACTTACACCGTTACCGTGACAGAAACTAATACGGGTTGTATGACCACCGCTACTGCTACTGTTGCTGATGGCTGTAACTGTGGCAGCTTGTCCGCTTCAGCAAATGTTGTCAATAACGTTTCCTGCTTTGATGAATGTGATGGTATAATTGATGCCATTGGAAATGGTGGCAATACTCCTTACTCATATTTGTGGAGTAATGGAACAACGACCAGTACTGCATCAAATCTTTGTGCCGGCACCTATACTGTTACGGTAACTGATAACGATGGTTGTACAGCTACAGCTGAAACGGCTATTACCGAACCGGCTCTAATTGATTTCACAACAGCTAGCACACCAGAAACTTGTGCGGGTAACGATGGTTCTGCCGTTGTTTCTTCAGTGGGTATCGCTATTTATACTTACGCTTGGAGTAATGGTGTCAATGGACCAAGTAATCCCAATATTCCTGCGGGAACTTATACCGTAACTGTTACAGATATTAATACGCAATGTTCTGCTACCCAAACCGTAATCGTAACTAATGATTGTGGTTGTGATGGTTCATTGAATTACACGGGTAATGTAAGTAATGAATCCTGTGTGGGAACTTGCGATGGTTCCATCAATGGTAATACGACAGGAGGTACCCCTCCTTACAGTTATGCTTGGAATAACGGAATGAATATGGAGAGTATCTCCAATGTGTGTCCGGGTGATTATTCTGTAACCGTGACGGATGCGAATAACTGTACATTCACTGCTAGCTTTAGTATCGGAGCTGCCCAACCTATCAATTTCACTACCAGTACGACACCTGAAACATGTGCTGGAGACGATGGTACAGCAACAGCTACAGGCAGTGGAAATCTTACTTATTCCTGGAGTACAGGTATGAGTGGCAATACCATTACAGGACTTTCTGCAGGAATTTATACCGTTACCGCTACCGACCCTAATTCTTGTACCGCTACCGAGACAGTGACCGTAATTGAAGATTGTGGTTGTAATCTTGTGATTGAGGCTACCGCTTCCACCCCATCTTGTCCAGGTGAGTGTGATGCAACAGCGACTGTCTCATCCAATGCTACCAATGTGATTTACCAATGGTCCAATGGCATGACCGGAAATACAATCATGAATCTATGTGCAGGTACTTATACTGTGACTGCAACTGATGATAATAGCTGTGTCGAAACAACGAGTATCTTGGTGGAAGATCCTCAATCCATGAATTTGATAACCAATGGTAATGATGCGAACTGTGGAGAAGGTACAGGTAGCGTTTCCGTGAATGTAATTGGTGGTACATCCCCATTCCAATATACTTGGAATACAGGTGATACCAATAACTTCGTAACAGGCCTTGATGGGGGTGCATACTCCGTAACCGTAATGGATGCTAGTGGATGTATGGCGACCAGTACAGTGACTATCGGACAAGCTTCAGCAATGAATCTAAGTGGAGTTACGATGAATGTATCTTGTAATGGTGAAAGTGATGGTTCCATAGATGTTACCATTTCAGGTGGTACACCTCCTTATACTTTTGATTGGAATAATGGTGGTACTTCAGAGGATTTGGACAATCTTCCAGCAGGAAGTTATGTTCTTTTGGTAACTGATGCGAATAACTGTTCCACTGGTACAGCATTCAATATCAGTGAGCCCTCCCCTATGGTCACCACTACAACCACAATTGGTGCTTCTAATGGTTCCAATGGTTCAGCAACAGCTAATACAACCGGTGGTACGCCTCCTTACACATGGCAATGGTCCAATGGAGTAACAGGTATCTTGAATAACAATCTGACTCCGGGTGATTACAATGTGGTAGTAACTGATGCCAACGGATGTACTTCCACAGCAGTAGCTTCTGTTGATGACCTTACCAGTACATTCGACCCTGACGTTGTCTTGAATTGGTCCGTAACTCCGAATCCGAGTAATGGCCTATTCCAATTCAACATGGAATTAGCACAAAGTGAGGAAATCTCCATCAAAGTGGTTAATGTTCTTGGCCAAGTTGTGAAGCAAACCCATTATAATGCCTCACAATTATCAGAAACCTTGGATTTGCAACAATTCGCACAAGGCGCCTACTTCCTTGAAATCAGAATTGATAATTCTAGGGTTGTCGAGAAATTGATGGTCGTGAAATAATACATATTTATGTAAAATTTGACCGAGAAAGGGACTGTCATCT
Source organism: Saprospiraceae bacterium (assembly GCA_020631355.1). Lineage (GTDB taxonomy): Bacteria > Bacteroidota > Bacteroidia > Chitinophagales > Saprospiraceae > JAHDCE01. The sequence goes on along the minus strand of JAHDHL010000014.1, from coordinate 38,921 downwards.
GATAGTCCCTTTCTTTTTGCGAATAAGTTAACTACATTGGACTTTCATTAAAATTTATCATAACATGAAACCATATATTGCCAACCTCATCAATGCCATCACACTTATTGGACTTGGTTTGTGGGGTTATTATTCCAACGAACCTGCTGATCGGTCACTAACAGCTCTGATTGCTCCTGCTTTTGGTGTAATCTTCATACTTTGTACTCCGCTGATGAAGAAAGAAAATAAGGCTGTAGCACATATTGTAGTATTATTGACCTTGGTGCTTATCATTGCCTTGATTAAGCCATTGACGAGTAATATCAGTTCAGGTGACAATATGGGTATCCTTAGAATCGGAATGATGATCGTGACTTCAGTTATAGCCATGGTTAGTTTCATCAAGAGTTTCATTGATGCCCGAAAAGCTCGAGAAGCTTGATACTAAATCACATTTAGGATAAGAGACCCATTAGTTCATTGATTTTACTAATGGGTCTTTTTTATAATACCATATTGGAAATGTATCTTTGCCATTCAAATCATGGTTATGAAGAAAATCGGCCTTTATTTGGTTACTATTATATTGGTTTGGTCAAGTTGTATGCCCTACGAGGAAGATACACTGACCTCAATCAAGTTGGATTATTCCGATAAGGAATTACAACAAATCATGGATTTCAAGGACAAGCGCCTGACAGATAGTTTGGCAACTTATCTCCTTAGTAAGAATCCAACCCACAGATATGCAGCTGCCTTGGGAATAGCATCCTCCAAGGATAAGGATGCTTTGGAACAATTATATCCGTTGTTGCAAGATCCTGTAGATAATGTCAGGGGTGCAGTGGCATTTGCAATTGGCCAAATCGGGGATACCTTGTCCACATCCTATCTATTGAATGGTTTTGATAGTAATGACAGTATGAGGTTATTCAATTCTTCCAATGGCCAAATCCTTGAGGCAGTCGGAAAATGCGGCCAACTACCTGAATTGACTTCCTTGGCTTCCGTTAAGACTTACAATGAATTGGATACCGCACTCATTCTAGGCCAAGTTAGGGGTATCTACCGCTTCGCACTAAGGGGCATCACACATTCCAAGGGAACAGAACTCATGCTCAAATATGCGCAGTCAGAAAAGTATCCTCAGGAAGTCAGAATCATGGCTGCCAATTATCTGCACAGGGCCAGGCGCATTGAAATAGATAGTACCATTGCTACAGTTTGTAGTACAATCAAGGAAGAAAAAGATCCTAAGATCAGAATGGCACTCGTCACTGGAATAGCTAAGAGCAAACTTGATTTCTCAAGGGACACGCTTATTAGTATGCTTGGGACGGATGAGGATTATAGGGTAAAATGTAATATTATCAGAGCATTCAGCTTTTTTGAATATGATGATGTAGCGAATGCCGTTTTCACAGCTTTGTCTGACAAGAACCAACATGTACAACATGCCGCTGCTGATTTTTTCTATCACAATGGAAAAGCGGAAGATGGTAATGTTTATAGGAATTTGGCCAGACAAGAAACCAATTCAAGATTGAAAATCAGGCTCTATGCAGCTGCCAATAAAAACCTGAGTGTTTACTTCACTAATTCCAAGTCGAGTATCACCATGGATTTGCTCAAAATGTTCAACACCACTGATGACATGCAAATCAAAGTTGCCATTATTGATGCATTGGCGGAATTCGAATGGAATTATCCACAAATGAAAAAATTGGGGCTGGACAGCAATGAACCAGTTCTTAAAACTGCCGGAACCAATGGACTCGTTAAAATCCTGAAAAGTGATAAATTCGATAAGACATTCGGCTTGGGTAAAAGAAGGGTTGGCAATGAAATCAAGGATATGCTTATGCAAAGTATCAGGAGTAAGGACGCAGGCTCGATTGCAGTAGCTGCTGATGCCATATCAGATGCTGCATTGGACTTCAAAACTTACTTCGAAACCACAGGATTCAAATTCCTTGATACCGTAAGGATGGAATTACCCGTTCCTAAGGAAATCGAAACCTATAAATCCTTGGAAAAGGCAATTGCATTCCTAAATGGAGATGAGGAAGTTAAGGATAGCAAACCAGATTACAACCACCCGATAGAATGGGAAATGGTGGAAAATCTAAGCGGTAGGACAAGAGGAATCATTCAGACGAATAAGGGTAAGATTGTGATCGAGTTCTTCCCGTATTCTTCTCCGGGTTCTGCTTCCAACTTCATCAGGCTTACCAAAGATGGTTACTATGATGGTAAGGTCATCCACAGGGTTGTACCCAATTTCGTGGTACAAGGCGGATGTAATAGAGGTGATGGCTATGGTAGTGAGGACTTTTCCATACGGTCCGAATTCTCACCCTTATACTACAATGATGAGGGCTATATCGGAATGGCCTCAGCCGGCAATGATACAGAAAGTACACAATGGTTCATCACGCATAGTCCTACGCCACACTTGGATGGCAATTATACCATCTTCGGAAAGGTCAGGGACGGAATGGATGTAGTCCATCAACTCCAAATAGGTGATGTCATAGAAAAAGCCGTCATCAAGTTCTAATTATTTCAACCAGATTATTACATCGAAAAATTAATCATGAAAACCACAGCACTAACCAATATCCATACCAGCCTGGGTGCAAAAATGGCTGAATTCGCAGGTTATAACATGCCTATCAGTTATGCCGGAATCAAGGAGGAACATCATGCAGTGAGGAATGGTGTAGGAATGTTTGATGTATCCCACATGGGTGAATTCATCATTTCAGGCCCGAAGGCATTCGATTTGGTCCAATTCGTCACTTCCAACAATGTATCCAAACTCAAGATTGGGGATGCACAGTATTCCTGTTTTCCGAATAAGGAAGGCGGTATCGTAGATGACCTTATCGTGTATAAGTTAGAGGATGAGAAGTACCTGCTGGTTGTCAATGCTTCCAATATCGAAAAGGATTGGAATTGGATAGAAGAAAACAATAAGGATATCGGAGCAGATATGAAAAACATATCTGATGACATTGCCTTATTGGCTGTTCAGGGCCCCAAAGCTGATGAAACCCTCCAGAAGCTAACGGAAGTTAATCTATCCGAAGTAGGATTCTATACTTTCAAGATAGGTGATTTCGCAGGCGAAAGGGATGTTATTATTTCAGCAACGGGTTATACGGGTTCAGGAGGTTTTGAACTGTACATACCAAAGGATTCTGCCGAAACCATCTGGAACCAGGTTATGAAAGCGGGAGAAGAATATGGTATACAGCCATGTGGTTTAGGGGCTAGGGATACCCTGAGATTGGAAATGGGATATTGCCTTTACGGCAATGACATTAACGATACGACATCCCCGATTGAAGCTGGTTTGGGTTGGATAACTAAGGTAAAGAAAGGAGATTTCAATTCCCAAGCTATTTTCCAAGCGCAAAAAACTGATGGAGTAACCAAAAAACTAGTTGGTTTCACCATGGACGGCAAAAGGGTTCCAAGACATGGATATCAGATTGAGGACATGGAGGGCAACGTGATCGGAGAGGTTACGAGTGGTACGATGTCTCCTTCCTTGGGTTATCCGATTGGGATGGGTTATGTCGCAAAAGGATATAGTAGTGCCGATACTGATGTGAATATTGTGATGAGGAATAAAAAATTTCCGGCCAAAGTGGTTAAATTACCTTTCCTAAAGATTGAAAAGTGAAACTAAGAACTGCACTCATACTACTCATTCCTTTCCTAAGTACTGTTTGGGCTGAAGCCCAACAACTACCGCTTTTCGAGCAATATAGGAATATGGGTTTTGTTCTGAATCCTGCCATGTCGGGCTCACAGAAGAATGAGAGTGTGGGCATGTTCTACAGATATCAATGGACCAGCATGCCGGGCGCACCACAAACGGGTTATCTCACCTATGATACCAATCGGTTCATGGATGATTACAATATGGCCTTATCCGGTTATGTGATGCATGATAGGACCGGACCTACGATGAGTAATGGTGTAGCCGTGAACTATGCCTATCACATCGAAATCCCATCCTTTGGAGGGGAGTCGCATTATGTAGCATTCGGAGCGCAGGCTTCTTTGTTCCAACATCGTTTGGATGGTGAACAGCTTATCGTTAATGATTTGGATGATGAATTAGTGGTAGGAGACCGAAGTTCTTCCTTTCTTCCTGAGTTAGGTGCGGGTATATTTTATTACAATGAATATATGGGTTTTGGGTTTTCAGTCCCTCAGATTCTGGGACTAACCTCCAACTTCACACTTGATGATGAAGTTTCACCCATCAAAAGGGAAAGACACATATATGGAAATATGTATGGGAAAATCCCAGTAGGATATGAGGAATCCAGTTATATCATGCCTCAGATTTGGGCTAAGTATTCCATTCACTCCCCACTCCATCTGAATATTAATCTTAAAATGATATTTGATGAAAAATTCGTGATTGGTTTTGGATATTCCACTTCCAATATGCTGACCGGGGAATTTGGCATGAACCTGAACCAAAGGTATAAATTCGGATATTCCTATTCGACTCAATTCACGGAATGGACGACTTTCCTCGGGGACTCACATGAGATGTTTTTTATATATGTGATTGATAGTGAGGAATTCGGATGGTATTGATCATTTACACAGGATACGTTAATCACTTATAAGTCTACGTTGATAACCAGAAATGACAATTTCACATATTCGCCGGATATAATGACATAAAAAAGCTGATATTTAACATTAGAATTGCCTTTTTAATTATTCTCTCATAAGTATAAAGCTCCTTCCTACCTAATGGGAGCTTTATTTTTTTGCCCCTTCCCCAACTTTCTGACCTCTTAGCATGTTTTCTGACGCTTCGTAGATTTCCTGAAGATCAGCTGGACTCATTGAATAATGTTCCAAGGACTTGTAGTACAAATCCTCATCTATCTTGTGTATTCTGAAAATATGACCATAATAAAGACGCGCTATGCTATCCCTATCCCCTACATTCACCATCTGAAGCGAAGCTTCCGCGATATGTACATCAGCCAGTATATTGGACATCTTCGCTTTTGGAATCAACTCGCTGGGTGCCTCATGCTTTTGCACACAAGATTGAATCGTCAGTCCGATTACCAAAATTATTAGAATTCTAAACGGGGAATACCTTACTTTTGTCATCTAAATTAGGCTTCTATGCTTGAAAAAATCCTTACTGAATTAACGAATTCCGATACGACGCTTGTCGCTGTTTCCAAAACCAAACCTGTGAGTCAAATCCTAGAGATGTATCACAAAGGTCAACGTATATTCGGCGAAAACCGTGTACAGGAACTAGCACAAAAGTACGAAGAACTTCCAAAGGATATAGAATGGCACATGATTGGACATTTGCAAAGGAATAAAGTGAAATACATTGCTCCTTTTGTAGGAATGATTCATTCAGTGGAAAGCATTCAACTCTTGGAGGAAATCAATAAACAAGCCAGGAAACACGATAGGGTCATACCTTGTCTTTTGCAATTCAAGATTGCTACGGAAGATAGCAAACACGGACTACAGCGTAGTGAAATCATACCTTATCTGTCATCTTCTGCATTCAAGGACCTTGAACATGTCAGAATCGTAGGTGTAATGGGCATGGCTACCTTTACGGATGATATCCTGCAAGTCCGTAATGAATTCAAACAATTGAAGACCATCTTCAACCAATTGAAAACAGAGGTATTTGCAGAGGCGGCATCATTTAGGGAGATCAGTATGGGAATGTCCGGTGATTATGCCATAGCTATAGAGGAAGGCAGTACCATGGTGAGAATAGGTAGTCTATTGTTTGGGAATCGAAACTATAATTAATGCTGAATCTAAGGGATAGAATTGATGTGTTGGTAGCATTGGGGCATTATCTCCAACTCAAGGATGAACGGTTACAGGCCTTTATGCATCGAACTGTTTTCAATAATAAATGGTTCACCAAGGAAAATCAGTCCTTGGCCATTGATGCCATTACAGAACAATGGTTGAATCGTGAATTGTTGGAATCATGGGTCGTCCAAAATGATATTAAGGACTCGGAACAATGTATCAAGGTAGGTATTATCCATCAGGGGAAAACGCCTTTTGATGCTTTCCATGATATATTAGCCACATTTATCATGGGGCAAAAATCAGTTGTAAAACTATCCGAAAAGGATCAGTTCATGCTTCCGTTCTGGGTAAAGAAAATGAATGAGATCAATCCTGGCGTCGCTGATTATTTTGAATTTCCTGATAAGCTTCCCATCAAGGAAATAGATGCCATCATCGCTACTGGGAAAGGAGGAATCATTGAGTATTATAAAAAATATTTTAATGAGAAAAAGGCCCTTATCAGAAATACGCAACACACAACTGCCATCATTAGCGGGTACGAAACCAAGGATGATTTCAAGGGGCTTGCCAAGGATGTCCTGAGCTATTTCGGGTTGGGTTATCGCAATGTATCTAAGATATATGTCCCTAAGGATTATGATTTCAATTTGTTCCTTGAGACATTCCACGAATCCAATGCAATCATCCAACATGATGCTTACAAAAACAACTATGATTACCAAATCTCATTGTTGATATTGAATAAGGTATTGCACTGGAATAACGGGTCCATTATACTGGCTGAAAGTGATGGAATACATTCTCCAATTTCAGTATTACATTTCGAAGCGTATCAGGATGAGCAACATCTGTTGCAATTATTAGAAAGGGACAAAGGGGAAACCCATCACATCCTGGCCCAAAAGAGCAGAGTGACAACCCGATACATTCCTTTCGGAAATAGCCATACCCCTGGCCTTAATGACTTTGAAAATCAACAGAACATCATCACTTTTCTTCAAAATTCCTTAGCATAAATCAATTCATATGGAATGGTTTTCTTCTTGGTTCGACTCCAAATATTATCATATTCTTTATCAGCATCGCAATGATGAGGAAGCCCATTTATTCATTGATTCCCTTATCGAGAAATACCAACCTAGTATTGATGCCAAAATGCTGGATTTGGCTTGCGGAAAGGGCCGACATTCCATTTATCTGGCCAATAAGGGTTTTGATGTAACCGGAGTTGACTTGTCCAAGGAGAGCATCGAACATGCTTCTCAATATGCACATGACCGTTTACGATTCCATGTACATGATATGCGGGAACAACTCCAGCCCAAACAGTTCAACTTCATCTTTAATTTCTTCACCAGTTTCGGCTATTTTTCCAAAGAACAAGATCATCATGATACACTATCGGCCATCCGTACGGGATTGAAAGACGATGGTTTGTTGGTCATGGATTTCATGAATGGTCATAAGGCCATTCAGAATTTGGTACCAGAGGAAAAGAAGACCATCCAGGGCATCACATTCAATATTACAAGAGAAGTGACCAATGGCGTGATTGTAAAGACCATTCAATTCGAGGATGGTGGACATTCCTATTCATTTGAGGAAAGAGTCAGGGCATTCAACCTTTCAGAGATGGCCCGTATGTTTAGAAAAAACGGATTGGAACTCATGGATGTTTATGGTGATTACGAATTGGGAGCTTTCAATATTTTCGATTCCGGTAGAATGATTATGGTTTGTAAACTTTTGGGTCATCAGAATGGAAATTAAAATTTTCAGCCTTTTATTTCGATAATTATTGATGCATGGATTTTCTAGTACAATTGGATCGTGAATTGTTCCGCATGGTGAATCAGTTGTTCACCTATGATGTACTTGATTTCATCCTGCCATTCATGCGTGAAAAAAAGAATTGGATTCCATTATATATTCTATTGGCCTTTATCTTCATCAAGCAATTCAAATGGAAGAAAGGCAGCCTTGCCATACTTTTGGCCTTGTGTACGATAGCAGTAAGTGATACATTGAGTAGTAAAATCATCAAGCCACTCGTGGCACGTGCAAGGCCCTGTCATGATGAAGCAGATATTATTCACCGTTTATTGATAGACTGTGGAGGCGGATTCAGCTTTACTTCCTCCCACGCCACCAATCATTTTGCATTGGCAGTGTATTTGGGTTGGGTTTCATTTGCCTTATTCAAACCATCGAAAAAATTATTTCTGACTTGGGCATTCCTGATTTCATATGCCCAGGTCTATGTGGGCGTTCATTATCCGTTGGATGTGATTTGTGGAGGTTTGCTTGGAAGTCTGATTGGATATGGATTCTATAGGGGGTTCATCTTAATGACGGATACTATTTCCTGATGATATCAGTTGAAAAAGATAAACCCGGATTTTCATCAATTGAAAATCCGGGTTTGTTCTTTCTGGTCATTCGATTCCTATTCCGTAATGGAAATCTTGACTGCCTTTGCGGCAATAGCTGTTCTGATGTTCAGCAAATACATTCCGGGCGATAATCCCAGATTGGACACATCAATTGTACGGACATATTCCCCTTGGATATAGGTGTCATTCAATTCCCTGAAATCCGCTACTTGCTGTCCCAGCATCGTATACATTTCAAATTGCAAATCAACCTTTTCCGTCAATGAGAAATCGAGATTAATGATATCATTGGTCAAAGTAGGATATACGGATAAGCTCATGACGTCATCCAGATTATAAGTGGAAACGGATGTAGAAAAATGAGCAATCAACGTATCATCCTGCGTCAGTGTAATATTCGTATTATCATCGAATAAATCATCAATTAGATTACCGGATGTACTTTCCCATTCCAAGAAACCGAAATTATCATTCTTCGAATTGGCTTCAATAAGATTCACCATGTTACCGAAATATTCGCCTGTCCAAGGGAAACTCTCAATATTAGTCAAGGTATTGATTTCAATCTCCCCTACTCCGGCTGGCTCCACAACCAATGTCAGATTATAAGGACCATCCAAGTCGAAGCATTCCGTAAGGCCATCATCAATCTGAGTACAACGGATTTGGATGAAATCCCTCATATCCGCAATATTCTGTTCCCATTCTTCCATCGTACCACCCCAACGAGCAATCTGTCTAGGCATTTCAGGATAGATAGTGGCTACCATACTATCGAATGTCATCAGCATATTCTCACATGAGAAAACCGTATTCATCATATCTGCCGAACGGCCATAATACAATTGTCTGAATTCCTCATTTTCTTCCTGTAATTTCAGGAATATCTTCTCGTGTTTTCCAACATTCTCTGCACCCCAACCTCCACTGAAGAATTGGTCCATGAAATCGGAAATATCATTGATATCACAAGGTTCTGCATACGGACTGATATCAGGTACTCCGGAATAATTGATATAATAATCGAAAGTCGCATCATTATCCCATAGGATATACCCCCATTTCTTATGGTCTCCATCCGGGTTGGTACCTCTCCACCATCCGGTATTGTAATTCAACCAGTCGGAAGAAACCACATTCAGATTAATCATCATATAGTCAATCAATGATTTCACCTGATAGTTATCCTTTACATATTCATAATTCGCAGGGTCGCTCATATCATTATCCAAGATGAAGTCACGGAATGATTCCCATTCGGCAAAAGCCTCATCACCTCCGTATTCAGCCCATGTATCTCCCCAAGTTGCAAGGTACAATAGGTCGTATTTTCCTTGGTCATAATACTCCTTGGTATAATCATGGTCAGCCGGTCTTTCCCTCAGACCGTAGACCCCCCAATAATTCCCATCCAAAAAGACAATCACACGTTCTACGGCACGGACATCCATTTTCATATTACCATCCATGGCCAATTGGTGGACATACTCATCCCTGACGTGACAGGAACCCTCATGGTCCGCATCTCCGTTAGCAGGATAGTTGTCATCACCTGAAGCACGCAACATCAGTCTTTGGTAATCCACACGATCAGAATAGGTAAACAACTTGGCGACCACCTTTGAATTATATCCCATTTCATCCCTAGACACCCAATCAAGACTTCTATGTGGGTTCACCCAAGAATCCTGTCCATGTCGATTCAATTCACCATAGGAATCCGCTACCAGTTCCCCATTCTCAAAATATTCGATGGAACCAATCGGTCTGAGGTCGCCATTACCATTTGCCAAATCCTGAAGTTGGTCCGCAGCAATGGAGAAAACAGGCAAGGTGAAAGACTCATCAATGAAGTAAGTGGCAAAATCCACTTTTCCGGGAATGATATTCTCATCATTACTATATGCACGGGCCTTGACCACCGTTGTTTCCGTAACCGTAATCGGTCCGGCATATTCATCTGAGGATGGTGTGGGTAGCGTTCCGTCAATCGTATAGTATAGGGTTGAGTTCGGTTCGTTGTTCTCAATCGTTACGGTCTGGGTGCCATTGTAGAAACCCGCTTCCAAATCAATGGTTGGCTCGGCTGTATAGCCGTCACGCATCACAGCTGTATTATTAGAGGCATTGAATGTGGGTTGCTCAACGATTTTCCATTCTGTACCACCGTCCGAATCCAAACTAACGGAATGGGCCAGTTGTGTTACAATCATCGGTTCGTGGGTCACAGCAGTTCCATCGGGTCTGGAAAGGATAATGAATTCATTCCCCTTGGTTTGGGTAAGTTTGTAATTGGTGTGGTATTCACCCATTACCTCACCATCACGTCCAGAACAGAAAAATATCAGGAAACCGTTTCCGTCTATCATCGTTCCTTGGGGAATTTCCCATTTCAATGGATTATTTTCCTTATCAGATAAAAACCATCCACCCAGGTCTACGGGACTTGAGGAAGTATTGTATAATTCAATCCAATCCTCATATTTTTCATTCTGGTCTATGAATGTATTCATATTGGATGCGGAGTATTCATTCACGACGACTTGGGCCTGCATTGTGGTATGCAGCAGCAAGAGGGATAGAAACGATAGTAGAAAGTTCAATTTCATGGTCCTGATTTTTATTTATTGGTAAGGTAAAGATAATGAGTTATCAAAATGAATCTAAACGGGATTTTTGTATACTGAGCGTCCTTAGGGCATCCTCAAAGGCCTCCGCATATTGCATCCATGAAAAACGCGCGACATATGACAGAAGCTCATTGGTGGTTCTGCCAAGGGTTCCATTTGAGAATTGATGCATTAATTCGGTTAAGGATTCCACATTTCCAGGATTACAATAATAAGCCATTTCACCGCCTACCTCCGGCATACTTGAAATATTGGATGTAATGACATTCGTACCACATGACATGGCTTCAACAATAGGAAATCCGAACCCTTCATACAAGGACGGATATATCATTACCATTGCATGATTATAATAATACTTTAATTCGTTTTTTTCTACGAAACCCAGATATTCAATTTCATTCCGATTAGGGTGTGTTTCCAATTTTTTGAAAATGGATTCATATTTCCATCCCTTTCCTCCGATTATTTTTAATCGTATGCCTTTATCATCATTCTTTTTAAAAATTTCGAATGCATCTAATAAATAGATTATATTTTTCCTTGGCTCGATAGTACCTACGAATAAGAAAAAGGGATTTGGTTTGGGTTGGGTTATTTTTTCATTTTCCAAAATGGGGCTATAATATTCATCCTTACCAAGATAAATTCTTTTCACCTTATCCTTATTTATATTTCTCTGATACTTCATGATATCATTTGATGTAGTATCGGAATTCGATAAAATCAGGTTTGCCTTTTGTAAGATTCGAGGTAAGAATAATTGTTGAAGCACCCGGCTATGCCACCTATGGTATTGTGGGAATAATATCGGTGTCAAATCATGAATCATTGTAACCCTTTTCGTTTTTTTTGGAAGATTAAACGGACCAAAATGAGCGGGTTCAAATACGATATCTATCTTATATTTCCTTATCAGAAAAGGGATGATAAAAAATAAACGGAGAGAAGCATACCCAATCGGTAATTGGATGTTTTTGACGGCTATCTGTTCGAAATCGAGTGCCTCATCTTTTTTTTGTCTGAATATGACATATTCGAAAGCACACTCTTTCTTTTTGGTCAAGGCCTCAATCAGCGAACGGGTGTACTGGTGTACTCCTGCATTCTGATTATCCAGACTGTCCGCCAATATGCCTACCCTTACCTTCTTGATGTATCAATGATTTTCTTATAATAATCCAATGTTTCCACTGCGGCTTTTCTCCATGAAAAATCAGTAGCCCTTTGAAGACCTAACTGCTTGTATTTATTCCTTGTTTCAGGGTCCATCATGAATTTCATGGCTTCCTTGATTCCTAAGCTATCATTAGGATTGACTGCAATGCCATTCTCGCCTACTATTTCTACCATAGCACTATTATTTCCATAAATCACCGGTGTCCCAATCGTCATGGATTCAAGTAAAGGTAAACCAAATCCCTCATAGAATGACGGGTACACCAAAGCTATGGCATGATGATAAAAATAACCCAAGAATTCGTCCGCTATGTATCCAAGGAAATGAACATTATCTGACTGGACTCCCAATTCCTTTTTAATGGATTTATTATTCCATCCTTTTCCTCCAATGACCACCAAATGTATATCATCAAACTCCTTTTCTAATAATGAAAATGATTTCAATACGTTCATTAGATTTTTTCTAGGCTCCAATGTTCCTATGCAAATGAAGTATTTTTTTTCGTGTTCCTTGAAGTACTTCTTACTAAGATTATAATTGGGTGCATCCCATGTCAAGTGGGAAATATCCACTGCTTCATAAATGACTTTTGACTGGGATTTTATTGGATAATATTGTAAAAAATCTTTTTGGGATGCATAGGATACGATTTTAAAATCTGCTTCTTTTTCTATTGCCAAGTTGATTCCTTTTTCTGACCTAAAGATATTATCCTTGGTATGAAAATCCGGAAAAAGTCGATGTGATATATCATGGAGGGTAACCAGGCATTTGGCAGTACAATATCTAAGGAATAATATATTTTGTGGTAATGCAACATGTACCAAGTCGTATTGATTGATATTTTTAATCACATCATTGTATCTTCCTTTTCCCAATCGTGTCAGCAATGTCAATTGCACCGGATAATAACGACGCTGATATAATTGAAATAATATAAACCTTATTTTATTCCATAAAGCATATCTATTAAAGTTGGCATCATTTTGAAAAAATCTTGAAATAAAAGGATAAATGATATTCATCAATATTCCTTTTTTGAAAATCACTTCTGGTCTATATTTTATTGGATTCTTAGACTTATAATCCTTGAGGGATATAATATAATTCCCTAACAATAGATCTATTTCTACTTCCTCTGACGCTTTGGTTAATTCCCATAATCCATTAATCAGACCATGGAGGTATCTCGCAACACCATCCATCTGGTTCTGGGTCAGTTTGGAAGCTTCAATCAGAATTCTATATCGGGAATCATCATTTTTCATTATCCCATTGTTCTATTAATTCCCGCAGGGCTTCCTGTCTTTCCAAAGCCTCATCTTTCAGACAATTCTTTATATAAAATTGTAATCCATCCTTTACATCATAAGTGTCCCGAATTAATTTCCCCTTATCCAAAACCAAAACCCTATCCGCTGTTTGTAAGACCCTATCCAAATGATGAGTGACATACACGACTGTCTTTTTTCTTTCTTTGGTCATTTTGCGGATATGCTCCAGACATTTGGCTCTGAATACAGCATCACCTACCGCAAGTGCCTCATCTATTACAAAAATATCAGGGTTGGTAGCCATTGCTATTGCATAGGATAACCGGGCTTTCATGCCCGTGGAATAACTTCCAACAGGAGTATGGATGAATTCGCCCAACTCAGAAAATGTTATAATATTATCCAATGCCTCATCTATCTCTTTCTCATTCATTCCATATGCAGCAGCCTTGAGATAGATATTCTCCTTACCGGTATATAATGGGTGTAATCCTGCTTTCAGTGCGAAAATAGGTGTCACTCTTAGATTGCTACCAATATGACAATTTCCCTTATCGGGTTGATAGATGCCAGATATAATTCTGGATAAGGTTGTTTTTCCTGAACCATTCTTGCCGACCATAGCTATTACTTCTCCCTTGGAGATTGAGGTCGAAATTTCATCCAATGCCCAAAATTCCTTTTTCCTCAATCGGTTTCTTTTCAAGGAAAGATTCAGATTCACCTTCGTCACATCCTGAAGACAATACCATAGATTGGTTTTGATATCGGAGCAGAATTTCTTGCTTATCCCTTCTAATCGTATTGATATGTCGGCTGCCATATCCATTAATTACCGAATAATCTTTCAACCAATAAGGGAGCCGACTTCGTAAAAAAACGATAGGACAGCAATAAGAACATGCACAACCCCAAACAAACCCACAGGTAATTCTGCCCCAAACCCAAATGCTGGTTCAGTAACAAATCCCTTGGGAATCCGATGAGGTATGTCAGGGGATTCCATTTGACAATCGGGTTCAGGAAACCCAAATCAGCCTGACTGGCGTAAACGACGGGACAAAGGAACTTGACAACCCGCATGAACTCATCCATTGCATTGGAAAAATCAACTGCAACGACTTTCAATACAGCGACTACCATTCCTATGGCCACTCCGAATAACAAAAGAGGGATAATGGAGAAAAAGAAGAAAAAGAGCCCGGCGCCCAATTCTGCACCGAACAAATAAATTACCGGCAAACTCAACAATAAGGGTATCATCGAATGGACGAATTGGAAAATCATCCTTTCAATCACAATCGTACCGTAGGGTATGCGGTGGGAAAGTAATAATTTACTATTGAAAGTGACACTTTCACTCACAGAGCGATAAGTCTCGTAGAATAAGGCCCACAGGGTCGTACTGAAAAACACATATGCAGGATAAGAAATACCCGTATCCCCGGGTTGAAACAATCCCGCCTTATGTAGTGTCACCCATATGACCACTGTAAGGAGTGGCGATAATAGCATCCACAATACCCCCAATCTCGTTTTCTTGTAACGGGTAAGGATATTGACCTTGGCCAATTGTTGTATGAAATATCGATATGACAGGATGCCTTTCATGTATTCTCGAAAGATATTGAGAATTTGAGACAATAAACGTTGTTATCCTCATCAGCCTATCAAATTCTTAATATCTTAACACCTCAGCATCGGTGCGCTTTTGTGAGAAGATTCGTCAGACATATTGTCCTCTATTTGGTATTACTGGTTTTGGTATTACAGATACCCGAAATGATGTTGCCATATTATTGGTCCATCGACCAATTGAATCTGAAGATGGAACATATTGAGGAGCAGGCTTTCAGGTATGACACCTATTTCTTCGGTTCTAGTCTGACACATAGTCAGATCCAACCCATATTATTTGATTCCTTGTTCCAATCTACGGATTCGTATAATTTGGGTGTGAATGGAATGCGTCCTCCCGAGTCTTTTTATGTAGTGAATCATTTTCTGAAACATTGGCCAGAACAACAGCAATTGAAATATGTATTCCTTGAGGTAGTCGATGTCAAACCAATGGATTCCAATAATCAGCATTCCTTGAGAATCAGAGGCACAATGTCACTGGATAAATTATGGTACAACACTCGTCATTATTATCATGAAAAGGATTTCCAATCGATTTTTTCCAGTTACAAGGTATTTATTTATAGCGTATTCAAATATCAGATGCTGAATGATATGAAAAAGTATTTATTACGAGGAAAATCCGATAAAAAGGAAAATCGCCTCATCCAAAAAATACAACAACAAAAGGGATTTCTTGCCATGCGGGACAGGAAAGGAGTTAAAAAGAATCTGGGACATCAATTGGTTTGGGATGTTTTGGATAATAAAAGATTATTGGATGAACTGAATAAGAATTCCTTACTTCTGAACCAAGGAAAAATCAAAGGAAAAATCAATCCCATATATATTCAGGAATTGCAATCCATCAATAAAAAAGTTTTAAAATTAGGTGGCCAATTGATTCTACTAATACCCAGTAGACTGAGTCAGAATACATTATCACATGTAGAAAGCCTCCATGAAATCCCTTGTATTAACCTTTCCAACCCTAGTCAATATCCCAATTTTTATAAAATGGAATATTGTAGTAATCCGGGTCATCTAAATCATCTGGGTTCCTTGGAATATACATCGGCATTAGTGAAGAACATGCAAGAACTGAACTTGAAATAATATGTTATTTAATTCCATCGAATACATATTATTCTTACCCTTGGTTTTTCTACTGTATTGGTGGATTCAAAAGGAGAAATTCAAGTTGCAGAATTTACTGATTCTGATAGCTAGTTATGTTTTTTATGGATGGTGGGATTATCGATTCTTATCATTGGTTATCATCAGCACATGCCTGGATTATTTCATAGGATTACAATTAAACCAGCAACAGGAAAAACACATAAGAAAGAGATGGCTTTTGCTAAGTATCATTGGTAACCTTTCCATTTTGGTGGGATTCAAATACTTTAATTTTTTCACGGATAGTTTCATTGCCTTACTTTCCCTTTTCGGAATGGAAGCGGACCCCATTACACTCAACATCATCCTACCCATCGGAATCAGTTTCTACACGTTCCAAACCATGAGTTATACCATCGACGTTTACGAAAGGCGGATAAAACCAACCAGTAGTTGGGTATCATTTGCATGCTATGTAGCCTTTTTCCCACAGTTGGTGGCTGGTCCCATAGAAAGGGCCAGGAATCTGCTTCCCCAATTCCATAAACCAAGAGCTTTCGATTATCGTCAGGCCATAGATGGTTTGAGACAAATCCTTTGGGGTTTCTTCAAGAAAATTGTCATTGCGGATAATTTGCTCATCTATTATCAGCACTTATATTATGAACCCGGTCTACATGATGGCTCTTTCATTTTATTCCTCTGCCTGATGAGTTCCATAATGATTTATGCAGACTTTTCTGGGTATTCGGATATAGCCATAGGTTCGGCAAGGTTATTCGGTTTTAAATTACAGCAGAATTTCGCATTTCCTTTCTTTTCCAGAACCATGACAGAATTTTGGAAACGATGGCACAAATCTTTATTCGGCTGGTTACTTTATTATGTTTATAGGCCACTACAGGGAAATAAGGAAAATAGAAGCGAATCCAAAACCCGTAGAAATTTACTCATCATTTTCATCCTTTCGGGATTTTGGCATGGTGCAGCCTGGGGGTTTATCATTTGGGGAATTCTACATTCACTGATTCTCATCTTGGAGAGAATAATGGAATGGGATAAAAAAATAGTAGGATTCCCTGAAAAGTATAAGAAACTCCCGCACACTAAGGATATGTTGGGGTTCATTTATACCTCCTCGATATTCTTTTCAATCGGTATTTTTTTTAATGATATACCAATGTTCAGATTCATTGAAATCATTCAAGATATCTTTATTGGTATCCTTAATAACCCCTTGGAACAAATCAATCACTTAGGGATGAGTCAAGTGGAAATGGCTTTGGTTTTCTTGTATCTCGGATTCATGTTCTTGATGGAATGGTTCAATAGGAATCATTTGCACGGTCTTGAACAAATACACCACAACAAGGTTATCCGATGGTCGATATATCTTTTATTATCTTTATCCATCATAGAATACTTCGGCACGGCAAAAACATTTGTTTACTACCAATTCTAATTCATCAGCATGAGCCATATCATAGAACATAAAGGAACCCGACTTTTTATTATTCTGGGTGGTTTTTTCATTTCTAACGCTCTCATCGCAGAATTCATCGGAGTTAAGATATTTCAGATGGAATCCACTTTCGGATTCGAACCATTATCCTATAAAATCCTTGGAGAACAAGTTTCACTTACATATACGGCTGGAGTATTGTTATGGCCGGTGGTCTTCATCATGACCGATGTCATCAACGAATATTACGGTAAGAAAGGGGTACGTTTCCTTTCCTATCTCGCTGTTGGGCTTATCAGTTATGCTTTCCTGATGGTTTATGCTGCAATCGCATTAGATCCCGTTGGTTGGTGGGTGGGAAGCGCTTCAAAATCTGGTGTACCTGACATGCAAGCAGCATTCAAGAGTGTTTTCGGACAGGGATTACTTATCATCATCGGTTCATTGGTCGCATTCTTGGTAGGACAAATCGTAGATGTCCTTGTATTTCATAAGATAAAAAAGATGGCCGGGGAGGAAAAGATTTGGGCGCGGGCTACCGGTTCTACTTTAGTTTCCCAATTCATAGACAGCTTCGTGGTTCTTTTCATAGCATTTTACTTAGGACCCAGATTAATTTCGGGGGGCCCTACACCTTGGACATTCGTTACTTTCCTGGCAGTTGGATTCAATAACTATATCTATAAGTTCATCATGGCGGTCATACTCACGCCAGTAATTTATTGGTTGCACCATGTAATAGATGGTTATCTGGGTAAGGAAATTGCAAAAGATATGAAACTGAAAGCCAGTAGCTGACGTATAAAAACATAAATTCTCAGCTAAACTAGATGCCACCCACTCATGGGGATTAACTCAAACGTCATATCATTAGATCAAAAACTACGCAAAGCCAACGGTGACCGTGCCGTTGCCATATCTTATTTAGGTATCTTTTTCTTCTTTGCACTTCTCATTCTGGATGTATACCGTTGGAGAGATGGTATCATTCAGGATAATACCAATTACAAGGTATTAGCTATAATCCATTTATCATTCGTACTATATTTTTTACCACTCTTAAATAGGAAATTTAAGCTTTTCCAATTCGAGTTGAGTCGTTTCCCATTGGACACTACAGCCCTCCTAACCATACTTGTGGTTCATATCACCATCATTCCGTTAGCCATAATGGGAACACATACCAGAGGAGAAATGATTTCCTTTGCCATATTCATATGTGTCATCAATCTCATCTTCGAAACGGATTTACGGTATAAGCTACTGACTAATGTTTCCATTCTCGGCATCATGATCGTATCTCTATTTTTCAGTGACCTTATCTTCCGGGACCGACTTGTCAGAGTAATTGAAATCCTTGGTATCATGTGCCCTAGCTACATGTTGGCGGTATATCAACTCCGAAACAGGATCAAGTCGCATGAAAACGAGGAATTACTGTTCGAAAAAAACAGGGAACTTGTGGAGATGAACCAAATCATTAAGGAAAAAAATGAGGAGTTAAAAGCCTTTGCTTATGCATCTTCCCATGACTTGAAAGCTCCCCTGAGAACCATTGGTAATTTTACCCAACTACTCCAACGGAAACTTAATGGAAAGTTAGATGATAGTACCATTGAACTCATGGGTTTTATCAATGGGGGTGTAAAGGATATGTCCCAAATGCTTGATGATCTTCTGGATTATGCCACAATCGAAAGGTCGGATGACTTAGTACATGATACGGATATGAACGAAATCTTCAATTCCATACTGTGCAATCTCATCCATAATATATCTGATAATGCTGCTGAAATCAATGTGCAGGAGCATCTGCCAACGCTTAATATGCCAAGGAGTATCGCCATACAACTGTTCCAGAATCTGATTTCCAATGCCATTAAGTTCAGAAAAAAAGAAATCAATCCTATCATAAATGTCAATTATCACCTGAAAGAGGGCCAACACCTGATTTCAATCGAAGATAATGGGATTGGTATAGCCAAGGAATATCAGCAGAATGTTTTTGGTATATTCAATAGGCTTCATGACAACCAAACGTATGAGGGGCATGGCATCGGCTTGGCTGCATGTAAGAAGATTGTAGAGAAAATGGAAGGGCACATTTGGGTAGAATCAGAATTAGGCAAAGGTTCCGTTTTCCATGTTTCCTTACCTGTCGAAGCAGCTCTCCCCTCCTCCTCCAACCCCATGCTCCAATAGTTCCCTCCTTGTACTTCATCAAGGTCGTTAACGAAATACTAATGTCCTACTGATAAAGCACCATTTCATTACAATCCGCATCTTAATAGTATTCCCTCATCACAGATGATTCATATTCCTAATTACTTCAATGAATTTGAATGAATCTCTTGTGATGAATAACACAGTCTATACATAACTAACTATATTGTTATGAAAAGAAGCCAATTGATCATGAATAAAACGTACTTGAGTATCCTGACAGTGTTTGTTTCCATTGGAATCATAGCATTGTTCGGATTCAATAATTCGAAAAACGAGAAACCTATGATGTCTTTCAATGATGGGGACTATCCTAAGGAATGGGCAACCATCGACTCCCTTGATAAAAAGGGACTACCAAAATCAGCGCTCGAAAAAGTGGATGCACTTTATCTCAGGGCCAAGGCAGACAATAATCCATCCCAAGTGATTAAGACCCTGATGTATAAGGGGAAATATATCGGACAGCTAGAGGAAAATGGGTATGTAAAGGCCATTCATAATATGGAAAAGGAAATCGAATCTTCGTCCTTTCCGAGTAAGGAAATCCTTCAATCCATAGTAGCGGAATTGTACCAGAACTATCTGAGTCAGAATATTTGGAAATTCAATGACCGCACAGATACAGGAGAATATAAGCCCGATGACATCAGTACTTGGTCCATAGAAAAATTGAATGAGGAAATCAGTCGCCTCTATCTTGCTTCCGTTGGTAACAAGGATGTTCAAAGGGTGATTATCAGGGACTTCGATGCCATAACGCAAGCTCCCAACAAAAAGAGAAAATTCCAGGACGGCTTGAGGCCCACGCTCTATGATTTTCTGATGCATAGGGCCATAGATCATTTTATGAATGAAAGGACATACTTGACAGAACCTGCGAATGTATTTTATATTGACCAGGAATCTGCCTTATCTGACCATTCTGCTTTTATCAATACGGCATTCAAGACAGCGGATACAGAGAATAATAAGTACATTAATCTATTACTTTTCCAAAATATCCTCGATTTTCATAAGAATGATGAAAATCCTGAAGCACTGATTGATGCAGACCTCAAACGTCTTAAATATGTCAGACAGAACAGTATCCTTTCCAACAAGGATGAATTGTATTACAATGCATTACAAAAACTGTCTAAAAAGTATGCAGCCCATCCATCAAGTGCCGAAATAGACTATCATATCGCCCAGTTTTATTATGATGAATCATTCAAGTTCAATTCTGGTCAAGAAAAATTCAAATGGCATAAAAAGAAAGCGCTGGAAATTTGTACCAGGGTAAAACAGGAAAAAAGGGATACATACGGTGCCCAATTATGTGCCATGTTATGGGCTAGGATCATGCAGAGGAATTTGAGCATAGAAGTAGAAAAGGTCAATGTTTCTGAGGAAGCTTTTCCTTTCAGTATTCAATACCAAAACGAAAATAAAGTTTGGTATAAGGTAATCAAACTCAGCGTGGAGGAGGAAAAGATTCTAAAGCGTAAAAAATATGATGATTTCCTGCCTTATATGAATCAACGAACTATTGTAGATAAGGGACAAATCGATCTCCCCAATGATTTGGATTATAATCCGCATTCCATTGAATATAAAATCAAAGGTTTGGATTTTGGAACCCACTATGTTTTGGTTTCCACTAATGAGAAGTTTGATGATAAGGCAGGATCGGTAACATTTGCAAAAACCACAATTTCAAACTTAGCTTACCACAGCCGCAATAATAATCTGACTGGTGAAGTCGAAATCTTTGTTGTAAATAGAAAAAATGGATATCCCCTAACTAATGTTTCGGTTGAATTTTTCCAAAGGGATTATAATTATAAAAAAAGGGGTTATGATTACAAATTGGTTAAGACAGAACTGACCAGTAAGGATGGCTTTGCCAGTTCCAAAACCAAGAACAATTCCATTTTCATCAAGTTAAGGAATGGAAAGGATTATCAGGATTTTGGTGATTCCCATTATGGTTATAGAAGAAAAAATGAAGAAAAGGATTATGTCAATAATCACATGTTTTTGGATAGAGCCATTTATCGTCCCGGGCAAACAATATACTATAAGGCATTGCCTCTGCTAATGAATGGTCAAACAGGTTTACCAAGCATTCTACCCAATAAGAAATTGGAAATTTCTTTCTTGGATGCCAATTACCAAGAAATCAAAAAAACCAATCTGACTACAAATGAATATGGTACGGTTAGTGGTACTTTTACGGCACCTGAAACTGGCATGCTTGGACAAATGTCCATCGTGGTTCATTATGGTGGTAATAACATCGGAAGACAATATCTTAGGGTAGAAGAATACAAACGACCCAAATTCGAAGTCAAATTCGACCCTGTGAAATCTTCTTATAAACTGGAAGACGAAGTGACAGTCAGTGGGTTTGCCAAAGCCCTTGCCGGGAATAATATAGATGGCGCAAAAGTCAAATATACCGTAACTAGAAACACTCGTTTCCCCTATTGGAGATATTGGTGGAGAGGTTTTCCTACCTCTCCTAGCCAAATCATTACCAATGGTACTACAACGACGGATGAAAAGGGCCAATTCAAGATTTCATTCAATGCGATACCAGATAAATCAGTTGATGCAGCATCCAATCCACTATTCTCCTACACCATCAATGCGGCCATAACGGATATTACGGGCGAGACCCGTAATAGTACCACTACCGTCAATGTGGGAACCATTGCCTTGGATATTGACATCAGTGTGGATGAGTCCATTAATAGAAACCAATTGGAATCATTTGAAATCAGTTCGAAAAATCTGAATGGTGAATACGAAAAATCAAAAGGACAAGTCACCATCCACCAGTTGATACCCAATGGTCTTGTCATTGATAGGTTTTGGTCGGTTCCAGATGAATTCGTTCTAACCAAGGAAGAATATAAGGAGACATTCCCCAATCGTCCCTACAAAGAGGAAAACCTCAAAAGGAATTATCTGCAGGGTAAGAAAATCATAGATCAGAAGTTCGACACTGAATCATCCCAATCCATCAATCTTAGTCCCTCGGATTTTGCAGCAGGCTCATATAAGCTTGAATTGAAATCCAAGGACAAATATGGAAAAGTGGTTGAGGTCACTAAGTATTTCTCAGTATTTGATGTTAAGGATAAAAAGTCCATGGACCATCATGCATTCTTCCATAATATAGAGAAGAACAAATTGGAACCCGGGGAAAAGGCCGTCATCCATATCGGTTCAGCTCACAGGGATGCTAAGGTATTGTTTGAAATCGAACATCAGGATAAGATTGTCAAAAGAGAATGGATTTCACCGAAAGGGTTGAAATCATTGGAAATCCCCATCGAAGAAAAACACAGGGGAGGCTTGAGCTATCACTTACAATTCGTGCATGACAACCGTACCGAATCCAAAACAATCAATATTGCTGTACCCTGGTCCAATAAGGAATTATCAGTCGAATATGGAACATTCAGGGACAAATTGTATCCCGGTCAGGATGAGGAATGGCAAATCAAGATTTCGGGTCCTAAGGGAGACATGGTCACCGCCGAAATGCTAGCAGGAATGTATGATGCTTCCCTTGATCAATTCGCTTCCAATAACTGGCCGAACCAATTCTATCCCGGGCACTACCCTAGCCTTGGATTAAGAATCAATCACTTCGGTGTCAGCCATTCAAACTATCGACACGGGAATAAATTCCAACATGCTATACCTAATGTCAGATATAGGGAGTACCGATCCCTTCAATGGTTTGGCTTCCCTATCAATTCATACTCATATAGGAGTTATGGAGCTTATGCCGTGGAAGAGTCTATGGTCATGGATACGGCAGTTGCAGCCGAGGTTCCAAGAACTGCAGCACCACCACCACCGCCACCCTCACCTAAGAAGAAAGCTAAAATAGCAGAAGAAATGAGGAAGACGGGTCTGCCTGCAGGGAATTTGAATACGATGGCTAATGGTGTTAAATCTGAGGAGCAAAAGAATGATGCGGATGATTTTGATGACGTAAAAGTCCGGACGAATCTGAACGAAACTGTTTTCTTCTTCCCTCATTTGAAGACTGATAAGGATGGAAACATCATTATTAAATTCACCATGAATGAAGCATTGACTAAATGGAAATTCATGGGATTTGCCCATACGAAAGATTTGGAAACAGCCTATACGGAGAAAGAAGTCGTAACACAAAAGGACTTGATGGTTGTACCCAATCCTCCTAGATTCATGAGGGAGGGGGATCGAATTGAATTCACTGCCAAGGTATCTAATCTAACAGAAAAAAATATGGCTGGTAGTGCCGTATTACAACTTTTTGATGCCATTACCAATGAGCCTGTGGATGCGTTACTTGGCAATGAAAATAATCAGGTAAGTTTCGATGCTAAAGCCGGACAATCCGCTCCTTTGAAATGGACATTAGATATTCCCATGGGAAAAGTGAATGCAATTACACATAGGGTAATTGCAAAGTCAGGGGATTTCTCAGACGGAGAAGAAAATGCACTACCCATTCTAACCAATAGAATGATGGTCACTGAAACGTTGCCATTACCCGTAAGGGGAAAACAAAGTAAGGATTTCACTTTCAGCAAACTGATGAATTCGGGTAGTTCCAATACATTGCAACACCATCAGATGACGTTGGAATTCACTTCCAATCCTGCATGGTATGCTGTCCAATCCCTACCCTATCTTATGGAATATCCATATGATTGTACCGAGCAGATATTCAGTAGATATTATGCCAATTCATTGGCTAGTACCGTTGCCAATAGCCAGCCCAATATCCAAAAGGTATTCGAAAAATGGAAGAATACGGATGCCCTACAATCCAATTTATCCAAGAATCAGGAATTGAAATATGCTATTCTTGAGGACACACCCTGGGTTATGGATGCTCAGAATGAGGCGCAGCAGAAAAAGAATATCGGCTTGTTATTCGATTTGAATAAAATGGCCAAGGAACAAGATAAGGCTATAGCCAAAATTACGGAAAGGCAATTGGGTAATGGTGGTTTTTCATGGTTCCCGGGAGGCAGGGATAGCTGGTACATTACACAATACCTCGTTGAGGGTATGGGGCATCTGGATAGATTAGGAGTCAAGGATATCCGCAAGGATGACAAGGTGAATATGATGATGAGAAAGGCTGTTGTCTATTGCGATGACAGAATGGTTGAGGAATATGAACGACTGGAAAAGAGGGTCAAGAAAGGACATGCGAAATGGGAAGATGACAATCTGAATTCAATAATTATCCATTATCTGTATGCCCGTTCATTCTTTAATGATATTGATATGAATTCAGCTGCTAATAAGGCAGCTACCTATTACATTGGTCAAGCCCAGAAATTCTGGTTGAATAAGGGCATGTATCAGGAAGGTATGATTGCATTGGCCCTACACCGTAAGGGTGGTCACGAGCGTACGACCAATGATATTATGAAATCACTCAAGGAACGTTCTTTGAATCATGAGGAAATGGGGATGTACTGGAAATATAATACCGGATATTACTGGTACCAATTACCCATCGAGACACATGCACTGATGATTGAGGCATTTGACGAAGTAGCCCAGGATGTTCAAGCAGTGGACGACCTAAAGGTTTGGCTACTGAAGAACAAACAGACCAATAATTGGAAAACCACAAAGGGTACAGCTGCCGCAGTATATGCCCTTTTGATGAGAGGTGACAATTGGCTGATGCAGGACCAGGATATACAGATAGAAATGGGTGGGCAACCTGTGGATGTTGCTGCGATGGAAAAAGAGGCAGGTACCGGTTATTTCAAAGTGAAATACGAAAAGGATGAAGTACGTCCGGAAATGGGACAAGTAAAGGTGACGAATCCTAATGATGTGGTTGCGTGGGGTGCTGTTTATTGGCAATATTTGGAGGATTTGGATAAGATTACCACATTCGAGGAAACACCACTGACTTTGAAGAAACAGCTGTTTCTTGAAAAGGATGGCCCCAAGGGTAAATTCATGGAACCCATATCACAGGAACAGATTACACCAGGGGACAAGCTAATGGTAAGGATTGAACTGCGAGTTGATCGAGATATGGAATATGTCCACATGAAAGACATGAGGGCTTCTGGACTCGAACCCGTCAATGTACTCAGCCAATATAAATGGCAAGGGGGACTTGGCTATTATGAATCCACAAGGGATGCCAGTACGAATTTCTTCTTTGATCGTCTTCCAAAGGGTACTTATGTTTTCGAGTATCCACTAATGGTACAACATAAAGGAGATTTTTCGAATGGAATCACAACGATACAATGTATGTATGCTCCTGAATTCACTTCCCATTCCGAGGGTGTAAGGATTGAGGTAAAATAAATTTGATCGGGGTTCATCCAAGTTTGGGTGAACCCTTTTCGTTTCCTTATATGAAACCATTATTCAACTGCATATTATTCTCCATTCTTTTTCTCTCCTGTCAAAACGGAGAGCGCACATCTGAAATGGGCCTTGGTTCATTTCAGGAGAGTTATAGGCATTCTACGATTCAATCCTATATATCTCTTTTCAAGGAGCATCCTACATTTAGTGCTGGGGAGGGTTTCGGACATCCCGTAGGATTTCCCGATGGCAAGGGATATTATAATGCCCAACCTTTCAAGAAAAATTATCACCTCGGAGATGATTTGAACGGTGTGGGTGGAGGCGATACGGATTATGGTGACGATATTCATTCCATTGGAAATGGATATACATTATTTGCCTCGGATTTGGGGCGTTGGAGTGGATGGGGCAAGGTGATTGCCATCATTCATGAAACGAATATCAAGGAACGACCATTCATTATTTCCTTGTATGCGCATTGTAGTGAAATGCATATCCGTAAGCATGATTGGGTCAAACGAGGACAAATCATAGGAAAGATTGGCAATGCCGATGGTTTGTACAAATCACATCTTCACTTTGAAGTCAGGGATGATATTTTTATGGGAATCGGAAGCGGATACAAAATGGATACCACTGGCTATATCAATCCTTCAGATTTTGTGGAGCAACATTTGTTCATCAATGGAGAAAGCCCAAATAGATAATTCTATTCGGGCTTTCCTAATCATTTTCCTAAATCAAACCTATTGGGATAAGATTAATTTCTTGGTTATCATTTGGTCAGCTACCATTAAGTTGATGAAGTATATCCCATTTGGAAGATGTGATAAGTCAATTCTTTCATTCAATTGAATATTACTTCCTCCTTGTTGATGCACCATTTTTCCAACGGCATCAAAAATCCTGATTTGATAATTATTCTGTTTCTCAAATTCTATGGATAAATCCAAGTAGCCCGTACTTGGGTTCGGTGAAATATTAAACTCGGACAAAGAATTGATTTCCTGATTTGAAACAATCGTATTCGAACCCGTTACATTGATATTATCCAGATATAGATTATTCCCACTACCTGATATATTAACGAAAGCAATCCTGACAAAATCAGCACCGTATGTATCAATGAAATGCATCTTTGAATCCCAATCATTTATTGATGGGACAAAAGGTGAATCCATTGGAGCCGTAGTGGATAGTTCAGCTCCTGAACCAGACCATAGCTCCTGCCATTCGCCAGAGCAATCCAATGAGTACATAATTTTCATCATATCAATCCTCTCTGTAGAACTCACCAAAAAATAAGCATATGCCAAATCATAGGATAGTTCCACCGAGGGATAAGTTGACGTAGCTATCTCAGGCAAGATGAACCAATCCTCATTCCCAGTACTTTCAAAAGCGAGAAAATTATTCATATGTAATCCATAAACCCCATTGCCAAAGGCCGAGGCACCAGGCTTTCTCTCCCAAGTATATTCATCATCGTCCTTATTATCTATCAATATACCTTGGGTCGGGAATGCTGCTCCAAATACTTCCATATCTTCCACGAAAGGTGATGCTGCTCCGAATTCGGATAATACTTTTCGATCCTGACGGTCATTGGATGGATTTTGGTCATTAAAGCCATTCGGCATGGAGGTATATACCGATAATATGTAAAAACTACCATCTGGTTGAGTAGCATTTGGAAGTGTTACTACTTCTGATTCATGCTGATTCAAAGATCCATTCCAAGTGTAGGTGTTGACAGGGCCATTCCCGAGGGTATAGTGAATCTCGACGGAAGTCAATATTTCAGAACCACCATTGTTTAATATGACTCTGGGCGATACCACATCTCCACATACCCTGTATTTCGGGTAATCGAATCCAAGGATTCTAGCATCATGATTTTTTTGTGTCGAACTGCATTTGGGGCAATCCTCACTCCACAGTTCCCCAGCCCGGGCATACATCAAAGCTGATTGTTGTTCTGTGAACATGTAGGCACAGGCATCGCCAGTATAATCCATATAATTCATGTACATGTCATCACTTTCACATGATTCAGAACCTTTCTCAGGGCAACCAAACCAAGGAGCATCGGTATTGGGTGTATCATCTATTCCATCATCGAAATTACAACATGATGAATTCATAATATAATTACAACCCCAAGGATGTTGGAGGCCAAGATAGTGTCCAACTTCATGTGTGGCAATTCGTCCTAATTCATAATTGTCATTCACACTACAATTACTACTATACCCAGAACCTATTCCGCTACCACATCCATACTCAGGAGTTCCCCAAACACAACTGGAAACCACCAACCCTCTTTCATTGGGATCACCAAATACAGGAGAATATCCCAATACGTTCGTAGGCATATCATCTATGACTTTCATATTCAAATATCCAGCCCAAACACTAGGTATCTGACTATTCCAACCACCGGGCGTGGTATAACCCTGATTGATTGTGATGGCATAATCCCCATCTTCCAAACCCATTCCTGAAGGATGGTCCTTATCTGCCAAACAGAATTGGATACAAGCACCATTCTCAGCCAGTTGTTCCACTGTAAGTCTTGTGCCTTCCGTAGCATTATAATAATCGAATATATCAATATTATTCGATGAGAAATCTTGATTAAGTCTGTCAATCTGGGATAATGCCAACTCAGTCAAACAGGATAATGTCTGATTTCCTACATTGTCATAATGCACTGCGACAGGAATCATAATGGGAGATTCGCAATCTAGTCTAGCACCTAGCTTAACAGCGTCAAGAAGCTCCGAACGGGCTTCCATTCGTTCATCATAATCACGTCTGTATTCTTCGTTGCTGGCGTAGTTCTGTTCATGCAACACATCCGTGTAACAAACTGAGGATTGGGACCAAGAATGGTTAATGAAACAAATCAAGAAGATGGTTATATAGCCTAGGGTGAGGCCAATGTTGTTAATCATGGGAATTGTTTTTTGGTATATATTTAAGTTTCCGGGTATTCTATATATGAATAACCGGAAACTTAAATATACGGGGTTTAGGTATCAATTGCCTGATTTTAAGTTATAATGTAGATGATTCTGAAATATTCAATTCCTATTTCATTCAGTAAAGATTTGATTTACAACTTTCAATACACTTACTTATTCAGAACAATTTTCTCCGTAACGATCTGATTACCACTTCGGATACTTATCAGATAAACACCATTCGAGAATGTACTCAAATCCAACTGCTCATTGGATATGGCAGCAATTTGTTTTCTGTAATACAATTCCCTACCCATCACATCATGTATCAGGATTTCGAACTGTTTGTTTTGTTCGAATTCTACGTTCACATTCAAGTATCCTTGTGATGGATTCGGTGATATATCGAATTGGGACAAGGATTCGATTTCATTGGTGGAGACTATAGCTGTCGAACCTTGGATGTTGATGTTATCCAAGTAAAGGGAATTTCCTTTTCCGGTTTTATTGACGAAAGCAATACGGATATAATCAGAACCATTGGTATTGATACCCATTTCCTTTGTTACCCAATCACCAACTGATTCAGGTTCATATATGGAAGCCATAGGAGGTACGGTAGCTAAATCAGAACCATTTTTTGACCATATTTCTTCCCATGCCCCAGAACAACCAAGTGAATACATAATGCTTAATTCATCATCACGTATCTCCGATTCATTCTGAAAATAGGTGTAAGCCAAATCAAAGGTCAAGTTAATTGAATTGAATTCAGTAACATTTAAATCCGGTAAAACAAACCAATCATCATTGCCTTTATTTTTATCTTCTACATTAAAATTATCAAAATGAATGCAATAAAGCCCTTCATTATAACCTGAGATACCTGACTTTTTAATCCAATCATGAGCATCACCAATAATGCTGGTTGTCAAGGCTCCCTGTGCAGGAAAGGGTTGTAAGAAATCTTCATTGTCCTCCATAAATGGCAAACTTATACCATCTACTATTGACACACTCTTATCCTTTGCGTCATTAAAAGGGTTATCGTCCAAGAGACCATTCGGATTAGAGGTTTCAATATTCAAGGTATAATTCCCTGACAAACCCGCAATCATTGGCAAATAGACTATTTCAGTTTCATTCATTGACAAATTGCCTGTCCAAACATAGGTACCAGACTCACCTCCATCCACAGAATAAGAAAATTCTACTGATGTTAAATTTGTCGTACCTACGTTTTCCAAAAGTACTACAGGAGCAACATCAGAAGTACAAGAAGTATTTAATGGGAATATTATATTTCTTACGCTGGCATCATTTACAGTTAGATTACTACTACACTTGGATGAGAAAACACCCCACAGCTCACTAGCTCTATTATACATAAACGTTGCTTGTTGTTCTGAAAACATATATCGGCATTCATCATCTGAATAATCCATATAATTCATTTGCATATCATCACTCCAACAAGAATTGTTATTATTCGGACAACCATAGGTGGGACCACTTGCATTAGGAGTATCTGTAAAGCCGTCATCATAATCACATCCACTACCCTCCTCTGATTCCCAAACGTGATTCAATCCAAGAAAATGGCCTACTTCGTGGCTGGTTGTTTTATTGTATGTATGACTCGGAGGTATATAAGTACATTCACCAAATGGCGTTTGGCCTGAACCGAATCCATCACCACATTCTGCTCCTCCTCTACCCCAAACACAGCTACTGACTACAATCGTACTTCCATCAGCTGGTTGTAAAAGTTGGGTATATCCCAAATATTCGAATAAATCATTAGGAACAACGATATTCAGATAACCCGCCCACATGGGGTGTGTGAATAGATAGCTACCGTTAGCTACAAAACTTTCATTCACAGTTATTGCATATTCACCCTCGCTAATACCTGATAGTGGTGGATGATTGACATCAGCCAAACAAAATTGAATACAAGTTCCTTCTTCTGCTAATGACTCAGGGTCTATATCAGTGCCAATAATATCTTCATAGAAATTGGAAATTTCATCATTCGTAGCAGAAAATTCCTTATTCAACTGGTCAATCTGAAAAAGTGCAAGGTCTGTCAAACAATCCAATGTCTGGGTTGTGACACCGTTATAATGTACTGCAACTGGTACTATTATAGGTTCGTTGCAAATGAATCTGTCCTGACTCAACGTTGTCTCCAATATTGTTTTCCGATGCTGCATTCTGACATCGAAATCGTGGCGGTAATTTGCATCTATTACATATCGATTGTCATGAATTTCTGTAGTTCCACAGGGAACCTGAGAAAAAATAGGATTAAGAAATAATAAAATTAAAAGGATGGAGGATAAGTAAGCGTTGTTATAAAAATTGAGCATGGATACATTTTATTATTTTAGAACTGAATGGTAATCCTGAAACTTAGAACACCCTATACTTTAAGTATAGAGTGTTCTAATTAAAAACATGAGTGTTTCCTTATCAGGAATTTCAATATTGATTACTTATTCAGAACAATTTTCTCCGTAACGATCTGATTACCACTTCGGATACTTATCAGATAAACACCATTCGAGAATGTACTCAAATCCAACTGCTCATTGGATATGGCAGCAATTTGTTTTCTGTAATACAATTCCCTACCCATCACATCATGTATCAGGATTTCGAACTGTTTGTTTTGTTCGAATTCTACGTTCACATTCAAGTATCCTTGTGATGGATTCGGTGATATATCGAATTGGGACAAGGATTCGATTTCATTGGTGGAGACTATAGCTGTCGAACCTTGGATGTTGATGTTATCCAAGTAAAGGGAATTTCCTTTTCCTGTAATGTTCACAAAGGCAATCCTTATAAAATCGGAACCATTCGTATTGATTGCGAAATCTTTGGTAACCCAGTCATTTTCTCCACTTGGCTGATAGATGGAACTACTAGGAGGAGCCGTAGCCCAATCAGTTCCATTGGCATACCAGACCTCCTGCCATTCATTCGAACAACCTAATGAATACATGACCTTGAATTCGTCACTGCGCGTTTGCGACCCACTCATATAATAAGTATAAGCCATATCGAATGAAAGGTTTACAGAATTGTATCCTGTTATATCCATTTCTGGAAATAAGAACCAATCATCATTACCTATACTTGAGTTACCTACACTAAAATTATTAAAATGAATACTGTAAAAACCGTTATCATAACTTGAGACACCTATTTTCTTTTCCCAATCATAATCATCATCTACTGTACTAAAAATGGTTGCTCCCTGAGCTGGAAAGGGTTGATTGAAATCTTCGAGATCTTCATAAAATGGTGTTTCTATTCCCTCAATAATTGTGATATCCGTTTCTATATCATCATTATAGATGTAATCATCACTAGTTCCATTAGGACTTGATGTTTGTATGATTAATGTAAAATCGTTACCCGTACTGGCAATAGCAGGCAAATTAACAATGGTTGATTGTCCTGCAGGTAAGCTACCAGACCATGTATACATACCGCTTCCGCCACCTACCACAGAATAAGAGATATCCACAGATGACAATACCAAGGACCCCGCATTCTCTAATCGGATAATTGGGGCGACACTTGTCCCACATGTTGAATTCACAGGAAATACGATTTCCTGAATACTCGCATCATTCTCAGAAAAAGTGCCACTACACTTGGTACTCGTAGTGCCCCAAAACTCACTTGCCCTACTGTTAAGGAATATTGCTTGTTGTTCCGAGAACATGTAGCGACATTCATCAAAGGAATAATCCATATAATTCATGAACATGTTATTACTACCACAAGCTTCACTCATTAGAGGACAGCCGTAGGATGGAAAACCAGCGTCAGGAGTGTCTGAAAATCCGTCATCGTTATCACAACCGGAACCATTTGCTGATTCCCAAATATGGAATAATCCAAGAAAGTGGCCTATTTCATGAGTTGTAGTCTTACTGGTGGTATGGCTGGGTGGAATATATTGACATTCTCCAAATGGACTAGTACCTGACCCGAAACTACCTCCGCATTCGACATCACCCCTGCCCCAGACGCAACTGCTTACTACAACCGAACTACCATCGGCAGAATCCATAATCTCCGCATAACCATTAAATTCTAGTAAATCACTGGCAACGACAATATTCATATATCCTGCCCACATAGGATCAGTAAAAAAATAGGTATACCCGGCATTGATGGTAATGGCAAATTCCCCATCAGTTAAACCCGATCCAGGTGGATGATCCGCATCAGCTAAACAGAACTGGATACATGTACCCTCTGCTGCAAGTGATGTAGGACTAATATCCGTGTTTGCGATATCACTGCTAAAATTGGAAATCTCATCATTCGTAGCAGAAAATTCCTTGTTCAATTCGTCAATCTGAAATAGGGCCAGATCAGTCAAACAGTTCAGGGATTGCCCAGTAACACCTCTATAATGAACCGCCACAGGTACTATTATTGGATTGGCACAAAATAACCTGTCCTGACTGAGTGCATTTTCTAGGAGTGTGTTCCTATGTTGCATCCTGACATCAAAATCATGACGATAATTGGGATCACTGCTGTATAATTCAGCATGATGTTGTGAAGTTCCGCAAGGTATTTGAGAACTTAGAGGAAAGAAAGGAATTAGTAATAATAAGAGGATTCCCCAAAGGGTAATGTTGTTGTTCATGGGATATTTAAATTATGGTATGATGGTCTAATGTACTTTTAATACAAAACACCCTATATTTTCGCAATATAGGGTGTTTTCATCATAAATGTAAGTACTAAGAGAAATGAGTTCAGGAAAACCCTTACTTACTCAATATAAACTTCTCCGTTATTATCTGATTACCGGAGCGAATACTAATCATATACACTCCATTCGCAAACTCGTTCAAATCCAATTGCTCATTGGATATGGCAGCAGTTTGTTTTCTGAAATACAATTGTCTACCCATGATATCATGAATCAGGATTTCGAATTCCTTGTGTTGCTTAAATTCCACATTCACATTCAGGTATCCTTGTGATGGATTAGGTGCAATATCGAATTTGGACAAGGATTCAATTTCATTGGTGGAAACGATATTCATGGAACCTTCGACATTTATGTTGTCCAAATAAAGTGAATTTCCTTTTCCAGTAATATTCACGAAAGCAATCCTTACATAATCTGAACCATCGGTATTGATTCCTATCTCTTGGGATACCCAATCGCTGCTACTCTCAGGCTGATAAATGGTTGCCCTTGGTGAAGCTGTTGCCAAATCTGTTCCATTAGCTGACCAGATTTCCTGCCAATCACCGGAACATCCCAAGGCATACATAATCCTCAACTCATCACTACGCACTTGGGAACCACTCTCATAATAAGTGTAAGCCAAATCAAAATTCAGCTTTGCTGAATTAAAACCTGTTATATCCATTTCAGGCAAGATAAACCAATCACTATTACCAAGATTAGGATTTCCTACAGAAAAATTATCAAATAGAATAGAATACACACCATTACCGTAACCAGAAACGCCTATTTTCTTTTCCCATTCGAAACCATCATTCACCTCACTGAATATAGTGATACCCTGAGCAGGAAATGGTTGGGAGAAATCCTCCACATCCTCAGTGAAAGGTAAATTTACACCCTCGACTACCACGAGATTCTTTTCAATAATATCATTCAACACATTCTCATCCTGCACTCCATTCGGATTAACAGTTTGGATGGATAGTGTAAAATCATTCATTAAACTAGCAACAGGAGGTAGCGAAACGACTTCACTCTCATTCTCTGATAAGTTACCAGACCATGAGAACATTCCAGAACCTCCGCCAATTACCTCGTATTGTATATCAGCAGAAATCAAATCAGCAGAACCTTCATTTTTCAGCCTGATTATAGGTGCGACAGTCGAACCACATACAGTATTGACCGGAAATAGAATATCTTGTATACTCGCATCATTCACAGTAAATGTACTACTACATTTTGTAGTCGTCGTACTCCATATTTCACTTGCCCTGTTATACATGAAAGTAGCCTGTTGTTCCGAGAACATATAACGGCATTCGTCATCTGCGTAATCCATAAAATTCATATACATGTCATCACTGCCACAGGATGCGTCATTTATCGGACACTGGAATGCAGGAGAGTCCGTATCAGGTGTGTCCGTAAAACCATCGTCATAATTGCAACCAGCACCAAATTCTGAAGCCCAAGTATGATGAAGTCCTAAAAAATGGCCGATTTCATGCGTGGTCGTTTTTCCATAAGTGTAATCTGGAGGAGTATAAAAACAATTTCCAAACGGACTTTCACCCGAACCGAATCCATCACCGCATTCAATATCACCACTTCCCCATACACAACTACTGACCACTATGGTACTACCATCCGCTGGTAATAATATTTCTGTAAAACCATAAACATCAAATAAATCATTGGGTACAACGATGTTCATGTAACCAGCCCACATGGGATCGGAATATAGATATGATCCATCCGCTATATAATCCGCATTAACGGTAATAGCATAATCCCCCTCGGCAAGACCAGATTGAGGTGGATGATCAGCATCAGCCAAGCAAAATTGGATACATGCTCCTTCTGCAGCCAAAAATGATGGTTCTATATCTGTACCAAAAATATCATTTGTGAAATTTGAAATTTCATCATTAGTGGCAGAGAAATCCTTGTTTAATAACTCTATCTGGGAAAGAGCCAAATCGGTTAGACAACTCAGTGATTGGCTCGTAACCCCATTATAATGTACGGCAACGGGAACGATAATAGGATCCACGCAAAAGAATCTATCCTGATTCTGAGTCGATTCAAGTAGCGACCTCCTTTTTTGCATCCTAACATCAAAATCATGGCGATATTCTGGGTTAATATCGTACCGTTCTTGGTGAAGCTCATCTGTATAACAAGGTGACTGTGCATTCAATGGTCGCCATGAAACCAAAATGAGAATTAAAAATACTATTGTACTTATGGTGCTGTTGTTATTCATGGGTATATTTTTGTCGTCAACAGAAATCAAAACAACCTATACTTCTACAAATATAGGCTGTTATGATTATAAGATATATTTTATATTAAAATAGTTAGCTGTCTAAACACTTGTTTCCAAAATTAAGACATCTTACTTATTCAATATAAACTTCTCCGTTATTATCTGATTACCGGAGCGAATACTAATCATATACACTCCATTCGCAAACTCGTTCAAATCCAATTGCTCATTGGATATGGCAGCAGTTTGTTTTCTGAAATACAATTGTCTACCCATGATATCATGAATCAGGATTTCGAATTCCTTGTGTTGCTTAAATTCCACATTCACATTCAGGTATCCTTGTGATGGATTCGGTGATATGTCAAACTTGGACAGGGATTCGATTTCGTTGTTGGAGACGATAGCAGTAGATCCTTGGATATTGATATTATCCATATAAAGATTATTGCCATTACCTGAAATATTGACGAATGCAATCCTAATAAAATCAAAGCCATCCGTATTGATTCCGATTGTTTTGTTTACCCAGTCATTCTGGGCATTAGGTAAATAGAATGATGCACTAGGAGAAGTTGTAGCGAGTGATGTTCCACCATCCAACCAAGCTTCTTGCCAAGTATCCGTACAACCCAAAGAATACATGATTTTCAGTTGGTCTTCCCTGATATCCGTTCCACTTGAAAAATAAGCATAAGCCAAGTCAAAGGATAAATTAACTGAATTGAAGCCAGAAGCATCTGTTTCAGGAAGAATGAACCAATCTTCATTTCCTACACCACTTGTCGCATCGAAATTATTGAAATAAATGGAATAAACCCCATTCCCATATGCTGAAGCTCCTGGTCTCCTATCCCATGTGAAATTATCATTATCAATATTGTCTATGATGATTCCTTGGGCAGGGAATGGCTGTGAGAAATCCTCCACATCCTCTGTGAATGGCAAACCCACACCCTCAAGCACTGCAAGTGGTTCAGATTTTGAATCATTAGTAGGATTCTCATCCGCCATGCCATTTGGATTGGCAGTCGAAACCACTAAGGTATAATTCGTACTCGGAATAGCAATTGATGGCAATGTAAGGGTCTCAAATTCGTTCTGTTGCAAGCTACCTGTCCAGTTGAACGTATTGGATCCTGCGGCTCCTGCACTATAATTGATTTCAACATTCGTCAATGTATTCGCACCCGCATTCCTCAACAGTACTATAGGTGCAACCGAAGACCCACAAGAGTTATTAGCTGGGAATACAATATTAGCGATGGATGCATCATTGATAGTTATCGAACTACTACACTTGACCGATTGTGTATTCCAAATGGAGCTTGCAGAATTATACATCAATTGTGCCTGCATCTCAGAGAACATGTACATGCACTCGTCATTGGCATAATCCATATAATTCATGAACATGTCAGCTGAACCACAAGAAGAAGAACCAATGATAGGGCAACCAAAATTCTCTGATTCAGAGTTAGGTGTATCAGGTAGTCCATCATCTGTGCTACAACTTCCTGTACCCTGATTTCCTGGGCCCCAGAGGTGATTCAATCCCAAATAGTGTCCTGCTTCATGAACAGATGTTCTACCTGTGTTATACTGTGAAAACAGGCAGTTCCCATCCGGACCAATTCCATTACCACATGCAGTAGAAGTTGTGCCAAAAACACAAGCCTCTATAACAATTCCTGAACCATTGGCATTACCATATAATGGGGAATAACCCAATACTCCAGTACCTTCAGTTACGAAAATATTCAGATACCCCGCCCATATTCCATTAGTGAAATTGGGGAAGTTATTATTAGCTACATAATCCTCATTGATTGTGATGGCATAATCACCATCATTCAGTCCGAATCCCGCAGGATGATCCGCATCGGCCAAACAAAACTCTATACAAGCTCCCTCTTGCGCCAACTGATCTATGGTCATCTCCGTCTGATCCACGACAGCATTGAATGCAGAAATATCAGGATTAGAGGCAGAGAATGCTTCATTCATCACTTCCAATTGGGCTAAAGCCAGATTGGTCAAGCAAGACATGGATTGATTTGTCACACCCTCGTAATGAACTGCTACAGGAATAAGTATCGGATTGATACAATCAAATCGCTCAGCATTATTCACTGTAGATGTTCTGATAGCATCTAATTCTACCATTCTCGTATCATACCAATGCCTGTAATCCGCGTCTTGAACGTATGTTTCATCATGAATCTCAGTTGCATGACAACGTTGTACATGTTGCCCTGATGCCAACTCCGTGCAGAGGATAATTGTAAGGAAAGTGAGGAAGTAAAATATCCGCATGGTCATTTATTTTCTGTGTTGATTGAATTCGTTTATTGGGCTAGTATGAATTTTCTGGTTATGGACTCATTTCCAGAGATAATGCTAATGAAATACACGCCATTGGACAGTTGAGATATGTCCATACTTTCATTCAAACGATTTCCTGAATGATTTTGAGAATAAGACATTCTACCTACCGCATCATGGATGACTATCGAATAATCCTCTATCTGACTAAAGGAGATATCCAAATTCAGCCATCCCTTACTTGGATTAGGTGATATATTCAAATAATCCAAAGAGCTGATATTTTCATTGGATACAATGGACATCGAGCCTTGAATATTGATATTATCCAAGAAAAGATTGTTACCCCTACCTGAAATATTGACGAATGCAATCCGGATGAAGTTGAATCCTTCCGTATTGATGCCCATCATCTTATTTTCCCAGTCAGACTGGGGATTCGGTAAATATAGGGATGTACTTGGGGAAGCAGTTGCAAGTGATGCACCACTATCGGACCAGATTTCCTGCCATTCATTGGAACAACCGAGTGAGTACATGATTTT
>JAHDHL010000013.1:76551-123050 GCA_020631355.1 Saprospiraceae bacterium | reverse complement strand
ACCTGCAACCTCCTGAGCCGTAATCAGGTGCTCTATCCAGTTAAGCTACGTGGCCTTGCTTTTTCTTAAGCGGATGCAAAAGTAAGCCATATTTCATTAAAATAAAAGCAATTAGGAGAAAAAAATTCAGATTATCCTACATTAACTTTCTATGACAATTGATTATTCAATTTACGAAAATATTCCCAGACATGCAGCAGACGGCTTCCATACCATGAAAAAGCTTCACCATCTACGATAACGGCTTGCTTGCCAGTACCTTCCTCAATCTCTTTCAAGTGCTGCTCCTTGAAAGGAAAAGGTTCCGATGATAAGAATATCACCTCAGCATCACACGATGCCAAGTCCTCAATACCTATGGATGGATACCTCAACTCCTTGCCAAAGACATTCTCCCATCCGGCATGTGCCAACATTTCATGAATGAACGTATCGCCTCCGATGGTCATGTAAGGATTCCTCCATATCAAATAGGCACATTTCCTTTTCACGAGTCCGGAACAAGCCAATCTTTTCCCCTCGATCATAGAAACCATCGCTTCAGCCTCATCAATCTTGTCCAGCATCAGTCCTACCGAACGAATCATCCCCAAGGCATCGGGCAAATGCTTGACATCACTGATCCAGACAGGAATCGTCCTAGCCAATTCTTCTAAACCCTCCTTGGTATTCTCCTCCTTGTTGGCCAATATCAGGTCCGGTCGCAACTCCCTAATGACCTCCACCTTGAAATTCTTGGTACCTCCTACCCTTTTCTTATTCCTGAACCATACTTCAGGATGAATACAAAACTTTGTAATACCCACCACACGGTCACCCAGGCCCAAATCATACAACAATTCGGTCTGGGAAGGAACAAGGGAAACAATCCTTTCAGGAATTTTTTCCAATTCCACTATTCTGTCAAGTTGGTCTATGAATTTCATTAGTACAATCACATTCATTCTACAATCCTGAAACAAGGACCCAACCACTGAAAAAATGGACCACGATTGGTTATACAATCAGAGGTTGAATGACATAAATATTGTACTTTTGGGGCATAAAACACTATTTTAGTAGAAATAGTAGAGGTTTTGGTCCGACAACACCTTCATCTCAATAACTTTTTGATATATTCTTCAATTATTATCATTGGATATCACTTTTGTAGATAATGAACTGGAAAAATCTAAAATCACTTTTTGTAGTTGAGGACGACGGTAAGAAAAAAGAAGTCGTAGAGGAAAATCCCCAACCCAAAAAGGAAGAAAGACCCACTAAGGGAAATACCATCGTGAGAGCCGATGACAACAAGGATGAAACCATTACACCTCCTCCCTCGTCTAAGGAAATGAAAGCCGTACAGGGAGAAGTCAAGCAAGCTTTCGTAGACCATCTACTAAAGGCCATCGAGGAGAACAATATCGACGGAGTCGATTATCTTGAATTCAAGAAGACGTTACAATCGTTCGCTCAGATGCCAATGGATGAAAACCTTAGGTTCCAATCTGCATTGACAGCAGTCAAGACCATGGGTGCCACCGAGAAAAAAATCTATGATTCCGCCCAGTTCTATCTGGATATTCTGGCTAAGGAAGAAGCTAGTTTCATGAAAGCGGTAAAAAGGGGGAGAAGTCAGAAGATAGATGGCGAATTACAGAGAATCGAACAACTGAAAAGCAAAAGACAAGAGCAATTACAGTTGATTGAAAAAATGAAACAGGAAATAGAAACCATCACCAAGGAAATCAATACCGTATCAGAAAAGGTAATGGAGGACCAGGTGAAGATTGATTCCAAAAAGAATCATTTCTACGCTTCCTATGAGTTTGTTGTCAACCAAATCAAACATGACGTGGACAATCTGAAACGTTTTACCGATTCAGGCTCAGAGGAAAAGAAGTAATTGAAATTTGAATTATAACTAAAGCATAATTATATATCCATTATGGACGGAAAGGATTTTAAACCTAAATCATTTTGGGAAAAGCCCGAGGGAACAACGGGAATGGTATTCGGCGTAGCCATCCTAGGTGGACTGGCCTTTGTTGGTTACCAATTCATGGAACAAATTATTCTCCTGACTGAGAATACACTTTATCTGGGAGCCATGCTCATGGCCTTGGCAGCTATCATATATATGGTACTCGACCCAAGAATGAGGAATTTGGTTTGGTACAGTTACAAAAGTGTCATGCGTTTCATTACCGGTATGTTCGTACAGATAGACCCTATTGGTATCCTGAAAAGCTACATCGAGGACCTAAAGGATAATTTGAGGAAAATGAATTCCCAAATTGGTATCCTAAGAGGACAGATGCATAAGCTTAAGGAGGTCATCAAGAATAATCAGCGTCAAATCCAAAGCAATCTGAATCTGGCCAACAGAGCCAAATCCCAGGATAAGAAAAACATCATGATTCTCAAGTCCCGTAAGGCGGGACGTCTTAAGGAGTCCAATATGAAATTGGAGGACTTGTACAAAAAGATGGAAATCCTTTACAGGGTACTCACCAAGATGTATGAGAATTCCGAAATTCTTCTGGAGGATGTGAAAGACCAGGTCATGGTAAAGGAGCAGGAACGCAAGGCTATACGCGCATCCCACTCTGCTATGAAGTCTGCCATGAATATCATCTCAGGTAATAGCGACAAAAGGGAAATGTTCGATATGGCATTGGAAGCGATTGCTGACGATGTCAGTCAGAAAGTAGGTGAGATGGAACGTTTCATGGACATGTCCACGAATTTCATGGATTCCGTAGACTTACAGAATGGTGTCTTTGAGGAAGAAGGATTGAAGATGTTGGAAATCTGGGAAAAGGAAGGTACATCACTATTATTGGGTGATGACAAACAGAGTCTTCTTGATAACGCCAACGATGACAAGGTGGAATTAGACCTGAATGCGCCCATATCCAAACCCATTCCGGCTCATAAGAACCAATACGATAACTTTTTTGATTTCGAATAAAACCAGACATATAAGATGTAGGGATTCCAAGAATCCGAATCCATGCATCTCAATATCTGAACATCTTAATATCTAAACTTAAGAATAAAATGGCAAGACGACGACTGACTCCCTTATCCAAGCTATTGATAGTAGTAGCAATCGTGGGAGGTCTATTTTTCGGCTTTACTTGGTTAAAGAACAATGGTTACATCAATGGTGGAGGCGATAATGGTGGAAGCGGAGGCTCAACGGATGGCACCAATGTCAACAAACCCCGCAATAATAAAAACGACGATAGTGATGTCATCGATATCGGAGTAGTAACATGGGGTGGATATGCCGCTGGTCAGTATTGGAACAAGGGCTTCGATGCCAATACCCAATCCAATTTCTACAAGGACTACGGATTCAAGGTACAATTCCATGTACTGGACGATTTCGTAGCGTCACGGGATGCTTTCAAGGCAGACCAAGTGGACTTACTCTGGGCTACCATTGATGCATTCCCAACGGAATCGGGTCTGCTTCCCGGGAATCCACAGGTGGTTTTCCAAGCGGATTGGAGTCGTGGTGGAGATGCTATTGTGACTCGTAGAGGAATCAAGAATGTTAGTGATTTGAAAGGTAAGAAAATTGCCGTGGGTGAATTATCACCATCCCACTCTTTCCTTATCTGGCTATTGGACGCAGGTAATCTAAAGACTTCTGATGTTGAACTCGTCAAATTGGCAAGTGCCATTGACGCTGCCGCTGCCTTCAAGGCAGGAGAAGTGGATGCTGCCGTGGTATGGAGTCCGGATGATCAGGACTGTGTGGAAAGTGTCCCGGGTTCAAGGGTACTACAAAGTACCAAGAATGCCTCGAATATCATTGCTGATGTCTTCTATGCAAAGAAAGATTACATCAAGAACAATGAAACCAAACTCCAACAATTGTATGAAGGTTGGATGAGAGGAGCAGCAGCACTCAATACCGATCCTGCAAAGAAGCAGGAAGCTGCAGCTATCCTTGCTGACGGACTTAACGTATCCGAGGAATATGCGCTAAATGCCATCAATAATGTTAGATTGGCCACACATGGTGACAACCTGAATTTCTTCGGAATGAATCCGGACTACAAAGGTGTAACAGGAGAAAAATTATATTCCAAAATGAAGTCTGCGTACATCAGTGAGGGATATAAGGACGATACCCAAAAAGCACCTAACTGGAGGCTTATCGCCAATAAGAATATCGTGAATGGAGTTGACCTTAGTGGACAAGGGCACCAAGCAGAAGGCGGTAAGAAATTTACCGAAGCTACCAATGCTGACAAGACCAAGGAAGCCGTTTCTTCCAAGGCAGTTAGAATCAGCTTCCCTACAGGTTCATATACTTTGAGTGAAAATGCGAAATATATCATTGATGGTGAATTTACCGATTTGGCGAAGATGTTTTCCAATGCTCGTGTAAGGGTAGAAGGAAATACTGATAACGTAGGAAGTAGATCTTCCAATCAGGCTCTATCCCTAAAAAGAGCCAAATCCGTAGCTGATTATCTGATCCAGGAGCACGGAATGGATAAGAACCGTTTCATTATCGTAGGTAACGGACCAGACAAGCCGGTTCCGGGTTGCGAATCCAATGCTACTGATGATTGTAAGGCCAAGAACCGTAGAACGGATTTCCAATTGGTTGAAGACTAACATATACAAGTCCAAGGTATGAATGACGGGGTATCCTCATCATTTATACACTACCCTTGTATAAAACTGAGGAGTCCCGTCCGTTTAGGACGGGGCTTTTGTTTTTCACCCCAAACCCATTACAATTCACATCATTTCCAAACAAAAATATCTTTATCAATAAAAATCAGACATTCATCTAATCCGTGAATGATACAGATGAGTATTTATGTATATTTACCAAACATAAAAGCTTTCCAACCTTATGTTTGAAAATTTATTTAAGCTAAGAGGAGAACTCGACTCCCGGCAAAAAATCCTATTTGGAATTGCAGGCTTATTCATCTTCTTTGCCATATGGGCAATTACGGCTGAATTCTTGTCAGCTCCTAAACTGACCCGAGTTGATGACAGAAGTCAGGTAACAAATTTCAGATACATTGAGAATGATACAATTTATGAGGAAGTCAAAGCTACTAATGACTCTTTGGGCAATCCTATCCCTCCGAAGAAACCCAAGGTTGTTGAAATTATACATGCGGACTCCCTCATAGGGGAAGAATTGGATACCCTGATGGCAATGCCAGCAGAACAGTTGGCACAATATGGCTTCACCATTGAAAGAAGTTACTCGTCCCTTCCCCAACCCTGGGGCATCATACAGGCCATTCCCACACTCATCAATAAATACAAGTTAATCGAGAATACAGGAAAATCATTATGGATTA
The DNA here is from genome assembly GCA_020631355.1 of Saprospiraceae bacterium. Lineage (GTDB taxonomy): Bacteria > Bacteroidota > Bacteroidia > Chitinophagales > Saprospiraceae > JAHDCE01. The sequence goes on along the minus strand of JAHDHL010000013.1, from coordinate 117,720 downwards.
ATATCCTAAGTTATATGGTCGCCATACTGATTTCGATTCCGCTGGGTTTCCTGCTGGGATTAGTCCCCTTATTCAGAGGACTATTCGGTCAGATTTTCGACTCATTCCGATTCATACCCTTGGCTGCAGTTACATTTATTTTCATATTCTGGTTTGGTATTGGGAATAATATGAAAATAGCATTCCTTGCCTTTGGTATTATCGTATATCTCGTTCCTGTGGTGGTACAAAGGATTGATGAGGTGAAAGAAGTGTACCTCAAGACCGTATTTACATTAGGAGCTAGTACATGGGATACCATCAGAACGGTATATATCCCATCCGTACTATCAAGGATTTCGGATGACATACGAGTATTGACAGCCATCTCATGGACCTATATCACCATTGCCGAAATGCTGAACGAGCAAGGAGGACTGGGTGGTATGATGTTCAAGTTCAAGAAGCAATCCAACCTTGAATATGCTTTTGTACTACTCATCATCATTATCATCATTGGTATTCTACAGGATTATATCCTAAGGCTGATTGACCGTATCTTCTTCCCATACAAGTATGTGGAAAGAGGACATGGTTAACGGATGTATTATTTTCTAAGCATTTAATATTTGCTACATGCAATTTCAAGATACAGATAGGCAAAATATCGTAGAGCTGAATGGCATCAGCCAGAGTTATGATGGAGGTAAGAACTGGATCATACAAGACCTCAGTCTATTGATAGAGGACAAGCCGGGCCAAGGCCAGTTCGTGGTCGTATTGGGTATGTCCGGTTGTGGAAAATCCACACTCCTCAGATATATCGCAGGTTTGCAAGCCCCAACAGAGGGCAAGGTACTTGTGAATGGTAAGGAAGTATCCCCCGAAAATAGGGTCAGTATGGTTTTCCAACAATATTCATCACTTCCCTGGATGTCCGTTTTGGATAATGTCGGTATGGGATTGCGCTTCAAAGGAGTGGCCAAGAGCGAAAGGGATGACCGTGCCATGGAACTCATCAGGAAAGTGGGTCTGGAAGGACATGAAAAAAAGCACGCTATTTATCCGTCACTCTCGGGTGGACAATTACAGCGTGTGGCTATCGCTCGTTCCCTTTTGGCCAATCCCGAAATCCTACTGATGGACGAGCCTTTTGGAGCATTGGACATCAAGACGCGACTGAGTATGCAGGACTTACTGCTGGATATCTGGTCTGAATACCACCCTACCATCATGTTCGTGACCCATGATATTCCGGAGGCTGTCTATATGGCTGATGACATATATATTATGAAGTCTGCGCCATCCCGTTTTGTGGAACATATAGACATCGACCTTCCCAACCAAAGGGATAGGCTGACTAAACGGATGCCTCATTATACAGAATTGGTACATCTCGTGGAAGATAAGATGATGAGCGTTTCTGAAATGGGTTAATCCTATACCCTGTTTAGGATACTGGATGCCTAATACACATGTCCGTACCAAACGAGTGCGATATGAATACACAAAAAACTGTACTTAAGACATCTGGTTAAACGTACGAGATAGGTTGAGCCATTGCTGTGGGCAAAATGACATGACTGAGTCGATATGCTGTTGCACTAAATCTGTCCTAGAACAAGCTGTGTAGGGACATATGTATGTTGTTGTGTGTATTATATATAATTCAGAAGTCGTCGATATAAAAGAACCATTTTTCTCTGATTAGCGTTTCTGCAATCCAGTCTTCGACATTATTCTCTTTCATTATCAATGCTTCTAATTCATCATATTTTTCTGTTTTATAGAATGTATTGAATAGCCTATTTTTAAATTTCAGATACTTTTTACCGGTAAATTTCTTCTGTTTGACTATTTGCCCTCTTTTAATTTTTAATAGGATATACTTTTTGTGAATTTTGGTTTGAACACTAGGAAATTTCTTGTTCAGAATATATTTTTCATGATATCCGCATAATTCAATTATACCGCTAAAATCAGATTTTACAGTTTCTTTTAGTTGATGGATTCTTGTTAGTTGGTCAAGGCATATAGAAGTATCTGCACTTTCATTAACTATAATTTCATCTAAATACAATTGCTTATTTTCCACACCGAAAACGGTATAAAAACCTAGACATTCGGATTCAATCCGTATTCCTACATCATCCAAGAGTGAATTGAAAAGTTGGCTGTCTGTTTTGTATTTAACTTTATTTGATACTATAATATGCCCGGAATCGCATGAATTCTGAGATTTTAACGCCAATGTGTTAACTAAAAAGAATAATATTACAATTAGGTATTTACCCATTTTAATGTTTCATTTAGTTCGTTCGTATTACATCTAAAGTTAAGTTATTTAGTTAGTTTTATTCCAGATGGCAGAATCACATACAACATATGAATTTACCCCATCCATTCTTACAATCAAACTGAATCAAACCCTGAAAGGGATTTGATGATTCATTATAATTCAAAAAGTAACAACATGAAAAAGATTTCAGTATTCTTTATCCTATCCCTCCTATTCCTAAGTGCTGGTGCACAAATAGAAGAAGACTATCCTGCCACCAATGGCAATGGCTCCCTTAGGTTGGATATCCTATCTCTGGGTATAGGAGGTGAGGTTCAACTGACAGAGACATTCACACTGGAGGCCGCCCTACTCATGGGTTTCAATTTAAAGGTCAGTAGTACGTTTAGTGAAGTCAGTACCCTTTTCCTCATCGTTCCAGCTGCCCGTACGCAAATGCGCTATTACTTCAATAGGGAAAAAAGAATCAGCAAGGGAAAATCCATCTACAATAATTCTGGCCTATTCACAGGTGTTCATATCGGATACAACTATTCAGACATATATAGTTCAGAAGAACCGGCCCAAATAGGTCAGGGAATGGCATGCGGACCTATTTTCGGGGTACAAAGAACCTGGAAGAATAACCTACAATTAGGGTTCAGTATTGGGCTGGGAGTCGCATGGAATGAATTTGGTGGTAGCGACTTATCAGGATTGGGACACTTCAACTTCAGCTATGTAATCTTACCTAAAAAGAAGAAAACGTCTAGATAATGAATGAACGCATCCATCAACTCCAAAAGGAAATTGCAGAAAAGCGCAAGGAAATACTAGCACTTCGAAAACAAGTCCCCTTGGAAATCATCAACGATTATACATTCAAGGATAAGGATGGAAAAGAAGTAACCCTTTCCTCACTCTTTGATGAAAGGGATGAATTGATGGTCGTACATAATATGGGTAAGGAGTGCAGCTACTGTACCATGTGGGCAGATGGCTTGAGGGGCTATTCCGAAATCATTTCCGATAGAATGCCTTGGGTTCTGGTGAGTCCGAATGAGTTTGCAGTCATGGAAGCTTTTGCAGCTCCTAGGAATTGGAATTTCAGATATCTGAGTTTTCATGGTACGGATTTCGGTTACGACCTCGGCTATGAAAAACGAAAGGGGGAACATTCATCATTCCATCCGGGTGTCTCGGCCCTCATTCGAAAGGATGGGAAAATATATCGGGCGGCCCAAGATGCATTCGGTCCGGGTGATGATTATAATCCGGCCTGGCATTTCTTCAGTCTATTCCCCAAAGGATATGACAATTGGGTTCCCAAATATGAATATCAATGATAGAATTAATACAGGAAATCAAGGCTTGTACCATTTGTAAGGAACAGCTCCCTTTCGGATGCAGACCTGTATTGGCTGCCAGTGAAACCAGCAAGGTACTCATCATAGGCCAAGCTCCGGGTAGGGTCGTACACAATACGGGAATCCCCTGGGATGATAAGAGTGGTGAGAATCTGAGGAATTGGCTTCAAATGGATAATGATACATTCTATGACGAGTCAAAGGTAGCCATCGTACCGATGGGATTCTGTTATCCCGGAACGGGAAAATCAGGTGATTTACCTCCAAGGAAAGAATGTGCTCCCCAATGGCATGATGCCTTATTGGAAAAGATGCCATCCCTTGAATTGGTATTGCTCATCGGGCAATATGCGCAGAAATATTACCTCAAAAAAACGGCCAAGAAGAATCTGACGACTACCGTCCAGCATTATCATGAATATCTTCCATTGTATTTCCCCCTGCCCCATCCGAGTCCCAGGAATAATATCTGGCAAAAGAAAAATCCATGGTTCAAGGAAGAAGTACTCCCTGCACTGAGAAAAAGGATTCAAGCAACATTAAAGTAGGGGGATAACAAATAAGGCACCAGATGTATTATCCAGTGCCTCAAATCAAATCAATTGGGTCATTTATCACATATATGTTAATCATTCATCAGGAGGTAAGGAATTCATTTCCTGATGTTCGATAGATACAGACGAGGGGCTACCCGTGTAATCCAACAGGGCCGTTCCCTTTCTGCTCCCCTTGATACTTTTTGAAGCCTGTATTGTTGTACTGCTCTCACCTGAGACATGTGCTTCTGCATCCTGTACAACCAACCACCCCCCATCAAAAATACTTTCTCCTTCTGCAGTTAGAATCAATGAATCCACTTTACCATTTAAGAACAGTTTGGCATTGCCTCTCAGATTCACATTCAGATACTCGACATCCAACTCAAGGTTAGCTGTCGTATTGCCACTCATAGTTATCTCTAATGTATCCAGGTTCAGGGTATCATACAGCATCAGTCTACTATCACCCGACAAATCTATCCTTTCGATATCGTTGATGCGTACACGGGCATGTATTTCATGACTCTTATCCTTATCCGTATTCATCCCCAAACTCAGAACACCGTTCTCATACTTGGTTTCAACCCTATCCAATAATTCGGATTTCCCTTCTAACTCCATCAAATTCCTAGTACCAATGCTCAAACTGAATCTAAAGGCATCAGTTCCCCTTATGGTATGCAATTCTTCCAAATCAGTTAATCCAGTGGGAGTTGCCGATACCTTGTAGGGTACAAGATTGGCTTTCAACATGCACATGAATGTCACTTCACAAACCAAAACGAATGTGAATAGTGATGCGAGTATCTTATTACTGTTTTTCATGGTTCTTACTTTTTAGATTGTTGGTAAATGTGGCGGAGTTCGTCCATACTGATATCCAATAATTCCATCATCTTGAATACTTCCGGTAGGTAATCCTTAATGAATTCATTCTTTTTCATCTGCTTGATTTTTGCTAAGGCATCCTCTGCCACAAAGTTGCCGATACCTCTTTTGTTATGAATGATTTCCCTATCCTGAAGATGGGAAAAGGTACGCATGACCGTATTGGGATTCACCTGTACGTTAGAGGCCAATTCCCTTACGGATTCCATCTTTTCGCCCTCCTTGATTTTCCCTGCCAATATACTTTCGCATATGTGGTCGGCTATCTGGAGGTATATTGCATTTTTCTTTCTAAACTCCATATCAGGCCTCTTTTTCGGTTAACTTAAAATATGCGGTAATCCAGAATACCACAGGAAAGAAGATAAAAGCAGCAAACCGAGCTACCCTCTCCACATTATTCTCCACCAAATCCTTCATGTATTCATTGGGTACGAAGTTGGGTTCGATAGGTGTCCATCCATCAAAGAAATCAGGAAATATCATTCTGAATAGGAAAAACGAAATCCCTACGATGAACCACATGAAAAAGAATCCTACAAAGAGCGTTTTCATGAATTGTATTTTCCTGAATGTAATGGCGCCAAGGAAAAAGATACTATGTACCGAAATGTAGACCAGAAAATAAAAGGCTGGTGAGGGAACTCCCTCAAAACCAGAATCCATCAGTCGGAACGGTTTCAAATCCTGGGCATGGCCAATGAGTGATACCAATGTATTATCATAGATCTTGGCAAATATGAAATAGCTGACAAGTATGACCAAGGGTAGGAAAAAGGCCGTAATGATGAACTTACTGAGGTATTTTTCCAAATGGGATGCGGGGAGTACCAGATAGAATTCCCTTTCTCCCGACGAATTCAATTCCCTGAATGCCAAAGATGTCATAATGGCCCCCAACCATATCAAGAGCATGGGAAAAAAGACGGTGTGTCCCTCATGTATCAGGAAATGCCCATCTCCCCCCATATATAGGAACATAGAGATAAGGGTAAGTAATACATAGCTTCCTCCAAAAATCAGGAATATATTCGTCCTATATTTAATCCAATCTCTCTTGAGTAATAGAAAGACTTTATTGAGATTCAGTTGGGATTTCATGATGCTTTGTTTTTGAAGATTTCCTGAATGATCGTTTTCTGTCCTAATACAGTATTGAATAAGGATTCCATCTCGATTTGGGTTGCTTCCTGTTCATCATTCCTTTTTACAATCCGAAATCCGCCCGGAATGCGTTCCGAGTACAATACATCATCAGGAACATCAATACCCTGATAGGTTCCGAAGTATAGTTTCTCTGTAATGGTTTCAGTATCCTGATGGAAAATGACCCTACTGTCCTCCAATACAATCACGGAATCAATGAGATTATCCAAATCCTTGACCTGATGTGTGGAAATGATGTAGGATTGGTCTTCGGAAATGGACCGGGCTATAATTTTCCTGAACATCGCCTTGGATGGAATGTCCAAGCCATTGGTGGGTTCGTCCAAAAGAAGAAGCCTACAGTTCGTTGCCAAACCAAAACTCAGAAATACTTTCTTACGTTGACCAAAAGACAAGGAACTGAGCTTTTCCTCCTTATCCACATCAAAAGCGGATAGATACTCCTTGAATTCCTCATTATTGAATCGAGGATAAAAAGAAGCATATGCGTCCTTGTACTGGCTAATGGTCAAATGGGGAATATAAAAATCCTCAGTAATGAGGAATACATCCTCCAAGAATGCCGTTTGCCTACGTTTGGGTTGATAGCCCATGACCGTACATTCCCCATCGTTCGGATATAACAAACCGGATACGATTTTCATCAAAGTGGTTTTTCCTGCCCCATTCTTTCCAAGGCAACCATAGATGTGTCCCTGCTCCAAGTCTAGGTCCAAACCCTCAAAAAGGGGTTCCTTTTTCTTGTAGTAAAATGATAGATTCCGAATGGTAATCATTTGAAGTGTTTTAGTGTATTACTTAACTAGTACACTACAAATGTAAATACTATTTTATTGAAAATGCAAGTATTCCAACTAATTTTATCATGACAATATTGGTCATTCATAGGAGTGACCAAATGTCGTGTGCATTATGTTTGATGAATTTCATGGATATATATCAGGAATTACGCATGCTTATAGCATGTCACATATAACCATCATAAATAGTATGAATACTTAAATTCCCCTTTGATTATGGGAAAAATAGCCAAAAAATATTTTATTTCAATGTCACAAAAATTATCATATTATCAAAATATGGCTTACTAATGGATGTTATTATCATGCTACCAAAGTACAGGCAATTCTACCCCATACTTAGTAACTATTGACATTATTGGAGAGAATAATAAGGTATCCTGCATAGATACATGAGGCATAATGGTATGAATTATATCCATTTTGCCCGTTACAGAAGGCAAGAAGTGCAGGATATCACATCTTATGAAGCTATAGCAAAAGGCTGAATATTTTTTACTGGGGACGATGCTGACGAAAACAACAGACACTCATTCGCCACTTTTATTATTGTTTGCATTCCTTGGAATGCTTTTTTAGTTTGTTTTTGTTTAGCCCAAACACTCCCTTCAGCCAAGCTATAACCCTTTGGGCCCGGCTCTATATCCAGGATAGGCGTCTACTTAGATGTCTCAATTCACTGTGTATACACCAGATACCTAAGGAACACAAGTACGCCATTCCAACTGAGATATCAGTATGGATGGAGTACGGGACCAAAATGGGTTAAATTAATCTCCGAATGGTGCCACCCAATTTTTCTGATTCATTATATCCTTAACTTCCTGATAATCCAGGGGATAGAAATCATGACAATCCACTCCTATATCAAATGAACGGCTATCAGGCAAATCAGGCAGACTTCCATGGGAATGTCCGTATAAATGGTAGGTTCCCCAATGGCTCGCATTCCAAACCCGCATGGCATAATGGCTCAAACAAAGTAACTGCACACCTTTCTTACAATCAGCATCCTCAACCTTGAGTTCGTGGTATCCCCTGACCCATTCGAACCTATCCCTACAAGACATCGCTGATTTTTCATGATTCCCCTTGATGAGATAGATGGTTCCATTGAGTTGGTCGAGGATTTCCCGGAGGCGTCCCGGTGAACACAAACCCACATCCCCCAAATGATAAACACTATCTTCCGGTTGGACTTTCTCATTCCAACGATTAATCATTTCCTGATCCATTTCATCCACGGAGGAAAACGGTCTATTGGAAAACTTGATGATATTCTTATGACCAAAGTGATGGTCTGAGGTGAAGTATATATTGTTCATGGTAATTCTATTTTCTGTATGATAGAATTCATCCCATTGGGGAATAGTTCCTATAAGGGGTAGGAAATATCATTATTGGAAATCATTACTAAGTGATTCTGGCTCCTATGGGCAAGGTATCCAAGTATTGGGAATCCCAAGTATAGCTTAGGATTGGGTCTTATGTCAGACCAAATCCATGATGCTGGCTCCTCAAGTCCTGATTGACATCGTGGGCTTCCTTTTCCTTGATGAATTCTACCATCAGATGACCACCGATTAGGATTTTAGGGTCTACAGCCAATCTGAAAATCTCACCATATACGGCTTTCTTTGTAGCAAGATCATAATCCTTATTCTTCCTCATATTTTTCTTATAAGTCCACCAATTCGAAAAGTAAATAAAAGGATAAAGGAAAGGTAGGAGAAATAATGATGTGGGTCGGTATCGAGTAAAGTGGCATTCCTTGATTCGGAAGCCTGAAAGCTTGGCCAAAACCCTCAATTTCTGTATACCAATCAAGAAGATATGACCAAAGTAGACCTCATGGGTCAGGTGTTGTTGGCTCATCCATATGCTATCCAATTCATTTGGAGGCATAATGGAATTGAATCTTTCACTTTCCATGAGTAAGTAACTCAATCTTGAGCGGAGATTCGAATAATTTGGTGTGGTCAATAATAATGTACCTCCCATTTTCAATACCCGACTGAATTCCTGCAAGGCCATGTATTGGTCGCTGAAATGTTCAATACCCTCTTGGCAAACAAGGGCATCAGCGGAGTGGTCTTCCAAAGGGATTCCCTCACGGATATTGGATTGCTGGCATTCTAATCCTTCCACCCGGAAATATTCAGGAAACAAATCCAAGGGAATAGGTTCGGCACCTATTTCCTTAAGGATTCTGGAAGTGACTCCATTCCCAGCAGGGAAATCCACTACTTTCTTGCCCTTATAGAATTCCCTATGAGCAAGAAAGTAGCGTTTCACATAATACTTTATACTTTGAGGATTATCCTCGTACTTAATATGCTTGTCTGCCATTATCGTATTGGAAAAGCAAGGTTACCTTGCTACCATTACCTTGGCGGCAAAGGTATTATTGAGTTGAACCATGTATATGCCATTCGCCCAATCATCCACGGACACCTCTATGACCTTATCGCCCGTAAGTACCTTTTCGTATACCAGATTACCGACTACGTCATAAATACTGATCCAATCCGCATCCTGGGCCTTGTCTCCCAAATCCAAACGGATGAAATCCGCTGTGGGGTTAGGAAGAATTTCGATGTCCGAGAATAATTTCGGGTCTTCGACATCTATCAGAATATCACAGAATTCCGTATCAGGATTCAGTTCGACATAGCCATCAGGAGTCAAATCCTTACCATCAAACCCTGCAAAATCAGGTGCATAACGCTTGAAAGAAAAGGCCAAATTCAGATTCGAGGGAGAAGGATCGCCCTGAGAAACTGGATTACCCGAATTATGTGGATTAATATATTCCCAAACAATATCCTCATTGGCATTGATTTCGAATGCATATCCAGGGCGACCCGCCAAAATCAGGAAATTACCATTAGGTAATTTCTGAACACTGGATAAGATATTGGAATACATCTTAACTGACTCAGGGTGGGTATATGTCCAATCGAAATCAGCAGGTTCAAAAACACCACCATTCATCAAATATCCCCAATCATAGGATACAAATGGAGGATTGAACATGGCTACTTCCGAGTAATTGTCTCCAATCCTATTATTGAATACGGCTATTTTCCCAAAATCAGGATCCGAACCATTCAATCCCAAATCCACCCAATGGGCATCATGCTGATAGAATAATTTACGGTCGGCCTCTGTTCCATTATCATATGCCTGCGGATTTCCCCATCTGTACAAGAGGTCTCCTCCTCGTCCGCTTAAACCTCCGGTAGAACCAGCTGCCTGGGCAGTAGTCGTACTGTGGTCGATAATCCAGACTTCGCTAAATGTGGGAACACTCAATACGATATGATCCAATGTAGCATTATAATCTATGGCATTCGCATGTAACCAATCAGCCCTACCATCACTGGTATCAAAATTCACATTAATCTTTTCGGGATGGTCGGCTACTACACCGAAATTATCCTTAGTTGGGTCAAAATCCTGAACCAAATGGTCCCAAGCATGCCATTCCCATACGATATCCCCAGAGTTGGGACCATCTACCTGTACTTCGATGATCTTATCAGGCCAAATTACGCTTTCAGTAATCTTTGATGGGTCCCTACCCGCCTGTACTGCTTCCATTGAATCCCTGACTTCCCAAGCGATGGCTAGTACATTACCATTAGGAAGTAGAGCGATATCATGATGCAAACGATATTCAGTGGAATTATGTGTGAATTCCCAAAGCAGGTTATTATCCCAATCCCTCTTTTCTATCTTCTCACCACCGCCTCCGGCATGGATATTCGGATTGGATGCAGCTCCATTGGCCTTACACATGAAGATATCACCATCCTCAGTAAGGTAAACCCCATTCCCGGGTAGAAAATTAGGGTCTTCCCATTTATTGACTACTTCTCCACAATTATTGATGAGAAAAGCATTTCCCTGACCATGTGGAAAGAAAAGATTATAACCATCGTATGCCTGATTGACATCATAGCTAATTGTACCGACAGTATTCTGGGCTTGCAGCCCGATGACCATTGTAATACAAAGTAAAAATGAAGTGTAGAATTTCACCATTAGATGTGTTTACGATTAAAAATAATAGTAGTGATGATTTGGATTATCACATGATTCCATACCCCAAGGTATGAATTCCTAAATGATAAAGATAAATAGCCCTTTGCCTCCAACATAGGAGTTGGACATCAATTTTTAAATGAAACGAACTTATTTGGTCATTTGTCTTTTCCCTATCAAACTTTTGAGAGGAGCGAACTGGCTTCTAACAATACTTCATCCGTCTTGGCGAAACACAATCGGATGACCTTATCATCCCTTTTAGTGGAATAGAATACTGAAACAGGAATGGCAGCCACTCCGAATTCTGCAGTCAGTCTTCTGGCAAATTCGGTATCTGGTTCATCACTGATAGCAGAATAATCGTACAATTGAAAATATGAACCCTCTGAAGATAAGGGTATGAGTCTGGACTGCTGCATCGCTCCTTGGAAAATATCCCTCTTAGATTGATAGAATCTACCCAAACCAGTGTAATTGGATCTCTTTTTCAAATATTCCGCAAGTGCATATTGAACAGGGGTATTAACAGAGAATACATTGAATTGATGAATCTTTCGGAATTCCTTGGTCAGGTAATCCGGCGCGATACAATATCCTACTTTCCAACCTGTATTATGGAATGTCTTACCGAAAGAATAGACCACAAAACTCCTTTTTCGCAATTCAGGAAATCGAAGCACACTCCAGTGTTCCCTATTATCGAATACGATGTGCTCGTATACTTCATCACTCAATACGAGGATATCCGTCCCCTTAACAATGCGTTCCAGAGCTTCCAAATCATCCTTCTCCATAATCTTTCCAATGGGATTATGTGGATTATTGATGATGATCATCCTAGTTTTGGAAGTCACGAGCCGTGCGAATGAGGACCAGTTGACCTTATAGTCAGGAGCGGTCAATTCATACGAACGAGCAATCCCACCACAAAGTTGAATCACAGGTTTATAACTATCATATGCAGGTTCAATCATGATGACCTCATCCCCTTGTTTGATGACGGATGTAATCGCATTGTACAAGGCTTGGGTGGCTCCTGCTGTGATGGTAACCTCATCAGGTAAGACATCTATCGAATAGGAATCATTGACCTTGGCGGCAATGGATGCTTGGAGTTCCGGTAATCCGGCCATGGGTGCGTACTGATTCTTCCCCTCTGACATATAGTGGGCTACCAAACGTTTCAGTTCGTCATCACAATCAAAATTCGGGAAGCCCTGTGATAGGTTCACTGCTCCATGGTCATGGGCCAGTTTTGACATCACGGTAAAGATAGTAGTACCAACTTGTGGTAACTTGGAAGGGACAATCATAGTAGTGCGTTTCTCAATTAGTGTGTAACAAAGTTAATACGATAGAAGTATTATTCATCTTTTCGACCAATTTTCTTTGGTAATCCGATACATGACTCCTTGATCATCATCGAATTTCACATTCGATTCAAATAACATACCTATTTTTTCCATTACCCTGATAGAAGCTGGATTCCGAATATCAGCCATTGCAATAATGGAATTCAAATCCAGGGATTCGAAACCATATTCCAGACAGGCCAGAGCAGCTTCTGTTGCATATCCTTTGCCCCATTCTTCTTCTAATAGCCTATATCCCAAATCCACCTCTCCATCCTCTGGATGGAATTTAAGTCCGCACCATCCGACAAAACCATTATCAACTTTTCTGAAAGCATACCATCTTCCCATACCGTATTTCCTGAATGCATCATATGCAGATAGAAATGACCGGGCTTCTTCCTCAGAAATAAATGGCGGGTCACCCGTATATCGGATGACCTCAGGATTCAAATTGAGTCTATAAGCCAAAGCAGCATCGTCAGATGTACTCTCCCTGAGGTATAACCTGCTTGTTTCTATTAACATTTATCGAAACTCTTATTGAGAGGTTAAAAATATATTTATTTTCGCAAAAATGTGACATACTAAAAATATCGGTGTCTAATACTACAACCGACCAATTACTAAAATAAAACATTTACAATGAGAATTTTCACTTTATTTATCCTCCTTTGTATGTGTGCCATCACTTCATTAGATGCACAATATGAAACTGTTCTTTTGAATTATAAGAAATCCTATTTCGGAGAGAACCAACCCCTTCCTGCAGATAAGTATTTCATCGTGCATGGTGGCATCAGAACCGATGTCCAGTATGTGGAACTAGAAATCTATTCCCCTAAGGGAAAAGATGACCGTTCTCCTTTATTTACCAATTTTTGGAAAAGAGAGTTCAATAATACAGAGGCAGCCTTTAATCTTCCTGTCAACTACAAATTGAGGGAGGGAAAGGATTATGATTATCTTTTCCGTTTTTACAGGACTATCTCATCCAGGGAAAGAGCCAATCTCACCTTAAACATATTCCAGACATTGGATGCGTATGTGGACCAATCATTCAGTTATTCTGATAAGAAGATGAAACTGATGCGCAACAACAGGCAAACCATCAATGATCTGAATCAGATTGTGGACAGAGGGATGTCATTATACCGTTCAAGAACATTATCCACATTCCCGGGCTACTCGGATATGGTGAAGCTTAAGCTGGAGCAGATTGAGGGAATCAAGCTCAAGAAAGCGGAAAAAATGGAAATCACCAGTGATACACTAGGCTCTAGAATGACCATGAGAACACAGCTCATTGATGAGTTGAAAGCTATTCTTCATAGTGAGGTTGTTCCGTATCTGAATGCGGAATTGTATGTTTTATTAGATGATAAATTCATTGATAATTATCCTACAGAAAAAGTCAGGGACGCTTATTATCTGGCTCCTCATTTCGGATATGGAGGTGTGGCCATCAGTACTAAGGCTGATGAATTCACTTATGGTTCCAATATGTTTGCAGGTTTGTCTGTTCCTCTTTCCAAGAAAAGCAAGAATGCATTCCTAAGCAATTCCTCTATTTCTTTCGGAGCATTCCTGGGGAATTTCAATGATGACAATGGCAATACCATCAGTGGCCCCTTATTCAAGGTCCCTACCTATGTGAGTTATGGTTACAGACCTTTCAGCTTTTTCAGGATTCAAGCTGGTGCTGCTTTCTTGGAGAATACTACTCCTGGCGGCGGCAATATCCCCGGGTTTGATAAAAAAGTGGAAGTAAGGCCTTTCGTAGGTATTGCAGCTGAGTTGAATGTATGGTTCAACATGAAGAAAAATTAATCCCAATCCTAAACCAAAACATCATCTTATGAAAAAGATATGGTTCGTTATGTTGGGTTGTATGTTGGCATTCCAACTATCAGCCCAACAAAATCTATATAAATGGAGGGTGGGAATTCATGGTGGACTAGGCACCTATTATGGTGACTTGAGCACTGGAAGAATCCTTGACCCGCAGACAGATGTCCTAAGATTCTGGGATAACAAGGAAAATATTTCCTATGGTATCAGTCTGGAAAAAAGTCTGAGTAAGGCTTGGGGACTTCGATTCATGACCACACATGGTTCATTCCAAGCCAATGATAGGGCTACCAAGTGGAATGGAGCCCCATATACCCAATCACAAAATTATAATAGGGCCCTGAATTTCAGAACCAGTTATAATGACCTTGATGTCATCTTCGTCTACCAGTTCGATAATGGGAAGTTCTTCGGGGAAAAGAGTTTCTTCGCTCCCTACATCGGTACAGGAGTCGGATTCATGAAGTACAAGGTCAGGGGAGATTTGTACCAAGAAAATGGAAACAGGTATTACTACTGGTCGGACAACACCATTAGGGATTTGGGAGAGAGTGACCCTAATGCTGCCAATGCCAGTATTATTGAGCAGGATGGAATCTACGAAACGGATCTTAGGGAATTGGAAACCGAGGGCAGAAGGTATAGCGAAACAACTCTGACCATACCACTTGCCATGGGTTTAAAATTCAGATTGAACGACAGAATCAATCTCAACCTGGAGACATTGCTACATTATTCGCTGAGTGACTATCTGGATGACGTTTCAGGAGACTATCCTGTTCTTTTTGGTTCCATCGACCAAGCCTATGCTTCCAATCCGACCAACACACCAAGGAGTAGTCGAGGTGCGGGGAATAATCTAAAGGATATCTATGGTGTTTTCAATATTTCCATCGGATATAACTTCGGATATAAGAAACAAGCATTCAATGCGCCCGTCTTCTATCTTGGAGAAAGTGATATCCCTGTGGCTCCTGTTGTCAAGGAGGAAGTGGTCATCGAGGAAATAAGGAATGAGGTCAATGAGGAAATCATCATTGAAAAGGAGGTTATCATCCGAGAGGAGGAATCCATCAAGGATGCCAATATCATCATTGAGAATGCCACCATCCAATCCTTACATGTCGATACGATTATCCAGGGAAAGAATGAGGTACAAGTGATTCGAGATACGGTTTATGAACCTGGCAAGGTGATAGAAAAAGTCATTATCCGAACGGATACCATCCGGGAAATCATCAAGGAAGATCAGACTTTCATCGAAACGGAGCCCTTGAATTCACTCGAACCCATCCGGGAAGAAAGCATTACGATAATTGATGAGCCCATTGATACTTTCATTACCATTAATCCGATAACCAATGCTGAGGACACCTTGGTCTACATTGGGGATGTAGCAGTGGAGGAAGTACCCGAGGGGCCCGTATTCACACTCGAGGAGATAGAAAGGATAGATATTGAAGAATTGTCACCTGTATTCTTCGAAGAAGAAATCGGATACCTCAAGGATGACCTTTCTGAGGAGGAAGTCGTCTTATCAGAAGTTCAGGAAACCAATTTCGAACTTGTGGCATTGAGGAATGAAATCAATGAACTCAAGGCCAAGGAGGACAAGTCTCCTGAGGAAGTCGAAACACTTTATCAAAAATTGGATGAATTGGGAGCCGATTTCAGGAAATACGAACAGTACAACAATAGCTTGGCCCTACAGGAAAATGGGACCAACGAGGAGGAGAAAGAGGAATTCCAGAAAGCTTCAGAGCAATTGGGTAAGGAATTGAATGAGGTCAGAACGGAAATCATTTATCTGGAAAGTCCGATAGCACAGCTGTCCGATGCGGAATATGAAAGGATTAGGGCAGAGAACGACAAGCGTTTCAAGGAATTGGAAAAACAGATGAGGAAATTGAGGAAAGCTGTCAGAAAATCCAAGAGAAATGATATTCCTCCAAGGGAAAAGGTAGAAGCCCCCAAGGAGGAAAAAACGGAAGTCATCATTCAGACTCCGCCACCAACAGTCATTGTTGAGAACGGGAATCCCCAATTGGATAAGATGTATACTGCACAATTGTTGCAATTACAGGCCGAGGTCAATAGATTGAAGAATGATAATCTTCAATTGAATACCAATAAGAATGCTGAAATCACTGCCTTGAACCAGAAAGTCTTGGAATTGGAAAGAAAACTGAATGCAGTCCAGACCACCGGTAATTCGGATAGTCAGACCATTGCCTATATCAGTAATCTTGAGAATAAGTTGGATGGTCTGAGCCAGCAATTACAGGCAACCCAAAATGAGTTGACGGCATTGAGTAACCGACCTATTCCAGAGCCGAAGACCATTACTGTCCAAACCCCACCTGCACAGGTCATATCCACCATTTCACCGGCACGTGAGGCTGTGAATAAATTGGGTAGTGTGAATGTGTACTTCGGTACGGGCAAATCCTATGTCAGGACAGAATTCTTCAATGAATTGGATCGGGTTATCAATATCATGAAGCAATACCCTGAGGTTACGGCCATATTGACTGGTTACACGGATAAGTCGGGTAATCCGGATGCTAATCTGAGATTATCCATGAAAAGATCCGATGCAGTCAAGTCCTATTTGACCAAGAGAGGCATATCCTCTGGTAGGATTTCCGTGAATAACTATGGAGATTCCCGTTCGAGTGCCAAGGACGACCCATTCTCAAGAAGGGTTGAGATTAATCTAAATGCATTCTGAGGATAAGGAAATAAACCTGGTATGGGGTTATGGGTCACAACCATTCAGTTGGCTTATTGCTTCATACTAGGTTATACCCATCGGTCGGAATAATTTGGATTCGAGACTCAGAATTTGCCATCCCCCTGAAGCATATTATAATAATTTCATATATTGGCATCGTTTCCTGATCCAGGAATATACTAAACAGAGATGCTAAATCGACCGTTTTACGGCATCACACAGAAATTACCTATTTACTATAACTGACTTTATGCAAGAGAAGCGGCTTTCAGGCCGCTTCTTTCTTTTTTATTCAATTAGCAATGGATGATATTTTGCTGTAATCCTACTCTACAATATACTGCTGCAACAACTCCTCCCCATTCACCAATGCCGTAGTTGCTACCATCCCTACATTCTTTTGATAATAGGACTTGATGGTATAACTTTCCATTCGTTGTTCCACTACCATACAATTCTTATAATTCCCATTGGGGGTCTTGATTTTCCCATCCATTTCCACTACTTCGTAAAGGAATGTATATGCCCCAACCCGAATTTCCCAATCTGTCCCTTTTCCTAATTCCTCATCTGCTGGTAGTGCTACGGTTTCACCGGCTCCATCATTAAGGGTAGACACCAAATTGCCATCCTGATCAGACCGGAAGTAAATATGCTCAACCACCTCATTTTCCTCATTTTCCCCCATACGACTCTCGACTACGATATAATCATGCTCCCCTATTGTTTGGCTTTCTTCCATTACTTTCATTCTAATAGAATAACCTGTATTATTCGGTGAACGGAAAGCTGCTCCCAACTCATACTCCATTTCAGCTCCTTTCTTAAGCGGGAAGTAGGCATGTTGTGCGAGGGCATCCACTGAAAACAAAACCAAACTGATGATTGTCACTACAAGAAATCTCATATGATTCGTATTGATTAGGTGATTCGATATTGAATCACAAATGTAATACCTAAACATTCACATAGCAACAAGGAAGATGTTACCGGTTTGATAAAAGGAGGGCATATCAGAAAGGTTTCTAGGTGTCATCACCCTTCTCCCAGTAAATCAGGTCTTCGTTCTTCGGTACGCTTGAGTGATTGCTCGTACCGCCAGTCGTCAATCTTCTTTGCATGTCCTGACAATAGGATATCAGGGACTTTCATACCGTCAAACTCCGCAGGACGGGTATATACGGGAGGAGCCAGTAAGTCATCCTGAAAGGAATCGAACAAGGCGGATGTCTCATCATTCAGCACCCCCGGAATCAATCGGCCAATCGAATCCACTACTACCGCTGCCCCCAATTCTCCACCCGAAAGTACATAATCACCAATGGAAATTTCCAGGGTGACGTATTTCTCCCTGATTCTTTCATCAATTCCCTTGTAATGCCCACAGATAATGAGCAGATTCTGATACAATGATAATCGATTCGCTGTCTTTTGGTCATACCTATGCCCATCGGGAGTCATGAAAATGATTTCATCATAGGTTACTTCCTTTTGTAGGGATTCGATACAATTGGCCAGAGGTTCACACATCATGACCATTCCGGCACCACCACCAAACTGGTAGTCATCTATCTGTTTGTGCCTACCGATTCCCCAAGTTCTCAGGTCATGGATATTCACTTCCAACAAACCCTTATCCTTGGCTCTTTTCATAATGGAATGTCCGAATGGGCTTTCCAATAAGGATGGTACGGCGGTTATGATATCAATTCTCATTTCTTATAATTGTATCTCAATCATTTGTTCGGGCAAGGTAACGAGTATCACCTTGTTGTCCTCATCAATCTCCTGAATGAAATTTTCGTTCATCGGAACCATGATTTCCTTTCCCTTATGGTCAATGACGGCCATTTCCTGCTGGGGATATTCAACAATCTCTAGGATTTCCCCAATCTCTCCTATCACGGTATCATCCATTCGGAATCCGATACTGAATGCATACTCCAGCTCCTCCAATTCCAATACCTTTTCCTCCTCTGGAATAAGGTCTTCTTCCCTTATGAGTAATTTCTTACCACTTATGGCAGCTGCATCTTCCTTGTTATTGATTCCATCAAACAGGACAATCAAGTCATTATCCTTGATTTCTTCTACGAAGTAAGGTACCACCTGGCCTTTCAGATGCAAGAATACCACTTCCACGGATAAGAAGTCCTCTAGGAATTCATCCTTAATCGCTACCCTCACACTACCATCCAACCCGAATGGCTTAACCGTTTTTCCTATTTCTTGTAATGATTCCATATGCAACAAAAAATCCCGACACTCTAACGAATATCGGGATTTTTAATGATTCAAGATATCTGATTATCCTTCAGCGTTATCATCAGCAGGTGCAGCTTCCTCAGCCGGTGCCTCAGCAACAGGTGCTTCTTCCGTAGCAACTTCTTCAGCAGCTTCCTCAACTACTTCTTCCACTACTACCGGTGGAGGCGTACCATTACGTGCAGCATGCCATGCAGCCAATTCTCTTGCAGATTCCTCTACTCTTTCAGCAACCTTAGCATCCTTGGATTCAATCCATGCATTGTACTTAGCAATTGCCTGCTCCTCAGTCATGGCACCCTTTGCCACACCTTTCATAAGGTGCTTTCTGTACAATACGCCCTTGAAACGTAGGATAGCCCTAACTGTATCCGTAGGCTGTGCTCCTTTCAACAACCATTCATAAGCCTTATTCCTATCCAGTTCGATAGTAGCGGGCTTGGTCATTGGATTGTAAGAACCAATTCTTTCGATGTAACGACCATCTCTCTTAGCTCTTGCATCTGCGATAACGATGTGATAGAAAGGCTTCTTCTTACGACCCTTTCTTTGTAATCTCATTTTTACCATAAGACATTAAAATTTAAATATGTGGTTTAACCATACCTGGTTCCTCGAATTCATCGGCGCCAGGTTTTTAACGGAGTGCAAAGATAGCATTTAATTTACAATATGCCAACACCAGACATATTTTTAGAAAGCATGCCCGAATAGGCCGCTCCTCGTCCACATTCGGAGTCGTTCTATCGTTCTTCAATCACAAGACAAGGCGAGTAATGTTCATTGAACTGAATGAAACCCGTCAAAAATAAGGAATCATCTCTTACTCCTATTACATCAACTTATTTCCTAATCTATTTTGGCTATTTTTGCAAAAAACAAATTTCCATGATACGCATTTTAACCACTTTGTTCTTTTTGGTCTCCATATCCTTGGGGATTTCCGCACAGACATCCATAGGAGGTGTCATCAACAGTTACGCCAAGGTCACAGGTATGGACACCTCCGACCCTTGTGATCCATTCCTGAGTGTGGATGATGCCAGTTCCTTTGCCATCGGCGATGTCATTCTTGTCATCCAGATGAAAGGTGCCGAGATGGATACGACCAATGCACCTACTTTCGGCAGCATCACCAATCTCAACAGTGCCGGTTTATACGAAAGGACGACCATCAGTGATATCAATGGAAATGATGTTTTCCTTGGTACTCAATTGACAAATAATTATGATGTGAATGGTAGCCTACAAATCGTAAGTATGCCACAATACGAGAATGCATCCGTAGACAGTCCTATCACCCCTCTGCCTTGGGATGGGGACAAGGGAGGTATCATTGCATTCGAGGTAGAGAATATCCTGACCATCAATGCTAATATATCTGCCAGTTTCGCTGGTTTCAGAGGAGGTGAAAGTGATAATCAACCCTCCACTTGTAACTGGACATCCAATCACCAGAATTATTTCTATCCAGACAATTCACCACTCGGGGATTCCAAAGGTGAGGGAATCGTCGAGTTCTTCCCTGGAAAAGAGAATGGACGAGGTCCGCAAGGAACCGGTGGAGGTGGAGGAAACGACCATAATTCAGGAGGCGGAGGTGGCTCCAACTTCGGGGGTGGTGGAATCGGTGGCCAGAACCTCAACCCTGTTCCCTTACAATGCCTTGGACAATATCCCGGTATAGGTGGCTATCCTACTGCCAGTTTAGGAAACCGCCTATTTATGGGAGGTGGTGGAGGAACCGGTCACATGAATGATGGTAATGGAACCAATGGTGGTGAAGGTGGTGGAATCGTATACATCAAAGCCAACATTATCGAGGGATATTGGAATAACATTTCTGCGGAAGGAAAACAGGTATTCGATACACCTGCACAAGATGGAGCAGGAGGCGGAGGTGCCGGGGGTACCATCCTTCTGGATTGTAATAATCTCATCTTCGGACTGGGGTTATATGTCAGAGGAGGAAAAGGCGGCAATACTGACCACATCAATACACTGGGATGCATGGGCCCCGGTGGAGGTGGTGGAGGTGGTGTCATCTTTACAGATTTGACATCCTCACAACTCTATATCTTTACCGAGGGTGGTTCATCAGGACAAGTCATCAACTCCAACTCTGCCTGTAATGGCGAAAGCCTTGGGGCCAGTTCGGGTTCGGATGGTATTCTTCTTAGTTATCCCGGTATGACAGAGGGATTAGAAATCGAACATATTGCATTTACATCAGAACCCATCAATGCGGATGGTTGTACGGATGACCTTAGTTCATTCACTCTTACCACAGATATCCCTGCGGACAGCTATCAGTGGCAAATTGATAATGGCACGGGTTACTATGACCTTACCAATGATGCTTTCATTGATGGTGTAACCACGGATTCATTGAGCATCACAGAACTCGCTCCAGGGATTTACAACATACAATGTGTCGTCGAGGGAGGATGTAATGATGTGATTACTACGACACCTGTTACCCTTGAAATATTCGAACATGCTGAAATCATTGCGCATCCGGATGACCAAGTCATTTGTGAGAATGAATCTTTTGTTCTGTCTGCAGACGCGAGTGGTTCCAATGTATCCTACCAATGGATGGTAGACGATGGAAATGGATTCACGAATGTAATGGATAATGGTACCTATTCAGGAGCAATGAGCAACACCCTGAATGTCCAGGCCAATGCAGGTATGGAAGGATATCAATTCCAATGTATTGCTACCAATGATTGTCCGGGTAGTGGTATCTCAAATATTGCTACGATTACCATTGACCCACTGCCTGTACCTGATTTTACTTTTTATGTGAATGAGGATACCTTATTCGTTCAGAATAATTCCCAAGGGGAATCCGAATATTACTGGGATTTTGGTGAGGGTGATCCACTGGCTCCAGGAAATGCACCTTATCACATCTATGAAGAAGGTGGCACCTATTTCGTTACCATCTATGCCATCAATGACTGTGGTACTACCACGGTGACTTATCCTGTGGATATCATACTCACCAGTATCTTTGAAACGCAGATTGCTCCTATTGATTTTGTCATCGCTCCGAATCCTGTAAGGGATTGGCTACGAATTGATTTGTCAGGAGAATCATTTGACGAAGCCAATATCAGAATCTATGATATCAAAGGAAGTATCCTAAGGGAATGGTCCACTGCCCAGAGTACAACAGAGATGGATGTTTCGACTTTCAGTGCAGGTACTTATCTGATTCAGGTTAGTATTGATAATGAGTCATTCACA
The DNA here is from genome assembly GCA_020631355.1 of Saprospiraceae bacterium. Lineage (GTDB taxonomy): Bacteria > Bacteroidota > Bacteroidia > Chitinophagales > Saprospiraceae > JAHDCE01. The sequence goes on along the minus strand of JAHDHL010000013.1, from coordinate 95,195 downwards.
AAGAAGCTAGTCAAACAATAAGCATATAGTATAAGGGATAATCAGAAATCCTAATGTACAAAAGATTTAGTCTCTTACATTTAATTGTTTTAGTCAATATTGACTAAAACAATTAAATGTTTCTAAAAAAATTCTTATCAAAAAGTTCTTTGAATTTGAACTATTGAGTTGATTTTTGTGTAAAAAACAACAGGAGATTGTATGAAATGGCAAATAATAATGGTTCTTTCTACATATTCTAATAAACAGTGAAATTATCAAAAAACTAGGAAAGCTTAGCTGTCCGAAATTTGGAATTTCACCCACCATTCACTCTACTACACGGATTTGTTGATAGTATAAGAAGCATGTTCTTCACTGAAGAAAGTTCCTTTCATGGCCTATGAAAATATTTTAACATCAGACTCTGATATGTAATCGTATCGCTCTGAAACACAGTACATATCAGAGTCTAATATTTAGTTAACTACCTGATAATCAAATACTATTTTCACATCTCATTGATAACAATCTACTATATGACAAACAAATCCAGTAAACAGGGCCTAATGCTCTAATAACGTTTTGACACACTTTTGAAGATTTTCCTTTTTGATGAACATTTTCACACAACGTTATCTAAACTAATTTTCAACTCTTTAAAATATATTTTATGTTCAAGAACAAATTACTATTGATTCTATTTACAAACTTGCCTTTCATTCTATTTGCTCAAGTACAAATTGTTGATTTTACTGAAATGACTACTGGTGATATTAAAAAATATGAAAAATTTGAAATTGGATTTAATCTTGAAAATTTATCAGCATCAGTAAATCCTTATAATCCAGATGAAGTTGATGTTTATGCTATTTTCACTGGACCATCAGGACAACAATATAGGCGCGATGGTTTTTACATGATTGAGTATGTAAGGATTGATTCGACTGAAAGTTGGGACGAGGTAGATTCCACTCAGCAGCTTCATTGGAGGGTAAGATTTGCCCCTGATGAAATTGGTAAATGGAATTATGTTGTTGTTGCACAATATTTAACAACTCCAATCAGTAGTGTAGACAGCTACATTGAATCTTTTGATTGTGTAACATCTGAGAATAAAGGATTCCTACAAGTTTCTGGAAACAACCGATATATGGAATTTTCAGAGGGGGAATCCTTTTTTGGATTGAGTATTGATATGAGGGCATTTGAAAATAGTCGAAATGTACCTGATGACCTCTCGGCCCCTCCTCCCAACGATTTTCCATGTTACGGGACTCCTGGACCTTGTCCTAGTGATGAAAATTGGTGCCATTCTTACGAACAGTATCAAATGTATGAATCAGCAATAAACTCTTTTGGAAATAATGGGGGTAATTTAGTTAGGATATGGATGGAACCATATTCCTATGAAATTGAAAATTCCTATGAAGTCGGTAAATATGATAGGCAAAAAGAAATTTCGGACTTGGACTTATTAGTTGATTTATTGGAATCAAAAGACATGTATATGCACTTAGTCCTATACAATGAACAAAACTTAGAAGAATTAATCTTAGATAGTTTTCCTTGTGCATTGAATGATAATCTACCTTGCGGGGGGAATAATTGTGAGAATGCTGGGCTACCATTTGGTATGCCTACAGGTTGTAGTGACGGATGTTGGTATGTTAATCCATACCGGAGATGTTTTGGCCTAAATAATATTCAGGACTTTTTTACAAACACTAATGCTATTAATCAATATTTAAAAAGACTAAGGTATATTCATGCTAGATGGGGATATTCACGGTCTATCGCTTCTTACGGGGTAATCAATGAGCCTGATTTAACAGGTTCTCATATGGGGGGTAGTGACTCGTATCTAGGAAGCTCTTCATTAAGAAGTGCTATTAATAATTGGATTATTGAAACAGGGAACTATTTGAAAAATTTAGATTATCCCCAACACATGATAAGTGTTGATTTTGCTGCGTCTATAAATTTACCTGCCGATGTAGCAGATGTATTGAATTTTACAAACTACCATTATTATACTAATGACAAACATAGCGATAGTCAAATGAATTACCTTGTGGCTCAAAATTTGGATTATGGAGATAAAAAGCCTGTTATAATCACTGAATTTGCTTCAAGAAATACAAGTACACAATGTTCTCCGATAGAGCAGAATATTCTTGAGCTATTTACCACTCAACACAATAATATATGGTCAAGTAGTTTTTCGGGAGCCTTTGGAAATGCTATGTATTTTGATAGCTGGTCTAAATTCAATCATCCTTGCAGTCAGTGGGATAATCCGTCTGGAATATATGGGCCTTTAGGTGCTTTTCTTTCGGGAGAATCTTTCAACTTAGCCAATCCATATAAATTTAATCCAATCGGTAATGGCCTTAAGACATATGAATTATATCTCATGGATGAGCATGGTGGCGTTCCTGTACCTGATATTATCCCTGATTCGTTGAATACCCCCCCAGAGGATAATCCCAATAGTGGTAGTGGTAATGTTTTTATGGCAATCAAATCCAAGTTCATAGACCGCAGCTCTGAATATCTTAGTCGAGATGTTACTGTTACCTTTTCCACAACGGACACAACAGCAAATAGAGAAGTTGGAGTATATGCACTAAAAAGGAATAATCGAGTGATAGGTTGGGTTCATAATAGAAATCACTATTGGTATAATATTCCTCACTTTGAAAACCAACCAAATCTATATACAGGTGACTGCGATTTCATTAACAATAATGGACAGCAAACAGATGATATCAATAGTGTTGAGATGACGATTGAAAATCTAGAATGCAGGGGACGATACAAGATAGAGTGGTTTGCAACTTTTCCTGACAAGATGGTTAATAATGTAGGGCAAGTTATAAACGGTGGTATTATAGATGCATATACTGACGATAACGTGATATCAGTAGACGGAACAGTTACCGTGACAATACCCGACCTCACATTTCTGGTAAGAGAACTTGATCCGTCAAGTGGGATTGATACTTATACTGCTCCTGACTATGGCTTCAAGTTGACTCTCATGGAGAGTTACTCGCATCTTAATCCCTCATGGCATCATACTACTCTGTTTGCAGATGATGATATTGATGTCACTGGTGATATTGTAGTTGATGAGGGGTCAAGTAGTGTATATTTTAAGGGCGAGAATAATTATCTGAACCAATACTGGTGGGATGGTAATGGCTGGAATCACGTTGTATTCTATGATGCTCAGGTATGTGGTGATATAGTGGTAGATAGTGGCTCAGGTAGCATTTATTTCAGGGGATGTAACGGATATTTACATCAATACTGGTGGGATGGTAGTGGCTGGAATCATAGTACATTTTGGCAACAAATGGTTTGTGGAGATGTCGCTGTGGATAATAGTACAGGAAATGTATACTTCGCAGCTTGTGATGGCAGCTTTGAGCGATTGCATGAATACTCATGGGTACAGGGAACTGGCTGGTCACACAACATCATTGATGCCACAGGTAAGATATGTGGGGATATTGAAGTAGATCCATCAACCAGTACGGTATATGTTCGAGGGTGTAATAAAAGGGTAAAGGCCTATCAAAAAGATGGAACTGGTACTTGGCAACTGTATACCCCTAATTGGCAGAATCAAAATAGAGTTAAGGATGGTGGAGATATAGCTATTGATAATAATAACAGTAATGTATATTATCATGGTATAGATGATGACAAGATTCACCAACTGGTGAATAATGGTTCTGGAAATTGGACTCATTCCGTCATCACAACTTCATCTCCACTGGGCGATGCCACAGTATGTGGAGATATTGCCGTTGATAGTAATAGCGGGAATATCTATTTTAAAGGATGTGATGGTCACATAAATCAGTTTTGGAGTAATACTGGAATATGGAATCACACAGTCTTACTATATGATAATCAAATTCTTGCAAGCGGCAATCATGTGGCTGTTGATAACGCAACAGGAAGTGTCTACTTTGCTGAAGTAGATAATGCTGTAGGTCAATACTACTATCTTGATTATTGTAACCAGAATAAGATGCGTGTAGCGAATACAATTGTAAGAGATTCATCAGGTAATGGTATATTGGATAATAAAGATGAGCAAACCTCATTATTTACCCATTATCCGAATCCTACTAAGAATCTTCTTTTTATTGAGGCACTTTCTTTCGAAAAGAGTCATGGGAAAAAAGGGCAATACAAGGTTGCCTTACATGATATAAACGGCATGGCGATAACCCAAAAAACAATGCAGGGCAGGAAAGAATCTCTGGACATGTCAGGCATAGCATCAGGTATATATATCGTAACAGTGACAAATACCGAGACAGGAGAAATACTACATAATGGCAGAGTGGTTATTATAGACTAACTCATATCGTAAATAATCAAGCCCCTTGATGAAATCATCAAGGGGTTTCGTATTTTTGTTTCAAAGTATTAGGTATTATGATTAAGAAGTGGGTACTCAAAGCAATAGTTCAAAAGACAATTTCATACTTGCCATACAAGCATAGTATCAACCATCTTTTCCAAAAATATGTGACTAAGGGGGTGTACCTTGATACGGAATACTTTGAGGATAGATTAGGCCATGCACAGAATCATATTGGATGGTATGAAGAAACATTGGGTTCTCTTGAGGGTAGAACTACCTTTGAATTGGGATGTGGGTGGTACCCCGTGGTCCCTTTAAGTATGTTTCTGAGAGGGGCTGATAATATCTTTAGTATTGATATAAGTCCATTGATGAATAAGGACACATTCAGGACAACATTATTGAAGTTTAATGACTATTACTTGGATGGACGACTTGAAAGGTACTACTCCCCAAAAGAGGACAGGATGGATGTACTTCTGAAGACCTTGAATGAGTATGATACTTTGGAGTATAGCCAAATACTCAAGAGGTTTAATTTTACGTACTTCATTGAGGACTTATTTAATCTTAATAAGATTTCTGACCATTCAATTGATTTGATTCATTCTAATAATACATTGGAACACATCTATCCAGACATTCTCGAAAAAATCCTTACTACGTTCATCAGGCTAGGAAAAAAACAGAATGGAGTTCAGTCTCATTTTATTGATATGTCAGACCATTTTGCTCATTTTGATAATTCTATAACCATATATAATTTTCTTAAATTTAGCCCTACCAGGTGGTCTTTGATAGATAATTCAATTCAACCTCAGAATAGATACCGTATGAGTGACTATATGAGAATGTATGAAAAACTGAAAATGCCAATTACTCAAATTACTCATCGTCCTGGTAGTATTGAAAATCTGCGTAAGGTGAAATTATCTTCGCAATTTGATGAATATACCAAAGAAGACTTAGCCATCAGTCATTGTCATGTTTTCTCCCTTTTTAAAGAATAAATAGAACTGGCCTATTTGTGAATTAAGCAGAGTGGTTGTTGTATTGTCCCGTTCTGAAATAAGTTCCCACAAAAATTGACTTAGCCATTTCGTCTAGTGGAAGTTTAAGGGATAAAGCCCTATAATTGTGTACATATTCTAAATAAACCGAATACATTGTCAGATAGTCTCGTCATCATACCTACCTACAATGAGAAAGAAAACATCTCAGATATCATCGATGCCGTAATGGGATTGGTTAAGGATTTCCATGTCCTTATCGTGGATGATGGTTCACCTGACGGAACAGCCGATATTGTAAAGCAAAAACAATCCGTACAATATCCGGAATCCCTACACCTCATCCAACGCCAAGGTAAGCTAGGCTTAGGAACGGCCTATATCACGGGATTTAAGTGGGGCTTGGAAAATGGTTATGATTACATCTTCGAAATGGATGCTGATTTTTCGCATCCGCCACAAAAACTGATTGGTTTATATAATGCCTGTTCAAAGGACGGAGCAGATATGTCGGTTGGTTCAAGATGGATGAAAGGAGGGAATGTAAAGAACTGGACTTGGGACAGGATTATCCTTTCTAAGGGCGCTTCCATTTATGTGCAGTTCATTACCTGGATGTCCGTCAAGGACCCTACCGCAGGATTCGTATGTTATACCCGCAAGGCATTGGAAGCATTGGATTTGGATCAAATCCGCTTCATTGGTTATGCTTTCCAGATTGAGATGAAATATGCCATTACGAGCCTAGGATTCAAAATCAAGGAAATTCCCATCATGTTCGTTGACCGTGAAAAAGGGGTTTCCAAAATGAGCATGAAAATATTCAATGAAGCCATCAAGGGTGTTATTATGATGAGATGGTGGTCTTTCTTCAATTCCTACAGGAAAAAGTAGATACGGGTATTGGATCGGTTATGACATGGCTAGATGATGGAAACATTATCCTTTAGCCTTACACCTAATCATCTGACGACCAGTCATTCAAAAATTCCGAATTCTCAGTATCTTTCATTCCAACAATCCTTAATTTTAGCTTGAACCAAGGAAATGTTCCTGTGTTAGGTCACCATACCAATCCGATTACCATGAAATCAATTCCATCTATACTCACTATAATTATCCTCATGTCATTCATACCCATTTCAAAAGGCCAGGACAGGGTCAACGGACATAATTTTGCTACCCGTTCAGAGGTTATCGGTAAAAACGGGATGGTCTGTACTTCCCACCCTATTGCGTCACAGGTTGGATTGGAGATACTGAAGGATGGGGGCAATGCCATTGATGCTGCCATTGCGGCTAATGCTGCATTAGGATTGATGGAACCGACGGGCTGTGGAATCGGAGGGGATTTATTCGCCATTGTATGGGATTCCAAAACAAAGAAACTATACGGATTGAATGCCAGTGGCCGTTCACCTAAGTCGCTGACCTTGGATTATTTCAAGGAGAACAACATAGACAAGATACCTGCACATGGGCCATTGCCCATCTCTGTACCCGGTACAGTGGATGGTTGGTTCGAATTGCATGAGAAATTCGGTTCCATGAAAATGGGACAAATCCTTCAGCCTGCCATTGATTATGCAAATGAGGGATTCCCCGTTACCGAATTGATTGCCTATTATCTACAATTATCATCTAATCGATTCAAGGACAATCCCAACTTTGCTGATGTTTGGATGCCCAACGGGAAAGCCCTTGAAAAGGGAGATGTTTTCAAAAATCCGGCATTGGCTTCTACTTATAGTCAGATTGCCAAAGGTGGTAGAAAAGCCTTTTATGAAGGTGATATTGCCCAAACCATTGCGGAGCATGTAAAGGAACTGGGAGGATTCATTACGATGGAGGACCTCAAGAGCCACACCTCTGAATGGGTAGAACCACAATCCACCAATTACCGAGGCTATGATGTGTGGGAACTTCCCCCTAATGGCCAAGGAATTGCTGCATTGCAAATACTGAATATCATGGAATTACATGATATTGAAGCCATGGGATTCGGTTCGCCGGAATATGTACATCTCTTTACGGAAGCCAAGAAACTCGCTTTTGAGGATCGGGCTAAGTTCTATTCCGACCCTGCATTCAACAAGTTACCCATCAAGGAATTGATATCAAAGGAATATGCCAAGGAACGCAATGCCCTTATCAATCCCAATCGTAGGGCCAGAACATATGATGCGGGTGAATTGGAAACGGGCGAAACCATCTATTTGACCGTTGCGGATAAGGATGGAAATATGGTGTCTTTGATTCAGTCCAATTACAGGGGAATGGGTTCAGGAGTCACACCTCCGGGGTTGGGTTTCATGCTACAGGATAGAGGTGAATTATTCGCATTGGAAGAAGGACATTTCAATGTGTATGAACCTGGGAAACGTCCCTTTCACACCATTATTCCTGCATTCATTACCAAGGATGACCAACCCTATATGAGCTTTGGTCTGATGGGTGGTGCCATGCAACCCCAAGGACATGCCCAAATTGTCATGAACATTATTGATTTCGGGATGAACATACAGGAAGCAGGTGATGCACCAAGGATGCAACATAGTGGTTCCTCACAACCCACGGGATATCAAATGAATGATGGGGGCACCCTGCATTTGGAATCGGGATTCCCTTATGAAACCATTCGGGAACTCATGAGAAAGGGGCACAAGGTCCAATATTCCTTAGGGAGTTATGGTGGTTACCAAGCTATACTATGGGATGCAGAAAAGGGCGTCTACTTTGGTGCTTCAGAAAGTCGCAAGGACGGGCAGGCCGTGGGATATTGATGACATCAATATCCGTATTCCTCAATCACATCGCCATATAGGTCATTGAAATACTTCTCGACCTTGGGAGTGAAATGTTCCCGCCACTGGCCTGCCTTGGGATTACGGATGTGTTTGTAGCCTTTTTTTCTATTGGTGGCCTTGTACTTACGGGCCAACATGACACCTATTTTCCTTTCCCATTTCGGGACTTCATAAAATTGGAATATTTGGTCAAAGGTTTCTTCCTCATTTCCCAAGACGTCCTCATATTTGAATAACTTGATGCGATCGTCCTTTTTCCATTGTCTCATGGATTCGAAATGGTATCTTCTGAATTGTATTTCAGTTATGAGTCCGGCCTCCTTGTCCATCCCCTCGAGATAAGTGGCGAAATTCATTCCCTTAGGCATTTCGGGAGGAACATGCCCATTGATTGGTGACCAGTATTTCTCAGTTGGGTTCAGGTGTCTGAACCAAGGTTCGGCAGCTCTTTTATGGTAAAAATAACCTGAGACCACCAAATCCCTGGGGTCCCTGATGAAACGGGTAATCCGAAAATTCTCCGGCAGGTAATCCAAATCTATGGCAAAACCATTCGTAGAGGTTACCCGGTGCCTATGGAAGTTATTATAGAATTGTCCCTCTATCGCCTCGTAATGTTCGTGCCCGGGTTTCCTTGGGTGGATCTTATTATAAAGAAGGTGCATCACCCTTAGATAGTACTTCGTCAGGCATTTGTGGTATGATGCATGGATGAGATGTAACGGTTCCGCCATTGGTTTTATGGTATTGAGCTAGCAAAGTACTGATTAATCCTTATTTTCGAGGAAAATAATCCGCATGAGTTTCAGTCAATTCGTTAGGTCGACCAGAATGATACACTTGGCCATCATTATGGGAGCCTGTATGATGTTTATCGTATTTTACTTTGTCATAGGCATCAAGGAGAATAATGGTCAGCTTCCTTTCCCGGAAACCATCTTTGTGGCACTGGCTCTGATTCCTTGGTTCGGAAGTCGAATCATCTATCGTTCACAAATCAGAAAAGCAATTAATGAAACGGACACATGGAGCAAGTTAGCGGTCTATCGTACCGGGCTTATTATGGCACTGGCTGTATCCGAGGGCATCACTCTGATGTGCATTGTAATTTACTTTTTCTTATTTCCGGCTACAACCTTGCTTTTCGTTATCGGGGTAGGCATGGTTTCCATGTTTTCCCTCATGCCTAGTGAACGTAAAATCATGACGGAACTCAATCTAAATGGAAAGGACGTGAAAAATCTGCCTTAGGTTCGCTCCTTATTCTTCTTCGAACCAACTGGCATACATTACATAATTATTCGAAATCCTATTAATGGTATTCTCGAATCTCTCAGGGCTTAGATTCTTGACTTTCCTTGCGGGGACACCTGCATAAATGGAATTGGGTTCGAGCTTTGCATTTTCCAAAACCACAGCTCCTGCTGCCACCAAGACATTGCTTGGTACATGTGCATGATCCATGACGATAGCTCCCATTCCAATAAGGACATTATCCTCAATGGTACAACCATGAACAATCGCACGATGACCAATGGAAACGTTATTTCCAATCTTGGTTGGGGCTTGTTCGTAAGTACAATGGATGATGGCTCCATCCTGTACATTCACTTTGTTTCCCATTTCAATGGAATGCACATCTCCCCTGACTACTGATTGGAACCAGAAACTGCATTCGTCACCACAATTGACCTCACCTACAATAGTGGCATTCTCTGCTATGAAGCAATCCTTTCCAAATCGGGGTTCGTGGCCCCTGACTTTCTTGATAATGGGTGGCATGTCGATTCGTTAGACCTTAAGATACTAGATTTCAAAATCAGAAGACCGGACTCAGGTGAAGCACCACCCAGGTCCGGTCCATGTGATTATTTCAATACAGGAACGACGATATAGCCTTCCTTCCTCAATAATGCTATCACTCCTTCCTCTCCACCTAGGTGACCCGCACCCACTGCGAAGAAAGTAGTTTGTTCTTTCATCATATCCGCCATCTTAGGAATCCAATTCTTATTCCTCATGGTCAATAGCTTATCCTCAAAATCAGAGGATTCCGCAGCTTGGACATGAATGAGTTCGTACAAACCGGGGACATCCTGGTCCTTGTATAGATTCACCATCATCGTGAGGGCATCCTTACCATCTTCCTTAGCTTCCGCATCCAATGATTGGACTAACATCTGAGCTTGGTCTTCCAATGAAATACTATCGAACATGCTCATCTGGAATTCTACTGTTTCCAAACCTGAGATAGGCTTTTCGGCTTCCTTGGCCATACCTGTAAATTCCAACTCGTAGGACAAGGTGGAACCTCCGCCACCCAGTAGTCCGCCGCCGCCCATTGGGTCGCCTCCCATATCTCCTTGGTCGATAATGGCACTGAGGAACAATGGCTTAATCTTATCCACCATGTCTCCCATCATCATCATCATCGGATTTTCATTGATATTAGCCTTGACCCTCTTATAATCCTCCTCACTCAATAGGTCTTTGAGGGTTGTCTCTTTCATGAACATCATGTCCATCATACTTCCCATCATTGACATATCGGTCATTTCTTCCGTATTGATTTCAAAGACGATGGATTCTGATGAATTAAATGCCTTTTCCACATAACTAGGCATGAAATAATCCTTTTCGCTAATCATATGAATCGTACCGAAAAGGTAGGATGGATTCTTCTGTTTCTTATCCATTATCTTCCATAGCAATGCCTTTTCCTTGGCAGCATATGAACCATCCACCATTTGCGGTGTGACGGCCTGCTTTGAAGCACCACAAGATGATGCAAAGAATACGAAGGCTAGGGAAACTGTTCCTAACCAAGTCAGTAATGATATCTTTTTCTTCATTATAAGAATGATTTAATATTGTGTTTATCCAAAACGGCGGATACATTCTATTCGCTTACAAAATTACAAGAAAAGAGAGGATCTTGTTCATTTCTTATATGGAAGTACAATTTATGGGGATAAGTGCAAGGATGAGGATAGAATTCCTCTGACTTTCCTATCTTCGGTATATCCAATCATGTCTTTATGGATTCACATTCAATAAAAGAGTATTTCCCTGAGGGAAAAAAAGGTTTTGCACCATCTGATGAAATCGTACTGGCCCGTGTCTTCCTGGACAAAGCGGAAACGATGGTCGCATCTTCCATTCTGAGAGTTGAAAAAATTCCTCATTTCATTGCGGATACCAATAGTGCCCTCTTTACGGATAATGTCATGAGTGGTGAGCGGCTATTCGTAAGGAAAGAAGATCTGGAACGGGTCGGTATGCTACTCGAAGACACCAAACAACGCCCATATACAGGAGAGGAAGATTGGTACAAGGAAGTCAGGACACAGCAGGGATATGCACCCTACAGAAAACTGACATTCGGTTTCATCATTATCATATTGATTATGACCTTATCCTATATCGTATACAACCTGCTATAATCCCGGATGCCTCCTAGGGTACCAAAGCAGTCATAGTGAGGTCAGTCTTATGATTTCCATGGTCATTATTTCATATATTCGCATTCATAAAATCAAATTTGGATATGTCAGAACAAAGTAGAATTACTCCCCTTTTCAGAATGGATGGAAAAGTAGCCATCGTTACAGGTGCCAGCAAGGGTATCGGAGAGGCTATCGCAAGAGGATTAGCGGAATTTGGTGCCAAGGTGGTCATCAGTAGCCGAAATCAGGAATCCGTGGATGCTGTTGCCGCATCATTCAAGGCAGATGGCCTAGAAGCTGTGGGCATTGCCTGCCATGTAGGTGACAAGGAACAATTACAACAATTAGTGGATAAGACCGTCGAAGTATATGGCGGTGTGGATATCCTTGTGAATAATGCAGCAACGAATCCTGTTTTTGGTCCCATCACAATGACGGATGATGATGTTTTTGATAAAATCATGGGTGTGAATGTCAAGTCGCCATACCAGATTGCGAATATGGTTCATCCTATCATGAAAGAGAGAGGTGGAGGCTCCATTATCAATATCAGTTCAGTGGAAGGCCATAAGCCCGGATTCGGATTGGGACTTTATAGTGTGAGTAAGGCTGCTCTTTTAATGCTGACACAGAACCAAGCCAAGGAATGGGGTTCTGATGGTATTCGTGTGAATGCGCTATGCCCGGGTTTGGTCAAGACCAAGTTCAGTAAGGCTCTTTGGAGCAATGAAACCGTCTTGGGTCATGTCGAATCCCAGATTCCATCAGGAAGGATTGCCATGCCTGATGAAATGGCCGGAATGGCCGTATTCCTAGCTTCTGGTGCTTCCAGCTACTGCACAGGAGGCGTATACACGGCTGATGGTGGTTACCTGATTGCAGGATAAGATTCAGATTTTCATTTCCGCAGTCCGAACCAAGGATTGTGGAAATGAATCTATTCTTTCTGAATTACCACAAAATGCAAATTTGCACCCCAATTCATTCAAATAGTATCCCAAAAGCTTCTATCCTCCCTCACCATTTCGAATCACTCATTCATTTACGCAAAAAAGAGCAAGTACCATATGAAATACTTGAGGTTTCTTCCTATCACTTTCCTAACGCTAATCTTTTGCTCTAATACAATTGCACAGGTCGTTTTTTCCAAGGAGCACATACCGTCCATACATGGCAATTCATTAGGCCAAATCCCTTTGAAAACAATGCCTGATCTTCAGTATGACAAACTACTTGAAGAAGAAGCGGAGAGACAAGCCGAGTCCAGAATACCTGCCAAATTCGGTTTCATGCACCGTGTGAATCTTTCATTGGAAAATTCAGGAAATTGGAATACACTGGAGAATGGAGACAGAATCTGGCAATTGAAGATATTCGCACAAGATGCAATGACCATTAACTTGAATTATGGCGCATATGATTTACCCAAGGGCGGTAAACTGTATGTTTATAATGAATCAATGACAGATGTGTTGGGGCCTTTCACCGATGAGAACGAGAAGCAGAATAAGGAATTCGCAACGGGCTTTACCAGGGGTGATTTTTGTCTTGTAGAATACCACGAACCATCCAGTCAAAGGGGAAAGGGCATCTTACAGATTAACGGTGTAGTACACGGTTACCGTTCGATTGCGAATCTTGTGTCGGATGCTTTCAGGGATTTCCAGGATGCAGGGCAATGTAACTATGATGTAGGATGTTCCATCGGAAATGGATGGGAGGATCAAATCAAGTCCGTCGGTTTGATTATGGCCGAAAATAATACCTCCTTTTGTACCGGTACCCTGATTAATACCACAGCCAATAATTGTGAGCCATATTTCCTAACAGCAGACCATTGCTTCCCTAATGATAATGCAGGAGACTTATTGAATAATATTGTCCTTTTCAATTTCCATAGTCCTACACCGGTATGTCCGGGTATTTCTACGAATCCGGGAAACATCGACCAAACCGTACAAGGCTGTAGTGTAGTGTCCAAATCTGAGGAAACCGATTTTTGCCTATTAAGGCTTACCGTCAATCCCATTAATTTTTATGATGTCTATTATTCTGGTTGGGATAGGACCAACACGCCTGCATCAGGAGCTGTCGGAATCCATCATGGTAGTGGGGATGTAAAGAAAATCAGTATTGAGGAAGACCCGGTGGTATCCAGTGATGATGATCGCTATTGGCTCATCACAAACTGGGATTTTGGTACGACTGAAGCCGGTGCTTCAGGTTCTTCTGTGTTCGATATCAACAACAAGAGAATCATTGGTCAGCTATGTTGTGGAAATGCAGCTTGTGATGGCAATAGCAATAATGGAGGCGAGGAAGATTATGGTAAGATTTATTATTCATGGGACCAAATCAGTTCCAATAGTGCGGAGCAACTAAAACCATGGCTCGACCCTATCAATAGTGGTGCAATGACAATGGATGGAAACAGTTGTCTGACTGCTCCTGTTGCAGCATTCAGTCCTGCAGAGGGTTCGGACCTGAATCTTTGTGGACCAGGGGTTGTAAGATTCAGTGACCAATCCCTTGATATTCCCACTAGTTGGTCCTGGACATTCAGTGGAGCGGGTGTATCTCCTGCTACTTCCACCCTCGCAAATCCTGAAATCACCCTCAATAGCGAGGGGACCCTGAATGCTACACTGATGGTCAGTAATGCACAGGGTTCTAATACAATCAGTCAATCCTACAACGTATCGTTCTTCGATTGTGAGGAAAATTCCTTTTGCGAAACAGCCAACCTCATCATTCCTGATAATGCACCCAATGGCATCACTCATAGCATCAGCCTACCAAATGGTTCGACGCTGATAGACTTGGATATCGAAGTGGATCTCAATCATGAATTCGTTGGTGACCTGATTGTCCAATTGGAACATGAGGGTACTACCGTCAATCTGGTATCCCGCCCCAATGCTCCTATCAGAGGATGCCAAGAAAATAACATCCAAGCCCGATTTGATGACCAAGCATCCCAAGAAGCCCAAGTCATGTGTGAAACCTCCAATCCTGCCATCGGAGGCAATGTCATTCCATTGTCACCATTATCGGTATTCAACAATATTGACCCAGGAGGAATCTGGACCATCAGGATTGCGGACCAAGGTGAGGAGGATACAGGATTATTCAATTCTTGGTGCATACGAGCCACCACAGGAGAAATGGCCTTATCAAATGAGGGAGTATTTTCCGAATCCAATAGTATTACTGCTTTTCCCAATCCTATTGCAGCAGGTTCTGAAATTCATTTCACGAATCCGAACACCATCGGATCCGTTCGATTATTCAATGTCTTGGGAGAATATACTGACATCAGGGATTCCATAATCCCCAATCATCTATCCAAGGGAGTTTATATTTTGGAAATCACGCTGAAATCCGGAAAAAAGGAAGTCAGTAAATTGATTATTCGATAAACAGGATATATAAGAATGATTTCACGAATGACTTGTAATTCAAACATCAAATCATTCTGAAATAAATCCAACCTAAATACACTCCAAAACCAATATTCCTTATTTATTTTTGGAACTAAAGGAATAATAGATAAAACAAAAAACAACACCTAATGAAAAACAGTAAAAAATATTTATCCACTCTAACTTTCATAGCGATAATCATCTTATTTTTTATCGCATGTCATCATTTGAATAAATGGTATGCCTATGAATTAATCAGGGAAAGTTTCGACCCGGCGTTTGAATACAAGCATGTCGAAAAATTAATTAAATATGATAATAGCACTCCCTATGAATGCCAATTATATATTGACATGATTGTCAAATTGGATGAGAATTATGACTTCGACCAACTCATCAAATCCCCATATTACACAGGTTATGGAGAAGTCAATGATTTTTATGAAACAGGTCTTATGTTTTCAATGCTCATTTCCGAAATCGGAAACAGCAAAACAGGTCATGTTCTTACCCGAGCAAACTCCAATTCCTTTTTGGGAGATGATCCAAGAAGCCTAGTCGACAATTTCGCACTAGGGGTTTTATTTATGGATTCCAGAGAATTATACTTCTTTAAATACAAAGGATGATACAGCGTTTTAAATAAAAATAGAATCAAAAAAACACTATGATGAACATGATGAAAGCATGCCGCTAGCAAATGGTTATGAATTTCCATATATTGACCTCAATTAATTGATACCTTATGAACACAACTGACTCCATTCTTGACCACGACTCCAGAACCGACATCCCCAAACGCAGAAGTTTCCTAGTCCTACTTTTTGGTCATATTGCCGAATTCCTTGCCCTGCCTTTTCTTCTGATGGGAATCATAGAACGCATTGAACACACCCAATTCATCCCGGGTATCAGTATGATCTATTGGGGATTATTGATTTGGGGGTTACTTGGATTCATTCCGCCATTATGCTATGAGTTTGTTTACAGGGGGAAATTCCTACAATATTTCCTAGCGTGGTGCTTTGGTTTTCTGATGATGACTCATCTTCTGGGAAGACTGGAATGGATTGAACGTACACAATTTATTCCGGGTGTTGCTTTTTATAATTGGAATATATACATCGGCATTATTGCGCTTGCTGTTGTTGGTTTACTGATGTATATGGGTCGGAAGATTCAGGGACCCAATCCTTTTATCAGATATATTTATCATTTCCTTAGAATTGCACTTGTATTGATTTGGTGATGATAGATTTTAATTCATTTAAATGTGATTCCATGAAATATGCTATGCTTATTTTTTTCATACTGATGACTTTTCAGTCCGACATTACTTGTTGCAATGATGAAGCGTTCATTGATATAGAGCAACTCATCAAGAAAAGAAAAATTCAGTTCAACAAAACGGACACCAAGGATATCATTCAATTATTCGGACATCATTTTGAATCATCCACTAGTTGGTCAACAGCGAGAGGCATCGATCGTGAGATACTCTCCCACTCTGAATTCATTCTTTATTACTACAATGATTTGGATATAGAATTTGTATTTAAACTGAATGCCGCTGATCCGTCATCTAAAAAATCAGAGCCAGAATATAAGCTACATAAAATTAAAATCTATTCCTGCTACAAAGGCAGGATATTATCAAGAATTGAAATGGGTAAAACAAAACTCAATGAATTATCTCCAAGATTCAAAAAGAAAATAAAAAAATACTTCAAGTACGGTTCAGAAATCGTCATTTCCCAATCCTATAAGAATTATAAATTATTTTCTAAAATAGAGCAATCGAATAATACAGATATATCCAAACAGGAAAATGAAATTAAAAATTCGACTATCGATTACATAGAAATATTTGGTAAGAAAAAAAGGAAGCAGCAATATCCATCAGCATCTGAAAGAAATTTTATTTTTGATACATGTAATGGGATGTAGATGTTCCATACTCAATCATCAACCAGATTAACCAATACAAAAAACAATTATGAAATCCTTTTACTCTATTCCCAAGAAATACACCAAGGAAGACCATGCCAATGGTGTAACCAAAAAACAAATCATGCATCACTCCTTAAAAAACTATTATCTGCTTTTTTTAATTGCTTTTGCATTCAGTTGCAATCCAAAGGAAGAAAAGATAATCCCTGATGTTTCACCTAGTGAAATCAAAGTCATAATTAAGACAGATACAATAATCGACAATGTCATCTTCACCCCGTTCGGAGGATTCACACGGGACGATCTTCTTGAATTCAAAGATACCTTGCACTTCAACTTCGAAAGTCCCATCCGGGATTTTTATCAATTGATTTGCATGGTTAATGGGAGAACATATCTACAACAACTTTGGCTTGAGGGCAAGGGAATGGAAATTCATGCTACTTTCAATAACCACACGCTGGATGTAGATACCATCCTGAACTCGCCATTTCATTATTACGCAAAAGACGTAATAGAATCAATAGAAGAATACAAACAAAATCCCGGCCCCAACCATGATGAATTCAATGATTTTATTTACAGTGAAATCAGTAAAAATCGGGAAAATCCATTCATCCATAATTTGGTTGATGAATTCCTAAAAATCAATAAAAACGACCATGAGGCACTGGCAGAAATGTATGAGCTGTTAAAGGATGATGCCTATTTCCATAAAGAACATTTTTTAAGTGCAGCAGAAAATCTGAAAAATTCTATCAGTAAGAATATCAATTTTTCTGATTTTTCTTTCCTCGATATGAAAAAGAAAGAAATCAAATTGGACATCCACAATGACTCCATTATACTGATAGATTTCTGGGCCACGTACTGCAAACCATGTATCGAGGAACATGAGGCTATGGCAAAAGAAATGGAACGACTAAGAAAATCCAACATTAGGGTAATAGGAATATCAATTGATACGAATATTGATGCTTGGCAGAAACTCCTACAAAAGAAAAATTATAAATGGGAGAATTATGTCCAGGCTAAAGGAAAGGAAGCATTCAATGAACATCTCGGCATTAATTCTTTACCAACCTACATTATCATCAATCACGAAGGAACCATTCTCAACAGAGAATATAAATTCGAGAATTCCATGTCATTCTTAAGAAATTCAGATAGAATAAAATAACATCAAACCTAAAAATCATGAGATTTCTCTATTCTATTCCCAAGAAATACACCAAGGAAGATTGCATCAATGGTGTAATCCATGAAATCATCCATTAGGAAAATAAATTTGCTGACTAAAATCGAAATCATTGATATCATTGATAGAAAATTCGAAAACTATATCTACATAGAATAGCTCAAATTCATCAATATTTCAAAAATCTGAATTCTTCCGAATCCTCTCCTATCACTATCCGCAACCAATATAACCCCTCGGAAAGCTCAGATATATCAATGGTCTGTTCAACCGTATTATACTCCATCTCTTTCAATCCAGAAATGCCATAGATTAAAATGTGCTTGGATTCATCCTCTAATTCATCCGATAAGCCAATGGTAATGAAATCCCTCACAGGATTAGGATAGATATCCATGATTCTACAATCCACAATGGTATCACATGGATCGACTGGTTCTTCTGG
>JAHDHL010000013.1:17718-76451 GCA_020631355.1 Saprospiraceae bacterium | reverse complement strand
TCTGGATCTTCCGGATTCTCTGGGTCTTCGGGGTCTTCAACAGTTGGCACTGGTAAAGGTCCAAGATCTCCCCATACATTCCCTCCTCCTAAATCATAGCCTATCAATTCCCTTGTTGAATAGGTTCCACCATCCACGAAAGTTTCATTATTTACAAAACCTAAGTTAGTTACATATTCGTTTATCTGACTTCCGGGAAAAATCGTCAACAAACAGGAATCGATTTGTGAATGATAAATCCAACCTGACAATGTCAGCCTAATACCATCGGCATCTCTTTTCACGGCACTTACACTGGTCAGGTGTCCATTGGTATGCTGTACCAAACCATACATGGGAGTATGAATCATGCTTTCGAAATCATTCTTATCAATGACCAAAGTGTCCAAAAGTGTGTCAAGGGTTTCGATAAGAATTCCTGCCAAAGGACGATGTTCATAATGATAATGCTCTTTTGTATAATCCACCTCGAAATAATCCGCAGTGGACTCGATATTTGTTATTGTCCAATACTCATATTCCTTGTGCGTGAAAGTAGCTTGGTTCGGTAATCCATTCGGTCCTGAATTATATTCCCATTTCAATACATCCCCTACCGAATAATCCCAATAGAAATCATCAAAAGTCAACCATTGTTCACCTACCTCCTCCGTGTCATTCTTGTAACCTATGATTCCATATGGCTCAAACTTTGAACGAAACAGCCTTTTCATGGGAATCATTTCCATCAAACCGTGATGCTTCGTCAATACCCAATCTAGGCTTGCTATTTCTATTCCATCATGATAGATATGGAGTTCGACGCGCTTGAAGGAATCCATCACTCCGAAATCCTCGATTTCATCGTATCCCACGTCCGTACAAGTGAAAATGATGGAATCCATATCGGTATCCAAACAAGTGAAATCATTCATCCAAATTTCATTCAACTGTGCATTATTCCTGAATTCAAATTTCGCACAATCCATCATCATTACTTCACTACCGTCGTAATGCCCCAATACGAAAGGTGACATAGGGCGAACCGGACTATTGGTATCAAGGGCTTCCAACCCTCCCTCACAGAACGGCTCGATCTGGCGATTCAAATAATGATATCCTACAACATTAAAAATCGTATCACCAACCTGATACATCGAATCACTATATTCAAAATCAATGAAAACCTCGCCATTTTCCTCAAACTCATAATAATTCTGCTGCCCAAAAGGATAGAGCAGCCAATTTTGGGAAAAAAGAAATAATGGTGAAAAGAGTAGGAAAACCGTTATAAGTTGTTTCATAATGATAAAGTTATTACAAATAACTAACACATACAGTTATTGTTATCCTCAGCATCTAACCGATAATAACAAATATTGTCCGTATCAACTTCACAGCAATTTCCTTGTTGTAATTCCATATCATCGCTTCTTTTATTACTTTTAGCAGCGAATTTTCGTTAACCAAATTCATTCCTATGCAAGAAGCATATATTTTCGATGCTGTCCGTACTCCAAGGGGTAAGGGCAAAAAGTCAGGTTCGCTCCATGAAGTGAAGCCTGTGGATTTATTGAAAACCGTCCTTGTGGCCCTCAAAGAAAGAAATGACCTTGATACATCACAGATTGATGATTGTCTGATTGGTTGTCTTTCCCCTATTGGCGAGCAAGGTGGGGATATTGCCAGAACAGCAGTCATCTATGCAGGATACGATGTGGATGTACCCGGCGCGCAAGTCAATCGTTTCTGTTCATCCGGCCTAGAAACCATTAATCTCGCTGCGGCAAAGGTTCGTTCGGGATGGGAAGACCTGATTGTGGCCGGAGGTGTGGAAAGCATGAGCCGTGTACCTATGGGTTCCGATGGTGGAGCCATGGCCATGGACCCTGTGGTAAGTCGTAAGATGGGATTCGTACCACAAGGTATTTCCGCTGACCTGATTGCATCACTGGAAGGTTTCAGCAGAAAGGATGTGGATTCGGTAGGAGTAATTTCACAGGAAAGGGCGACACATGCCAGAGAACAAGGATATTTCTCCAAATCCCTTATTCCCGTTAGGGATATGAATGGGTTGACCATATTGGATTATGACGAATTCATCCGCCCTGGCACCACACTGGATTCATTGGCCAATCTGAATCCATCCTTTGCCATGATGGGTTCATTCGGTTTTAATGATGTGGCGCTACAAAAGTACCATGAGGTGGAAAAAATCAACCATGTCCATCATGCAGGAAATTCTTCGGGCATTGTGGATGGCGCTTCCGTTACACTGATTGGTAGCAAGGAAAAAGGTACAGCCATGGGACTCAAACCCAGAGCTAGAATCGTATCGGCGGCCTTGGTCGGACAAGATCCGACCGTCATGCTTACCGGCCCTGGTCCGGCTACGCTCAGAGCATTGAAAAGAGCAGGCATGAATGTCAATGATATTGATTTGTTCGAGGTGAATGAGGCATTCGCAGCCGTAGTCCTTAGGTTTATGAAGGATGTAGGAATTGATAATTTTGATAAGATTAATGTGAATGGAGGTTCCATTGCAATGGGGCACCCCATTGGCGCAACGGGTTCCATGCTACTGGGTACCTGTCTTGACGAGTTGGAAAGGAGGGATTTGAATACCGGCCTGGTTACACTTTGTATCGGTGGAGGAATGGGCATAGCTACAATTATCGAACGCGTTTGAATCAACTAAAATAATGAGTGCATTTATATACGATAAGGATGCGGACGGCATCCTAACGATTACCATGGATATGCCGAATCGTTCGGCCAATATCATCAATGACGAATTCGGCGAAGCATTTGCCGAATGTCTTGAAAGACTCCAATCCGATGAAAGCTGGACAGGAGCCATTATTACTTCCGCCAAGAAAACTTTCATGGCAGGGGCTGATATAGATATGCTTTTCGATGAAAGGGACGCCAAGGTTCTTTTTGAGAAGACAGAACAGATGAAAGCGGGCTTCAGGGCTTTGGAAACCATGGGTAAACCCATCGTAGCGGCCATTAATGGTGCTTGTCTGGGAGGAGGTTTCGAATTGGCACTGGCTTGTCATCATAGAATCGCCATCAATCATAGGGGAACCAAAATCGGTTTGCCAGAAGTTATGATCGGTGCGATTCCGGGGGGTGGCGGAATCACCAAGGTAGTCCGTCTGATCGGATTGGAAGCAGCGGCTCCCATTCTTACACAAGGAAAACAACTGTCACCCGACAAGGCCTTATCCACAGGATTGATTCATGCCGTTGTGGATAACAAGGATGATATGCTCAGAAAGGCCAAGGCTTGGATATTGGCCAACCCATCCGTGAGTCAGCCTTGGGACCAAAAGGGATATAGGATTCCGGGAGGTACACCCAAGAGCCCCAAACTGGCGATGAGGCTTCCGGCCATGCCCGCTATGACTACTTCCAAGACCTACAATAATTATCCTGCTGTGGATGCCATCATCGCTTCGGCCGTAGAGGGTGCCAGTGTGGATTTTGATACGGCTATGAGAATCGAAAGCCGTTACTTCGCCCAAGTGGTCACCGGACAGGTATCCAAGAATATGATGTCTGCCCTTTGGTATCAAAGGAACCATGTACTGAAAGGAGGAAGTCGTCCAAAGGATGTACCTCCTACCACAACGACCAAGGTCGGTGTCATTGGTGCGGGTTTGATGGGACATGGCATTGCTTATGTGACCGCTAAGGCGGGAATGGAAGTAGTCATGAAAGACATCAATCAGGAAAGTGCGGAAAAAGGCAAGGCAGCCATTGCCAAAATTATGGATAAGGCTGTTGGACGTGGCAGGATGTCTGCTGCCAAGCGGGATGAGATACTGGATAGGATACATGCTACGGGCAGTGCTTCTGATTTTGAGGGTTGTGACCTGATAGTGGAAGCCGTCTTTGAAAATAAGAACCTGAAAGCTACCGTAACGCATGAAGCAGAAGCACACATCGCTGATTCTGCTGTCTTCGGTTCCAATACCTCTACCCTACCCATCAGTGAATTGGCCAAGGCATCGAAGCGTCCGAAGCAATTCATTGGTATACATTTCTTCTCTCCCGTACACAAGATGGAATTGGTTGAGATAATCGTGGGTAAGGATACCAGCTCCGAAACATTGGCCAAGGCATTCGATTATGTTATTGCTATTAAGAAGATACCCATCGTGGTGAATGATAGCCGAGGATTCTATACCTCAAGGTGCTTCTCCACTTATACCAGTGAGGGATTGACTCTCTTATTGGAGGGACAACACCCACGTTCTCTGGAAGTAGCAGGTAAACGAGCCGGCATGCCTATGGGACCTTTGGAAGTATTGGATTCCGTAGGTTTGAAAACGGCCTTGAGTATTGCGGAGGAAACCCGAAGGGACTTCGCAGCCCAAGGAAAACCCATGGAGGAAACAGCAGTTGAGAAAGTACTCTCAGAGGTTGTCAGAATCAATGGCAGGGAAGGCAAGGCACATGGTGCAGGATTCTATAATTATGGTAAGGACGGCAGAAAGACCGAACTATGGGACCAGACATTCGGATTGTTCCCGACAGCAGAGCAGAAACTGGACCTACAAACCATGATAGATAGACTGATGTTCATCCAAGCGATTGAATCTGTAAGATGTATGGAGGAAGGGGTAATCGAATCCGTAGCGGATACGAATATCGGTTCGATATTCGGCTGGGGATTTGCTCCGTTCCAAGGAGGAACCCTGCAATTCATCAATGCCTATGGCATTAAGGCATTCGTAGACCGTGCGATGGAATTATCGGTCAAGTTCGGAGAGCGTTTCGAACCACCGAAGTTATTGTTTGATATGCTTCAGGAAGGCAAGCAGTTCAAATAAATGGAAAGAGGCTGTCCGACACCACAAGGTTGTTAGACAGCCTCTTTTTCCTTACTTCATGGTCTTCTTCTTCCGAGAAGATTGGGCCATCGGATTAAAGTCCAAGGCCATTTGTATCCAATTGGAAAGGTCGTCGTACATGTCTGTCCCTTCGGCACCAACAAAAACGTAACCTTTCATTGATCTTCCTGTAAAATTCATTTCTCTGGCTCCATCCATTTCAAGGGCTTCGGCATAGTTATCGGTACCGATTCGAGCCATGAGGTCGTCCTTGACGATACCCACGCACATCTTATCATCGACCATATAACATAGTCCACCCATCATTTTCTTTTCCAGATAATTGACTTTCTTTTCGTTGAGCACTTGACGCACCCTGTCAGCCAGTAGTTCGCTGTAAGGCATGGTTTTGATTTTAGTTGGTTTGGATAACAATCCAAATAGTAGTTCTATAGTTCCTAAAGTGCTGTTGAGTGGAGTTATTGGGTTGTCCCTAGTGGTTAGAAAAGGACAAAAGAAAAAACGAGCTTTTCCCGATTCCTAGGAATGAGGAAAAAGCTGTTTTTCTCTTTGGTTTAGTTCACTCTTTCAAGTATCTGCACGAAGTCCAAATACTCACAAAATCGCTAAGGCGATGAATAGTATACCTGCTAGAATAATAATTGCTAAACGCATGAATTCTGATTTGCTGATTTGCTTGTATACTCATAAGAGAATGAACTTCCGTTTATTCCACAAAAACCTTTCCGTTTTATGACAATTTTCACTTATTCAACATTTTTTTAATAAATCCATAAGATTTAACATTTTCAGCCATACAATTATATGTTTCCCATGCATTTCAATTCCTGGGAAATTACACTTCATTTTCCAATAGCAGCTGTGCAAATCATTACAAAATCCGATAATTTTCCAGGCTGATTCACCTAGAATCATACCATATGACAAACAGCCCGATTCTACATAAAAGTATTTCATAAATAACTCATTATCAACATTTTGCAAGCACCATCAAATTAGTGTATATCCTTTGATTTCCGTATCTTAGAGGTCCATCACAAAGTATATTATCTTATTCAAAACCAATGACTTATGGCGAAAAAATATTCGGCAGAGAACATCAGGGTATTGGAATGGCCCGAACACATCCGACTGAGGCCCGGAATGTATATAGGAAGAACCGACACCAAGGGTTTTTTTCATATCATCAGGGAATGTATCCTATATTCTTTCAAGGAAATCACTGCTCGTTCCATTCATATCGAATGGAGGGGAGAGGGAAAGGTGAACATCATCATGGATGGCATTCAGGACCATTGTCCCAATGATATTTTTGAACAACGGCATCAATATTTCAGTACGACCAGCGGATTGGATTTTCCTGTATTGAATGCCCTTAGCATCAGATCCTCGGTCAAGGCACTGGACAAGGGCGGGGAAACTATCTTCGAATACCAATATCACAAGGGAAAAAAGGAGGGGTTGGATTTGGAAAGGCGCATGTACCCTATCCGTACATTTGAAATCAAGGCGGAACTGGACGTCAATATCTGGGGTTCGTTTGACGATTGGAATCTATTCGCATTAGGACGTCTTATCGAGCAGTATTCTTTTCTGTTCAAGGGGAAGACGATTCAATTCAGCTACCCAGTACAGGGTTTGGAAGCTTCTCTGGTCTACCATCATGCCAAGGGGCTTCATAATGCCCTGGAAATGCATCCAAAGGGGCACAGAAGTGCATCATTGTACAAGGTTTATGACTTCGGAGCCTGCAAGATGGAACTCGCAATGACCCTTGGTGGGAAGTTACATGCCGATTCCGTAAGGAAAAACTTCATCAACCATCAAATCTCGTCGTCCAGGGGCTCCCATATGGACGGCATCAGACAAGGGGTCAGAAATGTCATCAGAAGCTACCTGAGGGCCGAGGATATCGAACATGAATACCATATCAATTTCAAGCATTTTGATTTCATTGCTGTCTTGTATGTTCATTTGGAAATGGATAATCCTTGCTTCAAGAATGCAACAAGGGAACAAATCGAACAACCGGAAATCGTGGCACCCATCGCCTCATGGGTGGCTGAGGAATGGCTCAGGATATTCAATAGGGACGAATCCCTTGCGGAGGAATTACTAGCAGAATTCAAAGTGAGGCAGGATGGGGATTCCTAACAAAACAACAGCACAGGGGAGAATAAACTCCCTGTGCTGTTTCTCACTCAACCTAGACTAATAATGAACTACTTTTCTTATACGGTGCATCAGACCACACGCAATTGGGTATAATCCCAATTACTCGACCATGATAATTCCACGAATCGGTGGTCCTGCTCTAATTTCTTTTTCAATTGGTTCTTGGCCCTATATTTCTTGATTCTGACGAACGATTCGGTATATCCCATTTTTTGGGCGATTTCCTGCATGGTATCCCCTTTCACATAGAGATGGATGACCATTGCATTTTCGTCTGACAACTTACCTACATTATCCCTTATCACATCCGAACATTCCTTGTTTTCGACTTCCAAATCACAAGGAGAGGATACCTCCCAATCCCTCACGGAATTATGATATAAATACTTTTTCTCTTTCCTGAATCTTCTGAGCCAGATATAACAGCATACCTTTCTTAAGTAAGGAAAAAAATCACCCCTGAACTTGAATTCCCCTTGATTTATTTTCTTATAAATAAGAATGAGTGCATCGTGGAAAACATCCTTGGTATCATCTACCGTCCCTTGCATCCTCCTAATACACGGAACCAACCTATCCAGATATTCAAAATAAATTTCATTCAAAAAAGTATTAAACTCGGACCTGCTTCTAAAATGTCTTTCTGAAGCAATTTCTTGCTCCCTTGTTTTATTTTTTGAAATATCTGATAATAATATTTTCTCCATACTACACTACTTGTTTTTAATTTGTGAATTCTCTTTCGAATTATCTTATACTTATCTTACAATTTGGCATAAGAAACCTGTTTCAACCCCTGAATCAACAGGCTTGAAAACTCCAATAAACATCCTACCTTTCCCTATTGAGAAAAGACCTTATTGGTAAAAATCAATTAAGTGTGTGAATAAGTATGCAAGTAAGAGTAATGATGAAAAATCTAAAATAAAACAGATCAAATCCTCATCATTTCGATATATTAAAAATAGTAAAAATATATCGGCAGGCCAAATGAAAACACCAATCTTCCTAACAAAAAATTGACATCAAAAAAAATCTATATGAAAGTCATTGAAAATAAATCCAAGAAAACCAAAAACCAAAACATATACAATAAATAAAATTATATCGACCTTTATTTACACTGACAATAAAGGTCATAATAAATTGATTTACTGGTATTTATATAAAAAATCCGTCTCGCACTCTACAAGACGGATTATAAAATCACTCAATCCTAAATTTAAAACTACATAATTATTCGTTATTGTTATCTCCGTTTCCAGAACCTCCGTTGTCTTTCTTTTTCTTTTCCCCGTCATCTTTCATATCAACAATCAATTCAATTTTCTTGATTTGGAAAGATCCGTCCTTACCGCCTATCAACGGCTCTGTTACTTTTCCATTTTTCATCTTTCCTGCAGCTACCAATTTGAGTTGCTTTTTGATCTTATCCTTGAATTGACCCGGATTTTTCTTATCCGCAACCTGCTCTGTCGTCTTGCTGTAAAATGCTCCCAATGTCACATCCTTACCATAGGCATTTACCTCAACCCTACCACCTATTTTCCAATTGACTTTTTGAGGAACCGGCTTTTTTGTTTTCTCCTTATCCTCATCCGTTTCGACAGGAGGAATTTCTGGTTTTTTAGATTCTACGGGCGTATTGGAATATTCATAAGTCAAGTCCAATAAATTAAAATAAAAATCATTATTAAATTGTCCTTTTCCTTGGATAACCAAAGTGCAATTCTTGACCTTGCCCTCCTCATAAGCCAAATCGAATTGAACATAACTCAGGGACAGGTCACTCTTATCATCGGCACTCTTGGACAATTTAATTTTCTTATCGCTGACTTTCTTGTCCACGTCCTTTGCCTTCTTATCATTTCCTGCTGCTTTCTTACCCAACTTGACATTCACAGCCAATTTTACGGATTCACCGGATTTCTGGCTGATACTCATGGAAAGTGTCTTCACCTTAAGATTGGGCATTGCTTCGGCAGCATCCTTACTAATCAATGATTCCACGATATCTGCTAGTGATACATCATACCCATCCCTCACCTTGAATAATAATGCCTTATCAGAACCACCATCTCCTGACTTGTATTCCAAATCCAATTCCAAGGGTAATTTCTTGAAATCCACCAAGGCCTTGAAAGTCCCTTCAAAGTCATCATTCTGCTTTTTCAGATGCAATGACAAATCAAGGTTCAATTGGTCCTCCGGATTGGAACCATACTTGATGGGAACAAAGGCGGAGCCATCAAACAACAACCCATCAGTCTTGCCATAGCTGACATCAAGATTCCTGAGTTTGAAATCCCCGCCTTTCTGTAGTACCAGTGGTATTTTCGATTTGGCTTTGCTATCCAGGTCATACAGCGTTTTCGTATTATTGTAGGCAAGATGTCCTGCCAGTTTCCAATCATCCTTTCTGACATCAACTGACGCACTGAAATCCAGTTTATCAATCGTCATGTCACCCCAAATCTTGAATGAGGTTCCATTCTCCGGACTATGGTCCACCTCGCCACCCAATTTCTTCAGTTTGTACTCCGTTG
Source organism: Saprospiraceae bacterium (assembly GCA_020631355.1). GTDB lineage: Bacteria > Bacteroidota > Bacteroidia > Chitinophagales > Saprospiraceae > JAHDCE01. Next base: position 66,889 of record JAHDHL010000013.1, on the reverse strand, counting down.
TTCCGACTTTCCATTCCGAACCGATACCCAAGGCAAAATTGTAGGATTTGGTGGTCGGGTTAATCATCAGGTTCAGGGTATTGATTTCCAGATTTTCCAGTCCGTCCGGAATTTCTGTGGTATCCAATACATCCTTTATCATCTCTCCGACCTTAATGGTAGAACCCTCCAGAAGGCGTCCGCCTATTTCATAATCAGGATATTTTGCATATACCAATATATTCCCCTCATATAATTCCATGATGGCACCAATCTCGGCAGCGATATCCGTGGTTTGTCCACTACCGATATTACGGGCTTCCAAATCCATGTACACATCCTTAATCTTAAAACGATCCTCTCCTTTCGAATTCTGGATTTGGGCAATTTTCCATTCTCCGGTCCTCAACTTAAACTGAAGCGTATTGATCTTCTTGCTATCCAAGTCCACAAAGGCCTTGAAATAATCCAATCCGGGCTGTGGCATCCCTGTCGGAACGATGGAGCCTCCGGTATTAAAACCGAACAAATCCACCAAATCATCCAAGAACATGGGGTCCACACCACTATAGGCCTCAAGGCCAAAGAATGAGAATCCGTGGGTTGGGGTGGTCGTAACGAGGGTCAGTTCCTTGGTAGAGCCATCCTTGGCCTTCAACTGGAGTGTCCCTTTCATATTGATTCCCTCGGCTCCAATCTCATTGTTTTCCTCCAAGGAGGTAAATAAGGTCACGCTGGGGTCCTTGACCATGAGCTTACTATGAATCTCAATGGGATTCTTAGCAAATTCATGTACCAATTCTATCTTATTCGCATCCGGGTCTATCGTACCTACAAAAACAGCGGTATTTTGTCCACCGTTAATGAGTCTGAGCCATGAAACCGGATTAGATTTCGGTGCACCGGTCGTTCCCAAATCGACAGTTCCCGAAAAATTGAGTCCTTTCTTGATATTGCCATCATTCTTGGTAGAAAGGATGAAATCCGCCTGGGTGAATACCAGATCCCCTAGGAATGAATCCTCGAATTCCCCATCCCCTATATAGTTTTCCGGAAGGGTGGGAAAACTTTCGTTGAATCGCCAGGTAGCAGCAGGGAGATGGGCAGACATCTTACAATCCGTAGGATTATCAGCGGGTGTAAACGTCACATCCGCGGGTACGTCCTTGAGGTGAAGCATGGTTATCTTACCGGTAACTTCCCCATCCGTCACTTCGGTAGCATTGGTATTGAGAATCAGATTCTTTTCCTCATTGGGTACCATTCCTGAAAAATCCTTCAGTTCCAGCTTCTTATCCTTGATTACAATCTTTCCCATTTTTTATCGGTTTAGCATGTTTGATGCGATATTTTATTAGATGTGTTGGTTGGGGTGAATAAGTTGTGATTAGGTCGGGTGAATGGGTATGTGTTCCAGAATGGAGTACATTCCATACTTGCCCTTGGCCCATGCGAGGATTTTATCCTTTACCGTGGATATATCATCAGGTATATCCGGTGGATTACTATATGTTCCTCCTCTCATCGCGGGCATATCGAAGCATTCCTTGTAGTATTTGAATATGGTGTATAGGATGAGGGTGTTGCCCCAGCGGTTGTAGTAGTCCTTATTATCTTTCAGATAACCATGTACACTGTTATTTTCCAAGAAGTAGATTCTGAATTCTTGGAATTTTGTAAATAGTACAGCGGCATTCCCATCAGCTTTGCAAGTTTCAAGAGCGACATACAATTCCCAGAATCTATTCATTCTTTCCTTGAAATCCCCATCGGCATTGAACTTCGTAAGCAAGAACTCCTTATCACCTCCATTATTACTCGGTCCCCCTTTGTACTTATGAGTTTCGATTAATGCCTTACTGACTGTCTTTAATTTCGCTGCAATCTCAGCAAAGCCGTTTATCTGTACCAACTCCGTTTTGATATAAGCTGCACTATTTTTTTGGTTAGCACTTGCAGATCCTCCAAACAACTTATTAGAACTACCTGTAATAAATCCCAATGCCCAGTCGGTCAGTGTATTTCGGATGAGGGCTTGGAAATTGGGCAAGGCAGCTGTTATCCTGAGCTTGAATGCTGCAACATCACCATTCTTATCAAAGGCCCATTTCAAATCATCCATTAATTTATACATATCGGTTGGCTGCGAGGACTTGAATTGCCCCATGATACCTACTGCCTTATCTGTTTTTGGTAGATAGCCTGCATTCGTGAGCTGGTTAGTCAAGTCACCAAATCTGAGAATCTCATACTTCACTAACAGTAGGCTCATACAAGCCATAAAATTCCATTCTGAATGCCTATTCGTTTCAGCATTCACCATAATAAGGAACCATAGTAATTCATTGCATATGGAATCATTCTGGATGGTTCTATTTGCAGGAGGTGTAGTAGAACCCGGATACTTCACATCAGAGGCCAGGAATATCTCAGCTGCATTATTCTTACTTTTATCAACAATATTCGCATACAATTTCCCCAATAAGGATTCGGAAGTCATACCATCCAAGAGGATATTGATATCCACTTCCCTGAATCTGCTCACATATTTTTTCAAATCATTGTATTCAAATGGAATACACATTCCTTTCTCATAATACTTCTTCCTATCCCTAGTATGATTCTGGACAGACAGATGCTCCAAGGATTTACCATAGGGAGGGTTTACTGCTTCGTATTCTTCTATCGTTTCAAAAAAATTAGCCTCTGTGACCGCAGTTCTTTTCTTGATTCGCAAAGACTTATTTTTGGTAGCATTAGATCGGTTATAATCTAATCCCAGAGACCGACCGATTTCATGTATTCTAAGTGCTTCACTATACCCAGCCTTATCTTTATTGTCTAATTTATTTTTAATTTTAGATGCGATACCCGTTCCTATCCCCTCATAAAATCCTAGAAGAAATCTTTGGGCGTAGTACCAGTAGTTTTTTTCATCGGAACAACTGTTGTACTCAGCATCATAAGCCACATTATAAGAACCATTTGTATCTACTCCCTTGTCCAGGCCTTTTCTAAAATGATAGCCCTCTTTCTTGGGTTTATTCCATGACGAATCCAATGGCCCTGTCTCATCGAAACCCTGTCCAAAATCAAATCCGGATTTAAAAAAATTCTCTGCCCTGTAGTAACCTGTCAAATACTCCATATTTGATAATTGGTGGTATTCAGCGGGAGGGTTGAACAATCCTATTTTTCCGGCAGCATTCTTCCTGAATATTTTCTTTGGTAAATCCAATGCGAAATCGGTAACTCCTAAATTGAAAAGTACCCGAGTTGCACCCGTTATATAGTTTGCGTGAGCTATATCCGAATATTTGACAGCATCCAAATTATCACCTAACACATCATCATATCCCTCGCGTTTGGCTGCAAAAACAGCATCACCTGTCCCCGAGGCTTTCCCTAAGTCCTTTTTTAGGATCAGGCTCACCAACCTCTTTTTATCAGCTATGCCTACGCCGACATTTGTTAATTCGGTATTCACTTGTATCCCTGTGGCATCATTCAATATTTCGTAGGGATATTCTAATGTTTGTGTATAATATAATTTTTGGAAGCCATCATAATTTTCAAAATTGGTTACTATTCCTTTCCAATCCAATGCATAGCCTCCATTGGGCTTAAAATCCTTGGGTTGAAATGGATATGTTCTTACTATTATATCTTCTTTGGATGTAGCCCTGAAGTCCACTTTCTCGCCATACTCAAGTGCTATCTCCTTGATTTCATCCTCTTTTACGTCTGGCTTGGCCCAATCCACAAAATCCGCATGGATATATTTCTTTGTACCAATCATGGGTAAATGACCATCAATCTTCTTGGCTTGGTCTATATGTCCCTGCGTACTTAAATCCCTGTAAATCTTTTCAGAGTTGGCTTCAAAATCCATAGGAAAAAAGGTTTTCCCTTTCAGTAAATCCAAATTCTTATTGGATACTCCCATAAAAAGCTGTATCAACTCTAATTTCGAGTCATATACTTTCCTGATGAGTGTCTCCCACGGCGTTTCCCCGAAGGTGAAATACTTACCTCCTGAGAAATCAATGTCAGTTAATTCTGCTTCAGTAAAATCATTAAAAGGTGAATAGATCCAATATTTACGGGGATTTGCATCATCCACTATCACCTTAAAAATAGATATGGATTTCCCAGCTATGGTAAAGGTGTAATTATCTTCGTTCACCAATTTTCCATCTGAGATATAATCATTTGCATCCTTAGAAGGAGCAACATTATCATCCAAGGGATTATTGGCTTCGAATGCCACCCAGACATCCATTCCCTCTTTCATTAATTTTATTCTCTCCTTGAAATCGGCAACATTATCAATCCTTTGATTTTTTCTTTTTCCATCCCCACTTATCTTTTGCTTAATACCACCATCAATTTTCCTTGAAATATTCAGATGAAAAAAATCAGTAGGATCAATATCATTAGTTTTGATGTAATAATCATACCTATCCGTATCTGCGACTGATAGTGCTAGTTTCATCCTCCTATCTATCAAGGGAGATGGAGAATAATGGATATTAGAAATAATAGCTTTTAGGCTTACGTTGCTTCTTCCTAATTTACTTATGATAGCATCTCCACCGATTCTCAGGTCTATGGAGGATAACCCTTTCACAATATTATGCTCAGAGGTCCAGTCACTCTCTTTCAATTCCACGATAAATTCTACATCATAATTTACCATATCCTTGATGAAATCACGTGCAACATCTTTCTTATCATTTCCAAACTTGACTCTCATATCATACAGTTTTCATTGGGTTAAACAGGGTCGTTGATGGGAATGTGCTGCAATAGGGATTGTAGTCCGTACTTTTCTGTGGACCAAGTCATCATCTTATCAATGACATTGGCCTTATCAGCAGGGTCTTTCAGTGTAGCAGCCTCATATTTCCTGACTTTCAATTCCTCAAGATCATATCCTCCCTTGAGGTAATGGTACATGAGATATACTGCCACACCATTGGCCCAACGCCCGAAGTAATTTTCACTGAGGTCTATTGTACCGTCTATCTTTCCTGCTGCAGGAGTACTCTTCTTATCGAAAGCTCCAATAGCATCATCTATCAGTTTATTGAATGCCTTTTCCAAACCATCTATATGTTGCTGGATAGCCAGCATATTATCACAGGTCTTGATTTGTATCTCCAAGGCTGCTAAAAGGATAGCCTTTTTCTTATCAGCCATTCCCCTAATCTTCAGATTGATATCATCTGGCTTGATGTCGATATTGATGCCCATTGCATCTGAATCGGGGCAGGTGTACGAGCCTGTAATAGTGGTATTATTCTCCTTGGTTTTCACACAGGTATTCAATGCTGAGATGAATGATGTCAATCCATCCACAGCGACTACACCATCGTACTTATCCAGATATTTTTTTGTTGTATTGACATTATCCAAGAAATTCTTCTCCTCTGCGAAAAAGGATGTGATGGCTCCCGAGATATCCGTGAACTTGGTTATGTCTTCCTTATGGGTCTGTACGGCTGCCTTATGTGTTGTCTCTACTGGCTGGACGGTATCATAGTTGGTATTCAGCTTGGTATTGGATGTACTTTGTAATGCTATGGTATCTGCGAATACCTTATCCAAGAAATTGATAAGGGCCACTTGTAAATCCTTGGCTTTAGTGTCTTCGCCTGCGGCCTCACCGGCACTTTCACCACCGCTCTCTCCTGCTTCACCTCCTCCGTCTTCTTCAGCAGGTGGCGTTGGTGGTGCAGGTGGTGTATTATAGGCATCTATGGCGGTATTACATGCTGCTTTCAAATCATTATACGCTTCTCCAAAAGTGGATAATTTGGTTTTGATTCCAGCTGTATCCAAGCCTGTACGTTCAGCAGTAAAAAACGGTAATACGACCGTCTTGAGTTCATTGGCCTTGGTAGACCATGTTGCATATTCCGTACATGTGGTGATTGCTGCTGCCTTCTGAGCCTCCCATGCTTTTTTCTCTAAATCCAATGCTGTAGTATGGGCTCCTATCTGATCAAAATCAGGATCAGCCTTGGCTACTTCATCATCCAGTTTCTTCAGGTGGGTGCCATCTCCTTTCGATACACCCCCCGCCCCTTCGATGAATGCCTTATCAAATTGGAATAAGGCAATCCAATTCCAGTACGTCTTCAATAGTTCAGCAGCGGATTTGCGGATGGCCTTATATTCCCCAAGGTATGCGTTGACCTTGGTATTAAAGTCGGTCACATCAAAATTCAGGGTAAAATCTTTCTTGTCCGTACTCCCCCATTTTTCCAAGATGGAAACCTTAGCCGGAACTGTCGTTGGATCGATTGGAGTAAAGACTTGTGGCGTACCTCCTACTTGACTGACAATTTTATTGGCGAAGCCCATGATTGCCGTGGTAGCTGCATCATAATCACTTTTTACGGTCGTGAAAGCATGAGCAGTCCAATGCGTATTATAAATCGTAATCAAAGCTTCCAAAAGTGGTTTTCTCTGATCGGCAAAATCCTTACTGGCACCGCTAGCGCTATCCATTGCTGTTTTCTCTGCATCCATCAGGGTCTTTCCCGTTTCTACCTGGACATTGATATCTTCCAGACGTTTGGAGAACTTAGTGGCCTTGCCTGCAAAGTCCAACCAATTATACCCCACCATATCCAAGTCATATGTGGTCTTATTTCCCTCAAGATTGGTTTTAATGGTACCCTCCTTGTCAATTAGGTCTTCCAGGAGTACCAAGGTCAGTTCTTTTTGGAAAAAACGATCCTTGTATTCTTCCATAGTCGCTACTGCACCGTGGGATTTGGGGATATACCCGACATTTGTTCTAGGATTCGTTAGATTATCGAATTCAAGTAATCCAATCTGAACTCCTTCCAGTGCCATTCGAGCCATGAAATTCCATTGGGGATGACGACTGGTTTCTGCATTGACAAATACCAAGAACCAGATATAATCAGCAAAATTCGGAGTTTCATTAACGGTACTCACTCCAGTTGTTGCGTGGGACGTCACTGTTGAAAATACACTGGCTCTACTTTTATGGGTCGTAGTATCAACAACCTTGGAATGTAATGTGTAAAGATCTGTAGCAGGTGCTCCACCACCTGGCTGTTTTAATCCCTTCAATAATACCGTTTCATCTACTCCTTTCGGACCTGCCTTCTTTACAAATTTTTTCAGATGGCTATAATGTAGAGGTAAATACAATCCATCCTTATAATACTTTTGTGCAGGGGTTTTGGCTACAATCGTATTCTGTAATAATTCGAGGATATTCTTATCAAACTGATCCTTTTTGTGAGGATTGTTTTTCTTCGAAAGATAAATATTGACTGGTAAGGTATCCTTGTTTGCCTCAAGGATAGTCACCTCAGAACTCCCCCTGCCATACTTGAATGTTCCAGCAGCACCAGCAGCACCAGCCGTATAGCTTGCCTGTTGGAAGCCAAAATCATCGAACAACGTGGTTACCGTTCCGAAACCAAAACTTTTGGCATCGTCTGTCGGGTCTACAAAATTCTTATCCTTGAAATCATCGGGTGTATGAGGGAAACTTTGTGCTACTTTATAGGATTTAGTATTCTTACTAATATTTCCTTGGTCCTTGGCCGCATTATAAAAACTAAGTTCAGTCAGTACATCTGCAAAGCTAGCATTGAGTGTAGCTAGACTTGTATGATTGGCCCAATCTAAGAAGTCAATATAGATGTATTGATTGGGACCGATTAAAGGAATATGTCCTTGTGTGCCGTTAGCTCCAGTACTCTTGGCTTTAGTGTTATAATCATTCTCACTAAGAATATCATATATCCCCTCAGTCTGAGTTCTAAAATCAACCCGTTTGTCTTTTTTCAGTCTGATTAACGCCGTTTCTGCCTCATTCAGAAAATGGGTGATACATGCTTTCTTTTGGTCCGTATCCATTGTTTCGAGAAAGGATTCGAACTTGAGTTTAGCATCAGTAGGTGGTGGTCCCACTACTGCAGGAGTCACCACTTCCCGCATCTTTGCGACAACAACGGTAGTTTTCCGTTCGACAATCATATTGATATAGCTGGTGGATTTCAATTCATCAGCACCTACCCCTGTTATAATTCCGGCAAGGGTTGTCCTCTCTGCTGTTTCTAAGGAAAAGCTATATTTTTTGGATGTTACTCCAGACACATCATAATCCTTAACACCCAGAATCTTAGCCTCAATACTTACGGCTGCACTATGACCTACAATTTTGGTAATGGTAATCTTATCATTGGGAACATCCACAGTTATCTTTTCGATGACATTGGAATCTACGGCAGCATTGGCATTATTCACCCTAACCTTGAACTGAAGTTCATAGTCACCATCCGTGATGTATTGTGCAGCTTGCTGAAGCTGGGTATGCCCCATAAATTTGACTCTCATATCCGTTTGTTTTCTTTCGTTTTTTTATTGGTGATCCGTACTATTACATCAGGCCTTGTATCCAAACCAAACACCCTCTACCCCCTCGGTCATCTTCATCGCAAAATCAGGTACGGATTTAGCATTGACTATGCTGATGAGCTTCGTCATATTCAATTTTCCATTATCCATGATGACACCATCATTGCCTGTAGGAATAGCTACAGATTTCTTTGTCAAACGATTATTGGTCACTGTCTTTACGGATTTTTCGAATGTTCCGTTCTGTTCGTACATCCCGTAGTGTACACCTCTGGCATGAACTCCGAATTCCACCCTATCTATCGTAGTTTTTTCATCCTTGGCCCCCTGGTATATGCAGAGTAGGACATCATCCGCCAACTTCCGCTTGGCCACCAAATCCAATTCCTTGAAACTTCCTCCATCCTTGTACTTGGCTGTAATGGTTATATCCGTTTGGTCTGCAATGACACGGGAGCGGATGACGAATCCTGAATACATGCTGTACTTGGAGTTATTATCCGCCGTATTGGCTTGGGCTGCGGGCACCCTTACATTAGTACTTGCGACTTGTGCCCCACTTTGGGGTGGCTCCCAGGCTTCGCCCACTGCCAATGCACCCTCAATGAGGTGTTCCACCCAATTCATATCCATTCGGAAAAATTGGATACTATCCACAGGTAGAATGGAGGGATCGGGTATGAGGTAATTCGTGGGCACTACTTCCAATGTCATCAATCCGTGTAACCAATCCCTAACGGATGGTGGCAAATCAGGCTTTTTCACCCGACTGATTACCGGAATGATTTTGCCACTCTTGGCTTCCGCCAAGGCATTATCGTAGTTTTTCGACTTGATGAGATTCCTTTTGTATTGGAATAAGTCCTTAGCGATTCTTTTTTCCTCCAAAGTGAGTAAGCGCCCCAATTGCCAAGCTGAAGCATAGGTTACATCCATCATTCCACTCCGCTTATCCAACTGTAGGAAATCAGTAGCCTTATTCGGTTGTTCGAAATCGTAACTCACATATTCATCCTTTCCAAAAATGGGAACAATAGGCCCTCTGTACCAAGCCCAAGTCTTATTACCATTCAGCAAATGGTATTTCATTGGGACATAACCCTTTTTCATATAGGCATCCAGTTTGGGTGCATTGATTCTAAGATTACCCGTCTTGACATATTTCAATCTTTGGAATCCGGCATAATGCTCACTACAGGTAAAGCCCCAGCTGTACATGGTCGGCATGTATTTGTTGTATCCCTTTTCCAAGGAAACCAAATGCACCTGATAACGCTTACCTTTTTGAGGAAGACGATTCGCAAGCAGAATGGCTTTCTTCGCCAAACTCTTATCATCTTTATCCAAGTGGTTATTGGTATGGGTGAGATATGGCAATTCATCTTCCGTGGATTTCACATTGTCCAATGCCCCATCATTCAGAACTAGTGTATTGATGGCATCTACCTTTTTCTCTCCATCTTCAATGACAAAATCCAATCCCAACGCTTTCAAATCAGTAAGCTTCATCATTTCCACTTTCTCAATCTCACTTTCTTCCAATAGTAAAAGAGCCATGAAAGGAGTTTCATTCTTGCTCCCTACCCCTGACTTTCTTTCCCACGGCAGACTTTCCCTATTGAGTGTAATGCTTGGAATTGCCCCCATATAGGACCCAAGGGACTGTCTGGGTGGATAAACACTATAAACATCCTTGGGTGAAACGGTGAATCGCAAGCCATCCACCCTGAATTTTGTCGTTGTATTCCCCAACTCCAGATTGCTACTACTCTGCCTTTCAAACTTCCCTATGGTATGTTCCATTGTCACGGCATAGGTTCCCACATGGATTTGGGGAATATTATTGGCCACATAAGCCATTTGTTCCTTAGTATCAGGAACGGGACTTACTTCCTCATGGATAACTGTCATCCCCTTGGTTTGCACACCATCACTCCATGTCTTGAATAATTCTTCTTTTATCTTATAACTCATAGTTCGTCAATTCTTTTGGAAATGAATTAAACCAAATCTAATTGGGCAGCTTGAACTTCCTTGTAGAAGGAGTTATCCAATGTTACCGTTTCGCCTAACCAAGCTTCTAGCTCTGCCTTGCTGAATGCTTCATCCTCGAAGTTGATAATATCACTAACCGGTCCTAAGGACTTGTCCAATTGGCTGATTGGAAGCGGTTCTGTCTTGCCCGGAATCGGCGCCTTACCTAAGTGGAGCTTAACACCAGAAGCTGCAGGCACTGTTGCTGCCGCATTCAAATCCTTGGTCTTCTCTCCCCACAAACTTCCAGGTACATTCTTATTGATTAATTCTGGAATGAATAGTCCCTCATCCACATGTTTACCTGAGCTATCCCTGACATCCACTTTCAACTTGGAGGATTTGATGGTACTGGTTTCCATCAGTCCAATCTTGAAATCCTGACCAGTGAATTCTTTCTCCGCATTATTATCTTTCTCATTATAAAGAATGGTATTTGCAGGAATCTTACTTTCCAGTTTCAGTTTGATGTTCTGTTTATCCAGAATCAGAATATCATCATGCTTATCCACTACACCATCCGTTATATCGAGACTTAGTCTTTCTGTTTTCTCAGGAAGCATCTTCGTTTCAAAGGCATTCCATTCCAATGGTGGCGGATCAGCCGGTTTGCCTCCTATGGATATTGATGCTGTAATCTTCACTGTTGCGATTCCCACATCTATTTCTAGGTAAGCCTTTCCCCTCAGTGCGAATTCAGGACCATAGATATGCAGACTTGCACCTGCCTTGAGACTGAAGTAAGCATTGATGGACCCTAGGATTCCGAAACTGATTTCGATGTGAACCCTAATGGCCAATTGGACATAGACATTGATATCATAATGGAATGGTTCCCATTGTATCAGGAAGTCCATACCGGCCTTGAATGTCACTGTCAGTATCCCCGACTTGTAGACTGCCCCAACGTGTATACCTGCCATTACGGCCCTTGGTGTAAGTGCGAAATACAACTCACCAAAGACCCTCATCTTATCGGATATTTTCCATTCCAATCTCAATCTAGGAACATCAGGATAGTGGTCCGGCTTATTGAATTTCGGATGGTATCCACCTACGGTAAGTACGAAATCTCCCTCGTGTTCTCCGGCCCACCATGCGTAGAATGCAAAGCCTCCTGTCAACTTAATATCCTTATTCAGAATAAAGGAATTGTTCGTAACTGCACCATCCACCTTGACATATCCCTCGGACGGATTAAGGCTTCCTCTGATTTTCAGTTCAATGAAGACATACTTCGTACCTCCTTTTGTGATATCCAACCTGGAAATGATATATAAATCCAACTTGAACCTACCTGTGAGATATACCACAAAAAGAGCGAATGACTTAATGAGTTTGAATGTATCAAACCGAATCCCTGCCATGATGAAAATGGACCCAAGGGATGGTGGGATATATGGGGATAGATTCTTCGCCAATCCCAATAAACCTCCTGTAGGTAATGGATCTCCGAAAGCAAGGCCTATAAGTGGGAACTTCTCCATGTTTTCAAATGAGAGTTCCAGCCTACGGTTGAATCCGAAGCCGATAGCCAGACCTGTCACCAAGAAGAAAGGTGGTCCTCCTAGGGTCTTATTGAGTCCGAAATAAAGGAATAAGGAATCTGTCCCCTTGACCTTGGCATAGGCGCCTACTCCGTAGATACAAAGGTCGAATTTGGATAATTTCAACAAGGCCGCTCCGATAAACTGGGTGTACTTGGTTCCATCCTCCAATGTTCCTTGTTCCTTTAGGAGTGCGGCACCCAAACTGACTGCTTCGGAGTAGTAACCGAATTCCAACCCCTGAAAATCGAATTCAGGCAATTCGGAAAACATGGTAGCAGGCTTGGTTTTGGCTGATAGGCCCATTACCCCGAATCTAAGACCTGCTAACGTGACCGATGCATCCATTAGGACACATATCTTTCCATCCTTATATTCAAAACCCAAGGAAGTAATGGAAAGTCCAGCGGATTCCTTATTAACATTCCACCATACGGTACCATCTTCTGATTGCGTAACCCCCTCTGGTTTGGGAGTTGTTGCGGGAGTACCTCCTCCTTGTGGACGGAGTGCATTCAGCTGGCTCCATGCTCCGGGAGAAAGGGTAATTTTCTTACCCCAGACATTCGCAATAATTTCAAAATCGAATTTTTCGAATGCAATCCCCTCTTTTTCATTCTGTTTCCTTTTGGCTTTTTCTTCGTCTGTTTCTCCAGCTACCTCACCTTTCTTAGGTTCGGGAAAATATCTTCCACCCTCCTTTCCCACACTCAGCCTATTGAACTGGATGGAAACAGGTTTTTCCAGTTGGATATTCAATCCGGGTATACTGGTAATCTTCAGTTCATAACCCGGCAACAGTGTAAAGCTATTCCGCGTCTGCTTCTTCTGATTAGCATCCTCGAATTTGTCCCTTACCCACTGTAGCGTAGTCTTATGGTCCTTGTCCCATTTGACAGAGGTATCATAGATAGCATAATTATGCTTGACTTCCTGAACTTTGGCATTAGCTTCACGAGTCTTCAACTCAAGGGCCAAATCCTTATCAAATAATACGATATCCGCTTTTATGGTAACTGGCATTTCTCCATCGTTTTATGAACTGAAAATTGTAGTACGATTAGGGGAAGTACTCCAAACTTCCCCTTGGTCCTATATGAATCGGAGGATATTACCTCCTCTGCATCATAACCTTGGTGCTAACTGTCGTATCCCTATATCCCTCTACCTTTCTGGAAGTAAATTCGAGCAGGGCTTGTCTTGGCTGCCCCTTATCCACTACTCCAGTGAGTTCTACCGTAATCAGTCCATTGGCAGGTAGCGTCGTGCCTTCTTTGAAAAGAATGGCTATCGGATTGGCTGGCTTGCTTACATCCATAATCGTACCCCCATTCACCTTAACAACCATACGATTCCTGAGCTGGGCGAATGAGTTGAACTGGCCAACAGGCGTAGCAAAGACAAATGCAGCCTGACCGATTGGGATACTGGAAGTACTTGTATTCTGCAAGGTAATGGTCAGGTCGTTCGACTCATTTCCTAGATACACCGGATTGCTGTGATACACTTCCAATGGAAGGGATGGCTCCTCGTTCAATAGGACGGATACATCTATCTTTGAGTCCCTGAACTTGTTCATCTTTGCAAAGTTGAAAGAAAAAATGGCGTTACGCTCATCCTTATTCTTCACATTGAAGTTCTTGATACTGCATAGAATCGAATTCCCGGGGCCGATAGTTGTCATATCCAGAGATGGTTCGAATACGAGGGTATCATTGAGGTTCTCCTTGATTTGGAACTGGCCTATGGAGAAGTTACTTTGTGGATTATCGCTTCTGAAATCCGCTTTCTTGGTACTTAACTGATAGGTTAATTGTATTGTGGAACTTCCTTTTCTGAATGTGATGGGCCACCCACTGGAATTGTATAATTCGATATCAATGTCATTCCCATTTTTCTTGACAATCGGAGTGAGGTTTATAGGAGCACTATTCCTAATCTCGATGGGAACCACCATTTGCATATTCTCATATCCTGATACCCCCTCAAATTTCACATACATGCTTCCCTTTCTTGGAGACAACTCTGTGGTTAATTCGGAAATATTGATTTTCAGAAAATCACCTGTTTTGATTTTCATCACTTCACCTTTCCCCAAGGCTTTCAAATTGAAGACCACCTTCTTCCAGAATAAATTGGGATGACCATCAACAGCCTCTGTCTCAGGAGGCCTACCTGTAAATCTACCATCAATGGAAAACTTACCTTTTTCCTTGCTATTGGACAATGCATCAGGCCTATTCACATTATTGCCTTGATCGACATAATACCCCAGAGTCAATGCAATATCCTTGTCCAGATCAATATCCTCTAAGCCCGTATTTGTGAGATATACCGTCAAATCATTGGCTTCCCCAGAGTTGGTGAGGAATCCTATGACACTGGGTGACCAACTCATCCCCCTTGCGAATCGGATAACTTCCAAGCTAAATGATCTCATAAAACCACTTGCTCTACCCTGGGAAGAAGTATTACAGAGATATCTACAAGTGGTCGGTTTACAAGCAAAATTACCTGCACTGTTCTGGAAATGTATGTTACCCAATGTTATGGATTGTGGACCATCATTCGTGATCGTAACCGGATTTTTTGATAATAGATAAAAATCAGTCCCTACTTTCTTAGCTACCCAATTACTATCCTTAAGCGTTTCAGGTAGTTTAAGGTTTCCGTGCCTCAATCTGATAGAAAAATTCTGATCAGATACATTCCCACTTGGGTCATGATATAATGCAGTCGATTCACTATCCACTGAAAGTTCCAAGTTCACATCCCCGAGTGACCGGCCTGCGTTATCCACCTTAATTGGTGATGGATTAAATTTAGCTTTTACTGTTACGCCCATTTCTTTTTGAATTATGTTCTTTTAAGAATGAGGAATGATGTTCCTCTTTTGGTTTTTCAATTGGTATTCGAGTTATTTATTGGCACCATTCAATTGTAGCCAACCGTCCTTGATGACTTGCTTGCCTGAATAGATATGGTTCACAGGAGGTAAAATGCCCTTGGCATAATTCTCCAGAATCAGTGCGATGACATCCCTGTATGGGTCGTAATCCATGAAATCCGTGTCCTTGAACACCAGATTCTCCAATTTCAATTCATACTTGCCATCTCTCATCGGAACAAGGCACTGGTTATTCTTTGCAGTGGTTCCTAGCTGGAGCAGAATGGACCAAGTTGCCTTGAGTTTCTTGGCAAAATCCTCGGTTGCTCCTGTATCATTTACTACTTCAGTTACACCTGCCATGTAATCTTCCTCCGTGATTACCAATTGTTGCCCGACATTGAATTGTGTATCATGGGTTGGCTTATTCCACCATTCCCAATAGAAGTCTGCATCTTTCATCAAAGGCACATGCAGTTTGTCCTTGGGAGTAATGACCGGGGAGATATTGAAAGTAACCTGAAGGTTAGCGATGGCATCCTTATAATAGATGGGTGGGATATCATCCCGCTTATTGGGTGAAAGCCTTGTAACGGTATGGATTCCCGCAATAGGATCAACCAGCATGGTTAGGAAAGAGGCAGCACTTTCCAAACTCTGTGAGGGGAACCAATCCAGTGGTATTTCATTCTCCGTACCCATCATTTTCACACTCTCATGATGGTCTTCGCTCAATTTGGCACATACCGCATAGAAATCATCCTGTGGCATGATATGTTTCCAATATCCTATCACGCCATCCTCATGGTAATCATTCCGTCCTACCTGAATGGGGAATAGGATCTTTTCATATTCCTGTGTCAGTCCCTTATCATTCCCATTTTCGAATAAACTGATCTCATCATCGAGTGCATCCTGTGACTGATTGGCTTTCAGGGCATCGACTGTTTTCAGATCCATTGATTTCCTAATCAGAGCAATGGGCCTGTTGGCCAATAATGCGTATTGTAAATGATGGGAAATATTTTCAGGGTTGATATATTCCAAGGACTGATTGATGACCTTATGCATGGTATCAAAATAAGAGAAGGCATCGGTTCCCTTGGATGTAAAACCGTTCACGAAAGTTCTCATGACCTTGTTCTCGATATCATCCACATTCTTCACATCCATGAATGGCCCTTTGAACAATATCTTATTAGTATCCTTACCCAATATTCCCTCAAGCGTACCATCCTGTTTGTATATCAATAAGGTATGATCGAGATTATTGGCTATAATCCAGCCGCAAATGGGATTTCTTACAGGAATATTATCCCTGATGGGTTTGTCATCCTGTCCCAAAAAATAGGTATCCAATCTCAATGGCTGGAGGATACGAGGATGAAGGAATGCATGATTCGCCATATCCGTACCTGTCAGGTCGGCTTTCATATCCTTGGCATATATCAATCTGTTCCTTGCTATGATATCTTTGGTGAACCGACCGAAGCTGTCTATCAGATAGAGGTGGGTAACGGTCATCAGACCCGACCTAAACGGTTCGAATTGGTAGTTTTGATTCGGGCGGCCATCGTTGGCTTTCTGGATGATTTCCCTTACCTCATCAACATAGGACCCGTTTCCTCCTTGTATCATATAACCACTGAATACAGGAAGTTCGAAATCCCTTTCTTTCATTATCAGGGCCTCATTGAAACCATTCATACGTTGTCCGTAGTACTTATGATTCTCAATTTCCTTGATGGCCTTATCAAGGTATTTATAAATACTATTGCCATTCTCATCCTCTACCTTGGCATCATCACCAAGTCCGTCCCAAACTTCTTTCAGTTGTTGCTTAGCCACGCTACCTACATGCTTGGATAACATGGTAAGTCCTTGGTAGGAATGGGGCGAATCCAATGATAGTCCCTTATCAGGAACCAAATCACTTTGATCCCGGTGCATATGGAATACATTGCCTACCAAATCAGAATGATACTTGGTATCCTTTAGGACTCCGGTAGTGGAATTCTTGAATCTTCTGGAGCTTTGCATCTTGGCCTCCCATTGGATATATATCGGATTGAATGTACTTGTTCCATCCAATTGAACAGCCAGGGATGGTTCCTCGGGAACGTACCATCTACCGTTCGGATTCAGTTTTATGGAAAAATTGATTTTCAGGCCTTGCTTGGAAAGTTGGATATCCGATTTTACTGCAGCATTCAATGCATCAACCTGCTTGAAAAGCTGGACAGCTTTGGCCTTAACATCCTTGGCAAGTCCCTTACTTGGTTTCTGGGTCATGTTATCAAGGAAAGTTGCTGTATCCACATCACCTTGATCAAGGTTGAGTAAGCCTGCCTTTGCTTCGAATTCCTTGATTTTGGAACACAACCCGTTGTACAGATAATTCTCGAATACGTCTGAAAACTTATCAGGTCTATCGGCTAGATACAATACCTTATACCATGTGGCATAGATGCGATATCTGAAAGAATCAATTAGTCTTATGGTATTATCATAGGAGAATTGTAATTCATTGATTTGGGTCAACAAATCAGAGATTGTGGATAAGGAGCTTTTGTACTTTGACCTTTTCAGTAATTGATAGTAAATATCATCCGTTGTACTTTCCTTGTCTTGTCTGGTGGGTGTGGGATTGGGTGTTCCGTCTCCTTTTTCCAAGGCCAACTCCCATTTTATCCCAGCCTCATCATAATCGAAATAATCTTGTTGGCGTTTATCAAAGTAGACCGCATACGGATCTTCCAAATCCGTGTCTATCAAACCCATTTGGGCAAACTCCAACAAGTCCGCAATCTTTTCTGCATTCACTTCATCCATCCTATCTCCGACCAATGCAAAGAACGCCTGTTCCAGACTCTTTCCCATTCCCATATTGATGGTGACATTTTCCTTTTCAATGTCACCTTTCTCTCCGTCAGCTATGGAAGTTTCGCCCTTGAATGCTATGGTATATCCTCCGGATATATTGTCTTCCAATTCAGTAGGAGCAGGACCATCCTGTTGTAGTTCTACCCCATTGACCGTATCACCTGCCTTTTTTCCTATGGGAAGTTCACGAATACCATCTGCATTCTCATTGTCCGCATTGAGTTCTTTGTCCAATACTTTCAAATCGGTATAATCTACCTTGAAGTAAGCGTACAC
Organism: Saprospiraceae bacterium; assembly: GCA_020631355.1. Taxonomy (GTDB): domain Bacteria; phylum Bacteroidota; class Bacteroidia; order Chitinophagales; family Saprospiraceae; genus JAHDCE01. The sequence continues at coordinate 48,874 of JAHDHL010000013.1, read as the reverse complement.
GGTATATTCATCCGTTGCTTGCCCCTCCTTATCAAAGAAACCGAATACGGATTTACAATTGGGATAGTAAACTGCAAAATCCTTGATACCAAATGCCGCTGATGTAAGGGGTTTCTCATAGAAGTAGGGCCAATATTGTGGTCCAGTGGAATCATTATCTATGAAATCACCATCTGATACATTCAACTTACGCCCCATATACATGAAAGGCTGATCGAATGTCTGTCCATCCTTACCCTTGAAAATATAACCTACATCATTCCCCTTGGTCTGGGTAGGAAGAATCGTATTGGGTTGGATGGATAGTATTTCTCCTGTTCCCGATTGTTCTTTAGATAAGAAATCGCTTTCGACCATCCATTGTTGGCCATCCCTTTTCCTGGTAATTATCCAGCGATTGGGAGCGGGCAAAAAACCTTCTTTTCCATCTCCTCTATTGTTCAGGAAAACATCCGGTAATATGAAGTGAAGATGGACTCCTCGTTCCAATACCGCACCCGTCATGTTATCAGGACCCATATTACCGATATACCTAGAAACACCCTGTTCATTCTTGGTTCTAGCCCGAGAAGTCACAAAGGGAGTCTCATCATCTGACAGGGGTAAATCCTTGAAATCCGTCAGTTTATCCTTAACAGCAATCTTCTTATCAAGAAATAGGGAATTGATTTCTATTCCGTAAAATCGGCTTTCCATAGATATTGCGTTTGTTTCTCATATCCTTTCAAAACAGGACATGGAAATGGTTTCTCACCCTATATTCCCATTAGGATGAAGAATGTTATCAGTGGAAATCGATTTTTTTAAAAAAAATTTAGATTAGGGTATCAATAAGGTTCATTGATCCAATTTTTCCGTTCTTGGACAACGTGTTTGACGAGGGTTTTGACACCATATTTTTCCTGAAGATGATGCGACAAGGAATCCGCACTGAATACAGAACGATGTTGGCCGCCGGTACAACCAAATGAAACCTGTAAATTGGCAAATCCTCTTTCGATATAATTCTCGACAGCCCTATCCACCAAGGAATAGGCATTCTCAAGGAACCCGGGCATTTCAGTCTGAGTCAATAAGAAGTCTTGTACTGGTTTATCCCTACCTGTCTGGGTCTTGTAAGGTTCGTATCTGCCGGGATTATGGATATTCCTACAATCGAATACGAAGCCTCCGCCATTTCCGGAATTATCCTTAGGGATGCCCTCCTTGTAGGAAAAAGAGTAAATACTTACAGTGAGTGGACTTTCCTTACCCTTATTGATATCAAAAGGTTGGAATTGTTGGAGTTCGGTTAGTTGACCAAGGATTTCCCTAAGGTAAGGAATATCAATGGACAACTTCACATGATCCAACCACCAACGAATATTATCCAAAGCCAATGGAATGCTTTGGATGAAATAAGGCATTTTCTCGATCAGCCCCCTTTTACCATAAGCTCCTAATACCTGAATGATTCTGATAATGGTATAACTGTAGAAGTAGTCATCATAATTCAGCTTGTCCACATTAGTGGCATAACTTAATTCCTGCTTATGGAATTGAATTAATTCCGCTCTAATTCCATGAGGGATATTGGCCTTGGATTGGAACAGAAGGGATGCCAAATCATAAAATACGGCTCCTTGCCTACCTCCTTGATAATCGATGAAATAGGGTTCCTCATTCACAATCATAATATTCCTACTCTGGAAATCACGGAACATGAAATGGTTCGTGTTTGCGGATTGTAAGAAATCAACCAGTGTGGAAAAATCCTTTTCTAACCGATACTCATCATAGGCAATACCGGATACGTTGAGAAAATAGTATTTAAAATAATTCAAGTCCCATTCCATGGATTGTCTATCAAAAGATGACTTGGGATAAGCACGGGAATAATCCAGGTGTTTGGATGCATGTACCTGCATTCTTATCAATTGTCGGATTGCCTTTTGGTACAATTCCTTGAGTGATTCGGGGAAACCATTCTTCCTATCCAATTTTCTATTGCGATCCATTAGGGATTCATTGCCCAAATCTTCCTGGATATAAAAAATATCCTTTTTGGAAGTATAAATCTCAGGGACGTTAATCCCTTGTTCCTTGAACATTTTCGAGAAGTAAATAAAAGCCCTGTTCTCAGAAACATCCTTACCATAAGCCCCTATGACGGAAATGTCTTTGGCTTTCATTCTAAAATATCGCCTACCTGATGCAGTATGCGGAAAAGCCTCGATGGTTTGGGGTTGGGTATTGAAATGTTCGACGAAAAGCAGTGTCAGCTCCTTGATGATGGCGTCCTGTTTCATGGTAATGGATTTGGAACAAAAATAAAAAAGTCCCGAAAGTACCATTGTACCTCCGGAACATTTATTATCAATTCATATTTCTCTTTCTAGGATATGCTTAGGTTTTCAAACGAAAACCGACACCATGGATATTCTCAATCTTGAGATTCTCATCACCCTTGAGGTATTTTCTAAGTCTTGAGATGAATACATCCAAACTTCGGCCCATGAAGTAATCATCCTCACCCCATATGGTTTCCAATATGAATGAACGTTTCATGACCTCATCCTTATTTTGTGCGAATAGGCGTAGCAAGTCCGCTTCTCTTTGGGTCAATGACCTCGAGTCTCCCCCCTCCAGATTCAATTCCAAATTAGAATAATTGAAATCATAACTACCGATACGGTAGCTGGATGGTTCTTCTTGGTGTTGGGTCACCTTGCTCCGTTTCAGGAATATTTCAATCTTGAGTAATAATTCCTCTATACTGAATGGTTTGGTAATGTAATCATCGGCTCCAAGTTTCAGGCCGTGTATCTTATCTTCCTTGAGGGACTTGGCACTTAGGAAAATAATGGGGACTTCCGTATCATACTTACGAATTTCTTCCGCGATAGTAAATCCGTCTACCTCGGGGAGCATCACGTCCAGAATACATAAGTCAAATCTTTCGTTTCTGGCCTTATCAATTGCATTGCCGCCATCTGCACAATGTGTAACTTGATATCCCTGTAGTTCTAGGTTGTCCATAGTGACGAAGCCCAAGCTCTCGTCATCCTCTACATAGAGTAAATGCGCTTTCTTTCTATCCATGTTTCTCGAATTGTCGAACGTTTGGATGGTTCTATTATGCGTTTGTTTCATCCTTTCGGTATTGAGACGGTAAAAGTGGTCCCTTGGTCAACTTTACTGTCGATTTTTATGGACCAATTATGTGCTTTTATAATATTGTTAACATAAAAAAGCCCTAAACCAAAGCCTTTTACGTTATGTACGTTGCCGGTAGGCACCCTAAAAAATTTGTCAAAAACTTTCGATTGGTGCTCTTTTGAGATGCCAATACCCTCATCCTCTAGGATCAACTGTACCTGATTTCCCTTATCAATGGTCTTGATTCTGATAACAGGAACCTCCCTGCAATACTTCATGGAATTATCCAGTAAATTATACATGATATTCGTAAAATGAAGTTTATCAGCCTCTATCAACGGATTACTGGAACAGAATTCTGTTCCGATACCGCCCTTGAGTCCTTGTAGTTTGATGCTCGCACTATCCACGATGTCAGCCAGTAACTGATTGAGATTGACCTTTTCCTTATTCAGTTTAAAATTGTCCTTTTCCATCTTGGCTACCTGGAGTACTTTCTCGACTTGGTTGTTGAGTCTTTGGTTCTGCTCCTTGATGATGCCTGCATACCTGCTCAATCGCTTATCATCCTTGATTACAGGATGATTCATGAATACATCCGCAGAAACATTGATGGTAGAAATAGGTGTCTTGAATTCATGGGTCATATTATTGATGAAATCCTTCTGCATTTCTGAGAGGCGTTTCTGCTTCAGTATGACCAACATAGAGTAGATAAAGAATAATATGGCCAATAATAAAATGATGGTAAAGAGAATGGACATCTGCATTTTTTGCAGAATGGTAGCCGAACGCCCCAAAAATTCAACCGTAAAATAATAGATGAACTCCTCATCATTATGCCCGGGGAGTTTGGCTGTCAGTGGTCTGGAGCCACTTCCGTCCGCAATCTCACACAAACCTCCACTGACCATTTCCTTGGTACTACAATCATAAATCCCATATTGGAAATCGGATGTAAGGGATTGGGATTCGAAATGTTTGTAGAGATAATGTTCCAGATTCCCCCTATCTATTTCGTTATTGAAATTGACGACATAGTAATTGGAATATTTCCTAACAATCAATTCCTTATCAGGTAATGGTAAGCTATCCAATGCTGCCAATTCCTCTGCTACGCCCCTCAGTGCAATCCGGACTGACCTATCGAATGCATGGTCCTCCGTATCCCAGGCATTGGCCAACCAATAGGTCTGAACCCCTATGATACCCATAATGGCCAAGGTTCCCAGCAGGATGACTTGTCGGATTGTTTTGTCGTTCATGTCCTATTTTCGTTAGATATGGATTCTGGATATCAGATGTTGAATGTTAGAAATTGGGTTGATTTTGAAACGATTGATATCGAATATTACATTATTAACATACAAATTAATCCATTAACAAATAGGATGAAAGTAGGTTAACGGCTCATTAACAAGGAATGATGACAGGGTAAAACTCAATTTCCCCATCATTCAACATCCATAACCGACATCATTAAAAAATGAAAAATACCTTGTTCCTATTCCATATATCATGAATTAGAATTTAATTTGCATAGCAATCAGTATTTATATCAGTTTGTCTTACGGCCATGAAGAATACTTACTTCGATTTGATTGATCAGAGCTATTATTTTCCTCAGGAAGGTTTTGATCTCAGGGATGGTTACCTCAATTTCCACGGTATTTCATTAAAATACCTCATTGATAAGTACAAGACCCCATTCAAACTCCTGTATCTCCCTCGCATAAGTGACCAGATAAAAAAAGCAAGGAATCTATTCAATCTTGCCATCAAAAAAAATGAGTACAAAGGCAAATACTATTATTGTTATTGTACGAAGTGCTGCCATTTTTATCATGTGGTGAAAAAGGCTTTGTCTGAAGGAATTCACATCGAAACCTCATCCTCATTCGACATCGACCTGATATTGAAGTTATATAAGATGGGAAACATCAATAAGCGGGTCATCATCGTCCACAATGGATATAAGACGGAGGATTATATCAGAAAGATTGTCAAACTGAACCAAATGGGTTTTGACAATTCCATCGTGGTATTGGATTCCAAAATCGAAATCCTGCGGGTAAAAAAGTATGCAGACGAATTGGATATGCAATTCAAAATCGGTATCCGAATGGCCATCAACGAGGAGCCACAATCCGCTTATCATACTTCCAGGCTAGGTATCAGACAATCCGAAATCATGGATTTCTACAGGAGCCACATTGAGGGTGATGCTTCTTTCCAATTGAAGATGGTTCATTTCTTTGTCGACTCAGGTATCAAGGACAACATGTACTATTGGGGGGAATTCAAAAAGGCGCTGAAACTATTCGTAGAATTGAAACAAGCTTGCCCTGATATCAAAGCCCTGAATCTCGGAGGCGGCTTTCCCATTCGTAATAATCTAGGATTCGAATATGATTACGAATACATCATCAATGAACTCGTCAATAATATCCAATCTGCCTGTGATGCCGTAGGTGTGGATCATCCGGACATCTTTACGGAATTCGGAAAATATACGGTTGGGGAAAGTGGTGCCATTATTTTTTCAGTACTGGAACAGAAACAGCAGAATGATGCCGAAAAATGGTATATGATTGATAATAGCCTCATCAATACCATTCCTGACTCATGGTCTATTTATGAAAAATTCATCTTACTTCCCATCAATAAATGGAGTAACGAATACAGCCAAGTCAATATCGGAGGAATCAGTTGCGACCATTCTGATTACTATAATTCCGAGGACATGAACCAGCAAGTCATCCTCCCCAATTACCAAAATGATGATGACGAGCCCCTATATATCGGATTTTTCCATACGGGTGCATATCAGGATGCCATTAGTGGATATGGCGGCATCAAGCATTGTCTTATCCCATCCCCGAAAATGATCATCATCGACAGGGACGAAAGGGGAAATTTTGTGGATACGGTATATAGGAATGAGCAAACCGTAGATGAAATGCTGGATATTCTAGGTTACGGCTAATTTTTTTTGTGACCCCTTGGGATTTCCGTCTCTTTGATATTTGGGTAATGTAAAGATTCTATACAGAATCCGATATGCCTGAATCAAAACATAGAGAACATATTCTAAGTACAATGTCCAATTCAATCCTAGCAGTAAATCCGGGTAGCTTCAATCCTGAACATCATTGGTATCCCAAAGCATTGAATGCTACCATACACCCCATGATAAGTTTTTTCCTCAATCTGAGTAAGGAAAGAATCATCAAAAGATACTGCCACCTCCACCCTATGGTCAACAAAAATAAACTGGAGGAAATCCTAGCCTATTCCTGCAAATATTTCTTGTGGAGCGGTGCAGACCTCATCAATTCCACTTCAGCAGGAGGAAAACGCCAGATGGTAGTCATCGAAAATAATTCTTGTCCATCAGGGCAAAAATCCATGCCTTTGGTGGATGACAATAAGGAAGACGGTTCCTACAGGTTACTGGTGGAAAGAACATTCCAATCCTACATCAGACCCAAACAGGGAGTACCTAAAATCAAGGGAAAGTTAGCTGTCATTTTTGACAAGAACCATATGGAAGCATCTGGTTATGCAGAGGTCATTGCAGATGTTTTTCAAGAACAAGTCTTACTGGTTCCCTACTTCGAGGGTAACCCGAATGACCATATTAGAATAGAATCCGGCATCATACGAGTATATTACGATGAGGCATGGCATCCCATAAGAGCAGCCTTCAGGTATCTGACCCAAAGACCCTGGAACCGATTGCCCATTCATACCAAAACCAAAATCCTCAATCCTATCATTGCCTGCCTTGCAGGTGGAAGGAATAAGATGGTAGCCGCAAAGGCTTATGATATATATAATGCGGAACTCAGTGAATTCGGGTTAAGAATCAACACCCCAGAAACAATCTGGGATGTCAGTAAGGCCGAAATACCATTATGGGTAAAAAAACTGGGAGGTCAGGCTGTAGTCAAAATTCCATATAGTAATGCCGGCCAAGGTGTATTCACCATCATCAACCAAAGGGAACTCGATGCTTTTATGGAAAAGGAAATTGACTACCAAAGGTATATTGTCCAAAGTCTTATCGGCAACTACAACTGGAGTTCGACAGGAGAAAAGGGAAAGTTTTACCATGTTGGCACCATTCCGACACCAAAGGGACAGACTTATGTTACCGACCTAAGAATGATGGTAAGTAGTACACCCAAAGGTATCAGGCCACTTTGTACTTATGCACGTAGGGCAGAATCCCCACTACTTGACCATCTGGAGGCAGGTAGTGATTCCTGGAAAATGCTGGGTACGAATCTATCCATTAAGCTGGGGGAGCACCAATGGTCTTCCGATACCAATAGGCTCATGTTGATGGACAGGAGGGACTTCAACAAGCTGGGCTTAGGATTGGATGATCTGATAGAAGCCTATATCCAAACGGTCTTATCCACAATTGCCATTGATAAGATGTGTAAGAACCTTTTCAATTCTAAGGGAAAATTCCGATATAAGTTATTCAAGTCATTGAATAATGACATAACCCTACTAGACGAAATCCTGATCTGAAATGAAACAGTACAACATCCTTATTCTTACCGACCATAGTTCCCATAGTAAGGAAAATTCCCTGTATGCCATTGCCAATCAAATGATTCAACATCCACAATGCGGGCGACTGTATATAGCGAGCAGAGGTAATCCAAATAATAATGCATTCTTTGACATACCAAAACAACAAGAAATCCATGCGTATCCTGTAATCGGTGAAATTGGGTATAAAAAGGGGAATCATCCTTTCGACCATCAGACAGAATGTATCCATACAGATATATTTGATATCATTTTCATGCGATTACCCCGGCCTGTTACGGATAACTTCCTAGAAGTTTTGGAGTCCCAACACTCTGATAAGGTCATCATCAATCGGCCCTTGGGCATAAAAAAAACGAGTAACAAGGTATTCTTACTTCGTTTCCAGGACATCTGCCCTATCATGAAATATTGTCGTTCCCAAGAAGATATCATTTCCTTTTCCAAGCAATTCCCTATCGTATTGAAACCTCTGGAGGAATATGGAGGCAAAGGAATCGTCAAGATTGATCAAGGAATCGTAAATGATGGGAATCAATCCATAAGCCTAGAACAATTTTTGGACGAAAAGAAAACATACATCCAAAATGAGGGATATCTTGCTATGCAATTCCTAAAGAATGTTGATCAGGGAGATAAGAGAATCCTAGTGGTCAATGGCCAAATAATGGCTTCGTCCCTACGGCTTCCCAAGGAGGGGTCATGGATTTGTAATGTGGCTCAGGGTGGCCGTTCCGTTTCTTCCTCTGCTACCGAAGAAGAAAAGGCAATGATTCGAATCATCAATCCAATATTACTCAAGGAAGGTATTTTCATGTACGGCGCAGATACCCTTGTCAATGATAAAGGAAAACGAGTCTTATCCGAAATCAATACCCTGAGTATAGGAGGTTTCCCTCAGGCAGAGCAACAAACAGGATTACCCATCATTCAAATGACCATCAATAAATTCTTCGAATATGCTAATCAAGGACAACCCTAAGATTCCCATTATAAGGGAAATAGATATTAATCTTGTCAAAAAAGGAACCATCAGGCAATTTTGGCTCAGTATCATTTCGGATGGACTGGGTAATCCTGTCTGTATCCCAGTCATCATCGCCAGAGGAAGTGATGGCCCCATACTAGGTCTGACCGCTGCAGTCCATGGTAATGAACTCAATGGCATATCCGTCATCCAAAGGTTATTCAACGAAATCATTCCGGATGAACTCAAAGGAACCATCATTGGTATCCCTATTGTGAATATTCCATCATTCATTAGAAAAAAGCGAAGATTCAATGATGGTACGGATCTTAATCACATCATGCCGGGTAAGGAAAATGGAAATGTAAGTCAGGTATATGCCTACAGGTTTGTCACCAAGGTCGTCCGTCATTTTGATTATCTGCTCGACCTACATACAGCCAGTTCAGGCCGCATCAATTCCTATTATATCAGAGCTGATATGAAGCATGATATTACAAGGGAACTGGCCCTTTTGCAGAATGCCCAAATCATTGTCCACAATCCTCCGTCTGATGGAACACTGAGAGGGGCTGCTGAAGAATTGAATATTCCCGCAATTACGTTGGAAGTCGGGAATCCGAACACATTCCAAAAGAAGATGATCCGGAGTGGGAAAGAAGGAATACACAATGTATTATCCTATCTGGGTATGACTCCTGATGAAATAGAAAAAGGAGATGAGGATGTTGTCATCTGTAAACAATCCTATTGGATATTTACTGATGTGGGTGGTCTCCTTACCGTGCATGTGGAACTCTGCGAAATCGTAGAAGAAGGACAGACCATTGCAACCATCAGGGATGTATTCGGCAATGTCATCAAAACCTATCAAGCACCAGAAAAGGGAATTGTAATAGGAAAAAGTATTAGTCCCGTAAATCAATCAGGAGGAAGGATACTCCATCTCGGAATTATGGAATAAATTGCAGGTGGTTCATTAATACATCCATTCATGAAAAAACTATCCAAACTTCCTTTGGAGGTACTTTGGGAGGTCTTAGGTCATATCCCTACCATTATCATACTGGCAAGGAAAAGTGGGAAAATCGAATCCTATAGTCCGAAATTCCTGGAACTCATCGCAGAACATCAGGATGAATTGGATGATAATATCCTACATATCCTCAATGAGCATTCTTCAATTAGTGAACACCTTGTGAGTATGATACAACAATCCGAGCGTCCCAGTCTGAGGTTCCTGAAGATTGGGATGTTCGATAGGGTTTTCAATATTAACATCAATAAGGTCAAGAATAGAATCATCTGTACGCTGGAGGATATTACCAGGGTCCATGAGATTGAAAATAAATTACTACATGCCGTCATTGAGGGACAGGAAGCTGAAAAAAGGAGGATTTCCCAAGAATTGCATGATGGTATCGGGCCTTTGGTCTCGACACTGAAAATGAAACTGGAAAGTGAAATACCCCAACAGGATAATGAATCCTATATTGACCTATTGGACGAAATCAGTACGGATATCAGAAGCATCTCGCATGCCTTGAGTCCCTCTGTGCTCCATGATTTCGGTTTGGAAAAAGCCATTGAGAATTTTGTCCTAAGAATCAATGACAAAAGAAAAGAGAACATTACATTCTATCCTTCAAGGAATATCCTCAGGCTTACAATCCTAGAAGAATTGAATCTCTATAGAATCCTTCAGGAGGGATTGAATAATGCCCTGAAACATGCATTCGCCAAGAATATTGATATCCAACTCATCCAACACAAGGATAGCCTGGTCATGATGATAGAAGATGACGGGACCGGCCTCATCAAAAAGGATATCACACCCCAATCCAGTGGTAATGGTCTTTGGAATATGAAAGCGAGGGCCCAGGCCATTGGTGCGGACCTTGACATAGATACCCTCCCGGGTAGAGGTACTACCATTACAATAGAAAAACCCACCCCACAATGATACAAATAGCCATTCTGGATGATCATCTCGTATTTGCCGATGGAATCGCCACTATCATAGGACAACAGGAAGATATGTTCCTTGGAGTCAAGGCAGACAACCTTAAGAAATTGGCCATAGACATCAACGCTTTGGATGCCATGCCTGACATCCTACTATTGGACATCAATCTGGGCAAAGAAAATGGGATAGAGCTTCTTCCTAGTATCCAATCCCTACTACCTGATACTCCCATCATCATACTTACCATGCATAATGAGCCAGCCTATATCATGAGAGCCATGGAAAAAGGCGTAAGGGGATACCTGCTGAAAAGTGTGGGTTCGGAAGAATTACTGCATGCCATCAGAACCGTAAACCAAGGAAAGGATTATTTCAATGCAGACATTTCCAAACTGATGATGAATGAATTGAGAAAGAAACAAGATTCGAAGCCAGACGAAAAAAAACAACGACTCTCCAATCGTGAAATTGAAATCATACAATTGGTCTGTAACGAATATACAAATAAGGAGATAGCCGCACATCTGTATATCAGTGTCCGCACCGTTGACACCCACAAAAGGAATATCCTCCAAAAACTGGGTGTCAAATCCGTGGCAGGGCTCGTCAAATACGCCATACAACACGGCCTGACCTCAGACTCCTGACAATACGCAAATTGCGTATGTAGTTTGGGTAATTCACCTATTGGAATGCCCCTCATTTCCGAGGAATTTTGAATCATCAAAACGATTTAAAATGGAAATGTTACAAATGGATACCTTTCAGTTCGATGGCAATATCGTAGAACGAATCAGAGATAGGAATGATGCCAGAATCTATGGTGAATTGTACCAAAAGTATTATCAGTCATTATATCAATACTGCTGGAAATGGGTCAGGAATGATACCGATGCCGAGGATATTGCGCATGAGAGTTTCCTAAAGGCTTATGAAAAGCTACCCCAACTCAAAAAACCTGAATTCTTTGCGGGGTGGTTATATCGGATTGCACATAATCTATGTTTTAATCATCAGAAAAAGGGCAATAGGATGGGTGATTGCAAAACCCATATCCTAGAGTCCCAAACGACAGCTGACCTTTCCGAAACAGAACAGCATAGAGAAGTATTACTAACTCATCTCGAACACATTCTGGAACAACTGCCCAATGACATGAGACAGCTTATCCAAGCCCGTTATTACCAAGGTAAATCCATAGATGAATTATCCCAGGAGTATCAGGTAGGAAAAAGTGCCATCAAGATGCGACTCCTGAGAATCCGCAAGCATATTCATGAACAATTCGATGCATATCCCGATATTGATATGTAAATATCATGGAAATGAAACGAAGAAATAAAACGGGTCTCCCTCCGGGAACCATTGTCTTTACCGGAAACAGGAAAGTCAATGAGGTGTTCATTCACTCGGTGAGCTATGATGCAGACGAAATCGAAACCGCCAGTTTCACCAATCAATCCGAGCACCTCATCCGCCCTGTTTCCAAGGACAAAGTGGACTGGCTGGATGTAAGGGGTTTGCATGATACGAATCTCCTCCATCAGATGGGCAGTTCGTTCAATATCCACCCCATCGTCATGGAATCCATTGCTGATGTATCCCAAAGGTCCAAATTCGATGAGATGGACAATGGGATATTCATCATCGCCAAGGCTCTCAATTGGGTAGATGGAAAAATCAGGACAGAACAGGTTTCCATATTCTTTACTTCGTCATATGTCCTAACATTCCAAGAGGATGAAACTGACTTATTCCATTCCATCAGAGAACGGTTGGATAAGAATATGGGGCGTATCCGAAAAGTGGGTACGGATTATCTTGTCTTTGCTCTCTTGGATCTCCTGGTAGACCAATACCACAATACCATGGAACAACTCGGCGACCGCATCAATGATATAGAGGACCAGATAGAGGAAAATCCGAAACCAAGTGCCAAAACAGCCATACATCAATTAAAACGAAACTTACTCTTAGTCAGGAAAACCGTCATGGCACTGAGGGAAGCCATACATCGGTTTTCCAGATCAGAAAATATCCAAATCAAACCGGATTCCAAGCCTTATATCATGGATCTCTATAATCATGTGATACAGGTTATGGATATGGTGGATAATTTCAGGGACCTGTCCAACGGACTACACGACCTATTACTTTCAGAGATGAGTTTCAAGATGAATCAAATCATGCAGGTCCTAACCATCATTACGGTCATATTCATTCCCTTGGGATTCCTCGCTGGAATCTATGGTATGAATTTCGATCATATGCCTGAACTCCATCATCCCGATGGTTACCAGAGACTGATTAAGATCATGTTAGGCATTTTCATCGCACAAATCATTTATTTCAAATACAAAAAATGGATTTGATTCATTCGATCCATCTAAAACCATGATATGAAATACCTATTTACTTCCATCCTATCCATTGTACTTTTCGCAGCATTCATGAAATACATCCAGGTACATGAGGACGGTAATCATTTGGGAACCATTCCCCCTGTTGATGCCATTACATCCTTGGAACCTGAGGCTATCGCCGAATTATGGAACAAGGAAGACATTAAATCCTTATCCAAATTATTCACACATGATATTAATCTTGTGATTGATGATGAACATTTCCAAAGAAAGTCCAAGGCATATCTTGGATTAAAGCGATTTTTCATCAGCTATCCCATTCGTTCTTTTCATTGGAATCCCATTCCATTACAGGAAGAAAACCAATGGAAAGCCCAATACCAATCCAATGATGGGATTTTTAATATCCGCTTGGATATCCGGCAGGATTCATTGAGACATATTTCAATCACACCACGACTGAATTCATAAAAAAATGCCCTTAGAATTATCTAAGGGCATTTTTTTCAGCAAAATCCCAAGTCCTCATTCCAATCCGGGAAATCAATTTCCGATTTTTCAGAACCCTGTCTCGGGAAGTACTTTTCCAATGGCTTGGACAACCACTGTCTTTTCCTAAACCAGTCTAGTATCCTCATCACTCAGATTATCCAGATCAATAAATGGTGTTTCGTCCTCTGGGTCCTGTTCTTCATTCATATCATATGACACCCCATCATCCTTGGGCTTCATGATATGCCTTTTACTATCCATTTTGGATTGGAATCTTCGGACGGGATGTTGTTTCTTTCCCAAACCCGGTTTAGATTCCACATCTTTGGACATCTTCGCAGCAATGGATAAGGTCGTTGTGGGTACAGCTAACAACCGTGCTTTCTCAATCAGCTCTCCCGACACCCGGCACACACCATAATTCCCGAATTCTATACGAGCTAGGGCATCATCCAATTGGGAGAGGTACTTTTTTTGGCGCATGGCCATTTGGCTCATGAGTTCCATCTCGGCATTCATCAGGCTTTGTTCACCGAAATCAAATCCCGAATCATACTGTGTCCCACCCTCACTCAGGGCCTTGGAATAAGTAGTAATTTCTTCTACTACTGCCTTTCTTTTTTCCAGAATCAATTCCTTGAACTGTTCCAGATCCGCTTTTGAATATTTCATTTCATCTTCAATATTGAATGGACTGAATAAAGGAAAGACCAGATTTTTCCAAAGGGTCACAAAAAAAGGAGATGTATTGCTACATCTCCTATCATTGATCAAACAGAAATAAAATAACGGATCCACCTTGTGAACCCTATGCAGAGAACATAACTTACTTTTTCTTCTTGGATTGGGGAACCAAGGACTTTCCTTTTTTCCCTTGGGTTGGAGTGGCCATTGACTCACCACTCTTTCTTGCTAATTTTTTCTTGGCTTTTTGTTCTTCTGCTTTCTTTCTTGCTTGTGCGTTCTTCGCTACCTTACTCGTCTTCATTGTATTAGGATTTTATGGTTAAAAATGAATCAAAGTAACATAGAGACTCCCCTTGGCGAAAGGGTCACCAAGGGGAGCAAAATTATTTTTTGGGCATGATAAGGAATCAGTTTCTATAGATCCAGAACTTTAGCGATATCCTCATGAGTCTTGATTTTCTTAAGGTATTTCATCTCAAACTTATAGGATGGGGAGTCTTTTCCCCTTAGGGGTTCGAAGTCTATCTTGGCGTAAGATGTCCTATCGTAAACCACCAATTCATTATCAGGCAACAAACTGAATAACAAGCCCTGCTTATCCGGCATCAATGGAAACTCATCCCATTGGCTTTGGGGATATTTTACTACGGCCCGTCCTGTCCCCGGAACATAATAGATATCGGGTTGGGATACATTTTCGTCGAATTGTTGCCTGAAATCAAATTGAGCCAATAATAAAACAGCCTCATCCTCTTTCATTATTCTATCATAATTATAAATACCAAAATTACTGACATCCAAATTCCTCATAAAATCAGACATCAACTTCATTCGTTTTTCTTCTTTCTTGAATTTATTCAATGCTAATTGATAATCATTCGCCCATTCCTCAGGTGATAATTGGAATAAATATTTCAAGGGCATCACTAACTCCACTTTCAAATCAACACTGTCCGTATTTTCCTTATTGATGATTCGCATCTGATATTGATTATTACCAATAGGGAAAAACTTGGATTGGCTATTTTCAACAAAATCGGGAAATTCATCCTGCCCCACTCTTTTCCAAACCATCAAAGCTGCTGGCTTTTTTACACCATTATAAACTACTCCATCAAATGATTCCGAATTCAACCAGTCCAATCCATAGGATTCCAATTGTTGTTTTAATAATACATCATCAAATAATTTTAGATTATCCTTAAAATAAATATCACGAAGTGTATTATAATCCAATGTAAAATACTGTCGATTTAATGGAAACGGAATACCTGGCCGAATTTCTTCAACTACCTTTCTTAATTGTTTTTTCTTTTGATTCACCCTTGCCTTATTCGGCTCCAAATAAGTCCATTTTTTTTCAGCTTCATCCAAATAATAGGCATCATACCCCTTACCCCCTATTTGGGTAGCTAATTGGACCTTGGCTTTTTCGCCATCATTGAGCAACAATGGCTGCCCCTCAGCTTCTACACGCAATTCGAACATACCTGCTGTCTGCATATTTCCAGATTCCCTACCATCTTCAGCATAATTCATCGGAATCCCAGATAAGAATACATCCGAAGCTGTATGATAATCCCTGAACTTAACAATGGCCTTTCCTATATGAACAGTAGAATCGGGGCGTATCAATGCATTGGGCGGAATGGTAATTTTAGTACCATTGGCAAACCTCCATACCACTCCTTTTGCAACATCGAATTCCCTGGTTTCAAATGCCTGGACAAGTGATGGAATCGGAGGCTGAATCAGTGGCGGTTCGACTTTCTCAACTATCGTATTTTCCTTTATGGCACATCCTGTAATACAGCAATAGGATAACAGTCCTGCGGCTAGCAGGAACAGTAATGAGTTTTTCATATCTAAGAAGTTTCTGACTTAGAGTGTGGAAATACTTAGGAATTAGTTCTATGACTAATTTCTATTTTAAAAAGTATATTCCTAACGTTTAAAGAATATGTATTTCTTCCATCTTGTTGGTAAGTTGATTAAAAATATAAAAGGCTACATCGGCATATGCATCCTGGGTAAAATTAAATCGGCTTCCATAAGGAAATGATTTAATTTTCATCCAAGTCCTAATTTTATCTTCGTCCTTATCATAACCATAATTATATGCGGATGCAAAAAATCTTATTTTATCTTTTTTATTATTCCAATCAGGAAATCTTTTTTCCATAATTAAATAATAAGCACATAAATATTCGAATTGAATATGAGGCTGACTCAATTGTTCCAATCTGAATATCCGTATTTCCCTAGGAGATAAATCTGCGCTTGGAATTAATGACAGGCACATTTCCATCAGGCAGGCATCCTCCACAATCTCACATTCTAATTTTTCTATGAACGATGGTTTCATCTGAAAATAACCAATAGAAAAATCAACTGCCTCCGAGCCCTTATCCACATAAAATTCATTCAATGCAAGGGTTTCCAATTGATTCTGCCATTCCAGATATCGTTCTACTTCAGGCAAACCAATAGCTGCTACTTCCTTGGAATCACAAGCATACTTCCGGGCTATGCCATTCCAATATTCCTGATTCGAATCATACCATTCCAATGCTGTATCCACGGACATTTCCAATGCCTTTCCCGGAATGGTAATCATGCAAAAGAACCATATGATGTACATTGCTTTCATCCGATATACCTAACGGAAACATTCGGAAAAGTAACAGTCATTACTTCCCTTTACCGGATTTCCATCATCATCCTTGATATTACTATTGAATAAAAAACGGTACAGTAGGTACCATTTGGTCATACAATCTTACTTTTGTGGAACTGAAAACATCCTGAGGCATGTTGGAATTCATTAGAAATCTATTCCGAAAGGAAATCATCGAAGAAGAACCAGATCCAATGAAGTATTTGATTGTGGGATTGGGCAATCCAGGCTCAGATTATGACGAAACCAGACACAACGTGGGTTTCGAGGTCTTAGACAATTTGGCCAAGCGATTCGAAGTGAAATTCGAGGATGATTCGCATGGTGACTTATGTGAATTCAAGTCCAAGGGTCGGACATTCGTCCTACTCAAACCCAACACCTATATGAATCTGAGTGGTAAAGCTGTCAGGTATTGGCTTCAGAAGAAAAAAATCCAACAGGAGAATCTTCTTGTCATCATTGATGACCTCAATCTGGATTTCGGAAAGATTCGTTTGAGAGGCAAAGGAAGTGACGGAGGGCATAATGGACTCAAGAACATAGACCAATTGCTTGGCAACAACAAATACCCTCGTTTGCGGGTGGGTATTGGTGCGGATTTCCACAAGGGACAACAAGTCAATTATGTCCTCGGAAAATGGACGGATAAGGAGTGGGAAACCCTCCCTGATATCCTTACCAAATCGGCTGAGTGCGTACTGGCTTTTGGTTCTATCGGTATTGCCAGAGCCATGAATGAGTACAATAAGAAATAAATTCGTTTATTCCGAACTGCAAAACACGAAGCTGTTTCGGTTCTGGAGTTCACTCCTTGGTAAATCCGTGTCAAATTTGCATCAGCTTGCATAACAAATTCTGATTAGTAGCGTTTTTCATCTATATTCGTGACCAAACCGCCACCAACCAAGTTTAAATTGTAACATTGTCATGAATCAGAAAAATTTGCGCTTTCCCCGGAAAGATCCGAATCAGTTCTTCCATACGATGCGTTCTAGAGTGAACGCCTATTTTGAGGACAATAATATCAAAAAGACAGGCAACTGGACCATGTACCTCAAGACATTCGTCATGTTTGCCATTTATTTTGTCCCGTTTATCCTTATCTTGGTTTTGGGCATGCCCAACTGGGCTGCTATCATCATGTATTTCATCATGGGATTGGGACTATCAGGTATTGGATTGTCTATCATGCATGATGCCAACCACGGAGCTTATTCAAAGAATAAGTATGTGAATAAAATAATGGGATTATCCCTCAATCTGGTAGGAGGTAGTTCCTTCACATGGGACATTCAGCATAATGTATTACACCACACCTATACCAATATCTACGAATTGGATGAGGATATTGATGATAAGCCATTCCTTAGACTTTCACCCCACGGAAAGTATAAGAAATATCATAAGTTCCAACATTTATATGCCATGTTCCTTTATTCCCTTGCCACAGTAAGTTGGATTGCCATGAAGGATTTCAGACAACTCAGGGCTTATAACAGCAGTGGCATGACCGAAAAAAGTGGTCGTAACCCTAAGACGGAAACGGCCATCATGATACTCACAAAATCCCTTTATTTCTTCTACATCATCGCCTTACCTATAATGTTGGGTATTTCCTGGTGGGTCGTACTATTGGGATTCATTATCATGCATATGGTTGCGGGTGTATTCATTACCACCATCTTCCAACTGGCTCATGTGGTAGAAGGGCCGGAACACCATGCTCCACACCCATCCGGTACGATGGAGAATACATGGGCTATCCACCAATTACAGACTACGGCTAATTTTGCTCATTATAATCCGATTATCTCCTGGTATATCGGTGGATTGAATTATCAGATTGAGCATCATCTGTTCCCTCATATCTGCCACATCCACTACAGACACATTTCTAAAATCGTAAAGGAAACAGCATTGGAATTCGATTTGCCTTATTATGAAAACAAGTGGTTCACAACTGCCGTGATTTCCCACCTGAGGGTTCTGAAAGAATTCGGCAAGGAACCGAAGATGGCCGTAGCCTAAACAGGCTTTAGGAATCATTAGGATTTGACAAGGGGTATCGTAATTGGAATTACGATACCCCTTGTTCTTTTTCTGAGTGTTTCAGGGCATTCATTCCTATTAGTAGGAATAGTAGATGGAACCCGATTCCGACTGCATTCTCAATCGTATTCTCAACCATAAAAGAAAGGAATATGATAAGATTTATCGAAAGGAAATGAGGGTCCAAGAATCGTTTCTTATCCAACAAAGGATACATTCCTGCGATAAGGAATAATAACAAGCCAATTATACCCGTTCCCGCCCAAATGGAAATCAATTGGTTGTGTGGCATCTTACGGGACTGTTCTCCTAGTTCGGGATATAACTGGTCATAGTGCTGGTGCATCTGATATTTCAAATCCCCCGCACCGACTCCCATCACAGGATGCTCCCGAATAATGACCGATGCCGTATGTAAGGAACTCAATCGTTCAGAATCAGAATAACTTTCTCCTTTTCCCTCGGCATGCATTTTCAAATCCCACATCATATAGGAAATCTTACCCTTGAAACTAGGAATGGCATAATAGGCTCCTATGGGTAAACTCACCAGCATGACCAGTACCAATCCTCCTATCAGGTATTGTTTGCTGATAATGATGTGGCGGATTATCAACAACCCGAATGATAGATAAAAAACAGCCAATCCACTTCTGACAGAAAGGATATGTAGGAATATCAATAGGAAAATACCCATTCCTAAAATCAGCCATTTTTCCCATTTCCAAATCAAAAAATGAGCTCTCCTGAACAATGAGAACCCCAATAGGATGGCAAGGGATACCATCAGGCTGAATCTTATATGGTTAGTAGGCGTAGGAATGGATTGCCCCTGCGAGATGAGTACATTAATCGATTCAAAATTCATTATATAATGCCCTAATACCCCGACGGAAGTCAGGGTCATCGTACATAGGAATAGATAAATGAAATGTTGGTATAAATTACGATTCCATTGTGGAACACTATAGAATGCGAATGGCAATATCAGATAGGGTAATTTTATCCGCAAACGTTCCAATAGGTAACTACCATCCTCAGTGGAATACCATGCTGTAAACACAACCAAAAAGAATGGAACCGTCAGCAACCACCAGGATTTATCCTTGATGAATCCCTTGGCATTGGTCATGGCACTCGCCCTTAATCCTAACTTAGCACTCCGGATTTCGAACAAAGCCAACAACACCATTCCTATCATGGAAATAGAAAGCAGGAATTCCATGGAGAATACCAATGCAATCAACCAAGCCAATAACAACAGGAATACCTGATGGGAATAAGAATGTAGGATTCGATTCAATGTAGTCGGAATATCTGTAATCAGAACGAATGTAATTATATATCTGTGTATTCCCAACTACGGTTTCATGCTTCTTATCCAATCATATATAGTCCAGAATAATCATATGGAATTAATAATCCTTAACGTTTGGATATCCGGATACAATCCTCTAATCGTTAATCCATCTTAAATGGAGCGTTTTCGGTTAAACTTTCTTTAAATCTTGGAAAAAATTAAAGTCGAGGTGTACCTTTGTATGTAAATCACTAAATCGAAAATGAAGATAATGAGAATTATACCCATAGTATTATTGATGGTGGTAGGAATGGCACAGACTACATTGGCCCAAAAAATTGGTCATTTGAACTCTGATTTGTTATTGACGGAAATGCCTGCCATGAAAAGTGCCAACAAACAGTTGGAAACTTACAGTGAGCTAAAGAACAAGGAGATTTCCCAGAAGATTGAGGGACTCAACAAGTTCTATGCTGAGACCATGCAGAAAAACCAGAACGGAGAGCTATCTCCTGTTCAGCAACAGCAAAAGGAAGCTGAACTTCAGAAGAAGCAAGCTGATTTACAAAAAGCTCAGGCAGCTGCGCAGGAAGCTATCGTAAAGAAGCAATCCGAACTATACCAACCTGTTATTGATAAGGTGAATGCCGCTATCAAGGCTGTTGGTGAGGAAAACGGATATTCCTATATCTTCAATACCAATGCAGGTGCTGTTATCCACTTCAAGGATGCTGATGATGTAACGGCATTGGTGAAGCGTAAGTTAGGGTTGTAATACCATCCGAACTATACCAATGAAAAAGGCGAGTGATGATCATCACTCGCCTTTTTTATTGAAATGATTTCAAAATCCTAATCACTTCATTGTTCATTCATCCTCATCAATGAATTTGCAATTTCTCCGTCCTACTTCCCTTTTCATCTACCAATTGGATAAGATAGAACCCTTTGGGAAGTGCGCCCAGATTCAAGTCCTTTCTATGGGATTCCAAACTGAAAGTGGTAATGGTTTTTCCGTCCACACTGAGTACCTTACCCTGAACAGCTTGGGTGGGTAGTTCAGGAAGGATAATGGAAAACGCACCACTATTCGGATTAGGGAAGATATTGAAATCCGGTCCTGCCAAATCCTCATTGGAAACGTTCACTCCTGTAAGGCAAATCTGCAAATCCCATCCCATCAATGCACCCCCATCCTGAAATGCCGCATCCTGTATGGTCAATGTCCAGGTACCTTGTGCCTGTTCTCCATTGAAATCAGAAAGGTTACCTATTGGCTGGTATGTTCCTCCATCATTGTATGGACAAGGGAAGCTAGAGGAAGCAGCATTATCATCAAAGGAAATATTGAAATCCTCGTTGTCTTCACAAGCTCCGCTAACCAACTGCACGATGGTTCCTGCGGGACTGGTGATTGAGAATGTCAAATCCTCCAAATAGGTATGTTCCCCAATGATATTCAATATATTGACATCAGCAATCGTTCCCTCGGTAGGGAAGTTGATTGTGGATGTATTCGTACTAGGCAGACCACCACTGATATTCACTGGTTCATTATTGGATGCATCACCACAAACTACGTCTGCAGTCGTAAAGGAGAATACAGAAGACCAAGCAGTCTCCCCGCATATGTTCGCTCCCTTGACTCTCCAATAATACGTTGTAAGCGATTCCAATAGGATGCTTCCGACGAAAGCATTCGAATCCTCAATATTCCCCGTGGCAACGATGGTACTAAAACCTACATCCGAAGCTACTTCTATATCATAGTTCGTACCCATGGTAGCGCCATTCCATTCAAAAGTCGGAGACACAGCAGCATCAACGGCTCCATCTGCCGGCTCTACTAAGGCAGGTACAGTAGGTATACCATCAAATACGGATAACCTAAGCATTGTATTGCTATTTTCGGTTCCATCATTATTCTCAATCATCATGTTATATTCACCTGTAGCAACCCCTGAGGTTGTGATGGTTAGCGTTACGTTCTCACCGGGCATGGCAGGATTAGAGGAGAATGTAGCATTGGCATTGGCAGGCAAACCTGTCAAAGTCATATTGACCGGTGCAATGAAATTATCGCTTACTTCCAAGTTGTAAGTCACATCCGCTGATGCGCAAACTTCTTGTGAAAACGGAACAGCTACAACGGCAAATCCACAAGCTATCACATCCCTACCATCCACAAACATGACATCTGTCCCGGTTGGGTCCAACCAATCCTTCAATCGGGAATTGGCACTACCTCCTCCTTCCCAGTTGGTTGTCATTCTACCATACCAATCCGGGGCATCGTTTCCACAAGCTGCGCCACCACCC
This sequence comes from Saprospiraceae bacterium, assembly GCA_020631355.1. GTDB lineage: Bacteria > Bacteroidota > Bacteroidia > Chitinophagales > Saprospiraceae > JAHDCE01. The sequence goes on along the minus strand of JAHDHL010000013.1, from coordinate 26,347 downwards.
GTCAGTTGTCCTACGATGCGCTTATTCTGATCGAATAATGGAGAACCCGAAGAACCTCCTTCTGTGGTTCCTACATCCCAGTCCGTCACTCGGATATGTGTTCCATTAGGGCTGGAATTATCCCCTCCGTAAGACGTGATGATGTGCTCATTATCATATTCGAAACTAATTCTTTTTTCCTCTAGGTTAGGATGGTGTATACCTATTGAAGTCGTAGGAACGAGGTCTTCCCTACTCCATCCTGCAAAATGGGCGTTTGCAGTTTCTTCCACAGGATCATCCAATTCGACGAGTGTAAAATCGGAATTCCCATAAGTAGCCCTTCTTACAGAGCCAGAGTTAAAAGTATTCTGAACACCATCACCGGGCTGACCACTAGCAGCGGAATTGGGTTGGCGGCATTCACTATTCTCATAATTCCAATATACCACTATAGAAGGGGCATTCCCTGCAGAAACACCACAGTGGTCTGCTGTCAAGAAATAAGGAGTACATTCCTCATTAGCGGTATTTATCAATGCTCCTGAGCAGGTGGCGATACCATTGAGGGAATAAGTAGCTGCAGAACGGATAATATCCCTGTTATCATCCACATCAGGAAAACCGTCAGCGGCACCACAGATGACATCCAGATTACATGAACCCGACATCAATAAGGCCATATCCAAGAAGCCGTGATTGATTTTTCCAATCTTAATTCCCAGATTTTCTTTTTCGGATTCAGGTACAACTACCTCAACGACACATTCATCAACTTCGATGATTGGTGTCCAAAGTTGGTTGTGTTCCTCATTGTCCGCAGGACTGAAAGGGCCCATGATATTTCTTCTGTCCATTGTATAGATGAATAACTTACCACCTTCAGGCATCCGATACTCCGTAAATCCGAAGTTCAAGGATAGTGCACCATTCGAGACAACCCTCAAACGCCAAACGGACCGTCCGTCTGGTAGGGTTTCCCAAGTACCATGGGTTTCGGGTGTGATACTCACATCAAATGGATGAGCAAAATGAACAGCACGGCCTTTTCGGGGTAATGCCAGTTCTTGCTCTGTTAATATTTCATTATTGATTTCGGGCATTGTTATAATGCCTACTTCCTCCATGGGAATATGAAGTCCCTTAGCGGGATGATTCTCCTGTGCCTTAAGACCAAAGCAGAGTAGGGTTAGAAAAACGATTGGGATAATGTGCTTCATGCTGAATTGAAATTTGTGGCAAAATGGCCTGATGAATCAAAACGGTAAATCTATATCTAAAAAGACAGGGCAATGGTCCGAGTGTACGGCCTGATTATAATGTCCTGCATCCTCTATCTTATCACTGATATTATTGGAGACGGATTGGTAATCAATCCTCCATCCCTTGTTTCTTGCTCGTGCAGCAGCCCTGTAAGACCACCAACTGTATTCTGTTTTATCGGGATACTGAGAACGGAATGCATCCGTAAAACCACTTTCGAACCAAGCTGTCATCCAAGCTCTTTCTTCTGGTTTGAATCCGGAGGTATTCTTATTGCTCTTGGGATTGTGGATATCATTCTCAGTATGGGCTATGTTATAGTCTCCCACTATGATGAGATTGGGTCGTTCTTTTTTGAGTTCATTGATCCATTCCTGAAAATCGGACAGGAATTCCATTTTGAATTCTTGTCTTTCATCACCACTTGTACCGGATGGGAAATAGCAATTGAGCAGGGTCCAACTCCCGAAATCGGTCCTTAGGATTCTTCCTTCCCTATCGTATTTTTCTATGCCACAACCCATTTCCACAAAATCGGGTGCTTTTTTTGAGAATGTGGCTACCCCACTATATCCTTTCTTCTCGGCACTATTCCAGGAAAAACTATATCCCAAGTCCTCCAAGGCTTGGGTATCGTATTGGTCCACATTGGCTTTCACTTCCTGAAAACAAATGATATCCATTCCTATGTCTGCTATCCAATCCACTAATCCTTTCTTGGAAGCTGCCCTAACCCCATTAATATTATAAGAGACGATTTTCACCATTCTTTTGCAATTTATTAGAAATTAAACATGTATGATTAATAATATAAATAAAGTGTCCAATGTTGGGCATAATATTCGGCAATTCATTCCAAATTATCAAAACAAAAAAGCCCCCACTAAATCAAATTAGTGGGAGCGACCAAAGTACTAGTCCTGATTTAAGAACATCTTTGGCATTGGTACTTTGTCCTGATAGATTCCAGGTTATCTATTATCCAGGAAAACCAATGCCAGACATATCCTTCTTCAACCTAGTTGGTTTTAACCAATCTGGTTGTAGCCTTATCCTTACCATCACTGAGTGTTATGTAATACACCCCATTAGCCAGGTAATTCAAATCCAGAGTCGTGGTATTCACACCTACTTGTACAGAAATGGATTGTTGGGAAACCACTTGTCCATTGACATTCATGATATTCAAATTGATTTGCCCTCCTTGATTCGCACTGAATTCGATACTTGTGATTCCCTTTGTGGGATTGGGCATGACATTACCAATTGAAATCGCAGCATCCAAACGAATGATACTGATGATTTCGGAATAATCGTAGGTACCATCAAAATCCACCTGTTTCAACCTGTAATATCCTTTGGCTAAAGGATTCACATCCACGAAACTATATTCCAACATTTCTATGGCATTCCCTGCGCCATTCACCCTACCTATTTTCTCAAAGTCCTCTCCATTTGGTGAGCGTTCTATTTCAAAATGGCTATTATTGATTTCAGTTGCCGTACTCCATTCCAATACATTGGTCCTTTCCTTGGCAAAACCATCAAAGGAAACAAATTCAACGGGAAGTGGCGTACTTCCTGAACTAGCCCCTCCGGAACCAGATGAGAACGAAGTGATTCCATCATGTTGTACATAGGTCACACCATTCATCGTACCTGTAGCATCCTCACCCAAAGGAACTTCCGGGTTAAACGCAGGGTCCGTTATGGTTGAGAAATCCACTGAACCATTCATTTTGAACCATGTAAATCCGTTATCAGGAATCCCATATGTGAAAGCATGATTAGCTGCTGCGTTCTCAGCTGCAGTCTTTTCAGCTGGATCATAGAAGAATCTGATACTGACAGGGTCCACCAAACTAGTACCACCCAGATCCACATCCCATTGGCGTCCCATGAAGAAAGCACCACCATCAGAATCACCAGCAGAATTGGGCGTTCCATCTACCTGAATCGTTACTGTTGCAGCGGCCTTGGCAGCGTTATTATTCATTCCCCAATCAATTCCGAACACATAGTTCCCCGGATTGGATGCATCCTCATAATACGTCCAACCGTCTGTGGCATCACACCCGTTGGCAGCAGAACTCGTCACGGTTGAGGTATTCAGGGAAATATGGTTCATCGCAATACATGCAGGAGTAAATGTCATGGACCAATCAAAAGGATTACTCCCCCATCTGTCATCCCATTCTATATAATAGGTATTTCCTGAAACGACTTCCTGTCCTGAGATTTCAGAAGCATATGAGCTACCTCCGGGTGAAACAGGGCAAGTATCATCATCAGAAGCCAGAGCTGGTCCTGCACAGTCATCATGCAAGTAGACCCTTGTATCTTCGCCACCATTACAAGAATTCAAATCAAGGATACCATTCTCAGCCGGAGTAAAGCTGAACCAAGCAGCATTGTAAGAACCTGCTCCTCCTCCTACTCCACCAGCAGAGGAACCTATAATTGTAGTTCCGCTCTCACTGTGACTTCCTCCTCCTGACAAAGTGGGTAAGACTTCGGCATTGGCACAATCCGTATTCGTAGGAAGTGCTTCCGTAGTGAAAGAATATTCCGTGGCTGAACAGTCCGTACTTCCTGCAGCATTGACAGGATGGACTGCCCAATAGTATGTAGTACCATTCATCAATCCTGATGGTACATAATTCGTACTCGAAGTATTCCCTGCCAAACTCAAAGAACCAGATACGGTACCCAAGTACACATCGTAGGATGTGGCTGCGGCACCTGTAGCTGCAGGAGTCCATGTAAGATTTGCTGTCAATGAAGCATCCATTGAGGCATTGGTCGGTGACGATAAGGTAGGGCAATCAGGTGCAGCGGGTGGTAGAGGTGTAAAGGAAATATTCCAATCAAAGGAATTTCCACTCCATCTGTCATCCCATTCTATATAATAGGTTGTACCACTGTTTACACTCAGGCCCGTAACCTCGGAAGCATAGTTATTCCCTGTTCCGGTCGCACAGGCATCATCGTTATTAGCCAGATATGGCCCTGCACAACTATCATGGATATATAATCGGGTATCCGCTCCACCATTACAAGAATTGACATCCAATGTTCCATCCTCATCAGGTAAGAAACTGAACCAAGCAGCATTATTGGCCCCTGCTCCTCCACCTACACCACCTGAGGTTCCGGGCGTTATTGCCGTAGCGGTAACGGAATGTGTCCCCCCTCCCGAAAGATTTGGAAGTGCAATGGCGCTGGAGCAATCATTCTGTGCCATTGAAATAGTGATGAAGCATGTAAATGATAAAAAACTAAGTAATATTCTTTTCATAGTTAAAGAATTAAATGAGTGAATTTGTGCAAATCTGTAGCAGCCCAGCATTGTCCAAACTCAGTTTGAAACAATGAGGGTATGGCCAATTGCAAAGCAATTGATATGGTTAGAATACATTAGTGGGCAACAGGAAATTAAGTGCTAGACGCTACGCTTCTCTTTGCTTAAATAATTTAAATGTTAAATTTTTAGCCTAAAGGGGAGGTAAAATATTAGGCTTAGAAATGTATAATTCCAAATTATACTCGAGGGAATTACAATAATATGCAGATTCAACAATTAGAGCAAATTTTAATGGGTGAAATAATCGAATTTTAACATTAAAATTACAACACACATCCAATTATCTATTACACATATTTTACATCATCATGTATTAAGCATTACTAAACAATACTATAAGTATCTTTATATCACTAAAACGATACTATGAAGATTAAATTGACAGATGATATCTTTTTCTTGGAACCTACATGAAAACACATTGTAAGAATCAAATCTAAGTCACAAAAAGCATTCTTAAATAGTTGATTCAGAATTAGAGTTTACAATTAAAGCGATAAGTAATTCCCTCATTGTTAGATAGATACTAACACATCAATTATAACTTATTCAATCTATTTTATTACTTTTGTAACCATTATTGGCAAAGATTTGGTGATACACTTATCACAGGTCGTCCAGTAGCATACTTATGAATTTATCCTTTCGGGAATCACACAATGTACAATTATGGAAAGCAGCAACAAAACTGACAAGACCCGTTATTCTGATGCAGAACTAGAAGAATTCAGAGCTTTAATTGAAAAGAAATTGGGTAGAGCCCAAAGAGAATTGGATTTTTTCAAGGAGCAACTGGCATCCTCAGCTGATAATGGAGATACCAAAGCCAGAGGTCTGGATGATGGAATCGGGACTGCCGAAAACAACAAGCTAGCCACATTAGCTGCCAGGCAGCAGAAGTATATCAAGCATTTGGAAAATGCAATCATTCGTATTGATAATAAGATTTATGGTATTTGTAGGGAAACAGGAAAACTGATTTCCAAGCAAAGACTTCGTGCCGTTCCTCATGCTACCCTAAGTATGGAGGCAAAAACTGCTAGAAAAAATTAATTTTGCACTGAAACTAATTGTTCAGTTAATCAGTAGCACTCTTGAAAAAGAAATGGATCTTTGTAGTCGGGGTAATTTTTCTTGTCTTATTCTTTGACCAATGGTTGAAGATTTGGGTTAAAACCAATATGTTCCTACATCAGGACGAGCCCTTATTCGGTAGCTTCATGACCGATAAGGCCAGACTTCATTTCATAGAGAATGAGGGTATGGCATTCGGTCTTAAATTGGATTGGGAATATGGCAAGCTACTTTTGAGTCTCTTTAGGATAGTAGCAGTGAGTTTCCTTGGATGGTTCATCCACTCTCTCATCAAGAAAGGACATGGTTATGGTGTTCTCGTTAGTTTCGCACTTATCCTAGCAGGTGCTACGGGTAATATCATTGATAGTACATTCTATGGAATGATTTTCGAGGCTTCCCAGAGACATTCACATAACATCGCCCAAGTCGTGGGTTGGGGAGAAGGCTATGCCCCGATGCTACATGGTAAGGTCGTGGATATGTTCCACTTTCCACTTTTCGAATTCTATTGGCCGGAATGGGTACCCAGAATCGGAGGTAATCGCTTCGAATTCTTCCGCCCTGTCTTTAACCTTGCTGATGCATCCATTACCATTGGTGTATTCGTACTGATTCTTTTCAATCGCTCATTCTTCAAGAATGAGGAAGAACAAGACAACCCTGATATCATACAGGAAAATACGGAAGATACGCATCAAATGGAAGAATCCGAATCCAGTGAGGAATCCGACGAGGAATCCACTCCCAATGAGAATCATATTTAAATGCTAAGCTAGCCAGCATCTTCCTTTTTCTCTTCGTTCTGTTTAGGAAATAACATTTCACAACGACAATCAAGCATCATGAAACACCTCTGGTTCTTCAGTATGGTCATACTTCTGACCCTATACTCCTGTATAGATGAGTCTCCAAGTGGCTCCGTATACCAAATCCATGGCCTCAGACCCATCTATGCCGATGGTCTTGACTGGCAGAACATCACCGTAGAAGATGCCCGCCCGGTAGGACAATTGGGGAAGATATATTACAAGGACGGACTCATTTATGTAAGTGAAGTCAATAAAGGTATCCATATCATTGACAACCAATCCCCTGTCAATCCGATATTCTTGAAATTCATCTCCATTCCTGGCAGTAAGGATATCTCCATCAAGGGTAATTTCCTATATACGGATAATGTTACGGACCTCGTAGTATTGGATATTTCCGATTTGGATAATATCGAAGCCATCAACCGAATCCCAAACGTTTATCCAGCTGTCAACCAGAATTATCCTGAATTCGGCAATGGCTACTTCGAATGTGTTGACAATAACCTTGGAACCGTCATTGGATGGGAACAAGCTTTACTCACCGAACCTCAGTGTAGGATATAAAACCAAGGAAATGAAATCTTTAAAATCCATATTTTTCTTAGTTGCGTTATTGGTTCTGGGCTCTTGTTCCAGTGACGAGGCATCCCTTTCTCTTGAAACAGGTGGGAGCGATACCGGAATTGCAGGATCTTATGCCCGTTTTATCACTGTGGGTAATTTCCTATACATCGTCGATAACAGCAGCATCCAAACATTCAGCTTATCGAATCCGGCCCTTCCTGTAAGAATCAGCACACAGGAAATCGGTGAACAGATAGAATCCATTTTCAATTATCAGGATAAGTTATTTATTGGTTCTGGCTCCGGATTATACATCTATACCATCCAACAAGATGGTATTCCTAGCCAAACCTCAACCTATACCTACGAATTTCCCATCCTGCCCTGCGACCCTGTGGTAGCTAATGATACATATGCTTATGTCACTTTGCATGATGGAGAAACTGATGGTCCTTGTGGTGGTTGGAATATCGTGAATGAACTCAAGATTTTCAATGTTGAGGACATCACTAATCCCGAACTATTGATTTCCTACCCCATGTCAAGGCCCAAAGGACTCGGGTTGGACGGTACTACTCTTTTTGTATGTGATGACTGGGCAGGACTCAAGGTGTTCGATGTCAGTGACCCCTATAATCTGACCATGATTGCACATTTCGATTATTTCCAGGCATTCGATGTCATTCCCCTCGACGGATTACTACTTTGTGTCGGAACAGACAATGTATACCAATTTGATTATACAGACTTGAATAATATACAAGAAGTATCCCGTATACCCATTCAATCCTAAATTCAATGAAACCCTATCTGTTATTGTTCGGCTTCCTGTTTATCCGACTGTTTGCCTTTGGGCAATCCAATGATACGGATACGCTAGAAAATGAGGTAATACCCGCCAAGTTGGAGTTGAAATATGCTCCTTTTGAAATGCTACCACTCCCTTTGCCCTCATTCCAATGGGGCATAGAGCATCGTTTGGAAAATCCCAGACATTCTTTTCTCCATGAACTAGGATGGCTTTTCCCATTTCCCCATAACCTCTTTAACTCGGAGTACCAGGACATGCAGGGAATCCGATTGAGGTCAGGTTACAGGCACTACCTTGTAGAACCCAGATTGGGGTTCAATTTCTACGTCAGTGGTACTTATACAAGCCAATTCGAAACCTGGGATCTTCAGGATTGGTTTGATATAGATAATGGAGCTTATCAGAGATTCTTTGATTATAGAAAGAATGTATGGTCGAATGGTTTGGTTGCATCCGTAGGGTCCTACAGAGTCGGTAAATTCAGAAAAATGAGTGCCGAATGGGAATTGGGAATTGGAGGTAGAGTCCGTTCCGTCTTCAATAAGGATGTACCCTCCGGTGCAACAGGTACCAACGTTACGAATAACCCATTCGCTAACCAGTTCAATCCTACTGAAGCAGAACGATCAATCTCCACATTCTCACCCATATTTCTTTTCACGTTCCGAATGGGTTTCATATTGAAATAAGCCATCCGACTGCGACACGATTAAAAAAAACAATACATTACCAGTCCTATGGGCCAATTCAATTCATTTT
>JAHDHL010000013.1:0-17618 GCA_020631355.1 Saprospiraceae bacterium | reverse complement strand
TTCAATTCATTTTTTTAAACTAATTCCACCCAAACTTTATTAATTTCTATAATTGGATTATTTTTCAATAAATTTTGAAAACTCAAAATATAGTAGCCCACACTTAAATTTATGGAATTAGACGAAGGAAAGCAGAAATTCATTCAATCCTGGGGAACGTTGGGTTCGCACTGGGGCATCAATAGGACCATGGCACAAATCCATGCCTTACTACTCATTGCCAACAGACCCTATTCAGCTAATGATATCAAGGAGGAACTCAATATCTCAATGGGTAATACCAATATGAATATCAGGGCCCTTATTGATTGGGGTTTGGTTTATAAGGAACTCAAACCAGGAGAAAGAAAGGATTTCTTTGTGGCCGAAAAGGATATGTGGGAAGTAGTCAAGCGTATCATTACCCAAAGGAAGAAGAAAGAATTGGAACCCATGCTTAGGGTATTGGAGGATGTGAGTAAGGTACAGGGAGAAGATGCGGATACGGAAGAATTCAAGAAAGTGGTACAGGATATCAAGCTATTTTCGAGTAAGGCTGATTCTGCATTGGATAACCTCATCAAAGCGGACTCCAACTGGTTCATTGGTACATTCATGAGTATGATTAAGTAATACCAAGCCATCAGAGTTTGTCTGGAGCATCATATCGTACCCATGCTTCTGTTCGGCATTGGTTATTTCCCCCTCTAACTAAATTTTAATTTATTAATTTTGGGTTGATAAATAACGGAGTATGTTCAATTGGAACATTCCTCGAAAGGCATTCCTTATCCAAGGATACCTAACTGATAATTAATACATTTCACCCAGTACTATTAGAAATATGAATAAGCCTTGGCTAACCAATTATCCTAGTGGAATCCCTGCTAATGTTGATATTGAAAAGTATAATTCCCTAGTAGAAATCATAGATGACAATCTAAAGAAATACAGTGACCAAGTCGCATTTTCCAATTTCGGAAAGGAATTGACCTATAAGGAAATCGATAAGATGTCCGAAGCTTTTGGGGCTTATCTCCAATCCAGAGGACTGGAGCGAGGAGATCGGATTGCACTCATGATGCCAAACCTCCTGCAATATCCCATAGCCTTATTCGGTGCATTGAGGGCGGGATTGATTGTAGTGAATACCAATCCGTTGTATACGCCTCGTGAGATGCACCACCAATTCACTGATTCTGGTGCCAAAGCCATTGTCATTGCAGAAAATTTTGCGGCCAACCTACAAAAAATCCTAGGTGATACTTCCATCAAGACAGTCATTACAACCAGTGTTGGTGAGATGCTAGGAATGTTCAAGGGAGGGATGATTAATTTCGTGGTCAAGAATGTCAAAAGGGGTGTTCCCAAATATGATATCCCCAACACCGTTTCATTCAAGGAAGCATTATCCCAAGGAAAGAAATTCGAAATCACAAGAGGAGAAACAGGACCTGATGAGACGATTCTTCTCCAGTACACGGGTGGAACCACAGGAGTAGCCAAAGGCGCCATGCTAACCAATAGGAATATGGTGGCCAATATGATGCAGATTCACGCTATCATGAGTCCATTCTTGGAAGAAAGGAAAGAATTCGTTCTTTCTCCCTTACCGATGTACCATATCTTCTCATTCACTGTGAACTGTCTGGCTATGATGTCGCTTGGTGCCACCAATATTCTGGTTACCAATCCTAGGGATTTGAAATCCGTGATGAAAGAATTCGAACGCTACCCGATTACGGTTATGACAGGGGTCAATACACTGTTCAATGCCTTATTGAACCATCCCGAATTCTCAAAACTGGACTTCTCCCATATGAAAGGCAAGGGTGCAGTTGGTGGTGGTATGGCTGTTCAGAAAGCCGTTGCTGAAAAATGGCAACAAGTAACGGGAGCTCCACTTTGTGAGGGTTATGGTATGACGGAATCCTCTCCTGTAGCTTCTTGTAATCCCCTAAAAGGTGGCCGATTGGGAACCATCGGAATGCCTGTACCATCCACTGATATGAGAATTGTGGATGAGAATGGCCATCCTCTTGGAATCGGTGAGGTAGGAGAGATCCAAATCAAGGGTCCCCAAGTCATGAAAGGTTATTACAATCGTCCGGAAGCTACGGCCAAGGTCATCAAGGATGGTTGGTTGAGTACCGGCGATATGGGTAAGATGTCAGAAGACGGATTTTTCCAAATCGTGGATAGGAAAAAGGATATGATTCTGGTTTCAGGATTCAACGTTTATCCCAATGAGGTCGAGGAAGTCGTGGCAGCACACCCCAAAGTCCTGGAAGCTGCAGCAGTCGGTATTCCCGATGATAAATCAGGTGAAGTAGTCAAAATCTTCATTGTCAGGAAAGACAAGTCATTATCCGAATCCGAAATCATTGATTATTGCAGGGAAAATCTGACCGGATATAAAGTTCCGAAGAAAGTGGAATTCAGGGATGATTTACCAAAGACCAATGTAGGTAAGATATTGAGAAGGGAATTAAGGGACCAATAAGAATTCTCCTTGGTTTCCCAATCAGGAAAATGGGTATCCCGAATTTTGGCATTGCCGAAATTCGGGATTTCTGATATCATCAAATGTAGGTTACCCATAAATAAAATCCCGTATTAGCTAACAACAGCCAATACGGGATTTAGATTTCATTCCTATGAATGATTATCAGTCACATGTGAATTTATAAATGAATTCGCCATCGACAGCACAATCACTACCACAAAGCGGCAACTGTACAATCTGGAACTGCACGGTTTCGACACTAACGCCATCAGGCAATACATCGAAGAAAAATTCATCAGGAATGAATGAGAATGAATAAATCTGATTCCCTGTATCCACCATTTTCAATCGTGGGTCATTGGCCAAGGCTCCAAGTGGCGTAACGATATATTGTGTTCCACTAGCATCAAAACCCCTAACATATACATGCAGATTATCAGCACCTATCATGGATGGTTTTTCCTCCAACTTATTATCATAAATCAGCGTAAAAATATCATCCGTCCTACTGAATACAGCGGTATCACCTACTAGGTCAGGAATGGAATAAACCGGTTCTACGAAAGGACTCGGTACATTCAGGTGAATATCGGATGTCTTGAACTCACCACCCTCTGAGGAACAATCCCCTCCGGCACCGCCATCCTTTTCCTTTACTAGGAAATCCAATCCGTCATTGTAGATATCCTTGAAGTTATCCACATCATAAAAGTCTGCAGGAATGCAAGTAAAACTCCATATTGTTCCTCCTTCATGGTTCATGACCATGGCTTCATTGGAATTATCCCATGTGCCATTACCATTCTCGACAGTAGGGCCTGTAGGCCCCCAAGTCCAGATATACATTGGTCCCTCGGAACTAGCCAATTTCTGACAATCAGGGTCCTGGGATACGTCCACATAGATGGTTACCTCCTCCCTTACGTCAGGTTCAGGCGGGTCAATCCAAGCGAACTGGGCAAAGCTGTTTTGATAAACAAATGATAAGAGTAAAATGAATGAATATTTGAAGATTCTCATAATTGAGACAATTAAATTTTAAATAATGAGATACTCAATAATTGGGTATTACTTTCTTGCGAATTTGTACTCATACCCTACTGTACCCGTGGAAACCGCATCACTAGGTCTACAACCCGCAAATGGACGCACATAGATGAAATGTAGATAAGGATCCACATTTTCCCTTACCGGAGCCAATAGTTTCAACTCCAAGGTTTCACCTCCTGAAGTCAAGAACAACTTGGAAGGAAATTCATTGTCATCAAAAGCCCAGGTTCCACTGGTTGGAAACAACAACTTGGAATCATTAGAACTTCCTGTGTAGGAAAATTCATTGGTAAAATTCAATGTTGCCGGTACTGTACCGATATACGAAGCAGGCAACTGAATCGTATTCGTAATGGTATTATTCGATGTCAGCACATCGATTCCCGAATGGTACATTTCTATGAGTTCCCATTCATCAGCGATACCCTCTACCTTGGAGAAAGGTTCGCCAAAATCAGGATTCTCCGTCTTACATCCCAGAATCAGGCTCGTTAGGAATAAGCCGAGGATGATGGTATATATTGATTTCATAATTGAAAGTCTTTGTATGGTAATCAATTGAATTGAAAAAAGTTTTAATAGAGAACGTTAGTTACAGCCTCCTTGTGGATTCGGTTCCATATCCGGATTACCTTTCAGTTCGTTATCCGGTAATTGGCAGACCATTCCTGCGCAATCCCAAGGAGCATTCCTAATGGTCAGACTGGGATTCCCCCTTACTGCCTGACGCTTCAGTTCGTGCATCCTATTATTCTCAAAATACAATTCCTTATGTCTTTCTATTCTCAATTGTTGGATGAGTGGTTCGCCTGCCAAACTTTCGGATAATGCAATCAATCCGGCTCTCTCCCTGATATCATTCAAATCCGCAACACCTGCAGGTGAATTCCCTGTTTCAGTGGCAGATTCTCCTCTAATCAACTTCAATTCCGTAAGGTGCAATACGGGGTTCGTATATACACTATCGAATGCGAATTTCATAATGACACTCTGTCCGTTCAAATCCACCAACCAGTCCGTCTTTCTGGTATCCGATGGTTCAGTGGCGTATAGAGAAGCATACTCCGTCGAAGCAAATAATCCAGGTACACCCGTACTGGCATCCGGTCTGAGGTATCCCCTGTATCCTCCATTGGCATTATCGGAATCAATCTGTGTACTGATGAGACCGAAGATGATTTCATTCGATGTTCCATATCCGTACTTATCGGAATAGGAAGCATCAAACATGAACGGTCCATTCATAATGACATCATTGGAAAGGTCATATGCATTCTGGAAATCATTCATTTGGAAATATACCTTAGCCAGTAGTGCCTTGGCGGCCCATGCATTGGCATAGATGTCATTGGATTCGGGTAATAAATTGATGGCGTCAGTCAAATCGCTGATGATTTGTGCGTAAACCGCACCGACACTACTCCTATTCAAAACCTCTGTATTCTGGCTTGTTCTGACAACAACACCCAATTGCGAATTATCCGAAGTAAAACCATAGGGCTGACCGAAGAAACGAACGGATTCGAAGTGAACGATGGATCGGATGAACTTGATCTCACCCTCCATAGTATTTCGTTCCGCTTCTGATAGGCCCTCTATACTTCCCAACTGGTCCAATACATTATTGGCCCTTCCGGCTGCCTTGTATGCATCGGACATCATCGAACGGGTCGTACCCAAGAAGATATCCGTAGAACGGGTATAGTGTGCGAACCAATCCCCGTCCAGGCCTGTACCATCCACACCATCCGACATCAACTCGGATACCAGTGAATATTGTCCCCCCAAAACACTACCGAAAGAAAGGGCATCATAGGCTCCATTCAGGTATTCACGGGCATCCTGGGCTGTTTCTAATTGTACGTCAATCGAAGACGCATTTTCTGGCACTACTTCTAGGAAATCCTCACAGGAAGCGAATGCCAAGCAAGCGAATAGCATCGCTATTATTCTGATATTCATTTTTTTCATGATCATTCTCTTTTGTGAATTGGATTAAAAATCAAAGCTAGCTCCGAAAATGAATGACATTTCCTGTGGAGGAGTCAAGTAGGTAATATTGGTTCCCCCAACATTCCTTTCCTGCTCTTGTGAACGGTCCCTTGCAATTTCAGGATCCCATCCCGGATACTTGGTGATGGTCAATAGATTATTCCCCGAAAGGGACAATCTGATATTCCTGAATGCAGAACCCTCCTTAGGCTTGATGTTATAACCAATCTGCAAATTCCTTAAACGAGCGAATGATGCATCATACAACCAAAGAGAGTGGTTATTCTGCCAGATATTACCTGAACCACCCCACTCCAACATAGAAGTAGCATAACGTGGCAAATCAGCAATATCACCGGGCTGTCTCCATCTGTCGAATACATCATAAGTGTAGTTCCAATCCTCAGAGATGACACCCAATTGACGCTTGGCTGCATCATCATAGATGGTTCCTCCCTTACTGAAGTAGAATAGGAAACTCATATCGAAGTTCTTGTACTTGAATGAATTCCTGATACCTCCCGTAAAGTCGGGTTGGATATTACCGGCAGCGACACGCATGGTAGCAGGATTGTATTCGAATGTTTCCACTCCATCCGCATCCAAGTAAACCGGTCTACCGGATTCAGGATCGACATGGGAGAATTGTACGATGTAGTTCACACCAATGGGTTGTCCCTCAATGACACGAGTATCACCGAATCCACCATCCAATGCATCAGGTGTAGCGTTACCCACATCCAATACGATATTTCTATTGGCAGCTATATTGAAACTGGTCGTCCAAGAGAACTTCCCTACCAAATTCCTAGTAGTGATTTCATACTCCACACCCTGATTCCTGATTTTTCCTACATTCCTATAGAATTGTAATTCATCATAACCTGAGGAAGCTGCTAGGAATTCACGAAGTAGTGCACCATTGGTAATCTTACGATAATAGGTGATACCTGTTGTGACACGGTCATCCCATAATCCCAAATCAACACCCACATCTATCGTACTCACCAACTCCCACTTAAGGTCTGCATTGGCTTCCTTGATTTGGTGCTGTGTATCACCATTATAATTCAGGCCGTTATTGACCGTGCCCGGATTATTATTGAAGGCGAATGTTGCAAACTGTTCCGTCCATGGAATATTGGAATTACCCGTCAATCCCCAACTGGCCTTGAACTTAACATAGTTGACAAAAGATTCTTCCGGCCAGAAGTCTTCTTCGGATATGATATATCCCAAACCTATGGATGGGAAATTACCCCAACGGTTATTGGAACCGAATTTAGAGGAAGCATCCCTTCTGAATACCCCTTGGATGAAATACTTATCCTTATAGGAATAATTGATACGAGTGAACAAACTGAAGAACTTGTATCCCTCATCATCAAAATAATCCAAGGAATCCAACATTTCGCGGTACTCCTGAACTTCGAAGAATTGTCCTGCAAAACGATTGTCCTCAACAAAGACCCTTTCCCTATCATACTGCTGGTATTCCGTACCGACCAATACCTTTAGGTTATGGTTTTCCGGCATGGGTATTCTGTATTCACCCGTGGCAAATACATTCCTATTCTTAATCTTGAACAAGCCGGCCTTTGAAATCGGAGTGGATCCTGTCCAAATCTTATCCTCATAAGTATAATCGCCAATATTGGTAAAGTCATAACTACCCTGTGCTGTAATCGTCAAATCCTTGGTAGGAGAATAACTCAACTGAACATTATTCAAGTATCTCCATTCCCTGGTCTGCAATCTTTGTAAATAAACCTGTGCAACTGGATTACCATATAGATTGTAGAATCCGGAATATGCAAACTGAGGACTATCCTGAGGAAAATCAACCTTACCTACCGGATAGATGGGTAATGCCGTGGATTGTGCCCAACCCAGACCTCCTGCCCAAGCTTGGGGTGTCTTATTTCTTGTACCTCTCACCACAGAGGAAGAAAGGCTGATTTTGAAATTATCCGTTGGTGTAATATCAAAATTCACACGACCAGAAACCCTTTCGAATGCATTCTTAATCAAATAACTCTCGTTATTAGAGTAAGTCAATCCAGCATAAGCAGCCAACCATTTGTTACCGGCCCTCATGGATAGGTTATGTTCTTGTTTGAATCCTGTACGAATGACCTTATCAATCCAATCGGTATCTACTCCCTCGATATCATCATAGGATAATCCGTTAGGAAGTGGCACACGACCTACATTACCTGAATTTTCCCATGCTTCCTGTCTTACTTTCAACCAATCCTCCGCATTCAGTACATCCACGATATTCGTCGGACGAGCCAGACCGAATCTTGAAGTATAATTGAATGTGGGCTTACCTGACTTACCCCTTTTGGTTGTAATCAGGATAACACCATTGGCTGCACGAGAACCATAAATCGCAGCTGCGGAAGCATCTTTCAATACTTCGACTGATTCAATATCAGCAGGATTCAATGTGGATAATGGGTTATTATTCTGTCCTCCATTTTCTCCTAGGATATAGTTATCGGAAGATACGGGTACTCCATCAATTACGAATAGAGGATCGCCACCTGCACTTACTGAAGATGTACCCCTGATACGAATGATACTATGCGAACCCGCAGTACCACTACCTGATGTGATTTGTATACCCGGTGCCTTACCTTGGAGTGCTGTCTCGAAAGTGGATCCAAGCTGGTCCTGTAAGTCTTCGGAATTGATTTTGTCTACATTACCTACCAGTTCCCTTCTTCTCTGGGTACCATAACCAATAACGACGACTTCCTCTAGGATTTCGGAATCAACACCCAGGGTAAAATCCAAGGAGAATGTTCCTGTGGCTCCGACAGAAATGGTTTTGGTCAGGTTCTTATAACCTACATATGAGGCTGTAATACTCACTTCCCCCTCTGAAACATTATTGATTTCGTATGTTCCGTCAAATTCGGTGACCGTTCCCTTGGTCGTACCCGTAATCACGACGTTGGCACCAATGGCAGGTTCATTATTCTCATCGAGAATAATTCCCTTAACGGTAGCCTGAGCAAATATAGAGGCTGGAAAAAGGAATAGGATTAGTAATGCGTAAATGTAATTGATTGATTTCATGTAAAACGCAATTTAATCGAGCAAAATAGCTTTGATAAGAGTTTGTTGTAAAGGTCCTGTATGATACAGGAAAATAAGTGTGTCATTATGACACTATGTAAATGTATATAAAAAATCTATTAATAGTGAATTCACCTTAAATATTTTTATCAGAATGGTTTTTTTCCAACAATAGTTTGGAATGTGGAAGGGCTAATAGAATCCGAGGATAGTGAAAATAAAAAAACAGCTACCCAATATTAGATGGATAACTGCTTTTTACATATCGTCATGTATCGCTTATCTTGCGTAGGATACAGCTCTCTTTTCTCTGATAACGGTCACCTTAACCTGACCCGGATATTGCATTTCATCCTGAATCTTCTGAGATATCATGAATGCCAAATCATCAGCATAGTCATCTGTTACCTTTTCGGAAGAAACGATAACCCTCAATTCCCTACCTGCCTGAAGTGCATATGCTTTCATGACCCCTTCGTGGGACATGGCCAAGTCTTCCAATTCGCTGATACGTTGTAGGTAACTATCAATGATTTCACGTCTTGCCCCCGGTCTTGCTCCTGAGATGGCATCACAAGCCTGAACGATGGGTGAAATGATATCTGTCATTTCAATCTCATCGTGGTGTGCTCCGACCGCATTACAAACTGCAGGATGCTCCTTGGCTTTTTCGCACATCTTCATTCCTAGCAGTGCGTGTGACAATTCACTTTCCTCATCTGCTACCTTTCCGATATCATGCAACAAACCCGCTCTTTTCGCCAATTTGATTTGCTTCTTGTTCATTCCCAATTCAGCAGCCATCATTGCACAAAGATTGGCTGTTTCGATGGAGTGCTTCAAAAGGTTCTGGCCATAGGATGAACGGAAACGCATACGTCCAACCATTCTCACCAAAGAGGCATGGAGTCCGTGTATATTCAAATCAATAACGGTTCTTTCACCGATTTCCTTGATTTGTTCTTCCAATTGCTTTCGGGTCTTATTGACCACTTCCTCAATCCTAGCGGGGTGGATACGTCCATCGGCCACCAATTTCTTCAGTGCCAAACGGCAAACCTCCCTTCTGATGGGATCGAAACTAGAAATAACAATTGCTTCCGGTGTATCATCCACTACAATCTCGGCTCCTGTAGCGGCCTCCAATGCACGGATATTCCTACCCTCACGCCCGATGATTTGACCTTTCAAATCATCCGAATCCAAATTGAATACGGATACGGTATTCTCTATCGTGAATTCCGCACACATCCTTTGGATGGTATTGATTACAATCTTACGAGCTTCCTTACCTGCCGTATCCTTGGCATCATGAATGATGTCCTTTTGCAAGGAAAGGGCTTCCGTTTCAGTCCTATCCTTTACTGCTTCTAGGATTTGCTCCTTTGCTTCCTGTTCTGTCAACTTAGCGATGCCTTCCAAAGCTTTGATTTGCTTCTCGCTCGCCTTATCCAATTCCTCCTTCTTTTTAGAGACGATTTGTATTTGCTTTTCCAGATTCTTCCTTACGGATTGTACTTCGCTTTCTTGTTGTTCTAGGTCAGATTTCTTTTTCTGAAGATTATCTATCCTTGCCTGTAGGCTTTGTTCCTTAGAGTGTAATTCTTTTTCAAGGCTCTTTACTTCCAATTCACGCTCCTTCAATTCTCCTTTTCTCTTGGCCTTGAATTCCTCGTAATCCACTTTCAACTTGGAATATTTATCCCTTGCTTCTTGAATCTTCTTCTGCTTGATGCTTTCATTCTTACCTTCTGCCTTGGATAAAATTCCTTCTGCTTTTCGCTTTGCATCGTCAACAAGTTTGGTTGATGTGAGTCTTGCTTCCTGTATGGCCAAATCAGCCTTCTTATCCGCTTCATCCATTTTTGCCTTATACTGACCTCCCAATGCTGTTTTCATCAGGAAATAGCCCAAGGCAAAACCTACAACCAAACCAATTATTCCTACAATTACTTCCATAATTAGATTTGATTTATAATATATATTAATCGTATTACGGTCTAGTTATGGGCAAAAGCATGGACTTCAGATATAACTAGAACGCTCTACTTGGTTCCGAACAGTCTTGTCAAAAAACGTTTAGTTGGTTTTCTTATCGCCAAAAATATGATTATCCCTAACAATATTAAAGGCCAAAGGTAAGTTAATCCAACAAAGAAAGCCAATACTCCTTCCCAACCTGTTGAAAAACCCTTACCTATTCTTTGCAAAAAGGTAGGTTCGGCATATTCGGACTCATTATATTCATAGCTCAGACGTTGGTTCATCTCCACGGTAATGGTACTGTAACCTACCCTATCCGACAAATACCTGAGCTCTGCCTCCTTGGCTTCGATTTCCTCTGTCAGTACTCTGATTTCCCTTTCGATAGCCAGGAGTTCTTCTACATTCTTTGCATTCTTAAGGAATGATTCGTACTTATCCCTTACTTCTTTCTTCAGTTTGAGGCGACTCTGTATATCCACGAATTGGCGGGTCACATCCTGTGCGTTGATTCTCTTATGGTGTACCTTTACTGCCAATCCTCCTATGGATTCCATAAATGCATCAAAGTGTTCTGCTGGCAATCGAATGATAATGGTACTTTCTATGCTTGTGGAATATTTCCGTTCATTCTCATCTGCCACATATCCATCATATTTTCGAATCAATTCATCCAATCCTGTACGGGATTGGCCAAAATCCTCAACTCTGATACCAATATTCCCCTCCTTGATGATTTTGGTTTCCACTTTTTTCTGCGGTTGCCCGGGAATCGGTTGGTTATTGGATGTCTCGTCCCTACTCCCGTCCGATTCATCATCCATTGATTGTGCCAAGGACTGGTCATATTCCTCTCCCTCGTTGAATGCCAACATTTCAGTGGAAGAAGATGGTGTAATCTTGACGCCATAATCATTATTACTACTGTTGCTACAGGAAATCAGGAAAAGGATGCACAGGGAAGCCATGAATGTTTTTCTCATTGCATTTGGTTTTAGACAATGGGTCACGGGGACCCACTCAAGTGAAATAATACTTAGTGGAAGACTTTGTACTAAAATAGGTGAATCAAAATAATTGATTCATCAGAAATCACCTCAAATATCCAAGCATGTCCTACATTCCAGGTTTCAGATTTACCTCGATGGTTTTGAGCTGGCTTCTAGACAAAAGCCTCTTCTGTGATATGGATGCACATTTCCCCATTTTGGTTGATGGATTCCAAATTTACTTGGGCAACTTTATTGGAAAAATCCGCATTATATGATGTGCTGACCTTAATGTAATTATCTGTAAAACCTGACATTACACCCTTGATGTCCCTTGCTTCAAAAAGTACGGGACGGGAGGTTTCCAGGTGTTGTTCGTAAAAATATCTTTGTTTTTTCTCTGAAAGAATCCTTAGCATCTCATTCCTCCTACGTCGTTCTCCCACTTCGACTACACCATCCATCTCCGCAGCTGGTGTATTTGCTCTCTCGGAATAGGTGAAAACATGCAGGTAGGAAACATCCAACTCATTGACAAAACGATACGTTTCCAAGAAATCCTCCTCTGTTTCTCCTGGGAATCCTACGATTACATCCACTCCTATACAACAGTGTGGCATCCGATTCTTAATCCATTCCACTCTTTCCTGATACAACTCCCGCTTGTATCTTCTGCGCATTTGTTGGAGTTGCTTGTTGTTTCCTGATTGTAGGGGAATATGGAAATGCGGAGCAAATCTTTTGGATGTAGCTACAAAATCAATGATTTCCTTAGTCAGAAGATTCGGCTCAATGGAAGAAATCCTGAAACGTTCGATGCCCTCTACTTCATCCAGGGCCCTTATCAAATCAATGAACAAGGCCTCTTTCTTTGGCTTCATCCCCTCAATCACTTCAGTACCATTTCCGAAATCACCAATATTCACTCCTGTCAGAACGATTTCCTTGACTCCCATTTCAGCAATTTTCACTGCATCCGCTACCACACTTTCAACGGTATTACTCCGGCTTTTACCCCTTGCCTGAGGAATGGTACAAAAGGAACATTTGTAATTACATCCATCCTGCACCTTGAGGAATGAACGGGTTCGGTCACCGAATGAGAATGAATTAATGAAAGTACTTGCTTCCTTGACTTCACCAGCAGAGACCATTCCCTTACCCGGTGATTTCGAAATATTATCTATGTAGTTGAGAATATTGAATTTTTCCGCCGCTCCCAGTACCAAATCCACACCCGGAATATCCGCTATTTCATCTGGTTTCAATTGGGCATAACAACCAATGACCACAATGTAGGCTTGTGGAGCATTCTTCAAAGCCTGACGTACTACTTTCCGGCATTTCCTATCCGCAAAATCCGTAACGGAACAAGTATTGATGACATAGATGTCAGCTGGTTCCTTGAATTTTACCACTGCATACCCTTTCTCCTCAAACAATCTACTAATGGTAGATGTTTCCGAAAAATTCAACTTACAACCCAATGTATGGAATGCTACTGTTCCTGGTGTAGCCATGATTTAAATATTGCTTTATTCATGAACCGCAAAAGGGTTCCTAATCGTTCACTGCAAAGGTAAGGCTTTGTCCCCAAACAAACATTCCATTATCACATGAACTTCAATAACCAAATCGAATAACCTCTTCGCAGCAGGCTGATTATTAAATACTTCACATTGATTCAGATGTGTTTGTCACCATCGTATTAAGAAATGGAAAATTTCATTCAATAGGATTCAAAAAATTAAATTCCTGAGGATAATCAAGCATTGAAACCAACAGTCCGAAGCTCATCAAACAACAACTATCTTACACATTGTGACATGTCAAAATCCAAAATAATGTTAAAAATTCTTAACGAATTGTGTTACGAAAAGGTAGTATTTGCCGTCTACACTAATAACTCAATTATTTAAGAGAGAAAACGAGAGCGGGAAATTTGAATCTATATGGGGAAATGATGGGATGAGTCCCATCAGTGTAGTGATCAAATAATATTTACATAAAAATCCGCTTTACATTATGGATCTTGACAAAATCTTTGAAAACTTGCTCAACACCGTAGGTGGCTATGTACCGGGTGTATTGGGAGCAGTTGTAGTACTTATCTTGGGATGGTTCATCTCATCCGGAATCGCAAAATTGGTTTACAGACTCTTGAAAAAATCCCAATGGGATGACAAGCTAATGTCCAAAGCCAAATTGGATATCGACCCCAACAAGTTCGTATCCAAACTGGTTTATTATATCATGATGATCATCACCCTGATGGTGGTATTGGAAATGCTGGGCGTGAGCAATGTCCTGGAGCCCTTGAAAAACATGGTCGGTGATTTCACTGGATTCTTTTCCGGAAATCTATTGCCTGCGGGTATCATTGCTTTTGCTGGTTATATCCTGGCTAAGATTGTATCCTCACTCATTGGATTATCAGGCAATTTCCTAGACGGTGTCGCTACCAAGTTAGGTATCACCCAAACTGAGAAGTTGGTAAAAATCATCAGTCAGGTTGTATTCATCTTCATTTTCGGAATGATGTTGATTGCAGCATTGGACCAATTGGGAATCGAAGCCATCTCCGTACCTGCCAAGGGTATGATTGAACAATTCATTGCAGCTGTACCTAAGATTATTCTTTGTACCGTCATTATTGGTGCATTCTACCTTGGTGGAAAATACTTCTCCAATCTGCTTAAGGATTTGCTTAAGAGTATCGGAACGGATGATATGGGGGAGAAGCTACAATTGGGTAGCATGTTGGGTAATCGTTCCCTTTCCAATCTTATCGGCAATACTGTCTTTGCTTTCGTTGTACTGTTCGGTGTACTGACAGGAGTGGAGAAATTAGAATTCGAAAGCCTGACACAAATCCTGAATGTCGTATTGGGTATGGCTGGTAAAATCCTATTCGGTTTGATTATCCTAGTCATTGGTAATTTCATATCACTGACTGTCTACAATATGCTGAACAAAGGAGAAAACAACCAACTGATTGCCAATATTGCAAGATATGCCTCATTGTTCCTATTCCTATTCTTAGGATTGAGTGAAATGGGAGTGGGAGAAGAAATCGTTAACCTCGGATTCGGATTGACACTAGGTGCAGTTGCTGTCGTCATCGCCCTGGCTTATGGCCTTGGAGGTAGAGAAGCAGCAGGCAAGCACATGGAAGAAATACTTTCCAATTTTCGTAAGAAATAAGGTCAGTATAAAGCCCAAATAAATGTTTTATGAGCGCCCTTGTTCGAATGGACGAGGGCGTTTCTATTTTTATTCGCAAATCATTGACTAACACCAAGATATTCACACTATTACCTTTCCTCCGGAACTAATGCCATCATATTATAATTGAAATATGTAACAGATTACTTCTTAATGAGATAATCAATAAAAAAATACATATTTTTGTAATCTTTGATAAAAACATACAAGGAGGGCCAAGGGATGGAATGACATCCCTGTCTCATAGGCATTAGAATCATCCTAAACTTACTTCTTTTGGCCTGGCCCGAAACCATAACGATCAAATGGCAAGAGCACGGAGAAAGAGAAAAACCAATAAGCGTCAACTTTCATTCAGGATGGGAATCAATGATGAGAGGATTCCCAAGTTATTTGGAGTCTTACTCCTCTTTTTTGCCACATACCTTTTCATCGCTTTCACATCCTATCTTTTCACCTGGAAACATGACCAACATTTCCTATCCGGAACCCTTTGGGAATTCCTTGGTTCTTCGGGAGGTAATGTAGAAAATTGGTTGGGGAGGCTGGGTGTATTGGTATCTGACTTCTTCTTCAGGTGGCTATTCGGATTGCCATCCTACCTTCTGGTGGTTCTATTGGTCATTAGTGGTTTTGCTTCCATTAATAGAACACCTTTCAGCAAGGTTTGGAAAGTCATACGCAATATGGTACTGATAACAGTACTCCTTGCAGTCATTTTCGAATTCTTTGCGGGGCCTAGTGCGCAGTTCCCTTGGGGTGGTGCGGTTGGAGAGGGTATAAGCGGATGGCTTGTCGGCTTTGTGGGCAAGGCAGGGACAGTCGTCCTATTCCTTGTATTCCTTGCTCTGTTATTCATCTGGAATTTTAATCCTAGTCTTCAGGATTTGACACCTGAGAAAATCAAATATGAAGCCACCCAATTCTTCCAAGCCATCTTTTATGGAAAGAAATGGAGAAAACCCAAAAAGAAATGGAATCCGGACGGATTGGATACTGTTGAGAATGTCATTGACAAACCAGAAGTGGAAGTCAATACCCTCAAGCCTACGTTCAAGGAAGCCTATGATAACAAAACAGAAACCAATACTGCCAATGGAGAGTTCGGTAAGGATGTTTCCATTAAGCCTAGTGATCCGGTAGAATTGGGAGAACAGCTCAAATTCGAATTGGATGAGGCTGGCAATAGGATTCCCAAGAAGAAAAAAGATGTACTTGCCGTAGGCGGAGACAGTCAATTGGAAATCAATAGCCCATTGAACAATGCCATTAACAACCCCATCCCCGAGGGCCCTATCTCCGTACAACAAGAGAATAAGAGACACGTTGAACCTTATGACCCTACATTGGAATTATCCATGTACGAACATCCTGTCCTGTCCTTACTAGAAAGCTATGAGGATAGAAAAGTAGAGATTGACAGGGCCGAGCTAGAGCAGAATAAGGATCAGATCATCGAAACCTTGTTGAACTATAAGATTGAGATTACCAAAATCAAAGCTACGATTGGTCCTACGGTTACCCTGTATGAAATCGTTCCTGCCCCAGGTGTGAGGATTTCGAAAATCAAGAACCTTGAGGACGATATTGCCTTGAGTCTGGCAGCATTGGGTATTCGTATCATTGCTCCTATTCCCGGTAAGGGAACCATCGGTATTGAGGTACCGAACAAACACAAGCAAATTGTTTCCCTCAAGGAAGTATTACATTCCGAAAAATTCAAGAATGCAAAAATGGATTTACCCATTGCCTTGGGTAAGACCATTTCGAATGAGGTCTTTGTAGCTGATTTGGCTAAGATGCCTCACCTCTTGGTGGCTGGTGCTACGGGTCAGGGTAAGTCTGTTGGTATCAATACCATTATCATGTCATTGCTTTACAAAAAGCATCCGAGTCAGGTAAAACTGGTATTGATTGATCCGAAGAAAGTGGAATTATTTCCTTATTCCAAAATTGAAAACCATTTCTTGAGCTACCTGCCCGGGGAGGATGAACCCATTACTACCGAAACCAATAAGGTAGTCCATGTTCTGAATTCTCTCTGTATAGAAATGGATCAGCGATATGACTTACTGAAAAAGGCACATACCCGTAACCTGAGGGAATACAATAAGAAATTCGTGGACCGCAGATTGAATCCACAGAAAGGACACAAATTCCTTCCTTATATCGTACTCATCATTGATGAGTTTGCAGATTTGATCATGACCGCAGGTAAGGAAGTAGAACTTCCCATCGGACGTTTGGCACAATTGGCTCGTGCCGTGGGTATCCACTTGATTATTGCTACACAAAGGCCATCCGTAAATATCATTACGGGTGTTATCAAAGCCAACTTCCCTGCAAGGATTGCCTATAAGGTAACATCCAAGATTGATTCCAGAACCATTCTCGATGCAGGTGGAGCGGAACAACTCATTGGTATGGGGGATATGCTCCTGTCCGTGGGTGCAGATTTGATTCGTCTGCAATGTGCTTTCGTGGATACGCCCGAGGTGGAGAAAGTACTCGACCATATTGCAGACCAAAAAGGATATCCACAACCTTATTTCCTACCTGAATTCCATGGTGATGACGAGGAACATGGTGCCAGTGGCCTTAAATTATCCGAATTGGATGAACACTTCGATGATGCTGCCAGAATGGTGGTCCAGAAGCAATCGGGTTCTACCTCCATGCTACAAAGAACCATGAAACTCGGTTATAACCGTGCCGGCAGAATCATGGATCAATTGGAAGCAATGGGCATCGTAGGCCCTGCCAGGGGTTCCAAACCCAGGGAAGTCCTATTCTTCGATGAAATGGAA
>JAHDHL010000012.1 GCA_020631355.1 Saprospiraceae bacterium | reverse complement strand
CAGTGTCAAAGCGAGCGCAAAAGTATAACAACTTTTGCTTTCAACCAAACTTTAAAAAACTTTTTTTAATTTATTTTTTAAAGCTCTAAATCTTTCAAAAAACATAATCCCACTCTCATTAAAGCGGAATGCAAAGATAGTAATAAATTTATATTACGAAAGACTTTTTTTGAATATTTCATAAAAATAAATCACCCCTCCTAATAGTAACATTGAGTAGACGGAATCATCGAATGGAATGGACCCTATTCTGATACCTGAAAACTCATCTGGGTGGTACATGACTATGGGTTCCTGAGTTCCCAAGCCTGTGAGTAATCCATCCACTAACATAAAAGGAATCCAACTTATTGCGTAAGCAGAAAGGAACCAACTCCTATTATCATCATCCATATGTTTGTACTGGAATAAGAGGAAAGCTGCCGTAAGCAGGCAAGTGGATGAAAAGTATACCCTACCTAATGAAGCAGTACCTGCTATTACGAGTATAATAAAGATGAATGCATACCAATGATCTATGGATTTTTGGAAAGGATTGGTTTTGAAATAAGCTTTCAAGCAGGCATATATGAATGTGCATGCATAAGGTACCGTAATAAAGAATAGCCATTCCCCTAGTGGCAAACCCAAACATTCTATCCCTGATAAATACCTTTCGTTGAAACCCCATACCCCCTCATGTGTAAAGTGAACATCCCATAAGATGAAAAAACCACCTACAATCAGTGTAGAAAGCATTAGTGGTTTCCATTCCCGATAAAAGGCCACTTTCTTATCGAATGATAATAAAAATGGGAAGATGATCGTGAATAAGTTGATGTAGAGATAATAATTGCTTAGCTCTAAAAATTCTAATTCTATGGAAAATACATCCCTGACCAGTATACTTTCTACAGGTAGTGATAAAAACCATTGAGATATGGCCCCAACTACCAATAAGAATACTATGGTATAGTTTATGGATTTTTTCTTAAAAAAATCCATTTATCAGAGTAGATTCAGTCTTGTTCTGATAGCAGAACTAAATAGCAGATACATCTTATGTCCATCATTCACCCTTATCCTTTCTTCCTTAACGGTCGCTACCGGGCATTTTTTGATTTTTTCGAAAAGTTGGATATAATATATGTATGCTAGATATACTCCAAATCTTGCACCAGATGGTAATTGAATGATTCCTTTGTAGGCATCATCAAAATCAGCCTTGATATCGGATTCGATCATTTCCTTTTCGGATTGGGTGAATTTAGAGTAATCAATCCCAGGGAAGTATACCCTACCCCGCTCATCATAATCACTTTTCATATCCCGAAGGAAATTGATTTTCTGGAATGCCGAACCCAATTTGCAGGCGGGTTCTTTCAATCGTTCATATTCCTTATCATCACCCTTACAGAAAACCTTGAGGCACATCAATCCTATCACCTCAGCCGATCCATATATATATTCCTTGTAAAGGGAATCCTCATATTTATTGAAATGGAGATCCATTTCCATACTATCCAAGAACGGATCGATCAAATCCCTACCTATTCCATATTGATGGACTACCTCTTGGAAAGCATGGAGTACCGGATTCAAACTTATCCTTTCGCTAATTGCCTCATAGGTATCCTTTCGGAATCTCTGAAGCAATTCTGCCTTGTTCTTATCATGGAACGTATCCACTATTTCATCGGCGAAGCGAACAAATCCATAAATGGCATAAATGGGAGCCCTGAATTTCTTATCAAATACCTTGATTCCCAATGAAAATGATGTAGAATAATTCTGAGTGATCAGTTTACTACATTCCATACACGTCCTGTCATACAACTTCATCATGGCTAAGTGATTGATTGTTTAGTAATATTTGGTTGTTAGTTTAGTTTGAATTCCTTTGCTATCTCATCAGCAACGACTTTTCCCGAAATAAGCGAAGGAGGCACACCCGGTCCCGGCGTGGTCAACTGTCCTGCGTAGAAAAGGTTGTTGATTTTCTTACTCCTTAACCTAGGCTTAAGGATTGCTGTCTGTTTGAGGGTATTCGCCAAACCATATGCATTGCCTTTAAAGGCATGATAATCCGATTTGAAATCCTTGTGTGCGAATGACCTTTTGTATATCACATGTTCCTTGACCGATGTACCCAACATATGTTCAAGCCTGTCCATGACCAAGTGATAATATTTTTCCCTCATTTCTTCCGTATCCTCCAAGTCCGGAGCTAGAGGAATCAGAACGAACATATTCTCACATCCCTCAGGTGCTACCGAAGGGTCCGTAACCGAGGGGGAGCAAACATAGAAAAGTGGTTCTTCAGGCCATTTCGGGTCCTCGTATATCTCATGTGCATGCTTCTTGAAATCGGTATCGAAGAACAGGCTATGATGATGAAGTCCTTCGATTTTCTTATCGACCCCCAAATAGAATAATAGTGAGGATGGAGCCATGGTCCTATTATCCCAATATTTTGGTGAATAGTCCCTTTTTTCTGGTTCCAACAAATGTTGTTCGACATGATGATAATCGGCAGCACCGATAATTATATCAGCAGTGTATTCTCCACGGGAAGTCAGTAAGGTTTTGACGTGCCCATTGGGTACTACCATTCTCTTAACCTCCGTATCCAATTGAATCTTGACACCCAATTCTTCTGCTAGGGAAACCATTCCCTTGATAATTTCATGCATTCCTCCCATTGGATACCAAGTACCCAATGCCAAATCAGCATGGTTCATCAAACTGTACATTGCGGGTGTCTTTTCCGGGGTAGCACCAAGAAACAAAACAGGAAACTCGAGCAATTTCCGAAGTTGCTCGTTCTTGAATAATTTCTTGACATGGTCGGACATAGAGGAGAACATCTGAAGCCTGAAAAGACTTTTCAATACTCTGATGTCTGCGAATTCAAAAACCGATAAGCCCGGTTTATAGACGAATTCGTTCATTCCGACTTCATACTTGTAAGCTGCTTCTTTTAGGAATTTCCTCAGGTTGGTTGAGCTACCGGGTTCATATTCTTCGAACATATCACAAAGGTCATCCAGCTTGGCCGGTACTTCCATGACATCATCCTTACCGAAATAGATGCTATAGGACGGATCTAATCTGACGAGGTTATAATAGTCGCTGACTTTCTTTCCAAAATGACCGAAGAATTTTTCGAAGACTTCCGGCATCCAGTACCAACTTGGTCCCATATCGAACGTGAATCCATCCACCTCGAATTTACGACAACGCCCTCC
Organism: Saprospiraceae bacterium; assembly: GCA_020631355.1. GTDB lineage: Bacteria > Bacteroidota > Bacteroidia > Chitinophagales > Saprospiraceae > JAHDCE01. The sequence goes on along the minus strand of JAHDHL010000012.1, from coordinate 122,304 downwards.
GGGAATCTTATTCTTTTCTAATATGGTTACATCATAACCTTCCTTGGCCAAGTAACAAGCTGATGCCAATCCGGCAAAACCGGAACCAATTACGATGACGCTTCTATGCTCTGTTTTCTTCAAGTTTATAGTATTTCATCAAAAAACAAAACACTAACGCTCTCCTATTTCTTTTGTTTAATATTATAATTTTTATAAGTACGAAACCCAAAATAAAAAACCCTGTCCTAAGCAAGGACAGGGTTCAGGATTCCAATTATGGATGTTTCAATTACTTATCGTCTTTCTTAGATTCGTCATCTAATTGCTCTTTCAATTGAGAGAAAACGTCAAGGTCACCCAATGTTGTTCTTTCGATCGTAGACTGTTGCTTCTTGATCGCACTGGATACTTTCTTCCTTTGTTCCTGCTTCTCTTTTCTTACTTCATCATCAGCTTCACGCTTGATGTCATCCAAGTAACGAGTATGAGAAACAAGGATACGCTTGTCGTCTCTATTGAATTCCAATACCTTGAATGTCAATACATCATCAGGATTGGCGTGAGCACCATCTTCTTTCTTGATATGACGAAGTGGAGCGAATGCTTCAAGACCGTATGGAAGTTGTACGATGGCACCTTTGTCATCACGACGAACAACGGTAGCCTCGTGGTAAGAACCTACCGGGAATACGTTCTCGAATGTATCCCACGGATTTTCTTCCAACTGCTTGTGTCCTAGGGACATCTTACGACTATCGACATTGATATCAAGGATTACAACCTCGATATTGCTTCCAACCTTAGTATATTCAGATGGGTGAGCATAACGCTTGGTCCATGAAAGGTCTGAAATGTGGATCATACCACCGATTCCTTCTTCCAATTCCACGAACACACCATATGGGGTCAAGTTCTTGACAACACCGGTATGACGGCTCTCTCTTGGGAATCTTTCTTCGATAACACTCCAAGGATCCTTGGTCATTTGCTTCAATGAAAGTGACATCTTTCTTTCTTCCCTATCAATGGTTACAACCTTTGCTTCGTATTCCTGTCCTACCTTGAAGTATTCACGAGCATTTACAGGCTGGTTGCTCCAAGTAACCTCGGAAACGTGGATCAGACCTTCGACACCTGGAGTGATTTCCAAGAATGCACCGTAATCCTCGATGTTTACGATTCTACCCTTTACGATGGAACCTTCACTCACTTCTGCACTCAATACTTCCCATGGATGCGGCTGAAGTTGCTTCAGACCCAATGAGATTCTTTTCTTGTTCTCATCGAAGTCAAGTACTACCACATTGATCTTCTGGTTCAACTCAAGGATTTCCCTTGGGTGAGAAATACGTCCCCATGAGATATCAGTGATATAAAGTAGACCATCTACACCACCCAAATCAAGGAATGCACCGAAGTCAGTGATGTTCTTAACCAAACCTTCAAGAACCTGTCCTTTCTCCAATCCACCGATGATGTGCTCTCTTTGTTCTGCAAGATCGCTTTCAATCAATGCTTTGTGAGATACAACGGCATTCTTAATGGCCTCGTTGATTTTCACTACCTTGAACTCCATGGTTCTACCAACGTAGGAATCATAATCAATGATAGGCTTGATATCAATCTGTGAACCTGGAAGGAATGTTTCCAAGCCACTGCAATCAACGATAAGACCACCCTTGGTCTTGGATACAACCGTACCTTTGATTACAACACCATCATTGTAAGAATTCACTAGGCTTTCCCATGCTTTCAACAATTTGGCCTTTCTTCTTGAAAGTACCAATTGTCCCCTAGCATCTTCTTGTTGTTCAACATATACATCCACAACATCACCAGGCTTCAAGTCCGGCATGTCACGGAATTCAGACAAGGAAATCAAACCGTCAGATTTGTAGTTGATGTCCAATACGACATCACCACCACTGATTGCATTCACCTTTGCCTTTACTACCTCATTCTCAATAACAGATGAAAGTGTAGCATCATAGCTAGCCAACATTTCTTTCTTTCTGTCATTGTCATAAGTAATGGTATTCCTTACACCCAAAGACCAATCAAAGTCATCATGGGGTGTAGCAGTATGGTCCAAAGCAGCCTTTTCATCAACCAATACTGGTTCCTCATCCACTTCTTCTTCCTCTACCACTTCCTCCTCTACAGGTGCAGCAGGAGCTTCCAATACCATTTCAACCACTGTTTCCTCCTCTGCAGGAGCTTCCTCATTGGCCTTAGCCATTACAACTGGTTCCTCAGCTGGCTTCTCCTCTGCAGGAGCTTCAGCAGTTTCCTCAGCTACAACAAAAATCTTGGATGCTGACAAAGCAGAAGCTTCATCATCATACATGCCACTTCTAGCGATTTCTTGGTGGTTTCCGGCCTTAAGAGCCACATAGAACTTACCACCTTCCTCATTCACTGCGTAGCGCTTCTCGATTTCTCTGTTCTTGATAACAGAATTGATACCGTTGTCACGTGACTTAGCGGAGGAATATCCCTCACTTCTAAAAATCACATTTCCATCAGCATTTAACATGGCGAAGTAGAATTCACCTTCGTGTTCGAAAACAGAAAAATCTGTATTTCCTTCTAGACGATCATGCCCTGAGTAGGCATCTAAATCTAGGTAATTATCTTTACCGTCAGACATAAATGGTTCGATTTAATTTTGGTTAAACAATCAGGAACTAAACTGGTACAAACCTAAACCAATGGATAGTCCCCATTTTTTCGAGGTGCAAAGGTATGTTTTTTATTGCGAATACACAAAAGTGTTTACGAATCAATTACTTTTAATTATTATTTCCATCTCCTAGATTCATTTGGATTGAAGCAAATCATACCAAGAAGTATCAAGCAGGGTTTCCATTTAGTAAGGAATAGAATCCGTCGGCACTGGTTCAAGGGGCATCAACTATATTGTATTTGTTGTAATCATTCCTATTCCCAATTCCTTGATATGAAAGAAGGGAGCCACCCTAGGTCAGGTGTGGTTTGTCCGGGGTGTGGTTCGGCGGAGCGACATAGAATGTTATTGAGATATTTGATGGAGAATGAACAAACGTTTTTCAAACGTGGTGCCAGAGTCCTTTACATTGCACCAATGAAAGGCATCAAGGATTATTTCCAACAATTGGAACATGTCGAATATCTTGGTGCTGATTTAGAGTCCTCATTAGCTGATGTGCACTTTGACTTACAGGAAATCCCCTATCCTGATGCATCTTTTGACTTTTGTATTTGTTCCCATACCCTAGCCCATGTCAAGAATGATATTGTGGCACTCGAAGAATTACATCGGGTTATCAGTAAAGATGGGAAACTCATTGTGCTGGAAAGAATCCATGAGGATACCAAAACAGTTGACCTCGACCAAAATCTCAATGATGAGGAGAGACTGAACCATTACGACCAAGTAGACAGGTGGAGGAAATATGGACCCGACCTAAAGGTTAGGATTGAGCAAATCGGATTTAGTGTTGAGGTAATTCCCTATGGCCAATCACTTCCTGATGAACTTATCAAAAAGGAAGTGATTGACATGAGTGAAGATCTTTTCCTATGCACCAGACTTTAGGAACCGGCAAACCAAAATACCTGTTAAAGGTGTTCCGACTCTAGTCTTATCTGATAAAATTGATACTTACCGGAGGAAGTGTTACTTCATCCGTTGTCGTACATCCGTTATCATCTGTTATGGTGACTGTATATGTATTCCCTGGTGCCAACATGGTTGCATTGGCTGTTGTCTCACCATTGGACCAAACATATGAATAGTTGGGTGAACCGCCATTGACCGATGTTGATGCCTGATTATTATTCCCAGCACATATTGTTGAGGGGTCGAATGTTGCATCTGCCAATAGTTCAGGTGGTTCTGGCAAGAATATGGAATCTACTTCCTCACAACCGTTATCGGCTGATACCGTAACATAGTGCCATCCAGGACCTACATTCGTATAAATGGAATCCGTACTGACATTATCCCAATTATAAGAGTATGGATATAAGCCACCTGATACCTCTGCGGTCAATGTTCCCGTCTCGCCGAAACAATCAATGGAATCCACTACAATCATGGTATCAATATCGGGATTGGTTAAGGTTGTAATCATAATCTCACCCTCGACATTACCGCCTAATTCTCCATTGAAAAGATTATATATACCACCATCAATCATAATGATATAATTGGTATTGGCAATCAGGTCGTCAAATGTTTGCGAATAACTATCATAACCAATGGCCTCGGAACAACCATCCACAACATTACACCAAACTACATCATCGAAGTTATTATCACATGGAGTATCATCTGCAAAGATTGTCACCGTGAAACCATCCGTAGGGAAATTGAATAATCCACCAGAACAAGGCTGATAATTCGGATCATTCTCATCATAGGTCACATTGAAAATATCAAGTGTAATCGAGCCTCCGTTACAATCTGATGTAAAGGTGAAATAAACGGAATGCTCCGGATTGGCATCTCCGCCCGATCCGGTACCACACTCACCATATCCCGGTTCGATACTCAAATCCTCACCCGTTGCTGAAGCTGTATTGAAACAGTAAGCAACCTGATTCTCCATAACGATAGCATTGAGGCAATTATCCGCTCCACATTGCTCGGATACACACAATTGGAAGTTCTCATTAGGAAAATCCAAGCCACCATCAAATACCTGTAAGTATATCTTGGTTCCGGGTGCTGCACCTACCTCGAAGGTCATTTCATCACCCGAAGCACATTCTATTGGATTCAAACCATTACAGTCACCCTCATATGCTATGATGGTCAAATCATTGGATGAAGTGAACAGATTACTATTGTCATCATTACCCTCAACCAAGGCAGCACCGGAGTTCGGCATTGTAAAGCAGTACCATGTATCACCACAGTTACCATTGGCATTACAACCTTGTACATAAGCATCATTGAGAGAAATGGTTGGTTCACCATAATTTTCCGTTTGGAAAATACCATCGCCTATGAAGCAAGATTCATCCTGTACAGTAATCGGAATCGCATCAATACATTCATTATTGGACGGCTCTGGGTCACCTGCTAATCCAGAACCATAGTTCGGTTCAGGATTGGTCAGGGTAATATTGAAATCTCCCTGAGGCGCAATAACTTGACCGTCAACTTGAATAAAATAGGTCTGCCCGGGAACCAAACATGGTGTAGCGATGAATGCATTGCCACTTATATCTGGTACGATATCGCTTTCGATTTCAGTGAGTGTTCCTGTACAATCCCCTGAGGATGAGCTATACAAATGAACTTCAGGAAATAGGTCTAATATACTGATAGGATCAATTTCAATCTCTATCCTACCCGAGGCTGGTGCTGTGAACTGATACCAAACCGTATGTTGGGCAAAGAGGAATACGCCCGGCTCTCCCGGTTCAACATCAGCACAAACATTCGTCTCATTCGTTAGCCCTTCTACTGCTCCTACATCACCAAAATCGTATGCATCACAGATATCATTATTATAGGGAACGGTAGTAGAACCACCATCATCAGTCAATTCCAGTGTGAAGTTTCCGGATTGTAAATCCTCTGTGATACTTGAACCATCTACCTGAAGGTAATAGGTAACATTCGGGTCTAGGCAAGTAATCAGTAGACTCTCATCCCAAAGCAACCCTGCACCATCCCATTCATGGTTAATGGGAACCATTTGTGTCGGATCACAAGAACCATCAGCTGAATAGTAGACAGCCAATTGTAAATCCACATTATCCGAACCTTGGCTCTCTGCATCTATCAATACATTTCCGGAATTGGATGGAGAAAATGTAAACCAAACAGTTTGGTCTATATCATCTGTGCCCAATCCGAATCCTGGATCTGGCTCTCCTGCTTGTATGGTTGCACAAACATTGGAGAAGGTTGTTCCGGGATTGATTGAACCGCCATTCGGTACCGTACCTAATGGATAGGCAGTAGCACATATGTCATCATTGGTAGGGAATTGTCCACCTCCGTCATCTGTTATTTCTATGGTAAAGTACCCTTCTATACCTCCTATCAGATTGTCTGCTCCATCAATTTGCATGAAATATTGTCCGCCGGGATCAAGACAGGTCAGAGACAAATCCTCACCGTAAAGAATACCGTCGAATTCGTAGTCCAATAATGTCAGGTTTCCTGTACAACCACCATCCGATTCATAAACTGCTACTTGCAGATTGATTTCATCTCCAAGATTATTCGGATCACTTTCCAAACTAATGGTAACGCTCGATGAAGCATTGGCTCCGGGTGTATTAGGAGCATTGAAAGTAAACCAGACGGTTTGGTCGAGGCCGAATGGATCCGGCTCACCCATTTCTGTATCTGCACAGAAATTATAATAATTTGTATTCGGAGGAATGGAGCCATTGACAGGAACGGTTCCCAAATCCGTGAATTCACAGATATCATTATTAGGTGCTGCAGGGTTAGTAGCAATTGAAGTAACGGAAATATCAAAATTACCCTGACCGGTACCGATATCACCTGCAAAGGTAACTGCACCATCCACCATCAAATAATAAGTGGTATTGGGTTCAAGGCACTCCACGGTCAAATCCTGATCGAATCCCAAACTCAAAGGGTAATCAATGACAGCAGTATACGAACTTCCTAATTCAGTCAGAGAACCATTACACGTACCATCACTTGATTCGTACAAGGCCAATTGTAAATCAATGGCATCGAAACTAAAGTTGAATGGGTCAAGGATGGACCAAAAATCAGATTCTGCAAAGATATCAACCGCATATGTTCCGGGAGTATTCGGAGTCGTTATCGTATACCAAACGGTATAATCAGGATCGAAAGCAGCAGGAATCGGATCATTCAGATTATTCGCACAAAGATTATTTTCATTGGCTAATGTAAGTGTCGTACCTAATCCGGGTGAAAATGGGTCTCCTATCGCAGTAGCATCACAAATGAAATTATTAAGTGATAAGTTGGGCAAGGTTGGGATTTCAGAGATTTCAATGGTGAATTCTCCCTCTTGCCAACCCAACAATGCGGTCGGATCGTGTTCCCCATCAACCATAACATAATATGTCTCTCCCGGATTCAGACAATGTACCTCATCTATTTCCACATCCCAGGTAAAGAAATCGTCATTGGAAGCAATTTCTATCATATTACCCGAACAATCCGTTTGAGCTGCAAAGACGGCTACCTGAAGATTGATATCATCACCATTCTCATTGACATCCACATTGACACTACCCGTACTTGGTGCTTCGAATGTAAACCAAACAGTTTGCTCCGTATCGAAACCAATCACATCGGGTTCGCCATCGGCATCAGCACAATAATTGTTGTATGTTGTACTTCCACCTACACTACCACTGGTAGGGTCTCCAAGTGCTATGGCATCACAAGGCAAGTTGTTGCCAGTAGGTGCTGTTTGGTCAACGGCTTCTATCGTAATATCGAATACTCCCTCTTGTAAATCCGTATTGACGGTACCCAACAAACTTGGGAAACCATCCACTAGGATGTAATAGGTTTCACCAGGAATCAGACATTCAACAAAAATATATTCATCATTCACTACATCCAATGGTCCGATTCCACCATCAATCAGGTCATTGATTTCCTCATTTTCCGCAAGGATCAAATCCAATACCTCATCATTCTGGTTGGTTGCCGGAGTTCCGGAACAAGTGATTCCATTAGGTGCATGGAATACCGCCAACTCAATCTGAATTCCATCCTCATAAACAGGAATGGGAACAACTGCAGGTACACAAGTATAAAGGAATTGGTTTTCTGCCCAAATCTCTACCGCACCAGAAGATGGAGCAATAAAGGAATACCAGACACCCTGCTCATTCGTCCAACCGAAATTATTCACTTCGAAGAATGGTGTAGCACAATGATTGGATTGATTATTCAATACAATCGGGCCGCCATTGGGTTGTGGGGCACCAAGGAAAATTGCGTCACAAATATCGTCATTGGGTGCTGCCGGTTGCTGTAAATCGGAAACGGTGATACTGAAATAACCAGCTACCCCATCAATTCCGAAAGGATTGGTATTGGGTAATGAGGCACTATCGTCACCATCGACAAATATCCAATAATCCTGCCCCGGCGTAAGACACCTCACCTTGAAATCCTCATCGAAGAAATCATTAACGGGTATACTGATGAAACCACAGGGTGTCAAATCAGATTGTTGTTCATCAATGAGTTGTAAGTTACCTGAGCAGGTATTATTCGATGTTTCATACAATGCAACCTGTACGTTGATATCATTCGGGTCGAAGATATTCAGGATATCAGCTGTGGATTCTATGTCAATGAGAACGGAACCACTTGCAGGTGCAGTGAATTGGAACCAAACCCCTTGTTGCTGGTCTGCATCCGTAGACCAATCCGAACCTGGAAGCGGGTCATTCCCGGATGGGGAAATCGCTTGGGTAGCACATACATTGGATTGCAATGTAGCATTCGTAGTGACCGGATTACCGGGAGATGGTGTACCTAAATATTCAGCTTCACAAATAAAATCTGCAGCTTGGACTATTCCATCATCATAGATACCCAGACCGAAGTATCCCTCCTCATCCGAGAATAATGGGACAATACTTGAACCATCCACTAGGATGTAGTAAGTCGTATTGGCTTGGGGACAATCAAAAACGATGGTTTCATCGTAGGTTACATCAATGACATCCACGCCATCTGCAACTTCCACAAGAGAATTACAATTGGGACTCGCTTCAAAGATTGAAGCCTGGATATCCAAGTCACCGAATAATGGTACAGGGCCACCACTAGGTTCGAACTCGAAAGTCAGAGAAGTACCAACCTGGCTACCTGTTTGGAAAGAGAACCAAACCCCTTGACTGGAATTCCAATCTGCAGGTTGGGAATCACCGGTTCCACAAAGGTTATTATAAATTGCATTGTTCTCATTTCCGAGAGAACCACCAAATCCTAGTGTACCCAGATTAATGGCATCACATGCGACATCATTACCATTTGATATAAAAGAACCCGTCCTCGTTACGGTCAGCCAATAACACCACTGTCCAGAGCAACCCGTCGAATTGGCACAGAAAGGGCCCAAATTGGTAGTTCCATTCGTAGTGGGAAGTCCAAGGTTTGTTGTTAGAGAGGCAGAATTACCATCACAAGCACCAAGAAAAGCTCCTAGTGTACAACCAAGGAAATCATTCTCACAACCATTAAAATTAATGTTTATCGAACCGGGCATATCATTGGGACAATCATAGGATTCATCCAATAATGACTGGCTGGTACCTATGGTACAACCGTTACAGGTTGTTTCGACGCACTGGTCATCCACATCACCACCGGTCCACCACCATGCAGGGTCACTATCCCCTGAAAATGTACCATCACAATCGCCGATTGTTGTGGATACTTGTGTTACGACCACATCCACATTAACTTGGGACATTGCCAATGATGGCAACATCAGGCAAAATAAAAAAATAGGATACAGTATCGTTCTGTGAGTTCTTGTGAGCGTCATGCCTTAGTTATAGATGGTTACAGTCTCTAGTCCATTACTTTGTAAATATAAACAAACACAATGGAGTAGCTCATACATTACAATAAAAAAAGACGTTAAAGGATGATTGCTTGACGTAATTCGTATTTTTGGCGATTTGAAGCCCTAACATGATACTGGCATGCTCTTTTATCTTTCCAAGATTGTATTTATTTTCCTTAAGCCCATCACATGGATTGTATTCCTTTCCTTATTGTCATTGATTACCAAAAGGAAGAAACTGCGAAAATGGGCTACACTAGGCAGTATCAGCCTCATCATTTTCTTTTCGAATCCGGCCATACTGAATCTGGTTCTCAGTATTTATGAGGGGCAGGCAACACCTTTTCATCAATTGGATAATGATTATGATTTTGTCATTCTTCTTGGCGGGTTTTCCAATCTGGACAAAGAGGATGGAACAGCTTACAGTATGAATGAAAGGGGAAATCGGCTGCTTACAACAATGGAACTCTACAAACAAGGAAATGCGGCCAAGATATTGATGACCGGTGGGTCCGGTGATATTTGGCAAGATAAGGCTTCCGAGGCGTTGGTCGTACAGGATTTTCTTTTGAGGATGGATATGGATTCATCTGATATCCTGGTGGAGTCGAAATCGAGGAATACTTATGAAAATGCCAAATTCACGAAGGAATTATTGAACGAACTGCAACAAGGGAATGCTAAATGTCTGTTGGTCACTTCTGCTTTTCATATGCCACGAGCCAAGCGATTATTCATCAAACAGGGAATCGACATCACCCCCTATCCTACTGATTTCATGAATAGGCCATTGAATCGACCGGATCATATTTTTCTACCCAGTGGGAAAACGCTTTGGCTTTGGGACCTTATTATCAAGGAATGGGTAGGAATCATTTCATATAGAATTGCAGGAAAATTATAATCAATACCGCATCAGGTATTTTCTCAGATGATTCTGAAGTCCTGCAAACAGTAACAATTTGAACTCCTTAGGAGTGATATTGACATCATTGGAAAACCCGGATCTCAAATCGGATAATGTTGCCTTGAGGTCGTACAATCTGATGACCCTCATTTCTGTAAACTTATTATCCTCGTCCAACATTCTTACCTCCACCCTTATCGGCAATGGTGTCTGATGTGTTCTGTAGAACAAATGGATTCCTTGTTCACCCTGCATCAAATCGTATAGGGAATGGGATTCCGCAACGATAGTACGGGCACTCTGATTGATTTCGAACTGAATCTCTGCTTCCTTGAAATAGCTGGTATGCAAATCCATTAGAAAATCCAATTCCTTGGCTCCCTTGCCATCTATGCAGGATGCATAACTGATTTCAATCTCATCCGCCCTACCCTTTAGAAAACCTTTTGTGTGTAATGCAAAGAATGCGACATCCAAGTAATTGTCAATGAATTCCGTATTCAAACTATCGAACTGGTCTGATGCCAGTCGGTAGAACTCATTGATTTCCTCTAGGGCTTGTTCCTGGAACAACTTATCCTTGACCAATAACCTGTATCCCTTGTTGGAACCTACACTTTTCTGGATATAACTACTCAATCCACCTCCTTTCAATCTCAAAGGAATAGCGGGTCCGCCACGGAAGAAATTATCCCTGAAACCCAACATGGTTTCCCTTACATTCTCCTTGGTATTGATGAGTCTATCCTTGAAATCATAATATTGCCAATCCAAATCATCATTCTCTCCACCAATGATGATAACGGAATCGTCCTCGTCCTCATACTTATTATCCTCGTACTTCTTGATTTCCTTTTCAATCCTCTCGATGGTCTTGAGTAGGTTTCCGTAGAATCGTTTCCCTTTCTTTTCATTGGGTAATTGGGGTAACCATTCTTCTTCCAAAGGTGCCAAGAACTCAAGCGGTGTGATTCTGGGAACCAACTTATTGGCATCCAAAAGGATATCCAGAATAACAGGGGTATCACTATCCGAATCCAATAGTTGTTCTGCAGATAGTGCTGTAAGATCCTTTTCTATTTGTCGCTTGAGCGCACGCCCTCCCATCTTCTCATCAAATCCCCTATTGGAAACCCATTTCAAGGCCTCCTCTGATATATTCAGGATGGTCGTTCTTCTAACGAATCCGTCCCTTTTCAGAAGTTCATTGATTTGTAACCTGGCAATGCCTAGGATATTCTTTTGTTGTAGCGGTTGGAAGATGATAATCTTATCAATCCGATTGACGAATTCAGGTCTGAAATGATTCTCAACAGCCTTTCGGTATACTGCATCGACTTCTGACTGAATATGCCCAAAACCAACTCTGGAGGATACTTGGTCTGCTCCGATATTGGAGGTCATGATGATGAGTGTATTCGAAAAGTCCACCGTTCTTCCCAAACTATCCGTCAAACGGCCATCATCCAATACCTGTAGGAGTAAGTCATGTACCTTTGGATGTGCTTTTTCTATCTCATCCAAAAGGACAATCCCAAATGGATTATACCTGACCTTACCTGTGAGTTGGCCCTCCGGGTTATAGGCGTCTCCTATGAGCCTCGTGATTGCTCCTGCATCAATGAACTCATTCATATCAAAACGCATGAGCTTATCCCCGCCACCTAACATGAATTCTGATAAAACTTTCGCCGCTTGAGTCTTACCAACCCCCGTGGGCCCTATGAATAGAAAAGAACCTTTTGGTTTATTGGGATCTACCAGTTTTGCCTTAATGCCATGTACAGTATCAGACAGAGCATTAACGGCTTCGGATTGCCCTACAAGATTAACGGAAATGGCATTTCGGATATCATTCTCCACGAATGTCTGTGTATCATCCGTAATGGTCTTCCTCAATCCTGAATAATCCTCAAATTCATGTTCCACCTCAGCAACATCAATAGCTGAGAACTTGTACTTTACGGCCATCTGATTCAACAAACGCATTACCCCGCCCGGCAAGGCCCTTCTTTTGAAGTAGTTCCGATGAATCGCAAATAATTTGTATATCGCATGGGCCGAGATTCTGTTGCCGTACTCTACCTCGAGTAGTTTCCTTTTCTGCAACACCATTTTCACGGCGGTAACCATATCTGGCTCATCTACCCTGATTACCCTGAATAAATCCGCAAAACGCCTATCCTTTTCCTGAACCACTTTCCATTCTTCGGGAGTAGCCAACAAAGTGACCTGTATCAGGCGCTTTTCCAAGTAGGGTTTAAGCACATCACTGAGGGTCATACTGTTTTGGGAAGACTTCCCTATCCTCAATAATGCTATCGGATTATCAAAAAACAACTTATCCGTTGCTTTCCTATCCTTGATTTTCTTTATCTGGCTTCTCCTTATCTTGATGAAATTCAGAATCGCTTCGAATCTTTTCTGCCACATCCCTACGATACTCATCCCTGCAATGACTCTTGTAGGGTCAACATACCATACCTTCTGATGTAATTCAGGAGCTTTTCCCTCATTTTCTTTCATGTAACGATAAAGGGATTCATGCAATACGCTTTTCTTACCTACGCCTTCCTTACCTACGAGTACGAAGGGTGTATTCTCATCTGAGAATACGGATGAGTAGATGCGACTGATCAATTCCTCCCTATACCATGCAGACAGTAGTCCTGTCGGATATTTCTCATTAAGGTCATACCCAACCTTATATAATTCCGTAGCACCATCAAAATCCGTATTGCCTCCGAATGAGGCAAAAAACATACTCGACAAATCAGTTTCGAAAGGATAATTCTGGGCATCGACCTTTACTGTGCAACTGATACTGGATTTGAATTCTGACTTGTCGGAAGTGTAATAATCCACATCCAAGGTTCCTCCACCGATGTTTTTCTTATAGGTACGGAGCAGTTTCTCGATGACCTTATGCAATTCCTTTTCCAAGTTGTATTTACCTGCCTCATCCTTGGCTAGGATGAACATGTAATTATTGAAATTAGGAAGGAAGATGAAATGCTTATCCTTTAATTCGAATCGTGCATAAGCAAAATCACCACGGATATATTGCTTGCCCAAATTGAATTCGAAATACTTAATCTTAAAATCCACGCTAGGATGGAACCTATACCAGAGGTAAGTAGGAAGGGTACTTCGGGTCAGTTGGAAATTCAGGAAATAATACTTCATTTCTTTCCTGAATGCCTCCTCTGCCTTTTCATAGCGTCTATGGGTAACTGTTGGATATGAAAAGAACAAGGGCCTGAGTTGATAATTCAACTTGCCCTCTATCTTGATTTGCCTTACAATAATTGGCACATCCATCGTTATCTGCCCCATAAATCCTAATCGTTGTTCTGATTTGAGTGAAAATAGTCGGGAAATTAGGAAAAAAAATGATTCCAACCAGATGTGACAGATACTTTATAATCCTATTGGTGAAATAAGAGGAGGAGTAAGATGGATATTACATCCTTAGGAAGTATATCACTTTAGTCCAATCAAACGTTCCTAAAGTGATCCATATTCGTTGGAAATTAATTTCCATGAATCATTTTCAAGCATCTTCATAGAATACTATGGAAAAATTAAGGGAATATGGATATATATAATATTTTTACCTCATGTAGCCCGAACCAACCTTATGCAACAAACAAACATCTATATTGGTAGGTTGTGCAACAGAATCCTATCCCCTTTGTTATTCAATTGGGACTACTCTTTCTGACGCTTCCTACACAACAATTGTATATCAGCTAAAATTACTCAATTAACCTCGTTTTTATGAGAATCATTATCACCCTATTCCTATCCTCATTCCTATTCATAACCTACGGACAGGAAATCGAAGTGGATGAGATGGTCATCGATGCGACAGGCAGTATCGAAATGACCAAGGACAGCACTAAAGAAGACAGCATTCCCAAATACCAAAGCCTATTCTGGAAAATCGAACATCCTGATTATGACCAGCCATCGTACCTCTACGGTACCATGCATGTGAGTCACAAGATTGCCTATCATCTGAATGATGCTTTCTATCAGGCCCTAAAGGATGTTGATCAGATTGCGCTTGAAACCAATCCTGAGGATTGGATGGATAAAATGCTTGAAGGTGGTGGTAATCCATACGGCAGAGGTGGCGGCGGGCTCTATAGTTCATTTGCACCCATTGCTCCCGAAAAGGAAGATATCAAGGCCATCCTACAAATGAATAATCAGATTGTGAATGGCATTCTTTACAGGAATAGTGAATACCAACAAAATTTCGAGGAAGAAACCTATTTGGATATGTTCATCTTCCAAGCTGGTAGTAAGATGGGCAAGCCTGTCGTTGCGCTTGAGGATATAGATGAAGCGGACGAGTTAGCCAGAAAGGCACAGGTAAGTGCTTATGACCCTAATAAGGAATATTCCCCCTGGCTGAAGAAGAAATTGAATGAGAAAGGAGGAATTGTACAACTTACCGAGGATGCTTACAGAGACAAGAATCTGGATCTGATTGATTCCCTTAACAGGGAATATTATAGTAAGGATTACAACCAATACATGCTTTATGATAGGAATTGGAACATGGTCGTGGCCTTGGATTCTGTCCTTGAAAAAGGAACCGTGTTGGTTGGTATTGGCGCGGCACACCTTCCGGGTGAGGATGGTGTCATTGATATGCTGCGCAAGGAGGGTTTTACCGTTACGCCCATTTCAGGGGAATTGACACAAACAGGTATAGACCTGAAAGAGAATTTCGAAAATAAATTCGCAGAAAGGGAACACAAGGATTACACCAGTGCTGATGGATTCATCTCCTTGGAACTCCCTGACAAATTGCATGAATTCGGCTTTGGCGGACGCAGCATCGGCCTGAGTATGGATATCACCAATGGCGCTTATTTCGTCATATACAGAACTCCGAGCTATGAGGCTTTGCATAAGGAGAATATCAGTCTCGATGAAATTGACGACATGCTTTATGAAAACATACCCGGAAAAATCAAGAAACAGGAACGGATAGATTTCAGGGGTTATCCTGCGATTTATATAGCCAATGAGACCAAGAGTGGTGAACACCAACGATATATCATCGTTCATACACCATTGGAAATCATTGTCATGAAATTAGGGGGCAAGAAAGATTATGCAACCAAGTTCGAAAAGAAATTCCTGGATGCCATCCAACTTGAATCCCTCAACCAAGATGAAAATGAGGCACAACAACCATTTTACGGTGATTATTCCGTACAATTCCCAAAGACTTCCATCATAGGAGGTAACAGTAAGACCTTATCTGAAATGGGTATTGTGGAAATGCAGGCCATTGATACGCTGAATGATGAATATTACTTCGCCAAGAGTATCGTTTACAATGATTTGAGGTATTTCGAAGAAGACGAATTCGAGGTGGAATATCTTCATAAGGTCTGGTACGACGAATTGGATACCACCCATGAACAAATCGTTGTCAAGACTGATGAATACGCTTATGCCATTTCACAGTCACATACGAAAACAGACAAGGAAGTATGGTTGAAATCCATGAAGAAAGGTCCCAGGTACTATATGTTAGGAACCGTTGGGGTGAATGAAAAGGAGGCCAAGGCGTATTTCGACACCTTCAAATGGGTTCCCTATGTCCAGGAGGATGAAAAGTATGAACTCAGGGATGATACATCCCTGTACTTTACGGTAGAATCCCCTGTGGAAGCACCTCCATATTTTGACTATTATGCTTCTACGAAAACAGATAAGGATACCATAGGAAACATCTACAAGAGCGTTACCTATGAAACACCCTACAAGGAATTCATCAATGTGAATTACAGGAAGTATCACAGTTATTACCAGACGGAAAATATAGATAGTGTCTGGATTTTCCTTAAGCGCAGATGGGAATATGATAACAATGACGAACAGACCGAGGTATTCGACGAGGCTAAGGGCGAAACACCTGACGGCTACCCCACTTATAGTTTCAAGGTACGGTCAAAGGATTGTTCCCGTGTGATTCATAACTACTATTATCTGAATCATGGATTGATGTATCACTTGAACTTTGATTCCTATGCGGATGAGACCCCATCAGGATTCGTGGATACATTCCTTAAGACATTCTCTCCTAAGGATACACTTGTCGGAAGGAGTCCGTTGGCTGATAAACGGGATATGTTTTTCGAGAACATCCATAGTCAGGATAGTATTGTCAGGGAACAAGCACTTTCTGCTTATAGTTATGTTGATTTTGTGAATGACGACATCCCTAAGTTGATTGATATCATAAAGAATTTCAATTTCACGGATAAGGAATTGAACATCAAGGTAGGTCTTCTTGAGGAATTGGGAAAGATGGAAGATCCCCGTGTCTTCACATTCCTAAGGGATTTATACGTCAATTCTGAATACAATAGTATCATCCAATTGGAAGTCATTAATACGATTGCCAAGAATCCTAGTGATGCGAATATGAAATCCATACTCAGTTTGATGAAAGAGGACATCCCATTATCATCCACAAGGGCCATTGACAATGCATTTGCTCCTCTGAGCGATACCACTTCGTGGATTTATAGTCGAAAGTTGTATCCTGAATTATTGGAATACTCATCCATTCCGGAATATAAGGATTGGATTTATGACCTGACGGTCAAACTCAAGGATGCCAACCTGATTAAGCCGAAACATTACAAGAAATTCAGAAAGCAATTGGTGAATGAGATGAAAATCGAGTTCAAGAGACAAAAAACTGCGGATCTGAACGAAAAGAGTAATTCATATGGATATGGTTATGGTAGTGCGGGTTCCACAGCACTGCATGACTATGTTTCCCTTCTGATTCCATTCTATAAGAAAGATGCTGAAGTCAAGGAATTATTCGACAAGATTAATACCCTTGAGGACCCGGGTACGAAAGCATTCATACAAGCCCAATTGGCAAAGAATAATTTCGAGACGGACAAGGATATCATCAATACCCTGGCCAGTGATCCCAAGAAAAGGAATTATCTGTACGGTTACTTGGATAGTTACGGTCAGTTGGATCAATTCCCTAAGGAACACCTGAGTCAAAGGAATATTGCTGAATCTATATTTCTGAGTAATTCGTCCTATCCCAGTATCGACAGTACCATCTATCTCAAGGAAATCATACTTGAGGAAAAGAATGATAAATATGTGATTTATTTCTTCAGGACCATGAAGAAAGTATCATCCTATGGTTACTATGAAGATGAGAAAAAAGAGGGTGATTGGGGTGTACAGTATATTGCATTCAAATTGGATGATGAGTTGGAAATCGTGAAGAACTCCTATGAGAAATCCTCTTTCAGGGAATTGGACTATGAGGATAAGAAGGAAATGAAAGAATTGGAAAAAACAGCGTTGGATAAGGTGAAATACAAGAAGCGTAAAAGGGTGAATCCATATGCGGACTATTACGGTGAATACTAGAGATTATCGCTCCTTAAGTGCCGTATAGGAAATACCTGCAATCAGTGCCACACCTATTATCAAGCCCAAAAATATCCACCTGATCTGTTCTGAACGGGTCAGGTGGGCTAAATAGGTCGGATTAACGGCCGCAGGTGTCCCGCGTCCATAATTCAGTTCCCAATTCAAACTATCCCCATTATCCAAGAATGGGGATTTCAGGTCTATGGTAAAATCGGAACCCGGAGTAATGATATTGTAGGAAAACGTATCGACTGTAGCCCCCTTGTTGGTATAAAGTTCTAGTCTATCGGATTTCCTATCCAATCCAAAATTGAAATTACCCAATAACTTATGTTCATACATAGGAAACACCTGTAAGAACCTTGCCGTATCCCTAGCCAGAATGACATAATCCCTGGGGCCCAACCAATAATCGGGTAAACGATATTCCTTTTTCTTATTCTTTACAATCCAACCGGAAATATTGATGTTATCATTACTTACGTTGTGCAGCTCAATCCAATCCCTTGTTTGTTTGTTATAGACACTGACCTCATTGAAAATAATGGAATCTTCCAAAACGGTTTCCAAAGGAATGAATACGGCTTTGAGGCTGACTTCCTCCTTTCCTTTCAGATTTACCGTTAGGTAAGGAGATTTGATATCCGTTCCCTCCCAATGGGAAAAACGATACCCCAATCTTGGTTGGGCATTCAGGGAAACCGGTATATTCTCAAAATAGTATCCCTCGAAAGGTTTGGCATAGCTGGACTTAATATTATCATTAATCATCACTCTGCCCCTACCCTCAGCAGTAGTTCTGAGTAAGACCTTCTCTCCCGTATTGAATCGCTCCATGACTTGACCCCACATGATATCCGGTCTTTTTTCAGCAAAGGAAATCATTCGATTATAATGAATGTCCCATGTTCTTCTGCTGGAGTTCCACCTTTGGAACTGCCGTTCCATCTCGGGTTGCATCAGATTGTAATGCTGCTCTATCTTACTCAACATGGAATCCGTTCTGAAACTCGTGTTCAGGCGGTCACAGAATCGGTTCAGAAAGAGTCTCTCAAATTCCTTATTATCCAATAATTTCCTAAGAATCAATGTACTCCAAGGAGGATTTGGCCAATCCGGTCCATTCGCTTCCGTATGGAATGCCAGACTGTTGCTCAGGTATGCATCATGCTTCATTAATCCGAATCCCCAATCGGTATCATACAGTATCCAATTCCATCTTCCCCCATCATAGGTATCGGCCCGCCAGAATTTGATATTACCTCCGGCATCCACATTGTCTATGAAAATTTCAAGAAGTTTGTAATCGGCATAATTGGTCACATTCATCAGCGTAGCCAGAAAATCATAATTTTCCTTATCCGACATGTCAGATTCCTCAATGAATTGGAGCATTTCGGTGTATGCTTTCTTACTCCCCTTTCTTAGGGCCCACCTGTGCTCAATCAAATCTATCGTATCCGGATCAACACCCTTATGATGCGAGGCCAGAAAATAGGT
Source organism: Saprospiraceae bacterium (assembly GCA_020631355.1). Taxonomy (GTDB): domain Bacteria; phylum Bacteroidota; class Bacteroidia; order Chitinophagales; family Saprospiraceae; genus JAHDCE01. The sequence goes on along the minus strand of JAHDHL010000012.1, from coordinate 102,927 downwards.
ATTGATTTTTTCCCTGATATAATAAATACCCCAGTATGTTCCATTCAGATAAATATGGCAGGGTTGATAGGCTTGTTTGTCCAAGCCCCAATCATCCACCATACTATTGATGATGGCATCACGACCATGTGCCCGATTCCAATCACTTCCTGCATTACGCAGTATCAGATGTTTGAATTTCTTGAGTTTCGTTTGTTTGAAAAAACGATGTTTGAACCTTTTATCCCCATATCTTAGGCGAGATACCACTGCTATGGATTTTTGTGGGAATGTCCTACTCATTCCACCAAAGAGCCGAAAACCACAGGGACTCCTATACACACAAGTACTGTCCTTTTCAAAAATTTCCAGATTCATGAAATGTTCCCGCCTGTTCCAGAAATTGGCACCATAATTAGCGAGACCGGTCAGCTCATTATTCACACCCAATTCGAACAAACCCGAGATGGAATCAAACAACATCCCAGGGTCGATGGTCATGGCTACTACGGGCCATTCTGTTTCGGGTTCATTCATCAGATAGGTTGATGCCTCTACCCTAGAAACGGAATCTACCTTGAAATAAGCTATGGCCCGGATGACTTGTGATTGTTCGATTCGGATGGGAGTATCATACAATTCAGACTCCTCATTGGGCAACGACCCGTCAAGGGTATAATGTATCCTTGCCTCAGGGTCGGCATGAGAAAGGGTTACTTCCTGATTAGAATCATAGAATCCGCCCTCCGGTTGGAAAGTAATGGTTTGGGGAAATACCAGATTGTTCTGCGAGAAAGAAAACATGGGGCATAGAAGCAGTATGAGACAATATGTCAATCCTCCCAGTGTAGTAGTTGTGTATGCCTTTATCTTTTGCTTTCTCATCTAACAATACCCAAAATAGTATGAATTAGGGAAAAGGAAAAGGGAGTAAAGGAGTTTGATGTAAAGGAATTTCAATAAAATGGTTGTAGGATTACCTCGAACGTCTTCGCCTGTTGGATTTATTCTGCTTATAATCCTTGAAAACGAATTCTCCCAAGCCCTTAAGGCTCGAATAGAATGCCTTGCCGTTATTAGCAGCAGTGAACTGTTCTACGAATTGTACCAGATACGGGTCCTTTGCAATCATGAACGTCGTGATGGGAATTTCCAATTTCTTACATTGATTCGCCAGATTCAGGGTCCGATTGATAATCATCTTATCCAGGCCCCAGGAATTCTTATAATACTTCTTCCCTTTCTTGATACAAGTGGGTTTCCCATCCGTAATCATGAAGATTTGCTTGTTGGGATTCTTTCTTTTCCTTAGGATATCCATTGCCAATTGCAAACCAGCTACTGTATTCGTATGATAAGGCCCCACCTGCAGATAGGGTAAATCCTTGACTTCAATCCTCCAGCTGTCGTTTCCGAAGACAATCACATCCAAGGTATCCTTGGGGAATTGGGTGGTAATGTATTGGGCCAAAGCCATGGCCACTTTTTTTGCAGGTGTGATACGGTCCTCCCCGTACAGAATCATGGAGTGGGAAATATCAATCATCAGCACCGTACTCATCTGACTCTGATAGAATGTTTCCCTGACTTCCAAGTCATTCTGAGTCAGCCTGAAATCATCTATTCCATTATTGATCTGGGCATTCTTAATGGATTCGGATAATGCCAATCTATCCAAACTATCACCGAATTGGTAAGGACGAATCTCGGAGGTATATTCATCCCCCATTCCACCATGTTGAGTACTATGGTTACCTCTCTTGGATTTCTTAATCTGACCGAATACATCCTTGAGTGCATTCTGTCTCATATTGATTTCCATCTTGGCAGTAGGGTTGAAATTGCCACCACCTCCTTTCCCATTCTTGTTGGATTGAATGTAGCCCTTATCCTCCAGTTCCTTGATGAAATCAGCAATACCATAGTTGTCATCCGTCAGATTGTACTGCTTATCCAGTTCTGTCAACCAACTCAGGCCCTCGTCCACATCGCCTGATGTGTGAAGTAAAAGTTCCTGGAACAGATCCAATAACTTATCGAATGGTGACTTACCATCACCTCTGGGTACATATTCTGAAAATCGCCATCCAATCATTGGGAATGTATTGTAGCTTGGTTAAGACTAACCAATAAACAAAGACTGGGATACGAATGTTCATCCTGCTGATGAATTGCAGAACAAGATTACTTATTCTTTTCGTCCTGTAATTTTTGATCCCTTTCTATGATCTTATCCATTACTTCCCCTAGCTGTTCCGCACCAATCCGTTTCATGATGATTTTCTTGTCCTTATCCAAAACGAAGATTTGTGGTGTCGACTTGATGTTGTAAAGGGTCTTGTATCTTGATTGTAAGTAAGGATCTACTAGGTTGAGCCATTGGTATCCCCTTTCATCTATCGTTTCCCAACACTTCTTTACCTCATCCGTTATTTCGGTACAAATACCTAGGAGTTTCACTCCCTTGTCCTTGAATTTTTCCTCAAAGGCAATCATTTGGGGAGAGGCTTTCTTACAATGTCCACAATCCGGATCCCAGAAGTAAAGGATCGTGTAATCCGACTTGACATCAGCTATATCGAAAACGCTGCCATCCTTTTGCCTCAGCTTGACCATAGGTGCCTGCTTACCAATAAGGATAGGCTCCAATTCGCCGGCAGTCCTTATGATCTTATCCAATGTCTCCTTTTCTGTCCATGGTGCCAAGCCTTTCGCATAATATTGCTTTACGACGTGCACATAGACAGCATCCATTCCTACGACCTTGGATTTGGCATAATGATTCAGAAAATGTACGAGGTAATACTTGAACATATCCCCATCCTTTTTCATTGGAGAAAGGATATAATCGACGGACAGACTGATGGAATCCGGTACTTGCGGAGTCAGTTTATCCATATAGTATTCGATTCTTTTGAATAGGAAATTGGTACGGAGCAAACGCTCATCCCCTAGATCAAGATTATCAAAATAATGCTTTTTGTAATAAAGGTAACGTTCCGTATCATCCGCTTTCTCCATGTGCTCCGGCATTTCAACGGGAGGTTTCGCAGCATTGACAATCAATGACATGATACTATTGGGATACTTGTTCAGAATGGAATCAAAGAATGTGGTTACTTCTCCATCCAGAACATCCCTTTCCTTACTTATTTTTTCCTTATCCGCATCGGTTTTTGCGCTTTCCATCTTCTTGTTAATGGCTTCGGCCTCCTTGCGTTTGTCTGCTAGGAATATCAAGTATTCGTAGAATGTCTTATTTTCTTCCGACCCCTTTATCTTCATGGTTCGGACAGCGTCATTGATATCACATTCCAAGGAAAAGAACTGTTCCTTGTCAATGACCAATTCGAAGAATTTATTCTCTGGTGGAAGAATCACAAGATAGACACCTCCAGGCAGGGCTTCCGTACCCTTGGCGATGAACGTTCCCTTTTTGCTGACCTCAAAGGTATCTACGATTTTATTGGTAGTACCATAGTAAGAAGCCAGTATGATTTCTTTTTCCTTGAAATTTTCCAGCTCCATTTCAATCATGAAGCCACTTTTGGCTTCTATCGTACCCGACAGAGCCATCATTAGAACAATAACGAATGTAAATAGTCTCATAGAATAGTTCCTCATTAAGGACTGTTTGTACTATCAGCCCTAATTTTAGTTTGATTGTTTCAAAACTGCGACAAATTCCAAGCCGCAAATGTCTTAAAATCAACACTTCCAAAATTAATGCTTTAAACAGTACAAAAATATCAATGAACTGTTAAATAAAAAGCCATCTTCTTTACGAAAGATGGCTTTTGTGTGAACGAATCCTTACGGATTACTTATTATCCTGCTTTGCGAATACCTTTTGCAGGAGGTCGGTGGTTCTTTCATTCACATCCACCCTGATTTTCTTTTCCTTTTTCTCTACCATCTTGAATAGGCCATCCAAGGCTTCGGTAGTCACATAATCATCCAAACGAGGATTCATCGGCTTTACGAATGGTATGGAATTATACTTTGTCACTGCTTTCTCCCAATACTCGATGGCACCGAACTTATTCAGTGAATTCACAATCACAGGATTGAACTCATTATAAAGTTTTGGACGGGTAGCTCCATCCAAATACGTGGTAGCTGCATTGTCTGCTCCCATCAGAATATTGGTAGCATCCTGGAATGACATACCAGTTATGGCAGACTTGAAAATAGGAGCAGCTTTCTTTGCTGCATCCTCAGCCCCCCTATTGATTTTCTCAAGTAAGACATCCTCTACCTGATTGAAACCGGGAACCTTGGATAATCTCTCGGTCACTTTCCTTACATCTTCTGGCAATAGAATCTTGTATGCACTTTTGTAATAACCATCCCTTGCTGAAAGTTTATTGGCTCCCTCGGTAATACCGAATTCAAGGGCCTGCTTCAGTCCCTGTCCGATTTGGGCTCCCGTAAGGTCACCACTCCCCAATACATCACCAGCCACCTGGTTCAGTACATCACAAGACGTGAATGAGAGTCCGAAGAATAATGATAGTATAACGACAAATTTTCTAGTCATGATCAATATTTTATTAGATGAATTTTATGCGTTCATAATTTTAGCCGGCAAAGAAATTCAGGCAACTGTTACACACACAGGAGCCATGTTGTGACTTCACCATTTCTGCTGTTCTTGGGTGTATGGTTCTGGCATCGTTGCACCAGCAGGTCTCATCACCGTAACATGCCATTCCCCGTCCGCATCTACTGCACTCCGAACTGAAATCATAGGCTGTTTCCACAGAAGCCTTTGCTACCCTGCCTCCCAATGGTGGATTCAGCTTTTCCACTTTTACGGAGATTTCCTCCAAACTGGAAAATGTAGCTTTCATTCTCAGAACTATCCGCTCAATCACGGTTTCTATCAAATCGGAGGGTTTCTTCATTTCCATCGCACAAATGGCATAGATGGTCTCATAATTGACCGTCTGATGGATATCATCTTCCTCTGCCGCATCATCGGTATCCACTGTGACACTGACATTGACGATGTATTCTCCTCCTAGAATCTGTTCTTCCTCATATACACCATGATAGGCGAAAAACCGCATCCCTTCTAGTGCAATAACGCTCATTTCTATTGATTTAGACCTTAATGAATTGTAAAAGTATACTTATTTTAACTCTATTTAACACCCATTGTGCTTCTTATGAGAAGCTTAAGATATGATTACAAAGAAAAGACCCTTGCCGGTATCCGGCAAGGGTCTTTTTCATCTATCTGATATGACGCTTAGGCTGAAAAGGATGTTCCACATCCACAGGACTCCTTGGCATTCGGATTATTGAATGTAAAGCCCCTATTATTCAAGCCTTGTACGAAATCGATTTCAATACCAACCAAATAAATGGCATGTGCCTTATTCATTACCACACTTACTCCATTGATCTCATAGGAATCATCCTCCTCATTGGGTAAGTCAAACCCAAGGATATAGGAGAATCCTGCACATCCACCACCTTTGACTCCTACTCTAAGGGAGTGTCCCTCAGGAACTTTCTTTTCCTCCATGAGTCTATTCAGCTGCTCCACAGCTCCGTCCGTCAAAGTGATAGGTTCTTTCAAAGTATTCATACTACAAGAATTTGAATTACAAATCTAATAATAAAAACAGCACGAATCCAGAAAGGGTTTCCTAAAATGTATCTTTTTATGGTACTTTCATTAATATATACGACTCTGTTCAGTATTTTTGTGGTTCAAAATAACATTAGAAATGATCGACATACTTGAGGTATTATTGGAAATTGTGAAGCTTACCGTTCCTGCTTTGGTCGTTTTTGCCACTGTATTCTACATGTTCAAGACCTACAATGAAAACCAACAACAGCTTAGGATGATTGAACTGAAGCAAACGAATCAGAATCTTTCATTCCCACTGAAAATGCAGGCTTATGAGCGATTGGCCTTATTCTGCGAACGTATCTCGCTCCACAACCTCATTCTCAGAATCAGGAATGAGAATATGAATGCTGCCGATTTGAAAGTCGCCCTGATGGTAGCCATCCAACAAGAGTATGAGCACAATATCTCCCAACAGGTCTATGTTTCCGAGAACTTATGGAAAATCATTTCCTTTGCCAAGAATGATACCATCAATGTCATCAACCTGGTATCCAAGACCGTTGATACGGAATCCAGTAGTTTGGATATGAGTCATGCCATATTCAGATATCTTGATGAGGTCAGACAAACTTCCTTGGATACAGCAAGATCTGCCATTTCCCAAGAGGCCAGCACATTCCTATAAACCAGCTTTATCATATAAATTCCTGATAAGGACATTAGCTCGTATTATATTTGAGTATCATTGTATACTCCTTGGTATTCCGTTGTGTATATAAATATCGCATTCGGAATGAGGACCAGGGTTAAATCACTTATGAAATGAGCATCAGGACTTCCCTTTCCGCCCTATTATTCATTCTACTGATAACTTCCTGTAAGGTTTATCATAAGGCAACTACGGAAAATGAACAGTTAGCCATTCTAGCCACATCCGATATAAATGCTGACCCCGATTTCGAAACGATGATTGCTCCGTACAAAACCCAATTGGATGCCAAAATGAATGAAGTCATCGGACAATCCGAAAAGGAACTCGTTAAGGCACTTCCTGAATCCACACTGGGAAATTGGACATCGGATGCCATTCTTGAGCAATGTAATAAAATATATCCCGATAATCCTTTGGATTTCGCCTTTGTCAATTATGGTGGTATCAGGATTCCATCCATTCCCGAGGGTGATATTACCGTAGGCAAGGTATTCGAACTCATGCCATTTGACAATATGATGGTCGTATTGGAAATCAAGGGAGATATAGTCCAACAACTTTTCGAAAATGTGGCGGGTAGAGGCGGCTGGCCGATGAGTTCAGGCATCAGATGTACCATTACCGAAGATGGCAAGTTGAAAGATTTATCCATAGGTGGTGAACCTTTGGATGTGAACAAGACATATAGATTAGGTATGTCCGACTATATCGCTAATGGCGGTGACCAATGCGACTTTTTCAAGGGAATCGACCAGATAGAAACAGGAGTCTTATTCCGAGATGCATTCATCAGACAAATCAAGGAAATGAATGCTGCCGGCAAAAAAGTCGATGCCAATATAGAGGGCAGAATGACAATACAATAAGATGAAGATATTTACTGCGCCCCAAATCAGGGAATGGGATGATTTCACCATTGAGAATGAACCTATACCGTCCTTGGAACTCATGGAAAGGGCTTCATTGGCATTCAGGGATGAATTCATGAAACAATTTCCTGATACAGAACAACAAGTCGTTGTATTTTGTGGGAATGGAAACAATGGTGGTGATGGTTTGGCGATTGCTCGTTTGCTCTACCGAAAATTTTATGATGTTTCCGTTTATCTCCTGCCAATGGGATATGGTAGTGATGATTACCTCAAGAACCTGAAACGATTACCCAAGGATATTCCCCTATTCGAATACGAATATGAGAATGGGTTCCCTAAGATTCCTGAGGAAGCCATAATCATTGATGCAATTCTTGGTTCTGGGTTGAATCGGGAACTAGAGGGTGAATTACTTAAATTCGTTGAGCAAACCCATCAATTACCCAATATTAAGATATCCGTGGATATTCCCTCCGGATTATTTGCTGACCAAGCCACAAACGGCCCTACAATCGTAGCTGACTATACCTATACTTTCCAAAGCCCCAAACTTTCATTCTTTTATCCTGATAATGAACGATCTACTGGGAGATGGACATATCTGGATATCGGATTACATCCCCAATTCTATAATGATACCAATTCACCTTATCATTACATTCACCTTAAGGATGTACAAGGCATCATCAAATCGAGGAAAAAGTTCTCACACAAGGGTACTTACGGGCATGTAATGATGGTAGCGGGTTCAACAGGTAAAATGGGTGCGGCCATATTGGCTTCAAAAGCTGCCCTAAGAATGGGTTGCGGACTTGTGAGTTGCCGAGTCCCTAAGGATAGCTTAGGAATCATGCAAATCAGTCTACCGGAAGCCATGTGCGAAACTGACGAGCAAATGGGTTTTGTTTCTACCATACCTTTCAGGAATGGATACCATTTTGGAATCGGTCCGGGATTGGGGCAGGATGTCTCTACCCGTCAGGGTCTCACATCTTTTCTCAAGGAGGCGGATATGCCTATCGTGCTCGATGCCGATGGCATCAATTTATTGGGTCAGATTGAAAACTGGACCCTACCATCCAAATCCATTATCACTCCACATCCCAAGGAATTCGAAAGGTTATTCGGTGTGGCATCCAAGAATCGTTGGACCCAAATCAGCAAGGCGCAGGAAAAAGCGGTTGAATATGATATTTATATCATCCTGAAAGGGGCGAATACCTGTATCTGTACTCCTGAGGGCGCTTGTATCTTCAATTCCACAGGCAATCCCGGGATGGCTACAGCAGGAAGTGGTGATGTTCTTACCGGAATGATTACCAGTTTACTGGCCCAAGGATATCCATCAGGAGAAGCATCCATCATTGCTGTCTATCTTCATGGTCTGGCCGGAGATTTGGCTGCTGAAAAATTGGGAATGCCCAGTGTCATTGCTTCGGACCTGATTGACCATATCGGAAAGGCATATCAATTCGTTGTTTCCAACTAGCATGCAACTTTGTACATTTAATATTTGTTGAAACCCCAAAGTATTCTACCATTTAAATTAATATAAATCATACATGAAAACGAAACCTACTCCACCAATTGCTAAGAAAGTCCCCAAGGAAATGACCATCCACAATGATACCAGAGTGGATGATTATTTCTGGATGAGGGAAAGGGACCATCAGGATGTAATTGATTATTTGAATGCTGAAAATGATTACAAGGATGCGATGCTCTCGCATACACAATCCTTTCAGGAATCACTTTTTGAGGAGATAAAAGGTAGAATCAAGCAAACAGACATGTCCGTTCCCTATCGTAGGAATGGTTATTTATATATTACCAAATTTGAAAAAGGAAAGGAATATCCCATTCATTACCGAAAGGATATATCCTCAGAAGATAATCCCGAAACCCTATTCCTAGATATCAATGTACTAGCCGAGGGGCATGCATACTACAGTGTGAGTGGCCTGAGTGTGAGTCCCGACAATACGATTCTCGCCTATGGTGAGGATACGGTCAGCCGTAGGATACATACCATCCGATTCAAGAATCTTGAAACGGGGGAATACTACGAGGATGTCATAAAAGGGACATCGGGAAGTGTGGCTTGGGCCAATGATAACAAAACTGTATTCTATACACTGAAAGATGAGGATACACTCAGAAGTTATAGGGTCATGAAGCATATCTTGGGTACGCCTGTTGAAGAAGATGAAGTGGTTTACACAGAGGAAGATGATACTTTCATTACCTATTGTTACAGGACCAAATCAGGGAAATTCGTTATGATTGCTTCTTACCATTCCATCATGACGGAATATCGTTTTCTGAGTACGGAAACACCAGATGCGGACTTCAAAGTCATTACACCAAGAAAAAGGAACCACGAATATTACATCGACCAATATGAGGATAAGTTCTTCATCATGACCAACTGGAATGCAAAGAATTTCAGATTAATGGAAACTGAGGTTGACCAATGCGATAAGGAGCACTGGAAGGAAGTGATTGCACATAGGGATGATGTACTTTTGGAGGGCATTGAGATTTTCAAGGAATTCCTAGTCGTTAATGAACGGATTAATGGTATTACGGATATCAGGGTCATTCCCCAAAAAGGAGAAGAATACTATATTCCATTCCAGGAGGAAAGTCATTTGATTTATCCGTCGACCAATATGGAATTCGATACGGATGTTCTGAGGTTCGGATATACATCGATGACAACTCCCAACTCGGTATATGATTTCAATATGAATACCAAGGAAATGGTATTATTGAAACAGACAGAAGTGGTTTCCGATACTTTCAAGGTAGAGGATTACGAATCCGAGAGGCTATGGGCCGAGGGACACGATGGGACAAAAATTCCAATTTCAATCGTTTACAAAAAAGGATTCAAAAAGGATGGCAAAGCTCCACTCCTACTCTATGCCTATGGCAGTTATGGCCATAGTATGGACCCATATTTCAGCTCTGTGAGGCTGAGTCTGTTGGACCGTGGATTTGCCTATGCCATTGCACATATCCGAGGTGGACAGGAAATGGGTAGACAATGGTATGAGGATGGAAAGATGCTCAAGAAAAAGAATACGTTCCGTGATTTTATTCATTGCGGGAAATTCTTGGTTGAGGAAAAATATACTTCGCCTGACTCTTTATTTGCCATGGGTGGTTCTGCCGGAGGATTACTCATGGGTGCAGTAATGAACATGGAACCAAACTTATGGAAAGGTATCGTATCCGCTGTTCCTTTTGTGGATGTCATCAATACCATGTTGGATGATAGCATTCCATTGACAACCGGGGAATATGATGAATGGGGGAATCCGAATGAGGAGGAATATTACCATTACATCAAATCCTATTCTCCTTATGATAATGTAGAAGCCAAGGCATACCCTGCTACATTGGTCACCACGGGTTATCATGACTCGCAGGTCCAATATTGGGAACCGGCTAAGTGGGTGGCAAAACTCAGGGAATACAAGACAAACGATAATCCATTATTGCTTCATTGTAATATGGAAACAGGACATGGTGGTGCATCAGGAAGATTCGCCAAGTATAAGGAAGTAGCTATGGAATATGCATTCTTATTGGATCTAATGGGAATCCATGAGTAATTGGCGGAGCAACATATCAAAGATTTTTCACTCCCAGGGCTATTCCAGTACAGGAAACCGTATGGGTCAAATCCAAGGTTCATCCCCTTTTGCCTGGCCCTTACAGATTGCTACGATTTTCACTCTGATTATTTGGTTCGTTCATCTGATACAGAAGTTCACGCCTTTGGAATTCACCCACTATGGTATCCTACCCCACAGATGGGAGGGTATCAAGGGAATATTCCTTAGTCCATTCCTACATTCACAGAGTAACTGGGGACATATCTTCAATAACACACCAACGCTTTTTGCCGGTATTTTCATGTTGTATTATTTCTATCCCAAGGTAGCCAATCGGACCTTATTGTATATCTACCTTTTTACGGGTGTATCCGTTTGGGTGGTTGCCGGTTTTTTTGTGGAATCCAAGTTCGCCTATCACATAGGTGCGAGTGGTGTTATCTATGGATTGATTTCCTTCATCTTTTTCAGTGGTATATTCCGAAAGAATGTTCGTTCGGTGATCCTTTCATTAATCATCATACTAATGTATTCAGGAATGGTAGCCGGATTATTTCCTGATGCGGAAGGACAAGTATCATGGCAGAGTCACCTTATGGGAGGGGTTTTCGGTATGGTGATGGCCTATCAATTCAGAACGATACTCGAACCGGATGAAATCAGGACTTATTCCTATGAACAAGATCCAAGACAACACCAGGAAAATGTATTCCTACCCTCTGATACTTTCGAAAAGACCCGCCAACAACGTGAAATTGAAAAACACATGGATGATGATGGCTGGACTAGGGACTGGACCGGGTTCTAATGATGGACTTTAGATATGATGACGGGATATAACTTTCTTTTGAATCGGAATACATATCCATCCAAAACGGTACATAAGGATTGTTAATTCGGGTGTTAGTCGTACTTTAAAGCCTGACAATTCCTTTTATGTATATGAAAGTGAATTACTACATTATTCTCATTGTATTCCTGAGCCTTTACCCTACTGATATTTATTCCCAAACAAGGTCTATTCCTAAGTATCATATAGGATTGGAGGCAGGAATAGGTACGACATTCCCCAATTTCGAAAGCTCCCAAGAAAGATGGAGAGCCGGATATTATGGAGCTTGGTCAGGTGCTTTTACGGTCATGGCTCGTTTCAATAAGCATTGGTCGGGGGATATGGGTATAGGGTTGGCTGGCTATGCAATGATGAATCGAAGTGATTTTGATCGTTACAACCTTGACTTTTTCTCTCCATTCCTGATTACAGGATTACAATACAATCTACCGGTAGGTGAAAAAAGGGAAGCATTCTACGGAATTTCCTTGGGGGTCCAACAAGGATATCGAGATGAATTCGTAGAATCATTTCAGGAATATACCGTCATTGCCAGCAGTAAGAACAAAGCATACTATTTCACCAGATTACAAATGGGAGTCAGGAACGAGCTTCGACAAAAAAGCAAAAGAAAACCTCCTATGTCTATGGAATTCGGAACATATTTCAGATATAACTTCAATGAACTGGGAAAGGCGGAATTCATTCATCCTGACAACTACATAGAAACCCTGAAACCCCGTGGACATGTAGTCGGTGTATTCATCAAACTATTGGTTCCTAGCAGTACGACCAAAGTAAGAATCAAAAGCAAACAAAATATCATTCCTCCAACGATTTATAATCCTCGGATGTCTTAAAAAAAGGGTCTTCAATTATGAATTGAAGACCCTTTCCAATGCAAAAAGTAGTAAGAATCTATTCTCTGAGAATCATCACTCTCCTACTCAGCAGTATACCATCATTATTCTGGAAAACAACATTGTAAACACCACCTGTCCAGTCTCCTACATTGATTTCCATTTCTACATTTACTTCTCCATTGATTTCCTTTCTGAACACCACTTGTCCCAAGCCATTATATACGGCAACGTCCAAATCATTGGCACTTTGATTCTCAAATGAAATATTCATGATTTCAGAAGCGGGATTAGGAAATGTTTTGACTGATTTAGGAATATCCAATGTACTAATGGAAGACGCCAAACCCGTATCTCCCACATCAACAGCCACTCCTGCTTCTGTGCCATATGCCAATTCAGTGATGGTCATTGTTCCTGTTTCCACATTAGGAATCACCTTCATCCATCCGAAAGTATTATTGGAAAAGAACATCAAACCTACAAAATGGGGTTCTCCATCGGTCCAGCCGGGAGCCAATCCTCTTGAGGCACTATGTGCTTCGCCATCCTGGAAGTCCTCGAAGATTTCATCCTCTCCATCACCAACATGATCGCCATCGTTCATTACCCTGATGGTATTCACACCATCGAATAATTCTTCATTTCTAATGAAGCAGCTGATTGCAGGGCTCATTCCGATGATATCTCCTCCAGGATTCATCGTGAAATCCATCACACCATCATCATCCAAATCCACTGTTTCTGCAGCATTGGCTTCGAATACCCAGCCCTCCCCATAATCTATGTGTACAATATCAGCCTTGAGGGAAAAACTGATGCATAATAAAGCAATGAAAGGTAGTAAAGTTTTTTTCATCTTGATTCCATTTAGAATTTAGAAAAAGGTTGAATTATGTTCATATATAAGGTTCACACCCAAAACGAACAACAACTGAATATAATGTTAAATGACCATATTACAAAATAGTTCACGCTGAAAACCAATTATTTACAAAATTTCATTCACATCGAATCAATAAATGCGAAACAAAAAAAAGCACACTGTTCCGAAGAACAGCATGCTTTCAATAGATTGCTGTGTCGTTTAAGCTAGGACTACCATCCTAGCATATCTCTTAGAAAGTTACCTTTTCTGTATCCGTGGTCTCACCATTAGGATTCTTGGCCTTGACCGTTACCACATTATCACCTTTCTTAAGGTTCAATTGTCCGGTTAGTTCGCCCTTGGTCTTATCGAAAGATAGCCCATTGACCAACTTACCATTCAATGTTACGGTAATATTCCTTGCATTCGCTACAAATCGGGTCTTGACCACCAAGTTACTCTTACCTACATTCGGGTTCATTGGCGTCGCTACCGGAACCGAGATACTTTGGATATTGACAGTAGGCTTATTACCATTATAAGGCTTACTTTTCTTATAGGTCACCACCTTACTATCCTCATCCGTACCTGCTTGGTTACGTACCTTGATTACGATATTATTGTTTCCTTCTTTCAAAGTAATCGGAGCAGACAACTTACCTGCGGCCACATTATAAGTGAACAGATTAATTCTCTTACCATTCACTGTGAAAGTGATATCAGTCTTCTTCTTCACATTGGTAATGTTAGCCTTGACTGTATAATCTGCCTTTTCCACCGTAAGGTTATCACTTGGTGTAGTAATGGTAACCGTAGGTGGAGGCGTAGGCTTCACGTACTTAACCGTAACAGATTTCTGATCCTGACCATCCTTGTTCTTACCAATGACCTGAATGGTATTGTTACCTTGCTTCAATGTCAACTTAGCCGTAACGGAAGTTCCGGCAAAACTGAAATTACTTACATTACTTCCATTCAATTTCACAGTAACATCAGACTTCTTCGTCACATTAAGTACGGTTGACTTCAAATCTACCTGTTGTGTATTCACTGTAGAACCATTCGATGGCTTATTGATATTCACAACCGGTGGAATAGCAGGCTGAGGCTCATTATAATTCACGGTCTTGGTATCGCTATCAGAACCGGCAGAATTATTCGCACTTACCTGTAAGGTGTTCTTACCATTATTCAGACCTACAGTCGCAATTACATTATTATTGGATGTATTGTAAGTGAAGTTATTCGTTTTGACACCATTCACCTTTACAGTGATATCACTCTTTCCATCCACGTTCAATACCGTTGCGGACAACTGGGTCGTAGACTTGGTAAAATTCTGGTTATTCTGCGGCTTGACAATATTCACAACCGGTGGATTTACGGTTTGTGGTTCATTGTATTTCACAGACTTACTATCATTATCAGTACCTGCAGTATTACTGGCACTTACCATTATCGTATTCGTACCACTAGTCAGATTGATCGTAGCACTCACATTATTACTGGATGAATTGAAAGAGAAATTATTGGTCTTGATACCATTTACCTTTACGGTGATATCACTCTTACTATTCACATTCAATACCGTTGCGGACAATTGCGTCGTTGGCGTAGTGAATGACTGGTTATTCTGTGGCTTGATAATATTCACCACAGGCTTGGGGATTTGTTGTCCCTCGAAATTCACTGTTTCCGTATCCGAATCATTACCACATCCGGTAGACACCACCAACTTGATGGTTGTAGTACCCGGATTCATATCGAATGATGCACTAATCTTACCCGTACCACTATTGAATGAGAAATTAGAAGTCTTTGAATTGTTGATGAACAATTGAATCTGACTCTTACTACTCACGTTCTGGGTTGTGGCCTTCATCGTACTCTTTGCATTGTTCGGATTCATTGGCGTCGCCACAGGCACACTGATATTATCAATATTCACCATTGGTACCGGACAAGGTGGCGGAGGCGGAGGCGTTGCATTGGTCTTTCTGATAATCAAAACATCATCCGAATCCGTACCATAATTATTCGTTGCCTTAACCTCGATTACGTTGTTCCCTACATTCAGAGGAATGTTATTCGCTTTTACAGTCTTATTGAATGCAGAGAAACTGAAGTTGTTATAGTTGGAACCATTCAGTGTCACCCTGATTTGATTCTTATTTGTCACATGCTTGACCGTGGCCACCATATTGATGGTACTATTGAAAGTACTTGCACCATTATTCGGAGTAGAGATATCTACGATTGGTGGCTGAGGGGTAGGCTGTGGTGTCGGATTTGGCGGAGGAGTAGGATTCGTAGGTGTAGTCGCGTTGAAAGTAACCACTTCTACATCCTCATCCCTTCCACAATCCGTAGAAACAACGATTCTCACTTCATTCCTACCAGCAGCAAGGCTGATGCTCGCTTTGATAGATCCGGTGCTTGCAGTATAGGAGAAATCCGTAAAACGATCTCCATTCACATACATCTTAATCTGACTTCTGGAAGAAGCATTCTCCACTGTTGCACTTACGTTACTCTTGGCCAAATTCGGATTCATTGGTGTTGCCACAGGCACACTAATGTTATTGATTCTAACTGTCGGCTCCGGACATGGAGGTTCTTCATAGATAATCACAGTCTGGTCCTCAGCAGTACCATCCTCATTGGTACCTACGATTCTGATGGTATTCTTTCCTTCCTGTAAGGTCAATGGTGCATTCAACTGGCTTGTAGAAGCGTTGAATGAAAAACTATTCGTAGTGGAACCATTGAAATAGAATTTTACATTTGACTTGCTATTCACATACCTAACCACAGCCTTTAGGTCATAATTCGGTACGTTCACTGTTGTATTGGAAGTGGATGGTCTAGTAATATCCACAATCGGAGGCTGCCTAGTCGGTTCTGGTTGAGGTGCTTGCGGCTCATTGTAAATGATGACCACACTCTCAACGTCCTGTCCTACCATATTGGTAGCCGTTATAACCAATTCATTTCTTCCTGGCACTAGGTTCAATCCACAATTGAAATTCTCTGAATTCGGATTAAAATTAAAATTGTTGAATGCAGAACCATTGTATACACAACTCACATCAGCAGCGCTGGATACATTCTCTATTTCTGCCTTGACATTGACATAAGCATTCTGTGTGGAATATGGCAACGGCTTAGGTCTGATAATCTTAATCAGAGGTGGATCCATCGTGGATTCAGCCGGATCGATAATCCATCTCAATCCCACATTCGTATAATGATAAATATCATTGTTACCAGTCGCTAGATTATCATCCGTCCATTGCTGGCCGTCCATGATATCAGCCCTTGACCAAGTCACTTTGTGACCTCCCACGATAGAGAACTTGGGTGTCAATTGATAACCTAATTCAATACCAGCAGATGGCATCCATGTAAATGTTCCATATTCCCTATCGAATCCATCTGCAACGGTTTCATATGTTCCGTCTCTCAGACCATCCAACTGGGACAAGGCCGTGGCCTTATCCGTTGAGGTAATCCCTGAATAATCATATTCAGTACCTGTCAATCCACCCAAATCATTGGCTTGGTCAACTCTGGTCCTGTACCAATCCAGATTCAATCCACCATATAGGTTAAGGATGATGTTCCTTTTTTCTCGAAGTCTGTTGAGGTTAATGACAGCTTCCAGTCCTAATTCAGCCAAGTCATTCCTGTAATTGGCATAATAGGATGAATCTGATGTCAGGGATGGATTGTTGAGATAATTGAGGTCATATTCCTCAATGAAGTCCCTTGTTCCACTATTCCCATTCAGTGCGATATTATTCTGTAAACCGAAGGATCTTTCCCAATCCTCCCCTTTCTGATTGGCATATAACAATCTACCCCTTAGGTCCAGGGCCAAAGGCGCATTGGGCTTATAATATACATTCTTGGCCAGTGTCAGTCCCACACCCCATCCATCGTATGTCCTGCATACATCACTGGATTGGTAGGAAAGACCTCCATTGATACCGAATGTCCACCATCCGCCTTGCCTATAGCCATCATTGTTGCTCTCCTTGGTACCTTCCTGTGCGGATAGTCCCAAAGTGAGGAACATCACCAGAAAGAGTACATTGAGTATTCTTTTATTCGTAAGCATAGTCAAAAGGATTTTGTAAAGATTTTTCAATAAAGTTTTCATTTGATTTTCCTGCAAGAAAATGAATCATTCATGTATCAAATATACGTCATAGGAATCGTAAAAAAAGAGGGGTAAAAACGCAGTCACATATATTTTTAGTATATATTAAAATTTGCATTTCGTCCGTTTGAGTAAGCTTCCCGAATGTGTAAAATTGACACAAAAAAAGATAAGCATCTCATAACCAACAGCCTATATTTCCTAATAAAACAGTTTAGTGAATTTAATAATATGTTTATGATTCACACCTACAATGTTAATCTAAATTATATGGAAGGGGCCATTTAACAGAAATTTATCATTCCTTTCAGAAGTCATTAAAGCCCTATTCCATGAAAACAGGTGCGAATAACCATAAAATGTATGGAATCTGCAATGAAATGGTTCTAAAATCCTTGTACCTGATTAAATTCGCAGCACAAATCCTAAACACTCCCTTTATCTGACGTGTTAGTTGTTGGAATAGGGACACAAATCAATAATCGTTATGGCATTAAGTGGAAAAAAAGGTGTTTTGTTGGTGAACTTGGGTACACCTGACGAGCCTAACTGGAACGGACTCAGAAAATACCTGAGCCAATTCCTTACGGACAGGAGGGTCATAGATTTGCCTTGGTTATTCAGGAATATGCTTTTTAGGGGAATAGTCGTACCAATTCGCTCAACAAAAGTTTCCAAGCTATACCAAAGGCTCTGGACAGAGGAGGGTTCGCCTCTTAAGGTATATGGCAAGCGTGTCACTGCCGGTGTACAGGAAGCGTTAGGAGAAGATTTCGTAGTGGAATTGGCCATGCGTTATCAGAATCCATCCCTCGAATCAGCAATAGATAAATTAGTAGCTGCAAAAGTGAATGAAATCATTGTATTTCCAATGTTTCCACAATATGCTTCAGCCACTACAGGTTCCATTTTTGAGGAAGTCATGCGTATCATGAAGAAAAAGGAATTGATTCCGAGTATCAAGATGATTAACTCCTATTATGAACATCCCAATATCATTGACCTATTCGCCGAAAAGGCAAGGAAATATGACCTATCGGATTATGACCATTTCATTTTCTCTTTCCACGGTGTTCCGAAGCGATACCTGAAGAAAGAAAATGATTATTGCCGTTGTGATGGCCAATGCTGCAGGCAACTCGTGGATGACAACCAATTCTGTTATTCTGCCCAATGCCATGCCACTGCCTTTGCCATAGCCAAGAAGCTCAATATACCCGAAGGCCAATATACCATTTGCTACCAATCCAGATTCGGCCCGGAGGAATGGCTACAACCCTACACAGACAAGGTGATTGAGGAACAACTCGAACACGGACATAAGAATTTACTGGTATTTTCCCCTGCATTCGTTGCCGATTGTCTGGAAACCACGATCGAAATAGGATACGAGTACAAGGAGGAATTCATCGAGGATGGTGGTGAGAAACTCGATTTGGTAGAAAGTCTGAATGATGACCCGAAATGGATTAATACCATTAAGGAGATTGTTCTGGAAAATGTCTAGAAGATAATCCTGTAGCATTGACCATACTACCAGGTTATGTTTTCCAAAGAATAAATATCATTGAAACCATGAGGTAGTTCCAGCCGAGGATCAGTTTCCTCTCGTACGGATAAAAGCACCTGAGAATTCAGGAATCTGCCTTACCTGATTCAGTAGAGCTTGGGGACTTACATCATCAGGAACCCTGATTCCTACCCGTGTGCTTCCGCCACTCGTTGCTTCCGTGTAGGGTTCCCAATTATTCTCCATGATAAGAAAAGCGTAATTATCCACTCCTTTCTGTTTACTGAATAGCCCTACGAAGATGACCTTGAAAGGTGCTGTTGTCACTTCATCGAAGATGGGATCATCATTCTGAGATGGCGAATCTGACTCGGCTGCATCCGTTTCTGAAGCATCACCTCGCCAATCCGGGTCATTATTGACTGAATTATCCAATACCAAATCGGGATTCTCATCCTCTATGCCATCATCGGTTACTGATGCTCCATCCGAGTAATCTATATCATCAGAAGCTTCATCCGCAAATACATCATCATTAGCTTCTTCTCCATTGTCTGTTGGACTGACATTCACTGCCTTGTCGTCCTGATTTTCAGTGGTTGGTACATTGGCTTTCGAACTCATCCAATTGTAGGCCCAATAAGCACTCAACAATACCAATATGATGAAGATAGGTATACCAATCTTGGCAAAGGAGATGGACTTCCGCTGTCTTTTGGACTTAGGGGATGTAATCGGATTGGCTTGGGAAACGGTTTCCTTTTTGGGAGTTGGTGGATGCTCCTTGGGTAAATCACGGAGAATCGGGTAATATTTCACCTCGGATAGTCCGAATGTCTCCGTATTGAAATTATGATTCTCAGAAATGAATTTCGTCTGTTTTTCATAATCCTTTAGCAATCTCCCAATCTTTGGGAAAGTGACGACTTCCTTGTTGTTAAGGACAAGTTTGGCCTCCTGTGCAAATTGATTGACTTGATCCTTGGCTTCCTGTAGGGTAATACTATTCTGATTCTTGAAATGTTCTATCAATAAGCCGTCATCCACTACAAGATTCTCATTGAATGTGATATCGGAGGAAGGAGGAGCAATCTTACCCTGCACATAATCGAAGGAAGTTGATTTGTAAGCCTTTTCAAAACCACCTAATTGAGGTATGATTACTACATCATGCAGATATAGTAATTCACAAATAGCTTCCTCAACAGTAATTTTATTTTCGATTTCAGGCATACGATATCATCCAATACTCCCAATGATAACACTAAATTACGTATTAATCCTCGGATTGTAAAGACAAGGATTGGTACAAAAAAAATAGGCTATCGGAAGGATGTCAACTTATCCACTCTGATAGCCTATTGTTACAAATTGCTTTTTACATTAATCAAACTTGTAAGCAGAAGAAAAGAGTCGCTTCCATCTTACACCGGATTGACCACCAAACAATCTATTATTCTTCAAACTGAACCAGATGAACAAGGGCTTACCCACGATATGGTCCTCTGGCACGAATCCCCAATATCTCGAATCCTCGGAATTATGTCTGTTGTCTCCCATCATCCAATAGTAATCCATCTCGAAAGTATACTTATCCGCCGGACTACCATTAATGTGGATGACACCATTCTTCACTTCCAAATCGTTATCCTCATATACATCTATGATTCTTCTGTAGATGGATAAATTCTCAGTATTAATTTCTACCGTAGCTCCTTTAGCAGGTATCACTACTGGACCGAATTCATCCAATGACCAATCATAATTAGAGTCTCTAGGGAAAATATCATCCGTTGCCTCTGATCTGTCCCTCCGTTGTACAGTGATACCCGGTAACGCATTCATCTTTTTCGCCTTATCCTCGGACATACTTATGATTTTCTGTTGAGGACTTTCCAAGTATCCGAGTATTTCCTGCTCGTTTACTCCCATTTCGTAGAGTTTGTCCACACTCAGAAGATTGGAAGCCTCACTGGTAGCAGTCACGAAGTATTGCCATTGCATATTAGCGGGATTCTCAACGGCCTTATCATTGATATAGACTTGTCCGGCCTTTATCTGGAACTTATCACCCGGAATGGCCAAACAACGCTTGATATAGTGGTCTCTCCTATCCACAGGCCTTGAAACCAATTCGAACAACTTCGGATCGTGGAGTTTCTCCCTAGGAATACGATTCCCGTATAGTAGATGCCCATAATCGTAACGTCCCTTAGTGTGTGCATACAAATCTGTCTTATGCAAGACGATGGTATCGCCCTCAGGGAAATTGAATACGACAGGGTCATTCCGCTTGACGTTTTTTGTACTACCTATTCTATTATACGACCACTCAATCCATCTCAAATAGGATTCACTCTCTGAGGATGGTATTCTATTGTGCAATAATGGCAATTGCATAGGTGTATTCGGCATTCTCATTCCATAACTCGCCTTACTCACAAATAAAAAATCACCGGTCATCAAAGACCCCTCCATCGAGGAAGTCGGAATTTGATATGCCTCAATGAGGAACATCCTGATAAAGGTAGCCGCAAATACAGCAAAGATGATGGCTTCGGCCCATTCCCTGCCTCCTGATTTGAAATATGGGCTTTGCTTTAGTTTTTCGATTTTGCGCTTATTCTCACTTTTCATTGCTTCCTTGGCTTCTTCCTTGAAAGCATTCATCTCGGTCACTGCCGGAGCATTAAATTTTTCATCCTTGGAGAAACCCAGGAAACACAAGTAAAACGGTGCGAATACCACAGCCAACAAATGCTCCCAAAAAGCATATCTTCTGAAACTATTGGAAGTACTGACGAATAACCCCGCGTAAATGAAAAAATTGACAATGGGTATGAATAGCAAAGCTACCCTCCAAGTCGGATGTCCCACCAATTTCATCCATTCCATCTTTCCCAGAACGGGTACGAAAGCTTTCCATGCAGGGATGTCAACTTTCTTGAAAATACCGAATAAACCAATATGTCCAACAATGATAAGTATGAGAAATAATATCCATTCCATAATTCAGAATATCGTTTGTATGCCAAAAGCCATTTTATAAAAGGGCTATGTATGTTTTAATTTTAATGTCCAATGACAAATTAATGTCGCAAAAATAATGGAATAGTTGGGTTTGAGATTGTTTTATCTCCCCCATTTTATACAAATAGGGCATATTCCATCTACTAACGGAGAATAACAAACTTCATCTCCAGACACACTTTTGTCGATAATCTGCTTGAATTCATAGAATTTCCACAGGCATTCATGGGAAAAACAAGGCAAAAAGGGGGAGCAAAAATATTTTTACTCACTAAGGAACTATATTCGCACCTTAATAGTTAGTTTAGTATTAAAACTAAGATGATGAAATATAATTTGAACTGGTTGGTTGAAAAGTACAATAATGACGAGGTCATCAAGTATGTATTTTTCTGGGGGCATACCCCCAACAAAGATGGCAGTATCGGTAAGACCTGCTTCAGTCAATGGTGGCTAGAAGGCTTTGAGGTGGATGGGGATATTTACCGTTCGGCAGAACATTGGATGATGGTAGGGAAAGCCAAGTTATTTGACCCTGACATGGTATCTACCATTTTAGAAGCTCAATCTCCTGCCGAAGCCAAGAAATTAGGACGAAAAGTTCGAAATTTC
This sequence comes from Saprospiraceae bacterium, assembly GCA_020631355.1. Lineage (GTDB taxonomy): Bacteria > Bacteroidota > Bacteroidia > Chitinophagales > Saprospiraceae > JAHDCE01. Next base: position 80,280 of record JAHDHL010000012.1, on the reverse strand, counting down.
AATCCTGAGATATGGGGTGAGAAGAAGTTTGAAATCGTCAAACAAGGTAACATCCATAAGTTCAGTCAGAATGAGGAATTAAAGGAATTCTTATTGAATACAGGAGACCGGGTTTTGGTCGAAGCAAGTCCTTATGATCGCATATGGGGAATTGGCATGTCACAAAGTAATGACAAATCAAAGCACCCTCCTCAATGGAGGGGTCAAAACCTCTTGGGATTCGCTTTAATGGAGGCCAGAGATTTCTTAAAATTATGTTAAATTTAAATTAACGACCAATCCATCTGCTGCCATAAGCAGTCATTGACAAAATAATATTTTGCCCAAACAGGCTATTGGCAGCAGATTTGAACTTATATTAGGATTGCCGTAAATACGATGTTGTATTCCTTAAGGAATTGTTAATAACTCATGATTCTTTGGTTTAGCGTTTGAAGTACATGAATTATATTTGAATAGTGTTGTTGAGATCACATTATCACACCTAACCAATTTTTATTAATCTATTCATCAAATTTCAAATCAAAGTTATGAGAAGAAATCTCCTATTGGCGCTTTTTCTGCCATTGTTCTTAATCTCATTTACACAAACAAACGCACAACGTAACTGCGCTGCGATGGACCACATGCACAATGAGGAACAATCCGACCCTCATGTTCATCAGATCCGTCAGCAGATTGAAGCACACACACAGGCGTATGTCAATAATACCGACCCTGATTCAAGGGTAAATGGTATTATCACCATTCCTGTGGTCGTACACGTTATCTATGGTAACAGTACAGAGAACATCAGTGATGCTCAGATTGCATCACAGATGCAAGTTTTGAATGATGACTTCAGAAGATTGAATGCGGATGCAGACAATACTTGGAGTCAGGCTGCCGATACGGAAATCGAATTCTGTATGGCTACTATCGACCCTAATGGTAATCCTACGAATGGTATTACCAGAACCTCCACGTCAGTTAGTGCTTTCAGCACCAATGATGCCATGAAATTCAATGCTCAAGGAGGTAAGGATGCTTGGCCTGCAGGCGATTACCTGAATATGTGGGTATGTGATATCAGTGGTGGTATCCTAGGTTATGCACAGTTCCCAGGTGGTAGTGCTGCTACTGATGGTGTAGTAATGGATTACCAATACTTCGGCACAATCGGAACAGCAACTGCTCCTTTTGATGGTGGTAGAACCACTACTCACGAAGTTGGTCACTGGTTGAACCTTAGACATATCTGGGGTGATGGAAACTGTAATGCTGATGATTTTGTATCGGATACTCCTACTTCCGATGCTGCCAACTATGGATGTGCTACAGGTCACGTTTCCTGTAATTCCACAGATATGGTTCAGAACTATATGGATTACTCCGATGATGGATGTATGAACCTTTTCACCGCTGGCCAAACTGCCAGAATGCGTGCATTATTTGATAATGGTGGTTTCCGTCAAAGCTTACTGAATTCAGGAGCTTGTGGTGGAACAAATCCGAATCCTCCAACTTGTGTTGATGGAATCCAGAATGGAGATGAAACAGGAGTAGATTGTGGTGGACCAGATTGTCCTGATTGCCCAACTTGCTCAGATGGTATCCAAAACGGAAACGAGACAGGAGTAGATTGCGGTGGTCCTGACTGTAATGTTTGTCCATGTAATGGAACAAACATTAATATCACAATTAACTTTGATAACTATCCAGAGGAAACCAGTTGGACACTGGTTGACGGAAACGGTACCCAAGTAGGTAGTGGAGGTACATACGATACACAACCTGATGGTTCATCCATCAGTTTGGTAGGTTGCCTACCTGATGATTGTTATACTTTCACCATCAATGATGCTTACGGAGATGGTATCTGCTGTAGCTATGGTAATGGTTCATATAGCATCGTAGATGAAGATTCAGGTACAACCCTTGCTTCCGGTGGTCAATTCGGTGCTTCCGAAGCAACTCAATTCTGTCTAGGTAACCAACCAACTTGTTCGGATGGTGAGCAAAATGGAAATGAAACAGGTGTTGACTGTGGTGGTCCTGATTGTCCTGCATGTCCTCCTACTTGTACGGATGGTGAACAGAATGGTGATGAGGAAGGTGTGGACTGTGGTGGTTCCAGCTGCCAGCCATGTCCTGATTGTGCTGCAGCTACCGGTCTAATTATCGATGATTCCAATGGAATCAGATTGGATTGGGATGATGTTGCTGATGCGGATGTATATAATGTGAATGTATATAATCAGGCAGGTGTACTTATCATCAATGGTTTTGCAACTACCAATAGTGAATTGGATTTGGGTAACAGCTTGAGTCCATGTACATCCGATAATCCTAATAACTTCTACTATTATGAGGTTGAAACTGTTTGTACGAACGGATTGGGAAGTACTTCTAACACCCTACAATTTGATGTACAGTGTGCTGCACCAGATCCATGTACCAATGGTGTTCAGGATGCAGGTGAAGAAGGAATCGACTGTGGTGGCAACTGTCCAAACGCTTGTCCTCCACCTCCTCCAGTATGTACGGAGCAAGTCATCAACTTCAATGATTTCGAATCCAACTGGGGCATTTGGAATGACGGTGGTTCCGACTGTGCAAGAAATATTTCAACTGTCTACTCAATCGGAGAAAGAAGCATGAGACTAAGGGACAACTCTAGCAGTTCTGTTTGTACAACAGATGCGTTGAACCTTACTGCTTATGATGACCTTACAGTAGACTTCAGCTATATCTGTAGAAGTATGGATAATTCCAGTGAGGACTTCTGGTTACAGATTTCTACGAACGGTGGTGGTTCTTATACTACAGTTGAAGAATGGAACAGAGGTGATGAGTTCGAAAATGGTGTCAGATACTACGAAACTGTCACTATTCAGAACGATGATAACTTCACATCCAATATGAAAATCAGATTCAGATGTGATGCTTCAGGTAACCAAGATTGGGTTTACATTGACAATGTAACCATCTCAGGTTGTTTGAATTCCGCAAGACAGGAGCAGGCTAACGTACAGCTTCTTCAGGAGGTATTCAATCCTACTGTTCGTCCTGATTTCGTTGCAGGTTCTAAGGATAAGGATGGATTCACGGCGGCTAATATCACTGTGGAAAGCTTATTCCCTAATCCTACCAGTGATGTATTGAACGTGAAGTTCGACTTGGCAACTGATTCAGATGTCCAGTTCACCATCACTGACCTTACAGGTAAGACTGTATTCAATACCAATAAGACATTGGCTGCAGGCAAGCAAACTGAAACCCTAGATGTAAATCGTTTGGGTGGTGGTTATTACCTATTGGTTATCCAAACAGGTGATGAAAGAATCGTGAAGAAATTCGTTTCTATCAGATAATTTATTAGGAATATCCTAATATCAACGCCCTTTCCCCTCGTGGGAAAGGGCGTTTTTTATTCGTAGACATTCAGTTCTCCCAAAAAAGAATATATTGAAGAACCAAATAGGGATTGGAATTGTAAAAGTGATAGAAAATCCTTACGAATATTCACATCAGATGTGATGCAATTAAATCATTGCCATGAAAGACCTTATCAACAGCCAGAATAAAATTACGGATGCCCTATTGGGAGTAGCCATTGGAGATGCCGTAGGTGTTCCATATGAATTCAAGGGGCGTGCTGAGATGAAATCCAATCCCTGCAAGGATATGATTGGATTCGGGACACACAACCAACCGGCTGGAACATGGTCTGATGATAGTTCGCTTACCTTTTGCTTGGCGGAATCCCTTACTAAGGGCTATGACCTAAAGGACATCGCCAAACAATTCATCCTATGGAGGTCGATTGCATACTGGACTGCACACGAAAAGGTATTCGATATCGGCATGACGACTACCCACTCCATCAGTCAACTGGAATATCATCTGGAACACCAAAGCCTGGATGAATATCTGAATACAAAACATACCGCTAATGAGAATACGAATGGAAATGGCTCTCTTATGAGAATCATTCCCTTATTATTCCATATCAAAGGAATGCCTATTCAGGAACAATTCGATATCATTTGGGATGTTTCGGCTTTGACACATGGCCATATCAGGGCTGCCATGTCCTGTTTGATTTATCTGAAAGTTGCTGAAAAAATACTAGAGGGTAAAAGTAAGATTGACGCCTATCTCAGGATGAGGGAGGAAATCGAGACTTTTTGGGAGACATCTGGATTCAATAAGTATGAGCAATATCATTTTGAACGTGTCATACAGAATGATGTGAGATATCTCACTTACGAGGAATTGAAATCAGGCGGATATGTCATTGAATCATTGGAAGCGAGTCTTTGGTGTTTTCTCATGACCTCCAACTATGAGGATGCCATTATTAAATCCGTGAATCTGGGTCATGATACCGATACCACTGCTGCCATCACTGGTGGGTTGGCAGGATTGCACTATGGTAAACAAAAAATTCCTGAATATTGGTTGGCTTCATTGGCTCGTCTAACGGATATTCTGGATTTAGGAGAACGACTGGAATATAACTTATCCTTGAAATCCATCACTTAGGTAATCATTCATCAAACCCCATTAATCATGAGACCTCATACCTTAATCATTTTCCTTTCGTTCATTACTTGTTTCTGTAAGGCACAGACCACCTATTTTGACCTCTCAACTGCATTGGCTCCATTTGATAACAATCATGTGGTTAAGAACGGATATTATATCCAGAATCAATTCATCGCCCTACAAACAGGTACTTACCAAAGTCAAAATATTGGTTATGAACAACTGGACTATGACGAATTCAGTTCTTGGCTGAGGATTGGTATAGACGATGTGGGGTTGAGTACATCCAACTTAGAATCACTCGATTCTAAAATTTCCATCGCACCCAATCCTTTAGCATCTTCTCAACATGTCCATATATCGTCTTCTGACGCCCAATCCCAGATGCATTCCATAACACTCATGGATGCTAATGGTCGTAGGATTGAGGAATTCATGCCCGATGAGTATGTTTATGAATTGGAAACCAAGGATTATCCAAATGGCATATATTTTCTTAAAATCCTATTGGATAACCATACGATGGTGAGTAAGAAATTCATGATTAGCAGGTAAAATGAACAAAAGGAATGCGAATGATCCGCATTCCTTTTGTATTTTTCAATATGTATTGATTGGCAATTAGCCTTTACTGGACACCCATTCATCCACCATATCCTCTAGCAAATCCAAAGGAACGGCACCATTGGTGAGTACGACTTCATGAAACTCACGGATATCGAACTGTTCACCCAATTTCTCCTTGGCTGCTTCCCTCAATTCGATAATCTTAATCATACCAATCTTATAAGCTGTAGCCTGTCCGGGCATCACGACATGTCGCTCCACCATCTTGACACAATCGCTCATTGCATTGGGGGTATTACTACTGTAATAATCTATTCCCTGTTGGCGAGTCCACTTCTTATCATGTATACCGGTATCGACAACCAGTCTGCAAGCTCTCCAAAGTTCCATCGCTAGGCGACCGAAATCAGAATATGGGTCTTCATAAAAACCGATTTCCTTTGGTAGGAATTCTGAGTATAGTCCCCACCCTTCGACATAGGCGGTATAGTTGGAATCAAATTTCCTGAACTTAGGCATATTCTGCATTTCTTGGGCAATGGACAATTGCATATGATGCCCCGGAATAGCCTCATGATAAGCCAAGGCTTCCATTTGGTACTTCGGCATGGCTTTCATATCATACATGTTTGCATAATAAGTTCCGGGCCTGGAACCATCGGGAGCTGCATCCTGATAAAATGCCTTACCTGCTGATTTTTCACGGAATGGTTCTACCGCCTTTACGATGAGTTCAGCCTTGGGCTTGGTGATGAACAAGTCATCCAGTTTGAGTCTCATCGCATCAATCATGGCTTCTGCCTCAGCCATGTAGGCTGCTTTCCCCTCATCAGTTCCCTCGTAGTAGAATTGCGCATCATCACGCATGAATGCGAAGAACTCCTGTAAACTTCCCCTAAAACCTACCTTTTCCATAATCGCTTTCATTTCACCATGAATCCTTTCAACCTCGGATAAACCCAATTGATGGATTTCGTCCGGTGTCATGTTGGTTGTGGTCATTCGCTTTAAGCGATACTTGAAGTAATTATCACCGTCATTGAACTTCCATACACCATCATCCTCCGTAGCGATTTTCTTTTGGTCTTCTACGAACTTGATTAGGGATTGGTATGCAGGGTAGACATTGGTCATCAATCGTTTTTCTGCTCCCAGAATCAACTGCTTTTTCTTACCATCATTGATATCCAGTGCTTCTACCTTGTTCTTGAAATCAGCATAAAGGGTACTTTCTCCCTCACCGGAAAACGGTTTTCCCTTAATGATGTTCCTACAATCACTCAATACATGATCGAATACGAATTTCGGGGGAACCACACCATTCTTTTCCGTACGTCTCAGTTGGTCTATCAATTGGCCCATTGTCTCTTGTACGCCCTCCAATCTATCCAGATATGCCAGTGCATCATCATAATCCTTGACTTTATGGATATTAATTAGGAATGCAGGAATGCTGGAATGCCTACCACGCATCTGATTCACAGGATAGCCATAATATCTCCAATTCAGACTTTCCAATTCATCCTCCAATCGCATTTTGAATAGTTTGTAACTGACCTTGGTTTCCTTATCCAATTTTTGTTCATCAATACTATCCTTGGCTATTGCCAACCAATTTTCATAGAAAGCCTTATCATCCGCATCCGACTCCTCGGATCTTTCGTCCCATTCCCCGTAATTCTTTTTGATACCCAGGTAGGATTGCCACTCCGGGCTCCTATCCACATCCTCATCAAAACATTGGTCGAATAGTCTGTTGGCCTTTTCGCTTTCAGCCTTTATGACCTCAGGAGGAAAATCATTATTGAGATTGGTAATGGGATCTTGTTGCCCGCAAGAAAAATAAAGGACAACGATAGGTAAGTAAAGAAGATATTTCTTCATGCCAAAGTTAGTTTATCTATTCTAGAATCAATAGTGGATTATTGGGCTATGATTATGCTATCCCCAGTTAGGTTAAGCATGCTAAAGATAAAACATAAGCCCGAATGATTGTTGCATTCAGGCATTTCATCTGTGTGAATCCATAAAGTAGGAGAAAGAAATGATGGATTTCAGTAGCAAGTCATGTAGGAACAGACTATTCCTCCTCTACCCTACCATAAACAAAGAGTTTCTCCGGTTTTCTTTGTCTTCTGATGAAAACCTTGATTTCCCTATAGAATTCCCCCTTATCATGTGCATCATATTCTATAACAATATGTGAGGTATCCCCGGGCATGATATATTCATTGGTCCAGATTGGGGAGGTACAACCACATGACGTCCTGACATTATCCAATCTGATTGAATCATTGGTTATATTTTTCAGGACAAAAGTCGCGTATACGGGTTCCTTGTGTTCCAATACACCAAAATCATGTTCGGTCTTATCCCATTCGACTTTCGGTTCCGGAGGATAGATGGTAACCAACAAGGGAAAAAAAATGTAAAATATCCAATTCATATGCTAAACTTGGGCAAGTTCCTTTTCCAGAACTCCTTTCATATCCTTGAGTCGAGTAGCAATCTTATGATGTTCCACAGATATCTTTCTGGTCTGTTCCTCCTCATGTTCCAACATCAAATCAAACTCCTTGAAATTACCCTCAACCTTTTCCTTTATGTTATTAACGTACAATTTCAGTTTATCATCTACTTCCGACTCCAATTTTTTTCTACCCTTATCTATTTCCTTAGCATATGCACCCAATACTTTCCTTCTTCCCACTCCAACGGTAATCCCTGCGAACAAAACTCCGACAGCCGTAAAAATACCGCCCGTAATATCCATTACGGAACCTTGTGCCACACCTGCAATCACCATTCCGATGACAGCCAACCCCGAACCTGCAGCTATGTTGGGTGAAAAATTCTGATCGGATGGCAATACCTCATCATCCTCGAAGTTTTCTGAGCGCTTCATGAACTGGTTGAATGTTTCGCGTAAATCATCCATTACCGAATTCCGTTTATTGGCGATATGGCTGAAAATTTCATCACTTCCCCTGAGTACTGTTCTGTTGCTCTTGATTTTCAGATCAATCATACTGACCATCTGGCTGACACTATCCGTAAGGTCATTGACTCCCGTATTCAGTTTTTCTGTCAGTTGGTCCTTGAGTTCATGTTCCAATCTATATTTCAAATCATCAATCCATCCATTGGTGGATGCCTTGCGATTGAAAATGGATGCTACTGCTTTCTTGAAAACGGAAACGAAAGATAAGCCTTGGTTGAGTTCGTCACCAATCTCATTGGTCACCCTATCATAAGTAGAAAGGATGTTTTCTGTAAGTAAATCCACCTGATAATTGGATTTCTTCTCTTGCTTTTCCAATGTTTCCGTTACATCTTTCCTGAAATTCTTATCAGAAAGCAGCTGTTCCTCCCTTTTTCTGAGGCCATCATTGATACGATCCGAAATATTGATGGAAGTGGAGATATTATTATCCAGTTTCAAAACAGGTGCCTTGCCACCTGTAATGTTATCCGATACATACTTCCTTAGGTCCAGATAACCACTGATATCCTTTTCTCCCTTGAGTTCCTGCTTGGCAGAAACAGAAAACACCTTGGCCTGATTCACTCCTTTTTTCTGGGCATATTTGAATACACCTTGTTCATTAATAACCAAGTCGTCCGGCTCCATCAAGTCCTTTTGTTGAAGGACGAAGATGACTTTCTTGCGCCATTCGTCCCTGATGAAATCCAAGAAATCCCAAGCAGACTGCCTGTAAGGATTTTTTGCTTCGAAAACAAATACTATCAAATCCGATGCAGGAATAAATCCCTCCGTTATTTCCTGATGATGCTCGGATATCGTATTGGTACCGGGTGTATCCACAATGGCGATTTCCTTGAGAATTTCCGAGGGCGTGTATATTTTCTTAAGATGCGGGTTCACTCCAATCACTTCCACCTCCTCCCCATAAAGGATTTGTTGGATGGTATCCGTACATGGATCCGGTGCAACCTTGCATACATCAGACTCAAGGAGCGCATTCACAAAACTACTTTTACCTGCCTTTACTTCCCCCACTACTACGAACATATAGGGTTCATTGATTCTATTCCTTAAATCGGAGACGGTTTCCGCCAAGGATTCATTCCCGATGCCAACGGTCATTCGATGTAAATCCTTGATGATTTCATCCAATTGAACCCTCAGATTCCTAAGATTATCATTGAGTAATTCAGCCATTTGTGTGATGTGTATGTCTTATTTTGATATAAAATGTGATGCTTGTTGAACAATCATCATACATTTAGACTTGAAGTTAGGAAAAAAGTCAATTTCTACCACATGATTATTACCAAGGAAGCACTCCTGAATTACGATAAAAGGTACCGAACCCATCTTGTAAATTCACTCAACGGATACAAATCAGCCAATCTTTTAGGGACAGTGGACCAGCAAGGACAAACCAATCTGGCCATATTCAGTTCCGTGATTCATATGGGCTCCAATCCTCCATTATTGGGGCATATCACCAGACCGGATAGCGTATCCAGACATACGTTGGAAAACATCAGGGAAACCGGATTCTACACCATCAATCATATCCATACGGGCATTATCGAACAGGCGCATCAGACATCTGCCAGATATGATAAAAATGTATCAGAATTCAAGGCCGTAGGATTGACGGAAGCCTATATCGACCAATTTTTCGCACCTTTTGTTGGAGAAGCATACATCAAGATTGGAATGGAAGTCAGGGAAATCATTCCCATCCAAACCAATGATACCCTACTCGTAGTAGGTGAGATTCAAATGATATCATTACCACAGAGTGTTTTGTTGGAAGATGGCAAATTGGATTTGGAACAAGCACATACCGTTGCTATCAGCGGATTGGATGCCTACCATCAAACCGATCAAATCAAAAGATTGAGTTATGCCAAGGTCGATAAGAAATTAGAATTGCTCTAGGAGGTAAAGTCCATATACTCCTTTGTGATAAAAAATTGATAATCAGCATATCCAAGCATTTTTATCGGGTAAATTTATCCTTGCCCACCGATTCCATGTGTATTTTTGGAGTGTAATCCTTATTTTTGTAGCCTAAAAGATATTAATAGATGGGAAGAGCATTTGAATATAGGAAAGCAACAAAATTCGCTCGTTGGGACAGAATGGCCAAGGAGTTCAGTAAGGCGGGCAGACAGATTACCATAGCTGTAAAACAAGGAGGACCTGACCCTGACACCAATCATACACTAAGGAGGGCTATCCAGAATGCCAAGGCAGTACAAATGCCAAAGGATAGGATTGAATCCGCCATAAAGAAAGCATCGTCCAAGGATACTTCTGGGTTCCAGGAAGCAGTATATGAGGGTATGGCACCTCATGGAGTAGCTATCGTTGTAGAAACGGCTACTGATAATCCTACCCGAACCGTAGCTAATGTACGTTCCTATTTCAGGAAGAAAGGAGGACAATTGGGAACCAATGGTATGCACGATTTTCTTTTTACAAGAAAAGGGGTATTCTATGTGGAACTAGATAAGATAGAGGATGAACAAGTGGAGGAATTAGAGTTCGAACTGATTGATCACGGATTGGAAGAAATGAAGAAAGAGGAAGAAGAAGGTGTGGAATATTACATGTTCTATTCCAAATTCCAGGATTTTGGAAATCTACAATCAGCACTTGAGAATAACAAGATTGAGGTAAAGAAGTCTGAATTACAACGTATACCCACACATACCAAGGAACTTACCGATGAACAGGTAGATGAGGTATTGGTCCTGATTGATAAGTTAGAAGAAGATGATGATGTACAAGCCGTATTCCATAATCTGGCATAGGTTGACAATATCATTCACATCAATATAAGAATAAAAAACGCTCCCACTGGGAGCGTTTTTTATTGGAACATACCCAACTTTAACAAAAAAATATTCATCTCCATTTTATTACAAATACCTATTTTATTATGCCTGATGACATCTCTCGCAATAGAAAAACCATTAGTTACGAGCTTCTTCAAAATCCTATCCAAATCACTGATTCACAATTAATTCCAGAGGAACTTTAGCCTAGGATGGGATGTTATAAGAGTAGAATATTCAATAACACCTAAAGATAATTTACTATGAAGTTCAATTGGTTCAAGAACTGGAAAAGTAGCCCGATTGAGAGTGAGGAAATCCTCAATCATGAAGCTCGAAAATTCCAGAAACATCAGGCAATCCATACAACAGCTACCATCCTTGCAGAGGAAAAGGCCTTACTTGGAGTGCTTTAAACGAAAACCCCGATTTTCAGTATTGAAAATCGGGGTTTATGCTTTTATTCACATGATGTTCCATCGAATATCAGATCTGGAGATTCCATCATTCGAAGTTTGGTCAGCAGTGCTTGTTCCTTGGGTAAATCCGTAAAATTCTTGTATATACTGAAGCTATTGACATCCACTATGCACCATCCCAAGTATATATCATATATGAATAGCATCTCGCCGGGTTTACCAAGAATGCTGTCCCTATGAAATTCCAAGGCACTTGTCTTGGTGTCTGCGATAATCGTCAAATCTTTCTCATCCTTAGTCAGAACGATGGTTTGGCGAAAATCCATATCACCACTGATTTCCTGACTGACCACATTCACCCTTATACCATTGCCTATTTCACCTACACATTTTCCTTTTGAAAATAGTTGGCAACCACAAATGAATATTGTTGAAAAAAGAGTGATTCCGAATAATATCCTGATTTTTCCCATTGTCCGTTTTTTATCAATTATCACATAAGGAAGAAAGTATGCTTTTCAAGAGAAAAGTCTTTGCTAGTCAAGTAATTAAATAAAAAAAATTACACTGATATTCAATCAAAAATACGTTGTGTAATACTACATTTGCCATGAATTTACACCTTATCATCTAAATTTGAAGAAAATGATTCGCATACTAGCAAATGATGGTATCCATCCAGATGGAAAATTGCTTTTGGAAGAAGCAGGATATGAAGTGAATACCAATAAAATCCCACAGGATGAATTAATGACCAAGTTGAATGATTATGATGTCATTATTGTGAGGAGTGCTACCAAGGTCCGTAAGGATTTGATTGACGCATGTCCGAATCTTAAGATTATTGCCAGGGCTGGTGTGGGAATCGATAACATCGACCACGAACATGCGAGAAGTGTAGGAAAATTGGTTATCAATACACCTGCTGCCTCATCACAGTCCGTAGCTGAATTGACATTCGCACATATCTTTTCTCTTTCGAGATATCTTTTTGATGCCAACAGGCAAATGCCGAGTAAGGGCAATACAGAATTCAAGGGTTTGAAAAAATCCTATTCCAAGGGAATGCAATTGAGGGGTAAGACAATCGGTATCATTGGATTCGGAAGAATCGGACAGGAAGTTGCTCGTATCGCACTTGGTTTGGGTATGAATATCCTACCAGTTGATCCTTATCTTGAAAGTGCATCCATTTCCTTGGAAGCTCCGGGTCAGGAATCCGCATTTACGGTCAATATCAGGACTGTCGAAATGGATAAGATGTTGGCTAAGGCTGACTTTATCACGGTTCACGTTCCGGGTGGTAATATCCTTGGAACACCAGAGATTGCAAAAATGAAAGATGGTGTGAGACTCATCAATACTTCAAGGGGTGGTGTGATTGATGAAGCTGCATTATTGGCCGGTATCGAATCCGGAAAGATTGCAGGAGCAGGAATCGATGTGTTTGTTGGTGAGCCAACACCGAGCGATGCCATGCTTCAGAATCCAAAGATTTCCCTTACGCCACACATCGGAGCATCCACATTACAAGCTCAATCGAATATCGGTTTAGAACTGGCAGATAAGATCCTTGCCTTTTTTGGAGACGATAAGTAAAATATTTAACATTTCATTTACAAAGCCTTGTAATCCAAGAGATTACAAGGCTTTTCTTTTATTAAACATTTAACAACATTCAGATTTTCAAGACAAAACACATTTACATAAATATCATTGATTCGAAAATTTTGTATAAACTTGTAAAACCGAAATAACATTATCACTATTTTGTGCGTTAGAGAAAGAAAGTTGGCACAATTTAAGTGCCCTGCAATATAGCTTCAGAACAAATCACGAAATTTACCGTAGAACATTACATGCCGAATCACTTCAGACATATCATTTTTGTCTTTTGCCTATTCATTTTCTTTGTATCATGGAACTCCTGTTCCACAGAAACAATGAGATTGGAAGACTTCGAAGTGCATGGTATTGATGTTTCCCACTATCAGAAAAGAATTGATTGGCCGGAAGTAGCGATGCAGGATATTGACTTTGCATTCGTCAAGGCAACAGAGGGGGAAACATATAAGGACAGCCTATTCCACCACAATTGGAATCAGATGGAATCCGTAGGAATGATGAAAGGGGCCTATCACTTTTACATACCCTCGGTCGACCCGATGCTTCAGGTGGAGAACTTTACAGGATCCGTTGAAATCAAACCCGGGGATTTGCCTCCCGTATTGGATTTTGAAAAGATTGGTAAGAAGAATAGGATTGAATTGATTGCCGATTTACAAACCTGGCTAAAGGCAGTTGAGTACCACTATGATATCCGTCCCATCATCTACACCAATCAAAAGTTGTATAACAAATACATCAAAGGGAATTTCGACGAGTACATCGTTTGGATTGCCCGTTACAATACAGAAACGCCTGATATGCCTTTCTCCCAAAGCTGGACATTCTGGCAATATGGGAATAGAGGTCGGATAGATGGTATTGTTGGAGATGTCGATTTCAACGTTTTTCATGGTGACCTGGAGGCATTGAAAAGTATTACCTACTCCCCTACTCCTGACCCTAACAACCTCAGTTTCACGAATCCATACCAATTATAATTCCCTCTAAGGGACTATAACATTCAGTACCTGGTCCATGATATGGAATTCACAGGGTGTCTGGCCTATGAACTCACCATCCACTTCTAGATAAGTCGGAGCTTCTTCCCTTGCTTCTACCCTAACCATCCTAACCTGTTTTGTAACTGCCATTGGATGGCTATCTATGTTTCCCAAGAATAGTCTAGGTGTAACACCAATCACACCCAATTTGGATAAGCCCTTATCATAGGTCAACGCCAATAGGCCATCATTCGGAATCGCATGGGGCACCAATTGCATTCCTCCTCCGGAATATTTACAAATCCCTACATTCACTGTGTAGAATTCAGCCTCGAATTCTTCATTATTATAAATGACTGCCGCTCTCTTGTTCCTATACTTGAATAATTGAGAAATCACAAGGGAAAGGTATACGAACTTACTAACCACAGCGCCTTTTCTTTCATTGGAAATCTTACCGATATAGCCATCATAGGCCATTCCGGCAACATTCACGAAGTAACGTTCCAATTCCTGCCCCTCATGCCAATACTTCACCCAGCCCAAATCCTGCTTGAATATCTTCTTCCGCTTTATCAGTGGAATCCACTTCTTGTAATCCTTTGGAATCTGATGTGTTTTTATCCAATCATTCCCTGTTCCTATCGGAATGAGTGTATAGCATATATCCTTGGTACTGACCTTATCCTGTCCGAAAATACCATTGACCGCCTCGTTGTTGGTACCATCACCTCCTATCGCAATAATGTTCTTGTATCCAGCCAGTACCGCCTTTTCCGCCAACTCCGTTGCATGCCTCTTGCCCTTGGTTTCTTCCCAAATGATATCGAAACCATGTTCCTCAAACAGGACTTTCATTTTCGGCCAAAGCCTTGTTGCCTTACCTCCTCCCGCAACGGGATTCAGAATGATGTACCATTTATCAAGCTTCGAATCGGACATTTGTCATAGTTTGTTTCTAAAGGTAAAAAACAAAAGCCTAGTGGAACTACCCACTAGGCCTTTTTATATCATTATGATGATGATTTTATCCCATTTCAGCGATAACTTCCTTCACCTCCGGTATCATACGTTTCATCATTCCCTCTATTCCTCCCTTCAGGGTTTGGGTAGATGATGGGCATCCGCTACAAGCACCTTGTAGTTCAACTGTTACGACACCTCTCACGAATTGTTTGAATTCAATATTCCCCCCATCCATCTCAACAGCAGGCTTGACATATGTATCTATCAATTCCTTGATTCTTCTGACAATTTCCTTTTCTTCTTCCGAATATTGGATATCACTCTTTTCTTCCTCCAATTTCTCAATCGCCTCAGCAAATCCATCTGTGACAACCTCTCCCTCACTTTCGATATACTTCTTGATGTCCTCTTTCAATCTTAGCATGATATCTTCCCATGCGAAATTGAACTCCTTGGTGACTGTCACATAATTATTGCAAAAATAAACACCCTTTACATACGGTTGGGTAAATAATGAACTCGCAAATGGAGACCATTCATTGGCCAACTCCGACTCCTTGAAATCAGCTGTTCCCTTATACAACATTCGATTCGTTACGAATTTGAGCGTTTCCGGATTTGGAGTCTGCTCTGTATAAATCATTACAGGGTTCTTTACAATCTGCTTTTCCATGATTCAAATTTTAGAAGTGCAAAAGTACACTATTTCAGAACAATCATACCAAGGATTATGTTCTTTAAAGCCTATTTTTTTCGCATCAATATTTTTATTGATATGAAAATTAAGCACTTAACAAATTTTAAGATTTTCCCGCATGGTATTTGCTAGATAAACGTCAAACATACTTACATATGAGTTTCAAGGCAATTCAAACTACCATATGGTTATGTATTTTCTTTGTCGCCGCTTGGGGACAGTCCTATGAGAAAGTAGCAAAAAAAGCTGATAAATACTATCAGTTAGGGCAGTATGCAGTAGCCATACCTCTCTACCAAACCGCATTGAACCAAAAGAACAGTTCCTCCTGGAGATATAAGCTGGCTAATTGTTACAGGCTTACCAACAAGACCGCCGAAGCGCAAACAGCCTACCAAGAATTATTCGAAAAAAGTAGGAAAGTAAGGGATAAGGCCTATTTGCATTATAGTGAGGTACTCATGAGTAATGGAGAATATGATTTGGCCAAAAACCAACTCAAGACCTATCTGGAATTACAACCTGATGATGAGGATGCAAGACAAACCTTGAAGAATATTGAAGCCATCAAGGATATCAAGTCCTATTATGCGCAGGTAGAATTACTTCCTTTCAATCATAATTCCAACGCGGATGACCATGGTGCGGTATTCCTGGATGATGGAATTGTATTCGTATCCGATAGAAAGCGTGGTGCTTCATTGTTCAAGGAACACAACGGGACCACAGGCCGGGATTTCCTGAGTTTGTACTTTGCTCCCAGAAGTGGTAGAATGGAATACAGCAACCCTGAAATGCTACCCAAGAAAATCAATCAGCTGAACAAAAACACAGGGCCTGCCTCATTCACAGAGGATGGTAAGGTGATGGTTTTCTCACAAAACGACCACATAGAAAACAGAAAGGGTGAAATTGCCCTGCAGCTATATTGTGCCAAAAGAGAAAATGGGAAATGGAAAGAAGTCAAAAAACTGAACTTCTGTAATCCCAATATCAATTATATGCATCCTGCGATTTCTCCGGATGGAAAGATGTTGTTCTTCGTATCCAACCGTTCTAAGGGAGAAGGCGGACTAGATCTCTATATGAGTACAAGGCTAGCGAATGGTGAATGGTCCAGACCCGAAAATATGGGCCCCTCCATCAATACCAGTGGTCATGAGGGTTTCCCATCATTCAGTCATGATGGACGCTTGTTCTTCTGTTCCAAGGGACATATAGGTTATGGTGGCTTTGACATATTCTTTTCCGAAATGGATGAATATGGTAACTGGAGTACCCCTACCAATCTTGGACAACCCATCAATAGTTCGCAGGATGATATCAGTTTTTGCTTGCATCAAAATGGGAAGTACGGATTATTTACTTCTTCAAGGGATGGAGGGGACGATGATATTTTCATGTTCCGTTTCAAGGAAGACGATATGATATTATCCGTCCGTGTTTTGGATGTTGCAGGTGTGAATGGCATTTCGGACACTTCAATCCAAGCCATACCCGTAAAACGCAAGGATGAAACCAAGGAATGGGATTTGTCCTCAGATCGTTTCGAAATGTCCTTGGATAATAATTCCACTTATGAAATCATCATTTCAAAGGATGGATATATTCCATATACGGCAACCATTACCCCATCCGAACAGGAGAATAACTTCCTACAATTGGAAGCCACACTCATCAAAAAGATTTGAATAAAGACATAGCAACAATAGATTTTGAATTATTTCGAATGGCCTACCTTTAGCAAGTAGGCTATTTTTTTTATCCCAAATCAAAATGACTTTTTGGGTCATATCCTTGCCTAACATTCAGAAAGCCCGTATATTTGTTTACAACAACATTCGTCATTACAGATACAGATGGATTCGGTAGAAACAGCATCACAATACAGGGATTATATGCTTATGGTAGTGGAAATTCTCCATACAGGAAATTGGTTGGATAATAAGATTTCAAAGGTTTTGGCCACTGTTGGAATCACTCATGTACAATTTAATATACTGAGAATTCTACAAGGCTCCAATCCTGAACCATTATCCGTAGGTGATGTGAAAAGTAGAATCCTTTTCTCGAAATGTGATATTACCCGTTTACTGGATAGACTCAAGGATAAGGGACTGATTGACAGGAATGTCAACCCGAATAATAGAAGAAGAATGGATGTTATCATCACCAAAGAGGGGCTGGAACTCATCGAGGATGTCCTGCCTAAAATCGAAGATGAATTGGATGGGTTCTTCCATGAGAAAATATCCGAAAAGGATAGGATACAGATGGTAGAGAACCTTAAAAAATTGAGAGAAGATTGACAAGACAGTCCAATCCAATTTTTTTATCACAACATTTGTTTACAACATAATTTGTCAGGAACAGAAAGAAGAAACATGAGAACTGTCAAAAAAATCGTGGCCTCCCAAAAAGTGGATATGGGCGGCATCATACTGGATCAACCCCTCCCCCAAAGAGGAATGGACCAGATAGATCCTTTCTTATTGGTCCACCATTGGGATGACCAACTCAAGGGAGGAGAATTGCAACAGAATGTAGGTGTTGGACCACATCCTCACAGGGGATTCTCTCCGGTGACACTTATCTTTAATGGAGAGTTACAACACAGGGATTCGGAAGGTAACAATAGTATTGTGGGCCAAGGAGGAACACAATGGATGAATAGCGGAAAAGGTATCATACACAGTGAACGCCCCACCAAAAAGTTGGCTGAACAAGGAGGGCATTTTGAAATTATCCAGTTTTGGGTCAATGCTCCAGCAAAAAACAAGATGGATACACCTCAGTACCAACCATTAAGTTCAAATGACACACCCAAATTGACCACAGAAGACCAATTGGCAGAAATAGGTGTCGTTGCAGGAGAATTCAAGGGAATTAATGCTGTAATCGACACCTATTCTCCATTACTTATCCTTAGGTTGAATCTCAAGAAAGGCGCGAAGATGGATATCCCCATACCTGAGGAATACAATGCATTTCTTTATATCCTCGATGGGGAATTAACGATTAACAACAAATCAAAGGCGAAAACCAAGGATTTGGTCTGGTTCGAGAATGATGGCACAGAATTTTCTGTTGATACCAAAGAAGACACCCGCGCTATACTGCTTTCCGGCAGTCCGTTGAATGAAAATCTAGTCACATACGGCCCCTTTGTTATGAATACCGAAAGGGAAATCATGGATGCCATCAAGGATTACCAAAATGGTAAGATGGGTATTCTTGTTGAAAATTTTGAGGAATAGGCCCACACCGATAGAATTGAACTGAAATTATTGAAACAAACATAACTTGAAATGAATAGAAGGCTATTCGTGCGAATGGGCACTTGGGCTTCTTTGGCCATCAGTTTCTTTCCTACTGCCATGTTGCCCCATGGCCAGAATGCTAGGAAACAATCCTTGTTGATTGAACTACCTAAGGCCAAAAGACATGTCAGACATGGCTTTTTCTCCACTAACCAACCGGATATTTCCAAAATCCGTGTGGATTGGCTATCTAATTATCAGAAGGATATCTTTTTTAGGGATGGATTCTCCAAAGGTCATGATGACCTGATACATGTCAGCCTTAGAATACAAGACTTCCAACTCAATATGGGGCTGCGTCAATACGATGTCATGCTGACTGAAAATTCGGATTCTACCCAATTCGAACTGACAAGTAACCAAACTGTAAATATTTTTGAGCATAATGGTTACTCAGGGAATATCATACGTCTCAATACATGTGTACATCACTATTCTCCCGAACAGACCGAGGAAGCGCTTTTCATTCCAATTAGAGGAAGTTTCAATGTTGATGGCCAATCCATCAATGAGGATGTTGGAATACTTAGTAATTATAAGGCAAAATATCAGCTGGAATCAAATGATGAATCGATTGTACTCATCATTCATAAACATCAATAATCCCACAGCAACACTTAATAATTGGTAGTAATTTGTGTTTTATCATATTTTGAGAAGACCGCCTTTCGACCAGGTGGTCTTTTTTATTGCCATAATCCAGCTGCTACTGGCAGAATCTCCACGACCCAAGCAGCATATTGTTCACCACTCGGATGCAGGTTATCGTTGGCCAAAGCTCCCTCAGAATTGCCCAGTTCCCTTGAAATTTCAGTAATATTGATAAATGGGATTCCCAAGGCATCACATCTGGATTTCATATAAGCATTGTATTCATCCAATTCTTGGGCTATCTGTTCCTCATTCCCCAATCCATACGGTGTGACTCCGTAATCTGGAATGGATACTACAAATACCTTATCAATACTCCCTGCAAGCTGTACTGCCTTATTCAGTAGGATTTCCACCTCCGTTTCATACAATTCAAAAGGTTTGCTTTGGTATTGGTTATTCACTCCAATCAACAGAGAAACCATATCATAAGGTCCGGGATTGACCATGTCTATACCATTGAGCAAATTGGTCGTTGTCCACCCTGTCTGAGCAATGATATCCAAATCCTTTACATGAATATCCTCACTCTCCAATGCCGCACTAAGTTGATTAGGCCATCTCATATCCGGTGATACTCCCTGACCAATCGTATAGGAATCCCCTAATGCCAGATAAGTAATGGAATCTGGTAATGGAGGATCAGGTGGTATCGGGTTGGTTGGTTCTTCCTCTATTTCCCCGGGTACAATCACTATATTATCCGTAGATTCACATGCGAGGATTGATAACAAAATGAGGATTCCCAAGGACCAAGACCAACGTAAAGACAGATTCATACCAAAAGATTTTAAAGCATTTCAGACCTAGGGTTAACAAGAGCCTTGCGGCTTTGTTCAGTCCAAACGGAGATATGAAAGCGCTTTCAGCCTTGAACCTGATGCCATATCATGGGATGGTAGAATGACAGTCGAATGCTTGGATGCAAAGGATTTGATATTGGAAATGGTCGATTCGCACAATTGTCTACTAGCTACCGTTGCTGAATATCGCTGATTGAATAACTGCTCCTGACGATAAATCGCATCACCCGCTAGTAGGAGGTATCCCTCATCAAACCGAATCAGGACCGAACTATGTCCATATGTATGACCCGGTGTGTGAACGGCTATGATATCCTTGGATTCATTTAGGAAACATGCCTTTCCGAATGTTTCATAAGTCGTATCGAATTCCAAAAGTTCTGGATGGAAATGATCGGGAAATAGCTTTGGGAAAACACCATGTTGCTTTTTCATTTCCAATCGGTTGACCTTGACAGGAGTATCAGGGAAATGCATCAGGCCATCCGTATGGTCCACATGCAAGTGAGTTAGGAAAATCCAATCTATATCATTCTTATCCAGACCTAATGTTTTCAACTGGACATCAATCTCCTCTGCCCTACTGATTCTGAAGCCCATTTGCTGAGTGAAATAATAATTCATCAACCAACCTAAGGGTTTGAAATATGTATCCTCGTTCACTTGCGCATTTTCTCCTGTATCAATGAGGAAGTTCCCATCAGGATGTTGTATCAACCAAGCATAAATGGGCATCCATTCCGAAAAATCAGGATTCCTGAAAGCCTTGACCGTAGCCCATAAACCGGGTTGGGTCGTTTCGTAGGCTGCCTTTTTTAATGCCACATATCCGGTACAAATGGCATGAATGGTAATACTACCTATCGGGGATGTAAGATGGCGCGTTGTTATTTCCATATTCTATATTTTGGGCATTCGGGTACTGAACCCCACATCATCCAAAACTGTGATGAACTCGGAAATAATCATAGAGGTAGCTCCCCAAACCACATGACCATGAACATCGAAATAAGGTACATTCTTGAGTTGGAAGCCGTTAGGCAAATCAATGGTTGTCTCTTGCTGGATGGCACCATCCATTAGGAGAGAAAGTGGCGTCTCAATGATTTCATCCACTTCATCGGAATCAAGGGAAAAATTCGGTTCTTCAGGAACATATCCTACAAAAGGATGTACCAAAAAATTACTGACAGGGATATACAACTGGGATAATCCCCCCAAAACTTTGATATTAGTACCTGGAATCCCGACTTCCTCCTCTGTTTCCCTCACGGCAGTCGCTGCCTTATTGATATCGAAAGTCTCGGCTTGTCCTCCCGGAAAACTGATTTGCCCTTTGTGCTTGTCATTCTTGAATCTGCTTGTCCGTTTCATCAATACGGTATGCCAATCTGTCGATTTTTGATAAAGTAAAATCAATACAGACGCTTTCTTGTGTTCCGATGGAATCGTAGGATTGGGAAAACGTCCCAAATGGGTCATCTTGGCATGTGCATCCTTACCGGGTAGGGAAAGTTGTAATCTATGTTCAAGTGTTTCTATCAAGGACATCACAATGTGATTTTGTTGTACTATTTCAACAAACCAAATCCCTTAAAGTTGGGTAGGAAAGGCAGTAGCATGAACAAAATGAGAATGGTGAAAAAACCAGCAATCAACAGCTTGTTCCATGTATCACCTGAATTTTCTGGCAAGGACATGACACTGGCTTCCGCTACTTGTTGGCCGGCTACGAATGATGTTTCCTCATTCTCATACGGGCCGGATTGGCCCAGAACTATGACATCACCGGTAGGAGGTGACCAAATTTGTATTTCCTTGGGAATCGAGAATCGAGATTCATCCGTAAGGCCTGTTATTTCGTCCGGATTCTCTGTCTTGACAGTTCTGATTTCCATTCGGTCATGATCCACGAAAATCCATTTGAACTGATTGAAGCTGCCACTTGCTCGAGTCCAATCCTTATTGTCGTTGTTACTTCGCAACGGCGCACCCCAACATCCCTCACCGACATATACCGTACCCCTCTCGTCATCCCTGATGAAACCCTCATCACTTCCTTTTTCCTTGGATGGCCTTATGGGATAAGTAGTCTTGACAACATGCGCATCACATTCCACTACCAAATCCATCTCATATTCATAGAATAATGGTGCCCAATATTTTTGTTGGGATAATTTCTCACTCTTTCTTGAATGATGGGGACGCATCGGATGATGATATTGTGCAATTTTCCAACGGACATTCTGATGGTCCATCAGATCCTTTTCCAACCAATCCTTTTGCTTTCCCCCCGGAGCTATCATGGAGTTGAGGGTATAAGCCCTCAAAAGACCATCAACCATGCTGAGTGCATAGTATATATCCTTGTTGGGAACATCGAATATCTTATGAATGACACTGTTGCTTCTTTCATGATTACCCCGAGCAGCTATGATGGGAGTCAGACGGCCATCCTCTCCAATACTCAACTGCCAATCATCCAACCATCTTTTCCAAGAAGTGGCGCCATCAGAGCCTGTCATATCACCTCCGAACATGACGAAATGAGGTCTAAGTTTAGCAACCATCCTGTTTGCATTCTGCCTATATTTCCGATGGTTCCTGGAATCCCCTCCGGCTATGATGGAAAGGCCCTCGTCTTTTTCCGGCAAGGTCTTGAATGACATGACCCTACTCTCCGAATTCGAATCCTTGATGATGAAATAATAAACGGTATTGGGCCTGAGTCCCTTGAGCCTAACAAAATGATTATTCATTCTCTTGTACCAAACCGTCTTGTCCGGTTGGTAAAAAACACTGTATGCATCCACATCATTACCGTGTGGAATCGTATCCAAATAGAGAATGGGAGATTTGCCATTGACCTGATTCCAACCAATCACCATTGAAGTAGATGGATCTTCCTGCCACATGCAGCGATACTTGTCCGTCTTTGCATAAACGGATGGAGACACTCCAAAATACCCTAGGAATAGGATGAATAAAAGGAGGCGACTAACCTGCATAGATATGAATGGTTTGGATGTACAAATAAACAATAATTTTATATGAATGGCAATTAGCCCCTCGATTATATTCTGTATTTTTGTACTATATCCTGTTTTATCAATGGAAGCAATACTTTTATGGCAACAACCCAAACAACCATTACAGTATCTTCCAATACTAAGGTTAATAATGCAATGAACTGCATTCCAAGTAACGGACTACAATGGCTTGTCTGTATCCTATTGTTCCTAATCCCCGTTCTTTCAAAGGGACAATCCGATGATACAAGCACTAATGAAACTGATACCCTGTCTCAAGTTACTACTTGGGAAAAGGATTCTATTGCACTGGAACAGGCTCACCTCAGATTGGAACGGCAATATTTCGAATATGAGGAACAAGAGAATCCTCAATCACTTTCCATAGCCTTGGAACAGCTTTCACTCCATTTGTTCGCACGTGTCTTTTTCTTTTTCAATCTGAATAATGATGAGGGACTGACCCTTGCTTGTAAGCGGATAGCGGCTTCCCTTGACCGGATAGCCTATGCTTATGAATACAATAGCGAATACCATAAGGCCAAGGAGTTTTATTCAGCTAGTGCTAGTTTCGTTAAGAAAAGAGGATACAAGGTAGACCGGATTACAAGTGACTACAATATGGCTTACATCCATTTCTATCTGCATGAAATGGAAACTGCAGATTCGCTGGCCAAGGATATCATCAAGCGAAATAATAGTTTGAGTAAACCAGATTTGGAAATAGACTATGGCTGTTTGGGTTTACTCGGGGATATCAGAATGATCAAGAAGGACTTTGCGAATGCAAAGAAATACTTCAGTATGGCCTTGAGCAGTACTCAGGAACGACATGGAGAAAAACATCCTTTCACCCAGTATTATCATGAGGGCTTGGCCAATTCATCCTACAAGATTGGAGATTACAGGACTTCCATCCATCATTACGAAAAGGCTATGGAAGTTACGCCCCAAAAAGATAGTAAGAATATCCTGAGCCAAATGATAGGCATGGCAAATGCCTATTCCCATACGGATGCCCCAAAGGCCAAAAAACTGTATATGGAAGCGTTGGATATTGCCGAATTGAACCATGCACACCATCGAAATAATGCCAAGGCTCAGATTTTTTATCAGCTGGGTATGCTAAAGAATACCTCCAGACAAAAGTCGAAACAATATTTCCTCATGTCCAAGGAGCACCACCTAAAAAGCGCCATTCCACTAGAAAAGGAATCCGATAATTTCATCGCATTATCCAATCTCTATGATGAGGATTCCAAGGAAAGAGAGCGCTATCTCATTGATGCCATCAAGGCTAACCTAAGGAGGGATTATGCATTCGACATCAATGAATTGCCACCAAATGAAGCCATCATCTACCCCATCTCCCTCATAGCCTGCTATGAACAATTAGGAAAATATACAGAATCGATTTCTTTGGAAAAAGCTTTGGGGATTTACATTCAGGCCCAAACGTTATCCCAACAAATCAAACCTACGTACCAATTCGAGGGTTCCAAATCCGCATTGACAGAAGCTCTCTACCCCATTTGTGAACACATCATCCGGATTTCTTATGAATTGTACCATCAGACCAATGATGTGCGCTATCTGCAATATGCATTCCAAGCAAGTGAAAAAACAAAATCAGCTTCCCTTACTGATGCATTGAATGAATACCTGGCCATTGAGAAAACCGGTATATCCGAATCATTATTCCAAAAAGGAAAAGAACTCAAATCCGAAATGGATTTCCTGAAGGAACAGCTCAATAATGCAGATGAATTGCAGGCTGAGGAACTCAGGGATATCAATGAAAGATTGGTGGCATTGCATACCGATTACAATGAATACCTACTGGATATAGAGGAAAAACACCCCAAGTATTATCAGTTGAAATACAGCAACAACAAAATTAATATTGAGCAACTAAAAAAAGCACTCAGGAAATCCGAGACACTGATTGAATACCATATCCAATCCGATGAACTCTATATTTTTATCATTGATGCGGAGCAACACCAATTCATCAAGAAATCCATCAAGCGCGAGACACTTGAACAATTGATAGCTGATCTGACTGAATCGCTTTATGATAAGGAAAGGAATTTTTCCAATCAGGCAGCTGTTTCCTTGTACGAGTTATTATTCGAACACATCCATGAACAACATCAGCAGGAAAGGAAATTCATCATCATTCCTGACGGAATACTCAATAACCTATCCTTTGAGATACTGGGCAAGGATTCATCATTCTATTCAAGATTGATACATGACCACATTTTCAGATATGATTATTCTGCGCAGCAGTTGATAGACCGCAGTCCATCCAAGAGAAGAAAACCCAAATTCCTTGGAATCGCACCTGAATATTACAGTGAAACATTCAAGGAATTACCATTCGCACTGGAAGAAGTCAAATTCATCAATGAATGCATGGGCGGCTGCATCCTCAAGGATACTACAGCCTCTATCAGTAGCTTCAAGGAAAAGGTCAAGGAACATACCATATTACATATTGCCGGACATACATCCATCAATAGTGAATATCCTTTGCAATCCAAACTCATATTCAGTGAGAATCCATTGGTTAAATTCGAATTGCCAGCCCACGAACTATACAATATGACCTTGGACTTGGATATGGTAACCCTGAGTGCCTGTAATGCGGGGTTAGGTTCACTAAAAAAGGGAGAAGGTAGCATGAGCCTTGCCAGAGGTTTCGCCTATGCAGGTTGTCCATCGACGGTTAGTACCCTCTGGCATATGAGTGACCGTCCCACCAAGGAAATCATGGTAAAATATTACCATAAACTCCAGCAGGGAAAGAATAAGTCCAAGGCGTTGAGAGAAGCCAAATTGGAGTTTCTGGATAAGGGTGGCCCCAACGTTATGCACCCCTTTTACTGGGCGGGCATTGTCATCATTGGGTCAGATTATCCCATAGCTTACGAACCTTGGTACGAAAAGTACGCCCAATACATCTTTTCAGCACTTGTTTTGTTCATCATTTTGGGTGTATACTTGAATAAAAAAGGAATCATTGGCCAACAAGAAAAATAAGCGATTAAGGTTACTCTCCTTTGTAGTCATCGGCTACATGTTATTGGCCCTTGCCTGGTGGTCCTATCTTCTTTATCTCAAGAATAATGATGCATTTCTGGCTAAAACAGAGTTGTTGAGAATTACCAAATCCGTTGATGGTAGTCCCTTGGACATGAATATCCTAGAGAAAGACCTGGATTATCTCGCACTCAAGGAAAAATACAAGAAACAGGAACGTATGATTCTGGGAGAAGCTTCCGTACTGGCATTGTCATTGATTATTGGTATTTGGTTCATCAATCGCGGATACCAAAGGCAGACAGAAGCCGCACGCCAAAGTAGGAATTTTCTCCTTTCCATTACCCATGAACTGAAATCACCTCTTGCATCCATCAAGTTGATTCTCCAAACATTCAGCAAAAGGAAATTGGACCAGGAAAGGATTGCCAAATTTTCGGGTAATGCACTGAATGAAGCCGAACGATTGGAAAGCCTGGTGAATAACCTATTGCTTGCCGCTAGGATGGAAACTACCAATGTCGAGGTGGATAAGGAGCACATCGAGCTGTATCCCCTACTCGACGGTATCAGGGAGAACATATTGACCAAACACAAGGATGTGGTATTGGAATTATCCTTGGATGAACAAGCCAGTATCTTTGCTGACCACAAATCCCTCGTATCCATATTCATCAATCTGATAGAGAATGCCATCAAGTATTCCGACCAAGAAAAACACATTCAAATCAAACACACCCAAAAAGGCAAATACGACGAATTAACCATTGCGGACCACGGTTGGGGCATACCTGATTCCGAAAAGAAAAAGGTCTTCGAAAAATTCTATAGAATAGGAAACGAGGATACCCGAAAAACCAAAGGAACCGGATTGGGTTTATATATCATACAACAGATGGTATTGGCCCATCAGGGAAAGATTAGTATCGGTAACCACCAACCCAAGGGAACCGTTTTCACCATTCAATTGCCCAAGGCATCTTAAATAATACGCAGCATGAGAATTCTACTAGTAGAGGACGAGGAAAACATCAGGGATATTGTCAAACTCAATCTGGAAATGGAGGATTATGAGGTGGTATCCACGGGGAATGGCATGGAAGCTATCAAGCTAACGAATGAACAGCATTTTGACCTACTCATACTCGACGTGATGTTACCCGAGGTGGATGGTTTCAATATTTGCGAACAGGTAAGATTGAAGAATAGTGAGGTCCCTATCATCATGCTGACCGCTAAGGATACTCCCAAGGATAGAATCCAGGGACTGAAGCGTGGTGCGGATGATTATCTGACCAAACCATTCAACCTAGAGGAATTGCTTTTACGCGTGGCCAATCTTATCAAGAGAAGCAAAAAACAAAGCCGTCCGGTAGAAGAAATATTTCATTTTGGGGATAATCAGGTTAATTTCACAACTTATGAGGCTGTCGGAAACCAAGGGCCCTTTAGGCTAACGAAAAAGGAAGCCATGTTACTCAAACTTTTGGCAGAACGCAAGGATGAGGTCGTAAGCAGGCAACAAATCCTCCAAGCAGTCTGGGGCTATGATGTGTACCCTTCCACGAGAACGATTGACAATTTCATTCTCGCTTTCAGGAAATACTTTGAAAAGGAACCCAAGGAGCCTCAATTCTTCCAATCTGTAAGAGGTGTGGGGTATCGGTTTGTGAATCAAGGATGATTCGTCATTTCAAACTTTTATTCATGAGCCAATGAATCCCTTACTCCTACTCAGCTTATTAGGAACATTACAATTACTGATGGCTCCTATCCATCAACTTTCTGGAAAAGGATACGAATTCAATGGTGAATGGCTTGAAAAATAGAAAACAGCACCCAACTGAATCGTAAGGTTCCGGGTCCATTGGGATGATCTTTCTGTGAGGGCAGTGTATCCTATTTCGTTATCTGTTACCGTTCTTAATCCATACTGGCATTGGATGTAAATCGGCCATGTATTTTTTCGTGTTCTTAATGATTGGTTCATAATCATGAATGTAACTCCCAAATCCATTCTATTGAATAAGTAATCAGAGGTCCCTGTACCATGTGCCTTGTGCTTGTTCCAAGGAAGAACTGCAGCATAAATCCCAGGGAGGGCGCTTGTTCTAATATTCTCGAAATATAATCCAGTCAGATATTGAAACGCTAGGTATCTCAATTTTATGGTATGTTTCTCTATCGAATTATAGCTGCCTTTTCTACTGAAACCCAATCTGAAGTCGTGCATCCAATTTTCTTTTTTCAGATTGACATTAAATCCAAATGAAAAAGAATGGCTGGCACTTAATTCCTCGGGAATTCCCTCGTCATGCAATATTCCTAATCCATATCCTGCGTACAAACCATTTTGTTTTTGGAATGATTGTGCAGCACTATCATTTATATTAAGGAATAATATAATTATGAAAAATATAAATCGTACAATATTTCCATACATCATACTATTAAGATACAAAAATAATTGCACTTCAATCCAAACATGTAATAGTGTAGAATCAATATTTGATTTAATGAAGCTATTTAAATTTATTTTATCTGTCTTACAACAAGACAACTGATTCCAAAAGTTTAAATAATTCCAATATAAAAAGGCAAAACTACCAAGTAGTCTTGCCTAAAAAATAATCATCCAATTCAATCTATTAATTGTGGGTCTGACTTAATTTTTTCCAGTTTTCGTCCGCTACACTTACCAACTTATTGTGATTTTTCTCATTCAACCATAATTGCTTGGCATCCAATTCCAAATTATTCAGATAAAGGAAATATTCCCCATCCTTACTGATGAACTTATTAGGGTCCACTCTGAATTTTGCTCCTGCATAAATACCGAAAGCGCAAAATCCGCCATATTTGGGTAAGTATTTTTCTGGATTCTTATCGAACTTGGATTTCTGTTCTTCGGAAGTAAAATAATACACTACTTTCTCATACTCTGACTTGAATGTCTTGACACCCTTTTGCGCCAATCCCAAATCGGCATAAGATACCGGACTGTATCCTTGCAAGGCAATATTACTATTATCAATATTATTGGCCTTATTATCCTGTGCTAAGATAATGGAGGACGTAAATATTAGGGAAAACATTAGCATTATAATCTGTCTCATCTTATTATGAATTAAATATTGAAGTCATTTAACTTATGATTTGAAAACCAAGCATTTACCTTAATTCCAACTTCAAAACCCAAATGACTTTATTGTGAATAAATTGATTTTTATAATTATTTATTGGTGTTCATTTTACTTGGAATTTATGCTTGGAAATATTCTTCAGCAGTTACCTTTCCGGAGTCGTTCCAAATTCGACGAATAATTTCGTGCCATAGAATCTTACTACCATCTTTCATGTCAAAATCAAAGGTGAACTCAGACGCAGAGGTATGACCATCCACGATGGTATGATGATGGGTAATTCCATTTACCTTTGCGATACTTCCTACAAAGTTTTCCATTTTATCGACCATCTGATTTTTATCCTGGGTCCTTACATCACCATAATCTGAAGTACTGGCATGGTCACAGAAAAAGGACTTAACCGCATCCACAATCGCTCCCTTGGAAACCATTGCATCCATTTGTTGAACTTGTTCTTTGATATTCATCTTACATTGAGATTTAGAAATGATTTGTAAATAAATTGCAATGCAAAGATGCGGGAGAACAGCGGTTGTTCAGGTACAAGAAATTCCCTTTGAATTGTACTTTTCGAAAAATTATTTTGATAATACGGATTGTCTGTATCCTTGGGGAGTATAGGTAGTATAGCGTCTGAAGAAAGAGGAAAAATGATTGGCTTCCTCAAAACCCAAATCAAATGCGATTTCCTTGATGGGCATATCAGTCGCCAATAATAATTTGGCTGTGGTAATCAATTCCTGACGAATCAATTGTCCGATGGTTAAATTGAGCTGGTCCTTAACCTTACGGGATAAGGTCTTAATGGACAAATTCATTTTTTGGGCATAAAAATCAACCGAACGTTGTTCCTTGTGATGATTGTCCAACAAATCATATAATTCCGGTAGGAATGTATCCCTTTTATTGTATTCCAATGATTCCCTGAATATATTCGGGGCCTTTCCCTCCAATTTACTGAATACCCGATTGAAATAAGCGGGGTCCTTGTATCCGAATTCGTAGGCAATTTCCTTGATGCTCTTATCCGAGAAAGCAATTTCTTTCTTGCTCTCCAAAAACCGCTTTCGGCCCATCATCGATTTGATGGAAATACCAATCTTATCCTTGTATAAGGCTTGGGCATTATACTCCCTTATACCAATCATTCTGGATATCCTTTCGTTGGATAAGTGGTTTTTATACTCCTCGTCAATTACGTCCTTGACATCAAAAATAATGTGGTATTCCTCTTGGTTGGCATGAAAGGGATTCTGCCAATACCACTGCTCTGATGATATGTCTATGATATCACTGGCTTGTTTTGAAAAAACGGATTGGCTGAGGTATTCCTGGCAATTCCTACATTCACTGAAATTAATATAACCCAATGCAAGTAAGTGCTTGAACAGCACCCTTACATCCTTATTCCGGAATATTCGCTCATCCTCGAATTCTATTTTCCTCACTTCAAAATGCTCGGAAAGGAATTTGATATATTGCCCCTTTTCAAGGAAAATGAGTTTATCCACCCAGTCGTGATACCGTTTGAAATCGACTTCAATTCCACCATTACCCTTGAGAATCTGGTACATCGTATACTTCTCAATGAAGTATATCTCATTCCATTCCGGCTCGAACTTACTGACCATTCATAATGTATTCCGTCTTATGGAAATGCCTTGTTATTCCTTTATAAAGGAATGGATACTACGCTTATCATCCCTATCCAGTAAAATGAAATACCTCCCTTTCGGAAGTCGGGACACATCCACGTATTCTCCATTGAAGTTAGCATGAAAAACCTTTTTCCCGACAGGATTGAATATCGAATAGGTTTTAATGGATTCAATTGTCCCAGTGCTGACATACAATTTTTCCGAAGTTGGATTCGGATATAGGACATCGGTCTTATCCTCCATGATTTCCGAACTGGATAAGGGATAAATATCACCCCATACACAATCGGTTCCCAAGTCATATCCTATCAATTCTTTTCTTTGGTAGTATGGGCCATATTCCCATATTTCCTCCTTGATTTTTCCTTTCAGATGTTCGTATTGGCTTAATCCCGAAACATGTAGTATAAAATCAATACCACAATCAGCCCCGACGTAAAATCCCTCATCTCCAACTTCCCATACAAAGGATGTTCCCTTTCTTCTGAGGCCCTTGAGGTAAAGTATCCCCCACTCTAATCCATCTGTGAATCCACCTTTGGGTACTTGGTCCAAGAGCAAAAAATCCGTCAATCTAATGGCTTTGGTATGAGTTCCCACCTCATAGAATACCTGCTCACCCAGCTGGACAGAAGTATGATAAATGATTTCCTCAAAATCATAGGTCATATACAAGGTATCGTTGACCTCATTGATGGATGTGATGTCCCAAATAATATTTCCGGTTTCTGATACATAATCGGGACCGGGAACATTTTCTCTTTCTATTTCCCATTTCAGCTTATCACCTATGGAATAAGCTCCATAAAACTCTTGGGCACTTGGCCATTGTTCACCGACTATCCCACTGGGATTCCTGAATCCTATCATTTGATAATTCGAAATTCTACCATACATCAAATCCCGAATCGGATCTCCCTGAATCAAGCCGTACTGTTTACTCAACCTCCATGTTGTAGTAAGGTAATGATTGTCTCCGGAATATAAATCTACCTGAAAATACTTTACGGAATCCGTTACGCCCAAATCATTGATGTCCTCCCATGTACTTGACAGACAACCAAATCGAATAGAATCCGTCTCACCTTGATCTATATCTACACCAAATCCCCAACTATCCCCTACTCCTGCTTGGTTATTGAAGATGAAATCATTTCCATTAATCAGTGAATATTCCCATCCATTATGGTATTTCAATAACTCAGGTAGGGTCAGGTATCCTAATTCATAAAAATCGAAACTAATATTATAATCCGATGTCATTTCCCATTCGGGTTTGAGACACCCCGTACCATTGTTGAATTGATTCAGCACATCAATTCCGACATAACTATTCAATGTGTCCCCTTGCCAAGTGATAGAATCACAAGTAATGAAATCCAGGTAGGTTTCATCATTCGATTCGTATTCGTAGTAATTGATTTGTTGGTAAGGAAAAAGCAGCCAATCCTGAGCAGATGCCAAAGTACATACCAAGAGTAGGATTAAGGTTAGGTATTGTTTCATTATACTAGGGTTTTCATGTCCCTAATATAATAAAACCCTAAGCTATACTTAGGATTCGGCATTTTGTATCACAACAAATGCCAACTATTTGCTATTCTTGGATGAGGTCGTTTTCAGATGAATAAGATGATTGACCAGTTGGTCTCCATTTTTTATTGGACCAATGACCAAGGCTTTGGTATGGCTCGGAAATAAGGAAAAGGGGTCCTTGATTTTCTGTTGCATCATCAACGATACATAATCCACCTCACTCGCATTCCCATCAAAAATCCCCCAAGTAGCACTTTCGATTTCATCCAAGGAAAAAGTACGGGTTACGACCCTGAATCCTTTCCTGATGACCAGATGGTCCTTGAACAACCAGTAACGCTCCTTACTCTGGGAATAATATTTAACGAGTAAAATTGTAAGTGTAATAAATGCTAAGGTAGCTCTGAAGAACAAATCAAAATCAGAAGAATCAAAACCATGTTCCATTATTGGTGGAATAATGAGATACAAACCATAGAGAAAGAAACCGGCTACTACCACGGATGCTCCAAGAATCCACTTGAGCCTGTATACAGGTTTTCCATGCCAGACCAATTGCTCCATCGGAAAGAGCAATTCATCTTCTGCATCATCCAGTAGGTAGTTGTTCATCTTGGGGAATATTCTATTCTGCTTCCGGAGCCAGTTCCACTACCAAACCATCCAAATCATCCGTGATGGGTAATTGGCACCCCAAACGACTGGTATCATCATCTACGAAGAATGCTTGGTCCAGCATGTCTTCCTCGTCCTCACTCATTTCTGGTAACTCGTGATCTGTTTTCACATAACAATGACAAGTGGAACAAAGTGCCATTCCCCCACAGGTACCCTTGACAGGCAATTCGTAGGATTTACAAACCTCCATCAGGTTCATGTTCATATCCGTGGGAGCTTCCAGAACATGCTGTTCTCCCTCCCTATCAATGACTGTTATCTTAACTGTACTCATATGCTTGTATTGAGGTGGATGGAATTCATTTTCTTATTCGAATCCATTCACTCCATTAACCGTAGTATATTTGAAACTCAATTTCTTATCCGGATAAATGATCTTAAATGCGGATTGTACCATCAATGTCGCTTCATGGAATCCACAAAGTATCAATTTGAGCTTACCAGGATAGGTATTGATATCACCAATGGCAAAGATACCATCCACATTCGTGGAATAATCGAATGTATCCACCTCGATGGCATTCTTGGAGATATTCAATCCCCATTCGGCTATCGGTCCCAACTTGGGTGCCAAACCGAATAATGGTATGAAATGGTCAGTGGATTGGGTCATCTCTCCCAATTTCTTATGCTTGATGACTACCTCATTCAAATTTTCCTTACCATTGAGTCCTATAACCTGAGCTTCGGTAATCAGCTTAATCTTATTGGCCTCATTCAATTCCATGACTTTCTCCACAGAGTCCAATGCACCCCTGAAGCTCGTACGTCTGTGAACGAGGGTTACTTCCTTAGCTACATCAGCAAGGAAAATGGTCCAATCCAAGGCAGAGTCTCCTCCTCCGGCAATCACTACGGACTTATCCCTATACATCTCAGGGTCACGAATGATATATTCAACACCCTTATCCTCAAACTCAGCTATATTGCCAATGGGAGGTTTACGAGGTTCGAAGCAACCCAGTCCGCCGGCAATGGCAATGACGGGAGCGACATGTACTGTTCCCTTATTGGTAGTCAGTTTGAAGCGGCCATCCTCCAGTTTTTCTATCTGTTCGGCACGTTCACCCAAGGTGAATCCCGGCTTGAACGGTTCAATCTGCTTCATCAGATTGTCTACCAAATCACCTGCAAGGATATCCGGGAAACCCGGAATGTCATAGATGGGTTTCTTAGGATAGATTTCTGTGAGCTGCCCTCCGGGTTGTGGTAGGGAATCCACCAAATGGCATCTCAGCTTCAGTAATCCTGCTTCAAATACTGTGAAAAGACCACAAGGTCCTGCTCCTATTATGAGTATATCTGTTTCAATCATACTATAAAGTCCTCAATTTGGCTGCAAAAATACGTTTTTATACAACAACTATTCACTA
Organism: Saprospiraceae bacterium; assembly: GCA_020631355.1. Lineage (GTDB taxonomy): Bacteria > Bacteroidota > Bacteroidia > Chitinophagales > Saprospiraceae > JAHDCE01. Next base: position 45,436 of record JAHDHL010000012.1, on the reverse strand, counting down.
TCATCTAATTAACAATGTCTATGTTTGGATAGTTTATTCACCTTTTCTGATTCAAGCCCTATCTTTGAAGCATGGCTAAGGAACACAACACCAAGGAAGATATCGTTGCCTACTATGATGCAACCCAATTTGATTATAAGGTTGTATGGTATGGCAAACATATACCATCCCTACATTTTGGTTTTTATGATAAGGAAAAGGCTGATAATCATTTTGCTGCCCTGAGCAATACCAATGCGTATTTGGCTGAACAAGCCCGGATTGGGGATGGGGATAAGGTTTTGGATGCCGGTTGCGGATTAGGCGGAAGTACGATTTGGTTGGCGCAACATTTTGATGCGGATATTACTGGCATCAATATCACCCAAGGTCAGGTGGACCAGGCCAACAAGACCATCAAGGATATGGAATTCAAGGGTAAAGCCCGATTCATCCAGGCAGATTATACCCAGACTCCTTTTGAGGATCAGACCTTTGATGTGATTTGGGCCTGTGAGTCCGTTTGCCATGCCAAGCATAAGATTGATTTCTATAAAGAGGCTTATAGAATCATGAAACCGGGTGGTAGGATTGTACTGGCCGAATACCTCCGCCTTAAGCGTCCTTTAGGAACGGAGGATGAGGTACTACTCAAGAATAAGTGGCTCAACCAATGGGCCATTGATGATATCGACACGGAACAGGAACATTATTCCAATATGGAAAAAGCTGGGTTCCAGAACATCCGTATTGATAATGTGAATGATAAGGTTGGAGCTTCACTTCGGGTACTCCATGAAAAAACGACCCGTTCCTACCCTATCGAATGGTTATTGAAGACATTAGGATTCCGTTCCAAGGTAGCTCATGGTAATCTGGTGGGATCCATCAATCAATACAAGGCATTCAAGAAAGGGATATGGTTCTATAGTGTCATTACCGGAGAAAAATGATTGTATGTAACTGAATAAACATCATCATGAAGCAAGAAACCAAAGAAAAAATCAAGGAATTGGTTGAGGATGACCAGCCACTTGAAGCTTGTAAATTATTCCAAAAGCATCTCGGTATATTAAAATGGAATAAGAAAATCCAAGTTGTATTACTCATTGCAAGAATCAAACGACTGGATGACCAGCATCTGAATGATACAATTGCCTTGGATGATTACAATATCTTCAAGAATCGGATCAATCATAGTATCCTAAAACTATTGGATAGTCGCATTTCGGGTTTACTCATGTTCGCAAGTACTTTCCTTTTGTTGTTATCATTTGCAGCCCTTTGTCTATTGGCGACTTCATTTTTTGTCCAAAGTAAGGGAATCCAATTCTCTGAACCACAAGCCGTAGGTCCGTATTTAAAATATGAAATCAATAAACTAGAGGATTCATTCAACTCCTATTCATTCCTTTTTAAATTATCAGGAGAGGATGCTGCCAATAATAATATTGAGGGCATGTTCCTATCCAAGGGTGAAGATACTCCTGTGAATGAAACGACCTATACCCTAATGGAACCAAATGAGCAGGAGATGGAGGTTATTTTTCCGGGAAGTGGAACCTATTATTTGAATTTATTGTTCAGCAATGATGTAACAACCCTTAATACTGATGCATATTCACATATGCCAATCATTAAATCACTAGATGATCCATCTCGCTCTTTTAAATTCAATTATCATCTTATTAATCATCTAGCAAATAATGCCATAAGAGTAGTGGTTATGATATTTATCATTATTCCGATTCTTCTTATATTCTTGTTGAATAAATTAAGATAAAATGAAACAAATAAATTATTCTAAGATTATCATTTTCCTATTCATCACATGTTGTTTGCCCCTCATTACTGAAGCACAGGATACGGATAGCACCAAGAACATTATTGTCAAAGTGAATATTAAGGATAAATTAAATAATACTCCTGTCTCGAATGCTATCGTACAAATCAATCATAGAGAAAAATCTACTAAAGAGGATGGTAATGCCCGTTTTTCCATCCAAGGGGAAATTGATGATGCCTTAACGATGGAAGTGGATAAGACGGGCTATCATAAGTTAAGAAAAAAGATTTATCTCCGTTCAGAAGATAACCAAGAATATATTCATCTCATCAGTCAGGACTATATCATTCAGCATCTTAGAAAAATGAGGGAATTACAAGAGAATAAGAATTATCAGATGGCTGAAAAATTGAATAATAAATTACTCATCACACTAAAAAAAGAATACGATAATTTCGAAGAAATCGAGCAATTCCTAGAAATAGAAGAATTGGAGAATCAATTGAAAACGGATCTTAACACAGATGGTATTGAAAGGCCATCACCCCAACCACCAAATACTAATCCATTCAGTCCATCCGTATGGGAATGGGATGAAAACCAAATGGAATCAATGCTCAAAGAAATGGATGAAAAAGAACTCAAAACCTTGAAAACCATGCTTAAGGAGGAAAAGAAACGCAGGAAAAATTTTGATGGATAAAATGAGTTTATTCTAGTTCATCCAAGTTGATTTCGTAATTCCAGAACACTTGGGATTTACGTCCCATGAGGGAAACCTTTAGTTTCCTATCACTTCCTTCTCCTAATAAGGAAATATGTGCAAAATTCCTTTTGGTGACCAAGGTTCCTTTTTTCCGAAGTGGATTTTTATAAAAGAATCCCGGATTTACAAAACTGGTTAAAGGTGATGAGGTAATTTCTATAATTTTTGGATGACTCCCATCATCCAGGATGCTTAACTCAGCCAAGTGTCTATCACCGGATAAAAATACCACTCCCCTGATTTTATTCATTTTAAGGAATGATAAGAAATCTGCTTTTTCATCAGGATGATCTCCCCAATCCTCACCACTGCTCTCAGGTAGGAATTGACAACCGCCAATGATAAATTTAATCCTTGCATCAGAATCAAGAATATGTGCTTTTAACCAATCCAATTGTTCTTTTCCGTACAAAGATTCATCAGATTTATAATAACGCCCATCCAATACATAAAATGCTGCATCCTGCCATTGGAAAGTGTAAAAAGTTCCAGGTAAACTATCACTCCCATAATCAGGATTAATCCAAAATTGTCTGAATGCATTCAATGTTACTTCCTTATTTTCGAAATCTCCCATTGCATTATTAGGACCAAAATCATGGTCATCCCATGCCGAGTAATTAACCTGACTTTTCAGGAATGCATTGAGTTGTTTCTGGCCCCTGTAACTGATATACCGTGCATTCACACGTTCCTCATCATTCCAATCCCCTTTTAGTAAATAAATATTATCACCCATCCAAATCATAAAATCGGAAGTAAGATTTTTCATGGTATCAAATATTCCCCATTTCTTATTTGTGGATGAGTATGGCCATGTACATGAACCTGCCAAAAAAGAAAAATCGGATATTTTCCGGGGAGCAAGTCGAATAGAAAATTTCTCATTATGGGAAATGGTGCCTTTTGATATTTGAATGGTACCGACGGACTTGTTTTCAATGCCAATAATTTGGCCTTTTACAAGAATTATTGAATCCTGAATCACGGCTGTCCTTAATTCCACTTCCCCACCATCCTCTATCAGGACGGTTACCGCATCAAAATGCTTCCCCATCATCCAAAACTCAACGGAAGATGTGGTTGCATTCCCTAAAAAGGGGCCTGAAATAATCTCAGGTTGTTGGGCATAAGTAATAATGGGAATAATTAGGAAGTAAGGGCACAAAAGCCATTTCATAAGCGGCATCATGTATTGGTATTGGAAGAATCCAAGATACCGTTCCTCACCGCAAACAAGACCAGTTCGGAGGAAGTACTGAATCCTAATTTTTTCATGATATTCTTGCGATGGGTGTATATCGTATGGGTACTGATGCTCAATTCATCCGATATCTCCTTGGCTGTTTTCCCCTCTGCCACCAACCTCACAATCTCGATTTCACGGATGGTCAATGGAATGGCCGTACAGGGTTCGGGTTCGTTTCCGAATGATTTTTCCAGCAGGTAATCCAAAACCTTACTACAGAAGAATTTCTCACCACGGGAAGTAGCTTGAATGGCCTGAACGATTTCCTCCTCGTCACATTCCTTGGTCAGGAAAGAATTCACCCCCATTTCCAATACGGAGTAAATGCTATCCTTATTATCATCCGCTGAGATAATCAGAATTCTTGTTTTGGGAGAAATCTCCCGCACTTTTGACAAATCCCTCTTATCGAATGATTTGGGCTTATTGTAGTCGAATATCAAGACATCTGGCTGGCGATTTTCCAATAGCGCATACAAGGACTGCTTGTTGGGAGCATCCCCTACCACCTCTATTTCTTCCCTCGTATTGAGAAGATGGGTCAAACCTACCCTGATGAGGTATTGGGAATCCGCAATGGCTACTGAAATGGGCATCTGTTTCGTTGATTGAATTGCAAATATACTTGTTTAGATTGGTTTTAGATAAGAAAGACAATCTTACTTTCACATTGTTCATCAAATCCATCAAACATTAAAGTTTTATCCATCAATTAGCCTCAACTTCCTATATAGAATCTTATTTTTGCAACATCATTCACAAAGATGAAAGATTATGACTATCGAGGACCAATGCATATTAGGTACGAATTTCCAATTTGAGGGACAAACCCAATTCTACAAGGGCAAGGTAAGGGATGTTTACACCATCGGCGACCAACTGGTCATGGTGGCTTCGGATAGAATCTCATCCTTTGACCATATCCTTAGTAGGCCGATTCCCTACAAGGGACAGGTATTGAATCAGATTGCATCCTATTTCATTGAACACACCAAGGACATCTGTCCGAATTGGATTGATGCAGTTCCTGATCCTAATGTAGCAGTAGGAAAGGCCTGTGACCCCATCAGGGTGGAAATGGTCATCAGAGGCTATTTGACTGGTCATGCATGGAGGACCTATAAGTCCGGCCTCAGAACCTTATGTGGTGTTAGCCTACCAGAGGGAATGAAAGAACACGATCCATTTCCGGAACCAATCATCACTCCGGCAACCAAGGCTGAAGAAGGACATGATGAGGACATTTCAAGGGAAGACATTCTTGCCAAGGGTATTGTTCCTGAAGATATTTATATCCAATTGGAAGACTATACCCGTCGAATTTTCCAAAGGGGTACCGAAATGGCAGCCCAACAAGGTCTTATCCTAGTCGACACCAAGTACGAATTCGGATTATTGGATGGAAAGGTTGTACTCATAGATGAAATCCATACACCTGATAGTTCCCGTTATTTCTATCAGGAAGGGTATGAGGAAAGGCAAGCCAATGGTGAGCCACAGCAACAATTGTCAAAGGAGTTTGTAAGGGAATGGCTCATGGAGAATAATTTCAGAGGACTGGAAGGCCAAACCATGCCCTACATGCCTGATGATTTTGTTTGGGAGGTATCCCAACGATACATTGAATTATATGAGATTGTCACAGGTAAGGAATTCATCAAGCATGACAATTCTGACATCCAGCAGCGAATAGAAAAGAACATCAAGAATTATTTAAAATAATAATGCTCGATAGCATTATCTAAAACGATCATTATCCTCAAAGTATTCGGTATACGACATCATGGGCCCGGTTCTGCCCAATCATTGATTAAGGCCTTGGAAGACATGCAGCCAGATGCGATTGTCATTGAGGGACCATTGGATGCCCAGAATATCATTCACCATATTGGTAATGAGCAGCTCAAGCCTCCCGTTGCGATGTTGATGTACAATCCCAAGCAACCCAGCCAAGCTGCATATTTCCCCTTTGCATCTTTCTCTCCTGAATGGCAGGCCATCAAATGGGGTTTGAAGAATGGTAAGAATATCCAGTTCATGGATCTCCCCCAAAGTATCCATTTCACCTTGGATGAACAAGAGCGCAATGACCAGCAAATGGCCATTGAACAGCCCAAAAGAAGTACTAAGGACGAAGAAGTCGTTAGGGATCCCTTGGGATATATGGCTCGACTTGCTGGCTATGAGGACAGCGAGAGATGGTGGGAGATTACATTCGAACAACGTCAGGGTCATGCTGAAACATTTGAGGTCATACAAGAACTCATGACGGCCCTGAGGGAAGAATTGGCAAAAAATGAAACACCTCGCACCCTATTAAGGGAAGCCCATATGCGTAAAATCATCCGTAAGGCTGTAAAGGAGCATGACAGGGTAGCTATCGTATGTGGTGCATGGCATGGTCCCGTTCTGGACAATCTCAAACGTTTCAAATCCACTGAGGATAATAAACTGCTCAGAGGCATCAAGAAAACCAGTACCAAAGCCACTTGGGTACCTTGGACCTATGACAGACTTGCTGTCAGTAGCGGATATGGTGCAGGTGTGGTATCTCCTGCTTGGTATCGCTTACTCTTTGATGATCGAGCGGGTGTCGTTATCAAGTGGATGACCCTTGTCGCCAGACTATTTAGGGGTGAGGACCTCGATGCTTCTTCTGCACATGTCATCGAAGCAGTCCGATTAGCGGAGACCTTAGCCGCTCTCCGTTCATTGTCCGTACCCGGGATGAATGAACTTTATGAGGCTGCTGTCACCATTTTCTGTGGTGGCTATGACAGCATGATGGAATTGGTCGAAAAGAAACTCATTATTGGTGATGTGATGGGTAGCGTCCCCGATGAGATTCCGGTCATTCCTCTCCAACAGGATTTGGATAAGCAGATTCGTTCTACCAGAATGACCAAATTCAAGAATACACTCGAGCCACAGGAACGAACACTCGATTTGAGGAAATCCACCCAATTGGATGCATCCAGATTATTGCACAGAATGAATATCATCGGAATACCCTGGGGGCAAATCAAGGTGAGTCGTGGTAATTATTGGGGCAGAATGCAGGGGGATTTCAAGGAGAATTGGAAATTGAGATGGCGACCGGATTTTGCCATCAATATCATAGAAGCAGGTATGTGGGGCAATACCGTTGAAAAGGCCAGTGCCAATATCATTATCAGCAAGGCCAATGAGGGACAGGAATTGCCACAAATCACAGAATTGGTCAGTCAATCCATCAAGGCGAATCTACCCTATGTCATGGATATGCTCATGAGGGTTTTCCAGGAAGCTTCGGCCATTACTACGGATATTGCACACCTGATGCAGGCCATTCCCAAATTGGTGGAGGCCATTCGATATGCGAATACCCGACAAGCAGACCTAGGAGCCCTACAGAAGCAATTGGATCAGATTATTCCTAGAATCTGCATCGGTCTACCCAATGCCTGTATGTCACTGAATGAGGAAGCGGCTACGGAAATGTTCGGACTCATTTCCCAAACGGATTACCAGATATCCGTCATTGATAATGATGATTTTAAGAAAGAATGGTTGGAAGCCTTGGAAAAAGTGGCCCAACAACCGACTGTCAATGGGCTAATCAAGGGAGCAGCTTCAAGAATCATGTATGATAAGAAGCATATTAGCCAAGAAGCGACCAGACAACGCATGAGTCTCTCCCTATCCAAGGGAAATGAACATCTAGAAGCTGCATATTGGATTTCAGGATTCCTACATGGTAGTGGTCTTATCCTCATCCATGACCCATCCCTTTGGAATGTACTGGACCAATGGGTTGAGCATATTCCCTATGATGACTTTAGGGATATCTTACCTGTTCTGAGAAGAACATTTTCCAGATTCCCGAATGCGGAACGAGAGCAGATGCTGAAATTATCGAAAAAAGGACAACTGAATCTAACCCCTACATCCTCAGCAGAAAACGAAGAATGGCTGGATAAGGTATCCCATCAGAATCTACCAGTACTCAAATTGCTTTTGGATTTATAACTTCCTCCTTATTGAGAATGGAATAAAAAAAGGTCAGTGCCCGAAGACACCGACCTATCCAACTATAGTATTGAAAGTTGTATTACTTAACGATCATACGCTTCGTAATACTTCCTTCAGTATTTGAAATAGTATAGAAATAGATGCCTGCACTCAAATTGGAAGCATCAAATTCAATATTTTCCTGACCATTCAAAGTCAGTTCTCTGTTGTGAACCAACTCGCCTACTGTATTGAATACAGAGAAAGAGTAATCACCAGCTTCAGCATTCACTGCGATAGTAGTCACATTGCTGAATGGGTTAGGCATGTTCTGAGCTACGCTCACCTTTGATTCGAATACGGACTGATTGGAGTTGGTCTCATCCACTCTCAATTGGTAAGGACATTCTGGGAATGCAAAACCGAATCCACCCAAAAGGTTTTCAATCGTTGTATAATCAGCCGGATCATCAGGAAGTGGGAAACGAACATCACCTGCCAATAAACCTGCATTTACAGAAGCTGTAATCAAAAGGTCATAAATCTGCGCCTCAACATCAGCACCTACGAAACCTGAGATTTCCACACAACCAGGATCACCTGCTGCGAAAACACAAGTAGGGGGATTACAAGTATATGTCAATCCATCAGGAAGACCTGTAAGACCCGGATTCGGATCATCGGCAGGCTTTAGTGAAACATCCACCAACTGTACACCTGAGATTTCAGCAGGAATCGTAACGGTGATGATAGAAGAATATGCCACTGTTGCATCCTTGTAAGCAATTTCGGATGGTACCAATGTATCACATGGTTCTTGTGAATCCGCCAAAGGGGAAATACCAATGAAATCCGCAGGCAAAGTACCATCAGGATCACACTGTGCATCAGCTACGGAGCCAATGAAGGAAACGAAAGCGAATAAGAGTAAGAATCTTTTCATGTTTTAAGTTTTAAATAAGTGTTTGGCCCAATTGGACATTTGTATAACGAAATGAATCACTCCAATGCGCCAAGGATAGTTAAAAAACAATTTCAGTAATGAGTGTTCGAATATGACATTGTATGGATATTCTTAGGCTCAATTGCGTAGTAAATATATATAAGTATTGGAATATTATTACCAAATAAAATAGCTTTTACCTCCATTCTACAACAAGTTGGCACACATTCATATCAAATCGCCTCGTATTATAGGTCTTATCCCTCAGAATTACATATAAGAAATGAATGCCTTTGGTTTTAGCCAATTTTGTATAAATTTGTCAGCGGACAAATCATTACAACCAAGGTGTTATGGGTTCTTTTGTCATCCCAACCACCCAGAAAAAGTCTTACCATGAATAAAAACTTGAACTATATACTATTATTGAGTTTTGTTTTCTGCCTCCTATCGTTCACACTTTCTGCCCAAGGGACAGTCAAGGGTGTCGTGTTGGGAGATGACCAACCGGACGGCCTCATATCGGCTACCGTAGTTGTGGGAGAAAACGGAACAGTCACAGAATATGATGGTTCCTTTGAATTATCCCTTCCTGCAGGGGAACACACCATCAATATCAGCTATACCGGATATGACACCTATAAGGAAACATTCACACTCAGCGACGGGGAAATCAAGGAAATCAATATTACCTTGTTGCAAGCAGCCACGATGTTGGAGACAGCTACCGTGACGAGTGGTAAGTTTGAAAAGCCCTTGGGTGAGGTAACCGTTTCCTTAGAAGTCATCAAACCTGCCTTTGCGGAAGCAACCAATTCCACGACAGTGGACCAGGTACTAGACAGGGTACCGGGTGTGACCATTGTGGATGGACAGGCCAATATCAGAGGTGGTTCTGGTTTCTCATACGGAGCCGGTTCCAGGGTATTACTACTTGTCGATGACATTCCAATCCTATCAGGTGATGCAGGATTTCCGAACTGGAATGATGTTCCTGTGGAGAATATCGAGCAAATGGAGGTCGTCAAAGGAGCCGCTTCTGCATTGTATGGATCCTCTGCCTTGAATGGTATCATCAATATCAGAACCGCATATGCCAAGAACAAACCCGAAACCCAAGTAGCGGTATTCAGGGACATGTTCTCTGCTCCCAAGGACGAAGCTAAGAAATGGTGGGAACCGGATTCCATAGCGGCGCCATACAAGATGGGTGCTTCCATTATTCACAGAAGAAAAATGGGTAAATTGGATATGGTTTTAGGTATGAATGGATATAGGGAAAAACGTTACACCCAGAATGCATGGGATAATAGATTCCGATTCAACACTAAATTCCGTTATCGCTTCAATGAGAATCTGAATGCCGGATTCTTCACCAATTTCAATGTAGGTAACAGTAGTACGGTATTCCTTTGGGAGAATGGTGAGGAAGGTGCATATGTAGGTGGTACACTCGGTGGCCTGACTACCTCCAAGGTTAGAAGATACAATATTGACCCATTCGTGACCTATTATGATAAATTCGGAAACAAGCACCGTTATATCGGTCGTTTTTATTCCACGAATAATGATAATAACAATGACCAGAGTAACTTCTCTGATAATTTCTACAATGAATATCAATTCCAAAGAAAATTTGAGAAGATCGGATTGGTCCTGACTACGGGTGTTGTAGGTCAGAATTCGAACGTTGAGGGTTCATTATATGGTGATTTCCAATACAAGTCTGCTAATATTGCCACGTATGCTCAATTGGAAAAGAAATTCTATCTGTCCAAGGACGAAAAAGGAGAAAGAGTCGAGAATAGGAATGTGTTGAATCTGACATTGGGTGCCAGATATGAGTTCAATTCACTGATAGGTCCTGATACCGTTTATTACAATCCAGATGATTTCCTAGTCAATCCCAACAGTCCTTTCGAAGTCATTGATGGGAGTGTGACGGAATCCAAGCCGGTATTCCGTGTGGGAATGAGTTACCAAGCCAGTGATTATACTTTCCTTAGGGCATCATGGGGACAGGGATACCGTTTCCCTACGATTGCTGAGAAGTATATCTTCACGCAGGTTTCCATCCTGAATATCTTCCCGAATCCATTATTGACATCAGAGACAGGATGGAGTGCGGAATTCGGTGTCAAGCAAGGTTATAAGGTGGGAATATTCGATGGTTTCGTAGATGTATCCGCTTTCTGGTCGAAGTATTCGAATATGATGGAATTCAACCTTTCTGAGATACCCGGTATTGTCCTACCCGGATTCCAATCCAATAATGTGGGTGGTACGGATATCAAGGGTATGGAAATTTCCATTGCCGGACGTTCCAATACCAGTGGTAAAGTAGCATTGAATTATCTATTGGGATATACGTTCATCAATCCTAAATTCCAAGAATTCGAGGAAGTGGCCTACCCTAGTCCTGATGGAATTCCTGATACACAGGCAGAACAAAACGGCTATTTCTCCACTGCTGATTTCAATATTCTGAAATATCGTAACAGACATACATTCAAAATGGATGTGGAAGCTACTTATGATGAGACCTATAGTTTGGGTGTGAGTTTGAATGGTGCATCCAAAGTGGAGGCTATTGATGAGCCCTTAGCTGCCTTATCCGGAATTGGTCAGTATTATGATGCTAATAATACGGCTTATGGCATCTTTGATTTGCGTGTAGGATACAAGCCTATCGAGCAATTGAAACTGACATTGGTAGCCAAGAACCTTGCGAATAAGGAGTATGCATCCCGTCCGGGTTTATTACAACCAATGAGGAGTTTCTCCGTTCGTTTGGATGCTTGGTTCTAATTGATGAACCATTATACTTTTGCGCTAGACGTTGGTGTATCAACCAATGTCTAGCGTTTTTTTATCATGAAATGGCTTGAATATATTCGATGTTAGAACGGATACAATTGGTGTGGCGATTCTTGAGGTATTACCTGAAAGCGAAGACGTTTTATAAGGTGCATTCCCCTTTTGTATTCGAATTCTGCGAACGTGTACTGGAAGACCAAAGTAACTATTACGCATTCGAACAACTGGAGGAACTGAGACAGGATTTATTCAGGAATCATTCCAAGATATCGGTCACTGACTTTGGAGCGGGCTCACATGTCAACAATGGTAGGGAACGAGCCATCAGTAGTATTGCCAAGTCGGCTGTCTCCCCTGCTTCCCAAAGTCGGAAACTGTTCCGTCTGATTCATTTGTACCAACCGAGTACCATGCTCGAATTCGGTACTTCATTGGGTTTGACAGCAGCTTATCAGGCAATGCCCAATTCCACTTCACAATTCATCAGTCTGGAGGGCTGTCCCAACATATCCGAGGTCGCGCAGCAGAATTGGCAAAAACTGGGAATTAAAAATATCCAAATCCTTACCGGTGAATTCAATTCGACGTTGCCAAAGGCCATAGAGACCTTGGGGCGATTGGATTATGTATTTTTTGATGGGAATCATCAGAAAGCCCCTACCGTGCAATATTTCAGACAATGCCTTGAAGAAGCACATGAGGGTAGCATTTTCATCTTTGATGATAATCACTGGTCCAAAGGCATGGAAGAAGCTTGGGAGGAAATCAGACGGCACCCGAAGGTTAGTATCAGTATCGATTTATTCTTTATGGGAATCCTATTCTTCCGTAAGGAAAACAAACAACAGGAACACTTCACATTGATTCCGTCTGATTTCAAATTCTGGCAAAGATATATTTAGTACCAAGCTTACTTTTCTTCAAGCAGCTGCTTGTACTTTTTCACTTTCTTCTTCTTCAGCGTGATGGCTATCACCCCGTTTTCCCCTTCCTTTCCAAACTTCTCAATGGCTTTTTCTCCCTTGTAAACATGTATTTCTGCAATATCATTGGAATCTATATCTTCCATTTCAGATCGGGAAATCTTTGTCTCACCAATAAAAATAATGGGTTCTATAGCTGAGGCAGCTCTATTTTTACTATTTAGGTGAATAGCATCATTCTGAACATCGTCCTCAAGTTCCGATTGTTGAGACCATCCAATAAAAGGTAGGGTCATCAGCATTAAAAGGATAATTAACTTATTCATTTTCATGTGATTATATTAGAATTAAAACAATATTCTATTTCTTGATTTGCTTTCTGAATTTCCTGGCCCATCGCCGTTTCAAGCGAATCAATAATACTCCATAACGAGAATCTTCTCCATAAATCTCCCGTTTTAGAACACTAATTTTCTTGATATGTTCCGATTTCAAGGTCAATGCAAATTCCTCATCAACCTCGATACCCTCAACGATTATCTTTGGGGAATTGATTTCCGGTTCTCTTTTTCTGGGTTTGACTTCATGGGGAAATCCAGCCACTTTTCCCTCTAGCAGTTTCTCAACATTCTTTTGAATATTCGATTGGCTCGTATCAATATGAACGGTATCCCTGATTAAGGTATCGGCATCATTTCCTTGGGCTGTAATCTGACATATTAATGCTGTAAGAAAAATAATCGTATAAATCCATTTCATTGTATCGTAGCGTTTATTCTAATCATAGAATCCCTTTTGATGAATAAATGCTGCATCAATACTTATAAAACTTAGAGGAAATTACCCTACCCGATATATCCATCTTAAGGAAATAGACTCCTGAGGACAAATCATCCAATCCACTATAAGTTTCCAATTTATGGGATTGATTCACAATACTTTCTCCCAAATCCATAACCTTTTTCCCTTGTGTATCATAAATCGAATAATGGATGCGTTCGCCTTGCATTTCCTTTAGTTCGATATGGATATAATCATCTACTTTGGTGGGATAAACAGACCAATTTTGTCCCTGTTCATAGTCCCAAACGGAAACGGGTTCCTCCTCCATCGGCACTTCTCCTTGTACGATGAGGTGATATTGGTTCAGTTCGGGTGTTTTCAGGGTTTCCGTTCCTCCACCCAACCAATGGAAACGGACCGAATCCACTTCTGTCATATCCGCCAATCCGAAATGAATCCTACTTGAATTATGCGAACAGTGTCCTGAACCTCCATCCACTTCCCGAATCAATGTACGGCCATCAGCGAATAACTCTACCCTAGAACCATAAGCATCCCTTATGATATCTGAGCCTTGGAGTTGGAATCCTATCCAATTGTAATTATTATTCGTTTCATTCCTAAAAACCAATGACCTCAATGGTTCATTCGGGCTGAGCGTGAATCCGTATTCGTCCAATACCACCACGGCATAATCCAAGTCACCATCATTATCATAATCCCCCATAGCTGCTCCTCTTGACATGAATTCATTATTGATACCCAAAAGGTTGGCGATATTGGTAAAGGTACCATCCCCATTGTTTTGGAAATAGGCATCATAATTAAAAATATCACCAATTGGTACCGGGGCACCTGATGGCATAAAACCATTGGCTACAAAGAGGTCCAAATCAGAATCATTGTCAAAATCCCCAAAGAAAGTGGACCAACTGACAGTTGTGGTGGAATTATACTGCACCCAATAATTATCCGTTCCCGTTTCGATGGCCTTATCAACGAAAGTACCATCCCCTTGGTTCTGATGTAGGACATTGCCTGCCCAATTGGCTTCATAATAATCCAGGTCACCATCCTCATCATAATCACCAATTGCTACTCCCATACCATAAATCTGGGAATTGATACCTGAAGCATCACCCACATCAATGAATGAGGGATTCGGATAATCATTCTGATACAGAGATGTAGGTTCGACGAAAGCACCGAAATCATTGATGACAATCAAATCGACATCCCTATCAAAATCGTAATCCGTGAAGGCGCCTGCCAAGGAACAGCCATAATCATCCACTCCGTATGCTGCTCCCATTTCGGTGAATGTATTGTCTCCATTATTGATATACAAATAGTTATCCTGAGGGATATGTGTGAAATTGAGTTCACCATTCGGGAGTTCCTCATCCTGGGGTAATTCTATATAGCTGATGGAGTAGATATCCAGCCAGCCATCCATATTCACATCTCCCATAGTCGCTCCGATGCCCCAGGAACGGTCAGGTGAGATACCGGAGGAAACCGAAATATCCGTGAAGGTACCATCACAATTATTTATGAATAACAAACTGGGTTCGTGTACCAAATCCCCATCGCCATTCATGGTCGTACTCAGGAAAACATCCTTACAACCATCATTATTGATATCCCCTATCGTTACACCATTGGTGGTAAGTGAATCGGGTTTGAGAAGATTGGCCTCAACGATGGTATTGGTGAATGTCCCATCACCATTATTGCGATATAATCCATCCTGTACCCTACCGCCGGACATGAAGATATCCTCAAAACCATCATTATCATAGTCAAAGAAAGCACAGCCTCCCCCGGTAAGAATCATATCCTTTTGGACGATGTTGATTCCGATTTCCTCTGAGACCTCACTGAAAGTCTGTGCCTGAACCAAAGGAAAACAAACCAAGAGACATAGGATAACTGATAGATATCTCATTTTCATTTAAATTTAGGCTTACAAAATAGCCTATAAACTACAAAATCAAGCGAAACAAGGTACCAATCGTCCGAGTATAACCAAAAAACTCCCGCAGTAAGGTACTACGGGAGCAAATTCGGACTCAACGTCTCAACTAAAAGAATTACTACAATTTTGAATTTGTACTCGGTTTCAACTGCAAGAAACCCATTATATCTAATTCATTGTTATGTGCAATAATTCGGGTTAGTATTATCGGACAATGATACTTTCCACTTCAGCATTGTTGTCATCAGAGATAACAACCTGATAAGTACCTGTTGCCCATGAAAGTGTAGGTATCTCAAGGGTGTTCATTCCCTCAGAGGCATTCAATTGTTTCGTGTAAATGATTTGGCCCAAGGCATTATATACCTTTGCTACTACCTTTTTATCCGCATCAGAACTGATGATGAAATGGAATGTATTCCCTCCGATAATCGGATTCGGATAAGCATTAACGATAGCTAATTTACCACCATTCAACATGGCTTCATCCACATTGGAATATTCATAATATCCATCAAAATCAACCATTCTGATTCTATAATAATAGACAATCCCTCTTTCTGCCTCCATATCATTGAAGTGGTATTCATGTGCCGTACCAGCAGCTTCTACCCTTCCCAAATATTGGTAATCCACACCATTGCTACTGCGCTCTACCTCGAAATGTGAGGTACCATCCTCAGCGGCAGTTTCCCATGCTGTTTGGATAAAGTCATTCCTTACGGCAAAAGCCCTAAAGGATAACAAATCCACTGGCAGGGGCTGATCTGAGGTAGCAGCTATCGCAAAGTCGGACATTCCGGTAAATCCTGTCCTACTCACACTTCCGGGTGTATTGACCGCACCATCGCAAGGATCCGAACCATCCAAATGGTAACCTGCGAGTCCCATTCCATCAGCTTTCTTTGTAATAATCACATCCAAGGCTCCCGGACAATTGGTATAATTGGCCGCTTCGACTGTCAAATCGAAATCCGTAAAAGCACCTGATATCGCATCGATATTCCACCAACCGTGGTTGATGACACAATCAATATCCGTATCACATTCATTCAATGTGGAGATGGGTCCGCCGGCGTGTTGTGTAAACGAGGCCTCAATGGTTCCTGAACCCGTATTGGTCGAAATCGTAGCTACCTGATTGGATCTGCCATTACCACCCAAGGATTCAGCAAATCCCACGGGTAATACATACGTTGTAGCTGCTGCTGCATCCCATCTCAGTCTTCCCTCGATGAAATTCGTAGCATCACCTGAAGTCGTGGATTCATTGACCAAGGCTGCATTACTTGTATTTTGGATATGAATATAATTGGCATAGGTTTCCCCATCAGTACCATCAGTGGTTGATGTACGGAAACGATGACTGGGTGTAACGAATTCCAAAGTATTCCTTACTCCGGCATTGACACCATTCAACTCCACCATGGGAGAAGCTGCCCTATTGTCCAAATCCACATCATAGAAAGCGGCTGTACCTGTCAGGTCGGCAGTACCTCTTATTTGTTGGACCTCGCCTGCATTGACATCATCATTCTGGAATTCAACGACACCATTCCCGGATTGGGTACTTGCGGCATCATCATTATAAAAGTGTCCCTGTACTTCGACGTATCCACTATTTCCGAAATCACCCCCATCCAATCTGGCATCACCCCAGATATAGACCGAAGCTCCCGGCATAATGGTTACATCAGCTCCTTCCTGATTGAACTCATAATTGTGTTGAGCCTGGAGGGAGAATGTACAGAAAACGATCAGTACGCAAGCGCACACTATATTTTGCATTCTCATATTGAAGCATTTTATTGGTTAGAAAATAGAATTGAACGAGGGAGATTAGTCCCTTGACTTCAATTCTTCCAATTCTGCTTTCAATGCCTGCAATTCTTCCTTCATTTCCTCAATGATTGCTTGTTGCTCGTTGATAGCTTGGGTAAGAATGGGAACCATACCTACATAATTGACCATCTTGATTTCGATATCCTCTGCTTGAATCTTACCATTCTTTGTGATATCGTCCTTTGTTTGGATATCATTGTTCAATGGAACAGACTTCTCTGAAACCAACTCAGGAATCACTTGCTCCAATTCCTGGGCCATGAAACCATACTGCTTATTCTTAGCAAAACCCAATGTAGGATAATCCTCATGACGCATGTCGTATTGGTAGGTCTTCAATTGTGTCACCAATGACAAAGCACTTGAAACAGGAAGAATATTTTTCTTCATTCTTTCATCTGAGGCAGTTAGATAGTTACCTGTTGTGGAACCCACATCACCTGAAGCCAAAATAGCCCAACCTACTTGTGTGCTTTCAATTCCTTGTATAC
The DNA here is from genome assembly GCA_020631355.1 of Saprospiraceae bacterium. Classification (GTDB taxonomy): domain Bacteria; phylum Bacteroidota; class Bacteroidia; order Chitinophagales; family Saprospiraceae; genus JAHDCE01. The sequence goes on along the minus strand of JAHDHL010000012.1, from coordinate 27,889 downwards.
CAACATAACCAGCTGTAAGTCCAGTATTTTGGGAAACAGCCCTTAGACCGTAACTATTCTCGTCCACGATAGTATAGACTCCACGACCTCTATTGGTAGAGGTACCACCATTGACATTAGCCTCTAATCCAGTTCCACCTTCATTGTCCTCGCCATATACAGCATGTCCATTAGATGTGTAACCATTGATGGCATAGGTAAGACCATTGGAATTGTCACCAGAAGTAGCAGATGCGCCACTTGATTCGGTATTTCCATAAACTACCAATTTGTCAATTCCATAGAAAAATCCGTCATCTCCGATGATGGTACGTCCTTGGATACAAGCTCCGTCAGGTTGTACGGCAGCCTTGTTTGAACCAGAATCAGTGTAATCTGATCCTACTAATAAATTTCCACTTACGACAAGCTTGGCATTATCTGGTGTGGCTTCCCCAATCCCAACGTTCTGTGCATGTAATGCAGTTGTAGAAAAGAACAACATTAGGAATAAAATGTAGTAATTACTTTGCATGATAAAAAATTTAGATTAATTAAATGAGTAATAATATCTAGTCCCACCCTTTGGTGGCTAGTCATCATCCTGCTTTCAAAAAGGCATAAAAATACACCTCATAATCAATGCATTACACATGATTACAGCAAATGACCACCAGCCCTTAGATAGGTCAATTAAATCCCGACTTATTGTGAAGTAAAACCCTAAACCAGAAGAGATTCAGGTGTGAATAATTGTAGTTATCCTTTATAGTCCTTGTGCCTTAATCTTCGTTCTGTTTGTCTATTAGTTCAGTTTAATGTTTGTGTATTAATTCGTTTATTGGTCTAACTTCTGTTCATGAAGTTATACAAAATCATTTCATTTTCCATAAAAATATCTAAAAATTTAATATTTATCTTAAACCTAATTTAGTGGAATTGTAAGTTTTCAAACTTGAATTTAAATTAAATCATATATCTAAAACATTAATATACAATATAAACAAGCAAGAATATCCAAACTAGATGCTTTAGCAAATATTCACATTTTTTCCCTGTCACAATTTGATGTTTTGTCGTAAAAAGATAAAACTCCCGCAACAATACAGTTACGGGAGCAAATTCAGACTAAGCGTCTTAACTAAAAGAATTACTACAATTAATTCTTAACGATTCTCATGACATCACGAGCATTATCATTGTTCATTGAAACAATGTAAACAGCTGACGCAAAATCAGAGAAATCATATGTATATTGGTTCAGGCCTTCTGTAGCATTGATGGTTTCCTGAGCCAGTATCCTACCAGCAATATCCGTTACCATGAAATTGACTTCCCCTTCCAATAATGTAGTGAACTCAATCACTGCCTCACTCTTAGTAGGAGTCGGTCTGATACTAGATATGGATAAGGAATTGGCAATACCATCTCGCTTAATCGCTACGATGTTACTATACTCATAAGTCTCATCCAGATCAACCATCTTAAGTCTATAATATGATAGTTCCTTTGGAGAATCATCCACTAGTCTATAATCAAACTTATCAATGGAATACCCTTGAGCCTCCACTGTACCTATGTGAGTGAATGCCTCACCATTGGCGGAGTGCTCCACATCAAAATAGTCACTATTGATTTCAGTTGCGGTAGACCAATACAATACATTGACCTTACCCTCTGCCTGTCCATTGAATGACATCAACTCCACAGGAACGGGCGTGTTACACAATCCATTAGTAGATTCCAAAACGGTAACTGGTTGGTCGATATACTCTACACATGTACCTGTTGGTGGAGCAACGGCCATATTGGCTGTACCATCATGATTGACAGCATAAACGTCACATGCTGTTCCTGCCACTACGCCAAGTGCATCCATATCAAACATACCCGTACTATTCACACTCGTAACTGATCCTCCACAAACCAACATGTATTCCAACACATATCCAGGGTCAGCAACATTGGCATTAGAAGCGGAAACCATCAGTATCTCATGTTCGCAAACGGAAGAACCCGCGCATGAAATAATCGTAACAGTAATATTAGCAGTCTCGGTACAGGTTCCATCCGTACTGGATACTACATAAGTACCAGCCCCTACCGCTGTAGGGTCGCCTACTGAAGTAATACCATCAGATTCGAAGTAAGAAACTGTTCCACCACCAGTACTGGTCACTGCTGAAGTCAAATCAGCTGTGGTAGCTGGACATGCATTGGACAAGGTGGAATTTACTGTTAAGTCAGGAGCATCCAATACTGTCAATGATTGGGTAATGAATGCAACACAGGAGCCCGTTGGCGGAGCCACAGTCAAATTAGCTGTGCCATCATGATTCACTGCGTATAAGTCACAATTTCCAGAACTTACACCCAAAGCATCCAAATCAAACGTACCTGTACTGTTTGAGCTAATCACAGCTCCCCCACAAACAAGCATATAATCCGTATTGGGTTCACCTCCTACTGCTGTTGCAGTAGCCGAGACAGACTCATTCTCACAAGCTGAAAGACCAGAAGAACAAGTCGTAGCAGTAACCATTACCGTTTCATCATCCGAACAAGTACCCAGTGTACTTCTGATAATATAATTCATACCCGTAGCTACGGCAGTAGGGTCGATAACAGATGTAATACCATCAGATTCGAAGTAAGACAATGTTCCGCCATCCGCATCAGTCACTGCAGTAGTCAAATCAGCTGTCAAAGCGGGACAAGCATTCGTAATACTCGCACTCACCATCAAATCTGGTTCAACCAAAAGAGCAACCGTAACCGTTTCAGAATCGGAACAAGTACCCGATGTACTCGTAATCACATAGTTCCCTGCTACTACCATCGTCGGAGTAGCTACAGGAGTGGTTCCATCTGATTCAAAATAGGTCAGCGTTCCTCCATCTGCATCAGTCACTGCAGATGTCAAATCAGCAGTCGATGCACCACATGCACCGTTTATAGATGCCGTAACCATCAAGTCAGGAGCATCCAAAACATTAAGCACCCTACTTGAATATTCCAAGCAAGTCCCCGTAGGCGGAGCAACTGCCAAATTGGCCGTACCATCATGATTGACTGCGTATAAATCGCAAGTTCCTGGTGCTACACCTAATGCTTCCAAATCAAAAGTACCAGTGGAATTGGTACTGACTACGACACCTCCGCATACCAACATGTAATCCATGTTGGGTTCACCTCCTGTAGACGTAGCCGTTGCTGTGAATGATTCATTCTCGCAGGCAGAAATAGCAGGCGGTGGCGGACAGGCTGCATTCGAAACCGTTACAGCCTGGAATACGAATTCCAAACAAGCACCTGTTGGAGGCACTACGGTTAGGTTAGCCGTTCCGTCGTGGTTCACAGCATATAATGTATAGGAACCATCAGCTGGAACACTGAAAGTACCTGTATTATTGGATGCCTCTATGGTTACTCCATCCGATTGGACCAACATATAATCCATATTGGGTTCCCCTCCTGCGGAAGTAGCCGTTGCTGTGAATGTAGCATCCGTATTACAAACATCAATTTGAGCGTTTACGTGATTAGTCGTCAGCCCTATTAGGCCTATGAGAAGGCCTATCATAAAAATGATATTGTTAACCTTCATAATTTAAATTTTATAATTTATAAAGTAAGTTGAAGATTCCTCCAACCCATTCTCATAAATAAAGTGACGACAATATTAATCCCAAACCGGAGTTACGGCATTACAACAATTGGAACAATTTATAGTACCAGTTAGCGTTGGCAATGCACAAGTTCCTGAAGCACCTGATAATGCAGTTGCTGTTGGAGATGAACTGAAATCATAATTGAACATATCTGTATTGGATGAACAAGCAGCTCCCGTTTCTGTTTCACAGACAGTACCGTCGGCTGACCTTAGCTCAACACCAGGAGTACCACAAGTAGAACCGTCATCTGTCGTGACAACTGAAAGTTGTGATGGATATATGATGACATCATGTCTTTCAGCTGCACAAAGTCCTGCAGTATATTCACCAAATACGGCATCATTGTCAGAGTCATAATCATAATTATATGGCAATATGAAGAATGATACAGTGATAGGTGCACATGTTGGATTCAGTACAGAAGTGGATAAATCACCGCAACCTGCAATGGTTGTGGTACCGGCAGTCGGTCTGTATAAGTTATTCGTTCCAGATGGAATGAATCCTCCGATGATGGTATTAGGTAGCGGATCGAAACCCACAGGAGCCTCAAAGGAAGTACCGTCAAAATAGAAGTACAAATCAAAGTCCGTATCAGCAGTTGTTCCTAAACCATTGGTAGGACCGTCATCCGTACAAGCACCACCCTCTGTGAAATTCACAGTCTCGCCTGCACAAACAGAGGTAGGAGTAGTGTAAGCATATCCAGCTACAGGACAAACCGGTGGGTCATCGGAATTACAAACAAATGTTGGAGTTGATGATGCACCTCCATCACTGAACTCAAGGGCAAAATCAATGAAGTTTCCAGAATCAATACCCTGATCATCCAACACATTAATAGTCCACGTACCACAAACTGTTGAAGTGACCAATGAAGCAAGTGTACCTGAATTGGGTTCGTAGGTACCAGTCGTACTACCCTGGCCTGCACTCACCCAAGGACCATTGGCTGCACCATCCTCAAACGTCAGGTTATAAGTACCCGAACCACCTGACAAACCAACAGGGCCTACCAATGTAGCAGTATTACCATCAGGAGATGTGATATTGATTCTCAAATCACCCAGATATGTGTGGTCAAAATTAATATTGACACTTTCCAAAACACTGGTCAAACAAGCATTACCAGCCTGACCCAAATCATCATTTACATTTACGAAGAAGTCCTCGTTGGCACCATCAGGTAAAGCCAATGGACAATTCGTACATCCACATTGGGCATTCAGTTGGTTGTATGAGAATGCCATTAAGAATAATATAGTTAGGTTAAATATCTTTTTCATAGGAATCTGTTTAAATGTTCAAGTAATAGTTCTTACTGTTTGGGCAATAAGGTTTTTTCTTCCTTGGCCTGAATTAGGAATTTCTCATACTTAGCCTTAGCCTCAGATGATTTGGCATTCGCCAATTTCCCTTTGATATCCTTGATTTTCTTATCCAATGATGCTTCCTTATCCTTAGCGGAAAGTGAAGATGCACCGGATAGTACCTTGCCCTCAGTCTTCTTGATTCCTACTGGATTCGTAGAAGCATTCTGGGCTGTGACTCCGATGGAACAGGATAGTGCAATCGCTACTATCATTCCTGCTCTTAGAACAGATTTTTTCATTTTGTAAATCTTTAAGTTAAATAATCAATTGAGTTTATGATTACTACCAATGACGCATTAGAATGGCTGTTGTGTTGTCACAATTTGACAAACAAATCTTATTCGATTAAGGCATAAGAATCCTAGCGCACCTACGGTATGGCAGAAAAATCCAACTTGTTACACAGAAGAAAACTCTAATTATAGTCTAGGACGAAAGGAGAGTATATATAGCTTATTCAGCTTGAATTTAGTAGTTTTTGTACCTATCCGTCTTTGATAAAATTATATCTATATGACAAATCTTATCATGTGTTTGAATTAGAATTACTTGTCTTCTCTTAGGCTAATTTATATTTACATCTCAGTTAAACAAAAAATTATTTCACTTTTTTTCATGTCACAACTTAACACCAAAATGCAATTATTTAGGTTTTAACTTTTAAAGTGTGATTTTTCCATATATGTAAAGAACAAGTAAAATGTAGCTTTAGGAGGTAATACCCCAATTCAGAGATTAATCTTTAAACAACATTTCCCAAATGACAAAAACAAGCATTTTAACGTTTGTTAATAATGGATATCCATAGATATCATGCAGATGATCTCCAGACTATTCTACCCAATCCATTCGAAAATCATCGGATTTTAGCTGCTATTCATCGGAAAACCATCGCATTCTGATAAAGAAATAATATATTGATTAATGATAGGCGATACGAAACTCAACTTTCAACGTCTTGAAATTGTAATTGAAAAGAGGTTAGGATTGGAAACGAACCTCTTTATACCATGAAAAAACCTAAAATTTGAATTAGAAATGGGATTATTCGATTTTATCAAAGGAGAATTAATTGAAGTCATTGACTGGGTAGAGTCCGACAATGACACCGTCATATGGAAGTTTCCACACAATGATAATAACATCAAGAATGGAGCTCAGTTAACCGTCCGTGAGTCACAGACTGCCATGTTGATTGATGAGGGTAGATTCGCAGACTTGTATGAGCCGGGAAGGCACGAACTGATCACCGATAACATGCCCATCCTTACTACACTACGTAGTTGGAAGCATGGGTTCGATTCTCCTTTCAAGGTGGATGTTTACTATGCAAGTACACGTACATTCACCAATTTAAAATGGGGCACTCCCAATCCCATCATACTCCGGGACCCTGAATTCAAACAAGTCAGAGTCAAGGCATTCGGCACTTACTTTATCAAGATTACGGACCCAGAAAAATTCTTTACCGAATTTGCAGGAACCAAACCCGTACTCAAGATTTATGAAATAGAAGAAAGCCTGAGGGATATCGTCTCTCCAAAATTTGCAGAGGCGGTAGCTGAAGCACAGGTTTCCGTACTTGATATGGTGGCCAACTATACGGAATTGGGTGATAAGGTTGCTCCGATTCTACAACAGGATTTGGATCCCTTTGGTATCGAATTGGTCAAGTTCCAAATCACGAGTACCTCTCTCCCCAAGGAAGTGGAGGAGTTCTATGACAAGATGACCAATATGAATATGGTTGGTGATATGAGCAAGTTCCAACAATTCCAGAATGCCAATGCTATCGAAAAGGCTGCTGAGAATCCTAGCGGTGGAGCCGGGGAAGGTATTGGTGCTGGATTAGGATTCGGTATGGCACAGATGTTCATGAACCAGAATCAGAACCAAAACCAGAATGCTCCCAAGGCAGAATCCAAGGAGGACATCATGAATCTCCTTAAGGAATTAGGAGGTCTCAAAGAAGCCGGTATACTGACACAAGAGGAGTTTGATGCCAAGAAGAAGGAATTATTGGCTAGATTGTAATTTTATCCAAAATATCATCAAGCCCTGCATTATCGAATATGTAGGGCTTGTATATTCCATTTAGTGATGCACGAAGATTCAAGAGTCTGGATTTACCAGAGCAGCAGGGAGTTATCCGACAATGAGGTAACAGAAATCAAGCAACAACTCAACCAATTCACATCCGAATGGGTGAGTCATAACAAGGCGTTGAAAGCTAAGGCTGATGTACTTCACAATCGTTTCATCCAACTGATTGTAGATGAAAGCCAGGCCGGTGCCAGTGGGTGCAGTATAGACAAATCCGTACACTTCCTACAGGATTTGGGTTTCCGCTATGCAACCGATTTCTTTGACAGACTCAATTTTGCTTATCTAAAAGATGATAACGTCCAGGTAGCACACAAGGATGACTTTGTGCAATTATACCAAGACGGGCAGATTCATGATCATACCCTTGTCTTCAATAATCTGGTAAAGACCAAATCTGAAATGGATAGTTCCTGGACAGTTCCATTAGCCCAGAGTTGGCACAAGAATTTCGTATAAGCATACTTTATGATTGATAAATTCAAGAATTGGTTAGGAATAGAGGGACTGAAAGTCGATTTGCTCATTCCTGAATCCATCAAGGCAGAGGATGGTTTTGTGGATGGCAGATTGGTATTCACGACCAAGCAGATGCAAACCGTGTCCCGCATCGAACTCACCATTCATGAAAAATACAGCAGAGGCAGAGGTAGGGATACCAAGGTAGATGAGTATCTGATAGGCTCCATCAGTATGGATGATTCATTTGAAGTCAAGGCATTCCAGGAAACATACATAGACTTTGCCCTTCCGTTCGATCTCGATTCATCATCCATTGACCAACTCGGAGAAAAGAATATCCTTGCCAAAGGCATTGCCAAAGCTGCAAAGGCCATCCACAATGTCAGTTCGGAATACAAGGTAACCGTAAGGGCCAAGGTAAAAGGGACAGCCCTAGACCCTTTTGACGAGCAATGGTTGAGTATCATCCGATAATTTCCTAGAAGTTTCCCACATTATCATTACGGCTAATCCGTCCTTTTGGATTACTTTTGTGCGCCCTTAGGTAGACAAAATCATAAAAGGTGTCAATTTGTCTTAAAATTGGGTTAAGACATTTGCATACATGGTTACCGAACAACACATTTGTTGTCTTAATACCGTTATTCGAAATATTTACAAAACACATAATTCACGAATTAAATCTATTTCATCATGAAACGATTATCATTATTAGGAAGTTTGGTTATCCTTATGGCTTCCATATTCACTTTCACTTCATGTGATGAGACCCTAACAGGTGGTTCTGCTAACCCACCCATCCTGACATTGAGAGACAACGGTGCCGGTTCTGTTACCGGTGATGTGGAGGTTACTCCGGGTTCTATCCTTACCTTTTCCGTAGAGGCCCTTTCGGGAGATAATCCTATGAATAATGTAAGATTCCTTGAAGATGGTTCATTGGTTTCCGACTTCGCTAACAGACTTACCATCAATGGTAGTTCTGCTACATCATCCAATGTACTACTTTTCGATGCTGACAGGTCCTCATTCACTTGGGAGGTAACTTGGGTAGCACATGCTGACGAATCTTCCAAGACCTATACCATCGAAATCGTTGATGAGGCAGGAAATACAGATACAGAGACTGTTTCTGTGAATACAGCTTCAGCTTTCCCTGGTCCGATCAACCTTACTATCGTTAATTCCTCTGGTTCAGGTTGTTTTGTAACAGATGCTACAGACGTAGCTCCTGACTCATGGTTCTGTGTGAATCTTGAGGGAACAAGAGGAGCTAACGCTCCATTGGTTACCTTGACAGTACAGGAGAATGGTTCTGATATGACCGACCTTGCTCGCTTGGAGTATAATGGGACAACATTCGATGCTAATCCATTGACATTGCCAGCTGCTGATGTGGATGGTTTCGTATCTACCGTAAGAGTGAGATCAGTGGCAACTCAGGGCACTGCTTCCACATATACATTCGTTGTGACAGGTGGTAGTAATGGAACTGCCTCAACCGACATCAATATCACAACTACTGCTGCGGCTCCTAATATCACGAACCTGACTGGTGTTCTATTGAACGCAGGTGGACCGGCGGGTCAAGGTGGTTTGGACTTGGAAACCGGTACAAGTACGGGTTCTAATGACAGTACAGCTGATATCAAAGACCAAGGTATTGATATTGCGCTACCGAATGCAACCAACTGGATTCAGAGAATTGCTCCAGTAGGCACTAATATCCTTACAGTAGCGCCTTCTTCTTCAGAATTCCCTACGGCATTCGAAGATATCCAATACCAGTCCCAAATTGAGGATGCCTATAACTTGAGTTCACAAGTCACTCAATCAGAAGTCGTGAACATCGGTGACGTATTCCTTTTGAATAATGGTACCAATATCTTCATCATCAAGTGTACGAATGTGAATGTTACGAACAGTGACAACTCTGATTCATATACCTTTGATGTGAAGTTCTAATAACAATATGATCTGAATTGTTTCAAGGGCTGTGCCGACTATGGTACAGCCCTTGTTTTTTGTCCATATGACCCTAGCATAATTCCTCCTGACCCAATACTCCTCCTGAACATATTACATATATTCTGACTTCATCCTGAAAGGATATCATATGCTTCCAATCACATCTAGCAATCATTTCCATACCGAAAAGTCACTGTAAAAGGGTCAGAATTAAACTTTAATATCAAATCCAAACAGGCCTTTCATCAAATATTTCATCATCAGAAAACACCACTACATCGAATATGATGCATCAAAAAATGTTTTTTTTGAAAAAATTCTTGTTACAACCCTCTTTTCATATAGCAATATATATGTAACAGATTTCAAGCGCTCAACTATATACGATTCTTTTTATAATTTTGTGATATGCAAATTTTATACTATTTATTAATCTTTCATAAACAATTCATATATAGCAAAATAAGAATCTATTTTTTGCATAACAATGTGACAATTCCATTAAACACATTAAGATTTTACATCATCTAAAACGTACTTTTTTTTAGGTTTTCACACTAAAAAACCTGTCACAAAATTTGGATTATTAAAGCATCTTGCCTTATGTTTGTATTGTTGATCGCACAATCCCCCCTTACGATTTACACTTAGCAAATGACCAACGATTTATGGAAACTCAAGTACTATCACCAAAATCTAAGGTTAGCCTAGAAACCTCCCCCCACCCGGATATTAAATATCTCATTCTAGGCATACTCAGATTAGACTGCAACCCAGCTTTTGAAAGCGAAGTAGCAGCGTGGCTGGATAAGGACAACCTCGTCTGCATCTATGCTTACATACATCCTGAAGAAGAAACATGGACAAGCCAATTATTTAATCTTCTGAATACAGAAGAGTTCGCTCCACTCATTTCATCCATTGAAATCAAGGGAGCCGACAAGGGGACGAACGGAACAAGACTATTTGATCTAGGAGATCTATTAAAGAACACACACATTCAATTCATTAACCTGAAAGAATTCGAAGTAGAACAAACTTCGGTTCTTCACGAGAACATCTCAATGGTCACTTACGAGGACTATTATGATGACAATGGAGCAGGTGGTAGGATTTTGGATAAAATGCCAAATCTTCAGACACTCACCCTACCCTCTGCACCTAACCCTCAGTTTTTTGACAGGAACAATCATCCGTTGCAATATCTCTCTTTGCAAGCAGGATATGAGCACCAAGGCTTCATCAATCGACTCGCTGATTGCGATTGCTTCCCTGATTTGAAATCCTTTGAATGGACAGATGGTCCGGGTAGACCAAGATTCACTTCTTGTGTACCATACCATCACTTCGAAAAACTGAAAAATGCCACCAACTTCAACTTACATACACTCAATATTAATACTTTCCACAGTTCCTGGGATAAGAAAACCAAACTGTCGTAGAAAGTTTCCGATGGGGATAAGAACAAAGAAACTATAACAACACACACACTCACTCCTACTCATGAACTACTTCTGAACGGCCAAGCATCCTTGCTTGGCTTTTTTATTCCCGTACTCCACTTGTGCCGCAATCCAATAATGGATAATTTGCATACCGAAGATGGTCTACAGGAAAATCATACATATTGATATGGATGCTTTTTATGCATCAGTAGAACAACGGGACGACCCCGCACTAAGGGGAAAGCCTGTTGCCGTAGGTGGTGGTGGACGACGAGGTGTCGTGGCAGCAGCCAGCTATGAGGCCAGACAATACGGAGTCAGATCCGCCATGCCGGGCTTTAAGGCCAAAGAGCTTTGTCCACATCTGATTTTCGTAAGACACCGATTCGATGTCTACAAGGAAGTATCCTACCAAATCCGTGAAATCTTCAGGGAATATACGGATCTGATAGAACCCCTTTCCTTGGACGAAGCATATCTGGATGTTACCGAAAATAAAAAGGATATGCCATCAGCCACATTGATTGCCAAGGAAATCCGAGAAAGGATACTAGAAGAAACAAAATTGACAGCATCTGCTGGTATTTCCATCAATAAGTTCCTTGCTAAGATTGCTTCCGACCTCAATAAGCCCAATGGTCAGGCTCTTATTGGCCCCAAGGATGCACTCTCATTTCTGGAGGATTTACCCATTGAAAAGTTTTATGGTATAGGGAAAGCTACAACGGATAAGATGCATCGGCTAGGAATCAGGACCGGAAAGGACCTTAAGTCCAAATCCAAGATTGAGCTCGCTACTTGGTTCGGTAAAACAGGCATCTGGTATTATCATATCGTAAGGGCAGAAGACAACCGCCCGGTACAGCCACATAGGGTGCGGAAATCAGTAAGTGCTGAAAGAACTTTCTTTGATGACATCAACTCAGTGGACACCATGGTAGCAACGATAATGCCCATCGTTGAAATCGTTTATCAACGGTTACTGAAGATTGATAGATTCGGTAGGACACTATCCATCAAAGTGAAGTACAAGGATTTTTCTTCCATTACAAGAAGCATATCATTTCCAAATGAAATCAATTCACTCGAATTCCTTAAAGCCGAAACAGAAACCCTGATTCGCCAAAATATCAATATCGGGGATGAAGTCCGACTGTTGGGTGTTGGCGTTTCTAATCTTTCGGGAACTATTCTTGCAGGTGAACAGTTGGAATTTCCATTCCCTTCCGATTTGGAAAAGCTGGATGAGCCGTAATATATTTGTTGTCAAAACAAGGAAACAATATGAAAATTAGAGAAATCACCTCCTATTTGGAATCATTAGCCCCATCCATGTATCAGGAGAGTTATGATAATTCAGGTTTGATTGTTGGCGACCCGAACTCCAAGGTGAAAGGTATCCTTATTTGCCTGGATTCCATAGAATCAATCGTGGATGAAGCCATTGACAAGGGATGCAACATGGTCATTGCACATCACCCCATCGTTTTCAGGGGACTGAAGCGTTTCAATGGTCGCAACTATGTGGAGAGAACAGTCATGAAAGCCATCAAGCACGATATCGCCATCTATGCCATCCATACCAATTTGGATAATGTGAGAATGGGAGTGAATAAAAGGATAGCTGACAGGATTGGTTTGGAAAAAACACGTATCCTATCCCCTAAGAATGATTTGAAAAAACTGACAGTCATGCTTCCCATTGAAAAAGTGGATGATGCCAAGACTGCCTTGTTCAAGGCAGGTGCAGGACAAAGTAGCGACAATACCAAAATCAGTTATTCCACCGTGGGAGCCATTACCCATAATGAAGTAGCAGCACCCAAAATCAAATTGGAAATGCTCTACCCCATTCACAAGAAATCCCAAATCCTATCAGCACTTTCACAAGTAATGCAAGGAAGTGACTTCACATACGATACCTCGGATATTTATGTCAAGGACAACACGGTGGGCTCAGGAATGATCGGAGAATTACCTAAGGCGATGAAAGCCGAAAAGTTCCTCAAGTATCTCAAGAAAAGTATGGGTGTCAATTGTATTAGATATACCCAATTACTTGATAAGGAAATCAAGAAAGTAGCCGTTTGTGGTGGTTCTGGAGGCTTTCTCCTGAGGACAGCCATCGCCAAAAAAGCGGATATTTTCATCACTGCCGATTACAAATACCATGAATTCTTTGATGCAGATGGGCGGATTGTCATTGCAGACATTGGACATTATGAGAGCGAACAATATACAATTGACCTCCTATATGAGATTTTAAGTGATAAATTTAGTAACTTTGCAATCCTTAAAACAAGCATCAATACCAATCCAGTAAATTATCTGTGATAATATGGCGAAAAAAGAGTATACAGTTCCAGAGAAACTGAAGCAGTTGTTCGAGTTACAAATCGTTGATTCCAAGCTAGATGAAATCAATATCCTCAAAGGTGAACTTCCTATGGAAGTCCAAGATTTGGAAGATGAAATCATAGGTTTGGAAACTAGGGTTAACAACCTTAAGGATTCCATCAATGATACAGAAAGAGACATCTCGAAACTGGAGGGCAACATTGCTGACTCCAAGAATTTGATAGAAAAGTACGAATCCCAGTTGAATAACGTAAAGAACAACAGGGAGTATGAAGCATTGACCAAGGAATTGGAGCTTCAGAAACTGGATATCAAATTATTCGAGAAGCGCATCAGGGAGAATAGGAATGGCATAGAGGTCAAACAAGGAAGTTTGGATAATGCCACGGAGAGATTAGAAGCCAAGAAATTAGATTTGGAACAAAAGAAAGTCGAATTGGAGAAAATCCAAGAGAAGACTGAAAAGGATGAGGAAAAGCTGCTTAAGAAATCCGCTAGAGCGAGAAAGAAAATCGAAGATAGACTTTTGAAGTCCTACGATAAAATCAGACACAATTACAGAAATGGTCTTGCCGTTGTGAACGTGGAACGTGACGCTTGCGGTGGCTGTTTCAACCAAATTCCTGCTCAATTGCAGCTTGAAATCGTACAGCGTAAGAAAATTCTTGCCTGTGAGCACTGTGGTAGGGTTCTTGTCGATGATGACATCCTAATGGTAGGAAAGGAACCAAAGCCTGAGCAACCAGAAGCATAGTTCTTTAGTTATTTCCTGTTAAGAAGCCTTGAAAGTATCGTTAAAGCCTTTCAAGGCTTCTTTTTTTTGCCCTACATTTGTCCTTATTTTTCGTTAAGTATTTGAACACCATTCCATATTCCTAAATTTTATGGATGGTTTCGATTGAGTCTGAAAACTTAGCTTACATGAAACATTTGACCCTCATTCTTTTCCTAACCCTCATAGGTAGCTTCACTCTTAATGCTGCCAACCAATTCACATTCTCACCCAAACTGAAAAAGGCATACGAAGCAGCCATCAGTATCCGCTTTGATGAGGCCACTACCCTATTGGCAGAAGTCAAATCAGAGGAACCCAATAATATGATGGCCTACTATGTAGAGAATTATGTGGATATCCTCAAGGTATATATCAATGAGGATTATGAGGAATTCAAAAGATTGGAACCCAATAAGGACAAAAGACTCAAAAAACTAAAGACCGGAGATGAGAATTCGCCCTACTACCTCTATACACAAGCAGAAATCAGACTACAATGGGCGGTAGCCCGTGCCAAATTCGATGAATATAGCAAAGCAATGTTCGAGGTAAGACGTGCATTCATCATGCTGGAAAAGAACGAAAAGATATTCCCGGATTTCGTAGCCAACAAAAAGAGTCTGGGCATCCTACATTCCATTGTAGGGGCTGTGCCTCCTAACTATAAATTCTTGGTCAAAATGGGTGGACTCAGCGGAACCATAGAACAAGGGAGAGGAGAAATCAAGGAAGTTCTTAGGTATGCTGACAATAATCCGTCTTTCATCTTTAAGAATGAGACCATCATTATGTATGCCTTCACCATCCTGCACATCGGGAATGAGGGAAAAGGAGCTTGGAACATCATCAATTCCTCTAGTTTGGATGCCAGTAAGAATCCATTGATATGTTTCGCACAAGCGAGTATAGCACAACATACGGGCAACAATGACAAGGCTATCCAAATTCTGGAAAATCGCCCGAAAGGAAAGGCATACCATGATTTCCACTATCTGGATTATATGTTGGGGCTATCGAAATTATACAAGCAGGATGATGATGCGGGTTATTACCTCAACAAGTATGTCATGAATTTCAAAGGCCGAAACTATATCAAGGAATGCTACCATCGGATTGCCTGGTTTGAACTCCTCAAGGGTAATGAACAAGGATTCAAAAAGAATATGACGCGAATCATAAGTCGTGGCCATGCATCCATAGAGGGAGACAAAAGCGCACTCAAAGCTGCAGAATCAGGAAAGACACCCAATACAACACTGCTGAAAGCCAGACTATTATTTGACGGTGGCTACTATAAAAAAGCCCAATCCGTACTGGAATCCAAAACAGCTGCTTCGTTTTCAGACAAGGCAGAACAGTTGGAATTCCTATACAGGAAAGGTAGGATTTATCAAGCATTGAAAAAACACGACCAAGCGATATCATCCTATAATACCACCATAGAGAAAGGCTCCCAACTGGGGTATTATTTCGCTTGTAGGGCCGCTCTGGAAGCCGGAACCATCAATGAGGAATTGGCTAAGTATGACGCAGCCAGAACCTATTACAACAAATGCCTTGACCTCAGTCCTGATGAATACAAAAATGGTCTGCATGCCAAGGCCAAGGCAGGACTCAATCGAATCAAGAAGAAATAAGTGAAAGGGAATGGATTCTATGTTCGTTCCCTTTCGAATTCCTTATACATATTCTGATATAAATTCCCCATTGCCGTATAGTAACCTTACAGATTTATGATAGGAATATTAATTTTACAGTATGGGACTCAAAGATCGGCTCAGAAGATTCAAGCCTGCATATACGATTTATAACTTCTTCAATAAGAAGAAACTCCGCCATATTGAAAAACAATATGAGGATTTGGGCATTTCCAAAACCTACTTCGAGGCCGTCTCAAGCATCGACTTCAAGGATGCGAAAGGCCAAGCGCCCTGGCTGGACACCAAGGATTCCAAATCCGAACTTCCCCAGCATCCCAAATTCCAGTCATTAACGCCATCTTTCCAAGAGAGTCTACTGGATTGGTCTGATAAGGGCTATGCCATCCTCGAAAATTTTTACAGTTCCAAGGAAGTTGATGATATCAATAGGGAAATCGAATATATCAAGGAACATCAACTCACCCATTACCAAACCAATAGTAAGAAACTCATGTTTGCCGTGAGGGCTTCCCAATCCCTCCATGATACGGTCAACAATAACAATATCCAATCCATTTTGTCCATGCTTCTAGGACGGGAAGTCCGTCTTTTCCAGAGCATTAACTTTGAGGAGGGAAGCCAACAACATACCCATTCGGATTCTGTCCACATGACCACTCATCCCCTTGGCTATCTGATTGCCATTTGGATTGCGTTGGAGGATGTGGAGGAAGGTAGTGGTGAATTGCATTATTATCCGGGGAGCCATACCCTGCCCTACATCCTTAATCCCGATTTTGATCATGGTAGCAATAGATTTTTCCTAGGGGCTGATGCCTATGGGAAATATGAGGAGAAAATAGCTGAGGTATTACAAAAGGAAACATTCAAAAGAAAGACTTTCTTACCCAAGAAAGGAGATGTACTCATTTGGCATGCTAATCTTTTACATGGTGGGAATGCCATCACCAATCCGGAACTCACCCGCAGGAGTATGGTACTGCACTATTATGCCAAGGACGTTGCCTGCTATCACGAAATTACTCAAAGACCTGCTCTGATACCTGAATAATTTACTTTAAATCCATTCATTTATCTCCTTAACCCTAAGACTTATAATAGGTTATCAATAGAATTGGTGGAGAAACGCCCAACAAATGACTTACAAAGCATTATATTCTTTGTTGATTAATATGTTTGTGCTATTTTGCATTTTGTATACTATGTAAAGGAGTCATTTTTACTATGGAATGATTTCCTCGCATATAAGCTTTCAGAGCCAATTAAATGTTGAGAAAACCATGAGATGGGACAAGTCCAAACTGCAAGAATTATCCGAGAACCTAGAATTCAACCTCAAGGAATCCATCTATAGGAATGCTTTTCCAATAAGCATCGACCGGGTTGATATAGCCAATGCATCATTAAGTGACGCATTCTCCACACAATTCATCAAACAATTATTGGGTAATGCGGTAATGGATGCCGAAATACAAGCCAGTGATGATTTTTCAGAAAGGTTCCATCATCTGTATATAGAACACATCAATCAGAAAAAGGACGAAGGCTCGCATCAGTTGGGATTCGGTTATCCCCTACTGATACACAAGGAGGAACATTCCCTTTTCCCTATCGCTTCGCCCCTTTTCATCTGGGACATAGATCTTGAACCCAGTCAGCACAGAACCAATACATGGTCCCTCAAAAGGAATGCTTCCTACAATATCAGACCCAACAGATTCGCAGTCAATTTGCTCAAGGATAGATTCAATGTGGATATTCTCGAATCCGCCAAGGAAATCATCAATGATGGTTTGGATGGTGGAAAATTATCCGCATTCTGTAATAATATATCCATCCAAATGGATATTCCGGGTAATACTTCGGGTTTTGCCATAATCCCATCTCCATCGGCAGATGAAATCAAGGACTGGGGAGAAGACCCACAACTTAGATTCTCCGGTACACTGGGTATCTATGGGCAGGATCATCTCATGTTGTCCCACCACCTCAAGGAAAAGCTGGAAAACGAAGAAGAAGAAACCATATCCTTGGACCAATCCAATAATGGTCTGTATCATCATCCTTTCAGTCTGGTCAAGCCTGACCCATGCCAAAAGAACATTGCGCTTCAGGTCATGGAAAATGCGACAACCGTTGCGGAAGGTGGCGCTGGAACAGGGAAAACACATACGGCCATACATGTTGCTTCCAATGCATTAGCCAATGGTAAGACCTGTCTGATTGTTTCCTCCAATAAGAGTAGCCTGGAACAAATTCATTCCACGCTCAATACCAATCATATCGGCGCATTATCCTACCTTTTCAAGGATGCCAATAATGATTTGACCAATTTCTATTATGCCCTAAAGCAAAGCAGCCAAAACAAATACAAACCCAACAAGGATAGGGAATTAGGATTCAAGATATTGCTCGAAAGAGTTTTGGGCAAGCATGATAAAATCAATGCACATCACGACCTGATGAATAGACAGGCTTTCGGTACATTCGACTTTACGGATACTGTGGGGCATTATATCGAAAGTAGTCGCCATGCAGGTAAGGACATCCTATCCGGTAAGCTTAATGCCAAGGAATACAAATTCACCTTCAGGGAATACGATATTCTAAAAACGGATATCAATAAGGGAGAAAGACTTTACCAACCCGTTAAAAGGTTGGATCATCCTTTGCAAGTATTGCACGAGGAACTGTTCCTGAATCGTGAAGCCAATAAGAGTGAGGCTTACATCAACAAGCAACTCGCGCACTTCAAGTATAAGACAGAGGAACTGCTAGGTAGATTCACCGATGGACTTGAATCCTACAGGGATAACCTTAGGGAACACTATGAAAGTCATGCAAGGGAATTGAACGAAAAACAACAGAATATCCTCAATAAGATTGGTGAGTATGCTCAGGTCTTCGGAGATGATTTCAAAAAATCCTCCAGCACAAAACTACAAATGTATGGAGTCTTCTCTGATACCTATTTCAATATCAAGGAAGCCCGTAGGGAAATCAATGAGGAGTTTTCCGAATTAGAGGATTTATATAATGAAAAACGTTATTTCAATTATAAATTCCCTAAGAAGAAAGAAGTTGATACCATTCTGAACATCCAACAATACCTGATTGACTTCGGCAATACCCTAATGGATTGGACGGATAATATCCCATTGGGAGTAAGGCAGGAATCCAATGCACTGAATAGCAAGTCCGTCCAGATTCAATTGGATTATAAGAGTAGGATTGGTGAGTTGGAATACCTCCATGATGTACTATTGGAAGAACTCAACCAAATCAAATTATTCAGGGAATGGTTCTCCTATGATGGTATCACATTGACCAAAAGGCTTGATTCTTTAGAGAATCTTTGGGTCTTATTGGATAAGAGTCAGCGTTACATGCCTGATTTCCAAGATTTTTATCCTTGGCAAAGGCATTGGTTGGAAATCCTACCTATTTCTAAGGAAACCATCAAGGCCCTAGTCCGGTCTCATGCCAAACAATGGCTTCCTGCATTCAATAGTTGGTATTACTATAATTGTCTATCAGACCGTTCGTTTTTATCAGCAGCTGTGAATGACCATTTCAGGAATGATTACATGGATGAGTTGACCCATCTGAGAAATCAGTTGCCTACGCATATCCATGCCATTTGGTCTAAGAAAAAATCCATTCATCTGGACCAACTCAAAAAAAGGGATAAGAAGCTGTATCAAATCCTGACTTCTAAAAAAGCACAATTACCGGCTAAGGTCAGTCTGAAGGATTTGTTCGGTACCCTACATAAGGAACTTCCATCATCATTTCCCATTATGATGATGACACCGAATGTCGCTGAGGAATTATTGACACAAAGTGATATCCAATTCGACCTCATCATTTTTGATGATGCACATCTGATTTCAACAGTACAAGCCCTTCCGATTACCCAAAAATCGGAAAGGATACTGGCCATCGGTGATCGCAGACAATCCCTCTATCATCAGAATGTTCAGATATTCATGAACACCTTGGCTGAATCCGGAATGGATATTTCCAGATTGTATTACAAACATATCAATAATGAAAGGGCTTGTAGCGATTTCATCAACTACACCACTTATCAAAAGAGCATCAAGTCCATCAATTACTTCACCAAACCTTACCAAAGGTTGGGAATCCATATCAGTCCATCCGAGGGAAGCAGATATAATGAGGAGAATAGAAGTAATGCTTTGGAAGCAGAACATCTGGTAAGGATATTGGCAGAAATGCCGAGTAAGAATGATGGTCAGATGCCCCATACTGCCATTGTTACCAATACCCTTTCCCAAAGGGATCACATCAGTGCCTATCTTCTATATCTGAAACAAAAAAGGAATCCGTTCTCAGATAAGATTGTCAAACTGGAGGAGTCCGGATTACGCGTACTGCATGTTTCTGAATTGAAACAACACTACGAAACCGTGGTTTGGTCCATGACTTATGGTACTACCAATCTCAGGGGAAATATTACACAGCATTTCCAAGACATGGAAAGCAGTT
This sequence comes from Saprospiraceae bacterium, assembly GCA_020631355.1. Classification (GTDB taxonomy): domain Bacteria; phylum Bacteroidota; class Bacteroidia; order Chitinophagales; family Saprospiraceae; genus JAHDCE01. The sequence continues at coordinate 7,579 of JAHDHL010000012.1, read as the reverse complement.
TCGGACAATCCGCATTGAATATCATACTCGGACATACCCAAAAGGATTTGATTATCTGTACTTCCATTCCCAAATCCTATGTGGATGAGCAAATGGAACAGAATATCAGCGCTTGTGGCCCAGTAATCCAGTTCCTGAAATATGCCGACATTACTTCCGCTTTGGATGATGAAAAAAGGTATGCATTCCTTGAGGAAATAGAATGGCCTGGAGCCAAGAAGAATGAAAGGGATATGAATAAGTTCATGGCCCAAATCAAGGATGAGTTAGAGCCATACTTCGAATCCGATAGAATCAAACTTCTTTCACCATTATCGGAAGTGGGCACAGCAGCTATTACCATTATTCCTTTGGACTACAAACAACCCATTCCATTGATTATCGGTGATGCTCTGGACCGCAATATGAAAACTGTTGCCAGCGAATTCGAGCGTTCTGTCTATAAGAAATTGAAAGAGGCGGGGTATAAGATATTCAAGACCAATTCACTCGATTGGTGGAGAAACCCGAAAAGGGAAGCCCGTATGCTCGCCAGTAGATTAATCAAGGCAGACAATACCCCCGCGGAAGTCGAGAAGATTCCATAGGGAAACATGGCCCATTCCCAAATCATACTTAGGAAAGCCTCCTTGGATGACTTGGAGGTACTCCGTCATTGGGACCAACAGGAACACGTCATTGCATCCGACCCCAATGATGATTGGAATTGGGACTATGAACTTCCCCGCCGTTTGGACTGGCGGTTACAGTTGATGGCATGTATTGGTGAGCAAGCCATCGGATTCATTCAAATCATAAATCCTCATCTCGAAGAAACGAAATACTGGGGCGATGTATCTAATGATAAGCGGGCCATTGATATCTGGATTGGTGAAGCCCATTATCTCAACAAGGGATATGGAACCCAAATGATGGAACTGGCCATTCGTATTTGCTTTGAATCGAAGAATGTTCAATCCATATTGGTTGACCCATTGGTACAAAATACAAGGGTACACCGATTCTATGAACGGCTTGGGTTTGAATGGGTAGAAGAACGCTCATTCGGAATGGATGTCTGTCATATTTATGAACTCCATAGGATAAGATGGGAAAATGGTATGGCCAAGACATTTGGTAACAAGTAATCCTTCGACAAGGTTAAATACTGTTAATTTAGAAACGCCGGATGCAGTTCATATGTACATTTGATGTGTCCTTGTCCAATAGTAGGCCTTATTGGAATACTAATTGAACTTTAGATGATATTCAATACTTAGAATCCGTAACTCATAAAAAAGTTATGTCTGAGTATCATTTGACTTAAAATATATTTTCACCTTGAATTCATTCAGGTACGGGTATTTCCCATCCTGAAAATTCACATAATATTATCCTAATGAGAAAATTTACATCTCTCCTAGCCCTACCGATTCTGGTTGCTATTGCTTTTGTTTCCTATTCGTTCTCTATTTCTTCTAACGATTCTGAATCCGTAACGGAAGAAATCGCTCCTAAGATTGAATGGATGACATGGGAAGAAGCCATTGAGAAGAATGACAAGAATCCGAAGAAAATCTTCATTGATGTCTATACCGATTGGTGTGGCTGGTGCAAGCGTATGGATGCGACCACTTTCAAGGATAAGGAAGTTGTCAACTATATGAATGAGCATTTCTATTCTGTCAAGTTGGATGCCGAGCAAAAGGAAGACATCGTTTATAAGGGACATACTTTCAAGTACGTTGCCAATGGTAGAAGGGGCTATCACGAATTAGCCGCTGCATTGTTGGAGAATAAGATGAGTTATCCCTCATTCGTAGCCATGGATGAAAAAGTGGACCGTATCACAATCATTCCGGGTTACAGACAGGCTGATGACATGCTTGATGTATTGGGTTATATTGGTGACAATAATTATAAAACCAAGACATATGACCAGTACATTGAATCAAAGAGTAAGTAATTGTCGCTATTCCATAAAAACAAAGGTTAATCTTTTCTAAAATAGCGTTAATCCACTTTCCTAGTGAAGTGCTTTATTCTTATCTTGAACTCATATTCATTTGAAATCATACATACCAGTTATTGGTTTACAACAAATTTCATCCCTTAGGGATTCGATTTGGAAAGTAGGCTCCCACTGGTTTTAGGGTATCTGATTTTCCGATACACATATCATCTAAAGAAATCATATCATGTATAAACTTCTATTCGCACCTATCATCATGCTGGCTACCATGGTATGGTCCCCAAACGTGAGTGTGGATACCGCTATTGCTCCCCAGGGAGGAGTGGAATGGTTGACCTGGGAACAGGCCATGGAAAAGTCCAAGACAGAAAAGCGTAAGATATTCGTTGATGTCTACACAGAATGGTGCGGATGGTGCAGGAAAATGGAAGCCAGTACTTTCAAGGATCCTGTGATTGCCAATTATATCAATAATAATTTCTATGCGGTCAAATTCGATGCGGAACAAAAGGAAAGCATCGAATTCAATGGAAAGGAATACAAGTTCGTCAAGAGTGGCAAGCGGGGTTACCATGAACTGGCTGCTTGGATGACCAATGGTAAATTGGGCTATCCTACTGTCGTATTCATTAATGAGAATCAGAAAGTGATACAACCTATCCCGGGTTATTTGCCTGCCGAGAAGTTCGAACCGATCATGACTTATTTCGGTGGGGACCATTACAAGAAAACACCTTGGGATATATATCAGAAGAAATATCGGGGCGAGAAAACCAATGCATTACCCGCTTCGGAAAAAAATGATTGATTTTTCGTCTAATTTATCAATGTATTGATAGATATGAATCCTCATTCCATGCATTTGGAATGAGGATTTTTATATTTTTAGGATTCATCAAACCCTTTGGGCAGTGTCAGTATTATCCATCCAAAATCTAACAAAGCAATATGGCAGCATCACCGCTGTCAATCAGCTATCCCTCAATATCGAAAAAGGTCAAATCCTAGGATTACTCGGACCCAACGGTAGTGGCAAAACCACTACTCTCGGTATGGTCTTGGGTATCATCAAACCCACGGCCGGGCAATACACTTGGTTCGATAACGAATATGGGGAAAAGGCAAGGATGCATATCGGTACACTCTTGGAAACCCCCAATTTCTATCCCTATATGTCTGCCAGAAAGAATTTGGAAATCGTGGCACATATCAAGAAGGACTACGCTCCCAATATTGACGAGTTATTGGAACTTGTGAATCTTAAGGAGCGCAAGGAATCCAAATTCAGGACATTCTCCTTGGGAATGAAACAAAGATTGGCCATAGCAGGTGCATTGGTGGGCGACCCAGATGTCCTCATTTTTGACGAACCGACCAATGGTTTGGATCCCGAGGGAATTGCCGAAGTCAGGGAAACCATCATCAAGATTGCCGACAGGGGTAAGACCATCTTAATGGCCAGTCATATACTGGATGAGGTTGAAAAAATCTGTACCCACGTTGCCATCATCAAAAGGGGTAAGATGCTTGCATCCGGAACCGTAGGAGCCATTCTGACTTCAGACAAGCTCATCGAAATCGGTTCCGACAAAATGGACCAGCTCAAGGAATTATTGGCTGCCGTACCCAATATCAAGAAAATGGAGGAAGTAAAGGATCATCTTATCATCACACTTCCTGAGGATGGAATCGGTGCTACTGAATTGAATCGCCTTATTTTTGAAAAAGGACTTATTCTCAATAGATTATTGGAAAGAAAACGTAGCTTAGAGTCCGAATTCTTGGAAATTACCAAGAAAGGATAACCAGTAAAGTAGAAATCCTACATTTTGCAAGATAGTAAACCAAGGCCTCCCTTATCCCAAATCATCATTTATGCCATAGGCCAATACGGTTGGTCGTTGGCTAGTTTCAGTGCGGGCTCGCTCTTGGTTTATTTCTACATGCCTACTGAGGATGGAATCGAACGATTCCCTGCTTTCTTTTATCAGGGTTCCATTCTGGGTATTCTCACCATTGTGGGCCTATTGGGAGCCGCAGGCCGTCTACTGGATGCTTTTACCGATCCTTGGATAGCCAAAATCAGTGATTCATTCAATGGCAATAAATTGGGTAAGCGAAAGAAAATGATGGCCATTGCCGCATTGCCATTTGCCCTGAGTTCCTTTTTGCTATTCTACCCTATCAGTCATGAACTTTCCAATCTGAATGTTATATGGCTAGTGGGTATTTCCATTGTCTATTACATCTGCTTTACGATGTATCTGATTCCATATAATGCCTTGATTGCCGAATTGGGGCATCACCCGGATGACCGGATGAAAATCAGTACCGTCATCTCACTGACCTGGATATTCGGATTTGCCACCGGTTTTTCGATATATGGTTTGATTGGTACATTCGTGGAACAGGGCTACAGCTATCTTGATGCTTTCCAAACCCTGATTTTCAGTTTTTCCTGTATGGCATTGGTTTGCATGCTCATCCCTGTATTCTTCTTGAATGAGAATAAGTATGCCCAACAGAATCAGGTAGAAAACCCAGGTGGATTCAAGTATTTCTTTAGCCTTATCCTAAAGAATAATAATCTCAAGGCATTCGTATTTTCTGATCTTACCTATTGGTTATCTGCTACATTCATCCAATTGGGCATCGCCTATTATATCACATTACTAATGGGAAAGGACCAAGCGGAATCCGTTGCTTTCCTTGGATTGGCACTGATATGCAGCTTACTGTTCTATTGGCCGATTAACGTGGCTGTTCGCAAGGTAGGAAAGAAGAAAGTAACCATTATGGCATTCTGTTCCTACATCATCATCTTTGGTATAACGGGATTCATTGACCTGATTCCACTCAACATCAATATACTGTTCTACTTCACAGCTATCCTTTCGGCATTTCCGATGGCATCATTCGGCATCATACCCAATGCCATCATCGCCGATTTGATTTATAGGGATAGTGAACAAGGCGGTATCAATAATGCAGGCACCTACTTTGCGGTCCGTACATTCATGATGAAAATAGGAATTACGCTGGCCAATCTCATTTTCCCATCCCTATTACTTATGGGAAAAAGCCTTGATAACCCTATGGGTGTCCGCGCAACTGCTGTTGCAGCCCTCATCTTCTGTATCGTTGGTGTGGTCATTTTCAGTAAATACGAGGATAAGATATAGTAATCTTCCCATTCCTATTTTCCAAATGACTTCTTCATCAACCCTGTTCCCTCATAATTCCATGATATAAGGAAATGAGTTTCTATTTAAATGGATACACATAAAAAAGAAAGTGCCCGATTGCGAACAACCGAGCACTTCTATATAAAATTGAGTCTGAATTATTAAAACTTATATCTGAGCCCCAAGTCGAATGACAATGAATTGAATTGGTCATTATTCGGTCCCAATCCCGTGGTACCGGGCATCAGGTAGAATGTATACTTAGGTTGCAGGAAGAAACTGGTTTTCTCGTTGATTCTGCTTTCCATCCCAAAACCAAGATGCGCCGTAATGAAGAAGTTTTCTCCGATTGTCTCATCATTAAAGAATCCTGCATTCTTACTTACCACATCCTTGGGTTGTCTGCCCTCCAATACATCCACCAAATTGGTTTCTTCCTTAACCTGGTAGGTATATCTGGAATAATTGGACCATGCCACTGCATTCAGGTTGGCTCCTGTACTGATATAGAAATTAACCGGATTGGATGATTTCCTGATAAAGAATCTTGCATTCAATGGTATCCTAAGAATATTGAATGTCAGATTATTCAAGGTCTGCGCCTCGTATCCCTCCCGGGAACTACCTGTCACTTCATACACAGGCACGGGATTGTAGGCATTCCTTGTATACCCCAAACCTGTTTCGAATTCCCATCTGTTCTTCTTGATTGAAGCTGTCAAGGCGGATGAAAAACCCAGATTTCCTTGCGAGAAAGAAGATCCCGTATCCATATCATATGGCGTTACGATATTATTCCAGTCCAATCCCATTGAATAACTCAATCTGAATTCAGGCTTATTCAACTGAACGGGAATCTGCATTTGCTCCTGTGCCATGGGACTGACTTCAACATCCAACATTTTTATGGTTTCCAATATAGATGAAGTTTCCAGAACCACATTTTCCTCTAGAGTTGCTACCTCCAACTTATTATCAAGGGATAATTGCTGTATGGTGATGGGTGACAGAGCCTTATTCTCAGTGGAAGGTACTTTTTCAAATGTCTCTGTATTGGTATGATTGGAAACAGGTATATCAGTGTAGATTGTATTCGATATTGAATTATTTTGTTGTGAGGATAATGTAGTATTAGAATGAGTTACGGTTGATATGGATTGAACGGGAGACTGTATATCAGAGTCGATATTTCCAGTTTCGGTATTCCTTGCATTAGAATGGTTATCGGCCAATGCAACCTTGTCTTGTGCATCCGATAGTACATCCGAATTCGTACTTGTACCATTTGATGAGGTTCTTTCCTGGGGTGTAATCACCTCGGTACCCTGTTGAAACGGATAATCCGCTACTGGTGTCGAATCAGGGTAATACCTGAACAATGTCAATACCACCAATAGCACGATGGCGATTTCCATTCCCTTGAAGTACAGTAGTTCCTTTGATTCTCTCTCGTCATTATCCAACTCCTCCTCCATCCTATCCCAGTCACCGGGATCGAATTCAGGCTGGACATTTTCCAGGCGCTTTCGAATCCATTTGTCGAAGTCCTTATTTTCCATAATCTGCATATTTGGGAGCCAACATCTCCCTTAGTTTTAACCTAGCTTTTACCAAATTCGAGCGGGAAGTACTTTCTGTAATCCCTAGCTTTTGCCCAATTTCCTTGTGGGAATAGCCCTCGATAATATATAAATTGAAGACAGCCCTGTAAGCGGGTGACAATGACTGTACCGATTTGAGGATGTCCTCCTCGCTACAGTTATCAATGGCATCCGGTTCCTTGGTGAACAAACCATTGGCGTGGTCCATGTCTTCAGTCCTCCTCCTTGAAATTTTGCGATAGTAGTCAATGCAAGTATTGACCATGATTCTTTTCACCCAAGCATTGAGTGAAGTTCCGGGTTGGTATTTGGCTATGTGCTTGAAAACCTTGATGAATCCCTCATGAAGAATATCCTTGGCTTCCTCAGTATCCCTGGCATAACGGACACACACACCCAACATCTTGCTGTAGTACATTTCGTACAGCTTCCGTTGGGCCCATCGTTCCTTACGGACGCAGGCATGTATGAAGTCTTCTTCTTTATGCTTCAAGCTTAGTGATAATTCCATTTAACTCGTTTTAAAGTTAGACCTAAGATTAGGATAATGCAAATTTCCCTTAGACATCTTATTCGTGTATGGAATACAAAAGACCAAAAATGGCCTCTTAGTCCTGTGTTTCTGTTTGGTTCTTATAGAACGTATCCCCCATCATCTTTGCTGCTAGCAGCTAGATTAAATTTTTTAATAAAAAAACATCTCGGGAACTTTACAGAATGATTCAAAGTTTATATATTTGCGTCACCTTTTGAAGAAAAGGTTGGTTACAGACCTATGGTGTAATTGGCAACACTCGAGTTTTTGGTTCTCGCATTCTAGGTTCGAGTCCTAGTAGGTCTAC
>JAHDHL010000051.1 GCA_020631355.1 Saprospiraceae bacterium | reverse complement strand
CGAAGCGATGGGTTGTGGAGAGATCATTTGCATGGATGTATTTCTTCAGACGCGTGGTCGTAGACCATGAACACACAACTAGGAGTGCTGTTAATTTCCTTTATTTGGCTAATATTACAATGGTATTAAATCATATCAATTGAAAAATCTGAACATGCTCTTAATTAAAGAAGTTTGTACTCCGTTCCTGTAGTAGGAAATGATTAAATCGTTTGTCAACGTTTAAATTCGTCAAAAATAAAATATTTGACTCAATTTGATATCACATTTTTGAAGCAAGGACTCTATTCCGTTGAAGTCATGAGGATGAATTTTAAAATGACTTCTAAATTTTATTAAATAACTCTTTCCTAGGAATAGGGAACCAAAATTCAGGAATTATGAAAAATTTCTCTTGCTTTTTTTTATTTGCATTTCTCTCTTTGAATCTACTGGCACAGGATGTCACGAAAGATGCTGACTTTCGACGATTACTAAATGTAACGGAGCAATTGGGAGAACAGATAGTCAATCAGATTGATGGGATGTCCGCTGGTGAGTTGAATGCCAAAGTTACTTCGATTGAGCATATGAAAAATAATAAGTTGGAAGATGTTGCCAAGGAATTCAATGTGTCCGAAAAATTATTGCAGCAGTATGTCCAAATTTCCCAAGTTCTACAATCCCGTTATTCCGGAAAGAATTTCAGGGGTACTTCCTTGGAAGATGCAGCTAGAAGTATCAGGCCGGGGATGTTTACCGTTGGTGGTGATATCAGGACAGTAGAAGTTGGAGGTCAGGTTATTCCTGCAGGTAATCCCTGTGTTGATGCATATAGGGAATGTAGGAGTACTGCAATAGAAAATAGCATCAAAGGGATGATTCAGGGAGGAGTCGAAGGTGGTGGTGCCGGAGGATTAGAAGGTGCAGTAGGTGTTGCTGTTTTGGCAATAGCCCAATTTTATATTGATATGAGTGCTTGCCTTAATGAATTGAAAGATTGTTTGAATTAAAATAATCTTTGGATATTAGAAATATTAAATTTTATAATCGTTTAAAAATAATTATCATGAAAAAAATATTGATTCTTTCTTTTAGTTTATTTTTTTCCATTTCAATTTTTGCACAGGAAGAAGTTGGTAGGAAATTATCCCAGGACCCCGATTTCAAAAAATTACTGGAAATAGCATTTTTCGTAAGTAAGGAATCCCTGAAAGGACAGGCGAAAGGAATATTCAATCAGCGTAAGGATGTAAAGGAATTGAAGTATAAATTACTTGAAAGATATGAAGTGTTGAATCACGATTTGGGTGTGCCTTTTATAGAGGGGCTCATTCCTGGAATCGAATTTCCCGATTATCCATCCAATGCATCAACTCCTGAACAAGAATTGGTTGATTGTCTGGAACGTGCAGAGATAGCATCCATCGCAATGGGAGTGATTAGTCCGCCGGCAGGCCTCACATTGTATGAAATCATGACAGATAAATGCCTGAAAAAATATGATGAAGCAACGGAGACCATCCGTAAATAAATGAAATGGTTCATTCAGAATAAGTTTGAAATACTTCTAAGTAATAGTATGACTTTTTAGAATGATGCTTGAATAAAATAATTGATTTTGGTACTGTTGGAATAAAGGTCTGAATCGATACAGCTGATTCGGTACTATTTATGGAGAAAAGTCTTTGTTTAGGCAAAGGCTTTTTTCTTTTCCCTATTAGTTGCGCATAGGGGATAATTCAAATCCTTTCCTAAACTTTTTTAGTAGCTATTCCTTAACTTGGTATTCTCACTAAATCTTAGTTGGATGAAGCAACTTCTTACACTTGCCAGTCTATTGATTTTTATCATCCCCTCATTTTCCCAGAGTCCTAAGGAAATTGATATTCCCTCGGATGCCTTACAAACAATCCAGCTGAATGCTGGTCTACTGGATACGGATATGGAAAACATGCTACTAATCCAGCAATCCACATCCCGACAAAATGGAGCTACTCATCATTATTTCAATCAGACAGTCCATGATATTCCTATACATAATGCAATAATGAATATTCATACAATGGATGAGAATGTATTCCATTATGGTTCATCCTGTGTATTCAATGCCCAATCCAAAATCAATACAAGTCAATATCTAATCAAGTCCCATGAGGCGCTCCAAGAAGCCTTGGTACGCAAAGGAATTCAAAGCTTCAGTCCCGAACTCATCGAACAGGACGGTTCGCATTATGTCTACTTGAAACAGGATGGAGTATTATCGGATATTCCCGTAACCTTGTGCTATCACAAAGGCAATGAAAATACTTTAATCCTTTGTTGGAAAATCGGTTTGGAAATGACAAATGGGCATCACGCTTGGCTTATTTTTATTGATGCAGCCTCAGGAGCATTCATTCACGAGGAAGATTTGATGTTGAGTTGCACTTTTGATACAGAACATACCGGACATCATTGCAGCACTTCGCATGTTTCCACTCCAGAAAAAATGATGAATCCTGATAGCTATGATGTCTACCCATTTTTTGTAGAAAGTCCGTCACATGGGGATAGGTCAGTGGTGGTTGACCCTGCTCATCCCGAAAGTTCTCCTTTCGGATGGCACGATACGAATGGACTGCAAGGGGCAGATACGGAAATTACACAAGGCAATAATTGTCATGCATATCAGGATAGGAATGGTGATTTGGCATCTTCGGGTGATGAGCCATCAGGCGGTAGCGCCTTGGATTTTAGTTTTCCGTTCAACCCGAATACGGAACCTGATGCTTATATTGACTTTTCTGTGGTCCAAGCTTTCTATACCACAAATATCGCCCATGATATTTCTTATTTGTACGGCTTTGATGAGGAACACGGAAATTTCCAACAAGTCAACTATTCTGGAACGGACGGAGGCGATGATTATATCAATGTACTTTGTCAGAGTAGGGGAGATATAACACCTGATTCTAATGATGATACCACAGATAGGAACAATGCTAATTTTTTTGCAGGATTTCAGGATGGTGACAAGGGTAGAATGCGAACCTACCTCTGGAATGAGGATGTAGTTGATTTGCCCCGACTGATTATTAATGCCCCGCAATCTATCGCAGGAGGATATGTTTCTGGTTTGGCGGACTTCGGACCAGAATTGACAGAGACTCCGGTGACCGGAGAATTGATGCTGGCAGAACCAATTCTGGCCTGTGAGGATATTACGAATGATTTGGATGGTAAGATTGCAGTGATCAATAGAGGTTCCTGCAATTTTTCAGCTAAGGTTTATAGGGCCCAACAACAAGGAGCTATCGCAGCCATCATTTGTAATACGGACGATGAGGTACTCAATATGCTGGGAGGTGATTTTGCCGCCTTGGTTACGATACCTTCCATTATTATTTCCAATTCGGATTGCCAGGGTATCCTTTCTGAAATTCCCAATGGAGTCGTGGCATCATTGCAAATCGGACAATTGACCGGACCTGATGAATTGGATGCTTCCTTGGATAATGGAGTTGTACTCCATGAATTCGCCCACGGGATTTCCAATAGATTGGTAGGTGGAAAGATGACGACGTCCTGTTTACAAAACCAAGAACAAATGGGAGAGGGATGGAGTGATTTTTTTGCTTTGGCCCTTACGACAACCGAAGGAATGCTAGGTGAAATGCCAAGGGGTGTAGGAACCTATCTATTAAGGGAATCCAATGATGGGCAAGGACTCAGGACCTATCCCTATTCAACAGATATGAATATCAATCCTGCTACCTATGATGATATCATTACGGAGTCCATACCACACGGGGTAGGCATGGTTTGGAATGCCATGCTTTGGGATTTGTACTGGGCATTGGTGGATGAGTACGGATTCGACAGTGATGTATATCAAGGGAATGGAGGAAATAACCGTTGTATTCAATTAGTGATGGATGGCATGAAACTGATGCCTTGCGAACCTGGATTCGTAGATGGTAGAGATGCCATATTGGCTGCGGATGAACTGAATTATGGAGGAGTAAATGCATGTCTGATTTGGGAGGTGTTTGCTAGACGGGGCTTAGGATTCAGTGCTATCCAAGGTAGTACGGATAGTAGGGGAGATGGTCAGGAAGCATTCGACTTATCTCCGGTATGTGTAAGAGATTTGAAAGTGACTAAGACAGCTAGTCCCGAGGTGGAGGCAGGAGACACTATTCATTATGAAATTATAGTGAGGAATGATTTGCAAGAAACCCAGACCAATGTCGTCGTCGTGGATGCCATTCAACCAGAAACCAACTTGGTATTCAATTCTGTAACGATAAGTTCACCGAATACAAATGCTGCCTTGGTCGTTAATGATTTGAATATATTCATTGGTCAGATGACAGCTGGCGAGGAAGTTCGGATAACTTATGATGTGGTAACTGATCCCAACCTATTCTCTACATTTTCCTTTTTTGATGGCTTTGAAAATGGTTTTTCTAATTGGAATAATGACGGGCAGTGGTACCTGAAATCCAACCTGACCTACCAAGGAGAATCCACGGCTTTTGTTGATGATATTGCGGACTTAAGTGATGCATCCCTTGTGATGAATAGCATGGTTCTGAATGAAGCGAATCCTACTTTGCGCTTTGTCCATTTTTATGATACCGATCCTGCTGCCGATGGTGGTTTGGTCGAGGTTTCCATTGATGGCGGTACCACATGGTTGGATGTGGGTGATAAGATTTTTAGGAATGGTTATCGTGGTAATTTCCAATCCAATCCATTATTGAATGAACGACAGGGATATTGGGGATTCAATGGGGATTTTGAGTCGTCATATGTGGATTTAAGTGATTATGTCAATGAGGATGTGCAAGTAAGATTCCGTTTTGTTACGAATACGGCCAACGAAGGGAATGGCTGGTATGTGGATGATGTAGGAATCTTGGAATTGTACACCATTAATTCATCGGTTTGTGTTACCAGTAATGAGGGAGCTTCCGTCTGTGCCGAAGCACCGGAAAGAGGCACCATAATATTACCCCGTATGGCCATACCTGAAGCCACTGTTGATTTTAATGTATTCGTTTACCCCAACCCTGCAAGCAATCAAGAAGTATTGAATGTATTGATTCAGTCTTCTACATCATCGGGTCGTGATGTGGAATTGAAGATATTTGATTTGGATGGACGATTGGTTTATGATGCTATTGAACAGATGGAATTTCCCATTCAGAACTTCCCTTTACCCCTTTCGAATGTTTTGAAATCGGGCTATTATATTCTTCATGTAAAAGAAGGAAGATTCAAATTCACGGAAAAAATTCTCATTAAAAATGAATAAGGAGTGTCTTTATGTTCTATTGGTAATGGTACTTTTTTCGAATTGTAAAAAAGAAAATTTTGTAATTGATAATGGCGAATGGGCCGATGCTCCTAATCGGGTTTCTACCATTGCATTCGGTTCTTGTGCCGAGGAGTATGAACAACAACCCATCCTGCAAATGGTGGCGGATAGGAATCCTGACCTTTTCATTTATCTGGGTGATAATGTTTATGGGGATACGGAAGACATGCAGGTGTTGGAAAATAAGTATGCAGAATTATCACAAAAGGAAGAATTCAAGAATCTGGCCCTGAATTCATACATCCTTTCCACTTGGGATGACCATGATTATGGTGAGAATGATGCGGGTAAGTATTATCCTCAAAAGGAAGCCTCCAAGGAAGTATTCCTTGATTTTTTCAGGGAACCCAAATCGTCCGAACGAAGAATGCGTGAGGGCATTTATGATGCAAGAATTTTTAATGGGGATGATAATAAGAAAGTCCAGATTATCCTTTTGGATACAAGGACATTCAGGGATGATTTGATTCGCAATGACGGAATGAGTGGCTGTAAGAATATTTATTGTCCGAATCCCAGTCCTGATTCTACCTTGTTGGGTGAGGCACAGTGGACTTGGCTCGAATCACAATTGCAGGAAGATGCCGATATCAGGATTATCGCTTCGAGTATTCAATTCAGCCATCAATACAATGGTAGGGAATCCTGGACTACAATGCCACGGGAGCAAGAAAAATTCATCGGTTTATTACAAACCCATCAGGTTAATGCTGTATTCTTTATCAGTGGTGATTTGCATTTAGGAGAGATTTCCAAAATGGAAGTGGATGGTGCTTATCCCTTATACGATATCACATCATCGGGTATTACCAAGAACAGGATAGGATACGATGAGCAGAACAGTAGGAGGATAGGGAATCTGGAGGAAGCCAATAATTATGGCTGGATAGAAATAGACTGGGATGCCAATCCGATACAAGTAACAGGTTCCATAATCAATATAAATGGAGATGTATCTAATATGATTGTTTTGGATACGGATGAGATTTCATTTTAATTACTATTTTTAGGATTCTACCTATAGGATAAGACTAAAACGAACAATGCCAGACAAACTCACATTTCCTGTTGATGAAACTGCTGTTTCCAGATTGGTAGGACGCCCTGTCCTGTCGCCGATAAGGGTTTCAAGTTTGGAACATATCGGGATGGACCAACAATTATTTCTGAAAACATTTTCTCCTTTCTTCGAATCCCTTCCTTGGGATCCGTATGATGTAAGGCGTATGAGGGTGGAATTCCTACAATCATGTTTTCCAGAGGAATCGGATGAAATCCAAGTGTTATTCAAGGCTTATTATACAGGACAGGTCGGTTTTGTCATGTTTGAGAAATGGACCGAACGACTTTCTGAAAGTCAATACGCCCAATTGGAAAAAATCCAACCTTGGAGAAGGCGTTCCGTCGCACAATTCTACATTACCGAAAAAGACGGCACCATTCAAGTGGCAAGAGAAACTGTCACTCAATTCGCACAGGAAGTATCAGGGGATGATTACCGTTCTCTGCCTCGCATATTCGAGGAGTCACCTATAAGTCATGTTGAGAATGACTTGTTCTATCAATGGATGGAATGTATCTTCAAGCTGACCCGTAATGTTAGGCCTGAAACCAAGGGGGTAAGAATGGTGGCTCATTTCATGAGTGTCAAGGCAAGACCAATGACACCGGGAAATAATTCACCCGAAGGAGCCCATGAGGATGGTGCGGACTATATCGTTTCAGCTTTGGTTGTCAATCTGAAGAATGTCAAGGGAGGGGTCAGCCAAATCATCGAGCAATTGGATGATGGAACCAAGGAAGTCATCTTTAGTCATCGTTTATTGGAGGGGGAATTCATTTTCCAAGGAGATTCCAAAGACGAAATCATTCATGGAACAGACCTTTGGCATCATGTAACGCCCTTTGCCCTGGACGATGAATCCCAAGGAGAAGGATGGAGGGATATCATAGGTTTTGATATCAATGTGGAAGTATGATTGATTAGGGAACTATTCGGCAATGGTTGCGACAATGATTCATGAATCATTGTGATACAATTTCTAAGGCGGAAAACTACAAAGCACCGACTATTCCAATAGTCGGTGCTTTGTAATCTAATTGGCATCAATTCAACTTAGACCCAAAATTCTGCATCATTCAAATTCGTACCATAGTGATAATCTGAATTCAGGGTGATTTTCGAACCTGCATGAATCTGGACATCTGCTTTCAATTGGGTTACGGTAGGAGGCATCAGGGAATCGGTCCCGGTAAAGTTGACACCCTCTGCCAATTCAATCAGGGAATGCATCAGAATGGAATTCGCAGTACCGCTGAGGTATGGGGTGAACTCTGTCTGTGCTTGGATTCTCAATGCTTCTTCCTGATAGAGGTCCGTCACATTCACAATCTCTTGTGTACTCAGTAATTCAGGCCAATGTCTGGTAAATAACAAGGGATAATGATGGTGTCCATGCTCAAATTCAGCATGGGTGAGTTGCGCAAGATTGATAATGCGCTCAGGTATCAGTTTGCCCTCGGGTTTGAGGAATTTTCTCAGATGCTTGAATATCTGGACCTGATATTCATTTGCACAATAAATACTCATCAATTCGCCAATCACATAATCCACTTTTTCAGGCAGTTCTATCTTCATGGCATCCCCAACGATGAATTCCGTCTTATGGGTCCAACCATTCTTATGGAGTTCTTCCTTGATGAATGTGGTAAGATTGGGATTATTCTCAATCAGGTAAGCCTTCTTTACATAGGGTAGGTAGTGCCGGGTCAATGCCAGAGTACCGATGCCTGCTTCACAAACCACGGCATCCTTGAGGTGATTGTATTTTTCGAAAGCCTTGATATAGGCTCCCACCCTTTTGGTATCTGTTTCCATGACCTTGTAGTACACTTCAGGGAATCCGTAATGTACAGGATCAAAGGTTTGGGCTTCAAGTAGGGCGTATTTTAGATTTTCAAAGTTATCTATGACTTTATAAAGTAGGTCCATGATTTGGTTTTTATGAAAGCCAAATATCCGTTTTTTGGAGGAAAGATTGAAATGTATGTAAATCTTGTTAAGGTGAAATGAATATTTGTCCTCCTGCGTTTAGTTTATCGAACAATACGAATCAACAATGAAAAACGGATTTTATTTACTAGTGGTTTTGGTACTTTCTTCATGTAGTAATATGGGGAGTTGTGACCGATTTAATATTGATTCCTATGAATTGATGACGGGACTTGATGTGCCTAAGGTCACACATGTGAATTGCTTTGAGGACGAGCGGTATCGGACTACTGCATTTTCCTTGGATAATGATAATCTTGCGGATTCTGAACGGTATGGAAATATCGAGGGATATTACAATTACTTCAATTTTAGTTCCGCACAGGTTGCCTTTACGAATGACCAATCCGTAGGAGTGGATCTGTCCACAATGGATTCTGTACTATACAGGAGTGGGGAATCCAAGAATCATTATTGGCGAGCAGCTGTGGTTCCATCCTCATCCTTATTGGTATTGGAAGCCGAACGTAAGGACGAAGAATAAAAAAAGAGCCGCCCTGGACTTATGGGCGGCTACTTAAAGCATAGTGAATTGGGGTTGGCGTTGCCAAGCGTTGTTGTTTCACGGTTATATTGGAATTGTTTTCATGGGGTTGCCAAACTCGAATGATATCCAAGTTTGTGGTTATAACTTTTGAATCGTTACTTATATAGAGTAGGGGAAATGGAAATGTGAGTGTTTGGGAATAAAAAAAAGCATTTTTTATGCAAAAATGCTTTCAATATCCTTTTTCTTATCCTTTGGTTCTGCTTCCTTGATGTCTTCTTCCTTTGGGAAAGGGATGGAAAAATAAACAGTGGTTCCTTTATTGGGTTCTGAGTCGAGCCAGATCTTACCATCATGTCTCTCGACTATTTTCTTACAGGTAGCCAACCCGATACCTGAGCCCTCATATTCTGCAGTACCATGTAATCTTCTGAAGATTTCGAATACCTTATCCTTGTGCTCGGGAGCTATGCCGATTCCATTATCAGAAACGGAAATGATGTAGGCCTTACCGTTTTTCTTATAGTTGATATCAATGATTTTTTCGGTCTTATCATTGTATTTGACACCATTGGCAATCAGATTCTGGAACAGTCGTTCCATTTGTACAGGATTGACTTTCACCTTGGGTAGGTGCGCCACATTGAGTTTTACTCCCTCTGTTTCCAACTTATTGGTCAGGTTCTTTGCTGCTAGGAATGCAGGATCGGTCAGACTGATAAGGGATTTGTTCTTATCCTTTGTATTGACCCTGGAGTAATCCAATAAGTCAGTCAGCATGACATCCATACGATTGGATGCATCATCAATGAAATCCACGAATTCCATTCCTCGTTCTCCCAATACGGGTTCAAAACGTCTCTTAAGAAGACTATTGAATGAACGAATGGTTCTGATGGGTTCCCTCATGTCATGTGAAGCCACATATGCGAATTGTTCCAATTCCTTATTCGATTCCTCTAATGCGATGTTCTGTCTCTCAATCAGATGATTCTTACTTTCCAACAAGGCATTGGCCCTTCTGAGTCGGGTATAGGAAAAGAAAAGTAGTAAGAGGAAAGGAAGAATCGATAGCATGACATAAGTGAACGTTCTCATCTTGAGATTCTGTTCCCGTCTCTTATGTTCCAATGTCTTGATGACCTCGTCTTTTTTCCGCAGGTCATAGCGACTTTTCTTGGATTTCAATTTAATCAGGGCATTCTTGTTCCTGATTTCTTCCTTGGTTTCTATGTAGAGATTCAGATAATGGAGTGCCATTTCCGAATTACCTGTTTTCTTGTGTAGTTTGGCTAG
This sequence comes from Saprospiraceae bacterium, assembly GCA_020631355.1. Lineage (GTDB taxonomy): Bacteria > Bacteroidota > Bacteroidia > Chitinophagales > Saprospiraceae > JAHDCE01. The sequence continues at coordinate 21,940 of JAHDHL010000051.1, read as the reverse complement.
GATGTCATAGATTTCAACCAACATGGGCTTGGCATTGATACGACTACTGTATTCCGTTGCCTTGATCAGATTCTCCTCCGCTTCCTTGTACATTCCCATTTCGGTATACACATATCCAAGCATTCTGTAGGAACTACTGATGCCCCATTTATCTTTTTGTTCTTCCTTGAGTGCCAGGGATATATTATGGTGCTCCAAGGATGTTTCGTAATTCTTCAGCTTGAAATGGTCATTACCTATATTATGGTGGGAATAGGCTATACCGACCTCATAACCAATGTCCTGGGCCAATTGCAGGGCTCTTTGGTTATAGCCGAGAGATACTTCTATACTATCCAGTTTGTGATAGGCATTTCCGATGGCCCCATATGATGAGTAGAGGAATTTAAGGTCGTCCTCAAGGAGTAGTGCCAACTTTTCTGCTTGGAAATAATACTCTAGGGAACCATGGAAATCATCCTGGAATACAAGGATATTTCCTAGGTCATAAATGGATCTCCATGTACCTATGGTATCATCAAGACTTTCTACAATTTCTAGGTTTTGTAATTGGGTCTCAAAAGCACTCACGAGGTCACCAATGTGCCTATAAGCCTTGGCTTGTCTGTGTAGTGATTTGGATTTTACCTTGGGAGCCACATCATCATTTTCCCATAGGAAATAATTGACGAACTCAATGGCTTTTTCGTAATTCTGTAGTTTGTGATAATTATCTGCTAGATGCTTATAGATGATTTTGTGATCATTACTGAGGTTGTAATAATCTATGATTTCAAGAGCCTTATTGTAAAAGAGCTCTGCTGCATGATACTTTTTCTTTTCATGCATTTCGAATCCTGCAAGGATATAGGACTCGATGGATTCCTTGGCTTTGGAATGTTCGGGCATGTACAGCGCGGACTCAGGGTCTTTATTTCCCTTATTTTCGCTTGTAGTGGCTAGGCCTTGGAATGTCATTCCTAGCAAGATAGTCCAGATTAGTATGATATGTTTTACGTTGATTATCATTAGGTAGTGGGGATATATTTTTTTGTAATATATCCCCATATACTGTTTGATGAATAAAGAAATTCTCTATTAATCTTCTGGGTCTGGTGGAGGACAAGGTGCTGCTGACATTGCTGCTGCTGCTTCAGCTGCCTTTCTTTCCTCATACTCGTTTTTCCAGTAAGCAAATAGGTTAGAAAGCCATCCGCCTCCTTTTACTTGCTGTGCCTCTTTCTTAGATAGCACCTTGAAACTTGGTTTTGTTTCCATAATAGTATATTAATAGATTTAATTGAATAAATGCATTTAGTGTAGGGACGTGAAAAGTAATCCCAGTTGATATAACCAAAAGGTTTTATGGTACTGATACATTAGATTTTATCGGATTCATTACGAACCCATAAGATGTCAAGGTATTCTATTAAAAGGGGAAGTAGTATTTACGAAACGAGATTCAAAAACTATTCCATTTGAATCGATTTCTTATAAACGAGGTGGTTAGTGTGCTTGGTTTCTAGTATGTTTTCAACAGAAAATGTTGTTCTTAAATCCATCTACAATATACGGATTTATGCTAGGATTCGCAAGTATTTCCCTGCTGATAATCAGTGCTTTAGTGAGGTTTCTTTGCATTTTTCATACATGATGCCGACTAATGTGTAATGCCTTGATTATCAGCCATGATGGGCGATGAGTTCATCGGCGTTTTCAGGTAGATATTTTTCATACTCATCAAACCATCTCCATGCCACTTCTCCATCAAGATATTCAATGACACAGGTGGCCATTTCTACGATGAAAAGTTCATTGGCCTTGTCCTCACCCAAGGTTTTTTTGTTTTTGAAATATTTGCTTACCGGGATGGGATGATGTACATATTGTCCTAGGTAATCATTACAGAAATCCATGTAATCCTGGGTGTTCATGATGAAGGTATGCCAGAATTGATCGATGGCTAGCATACTGTATGCGATGCTGATATCAGGTGCATCCCAATTGGGTTCCTCTATTTTTCTTTTTTCCACTGTGGCATATAACCAAAGGAAACGGAGCAAATCCTCAAATATTTGCTGGCATTCCGCATCACTCAAATCATAGTAGATATAGAGCTTTTTGCAAGCTTTCAGGACTTGTGCATTTTTGTATGCCAGTACTTTTTCGAGGGATTGTATCATAGTATGTTGTTGTAAAAGTGAGTAGGATATATTCCGGAATTCTGAAGTTACATTGTAATACGATTTCATCCAAATGCTTTCGGAATTATTAGAATGGAGGTGGTTGTAAATATAAAAAATGCCACACTAAATCAATAGTGTGGCATTCTTGTAGAAGGACTAATCGTCCCCTGGTGGTTCTGGTGGTGGGCAACCTAATCCAGTTTTTTTACCTCCCTTCAGGGCTTTCTGCTTAATCTTCGAAAGTACCTTCAGGTCTTTTTTAGTTACTTTTTTCATGATTATAAATTTTTGAAAAAAATGATGGAATAATCATTCCGTAACACAAGATCAAGACTACCTATTGTGTACAATAAGGAAGCTAAACTGCTATTTCTTCAAGAAGTGAGTGCCTTTCAGAATGTGAGTTGTCACCAGTTATTGGGACAAGGGTATAGTATGATAGTGCGTTAAAAAGAATGACAATTTACAACGGGTTGCAACATTCCAAATAATTAATAAAATACAAACGCTAGATAACCTTGGGATGTTGTAAACATTCCAAAAGGATTATTAGATAAGAAATAAAAAAATATTTGGTTTCGCAATCCATGATGAAATTACATAATATATTTAGTATTCCAAATAATTTGCATGTGTTTTGTTAGAAGTGACAATTGGTGTCATTTTGCTACAGGGTGCTTCCAATTAAAAAACCTACAAATAGACTATACTATTTGTAGGTTTTGCATCATTTTAAATCATGATATTAATCTTCTGGATCTGGTGGCGGACAATCCATGAAAGCAACAGTATTCCTTACTTCTTCATCCTTGTCCTTTTTTCTTTTCTTTCGCTTACCTTTTTTGCCTCCCTTAATCATCTTAAGGTCAGTCGGACTCAGGATTTGTAATTGGTTCAATCTCATTGTCAGTAATAGATTTGTAATTAAATAGATAATTATAAATTGCGTGTTTTCTTTTTATAATTCCTATTCACAAATTATTGGAAGTGACATTGGAAAAAATCATATTATGAATTGTAGGCATGGGACACACTCAGTTTCCATTCATGAAATAAAAAAACCTACAGATTATTTAATATATAATGTGTAGGTTTTTATAAAGGCAATATTAATCCTCTGGGTCTGGTGGTGGACAAACAACCAATCCTGCATCCATCAATTCCTCCTCAGTTCTTTGTCTTCTTTTTCTTCCGCCTTTGACGGATTTTGTTTCCTTAGTTGATAATTGCTTGAATTCTCTCTTCATTGTGATATTAGATTAGTAATTAAAAATTTGATTTCATAAAAATGAGGGTTGTGTACCTCGGTTTTTTATTTGTAAATCAATCAACATGACTGGGAGAAAGTGCGTATTATAAAAAATGGTTATGTTGTTCGAATGATTAGGCAGATTTAACTTGCCATCTTTTCGTGGAATGGAATGGAGAAATAAACGGTAGTCCCTTCGTTCGGTAGGGAATTCAACCAGATTTGTCCATTGTGTTTTTCCACGATTTTCTTACAGGTCGCCAATCCGATGCCTGAACCTTGGTATTCACTACTGGCATGTAGCCTTCTGAAAATTTCGAATACCTTTTCCTTGTATTGTGGTTCTATGCCGATTCCGTTATCCTTGACGGAAAAGACATAGGCTTTACCATTATCCCTAAAACTGATGTCTATCGTTTTTTCCTTGTTCTTGTTGTATTTGATTCCATTCTCAATTAGGTTCTGGAACAATCTTTCCATCTGAACAGGATTGACTTTTACATTCGGTAACGGGACAATATTCAGGGTGACATCCTTGTCGGTAATCTTATGGCTTAAATTCATGGCAGCTGCCTTGGCCGCTTCGGTTAGGTCTACGATACTCTTGTTATGGTCCTTGGTGTTGACTCTGGAATAATTTAATAAATCAGTTAGCATGGTGTCCAATCTGTTTGATGCATCACCGATAAAATGAACGAATTCCAGTCCTCTTTCCCCTAATTGGCCGGCATACTTTCTTTCCAAAAGACTGTTGAACGAACGGATGGTCCTGATGGGCTCCCTCATGTCATGAGAAGCCACATATGCGAACTGCTCCAATTCCGTATTGGAATCCTCCAATGCCTTATTGGATTTTTCCAATGCTACATTCTGTTGCTTGATGAGTTCATTTTTATCAAGCATCATCTTATTCGCACTCCTAAGTCTGTATAAGGAGTAAACCAGAATCAGACTGAAGAAGAAAACAATGGACAAGAGCATACCATACATCCTTGACTTGAACTCCTGAACTTCTCTGGTCTTTTCAAGATTATTGATTTTCTTATCCCGCTTATATATCTCGTAATTATTCTTTGCATCCTCCATTTTTCTCTGGATGCTCTCACTCATAATGTTTTTTTTTGTGAGTAAGAGTTGTTCGAGATAAAAGCTTTTGGATTTGAAGTCACCTTGTCTTTCAGCCAACATGGCACTGGCTTCCAATGCTTCTGCAATCTTTGGCTTGGAATCCAATTCCTTAGCCTTTTCATAGGCAAGGTCCAGGAATTTCTTGGACTCCTGAAGTTGGTTCAACTTCATATAGTTCAGTCCAATCATCCTATAACTGTCGGACAGGCCCCAATTATCATTGTTCTGTTCCTTTATTTCTAGTGAAATCATCGCATAGCCCAATGACTTCTTGTATTCCTTTCTCAAATGGTGGTCAGCTGCAAGGTTATGATAAGCATAAGCCATGCCTGTCTTATAATTGATGGCAAGTGTAATGGCCAATGCCTCACTATTGTATTGGGTGGCCTTTTCGTAGTCTCCCAATCTGTTGTATGTTCCTCCGATGGCAGCCAGACAGGAAAACAAGGTGAATGAATCATTCAGGATTAGATTCACCTGATAGGCTTCCTTGTAATATTTTAATGCCTCGTCATAATTACCTTGGTCAAACTGTATACTACCTAACTGGTAAATGGCATTACCGATTTGTACGGTATCCTTGAGTTCCTCCCTGATCTTGAGGTTTTGTAATTGGTAGTCAAATGCTTCATCGGCGTTTCCAAGGTTTCGCTGTGCCTTTGAAATCTTATTGAATATCTTTCCTTTCTTAGATGGTTTGATGTCGGGATTGAGATCCAGGAACTCATTGAAATACTTGACGGATTGGGACATGCTGTCAAGCATGTAGTATGCGTATCCCAAATCATAGAAAATAGTGAATGATTCCTTTTCAAGGTTGGATTGGAGTACGACGTATTCCGCTTTCTTGTAGATTTTGATGGCTTTGCTGTATTCATCAATGTCATACAGGCTGTCACCTTCGATTTTGAGCTGGTTGATGAGTTCAATTCGCTCAGGTTTGGAAAGTTTGGATAAGTTGATGGGGTCACCATTGTCTGTTCCTGCAAAAGACGGCATATTAAGGCCTATCATGAGTAGGAACACCAATGTATATTGGTGAAGTAGAAATGTTCTCATGGTAAATAGGAGATAATGTTCATAAATAGGATGTCTTTGTTATATCAGCTGATTATCTGATACTATCCAAAGCTATCCTTGTCATCATCATTGTTACCTCCTGGTTGGTAGGGTGGATATCCTCCTTGTGGATTGCTATCCTTGTCCTTATCCTTGTCCTTGTTCTTGTCATTGTTCCCCCCTTTGATTCTTCCTTTCTCAAATCGATTCAATAACTTGAACTTTTTGTTGATTTGTTTTTTCCTTTTCATGATGGTAAAGAGTTTGTAAAGTGTTACATCTAATAGTTGAATATTAATCGGAGTATATTCATTGGGTGGAGGAATTGTTATAGTGTGTTGTTCTTGAACGAGTGCCAAAATCAACTGTGAACATTGAAACTACAAACATTAAAGTTGAAATAGTGTGACTATTAAAACTGTGACTATATAAAAATTAACTTAAATATGTGTGTGTTGGAGTGTCGTTCCTTAACAATTAATCCTTGAGAACTTTCCTTTATGTAAATGTATAGTCCAAAATGCCTGCCATTTTATATCACTGGTGTTTTAGGTGTTGATTAATGCATTATGCGACAATGTGTTACGGTTCGAGATATTTTTATTTTACATATGACTGAATTAGATGCAATAAATAAAAATGTCCTAACATATAGCAAAAGATGGCATATGTTTTGAAATACTTAAATTGTCGTTAGCGGATTTCTATATAATTTGAGTGACTATTATTTGCGGAAAATAAAGCTTGATAAAGCTGGAAACGGCATTATTTATTTTGGCTTCCTGCTTGGTTTTGGTTAATTTTATTTCGAACCGCATGGTTAGCCAAATGTTAATACCAAATTTTACTGTGTTTTTCTGACTTGAAATAGTCCCTAACGCCCATTTTTTACGTCCCAATATCAACTGAGAGTGTAACATTATTTGGCAAGAACAAAACGTATTGAACATGCTAGTTTTATGTATTATGGCAGGGGTGTTTCTATTTGGTGGGGGAATGTTAGTCGCTTCCCGTCTTTCAGGTAGTAAACGCTAAGACTACTTATTAAAAGAAACTTTAACAAGTAAGAAAAAAGGGCTTGGATGTAAATCCAAGCCCTTTTACTATGAGGTCTTGATAACAGAAAGTATTATTATGTAGATCTGATGTAATCTCTGAACATAAACCCTAACTTTGCCACACTGGAAATTTCTTCATTTAATAGGATTGATACCCTACCTGTTCGAAAATCATCTCATTTGCCTGTTAGAATATTCATATCAAGGAAGTTGGAAACTGATAGTCCATTCCTATATTTTCAATCTGATGTGAACGTAATTGCTCATTCCCTACTAGCATTTATGCCAATTGATGATGGGGTTCCTATTCCTGAAACGAATGTCATTTTTTTCTACAGCTCCAATGCAGTGAGGTTTTTCCATCAGAAATATATCAATGAGTGGTCCGATTCTGCAATAATGGCCTGTATGGGGCCAGGTACAGCAAGAACATTGGAGCAATTGGGAGGTCGTCCGGATTATATAGGGAATGGAGCACCCGAGGATGTGGCTAGGGCGCTCATTAAGAAATATGAGTCAAAAAGTATTTTGTTTCCCCGGGCCAAAGAATCAAGGAAGTCGGTACAAACACTCATCGCCCAACATCTGACTGTAAGGGACTTGGTTGTTTATGAGAGCATAAGAAAAAATGATTTTGAACATCCCAATGCGGACATTCTCATTTTTACGAGTCCTAAGAATGCGGAGGCTTACTATGATAAGTATACTGACAATGGTGAAATTGTAATGGCTATCGGCCCTACGACCCAACAACAATTACTTGAATTAGGACTGGATGAAATTCGGATACCTGATGCGGCCAATATGAATGCCCTTTTCAATTTGGCCCAAGAAATTATACTTACTGAATTTTGATAACAGGAATCCATTGCGTTCCAAGCTGAAGGAAATATGTGGCATTAGGAAAATGACTCAAGTCCATTCGGGTATCATTTGTTCTGATGAGTAATCTACCATCAGCATGGAATAACGAGGCATTCTCATGTACTATATTCCATTCGATGAGGCCTTGTGTAGGATTGGGATAAACAATTATCTCTTGTTGGATATCATATGTATCGGAGTTGCTGACTTGGATGTCAGAAATAGCCCAGTATGCATCAAAGTTGCCATTGGATATGAATTCGCCATCTAGGATGCAAGAGCCATTGAAGTTTCCTGCTGTAATGATATTGCCGTTGGGACCGTACATGATTTGGGTGCCAATCTCAAAATCACTTCCGGATATGGCCAGCATATTTAGGATGTTCCCATTGGAATCGAATATTGCTATACAAGCATCAAATGCGTCCTGGGCTTGCAAACCATTGAACCCCCAATAAGTATTTCCAGTGAAATATCCCGTAATAGCCAACTTACCATTCTGGTAATCCATGGACAATGCAAAGTCATCATTGCTGAGTCCCATGGAATGTCCCCATTCTAAGTCCCCATTAGGATTGAGCCGTATGAGATAAGCATCCAGATTGATGCCACTGGTTTGTATTTGCCATCCTTCAGTTGAGGATAGAATGCCCAAAAAATAACCACAGAGGTAAATATTGTCATTCTCATCCAATGTGATATCTCCTAGGTCGTCTTCGAATACACCTCCTAATTTCTTGCCCCATATGAAGTCACCATCCTGATTCAGTTGGGCGACGAACAAATCACTATCGGCCGTATTGGTTTGTATGGTTGTAGTTCCGAAAGTCGCAGCTCCTTTGAATTTACCGGCAATGATGATTCTACCCTCTGAGTCAACGGCAATGCGTGTCGACCTCATGATTCCTGTATCTCCTGCTTGGATGGACCATATCAGTTGGCCATTAATATCCCATTTCAATACAAAAAGGTCGCCCTCATCCGATTGTGCGACCAAAGTGTCCTGTTGGACAATAAGGGTATCGAAAAAGTATCCGGTAGCAAAGATATTACCTGATTCATCTTGTGTGATATCACCATTTATACTCAGAATATTTCCTTCTATGGAATGAGCCCATTGTACCTCACCAAGGGTATTGTATTGTGTAATGAATAATCCTTTGGTGCCAAGATTGGTGTTGAGTTCGATGGTGTCGAATGTGGCATTGATGTTATAACTACCAAACAGGCTGATTTTATCTTCGAATGTAGAGATGCCACTCAACTGGTCTTGTAGGTTTCCACCTAGGCTAAATGCAATATCCAATGTGCCATCAGACTGGGAGATACCGCAGTAAACATCCTCCTCTCCCACGGAAACCATACTTATACCGTTCCAATCGACATTTTGCTCAAAACTCCCTGTTGTAACGATGCGGCCATCATCCAGAATAGCCATTGCATCCAAGGATTCGTTTCCCAAACCACCATAACTCACTGACGTTTCCCAGACTTGGGCATCTAAAGAATGATGAATGAATAAATATATGACGAGTAGGGATATGAATCTCATGAGAATCTTTATAAGTTTAAACCATATTTGATTGGATGCATTTACTTAACGATTAAAACAAAGATATATGGAATATAGATGTACAATTATCATATTATTGGGCCTCTTTTCAACATTAATGACAAACGCCCAGCAGAATGTCATTGGAACAATAGAACACGATGGCCTCACAAGGGATTACAGATTGCGTCTTCCCCCGCAATATGAGGAGGGTGTGAGCTTGCCTTTAGTATTCAATTTACATGGAAATACATCCAACGCCATTCAACAAGAAGCTTATACTAATTTTAATGTAGTAGCGGATGCAGAGGGTTTCATTGTCTGTCATCCGGATGGCACGGATATCCCCGGAGGAACAGGTAAGACTTGGAATGTGAATTTTCCCGGTTCGGGGAATACGACGGACGATGCCGGTTTCTTGAATGCATTGATTGATGAATTCCATGCAGAGTATGGTATAGACCTAACGAGGGTTTATTCAACAGGAATGTCGAATGGAGGATACATGAGTTATAAGATGGCTTGTGATTACCCGAACCGAATTGCAGCGATAGCATCCGTAACAGGTAGTATGGTGCCTTTGGAAGTAGCCAATTGTGATCCGATGAGGGCTATGCCAGTCATGCAGATTCATGGTACAAATGATCCTGTAGTGCCTTATGGTGGTGCTGCTTGGACCACTGATGTGGAAACTGTTGTGGAATGGTGGGTAAGCAATAATAATTGTATGGATGGTCCTGCTGTTACGGATATTCCGGATACCAACACCGGTGATGGATGTACAGCCGAATTGTATGAATATACCGGTTGTGATGAGAGTACGAGAGTAGAATTCTATAAGATTACAAATGGAGGCCATACATGGCCGAATGGCTTGATTGACTTACCCGGTTCAGGGAATACCAATCGTGATTTTACGGCTTCTGAGGTCATTTGGGAGTTCTTCAGCCAATTTCAACTACCGGCATCAGTTCCTACTACAGATTTAGGAAACGAGGTAGAATTGACCTTGGCACCAAACCCATCAAATGGTATCGTCAGAATGGATGTGGATGAAGTAAGAATACAATCTGTTTCGGTATATAATTTACTGGGTGAACAATTGTTGACGAAAAATTGGGAACAAGAATCACTTTCTTATAGATTGGATATCTCCCATTTGTCTCCCGGGACCTATATGGTTCAGATGGGAACAGATAAGGGAATCTTGACCGAAAAAATTGTGAAGTACTAAAAAGAACATTTCATCCTAGTCCCATATCGAAGTGGACTAGGATGAAATGTTTTACATATTCTCCAATAACAACATGCTCAGTTGAGGGTCAGCCATGACTTGTTTGATGCTGTTGTTCCCTTTCATGAAATCCTGCGCCATTCCTAGCCTAAGGTCATTAGGGATGAAATCCATCAACATGAATGATTTGATGTTCTCGTTCTGCTCGTTGGAGGGATTGATATCATTAACTATCAGATAATTCACCAAACGGGTACAGAGTGTGGATAACAAGTCAATTCTAAGGGTACTTTGATTGACCATTTCCCAAAGTGGATTTTTGATATCCTCCTCGAATCTTTCTGCATTGATGATATCCTGAGGTGACGGTAATCTACCCAATTTATCCCTTACGAATCCGATAAATGCCGTTGCAGCTTCCTTGTCCAAGCAGGAATCTGCCAAAATCTGTACAGTACCCAGTTCTGCCTCTAAATCCTCGATTTGTTCAATCGTTTGGAAAAACTGAACCAATGAACGTGGAGTGGTCCTTTCCCCGGTATGGATTAATTCCGGATAGGTCAGGACGAAGTTGATGCCCCTGGGGTCCACTTGTGTGGCCTCAGCCCATTTAGCCCATTCCTTGATATCGAATTTCATGGTAATGTGCATCATACGGGTGAGCATGGCATCATCCATAGGCGTCACGGAATAATCTCCTCCATCCGGATTGGCTGTAAGAACGATTTGCCATCCTTTGGGTAATGCCCAACTGGCCAGCTCGTAATTCTGGAGTAATTGCATGATTCCTCTCAGGATACGGTCATCCGCCCGATTGACATCATCAATGAGGAGTATTCCCGGTCCTTCTTCCCTAGGAACCCATTCGGGAGGAGAAAAGGATGTGGTTCCCTCATGGACCACAGGCATGCCTAGGAGGTCACCCATTTCCTCAAATTGGGCTGGTGCAATATAAGACCAATCATATCCATTTTGTTGGGCAAAGGCTTCCACCATTTCTGTTTTGCCAATACCATGGAAACCCCAGATGCAGATAGGAGTTTTCCTTTTGCCATGTTCCTCCGCCTTATTGTTGGATGAGAAAACATGATTCAGGAAAGCTTCTATTTCCGAAGCAAAGGCTTCCGTACCATAGAAAAGATATTGGTGTAATTCCTTTTTGTCCATGAATGAGATGGTCTTTTATCTATTGGATTATTCCTCGTTGTTTTCGTCCTGTAGTTTCTTGAGCATCTCATCAGCAGGCGCACCAAGGTATTTCAGGGAAACTTTGGCACTGCTTGCAAAATCATTATCAGGATACTTTGAAAGGAACTCCTTATAAATGGCTTCTGCCTTCTCGTTGTTCTTCAATTTATCCTCGTAGATGAATCCTGCTAGGAACATGGCCGTAGGGGCTTTTTCATGATCCGGATATTGGGTATACAATTTCTCTGATGCGAATGCTGCATCCTTGAACATCCTTGCTGAATTGGTAATGCTATACATCTGATAGAGATAGTCAGGTGTATTGGGAGCATTAGGTAATACACCGGCATAAAGCTTATACAATTCACTGACTTTCCTCACCTTTCTCGGGTCGGCTCTGACTTTGGTGGAATCCGTGTAGATGTCATCCTTGATGAGGTTGATTCTTTCTTCCAACGTCATTGTCTTCTTCATGTTCTCCTTGGCCTTGGCACTGTATTCATGATTGGGGAATCCCTCAATCAATGCTTGGTAGTAAGTATCAGCCTGAGCGATTTGCTTGTACTTGTCCTTAAAGGTATTGGCCATAAGGTAGAGGCTGTTGGGTGTTGCGGAAGATGCACCATAAGTCTTGATACCCTCGTCCAATGAAGCAATGGCTGAACTTATGTTGTTACTTTGTAGGTGCCTGATGGCAGCCTTATAGGAATAGATACCATTGTTTTCGACATCCTCAGGATTATTATTCATGAATTCCTTGTACTTAGCCAAAAGCATTTGGATGTTTTCAGTTGAGGGTTGCTTATCGACGCTTTGTTCCAAATCCTTGATTTCCTTGACTAATGGATTGTCTTGTGCGCAAGAGGCGAAAAGCATTGTGACGACTATGAGTAGATAGGTTATTTTTTTCATGTTAAACACAATTTGTATTGTATCGAAATTTAAAAGAAAAGCTAGATTGCAAAATTAAGCTACTTTTCAAATAAAAAAGAATGAAATACCACATCACCATCATTTGCATCATCCTCTTGTCATTTTCGTGTTCAAAGAAGCGTGATTATCTTACTTCTGAGGGAATAGAACGCTCGAATCAGGTAGGGCGGCCAGTTTCCACATGTCAGCAATGGGAGCATTATGTGCCGGATGAGAATACGGATACCAAATATATCCGGGTGAATTTCCATGTGGTGCAAAGAGCGGATGGTTCAGGTAATTTTTCAGAGGAAGAGGGGGTGCCTTATGTTCTGGACCTATTGAAATTGGCCAATAAGGCCTTGGTGAGTGGTAATAAGAAAATGAATCTTCCTGTAGGTAATGATACTCCCGTACTTGAACAGCGGTATCAGTATGTGTTGACACCGGATGCAGCCCAACCCGGCGATGATGGAATTTATTTCCATCAGGATGAGGAATTGTATTTTATGGTGAAAAAGGGCAAGGACAAGAATTATTATGATAAAACGGTGATTCGCAAATATGCGGTCAATGACAATGAGGTTTTGAATGTATTCCTATTGGAGCATCATGCGGATAGCCTGCAATCCGAAACATATGACAAGGGTGATATGGGAGTAGCTATCGGAACATCAGTGAAGATACTAGGGCTGAAGACGGACTTGGAAATGCCGATAGGAAAGGCCACGATGGGAACATGGTTTACGCAGGGGCTACTGAATCATGAAATCGGTCATGTCTTGGGTTTGGGGCATTCCTGGGTCACGAATGATAGGTGTGATGATACGCCATCCCATCCGAATTGTTGGAATTATGGCGCACCTCCCTGTGATAAGGTTTCCAATAATTTCATGGATTATAATACCTATCGCAATTCCTGGACTCCATGCCAGTTGGGAATCATACATAAGAATTTATCCCAAAAGGGATCCAGACAGCGGAAACTGATGATAAAGGACTGGTGCGAAAGGGATGAAACAGCAACAATTACAATTACGGGTACTGAAGAATGGACAGGTGCCAAGGATTTGAAAGGGGACTTGGTACTGGAACCATTCGCGGAACTTTACATCAAGTGTAGGGTAACCTTACCTGAGAATGGGAAAATCATCGTAAAGCCCGGTGCAAAACTTTTCGTGGAAACATTTGGTGTGATTGAGAACGATTGCGGAAAACAATGGGATGGAATCATTGTGGAAAAGTCTAATTCCAATCCGGGGCGTGTGATTTGTAAGAATGGTGTGGAAATCAATGATGCTAAGAATAGCTTGGATTTGGAGTAGGATGGAAAGTCGTTATAAATCCAGCCAATAGTTAATCTTGAGTGCCACGGACCAATTCTTATTAGCTAGCGGATCGGTACTCGAATTGTTGGTGACAACAAGGAAGATATCGGACAAAGGCTTGTATCTCCATTGGAAACGGGTATTCACATTGAAATTATCGGCTTGTGTATTGTATTGCAGGAATGTGGTCCAGAATAAATCCTTTGAAAAGGAAAACTCCGTCTTAGCTCCAAGTAGTGTTATGGTGCCATATCCATAGACATCAGGAAAATCGAATAGTTCGTTTTGGGAGAAATTTACCCCGAATGTGCCCCATTTGGATGGACGGTAATTCAATTCTCCCTCCACTGAAAATTGCTTGCCCAAAAACTTATCCCCATATCCGATTTCGATTTGCCCATTGAAAATGTTCTTTGGGCCACTATTATACTCTAACTCATAATAGTTCTGATGGTAGTTTCCGGGACCAAAAGGTGCATCAAGTCCGCTCAGTTGGAACTCATAGAATACAATAGGATTGCTTTCCGTATACTGTACCTTGAAGAAACTGGTATTCAAAAGCGTTACCCTCCATCCTAGTCTGGAAATATGTTCTTGGTAAGATAAATCACTATTTGTGAATAAATCAAAACCGAAGTATGGACCCATGAAGTCTAATTTGCGCTTCTTGCCATTGGCCTTGGTTTTGTCCTTGAAATAAAACCAATAATTACCATTTGTCCTGAATTGGGTGTAACCGATACGGACTTGTTCGCCTGAATTATCCGTATGGTATAATCTAGGAACGAATCCCATATCCGTTATATAATTCTCTCCCACTGCATCCACGCCAAGGAAAATATTCACCTTGGGTGTCCTGTAGCGGGCTTTGGCTCCGTAGGCCATGGATTTGTTGAGCTTTTCTTGGTTCGTAGCAAAGTTGATATAGGAATGTCCCGATATCTTAGAACCTCTCCTATAATTGAAGTCAAGTCCTCCGGTAAAGTTGAAATCATCGGACTTAATGGAAAATCCATCGAATGCCTGCCTATTGGTAACGAAGGCTGTGATGACTTTTACAGACGAATCCCCAACAATCTTCCTGGATGCGGAAGCTACAAGGTAGTTCTGTCCATCATCGACCTCATCTTCTTGTTTTGTCTGTACATCCAATAGACCAACCCTCCACTTCTTATTGATGGCACCACTCAATTTTATACCACCAAGAATAGGTACCGGATCCGTACCCACACCCCCGATTCTTCTGGAGAAGAATGGTCGGACCCTACTATTACCCAATTGGGAAAACAAATCCCTATTCTCAAGGAAGAACAGCCTCCTCTCAGGGAATGATAATTCGAAGCGATCCAGATTGACTACCTGCTGGTCTACTTCTACTTGGGAAAAATCAGGATTGACGGTCACTTCAAGATTGAGTGAGGGTGATAATTTCACCTTGGCATCCAAACCCAGGTTAGGACTGACCTTAACGGCTGTTTGACTGATATCCTCCAAATCCCTGGAGAGGGAACCCATTACATAAGGTACAAGGGTAATCCGGCTTTTTGAACGTTCAGGAGCCTCATCCCAGATAAGATTCCCGGTATGTCCTAGCATGGCCACATTGATGTTTCTGGGAACGGGAGACCAGGTAGATGTCTCATTGCGCTTGAGGTCATTGCGTGCAAAGTTGATTTTCCACTCGTTGCGTTGGGGATCAAACCCAATGGTTTTGAACGGAATGGACATTTCGACTACCCATTGGCCATTCCCTTTTCTGACCTTTGAATCCCATAAGCCATTCCAAGCAGTACTGACGCCTCTGGCCCCTCCTTGTTCTATCGTTCCATCCCGTTGGACGCCATATGGGGATACGGAAAAACTGAACCCACTATTGCGGTCTCCGAACGCATCAATGAATACGGCGAATGCATCATTCACAGGAAATGAGAAATCCCTCTTGAGGGATTGGGCTACATATCGTCTGTCGGGAATTTCATCATAACAGATGGCCCCTATATAAAGATTCTTATTATCGTAGGTAAGGCGGACCTCGGTTTTGGTCAGTGCCTTGGAAGTATCGGAGGGATAGGTCATTTGGAAATCATCGGCCACTTCGGCCAGATTCCAGTCTCTTTCGTCAAGGTGTCCATCAATCTTAATAACGGATTGTGATGCCTTGATGCGTAGGCTAGGGACGTAGGAGTCCTCTTGTGTCCAAACGCTTTGCTGACAAAAGATAATTGTAGTTATTAATAATATGCACCTTAGAGTCTTCCTCAATTCCCCCTTATTTCTCTAACTGGATAAGGTTTTTGTTACTGCTTGGATTAGGCACACTTATTCTATGTCACAATATACGACTATTCGCGTATAACAATAGAATGCCTGTGCCATTATTCGCTGATTTTAACTTAACGCTTGAAAACCCGTTTCATCCCAAACCTGAACATGATGAATAGTAGTATCATAATCAGGACCAGGTATTGAACAGGTATGCTAACGAATGCTATGATATGGGTTCTATCCAGAATGAACATGGCCGTGATGATAACCGCAATCATTGTGATTAGACCCGAAAGTTTTCCGAAACCGGGTATGTTTTCCAAATGAACTACCCTATGTAATATGTATATGGTGATGAACATTGTGACGATGGGCAAGAAATAGACGAGAATATTTACCTGTAAGAAACTAGCCCTTAGGAATAGGAAATTATATATGCATAATGTGAGTGCAAATATTCCCGGAATGGCAGCCAGGTAAACTAGTACTGAGAAGATGTACTTCCAAGGGCTCTTGTCATGCTCGCCATCGGCTATCCATGCAAACAATCCTGTGATGAGTGGAATAGACAACAAGAATATGATGGCATAAGTGGGTTCTTGTGCAATACTGTCAAATATTTCCTGTAATGTCATCGAATGTCAGATTTTGGCTGTAAGGTAGTCACAAATTCAAAATTAGAGTAAGATTTCCTTTTGCAATCAGTGATAATTACAAAAGAGAAATCCCATTCTCAATAGATTGATTCGGTATTTGATCTAGTCGAGTCGTAAGTACTTCTGACCATACCCTTACAACACCACCTCGTGATGATTCTGCAGATATGTTAAGAAGTTGTGTCAAATAAGAATGAAGCACAGAAGGGGAGGAGGCCTCAAGATTATTTTCAAAATAAATATACATATTTTTTTTCATAATATGAAAACATGTTTTTCGTATTTTTGTAGAAAAGTATTTTTGTTTGTTATTTGGTGTATGATAATATTAAATATTGTTTATTTGTATTTTTATTGTTATAATAAAAATGAGCGACTTGTTTTATGTCGATTTTATACTGAGATTTGTGTTGTAATTGATTTGTTCAGCCAATTTAAATACCATTTATCATGGATGATTTGTTCAAAAAGTTTCTTTATACGGGAGTGGGTATTGTATCTACAACTGCTGAGACTTTACAGAAATCCGTAAATGAATGGGTCGATAAGGGCAGCCTTTCCAAAGAGGAGGGCAGGAAAATCATTGATGATTTTGTGAATGATGCCAGTCAGAAGAAAGAGGATGTGGAGGAAAAGGTAAAGGACTTGGTTCAGAAAGCAAAGGATAGGATTGACCTACCAACCAGAGAGGAAATCGAAAACCTGAATGCCAGGATTGCTGACCTAGAGGCGAAGTTGGCGGATCAAGCCAAGAACAAGAAGTAAGAATTAATTTTTTAATTAACACTGTATAAAATCGTATTACGATGGCTACTACCGAATTGCTAAAGAAAGTATTGTACACAGGTGTTGGTGTTGTTGCTACAACTACAGACCGTGTGAAGAAGTCTATTGAAGAAATTTCACAAGTGAGTGAGGAAGCAGAAGTTGAGGGCAAGAAGAAAGTGGAGGATTTCACTGGAGACCTTACTGCACGTCGTGAAGAAATGAGTGCTCGTTTCAAGAAAGTCGTTGACACTGTATTGGGTCAGTTCGATTTGCCTAACAGAACCGAGGCTGAGAACTTGAATGCAAAGATTGCTGAATTGGAAGAAAAATTGGCTGCAAAGAAGAAAACAGTTCGCAAGACAACTCGCAAGACAGTTGCTAAGGCGAAGAAGACTGTTGAGAATGCAGTAGAAGAAGTAAAGGAAGTGGTTAAGAAGTAATCACACTTTTCATCCATCCGATTTAGTCAAACATAAATTAGATATTCATATTATGGAAAATATCATCAGAAAAGCATTGTATACAGGAGTTGGTTTTGTAACTATCGCTACAGAGAAAGTACAGGACACCGTCTCCAATTTGGTTGATAATGGTAAGTTATCCGAGGAAGAAGGAAAGAAAATCGTTGATGATTTGATTTCTGACATCGAGTCAAAGAAAGAAGATTTCGAAGGAAAGGTGAACAGCCTGGTCAATAAGATTGTAAACACAATCGATTTGCCTAGCCGTAACGACTTCTCCACTTTGAAAGCTCGTATTAAGGAGTTGGAAGCTCAGTTGGCTGATGACGAAACTACCACTTCTGTAAAGAAGGTAGTGAAGAAAGCCGTAGCTAAGAAAACAACTTCCACCAAGGAAGCTTAATCAAGAATATTAGGTAAGGTTTGGTTTAATGCAGGGGCTGTCCTACGGGATGGTCCCTTGTTTTTTGTCGGCTATTTTTTGGATTGTACGTCAATCATATAAATGGCATTCCTCCGAATCATGGTGTCCAGGGACATATTCATTTCGTTGGCTTGTTGTTGGACGACCTTGAGCCAGTTTTCATCTGCAAGAATCTTATCCGACCACTCCCTTATCTTTCTTTCTCTTTCTGCATTGGCATCGAATGTGTAGTTTCCTCTGAAGAACTCGGCTAGCATCTCATCCGAACCCCAAGGAAACATCTTCAGATTTCCCTCTGTAGCCATCATGATAATAACATCCACATTTTCTATTTCTTCGAATAGATTGAGCTGTTGGACAGTGGTTTTTTCCTTGAAATGCTTTGGGTAGGTAGCATAGTTGTAATACCAGAATTGCCCATCTGTGAAGACATTGGGCATGACCTTGTTACTGAACATCCGCCAGAAGAAACTATCCGAAATCATAATGACACTGATACTGTCCTTTTCCTCAAGGTTGTATTGCACCTTAGGATAGGCCATCTTGAAATTCGGAAAACGCTCGATGAGATTCAAAGCCAATTCAATGTCATCATCCACCTGCCGCCTTTCATCCACATAATCGACCTCATTCCAATACAACTCACCCAAATCCCATTCAGGATTGAATTCCTCAACCCTGGATATGATGGAATCCGCAGCGATGAGCATCCCGTATTCACTCCAATGTATTCCAGTTTTGGGATATAGTGGATAGGGCATCTTTCCCTTGTGTTGAATGAACCATTCATTGAAATCTATATGTTGGACACCCGCTTCCTTGAGTTTTCTTTTATAATAATGATAATTGGTGGTGTCTGTTGTATGCATGAGCTCATCCGGGATGTACTCCGGATAAAAGGATGCTTTACCTGCAGCCAATACAACCAGTAGGTGTTTACCCATGGCATTCATACTGTCTTGTATGAGTTTCATTCTACCAACCCTCTCCGATAATAGGCTGTCCCCCACAAAATCCCGACCCGTATAAGCATCGATATAGTTGGTTTCATATAAGTATTGCTCCTTGCCGATAACCACATTCTTGGCCCTCGTTTCCCTAAACATAGAGTAGGCCAGCTGATTATCGAGTCGGACAAGATTGGGACGGAAACCAAAGTTATGGGTAAGGTATTCATCCGTATGTTTCGCATATTCACCGGAGAACCATCCCTTTTGGGAGATAGGTTGGTAATGTACCTGCTTGATATCCCCTTTGAGTGCTTTCATTTTGGGGATTTGAATCAGGTGTTGCATCATTGGGAGCGACATGATGATGATACTCAGAATGAGTAGCCATTTTTTCTTGCGATATGTTGTGTCCTTTGTCAAAATCTGAAATAAATGAATGGATTGAAATCAGCTGTGGCCAATGCCGCCACACTGAGGATGAATAATGACATGCTGACAAACCACATTCCAATGGTCATATTGGAACTGTACGGTTTGAAGTACACAGCATCTTGCATTTGTCTTCCTTTTGGGGATAAGGTGAAAAATGAGAACAAGGCGGCAATCACCATCATGAACCCAAACCGGGGTTCATCCAGGATGGGGTAGGAACCGAAGTCGAATGCGAATAGTTTTCCATAATATTCCATAGCCATTCTCATGTCCTCAACCTTGAAGATGACCCAACCCAATACCGAAATGATAAAACAATAGGCCCAACTGGCCCATGGGCCGATTTTCTTGAGTATTCCCTTGAGGAATAATCGTTCGATTACAAGGAATAACCCATGATAGGCTCCCCATGCTACAAAATTCCAACTGGCACCATGCCATAATCCGGAAATCAGGAATACGAACCAAAGGTTGAAATAGAGTCTACCTGTACTTACCTTGTTTCCCCCAAGGGGAATGTATAGATAATCCCTCATCCAGGTCCCTAGGGTCATGTGCCAGCGTCGCCAGAATTCTGTAATGCTTTTTGATGTGTAGGGATTGTCAAAGTTTTCGGGAAACCTGAATCCCATCATTCGTCCCAGACCAATAGCCATATCCGAATAACCCGAGAAGTCGAAATAGATTTGGAATGTATACGCCAGTATTCCTATCCATGCCGTAGTTGAATCCAGACCGGAAAAACTTTCTGCTCCCATGATCCCGGTTACCTTGGCACCTAGTACATTCGCAATCAATACCTTTTTTCCCAGCCCTATGCAGAACCTGTAGAAACCCAGAAGCCGGTCATCAATGGTTGTGTCCCTTTCCGTAATCTGATCGGCGATATGGTTGAATCTCACAATGGGCCCCGCTATCAATTGTGGAAACATGATGATATAGAGCATGTAATCCCAGACTTTCCTTAGTGGTTGATGGATGCCCCTGTACACATCAATGGAGTAGGTGAGGGTTTGGAAGGTATAGAATGAGATTCCTATGGGTAGCAATACCTCCGTCCAACCCATGGGTTGCATACCAAGGGATTGTATGATGGTATTGACATTATCAACAAAGAAATTGGCATACTTGAAATAGGCGAGTAAACCAACATTCAGCGTAATGGAAAGAATGAGTAGGCTCTTTTTATGCTTTGCTTTGGTACTCTGGTGCATCCAGCGAACGAGATAGAAATCCAGGAATGTGGATGCCAATAGGATGAAGATGAACCAAGGAGCTCCCCAAGCATAGAATAGGGTGCTGGCTGCGAGTATTACGATATTCCTCATTCGTTTCCCGGCCGTATAGTATACGATTAGGAAAATAGGAAGGAAATAAAGCAAGAATGTAATACTGCTGAAAACCATAACGGCAAAGTTAATCCAACTTATTAATTATGTAGTTAATCCCTTGGAATCAATATTTCGGAAAGGTATGATGGAGTAGCGGGATGTCCTTGTATTTAGATGTATAACAAGTATTTAGCGTGATAATCGAAATTCGGACTGGTTCGTTTTGTCGTCGCGAAAAAAAAAAGTTATTATTGCATACAATTTTGATTTAAAACCAATAAAATTTTATCACTATGAGTAAGTTCGAAGATGCTTTGTCTACTTACAAAGCAGAATTTGACAAACTTGGAATTGCTTACGATGAGGATGGTTTAAGAAAGGCAACTAAGGCCTGCGGTCCATCTATCTACCTGCCGGATGCATCCAAGGTTTCATCTTCAGACCCAGAGGAGTTGGCAAGAGTAAAGAAGAATTTCCTTGTTGGAAAGTTGGGATTGGCTGATGACGCTAAGTTAGATGAGGGGATTTCTGCTGTTGTTGACCAATTGGGTTCTTCCAATAGGAACAAGTATAGAGCAATGTTCTATTACCTATTGACGAAGCACTTTGGTGAAGAACTATAAGAGCCGAAGAAATAATCGCCTATAATGAGGCACCCAAAAGCCCAGCAGGAATTTTCTGCTGGGCTTTTTTCATACATAAAAGAACCGTTCAGGACCCCTCCTGAACGGTTCGACACTAATGTAAATGCACCATAAAACCCTTAATTCTTATTGTGTTTATCTGTCGGGTATTCATTTGGGAAAAATATCGTTGGTAGATGGTGTTTTAGAATTGAGCCCCCGGGACCCCTCCCGGGAGACTCGACACTAATGTAAATGCACCATAAAACCCTTAATTCTTATTGTGTTTATCT
>JAHDHL010000088.1 GCA_020631355.1 Saprospiraceae bacterium | reverse complement strand
CACCTCAATGCACCTCAATCACAGGGAAAATAAGTACAAGTCGTAACTGAAATTGGTATCTGTAAATCTTCTAAGGATTCAGAATTACTATCTTGGAAGCAATGAAAGACTTCCACGATTATATCAATGCAATCAGTCCTATTCCAAAGGAGACGTTTGATAATCTTGAAACATGTTTCTCATCTGCCTTGCTTCGAAAAAATGAATATTTTGTCCGAGAGGGACAATATGCACAAGAAATAGGATTTCTGATCAATGGAATAGTAAGGGCGTTTTTCCTGAATGAAGATGGGAAAGAGTACACAAAGCAATTCTTTGTGGGGCCATCCATAATAGGAGCATATACATCTTTATTGACGCGGCAATCTAACAAAATTGCTCAACAGGCCCTCACGGATTGTGAAATCTTGGTGGCTAAATATTCAGATATTGAATCCCTATATAACGAATCTCATGCGATGGAAAGGTTGGGTAGAAAAATAGCCGAGTATTACTTCATGGAGAAAGAACAAAAGGAAATCGAAATGGCGCTATTGGATGCTGATAAGCGATACCTAATTCTAAGAGAAACTTTTCCCACAATCGAAACCGTTATTCCACAGTATCATATAGCTTCATATCTGGGAATTTCGCCAACTCAACTTAGTAGAATAAGAAAGAAGATGAAACCCAACTGATTTTCTTTACATATGTAAATGTAATCAAGCTTGGATTCTATGAAATTTGTAATGGAATGAATGATTGGATCATTCTACTATTTACTATTCTAGAATCAATTCTATCCAAATGATTATTGAAAGCTTAATTTTCTCCTCAAATGTAATTCTTGGTATTTTTCTGGGGGCCCAGATTGCTGAGGGTGTATTATTCGTACCTTATTGGAAATCATTATCAGCTGATAATTTCTTTGAGTTGCACAGGACTTATGGGAAGAAAATCTATCAGTTCTTCGCTCCATTGACAGTACTTGCAACAATAATACCCTTGATTACAGCTCTATATTGTATAATTTCTCAAGAAACTACTATTCTATTGGCATTAATCATGGGTCTATCCACTCTGATTTTCTTTTCAACGTATTTCCTATTCTTTAAAAAATCCAATCAATCATTCAAGGATAGGAGTATATCAAATGCAGAACTCCCTAAAGAACTATCAAAATGGGGTAATTGGCATTGGGGAAGAATTTGCTTTGAATGTATTGCATTTGTATGCGCTCTATTACTGTTATCGGAAATGTAAGTAAGATGAATTCTTCCAAAGAAAAAGCGTTATTGATTGACACCAATAACGCTTTTCATATTTTTGAATGGCCAGAACCTTTACAACTTGAAAGTATAATTGGCTTTTAGTTGTACATAAACATTTCTTACGGTATCCTCAGCTAATTGATAATCACTACTGAAGATGGTTCTAAGACCTGACGAGAATAGTAATTCAGTTTCGAATTGTCCGAAAATCTTATAATTCAATCCGGCGCTC
Organism: Saprospiraceae bacterium; assembly: GCA_020631355.1. Classification (GTDB taxonomy): domain Bacteria; phylum Bacteroidota; class Bacteroidia; order Chitinophagales; family Saprospiraceae; genus JAHDCE01. The sequence continues at coordinate 4,380 of JAHDHL010000088.1, read as the reverse complement.
AATCCATAATCTATCTTACCGATATTTTCACTCTCATTACTGTATTCTCTTTCAACAAAATCAAAGTTATCTCCAACGATTCCCGTTGCCCAGACATCATGTCCACCTTTCAGTAAGAATGCAGTATAGCCTCCTCCAACTACAGACCATTTATCATTCCAGTAATATCGAATACTGATTGGAATTTCAAGGTATTGGTTGTTGAATTCACCATCGACCTCACCATTGAAGAACGTTTCAATAACGGCAGTCGCGGTACTTCCATCCGGAAGATTCAGTACTTGATTGTAAGTATAATCCTGATTGTAAACTGGACTTTCATAAGTGGCTTTCTTAGCATTATAAGCCAGACCTATCTGAAGTGCCAATTGGTTCTTGATATGATATCTGGCGAAAATAGCACCATGTAGGCCTAATCCCGGTCTACCCTTGGCATCATCAACGGTAATGGTAGCTTGATTCCCCTCGGGACCAACGGTGATAGTGGAGCCTTTATCGGCCGGGGCTATGGGCGTTCCGTAAATGATTCCAAGCTCTGTTCCGAATGTTATTTTGGATAAAAAGCTAGTCGATTCTCGATCCTGGGCTTGCAAACCCATTGATAGGAAGAATGTTAGGAGGCTGATTGTAAATATATTCCTCATTTTCAATATCATTTTTATTCAATAAGGAGGGTGCTCAATTTGGTACGCCTAATATAAGAAAAAAGGATGCTAGTCTATCAAAATGACTAACATCCCTTATGAATTATTCCACTCAAAGGAATCTATTTACTATTCTTTGACAAAAGAACCTGCTGCAAGAGCACTAGTGGATTCAGCGTCATAGATGACATATCTATACATTCCAAGTGCATAATCGTCGATATTCACTTGTAACTGATTGTCATCGAATTCGATTCTGTTCATCAACCTACCATCATTGGAGAAGATGCTGATGATACCATTTACCTGTTCGGATAATTCAATATTGATATCTCCATTGGATACAGGATTGGGATAAATCTTAGCACTTACCTCACTCATCATAGGCTGGCTGATTCCAGTTATACAGTAGTACAGTTCGGGATCATCTATGTACAAGGTATTGCCTACTTGTCCTTGGAAGATATCTCCTCTGGAAGAAGAAGCGAATACCATGGTAATGGAATCCGGTGCTTCAGTGGATAGGTAAGTGAATGGAATATCCAATTCTGTCCATTCTCCTTGCTGGGTATAAACCTTGGTGTATGCCTCTGCTACATTTACGGTATTGGAACCATCCCATCTGGTAAGATAGGTGTAGATTTCAGCAGAATCATTCTCTACCGGGAAGTACTTGTACCATACCCTGAAATTATCAGGTGTATCCGTAAAAGGCTTACCAAACTTCACACTTTCAGTTGGATTAGTTTGGTTGGGCTCGAATGAACCACTGAAAACCGTGGCAGATGTAATCAGACCGAACCAGTTAGAAGTAACCAATTTAGCAGAGTAGGTACCCGTATGAGCATCCGTATCCTTGGTTACATTCGCATTAAGTAAAATCGGAGCCAAATCAACGGTTCTGTTGGCTGTATCCCAAAAATCACCTGCAGGGTCTTCGTAATTTCCCTCATCTACCCAATTCTCGAAACTTGAATTATCAATCGGAACGGAATCTTCACTATCACATTGTGCAAAGGAACTTGTTGATAATAAACAAGTTGCGAAAATGAAGATAATTTGTGTAATTAATATTTTCATATAAGATACTTTTGTTGTGCGTCAAAATTAGTTGTTGGGATGGAAAAATTGCGTTTTCATCTGTTAAAATTTACGACATCAAACCTCTACGACAAATGACTTTTTGGCATTCTAATTCCATTAGGTCTGACATATATTCATGCAAATCCCTGTTTTTTTCAATTGGTCAATGATTTGTTGTAATATGAAATGTAAAGAAGTATCTTGAAAACCAAATTACAAGTATCAGAATGACATTAGATAATTTCACCCTAAAGGCACAGGATTCCATCAAGCAGGGACAGGCAAGAGCATCGGCTCTTGGACAACAGGAAGTGACACTGGCCCATATCATCAGAGGTATCATAGAAGTGGATGAACACGTATCCGAATTCTTATTCAAGAAGAATGAAGTGGATATGAATCATCTCGTAGCGGAGATGGATGCTATCATTGAGAAAACTCCCAAGGTAGCAGGAGATGGTGCGAAGCAATTCGTAAGTAAGGATGCGAATAAGGCTATGGCTTCAGCCAAAAAGCTATCCAAGGAGTGGGGTGACGAATTCATTTCCATTGATATTATATTGTTGGCTATCCTGAAAGGATCGAGTGCAACATCCAAGGCTTTGAAAAACCTTGGGGCAAGTGCTAAGAAAATGGAAGCGGCCATCAAGGAATTGAGAAAAGGCCGCAGAATAACCGACCAGGGAGCGGATAACCAGTATAATGCCCTGAAGAAGTATGCTGTCAACCTCACAGGAAAAGCAGCTGAGGGCAAATTGGATCCTATCATAGGACGGGATGAGGAAATCAGAAGGATTCTTCACATATTATCCAGAAGAAAAAAGAATAATCCACTTGTCATAGGTGAAGCAGGTGTGGGTAAGACTGCTATCGTAGAGGGTATCGCTTGGAGGATTGTCAATCAGGATGTTCCCGAGAATCTCAAGAGTAAGGAGATTTTCACATTGGATATGGCAGGCTTGATTGCCGGAGCAAAATATAAGGGAGAATTTGAGGAAAGGTTGAAAGCCGTTATTAAGGAAGTAACGGATTCCAATGGTCAAATCATTCTATTTATAGATGAAATCCATACCCTGATTGGTGCCGGAGGTGGAGGTGGTGCGATGGATGCCGCCAACATCCTAAAGCCCGCATTGGCAAGGGGTGAATTGAGGACGATTGGTGCAACGACCCTGGATGAATACCAAAAATACTTCGAAAAGGATAAGGCATTGGTTCGTCGCTTCCAAACCGTAATGATTGATGAACCGAGTGTGGAGGATACGATTTCCATTCTAAGGGGATTACAGGAAAAGTACGAGGTATACCATAAGATAGAATTATTGGATGAGGCCTTGGTGGCAGCTGCGGAATTATCCCATAGGTATATCTCTGATAGATTCCTACCGGATAAGGCGATTGATTTGATTGATGAATCTGCAGCCAAATTGAGGTTGGAACTTGATTCTGTACCCGATGAGATTGATGAACTGAGCCGTAAGATTCGACAATTCGAAATCGAAAGAGAATTCATCAAGAAAGAAAAAAGCCAAGCGAAAAAGCTTAAATCCCTCAATGAACAGATTGCGACCCTACAAGGTGAGTTGGATAATCTGACTGCCAGATGGCAGAATGAAAAGGATATCGTAGAAAAGATACAGGGAGCCAAGGAAAAAATAGAACAGTTCGAGATTGAAGCGGATAAGGCCGAACGTGAGAGTAACTTTGAGAAAGTAGCGAAGTTGCGATATGGTAATATCAAGGAACAAGAGGCTATCCTTGAAAAGGCGGAAAAGGAATTGGATGCCATTGCGGAAGAAACCCGATTCACGAATGATGAGGTAACCGCCAATGACATAGCGGAAGTAGTAGCTCGCTGGACGGGAATTCCCGTAGCGAAGATGCTACAGAGTGAAAAGGAAAAGCTATTGCGTCTGGAGGAAGAAATCGGTAAGCGATTGATCGGTCAGCACTTGGCTGTGGAAGCGGTTTCTGATGCCGTGCGTAGGAGTAGGGCTGGTTTGCAGGATGGTAATCGCCCGATTGGTTCGTTCATTTTCCTAGGGCCTACCGGAGTGGGTAAGACGGAATTGGCCAAGGCATTGGCAGAGGTTTTATTCAATGATGAGGATGCCATTACTCGTATAGATATGAGTGAATTCCAAGAACGCCATTCTGTGAGTCGATTGGTAGGAGCGCCTCCGGGATATGTGGGCTATGATGAGGGCGGACAATTGACCGAAGCGGTCAGGCGTAGACCTTATTCCATCGTTTTATTGGATGAGATTGAAAAAGCGCATCCTGATACATTCAATATCCTACTTCAGGTGTTGGATGATGGCCGATTGACGGACAACAAGGGCCGTGTCGCTGATTTCAAGAATACCATTATCATCATGACCTCCAATATGGGAGCAGATATCATTCTTGATAATTTCGAGGATTTGCAATCCATGAAGGATAAGGCTGATGAAATCATCAAGGCAACAGAGGAAGAAGTCTTCGAGTTATTGAAAGAGGATTTGAGGCCGGAATTCTTGAATCGTATTGATGAAAAAATCATGTTCCGTCCGTTGACCAAGGAGGAAATCAAGAAGATTCTTGGTTTGCTATTCAAGAAAGTGAAGAAGATGATGGCCAAGCAGGAAATGGAAATCGAACTGTCTGAAAAGGC
>JAHDHL010000050.1 GCA_020631355.1 Saprospiraceae bacterium | reverse complement strand
CCGTTCGTCTAGGGGTTAGGACGCCAGGTTTTCATCCTGGTAACACGGGTTCGAATCCCGTACGGGCTACTCTTTTTGCCTTTGTTCTAAGACCTGATAGTGTATCCACTATCAGGTCTTTTGTTTTCTACGTATCTCATTCAGGATTCCATTACACCTGTCCCACTGTGGTTGTTACAAAAAACAATCTAATACTACATCAAGTAGTCTGTAAGCTTCTTATTTTAATAATTTATCATGGTATGAAAAAGAATAAAGAAATATTAATTATAGGAGCTGGTCCGTCTGGCCTTTCCATCTCAATCTTTTTAAAAGAGTTAGGATATCATCCTAGGGTTGTTGATAAAAAGAAAAAGATTAGCGAGTATTCAAAAGCCTTGGGAGTAAACCCAAGAACACTCGAATTATTTGAACCTTTGGGAATAACCGAAAAATTTTTAGATAATGGTAGGAAAATGACTGCCATAAATATGGAAAGGAGATAGGCATATTATAAAAAATGATTTCAAAAAGGTAAGTCATAAATATCCATTCATGCTTATACAACCCCAAAAGGAATCAGAAGAAATTTTACTGAATGAGGCCCTTGCCAGAAATATACAAGTAGAGTATGATACTGAATTCATTGCAATGAAGACTGACGAAAGTCCACATAAGGCCATTATTGAATCGAATTCCCAAAAAAATGAAATTCCATATGACTATTTGATAGGTGCAGATGGTGGAAAAAGTCGTGTCAGAAAATTATCAGACATTAGTTACGACGGTCTCCAATACGATGAAGAATGGGAATTATATGATGTTGAATTAGAAATGGAATTAAACAGAGATGAGGGTCATATCCGGTTTTTTCCCGAGGGAAGTGTACTGATGATAAGACTTTACGATAATGTCTGGAGAGTAGCAGGCCGAATGGATTCTATCTTGAATTATATGCCTAAAAAATCTAAAATCGGAAAAATATTATGGCAGTCAAAATTCAGGATCCATCACAAAATTGCTAAAAAATTATCTTGGGGAAATATAGGTATAATCGGTGATGCTGCTCATTTGCATTCGCCAGTCGGAGCAAGGGGAATGAACTTGGGTATTGAAGATGCTTATATTCTGTCGAATTTAATTCACAACAACAATCTCAACATGTTTGATGAAATCAGAAGACCCTATATAACAAAGACCGTCAATGGAATCAATAATCTAACAATGATCTTGGCCGGTAATAATAAGAGGGCGGAATTTCTCAGAAGCAATCTTGGGATTATAAAATTCATAGCACCTCTGGCTATGCCTAGAGCAAGAAAGTTTATCTTAGGAATCAATTAAAATTACGGGATTCAGCCTTATTCATAGAATTAGCTGATTAAAAAAAGCGAATGGAAAATTCCATTCGCCCTAATACTAAGTTGGTTTTAAGTGTGTCAGACTGTCTTATTACTTTTGGTACGTGACGCTTTTATTCTGATTTGTATCTTACACCCGGCACGACGGTATTCATGTGCCCCACTTCTTCCTTGGTAAATACCTCATCGCTGACGCCCAATTCCGGATTGTCGAAAGGTGCAGGCAATGTCTCCACGGGTTTTTCAATGGTTTTCCATTGCTCCTCACCATCTTCCGTTTCCATGATGACCGCTTCCAATTCCACATCCACATTGGAGGAATGTTGCTTTGGTGGTTTTACATTCTCTTTCCTATCCTCTTGTTTGGTGAGGGTAGCCGGTTGAGCGGATTCACTGGGTACCTCTATCCAGTCTTCCGTTGCCTGATCCGCATTCTGTTCTCCTGTGGATGAAAAGGAAAAATATCCCATAAGGCCCACTACCAGAATCGCTACGGATATGCCAATGATACCTTTGCCTGTTTTCTCTGATTCGTTTAGTTCGTTCAAGTGCTCATCAATCTTGGAGCTCCTTTCATTCAATGCCATGTCGTACTGTTTTTTGACCCTTATCGGGTCTGAGAATTTGTATTACAAAAAATCAATCAACAGCATGATGGAAACAATAACATTGCCAAACATATATTTTTATTTAATATATTATGACATGAAAAAGAATAAAAAAAGTGGATGACAGGCGTCATCCACTCTGGGTAGAAATTGGTTTTTAGTATGTAGTTCATGTCCGCTTATTCTTCAACAGGCTGACCCTTGTACTTTTTGATGACATAACCGGTAGTAACCATATTCAAATGCTCCACTTGTTCAGCAGAAAAGGTTTCGTTACTGATTCCGATTTGATCGTTATTGAAAGGAGCCGGCAAATCCGTACTCTCATCAACAATTATTTCTCCGGCAGTGGTTGCGTCTTCCAACATTCTGATTTCTTCCTGTGTGAGACCGGAAGCATCCATATCTTCCTCTACTACTACTGTTTCTTCGTCTTCCGCTGTTTGCAGGCGTCTCCATTGTTCTTCCGTAGGTTGGATAGTTGCTACCAATCCCAAATCCTCGATAACAATCTTATCCGATGCCAACATCTTGCTGCCGGCTTCCTCCTCTGTTACTTCTATCACTCCTTGGTCCACTGTATTCATTGCTGTGGATTCCGGAGTGGTAAAGGCAAACAATCCAACTGCACAAGCTGCAATAATCCCTATGGTTGCAAATAGGATTCCTTTGTTGTTTTTTTCGTTTTCGTTTAAGGTATTGAGGTGTCCATCAATTATTGAACGCTTATCATTCAATGCCATGTTCTAAGTTTTTTTACCCTTGCTTAACGCTATGAGTGTGAAACAATTCTAATCAAATTAACAATACACATATATAACCAATCACTCATATTCAGGACAATAATACTGCCAATTAGTGACACGCAAAAGAAATATATAATATTTTTCAATATTTTAACAAAACTCTTGCATTATCGCCCATTTATCAGGGTAAACAGACATAAAAACAATTCATTACACATTCCTATAAAACATATATATGAACACATATCTGTGACATTTAATCCCTAATCAACAACCTATCTACATTTTACATATACAATAACAAATTAATACGTCATGAAAAAAATTAAAAATTTTTAAAAAAAATTGGGACGGTATCTTTAAAGATACCGTCCCAATCATCAATAGGATATGATTACAATCGGAGAATATGGATTTTATGTAGACATTCTAAGGTCTGTCTTATTTCAATCCATACTTATCCAATAGGTAAACCAATGCCGTAATTGCAGCAGAACCCAATTCCAGTTCTCTCTTATTCACGACATCAGGTGCATCCGCTGGAGTATGATGGTAATCAAAATACCGTTGACTATCGGGAAGAAAACCGATTAACAATCCTTTTTGGGACCTCAGCTTACTCACATCAGCACCAGATCCACCTTTCTTGAATTCCAAACCATATGGTTCCAGAAGCGGTAACCAGGCAATCATCTGTTTGAATCTATCATTAAAAATTTCCTCGTCGCCCTCAGCCGTAAAGCCTCTGGGAGTGAATCCTCCCCTATCCGATTCTATGGCAGCCATATGGAATTCATTCCTGAGATTGGAAGAATCCCTGTAAGCATTGGCTCCTGCTCCGCCATTCTCCTCATTCATATACAATACACACCTAAGCGTCCGCTTGGGCTTATAATCCAATTGTTTCAGAAGATGAATCACATCCATGCTATGTACACATCCGGAACCATCATCATGGGCGCCAGTACCAATATCCCATGAATCCAGGTGACCACTTACCAGAATGATCTCATCCGGGTATTCGCTCCCCTTGATTTCACCAATTACATTATAAGAGCGCTTAGGCTCCAAGTTTTCACACATTGTCCTGAAATACAACCTAACGTTTTCGGTTTCCAATGCGGTCTCCAATTCATCGGCAGCCATTGTACTAATGGCGATAGCCGGACATTCGTGGCCATCCCGATATACTGTCGAGCCGGTATGGGGAACATCATCCGTCTTATTCGTCATGGAACGAACCACTGCACCAACGGCACCATACTTGGCAGCAATCGTAGGGCCGTAAACCCGTCCACCCACTGCTCCGCCATATGCGGCAAAGGTACTGACCTGTTTTTGGTCGAATCGCTTATTATAAAATACAATCTTACCTTTCAATTTGCCCTGCTTCCCTAGTTCCTCTGCCTCATCCAAGGACTCGACTTTTACCACTTCTCCGGAAACACCCTGTTTCCCCGTTCCAATGGAGTTACCCAAAGCCACTCCATTCAAATCAACGGTTCCCATTCGGGAAGATATCATTCTACATTGCTCCTTTTCGCCCCTAATCCAATGCGGAACCATACAAGGCTGCAGCCAAACGGTATCCATTCCCATACTATCCAACATCTGTCGGGTATATTCAACAGCTGCAGCGGCTTCCGGCGAGCCACTCAGTCGACCACCAATTTCCTGTGTCAGATACATGAGCCAGTCATGGGCGCGGCCATCCGTAAGTGCCTTATCGTAAATGGAGCGGATAAAGAAAGCATCCTCATCCGTAGTCTTATCCTGTGCGGAAATAGAACCCAGAAAGAAAAGGGAACACAATAGTAAAGTATATTTTTTCATGGAAATGAGATTGAATTGAAAAGAAAATACCCAAGAATGACAATTCTATTCTCGGATTGTTGAAACCCTCAACATATTAGTTTTCATGTAAATATAAAAAGGGTAGGAGAATTATCCCCTACCCTAAGCTTTGCATCAGGTTTTTGGTCATTATTTATCTTTCTGTCGTGGTTTCATTACCACTAACTGCCTTTCCTGTATGGGAATCTACGAGCCGAACGAAGATTGAGTTGATCCACCATTTCATCCGATTGTCTTGTCCAATCTGAATCCGAGTAACTCGAATTAGCCCAAAGAAGTTCTCCATCATAATCTATCAGGGAATAGCTGGCCCTCACTTCCTTGTTCCTCGCCAGAGTTCTTCCTCCACCGATTCCGATATTTCTATTGGGAAAGAAAATTTCCTCAAGAATGGATACCCCCACATCTACTCCGAGAGATGCATAATCAGACATGATCTGGTTCTTCTCTATACGGCCCCGTACCACTGCATCCACTTCCAACACCTTGGCCAATTCCTCAGAATCCATCTTCCAAGAATCCTGAATGGAAATATCGTTGGCCAGTAATTTTTCTATGGTACGGTTATGTGGCTGCAGGCGGATTTTCAGCTTTCGTCTTTTGCGTCTAGTAGTTCTGTGTACCTGATTATAGAATGAAATCATGAAAGCCTCACTTTCCAGTTCGGATAACTTAGCAATGTCTTCTTCCGTTAGTTTACGAGGCATCTTTCCGGTATAAACCATTTCAAAAGGTAGGATGGCGACCTCGGAGTGTTTGAGGGTCTTCTTATCAAAATTATCAGCGATAAAGTCAGGAGCGCAACTGGACAGAAGTCCGATGATGAGTAGCAGTATGACTGGCACGAGTTGTCTGAATAGGGATTCTTTTCTTAGATGGATGTCTGATCTTTTCATTGTAATGGATTTTTGATTTAGAAATGTTTGCTATAGGCTTACAATTTGGTGAATGAAAAAGAAGTCTTGGGGTGTGATTCTGATACCCACAAGAAGCTGGATTATTGCTTGGTAATCAATAGTAGAAGACCGACTTAACTTGTGTTTATTATATCCGGAGTCGGATTAACGGATTTTAACAGATATCCCTAAGTGTTTTAAGAATTGATTTGGGAGGGTCTTAACAGGTGATAACGATTGAATCGGGGGTATTAACGTATCATTCTCATACTTACAACTAAAAAGGACCACTCCTGATAGGAGTAGTCCTTATAAGTTTCATTTCCAGAGTGTCCACTAAATATTAATGGGCCTGAAATTCTTTAGCGATATTACTGCTTTGTGCAAGTGTAACCAGTTGCTTCCAAAGCATCGATAGCTGGTTGGAATGTACCCACACCTAGTACACTTGGGTAATCATCCTCACAAAGAGTTTGTGAATCAGTATCCAAAGTACAAACGTAACAATTTTCCTTCTTACAAGAAGTCAATGTGAATACAAGAGCTAAAACTAGTACCGTAAAGATTTTCGTAGATTTCATAAAATCAACATTTATATAGGTTAATAAAAAACAAATTCAGATGAGTCCCATCCATTGGATAGGAAAATCGGTGTAGTACTTCATTGATGCAAGGGTTGGTTGTTGTTTCCTGGCACATGTGGAAAATATTGGAAGGGCTTCGACTTAAATCAGTCCTCGGGACTTCAGTTCCAGGTACTTATTCACTGCATTCATGGATAAATTCTCTGGTTTCGTAAGTATCGCCTGGATACCATACTGCCTGAGTTTTGAGATAATCTGTTCTTTTTCGTAAATATATTTCTTAGCAATAGTTTGATGATAAATGCCCTCAATAGTTTCAACATCCGTTTCGGAAAACTCCTTGATTTCAGAATTCTCAAAGAATACGACTACCAATAAGTGCAGGTTATTCATCCTACGCAACAACGGTAAAACCCGCTCCAATGCGTACATGCTCTCAAAGTTAGTGAAAAGAAATATTAAACTACGTCCGGATATCAAATTTCTTACCGCACTATACAACAATTCATAATTGGCTTCCAGATTCCGTTCTTTCTCCCTGTATAAGGTCTGAAGAATGGTATTCAGTTGGTTGGCACGACGGTCAGCCTTTACGGTTGAACCGATGATATCCGAAAAGGTCATCATCCCTGCCCTATCGTGTTTTTTCAGTGCAATATTGGAAATCACCAATGTGGCATTCACCGCATAATCCATGAGACTCAAGCCATTGAAAGGCATCTTCATGTTACGGCTCTTATCTATCACACAATAGATTTGTTGTGCCCTTTCATCCTCGTACTGGTTGACCATGAGTTTATTGGCACGGCTGGTCGCTTTCCAATTGATACTCCTGTAATCATCCCCACGCACATAATCCTTGATTTGTTCAAACTCATAACTATGTCCAATCCTCCTCATTCTTTTCACTCCCCCCTTATCAAAGGTGACCTTATCAAAGGCCTTGAGTTCGAACTGCTTCATCTGTACCAATGAGGGATAAACCGGTAGGGTCATCGGAAATTGGTGGACATATCTTCTTTGCAATATCCCCAGAATGGAAGTCATGAATACATTCACAAAACCAAACTCATACTCTCCCCTAACCTTGGGATTCAATTCATAGTGGAGTTCCTTTTCTTCCAGGGGTTGCAGTTTGAAATCGAATTCGAAATCCCTTTTCTGGAATTCGGGTGGCAATTCATCCACAACAGAGAGGGACAAGGGTTGGGAAGTAATATTTTCGACTGTAATTCTAATCGGGTTATCATCTCCCAATGAAAAGACCTTGGGAAGAAAACGTCTGACTTTCAATGGATGTTTGACCGTAAACAACATCAGGGCATCCACGATGACCAGTACACCGAGAAACGCCATCAGTGCCCAAGGAATCACAATGGGATCCAGATTGATATTCATGAAGAATGCCATATCGTTCATAAAAAATGCCGCGACATAGCCCAAGACCACTACTGAAGCCAAACCGAAGAACCTTGAAGTCAGATAGAGGTTCTTAGCCGAGCGATACAGCAGCAGCAGCAACAAAACCACCAATACGAACCCAATGAAGTAGATGGCGATTTCCTTATCTTCCCAAAATGTTGTTAAGTCCTCCAAAATTGGTTGTCAGCTTTAATGAATTAGTTGTAAAAAGGAGTATGAACAAGGCAGCTTATCCGAAATTATCTCGGCACCTCGATTCTTTTCAATATCTCATCTATCACATCACTGGTTTCGGTCCCCTCCATCTCTCTTTCGGGAGTCAGGATAATCCTATGGTTCAATACAGGATAAGCCACATACTTGATGTCATCAGGTGTAACGAAATCCCTACCACTCATGGCTGCCATCGCCTTGGATGTTTTCATGATGGCCAATGATGCCCTTGGCGATGCTCCTAGGAACAAATCACCATTATTTCTTGTATCATGAACGATTCTTCCGATGTAATCCAACAATTCATCATTGATATGAACCTTTTCGATGATTTTGCTGCATGCCTCTATTTCCTCGGCTGAAAATACCGCCTTGATATTATCCTGTTGGGTATTATGGAAATCCTCCCTGAAGCGCCTTAGAATCAATTGTTCGTTTTCCAAGGATGGATATTGCAGATTAATCTTGAATAAGAAACGGTCCAACTGGGCTTCGGGCAATTTGTAGGTTCCCTCCTGCTCAATAGGATTCTGTGTAGCCAGAACGAAGAACGGCGGCTTCATCTTATGCGTTGTTCCATCAACGGTCACTTGCTTTTCTTCCATGACCTCAAACATTGCGGATTGGGTCTTGGCCGGCGCACGGTTAATCTCATCAATGAGAACGATATTCGAGAATACAGGTCCTGCACTGAATGTAAACTCTGATGAGTTCATATTATATACCGTAGTACCTACCACATCGGATGGCATCAAATCGGGTGTGAATTGAATTCTGGAAAAATCCACATTCACGGTCTTGGCCAACAATTTGGCAGTAAGGGTCTTGGCAATACCGGGCACCCCCTCCAAAAGGACATGTCCACCCGTAAACAAACCCGCCAACATCAGCTCAATCACCTCATCCTGTCCGATGATGACTTTCTGTATCTCATCCTTGATGCGGTCTACCGCATCACTGATTTTTTCGATGTCGGCCACTTTTTCCTGTGCCCAACCCATTCTTGGAGTTTCCTGCTCCATGTTTTCCTCTGGATTATTGAAATTATTATCCATGATTATTTACATAATTTATAGACTTCTTCTATCTCCTGGTGGAATCCTTTGAGTTTCTCATCCGAGACATGGGAAGATTTGCTAATGTTTGCGTAATAGTTGATGACCTCGTTGATTCTATCCTCGGACACACCTGACTTCTGGGACAGTTGCTGGGCGAAAGCCTTGTCGAGTTTCTTCGTAGGCACATTATATCGGTTCCTGACAAATGACAGGAACATCCTCATCTTTTGTATGCAGAGCTTCTTGTGGTTCTTCTTATTGAAGTACAAGGCTCCAATTGTGGAAATGAATTCCAGGGACGTATTGGTATTACCCTCCTCAATCGGAATGATACGTTGTCGACGCTTGGCACGGAACATCAGGTAAAGTGCTCCCATTCCCAATAAGGTGAACCAAGCCCAGGAAAGATGACGATTTTCGAGTACATACTTGAGCGGTGTCTCACTGGACAAGGACATGGTAGGGTCACGGCGTCGCTGCCTATTGACAGACCTACTGAAGCTTTCCCTTACCTGGCTATAATTATCCCAATAGATATCTCCGGCATCCAAGTGGGAGAAGATACTCTCGGCATAATTCTTTCCTACCTCATCCAACATCTGGATATTCGTGAATGCCAATGGATTGGAATGGAAGTAGAATGTTCCTCCCGGCAAGCTGTAATCATCCATGTGCAGATAATATACCTTGGCAAAATTCACATATTGCTCATTATCGGAAGATTCGAAATACCCCAACTCAGTAAACCCATTATCCATTCCACATAAATAAACGGAATCAATATAATTCCATCTGTATTCCCTGGTCTTATGTTTTCGGACATATTGGTAATCGAATCCGACTCTTTGTTCCAAATCATGATGGAAGAAATTCATCACTGCCATCGTATCCTCCTTGGAGAGATAATCATTCCAAGGAGCATCATAACCACATTCCTCAAAATAGACGTAGAACATCAAGTCATACGGTAGGGACTTACTTGAAATGAATGCATTATTCCCATTCGCAACGAACTTGAGCAATTGTTGTACATCAGCAGAATCCAAATAAAGGGCTTCTCCGATGAATACATAATTGGATATATCCGAGGGATTCTCCGGCAAATCCGTAGGTAAATCCGTAGTGATTTTTTTCAATCCCTTACCCGGGAAGTAGGAACCAAGCATATCATTGATAATGGAAGTACCATAGGGTTGGTCACTGTTGATCTTGTAGCTTTCTTTCCAACTGAAATTCTTGGAACGGCCACCACCACCAAGCAAGACAAACAATACCAATAATAGTATTGCGGTGGCAAGGAGTGTTATGGCTACGGAACGTTTCATCTAGGGAATAAAAAGAGGTATTATGATTGAATTTTGGTGTTTGATGTCAGGATTCAAATATAGGATTATAAATGGAATCTTGCTTTAAAACCCAAGGAATATTCTACCAAAAGCCCTAGCTAATCGATGACAAGGCAGGGTGTTATCCGGACAATCTGTCTGGTAGTATAATCCAATGAGCCCCATACCTGCAAAAAACTTACCTAAGACACTTCCTAATGTAGGGATGTATGACCTAAGATGATTGGGATTCCTTACGGTGAATGTTCATGTATCCAATGTTCCAGTTGAAATATTGAACCATAAAAAACACCCCATTCCATATTACCGGAATGAGGTGTTCATTGATTCCCTTTGGAAAAAGGATAATCGCTTATATTATTTACTCAATTCTGCATGGACATCCAATCCACACTGAAGGAAGTCCTCGAATTTCTTCGAATCCCTGATGAGGTTACCCATCGGCTTGTTCAGTATCGTAGCAGAATCGTCATCATTGATGTGAACCAATACATACAGTGGTTGTGTATTACTACCCATGTGTGTAATTTGGAAATCCGTCCACTTGTGTCCGATTTTCCTAGCTCTACCAAACTTTTCGGATACATATTTGGCAGGGAGTAATTCTGTCTCATCCACATATAGGGACACAACGATGTAATCATCCCTCAACTTCTCTATAATGCCTTCTTCTGGCCATACATCTTCTTCATTCTTACGACAGTTCTCACAACTATGACCAGTGAAGTCAATCATCAAGGGCTTATTCTCAGCCTTAGCCACTTTCTTCGCCTCATAGTAATCCTTATAACAATTCAGGTTCTGCGGACAATCACAAGGCTTGATATAAGAGTGGCATGACGGAGGCGCCAACCCACTCATGAGTGAGGTAGGCTTGAATGTTCCTAATTCGGATGTCTTGAAGCCCATCATGTTCCAACCTGCTATCCCCAACATCAATACACCCAATATAATCTTAACCATCGGTACTTTCTTCTTCTCTCCCGTATCGTATGGATCTTTCTTGAATTTGAATAATTGGAAGAAATACAAGGCCCAAAGAATGGATACCAATACCCAAATGGCTACGAATGCCTCATATGGCAGCACCTTGAATCCGAGTGTTTTCTCCATGATGATGGAAAAAACAGCCAAGAACTTCAGGGATAATGCTATCTCAAGGAAACCTACGGATACCTTGACATCATCCATCCACCCACCTGACTTAGGTAAGGAGGACAACCAACTAGGAAATGCAGCGAACAAACCGAATGGCAATGCCAAGGCCAAAGAGAAACCTAACATTCCCACTATTGGTCCTACCGGAATCCCAGTCGAACTTCCTGTCTGTGATACGGCATCCACCAATAATACCCCAATCAATGGCCCCGTACAGGAGAATGAAACAATAGCTAATGTAGCTGCCATTCCCAAAATACCTATCAGACCACCCTTATCTGCAACGGCATCGGTCTTATCCGCCCATTTGGATGGTAATTGAATTTCGAAGTAGCCAAAGAATGACAAGGCAAAAACAACCAACAATACCGCCAGGAACAAGTTGAACCACGCATTGGATGCCATAGCATTGAGGGCTCCTGCTCCGAATGCGGCCGTAACCAATGTTCCTAAACCTGTATACAGCACTACGATGGACAAACCATAGATGAATGCATCCCTGAATCCTTTTTTCTTGTCCTTACCTCCTTTAAGGAAGTAACTCACCGTCAATGGAATCATTGGGAATACACAAGGAGTCAACAAGGCGATTAATCCACCGATGATTCCTTTGATGAAAGTTTGCCAGTGGGTACGGGCTTCTTCTTTCTCCACTACTCCCGAACAATCAGAAGTAAACCTTGACATATCAAATTTCTCCTCAATAGGAGTACCTGCTCCACCAACGACAAAGTCACCCTCAACTGCTCCACTTCCACCTGCATTCGCTTCTTCTCCCAATGCAATATTCTCTGCATCATTGGATAAGTCCAACTTAAAGTCAACCTCTGCAGGCGGCAAGCACTTCTCAGCATCACAAGCCATGAATTCCAAGTACCCAGCCAATGGAATCGAAGCATCCTTGGCCTTTAACTTCTGGATGAAGTTCACCTCTTTCTTATACTTGATGACATTCATTTCGAAAAGAGGATCCATGCCCTCTGTCTTATAGTCACTTACTTCCTCATTCTTCCCTACGAGTTCGAAGTTATCCTTATTGGCCTCATCATCATATACGAATGATGTCCTTACGGGGCCATCATCACTTTCGAGGTATTGGGAATAAGTATTCCATCCATCCTCTATCCTGGCATGATACGTTATTTCATATTCCCCTTCTCCTGTTTTTTTGTGGGACACGAACCACTTAACGGGTTCCAATATTCCACTTCCTGAATTACTACTAGCAGCACCTTCTTCCACGACATCAGTGGAAGCCTCGGCCTCGGCTGTTTCGTCTTCTTTTTCCTCAGTTGCTGTTTCTTCTTTCTTGTCCTCTACCAAGGTCTCCTTTTTAGGTTCAGGAGCAGATGTGGTCGTAGAGGATGTCGTTGTACTGGAAGCAGATTTTGGAGGGTCTGCCTTCACAGGTTCTGGTTTTGTAGGCTCTGGCTTGGGAGCCGGAGTAGGTGTTGGTGCTGGCTTAGTCGTAGGAGGTGCCGGCTTAACCGGCTCTGCAGCCTTCTTAGGTTCGGGTAATTCGAAAGTAAAATCCACTTCGCTGGGAGGAAGGCATTTTTCCGCATCACAAGCCATGAATTCCAAGTATCCGATAATTGGTGTCTTATAATCATCTACTTCTACCCTTTGGGTGAACGTAGCCGATTTGGCAAACTTGATAACGTTCATTTCGAACAAGGCATCAAACCCCTCTTTCTTCTTGGGGCTGCTCTCCTTGATTTTACCTATGGTTTTCAGGTTGGCGGGTTCCTCTACGAAGATGGAGGTTCTCACCGGACCATCGTCTCCCTCTAGGTATTGGGAATAGATGGTCCAACCATCATCTATCTTTGCTTTATAGATGAGGTCATATTGATTACCCTCTATATGTTGGGCATCAAAAGACCATTTAACTGGTTTCAAAATTTGTGCATTGGATATATTCCACACCCAAGCCAAAACAAATAATACACTAAGGACTTTCCTTGTCATGTCAATAAAATGGTTTACAATTCGCTAAAATCCTAAATCGCGGTTTTCTTCACAGCAGGCCTGATCCCTAAAGGTCTCATTATTCTCAATTGATATGCACCAAAGTACTAATTCATATTGAGAAAAAGTCGTATTTCAGACGATTAAGTAGGGTTTGGAATCAACTGAAAGGATGAATTCCACCAGAGCTGTGCAGAATCGGTATATGATCCAGCAATGGTGTGTCAGGAGAGTGTATTATCGTAACCATAACTACACAAGGCCTCCAACTATTGCATCCTGTTCATTTTTTCTTTAAAAACAAATGATTCGCAGCCCCTCATTGGGTCTGTTACCCATAGAAAATTGGCAATAAGTACCACAGTACTTATTGCCAATTCTTTGGATGGATAACGAGGTACTGTACAAATAAGATACCCAGCATCCAAGATTCGTTTTACCCCTTTTGGGATTTAAGAGTTCCTTAACTACCTAGTCCAATGGAACTGCGAAAGCTATATCCTTCGGAGGCATACAGCTACTTGCACAGCAAGTCATGAAAGTGATTTGTCCACTCACTTCATCCAGGTCCCCGGCGATTTTGACACGTTGTCTGAAAGTGGTTCGGCCTGATAACTTGACCAATTCCATTTCAAATAACTCATCGTATTCCTTTTTCTTTCTGCCGATTTCCTTTACATCACCCACGACCTTAAGGTTATTATCCTTGTCAATCATGATTTGTGTAGGAATGGGACCATCTGCACTTTCCATATCTTGGGAGTATACAGACCAGCCAGCCTGTATATCTGCAGTTGCAATGATCTCATATTCTTGATCCCCGACTTTCTCAGCTTCAAAGGACCATTTAACAGGACTATTCTGAGCAGTCAAGAATCCACAGGTAAGGAGGAAGAAACTCAAGAATAATGATACTCTCATCAGGTTGGTATGTTTAGTATTAGTTTTAAAAAAGATAACTCCACTCATAAAAATTGCCAATCGGAATTATTTAAAAAGAAACATTCAATAAGGCTCATATCCTTAAAGAATGGTTTCAATCCTGACTTAATTTGTTTCAAAAGACGATAAGATGGGATAAATACCCCTCGGACATCACAAATATAAGAAAGCCATTGTTAAACGTCAACAATAATGCTGATTATTCGTGATTTTAGACAACAAAAAATGTAAAGGATTGTGACAAGTAAGTCTATTGTAACAAATAGAAAAAAAGATGCCAAATTTTATATTTGAGTTAAATTCATATATGATAAGGCAGAAAAAACATACTTAAAGAACACCCGTAATATGTTAACAATGAGTTAAATATGGAATATATTCGTAATATGACTCATTGAGAGTCCCTCCTTTTCTTGTTCTGTGTAGATTTCGTTACACTATGGAAAGTATAACAATTAATGCAATGAGAATGAGTGCAAAAGTGAGGTAGCTGGTCCATCTGGAGTTGTTTCTGTAGATGTTGAACATGAGCTCCATACAATCCCTCCATTCCAGGTTACGAATCGTAGATTCATTCCCCATAACGAAGTATTTTGTATGCCCTTTTCTTCTTTGGTCTCCATGTTTTTTTAGGATAAGGAAATTATCATTCAAGAATGCCATATCGTATAATTCATGGCGCTTGCCGTGTCTTAGCACCAAGGTATTGGGATGTTCAAGATTGCCCCATTCCCCGATGCTGATATTTCCATCCACGGAAATGAGATACTGGCCGTCCTCCCTGAATATATGCAGGACTGCCTCATGGAAAGTCAGGTCATCCCTGATTTCCTTCCACCGCTTGTTCAACCAGAATTCCTCCTCCCTTAGGTCCTCACTCATAGGACGAATCTTAGATAGGATGGCATCAAGGTAATCATCCATCGTATCATTCGGAGGTAATTCCACGTTGAACATCCTCCTGTACTGTTCCGCTAATGGGTTATCCATAGTATTCTCAACAGGTCTTGAATGAATAAGTATCCGCATGATATTCCCTATGAATCAACGAATACTCCTCTATAATCTGATATAAAGTTAAAAAAAAAGGGTAAGGCTACTGCCCTACCCTCTCTTTATTCTATATCAAGTACGGATGTATTATGCATCGCCCTTGAGTGCCTTAAGCATTGTACTACCGATATCGGCAGGAGATTGTACCACATGGATACCGTTTGCAGCCATGATTCTCATCTTGGCTTCCGCAGTATCATCCTCGCCACCAACGATTGCACCGGCGTGGCCCATTGTACGGCCCTTAGGTGCAGTCTTACCTGCAATGAAACCTACGACAGGCTTCTTATTACCGGATTCACTGATATATTTTGCGGCCAGCGCCTCATAGTTACCTCCAATCTCTCCAATCATTACGATAGCATCCGTCTCCGGGTCATTCATCAATAATTCTACAGCTTCCTTGGTCGGAGTACCGATAATCGGATCACCCCCGATACCGATTGCAGTAGAAATACCCAATCCGGCCTTTACAATCTGATCCGCGGCCTCATAGGTCAGTGTACCTGACTTTGAGATAACACCAATCCTACCCGGTTTGAAAACGAATCCAGGCATGATTCCTACCTTGGCCTCACCCGGCGTGATAACACCCGGACAATTCGGTCCGATTAATATACAGTCATACTTGTTCAAGTAAGCCTTAACCTTGACCATATCCTGAACCGGAATTCCCTCAGTGATACAAATGATGACCTTGATACCAGCCTCAGCTGCTTCCATGATGGCATCACCTGCGAACTTAGGAGGCACAAAGATGATGGATGTATCCGCAGCTACCTTATCCACAGCCTCTGCAACTGTATTGAAAACCGGCTTGCCCAAATGTTCCTGTCCTCCCTTACCCGGAGTAACACCTCCTACAACAGGAGTACCGTACTCAATCATTTGGCCTGAGTGGAAAGTTCCTTCCTTTCCTGTGAATCCCTGAACGATGATCTTGGAATCCTTATTGACTAATACAGACATGTATATATTCGATTTAAGTTTTAATTCTTTTTCTCTCCCTTTTCATCATCAACAATGATGAAAACATCCTCATTCCCTTTTTTCATATAATACTTCTCTCGTGCGAATTTCTCGATATTCCTTTCATTATCCGCCTTATCCTCCTTGACCTTTTCGAGCTTTTGTTCGTAATATGCTTTCTTATCCTCCATTTCCTTTTTATGGTTCTGTAAGGATAACTGGGTCAGGGGATTGATTCTATTAATGAAAACAAAGAAGAATAGGAATATGATAAGGGTAATAACATACTTATTCTTCAGTGGTGCCGGCAGTTTATCCAGCAAAGGCTTTATTGGATTTGTTCTTCTTCTAGCCATAATATCACAAAAATACGCAATGCATGGAGAACATGCCTAACAAAGCCTACAATTCAAGTATAATTACTTGATGACCTTCATTCCCGGATAGTAAGCCATGTTACCCAATTCCTCCTCTATTCTTAGTAATTGGTTGTACTTGGCGATACGATCAGAACGGGATGCGGAACCGGTCTTGATCTGACCTGTATTCAATGCTACTGCCAAATCAGCGATAGTTACATCCTCTGTCTCACCTGATCTATGGCTCATTACACTGGTCATTGCATTTCTTCTTGCAAGATTCACAGCATCAATCGTCTCTGTCAAAGAACCGATTTGGTTAACCTTAATCAGGATGGAATTGGCTGCAGCCTCATCAATACCTCTTTGTAGGCGGGTCGTATTCGTTACGAACAAATCATCACCTACAATCTGAACCCTATTTCCGATAGCAGCATTCATTTTCTTCCATCCGGTCCAATCATCCTCATGCAAGCCATCCTCTATGGAAGCAATCGGATATTTGGATGTCCATTCCGTCCAGTATGCCACCATTTCATCAGAAGTCAACTTGCGACCATCCGACTGATGGAAATGATAAACTTTCTCATCCTCCAAGTAGAATTCGGATGCTGCTGCATCCATTGCAATGAAAATATCCTTTCCGGGTGAATAACCTGCTTTTTCTATTGCTTGGAGTACTGTTTCGATAGCCTCCTCATTGGATTTCATACTCGGTGCGAATCCTCCCTCATCTCCTACATTCGTAGAATAGTTCTTGCTTTTCAATACGCCTTTCAGATGGTGGAATACTTCGGTACCCATTCTCAATGCCTCACGGAAACTATCTACCCCCACAGGCATAATCATGAATTCCTGGAAGTCTATACTATTATCAGCATGCGAACCTCCATTCAGGATATTCATCATTGGAACAGGCAGTGTATGTGCATTCACTCCTCCCACATATTTATAAAGGGGCATTCCTGCCTCAGCTGCTGCTGCATGTGCACAAGCCATGGAAACACCAAGAATGGCATTGGCTCCAATCTTTGACTTATTATGCGTGCCATCCTCTTCCAACATGATACCATCAATCAATCTCTGATCGAATATATCTATGCCCTCCAATGCGGGAAGAAGAATCTCCTCCACATTCTCAACAGCTTTCTGAACACCTTTTCCCATGTAGCGCTTAGGGTCCTTGTCCCTTAGCTCCACTGCTTCATATTTACCTGTTGAAGCGCCAGAGGGCACTGCTGCCCTACCAACGAACCCCTCTTCCGTTAACACTTCTACCTCTACGGTAGGATTACCTCTTGAATCAAGGATTTCCCTTGCAATGATGTCGATAATTTCACTCATTGTAACTCCGATTTAAATGGATTGATTATTAGGATATGGGTTTGGTTTGGTTAGAGCATTGCTACAAACTCATCAAATAGATATCTGGAATCATGCGGGCCAGGTGCTGCTTCCGGGTGATATTGTACCGAAAATGCATTCTTTCCCTTAACCTTGATTCCTTCTATGGTATCGTCATTCAGGTTGATATGAGTCACTTCTACCTTATCCAACATCTTATTGATGGCTTCAGGGCTAACTCCAAAACCATGGTTTTGGCTAGTAATTTCACACTTCCCTGTTAATAGATTCTTCACTGGATGGTTGATGCCCCTATGGCCATGGTGCATTTTGTAAGTGGGTATATCCTGCGACAATGCCAGAATCTGATGTCCTAGACATATACCGAATACAGGTTTATCCTCACTCACGATTTTCTTGGCAGTATCCACAGCATAATCCATTGCTGCGGGATCACCAGGACCATTGGAAAAGAAGTATCCATCAGGATTCCATGCCTTTAATTCATCAAAGGATGTATTGGCAGGGAATACTTTGAGGAAAACACCCCTTTCAGTGAAACTCCTTAATATATTCCTCTTTGTTCCAAAATCGAGAACGGCCACTTTCTTAGCCGAACTACTATCACCCATTTCATAAGGTTCCTGAGTTGTTACCTTAGAGGCCAACTCCAAACCTTCCATACTGGGCACCTTGGATAATTTATCCTTCAGTACATCCACATCCAATTCTTCGGATGAGATGATGGCATTCATAGCTCCTGAATTCCTGATATGCTTTACAATCGCACGAGTATCCACATCACAGATTCCCACCAGGTTTTCGTTTTCGAAATAATCCTGAATGGATTCATCCGCTATGGGTCTGGAATATTGCCATGTATAATTCTTACAAATCAGGCCTGCGATTTTGATGCTTTCTGATTCTTCATCCAATTCCTTGATACCGTAATTCCCGATATGTGCGTTCGTTGCTACGAGAAGTTGACCAAAGTAGGATGGATCAGTAAAGACTTCCTGATAACCGGTCATTCCTGTATTGAAACAGATCTCTCCTGTGGTAGTACCTATTTTACCTGCGGATTTACCGTGAAAAACAGTGCCATCTTGGAGTACTAGGACAGCTGGAACTTGCTTCATAGAAAGATGTTTTTAAAATTGCTGCAAAGATAGTATTTCAAACATTATAATGTCGGGTGTCATGTTAATTTAAGATGAAAGATATGCTCATTCGTCCATCTATCCACCGATGCCCCTATTGATTCTTGGGATATAAAAAAAGCGACAATACCATAATGATATTGTCGCTTATATGTTTTAGGAATCCATGGATTCTTATTCCTCGTTATTTTCGTCAGCAGTATTTTCAACTTCTGAAGTTGTCTCATCTGCTTTCTTCTTGCTTCGTCCTCTACGGGTACGCTTCTTCTTCGCTTCCTCTTTCTCTACCTTACCAGTGTATACTTCATTGAAATCCACCAATTCGATAAGTGCCATTTCTGATCCATCACTTCTACGGAAACCTGTGCGGATTACCCTGGTATAACCTCCTGGACGATCAGCGACCTTAGGAGCTACTGTCCCGAATAATTCCTTAACAGCTTCCTTATTTTGAAGCATACTGAATACAACCCTTCTAGAATGTGTTGTATTGTCCTTAGACTTAGAAATGATTGGCTCGATATGCTTACGAAGTGCTTTCGCCTTAGCCAATGTAGTTCTGATACGTTTGTGCTCAATCAAAGAGATAGAAAGGTTCTTAAGCAATGCTTTTCTGTGTCCTTTCTTTCTACCCAAATGATTGAACTTCTTACCGTGTCTCATTTGAAAGAATATTAATTTGTATCACCACTCCACTTTACTGCATGGCAGGCACAGACTTCAAAGTGGGTCGTTAATACGTTAGTTATAAAACTGATCCTGTATCACCTTAGAATATGATACAACCTGCTATTGGATGATATTATTCTTCGTCCAACTTGTACTTGGAAAGATCCATTCCGAATGTCAAACCTTTCTCAACAAGTAGTTCTTCTATCTCAACCAAAGACTTCTTACCGAAGTTTCTGAATTTCAATAGTTCGTGTGTCTCAAAGCGAACCAACTCAGACAAGCTGTTAATCTTGGCTGCTTTCAAACAATTGTATGCACGCACAGACAAGTCCAAATCCTCTAGAGAAGTCTTCAACAACTTTCTCATGTGTAGGATATGCTCATCTACGATATTTTCTTCCTGGCTTACACCAGTATCAAACTTGATGTTCTCATCAGTAATCAACATAAGGTGTTGAATCATGATACGAGCAGCTTGCTTGACTGCATCCTCAGGATGGATGGTTCCATCTGTCTTTACATCGATGCTCAATTTCTCGTAATCGGTACGTTGTCCTACACGAGTATTCTCGATTCTGTAAGCTACGTTCTTGATTGGAGTGTAGATTGCATCAATTGGAATTACACCGATAGGAGCATCCTTTGGTAGATTTTCCTCGGCTGGTACATAACCACGTCCCTTGGTGATGGTTAGCTCCATCTCCAAGTTTACAAACGTTTCCATGGTACAAACCAACAAATCAGGATTCATAATCTTGAATACATTGGTATGTTCCTCGATGTCACCTGCGCGAAATTCATCCTTACCTGAGATAGTAAGGTAAATTTTCTCATCTGTGATTTCCTCATCAGCAATCAACTGCTTGATTCGGATTTGCTTGAGGTTCAGAATGATATCTACAACATCCTCCACAACGCCACGTATTGTAGCGAATTCATGTTCTACTCCTGCAATACGGATAGCAGAAATAGCGAAACCCTCCAAGGAGGATAGTAGTACTCTTCTAAGAGAGTTACCTACAGTTTGACCAAAACCAGGCTCTAAAGGCTTGAATTCGAAAGATCCTTCGAACTCAGTAGCTTTATTAAGAATGATTTTGTCAGGTTGTTGAAAATTCAAAATACTCATACTCAGGTAATACTTTGGAGAAAAGCTTTATAATGTAAAATGAGTTTGACAATATGGAGACGTCCCTCATATTGCCAAACCCTTTTTCATGTCAGAAACTATTATTTAGAGTAAAGCTCGACGATGAGCTGCTCATTGATATTCTCAGGAATTTGGTCTCTTTCGGGGTATCCCATGAATTTACCTTCCATCTTTTCTGGAGTGAATTCAATCCAACCGAATTTTCCTGCGTTACCCTTGGCATTCACGCTATCCTTTACAACTTGCATGCCCTGTGACTTACCTCTTACAGCAACTACATCACCCGGACGTACATGACAGGAAGGGATATTGGTAACAACACCATTCAATACGATGTGCTTATGTGATACCAACTGACGAGCAGCCCTACGAGTAGGAGCTATTCCCATGCGGAATACCACATTATCCAAACGTGATTCAAGGAACTGAAGCAACAAGTGACCAGTTACACCACTCTTACGACTTGCCTTATCGAAAAGGTTACGGAACTGACGCTCCAACAAACCGTAGGTGAACTTAGCTTTCTGCTTTTCCTTCAATTGAAGGGAATAGTCAGATTTTTGCTTTCTTCTTCTTGAGTTACCGTGCTGACCCGGACCGTATTTCTTTTTTTCGAATGCTTTATCGAAACCGTAAATAGGTTCGCCCAGTGCACGGGCTTTTTTTGTCTTAGGACCTGTATATCTTGCCATTTTCCTAGCTAATTCTTCTAAGGATACAACTAAATGATTATACTCTTCTACGCTTTGGAGGGCGACAACCGTTGTGAGGAATCGGTGTAACGTCCTTGATGCGAGTTACCTTAATTCCAGAGTTATCGATACCACGTATTGCTGCCTCACGCCCTGAACCAGGCCCCTTGACATATACAGTACATGATCTCATTCCCAAATCGTAAGCCTCCTGAGCTGCATCTGCAGACGCGATGGAAGCTGCATACGGAGTATTCTTCTTAGAGCCTTTGAAACCTGCCTTACCAGCAGAAGCCCAAGAAATCACGTGACCTTGTTTGTTAGTCAATGTGATGATGATATTGTTGAAGCTTGCTTTAATGTAAACCAAACCTTCTGGTTCGACCCTTACATTCTTCTTCTTTATCTTTTGTCTCTTAGCCATATCCCTTGGATAATTCTAAATTCCTAATTAATTATTTAGTTGCTTTCTTCTTGTTGGCTACAGTCTTACGCTTACCCTTACGAGTACGTGCGTTCGTCTTAGTTCTCTGACCTCTCAAAGGAAGACCCTTTCTGTGCCTAAGACCACGGTAACAAGCAATATCCATCAAACGCTTGATATTGGTTTGTACTTCTGATCTTAATTCACCCTCGACAGTATATTCGTTTTGGATGATACTGGATATCTGACGAATATTCTCATCATTCCAGTCACTAACCTTAGTGTCTTCACTGATTTCAGCCTTAGCCAAGATACTTTTAGCAAGGGTTGGTCCTATACCGTAGATATAGGTCAAACTGATAACGCCACGCTTTTGTCTTGGTAAATCTACACCTGCTATTCGAGCCATTGTATATCTCTTTTATTATCCTTGTCTTTGCTTGAACCTAGGATTCTTCTTATTAATGATGTAAATCTTTCCTTTTCTACGAACGATCTTGCAATCTGCAGAACGCTTCTTAACTGATGCTCTAACTTTCATCGTTATTTATTTTTCTGGTTCCCAATAGGTCACCGGACAAATAATCAAGGTTACTTATACCTATATGTAATTCTGCCCCTACTCAAATCATAAGGGGACATTTCTACTGCTACCTTATCCCCAGGTAAGATTCTGATATAATTCATCCTCATCTTCCCTGATATGTTAGCGATGATTTGATGGTCATTCTCAAGACGAACCCTAAACATTGCATTAGACAATGCTTCTTCTACTGTACCATCTTGTTTTATCAAATCTTGCTTTGCCATAAATAACCTATTCTGATTTCGGAGTGCAAATATCTTAATTTTTTATCAAAATTTCACGAATATTTGAGTTATTTTTTATTTCTTCCTCAATCAAATCATGATTTGATAAGATATCTGCTTTCTTTTTCCTTACCACAACGGTATGCTCGTAGTGAGCTGATGGCTTTTTGTCTTGTGTCACAATCGTCCAACCATCCTCTGCCGTAGCCACATTTCTCTTACCCAGATTAATCATGGGTTCAATGGCTATGACAAGACCATCTTTCATCAAAGGCCCCCTACCTCTCCTTCCATAGTTCGGGACTTCGGGTGCCTCGTGCATGGTCTTCCCCAATCCGTGGCCTACCAACTCCCTAACAACACCATACCCATGTTCTTTCTCGCAATAATTCTGAATGGCGTGTCCTATGTCTTCAACTCGCTTACCGTGAACGGCTTGCTCTATTCCTTTATAGAGGGATGTCTTTGTTACACTCAGTAATTCCTCTACTTCCTGCGGGATTTCTCCCAAAGCAAAAGTATAAGCTGCATCTCCGTAAAATTCGTTCATATAAGAACCACAATCCACAGAAATGATATCGCCTTCCTTGAATTCTTGCTTTGTCGGAATACCATGGACTACTGCATGGTTAACCGATATACAAAGTGTTGCAGGAAAATCGTACAAGCCCTTGAAACCAGGAACAGATCCCAAGTCTCTGATTAATGTTTCTGCTTCCCTATCAATCATTTCACCAGTAACACCTGGCTTGAGTAAGGAAGCTACTAGAGCAAGGGCTTTGGAAACAATAAGGCAGTTTTCTCGAATGAGTTCTACCTCCTCGTCTGTCTTCAGGATAATTTGCTTACTCTTACGACGCATGATTACATGCTTGCTCCGATACCCTGAACACCACTTCTTCCTCTCAACTTACCTGACTTCACCAAGCCATCGTACTTTCTCATTACAAGATGTGACTCAACCTGTTGTAAGGTATCCAATACCACACCCACGATGATTAGAAGTGAAGTACCACCGAAGAACATCGCGAAACCTACGTTCACACCGAATGCTGCAACGATAGCAGGGAAGATAGAAATGATACCCAAGAATACAGATCCAGGAAGTGTTATCCTTGTAACCACTGCGTCAATGAATTCAGCAGTCTTCTCACCTGGCTTAATACCTGGGATGAAAGCATTGTTTCGCTTCAGGTATTCAGCATAATTCTTAGGATCCACTATCAAGGCAGTATACACATAAGTGAAAAGCACTACCAAGAAGAAGTAGATAATATTATATGGTAAGGACGTGAAGTCCGTCAATGCTTGAAGTATTCCTCCTGATGCGGATGCACCTCCATCATTAGTAGCCATGTACTGGACGATGGTAGCTGGCAAGAACATCAAAGCCTGGGCAAAGATGATTGGCATTACTCCCGCAGCAATTACTTTCAACGGAATATTATCCCTTTGACCTGCTACAGGTATCATGGCTCCTCTCCTTCCTACAGCACGCTTAGCGTATTGGATAGGAATCTTTCTGATAGCCTGAACCAACATGATGGTTACTGCAGTGATGATAATCAATCCGATAATCTCAACAGCGAATGTCATACCCAGATTATTGGAGAATTCCGTGGCAAATGCGACAGGAAGTGCTGCAATGATACCAATAGTAATCAGTATGGATACACCATTACCGATACCTCTATCAGTAATCTTCTCACCCAACCACATTGCGAATATAGTACCTGTGGAAAGGATGATAATACCTGCAATCCAGAAGATATTTTCATTCAAATCCGGGGAAATCACACTCTGTGCTAATTGTTGCTTAGCCTGAGCATCCATAGTCTTAACCATGGTCAGATAACCACCACCCTGAACCAGTGTGATGGCAACTGTAAGCATTCTTGTAATTTGGGTGATTTTCTTACGTCCCGCTTCTCCCTCAGTCTTTTGTAACTTTTGGAAATACGGAACAGCAAAACCTAATAATTGGACAATGATTGAAGCTGAGATATAAGGCATGATACCTAACGCAAAAACAGAAGCCTGTGAAAAGGCTCCTCCTGTAAACGCCGACAATAAAGCCGTGATATCATTACCGTTTGAATTAGCTTTCATTACCTCATTCAACACACTACCGTCCAAACCAGGCAAGACTACGAAAGATCCTAGTCTGTATACCAGTAGTAATCCGAGTGTGAATATGATTCTCTTTCTGAGGTCCTCAATACTCCAGATATTGCGTAATGTAGTGATTAGCTTCTTCATTGTAATATTTTAAAGGACTGTGATTGAACCTCCCAAGCCCTCGATAGCTTGCTTGGCTGATTCAGAACAACCGTGGGCCTTAACTGCTAACTTAGCGGTCATTTCACCACCACCTAACACCTTTACCTTATCTCTCTTTTTGATAATGCCATTCTCGTATAACATTTCCGGGCTAATCTCAGAAACATTGTACTTCTCGGAAATGGACTGAAGACGAGATAAGTTGAAAGGAACATATTCTACCCTATTAGGGCTTTTGAACCCACGCTTAGGTAAACGCATTTGAAGTGGCATTTGTCCACCTTCGAAGTTACGCTTGTTGCTGTAACCTGAACGAGACTTGGCACCTTTATGTCCACGTGTGGAAGTACCGCCTCTTCCAGAACCAGCACCACGACCGATTCTCTTTTTATTCTTAGTTGAACCCTTTGCTGGTTTCAGATTATGCAATTCCATTATGCAACAGTTTTAATGCTGTTTCTTATAATTATTCCTCTATCCTAATCAGATGAGAAACCTTTCTTATCATTCCTAGTACTTGAGGAGAACCTTCTACCTCAACGGAGTGGTTGATTTTTCTCAACCCTAGAGACTTGACAGTATCTTTCTGCTTCTGCGTACGACCTATCAAACTCTTTACTTGTGTAATCTTGATCTTTGCCATCACAATGGTAATTAAAGACGACTTGATTAGCCGTTGAACAATTTATCTAATTTGATACCTCTTTGGCGAGCTACTTCCTCAGGAGCCCTCAACTTGGACAATGCATCAACGGTAGCCTTGATTACGTTGTGAGGGTTAGAAGAACCTTGGGACTTACCCAATACATTCTGAACACCACAAATTTCAAGAACAGCACGCATCGCACCACCGGCAATCAAACCTGTACCATCAGATGCTGGCTTAATCAACACCTTACCTGCACCATACTTTCCTTTCTGAGAGTGAGGAATCGTATTCTTGTACAAAGGCACCTTGATTAGGTTCTTCTTAGCATCGTCAACAGCTTTGGAAATTGCTTCAGACACATCACGGGCCTTACCCAATCCATGACCTACAGTTCCTTTACCATCACCAACAACGACAACTGCTGCAAAGCTAAAAGTACGACCACCCTTGGTCACCTTTGCCACACGGTTCAGATTCACAAGCTTTTCCTTAAGCTCCATCTCAGCCGGCTTGATTCTATCCTGTTTCTTTCTAGCCATTACCTATTGATTTTAGAATTTTAAGCCTCCTTCGCGAGCTCCGTCCGCCAAGGCCTTAACTCTTCCGTGATAAAGATATCCTCCCCTGTCAAAAACAACAGATTCAATACCGGCAGCAACAGCTTTTTGGGCCAATGCCTTTCCAACCTGAGCAGCCTGCTCGGTCTTATTGGTACCATTATCAATACCTGCTTCCTTTGATGAGGCAGAACAAAGTGTATGACCATTCAAATCGTTGATAATCTGAGCATAGATAGCCTTATTGCTTCTGTAGACAGATAATCTAGGACGATCAGTGGTGCCTTTCACCTTATTTCGGATTCTCCAGCGAATCCTTTGTCTTCTTTTTTCACTTGTAAGTTTCATATCTCAAGTTGTGAGTATATATCAACTAATAGATTACTTAGCAGATGTCTTACCTGCTTTCTTACGCAATACTTCCCCTAAGAATCTCACACCCTTACCTTTATAAGGCTCAGGCTTCCTGAAAGCACGGATCTTAGCAGCGATCTGACCAACTAGTTGCTTATCACAACCAGAAATCTTGATATAGGGTCTCCTACCTTTTTCCATTTTGGTTTCAAGATCCAACTCATCAGGGATGTAGAACATGATGGGGTGGGAATAACCCAGCATCAGTTCAAGAAGATTACCTGTGTTATTGGCACGGTAACCCACACCTTCTAACTCAAGTTCCTTCGAAAATCCTTCAGATACACCAACGCACATATTGAATACCAAGGATCTATAAAGACCATGCATTGCTCTATGACGTCCCTGATCTGTAGGGCGGGTAACATTGATTTCTCCGTCATTCACATCCAAAGTAATATCTGGATCGATTTGTTGAGACAATTCTCCCTTAGGTCCCTTAACAGTAACCACATTGGCCTTGTCAACAGTAACTGTGACTCCAGCAGGTATGGTTATGGGTGCTTTTCCTATTCTAGACATCTCTAAAAGAGTTTATAATATTAGTAAACGTAACACAAAAGTTCACCACCAACCTTTTGGGATCTACAATCCTTGTCGGTTAGAATACCCTTGTTAGTGGACACGATACAGATACCTAGTCCATTGATGATACGCGGAACGTCAGTAGACTTAGCGTATTTTCTCAAACCAGGGCGACTAATCCTCCCCAATGACCTGATGACAGGCTTCTTGGTTACTGGATCATACTTAAGGGCTATCTTAATAAGTCCAGCCTTGCCTTCTTCATCGGCAAACTTGTACTTAAGGATATATCCTTGATCGTATAAAATCTTGGTGATGGCTTTTTTCATTTTGGATGCTGGGATTTCCACCATCCTGTGTCCTGCCATCTGCGCATTCCTAATCCTGGTTAGGAAGTCACCTATAGGATCCGTTATCAACATATTAACAGACTATTTTTCCTTTACTCAATTATTACCAACTAGCTTTGGTTACTCCTGGAATCTTACCTTCGTTAGCCATCTTACGGAAAGCTACACGACTGATTCCGAACATTCTCATGTAGCCCTTAGGACGACCTGAAAGTTTGCAACGATTCTTCAGTCTTACTGGAGAAGCATTCTTTGGAATCTTACCCAATTCGTCATATCGACCTTCTTTCTTAAGTTGGGCACGAAGATCAGCATACTTCGCAACCATCTTTTCTCTCTTGGCCTGACGAGCTATGATTGATTTCTTTGACATAATCTATGAATTAGATAGTGATTATTGATTCTTGAATGGAAGTCCCATTTCTTTCAACAAAAACAAAGCCTCGGCATCTGTTCTTGCGGTTGTTACGAAAGTGATATCCATTCCAGTAATCTTATTCACCTTATCAATATCGATTTCAGGAAATATGATTTGCTCTGTGATACCCATTGTATAGTTACCTCTTCCATCGAAGCTTCTATCATTGATACCACGGAAGTCACGTACACGAGGAAGTGATACCGAAATCAAACGGTCCATGAATTCGTACATCTTTACATTCCTCAATGTCACCTTAGCACCGATTGGCATTCCTTCACGAAGCTTAAAGTTAGATACAGACTTCTTGGCGATGGTAGCGACTGCTTTCTGACCAGCAATCATACTCATTTCCTTGACAGCTGTATCGACCAACTTCTTATCAGATGTAGCCAAACCAACTCCCTGGTTGATACAAATCTTTTCGATACGAGGTACCTGCATGATGGTTTTGTACTGAAACTTTTCCATCAACTTAGGAACTACCTCCTCTCTGTATTTCGTCTTGAATCTAGGTATGTAACTCATTACTTAATGATTTCTCCTGATTTCTTAGAATAGCGGACGGACTTACCATCCACGATTTTTCTACCAATCCTTGTAGGTTCTCCTGTCTTGGGATCCACCAACAATAAGTTGGAGATATGGATAGGAGAAGGAATATCATTAATTCCACCCGGGTTGGTTTCAGTTGGTCTGGTGTGCTTCTTTACCATATTCACACCATCAACTACAGCCCTATAGGTTTTAGTATGTACTTCCAATACCTCACCTTTAGCACCTTTATTAGCTCCGGAGATTACGATTACCTCATCTCCTTTTTTGATATGGAACTTAAATCGAGACTGCTTCTTGTTAGACATGATCAACTACGATTTTCTAATGTTATAATACTTCTGGTGCCAAGGATACAATTCTCATGTAATCCCTTTCACGCAATTCACGGGCAACAGGGCCGAAGATACGGGTACCCCTTGGTTCACCTGATGCACTCAAAAGAACGACAGCATTGTCGTCGAAACGGATGTATGAACCATCCTTTCTGCGTATTTCCTTCTTAGTTCTTACAACTACGGCACGGGAAACACTACCTTTCTTGATACCGCCTGGGGAAGCTTCCTTTACGGTTACGACGATTTCATCGCCGATGGACGCGTAACGACGCTTAGATCCTCCCAACACACGGATACAAAGTACCTCTTTGGCACCACTATTATCCGCTACTCTTAATCGAGATTCCTGTTGTATCATGTCAGATAATATTTAATATTTTGTTCAAGCCGGAATATGACCGGTATCAATTATTTCGCTCTTTCTAGGATTTCTACCAAACGCCATCTCTTGTTCTTACTAAGAGGACGAGTTTCCATGATTTTCACCTTATCACCGATGTTACAATCATTGTTCGCATCATGTGTGGTGTACTTCTTGGATCGCTTTACCGCTTTTTCGTAGATTGGGTGACGGAACTTACGTTCTACAGTAACTGTAATGGTCTTATCCATTTTGTTACTCGTAACTACACCGATACGAGTCTTCCTAAGGTTTCTTGTATTAGTATTCTGTTCCATTACTTATTCCTTTTTCTCCTGTTACGGATTTTGGTTCTGTTAGCCAATTCTTCAGTGCTAATACCTGCCATTTCCTTTTGTCTTAGGATGGTGTGGATACGTGCAACATCACGACGAACACCTCTAAGGACCATCGGATTATCCAATCCACGGATGGCATGGTCGAATTTCAACTTCTGGAGATATGATTCAGACTCCTTCAGTTCATTTTGCAACTCCTCTTGGGACATTGCATTAAGCTCTTCAAATTTCTTACTAGGCATCACTTAAGCATTTAAAATGTGATGATTAATCTTGATAATCCCTTCTGACAACTGTCTTAGTTCTCACAGGTAATTTCTGAGCAGCCAAACGCAATGCTTCTACTGCTACTTCTCTTGGAACACCGTCCAATTCGAACATGATCTTACCTGGTTTAACTACAGCTACCCAATGGTCTAGGGCACCCTTACCCTTACCCATACGTACTTCCAAAGGCTTACTGGTAATTGGCTTGTCAGGGAAAATCCTGATCCATACCTTTCCTTCCCTTTTCATGTAACGGGTCATAGCGATACGAGCAGACTCAATCTGTCTATTGGTAATTCTACCAGTATCCATGGATTTCAGACCGAAAGAACCGAAAGAAATTGTACTTCCTCTCTGGGCTAATCCCTTGATTCTCCCTTTCTGCTGCTTCCTATATTTTACGCGTTTTGGCTGTAACATCTCAAAAAAATTTCTAAGTTAAGTTTGTCTTCAACCCCTTGTGAAAAGAGGTTGTTCTGGACACCCTTGCAAAAAGCTCGGCAAAGGTACGGAATTTATCCCGTATTTTAACGGTTCTTATCGAAATTCCTTCTTCCTCTATTTCCTCCGCGGTTACCTCCGCGATTTCCACCTCTTCCGGAATTTTTCTTGGATACACCTACATTTGGTGACAAGTCTCTCTTTCCGAGTACCTCGCCCTTACAAATCCAGACTTTCACACCAATTTTTCCGTAAACGGTATTAGCTTCTACCAATGCATAATCGATATCTGCCCTGAATGTATGCAATGGCGTACGGCCATCCTTATATTCTTCAGAACGTGCCATTTCAGCACCATTCAATCTACCAGAGATACGCACCTTGATACCTTCAGCTCCTGCCCTCATTGTGGACTGGATAGACATCTTAATAGCACGACGGTAGTTGATACGACCTTCGATTTGCTTAGCTATGGATTCCCCAACGATGTAGGCATCCAATTCAGGCTTACGGATTTCCACGATATTAATCTGGACGTCCTTACCCGTCAATTTCTTAAGCTCTTCCCTGATGCTATCTACCTCACGACCTTTCTGGCCAATGATAATTCCCGGGCGGGATGTATAGATAGTAACAGTGATACGCTTCAATGTGCGCTCGATAACAATACGTGCAATACCTCCACGCTTTACCCTGGCTCTCAAGTATAGACGGATTTTTTCATCCTCTACTACTTTTCTTCCAAAGTCCTTACCACCGAACCAATTAGAGTCCCATCCTCTAATGATTCCTAGCCTGTTACCGATTGGATTCGTTTTCTGACCCATAAGGTTGTATAAACTATTGTTCTAGAATGATTTATTCTTCAGTTGCTTCTTCAAGCTCTTCCACGTCTTCCTCTTCCACTATGTCAAGGTCGACTTGGTTTTCAACAACCATTGTCACATGACATGTATGCTTACGGATTCTGTGTGCACGACCATGAGGAGCTGGACGGAATCTTTTCAACATGGTTCCCTGATCGGCAAATGCCTCAGTTACTACCAAGTCGTATTCATCCGCATCAAGGCCATCAGCCTTGTTTTCCCAATTGGCAATTGCTGATAACAACAATTTTTCCAAAGGTACTGCAGCTTCTTTCTTAGTAAACTTCAGGATGTTTAAAGCATCATCCACTTTTTGTCCTCTGATCAAGTCAACCACAAGTCTCATCTTGCGAGCTGACATGGAATAATTCCTTAATTTGGCTACCGCTTCCATTTCTTACCTATTAAAAAGTTAGCTTAACGCCTAATTTATTTCTTCTTACCACCGTGACCTCTAAAGGTACGGGTTGGGGCGAATTCGCCCAATTTATGACCTACCATGTTTTCCGTGACGAATACAGGTACGAAAGTCTTTCCATTGTGTACGGCGATGGTTTCACCCACCATACCCGGAATAATCATTGAGGCTCTGGACCAAGTCTTGATGACAGTCTTCTTGTTAGACTCCTTTGCTTTCTCAACTTTCTTCAACAACTTGTGGAACACATAGGGTCCCTTTTTTAAAGATCTAGCCATGGTATACTAATTACTTCTTATTCTTAGATTTCCTACGGGAAATGATAAGTCTATTACTATGTTTCTTAGGATTACGAGTCTTCTGACCTTTGGCCATGATACCTGTCCTTGATCTTGGGTGACCTCCAGAAGATCTACCTTCACCACCACCCATTGGGTGATCAACAGGGTTCATCGCAACACCTCTTACTCGAGGTCTTCTTCCTAACCATCTGTTACGACCGGCCTTACCTAAAACTTGTAGACCGTGATCCGGGTTGGATACCGTACCTATGGTTGCCTTGCAAGTCAGTAATACACGCCTAACCTCACCTGATGGTAATTTGATAGCTGCATACTTACCTTCTCTACCAGCCAACTGAGCGTATGTTCCTGCACTACGTGCCAAAGAAGCACCTCTACCTGGAACCAACTCAATGTTATGGATGATAGCACCCAAAGGAATATCAGACAAGTACATTGCATTTCCTACATCCGGAGTAGCTGAACGGCCTGATTTGATTTTATCACCTACCTTGATACCGTTTGGAGCAATGATGTATTTCTTCTCACCATCCTCATATTGTACCAAAGAAATGTAAGCTGAACGATTCGGATCGTACTCGATAGTCAATACCTCAGCAGCGATATCTTCCTTATCACGTTTGAAATCGATAATCCTGTAACGACGCTTGTGTCCACCACCGATATTACGAACCGTCATCTTACCTGAGTTATTACGTCCTCCTGACTTCTTCAGTGGAGCAAGAAGACTCTTCTCTGGCTTGCTGGCAGTTAACTCAGTAAATGAGTTACCTACTCTGAATCGCGTACCTGGTGTAACTGGTTTATACTTCTTAACCGGCATTTTGCTCTGGTTTTAAAATTAAATTCAACAATTATAAATCTCCGTAGAAATCAATCACATCTCCTTCAGCCAATCTAACGACAGCTTTTTTGTAAGAAGACTTGCGCCCTTTGATGATACCGGACTTGGTATTCCTTAGTTTCATCTTAGCTGGCATGATGGCTGTATTCACAGATACCACAGCAACACCGTACATGGCTTCAACAGCACCTTTGATTTCTATCTTGTTAGCCTTTTTATTCACTACGAAAGAATACCTATTTTCCTTTTCGGAAAGGATTTCAGATTTCTCTGTGATTAAAGGTCTTACTAATATATTCTTAGCCATTGCTAACTGTATTTATCAATTATGCAAAAGTTTGCTCGATTGCTTTCAAGGATCCTTCTGAAAGAATCAGTGCA
Source organism: Saprospiraceae bacterium (assembly GCA_020631355.1). Taxonomy (GTDB): domain Bacteria; phylum Bacteroidota; class Bacteroidia; order Chitinophagales; family Saprospiraceae; genus JAHDCE01. The sequence goes on along the minus strand of JAHDHL010000050.1, from coordinate 1,509 downwards.
TTGGAGTTCAATACCTGATAAGTATTCAAGTCAGAAGCAGCTTGTACATCAGCATTTGGAATGTTACGACTAGCCAAGTAAACATTGTTATCATAGTCTCCTAGTACCAATGTTGTCTTCTTGTCACTCAATCCTAAGTTATTCAGGATATCCAAGTAAGCCTTAGTCTTCGGGGAATCAAAAGAGAAGTCCTCGATTACATAGATATTACCATCCTGCATTCTTGAAGAAAGGGCGGACTTACGAGCCAATCGTCTTACTTTCTTATTCAGCTTCTGGGAATAGTTTCTTGGACGTGGTCCGAAGATTCTACCTCCACCTCTGAAAACAGGACTCTTGATAGAACCTGCACGAGCAGTACCTGTTCCCTTTTGACGCTTCAGTTTCTTTGTAGAACCTGTAATCTCGCCACGTTCCTTAGACTTATGAGTACCCTGTCTCTGGTTAGCCAGGTATTGCTTCACTGCCAAGTAAACTACATGCTCATTAGGCTCAACACCGAAGATATCATCTGATAAATCAACTGATTTACCTGTCTTTTCTCCTTTTATATTTAATACTTCCAGTTTCATCCTTAAATTACTTTTCGATGACTACGAAAGACCCCTTATGACCAGGGATAGCACCTTTTACTAGAATAAGATTCTTATCAGGGAAAATCTTGACGATTTTCAGGTTGGACACCTTAACCCTCTTGTTACCCATTTGTCCGGCCATCTTTAGACCCTTGACAACTTTTGCTGGGTAAGAACAGGCACCAATGGCACCAGGTGCCCTTAGTCTGTTATGCTGACCGTGCGTAGCTTGGCCAACACCACCAAATCCGTGTCTCTTTACAACACCCTGGAATCCCTTACCTTTGGAAATTCCGATAACGCTTACATTATCGCCCTCTTCAAAGACCTCCTCTGCCGTGATGGTATCACCAAGAGCTTTCTCCAAGTCACAGTTCCTGAACTCCACAACCTTACGTTTTGGAGATGTACCTGCTTTATCGAAATGCCCCTTAAGCGGCTTAGAAGTATTCTTCACCTTTGCCTCGCCATAGGCTAATTGAAGTGCATTGTAACCATCAGCATCGCCATTACGAACCTGAGTTACTACGCAAGGACCAGCTTCTACAACAGTACACGCGAGGTTTTTTCCATCCTCGGTGAAGATACTGGTCATTCCAACTTTCTTTCCGATTATTCCGTTCACAATACATCGGTTTATGTGATAGCCCAATATGGACTAATCAAGTTCTTTAGAAATAACTTGGTAGGTTTCCAGATGGACTTCTACCAAAAATTACCATTAAAAAAATTGCTTTACAAAAATCGCAATCCCTTCAAATATCCAAGGGAAACGCTAAGAAGTGTTAGGTCAACTTGACCTGAATGTCAACACCACTTGGCAATTCCAACTTAGAAAGTGCATCTACCGTTTTCTGGGTAGGTGAATAAATTTCAATCAGGCGTTTGTGGGTACGCAACTGGAACTGCTCACGAGATTTCTTGTTGACATGCG
>JAHDHL010000142.1 GCA_020631355.1 Saprospiraceae bacterium | reverse complement strand
CCGACCTACCATGCGCTCAAATACCAAATCCCTGAAACATCATTGCCCGACTTACAAAAGAAGTTAGGGCGCAAGGAAGCTACCTTGGTGGAATATTTCCTGGGTGATGACCATATGTTCATTTTCGTGATAGATAAGGATGGCATACGGCATGTGGAAACGGTTCCCGTAACGGAAGAACTATTGGATGATGTCATGAACATGAACCATTGTGTGAGCCATATGGATTTCAGCTATGCCGCATTCGATGATTTCAATGGATCGAGCCACCGCTTATACCGACAACTGATAGGGAACGTCAGGGAACATATCCATAATCCCAACCTGATAATCATACCGGATGAGCAGTTGAACCTTATTCCTTTCGAGGCCCTGGTTTCGACGGAAAAGACATTCCGAGATACAGGTTACACGCATTACCACCGGCTGGATTACCTGATCGATGAATTTGATGTATCCTATCACTATTCCTCCAACCTTATCGGTATGAGGGCAAGGAATGCCGGAGCCAAGCGGAAGGACTTTCTGGGCATCGCTCCGAGTTTCGGCAACCGAAATGGTGTGCAGGAACTCCGTAACAACCTATCGGAAGTGGCCTCAGGCCTGGGACAATATCCTGAGGGGGATACGATAATGGGGCTGGATGCCACATATGAGGAGGTGATGTCATCGATAGGTGATTACAGGATGGTCCACTTTGCGACGCATGCGATATTCAATGATAACGTACCGCTGGACAGTAGGATTGAACTGGCAGACACCTCCATCTACATTTATGAGATATTCGGTTTGGACCATAATCTCGACCTTGCGATTATGAGTGCCTGTGAAACAGCGAGTGGTGAAAGGAGAAAGGGGGAGGGAGTCATCAGTCTTTCGAGGGCATTCATACAGTCGGGCTGTCCAAGCGTGATAGCGAGTCTTTGGTCGATATCCGACCAGAAGACGAGTATGCTGATGCAGATGTTCCACAAGTATATGGGGACAGGGGAGAGTCCGAAACATTC
>JAHDHL010000141.1 GCA_020631355.1 Saprospiraceae bacterium | reverse complement strand
ATTCCAAAGCAAATATAATATTAGGTAATTCTGGTTCAACAGCCACGAATACAATTTTTGGACGCGACAACTCTGGTAGCGAGGCTGCTCTTGTTATTAGTGATGGAAATAATGATATGTATATAGACGGAAATGAATTGGACTCGAATGGAAAATTATTTTTAAATAGCAATTCTAATTATGACATTCAATTTGGAAGTTCCTCCTCTTCCGCTACAAACACCTTCCATGGTGCTGACAATGATGGGTCTAAAGCAGCTATAAAAATCAACGTTGGGGGGAGTAGTTCTATGTATCTAGATAACAATGAAATAGATGTCAATGGCTTATCGCTCCTACTCAACTCCAATACCAATGAAGCCGTACATATTGGCAGTTCTAGTTCTACTGCTACCAATATAATTTATGGCGCTGACAATAATGGTTCATCAGCTGCATTAAAAATCCAATCAGATTCCCAGTCCATGCTTTTGGATGGAAATGAGATAGAAACAAATGGTACCTTGTACTTAAATACCAATTCTTATAATTCCACTACAATCGGGGGCACGCTGACCGTTCAAGGTGGAAGCGACACCTCTTCTGATGTCTTTTTCAATAGAGTCTCTGGAGGAAGTGCGGTAGGAGTTGAAATGGGTATTAGACCTACAGTTAATGGACGAGGGTATTTAGGTATACCAGATTACCGCTGGCGTCGAGGGTACATCAATGATGTCGTGGAATCTTCTGATGCCAGAATGAAAGAAAATATCCGATCCATTCAAAACGCCCTGCCCAAGATCCTAATGACTAACGGGAAGAAATATGATTGGAAAAAAGAACACGATCAACACGTACGAAACGATCAAGAATTGAATCAATTTGGTTTCATCGCTCAAGAATTGATCGAAGTGTTTCCTGAGTTAGTAGAATATCATAAAGCCTCCGATACCTATGGGGTCAACTACATCAAGATGATCCCAGTTATTACCGAAGCTATGAAAGACCAAAATGACATTATCAAAGCTCAACAAGCAGAAATAGA
>JAHDHL010000087.1 GCA_020631355.1 Saprospiraceae bacterium | reverse complement strand
GCAGGACTATGGAACTTTGGCCTAACTCATTGAGTTTCTTATTGAATCAAGTCTAATAAACAAAGGTATTCCAACTGTAACCCAATGTGGTAAAGCTTTAAATATGTCAGGTAGTTATTTAAGTGACTTATTAAAATTAGAAACTGGCAAAAGCGCAAAAGAACATATTCATGGCCATATAATCGAAAAAGCAAAGACTTTATTACTCAATACAGATTTCAAAGTTGGCGAAGTTGCCTATAACTTGGGATTTGAATATCCTCAACATTTTAGTAAATTATTTAAATCAAAAACAGGACTCAATCCGTCGGAATACAGAAATATGAATTAAAAAACCTGTGGATTACAATGAATGATTCAGATCAGATAAAACACAAAGAAAATAACGATATGAATCATGAAATTCTAAGATTACAGTACTGGGAAGAAAGTGGGAATGAATTGAAAATTGAATCTATGGGATATGGAGAACTACTCTTTCAAGAAGATCTTCTGGATTACATATAGCGGATGAGGCTAATAATATAACATATGCTCATACACAGCTTGCTCCAATGCGGATTCGGTACAACAGTAATGTCATATTGAAATATTACTCTAATAATTGAATGGCTTCATTCAGTATGTCAATGATTTTCGGATTCAATTCCAAGTTATCCTGTTGTAATGACATTTCATTGAGATATAAGGGGAGTTGCGCTATAATATTGGCGTCCAAAGCCTGTAAGGAATGAACAAGGCTTTGCATGGCCTTTTCACCCCTTGGAGGATGGGGAGTCAGTGTAATGGCCAATATATTCTTACCCTTGATTTCGCCTGATGTCGTAACCCATTCCAATGCATTTTTTAAGGCTGCGGGAATATTATGCAAGTATTCAGGAGTACTGATGATTAATCCCTCGGCCCATTGTAATGCTGCTTGGAATTCTGCAACGATATTGGGACTTTTCCGCTCTTGTAAATCAGCATGGAATAATGGGAGCTGATGGAGATTTCCATATCTTCTGAATTCATGTTGTTGGAATCTTTCAGCAATGGTTTCCAGAAATAAAACATTCGTGGATGAAGTACGAGCAGAACCACTCAAAGTCAATATTCTCATTGCATAGGGATTTGTTCGGTTTTAATACATCGGAATACTCCATCATCTTGTCCGTATGATTTCCATTTCGGAGTAATGGTGGGATATCATGATGCCATTCATCAAATCAATGTACAAACTTTTTCAAATTCAAATGGTTCAACCATATTGATTTTGATAGAAGAATCATCTGATGATAAAGGCAAAAGAAATAGAATTCTAACCGAATGTCTTACATTAGGATATTGAATGATTAATCAGTTGGAAATATGACTAGAAGTGAGTTATTAGAGCAATTCAATCTGAGGATACCCGTAGTGGCTTCCCCAATGTTCATTGTATCCCAGATGCAATTGGTCAAGGCTTGTTGCCAAAATGGTATCATTGGGACGTTCCCGGCCCTGAACCAAAGGACTTCCGAGGGATTCGAGGAATGGTTGGTGGATTTGAACCAAACTTTCGGGACATTCGCCAAGACACAAGGGAAACCGATTCCTCCTTATGGTGTCAATCTGATTGTACACAGAACGAATCCAAGATGGCAGGCGGATCTGGAAATATGTGCCAAACATAAGGTACCAATTATTATTACTTCCTTGGGTGCAGTCAGTGAATTGGTGGATATCGTACATGAGTATGGTGGTCTGGTCTTCCATGATGTAACCAACCTTCGTCATGCACAGAAAGCCATTGAAGCGGGAGTGGATGGATTGATTCTGGTTACAGCCGGAGCCGGAGGTCATGCCGGGAAGACGAATCCTATTCCGTTCATTAGTGAGATTCGTGAGCATTGGGATGGATTGATTCTTCTGGGTGGAAACATCAGTACGGGTAGGGATATTGCATCCGCACTGCAAATGGGGGCAGACATGGCGTATATGGGAACCCGTTTCATCAATACGGATGAGGCCATTGCTGATGAGGCGTACAAACAAATGATTATTGATGCAGGTACGGATGATATCGTTTACACGGCTGCCATTTCTGGTATTCCGGCTAATTTCCTAAAACAGAGTCTGGTCAATGCGGGTATTCCTCCAGAAATGTGGAAGATGAAGAATAAGGTGGATTTGGGTAAGGAACTGGACTCGGAGGCCAAGGCTTGGAAAACGATTTGGTCGGCCGGACAGGGAGTGGCTACGATTAAGGATAGTTTGCCTACTGCTGACTTGATCAGTAGGCTGCATCAGGAAATGATTGATGCGATTACAGAGCAATATCGCTATACGCAGTTATATCCCTCATAGAATTTGATTTGTTCGAAGAAGAATCCAAGGATTTTTATTAAATGGTAGGTAGAAATGGAATTAATATTCAGGATATGCTTATTTGTCACAGGAATCATAAATCTGTTACCTTCAATTTTAGCATTTATTCCCAATAAGATTAGGGATTCATATGGAGTAGAAATATTAGATTCAAATTATGAATTACTATTGAGACATCGAGCGGTACTTTTTGGTATAATTGGAGGTGTCATGATTTATTCAGCAATTACAAAACAAAATTATGCACTTGCGGTAACTACAGGTTTGATAAGTATGATATCATTCATTGTTCTTTACAAGGTGATTGGTGGAGGAGTAAATCCAGAGTTGACAAAAGTAATGAAGATTGATATAGTGGGAATAGTGATTCTTATTATTGGTTTTGTCCTTTTCAAATTCAAGTAAGATGAATTAGAAAGCCTGTATGAATGTGATGTAATGTGAACCCATAACGATTATATAATTCCAATACATTGGGAAAATCTATTCCTTTATGAGAATATTATATTTTTCAATATTAATAATTTTACCATTACTCAATATTTCTTGTAGTAATCAAAAGAAGAAGTCGAATTTTAAATTCAATTTGGAAATAGAATTGGCAAAACATCAGATAGGTGAAAGTATCGATGCCGGAGAAATCAATTTTGATCAATTAAGAAATAGATTGGATACTTATGATTGGGAAAGTCAGGTGAGAGAATCTAATGTTTTACTAAGAACTGCACCCACCTTTTCCGTCAATAATAATGTCAAGAACCAAACCCTATGGATTACAGCCCAAGGAGACCCCTTGGATGTTCAATTTACGATAGGAACCGTTTTGCCTTTGAATAATCATTCAGAGGAAAGATGGGTTAAGATATATGCACTCGATGATTACGAGCGAGCAAAAGACTATTTCGAATTGTTTTTTGATGAGAAAATAATTGAACTTGAAGTCGAGTTGTTCGATTTGGAATTTCTCATGGAAATGGAAGAACACAAAGGGTAAAAATCAGCGATTATCTATTCTATAGATAGAATATTACAAATTGATATACCTTCTCATCACGGTGTTCCCTAGATGATTCCTTAATAAGATATAATACAAGCCCATAGGAATTTCGTTGAGATGCACAGTATGTTCTTCACTGTTGAATGGGATGGATTCCCCAATCATATTGAATATTTCTTTGACTTCATAATCCTGATGAATATGTAACAAGCCTCTACCCGGGTTGGGTGAGATGAGCACTGCTGATGTTGTATTTAATTCCTCAATATGGTCCGTAATAGGAATTTCCGAACAATCAAAGGCAGAAAAATGAATGGTGTCAGATACCGTAGTGATACATCTGATGTCACCTATGAATTCGGGTACATCACAAAGCCCTGTGCCAAGATTGGGTAAGAGAATAGCATTGGGTTGGATAAAACCTACCTTTTCCATGAAAACATACGTTTCGTCATCCGTGTAGGATTGGTTGTTGGTGATATGGGAATATTCCAACTCTAATTCAGTGCCATCAAAAGCAGTGTAAGAACCCAAGGAGTCAGGATATACAGTGGCAGTGGTCGTGTCACCATCTATCAAGGATTGAAATTGGATGGGGTAGGGTGTTGAAACACCATATTGATATATTTTGAAAGCCTCATTATTTTCCTGATGAAATCTATGAATTGCCCCATTTTCTTCCCTTAGGAATTCGGTATGGTTCATGATTAGACAAGGGTGTTTTTTGGAAAAATACAATTGATAATAATTCGTATCATGAATGATGGTGTCACCTATGACTTCAATTGTTTCTATGGTCGTGGTGCTGAATGCTCCTGTAAAATCGTACTCAATGTATTCGTAATACCATTTCTTTCCGGGTTCGAATAGTTGTTGGCCCGCAACCTGAGTTTGGGATATAATCATGACTGAGATGATAATGAATAAGTGTTTCATAAGGATATATTTTTTGGCATTTTATTCGAAAAATGTTGTATTTTATATTTTCTAAATAATTTTTTGAATGTCCTATCTTGTTCTTTTACATCGATACTTTCATTTTCCTTCTTTTGGTATATCCTTTTATTCTTAACCATCCCATTTTTGATTTCCAAGAAAGCATATTGCCTGATTTCTGAATCACCGATTCGTATCATATCCTTTTGGGTTAGGAAAAAAACATTATTCATCCAATCCGCATGTATTCTGCTTTGATTGGAATTGAATTCTTCTTGGATATTGATGGTGTGGGAATAGGTGGTGTCCAGTCTGTTTCCAAAATTCAATTGGAATGAAGTAATGTAAACAGAGTCGTTTGATATTTCCCATTCGCAATTGGGGAATCCATTGTACTCCTCATTTTCCCAATGATATGGAAAATCATTCATATCATTGCCGTAGTAATCGAAAATGGGATGATGTCTGACCTGATTCAGATTGAGCAGGAATACTTCACCCTCAAATTTGAATGCCTCGTATTTTTTGGAGAAACGATTATAATGAAAACTCATATAATAATCGTGCATCCGAACGAGTGGGTATTCATCCCTATTTTCCAAATCGAAGAATGAACCTTTGAAAGTATCCTGTGCAATGATTTTTCCATCCCTGACTTGAAAGAAATAAGTTTTTAATACTTCATATCGATCTTCCGGATTTAGGTATTTACAATATATTACCCCCGAAAACCAAACAGCCATGACCGGGCCTTTTTTCAGTTTGGATGATTTGTTTTTGACTTTAAAATGCTTGGGCTGATAATCCTTCCTATCCACTTCGATGGTGTTCAACCAAAGCATTCCGTCCCTGATTTCCCAGTGTGCGATGTGGCCCCTGTAATTCCCCGTACTTCGCCATTCGAAAGGATAAGGAATCAAATTTTGCATATAGTAGCATTGCAAAGGAGAGGGGTAGGCCCAACTGGTTTCCAAGACGGCCTGATTTCCCTCAACCAAGATTTTATCGGGTATCTGCATAGTGGCAAAAACCCCTGTATTCAAAGAAATAACAAGAAATAGGATAATGTAGGTAGATAAGTGTTTCATAGATGGGATTTATTGTATTGAATATATGGAACTGGAACCACGTTCAGAACAAAAAGGCTACCATTTGATATGTTTTGGGTGATATCCGACAGTTTTGAAATGGATACTATCCACCATGTCTCCGAATTTCACATCGAATGTCTGAACCTGATTTGCTTTGATAGCATTATCAATCATCATCTCAATGGAGAGTACAGGAAGAAGTTTGGGGTTCTTATAGAATCTAGGCGGAACGGCATATAAATGGTATCTGACATTATCCTTGTCCTTTCGTTTCATCATAAGTTTCCAACTTAAATGTTGATTATCCAATATTTCACCTATTTCAATTAATTCATTCTTATTTATTATATTTTTCTGAGCAAGATTAGAAATGATTTCATCATACTCTTTTTCTAGAATGTGTTCCCATATTTTCTTGATAGTAGATTGGTTGATTTTATAATTTGGATGTACAGGATTTAATTTTTCAGGTAGAATATTCTTATCAATAAGTAAGCTTTCTTCCCATCTTGTAGCACCACCATATTCCATATTCTTAATGGTAATGTTTGATTGTTCGGGAGTATTAATTCGTGCTTCTTCGTAGGTAGGGTAACTCACTCCGGAAGAACCGAAAAAATAATCCACAGTCATCGTATCGTCAGGAGAAAATGTGGTATTGTATACTTGTCCCATCTTATTCGGATGTACAAGTGGAGTAATTGTATTCGTATCCTCGATATTATTTTTTGGACTACAGGAATATGAAAAGATAATGATAGAAAAGAGAAACAGAAAGTAAATTTTTTTATTTGACATTTTAGGTAATTTATTTTCTAAATAAAAAATCTGCTTTACCGGTTATTCCGATAAAGCAGATAAATGTAACAAATTCTAATTTTAATAATTATTTAGTACGGCATACCTGTTGGAATGATAACTAGCATCTCCATACATCTGTTGGGCGA
>JAHDHL010000049.1 GCA_020631355.1 Saprospiraceae bacterium | reverse complement strand
TCCGCTCGCGACCTCAAGAAAAGAGTCTCAATACTTCATTGTATTGGGGCTTTTTCTTTTCCCTTGTTGAATCTTCGTATACTCATTGGCCAAATAATCTTGTAGGATTTTATGTCTGAATTTCCATTTTCCATCCTCATCTTCTAATATGTTCTGGTTAACCATCCTATTAAGAAATGAGATGAGTTTAAATGGGAGTTTATCTGCTTTGTGTAATAGGTGTCTGAGGTGTAGGTGTTGAATGAAAGAGAACCAATAGAAAAATCCATATTTATCTTTGAATCTACCATAGGGGCCATATGCTTCTCTGGTCATAGGGTTGCTTGTGATTGTTTTGAGTCCAGGGAACTTTTCAGAAAGAGATGAAAAAATGAATCTTATTATCCATCCCATGAAAAGACTGGATAAGACCCCACATAGAAAAGAAAACATTAGGATAGCCGAGATGATAGAGAATAAAGAGTATTTAGCGAATGAATCCGTGAAGTAAACTACCACAAGAGCAATAATGATACCCCATACAACTCCCGAAAGCAGTCCATAAATAATTCCTACGCATTGAATGGAATCTAGATGATATGGGTATTCTTCTTCAAGGAGCCAATGGTATTGGATGCTAGGGATATCAAAGTAGGTTAATGAGTCCTTTGAAACCATAAAAGCAAGAAAAGAAATATACTCCTTATTCCTTTTGTCTTTGACATTATTACTAATAAAACAATGCACAATAGCATGTTTGATTTGGCCGATATGGTTGCCTTTTATACCCATTTCAGATAGTTTGACACCCTTTGAAAAAAGGGATTTTAACATATCAAAGTAAAAAGGGGTTTTCAAAATTCTCTGTAAGGATTTTCTTTCTTCCATTGCGTTTAGTAATGCAAGAGACCCGCTTACATCATATTGAGTTCTGCGTAGGTCATTTTTTAGCTGTTCAGGTGAAAAACCTGAGACTTCTATTTGACCAAAAACCGTTGGGTCATTTGTCGTCTTTTCATATTCTTCTATTCTTGAAGTGATAACGAATTTTTGTTGGGCACCTGATGCAAATTGGTTTAGGGCAGTCAGGAATGATTTCCTATGATTCTCGTGTATTTCGTCTAGACCATCAAAGAGTAGGATGAAGTACTTAGAATTTTGTGTTAGTTGGTCTGCAATTGATTTTTTAACCCTCAATTCATAGCTGATGACTTCTGTAAGCCAATTTTTGAATGCGGGGTATTTACTATTCCATGTAGTCAGGTTGAGGATGATTGGGATGCGGATGTTGTTGGATGATAAAAGCTCAGTTGCCAATTGGAGTAATAGGGTACTTTTACCTGACCCCGGTTCTCCTACAATTAATAACCTCCCGTTTGCTTCATGATAGATTTGGAGTATTTCCTTGGAGCGATTATTATGGAATAAGGGTTTGAATGTTGCTCCTCTTTCCTTACTTGTTCCTTTTTTGGATTGTGTTATTTGAGGACTAATGCTGAGTTGGCCTGATATTTTTTGATGGATTCTCCTTTCGTATTTATTTATTAAGATTTCCTTTATGCTAGAGAAGAAAGGCGATGTCTCATGTAAATTTTCCTCAACTTGTATTAATAACTTAAGTAAATCTTCATTGATTTTATTTATCCTAAGATCGTATTTTTTAAAGGATATAGTTCCCTGAGATTGTTGGGTCTGAATGCTTTGAAATCTGTTAGATAATAAGGTGAATTGTTGCTTAGAGTAGATTGGGGACGTCTGATGGATTATATCTAGTGCTTTTCTTATTTGATTTTTTCTGATGAATATTCTTGCTTGTTGAATTGTACTGATTGTGAGGAAATATTGCTGAAGATTCGGGAACGTTATATTTTTTGTTTTTCCAGAGTATCTTCTGTATTTGCCTACCTGCATTTTTATTTCTAAATTATGAATTTTTAAGAAAATGAAGAAAGGAACTGTGATATACTATTTTCCAAAGCTGATTTTTAAGAAAAGATAGACCTCAATTAACTTCAATTCCTCACAACATCAAGCCTGCCTAACAACCATTCCCTCTCAGTAAGTATGTCTGTCTCCTTAATGTCTTCGATTAATTTTTCCTTTGCTGCTCTGTTGTAAGGATTGAGGTCGGATAATCTTTTGGTGAATCGGATAATGTTATTATAATTCTTCTTGTGGTATCCGATGACCTTGTTTCTCATCAGGTATATCTTCAGACTGAATAATAATGATTCCAGTGCCTTGTTTTCGTTGAGTTCAACGTACATTTTTAGTAGCAGTACCTTGGCTGAAAGATTAAGAAGGATATCCCTGAGTTCTACGGCATTCAGTAATTGCATGGCTTGCTTGTATTCTTTGTTGTGATAGTGTAGCCTTGCCAAATTGTAGTTGTAGATATTGCCCCTATATTTTTGTTTTAGCCTACCCTTGTATTCAGAAATGAATTGCTCCGCCCATGAGAATTCACCGAGTTTCAATGCGGCCGACATGATATTGGAATAAGACCATCTTGATAATGTTCCCTCGTCAAAGAATATACTATCCTCAAGCCCTTTCTGGTACAGTTCGAAGATTTCTTTCAGATAGTCAGGGTGGCCTGAATTGATTTTCTTAACCCCGAAATTTATCGCAATCGTATAAATCTCCTTTAGTTCCTTGGGTGGGAATAATGAACCACTCTTGTGTATGATAGCTTTCAGTTTCTTGAAATACGCATCATTATCTTTTTCCGTCATGGCCTTGTAACAATAATAATAAACGGCAATGGATGGTATATCCAACCAGTCACCCTGTTCCACAACAGATAGAATGTGTGGTAATAATACCTGGACATATTCTGATTTGTAAACGGTACTATGGGATTGCATGGTGACGGCCCAACGTAATTTTTCCGAAATCAGAAATGTATTGAGATGATTGGTGATCTTTTGAAGATTCGTTTGTTGGGACCTGGTTTCCCTTTCGAACATTTCGAATTGTTCCGTAGCCAATTGGTATTTTTGGAAATGATACTGGTTGTTTTCCAAAGGGGACTGGCTGAGTAGCTTTTCCGTTTTATTCCTTGATTGCTTGAAATGCTTACTCAATTTCCTCCTCCGGTAAAGCTTCATCAACTCTAATTCCGAACCAATCCTTGATTCATCTTTCAGTAATAATACTTTTTCTATGATATGCACTAATCGGGAGGAGAGGGCGTAGAATGAACCGTTGTCAAAAGGTCTGTCGGCGTAGGCATATGCATAAGCATTTTCCTTGGTCAATGAATTAGTCGGATTTCCTAGCCATTCAAAGAGCCTTTTCGTTGCTGCTTCTTGATTGTGCAAGGGAGATTCCAGTGCTTTTTGGATTAGTTTAACTTCTTTGTCATTCAATGAATGGTAGAGCGCATATAGTTTATTATTTTTCATTTTAGGAATATTGACTTAATTTATTGATTAATAAGGTTTTGTAGGTTGTTTAATGTGTTTAATTGTTTAGGAATATACAAATTTGTTATTGTTTTTTATCAAGGCGGTATTCATATTTGCCTTAAGTATCTTCAAAAGCTGAATCTGGATACGATCTTGAACATCTACTCAAACTAATAATGTGAAAATATAATGATGAAAAAGACGATCACTTTGATTTGCATCCTAATGATGTATTGCTGGGCAGGGTATGCCCAAAGCGAAATAGAATTATTCAATTACGATACCTTATACATACCTGCCGGATATAAAACCTTGGATGGTGGATTCATTCTGGGGGGTAAGGGAAGGAATTATTTGGACGATGCGAATCCCGGCTTCAACCTAATGAGGACGAATGACGAATTGGATTTGGTTTGGGATGAATACTATCATTCTGATGAAAAGGTATTCCTCCACGATATTGCAGTAGCTTCCAATGGTGATTTCATCACCGTGGGTGTGCGGCAGACGAATACTTCCACCGATGTGTTGACACTCTCCCGTATGGATGATGCGGGTGATTTGATTTGGACCCGGGTCTATCCCGAAATTCCCATCCTATCCTGGTATAGGATTGATGCGGCAATCATTGAGGATAGCAATGGGGATATAATAGTGGCGGTTGGCGGAGCCTCCAACGGTTATGATATTCCCCATATGATGAAGTTGGATAATCTGGGTAATGTGATTTGGGTGCAATCCTATTTCAATACAGGACCAGAGAGCCAAATAGATTACATTATTTCCGATGTAATCGAGATGGATAACGGATGGTATGCCTTGACAGGGTACAATAAAGGAAGCCCATATAGAGGTGTTGCCATCATCACAAATAACGCTGGCAGCGCTATCAATGAGTTCGTCATGAATACGGGTGCTAATAAGGACTATCCGGAAACCATTATCCAGACTTCCGATGGTAACTTGTTAACGGTGGGACGTGCAACAGATGGTACGAACCTCGTATTCATAGATCCTTTGAATGGTGTACAGAGTACCCAACATTATCCCGACTTCCATGCTTATGATGTCAAGGAAATGGAAACACCACAAGGACTGAACGATGGTTTCATTATCTCAGGGGCTCATTTGGATTCGGATTTTTATGGAGAGGATTTGTATTACAGGGGGAGATTAGTGAGGATTGATGCTACAATGAATATTGTTTATGAAAGAGAATTCCCCTATTTCATCGGAAGGGGATTGCAGGTGTATGTGGAGGAGGATGATACATATAGTGTCGTTTGTGGAATGTGGCGATGGGGGAATCAGGAGGAATGGTCCAAGGGAGGAGGAATCATGAGAACCAACGCTCAAGGATTACTGGATGGAAGTTACTTCATTGAGGGGCAGTTATATTTGGATGAGGATAACGATTGTAATAAGGATTACTTTGAAAGTGGAACGAATGGTTGGATAGTGGTGGCCCAAGGGGCCGAAACCTATTATGGCATTACTGATTGGCAAGGAAATTACCAGATAGAATGCCCGATAGGAACCTATGATGTGAATATCTATCCTCCGAGTGAGAATTGGGATACGAGCTGCCAGCCGGATGGACACAATGTTGTGATAGATGGAACTTTTTGGGTGAGTAGTCTTAATGACTTCGGAGTCAGGACATCTTTTGATTGCCCTCGACTGAAAGTTGATATTTCAAGTCCTAGGCTTGTACGCTGCCAGGATAATCTATTGATTGTGAGTTATTGTAACCAAGGAGATCTCCCTGCGACTGATGCTTATGTGGAGGTGACCCTTGATCCTTATATGACCTATGTTTCTTCAACGATTCCTCCGACAACACAAACGGGTAATTTCTTGGTGTTCGATTTAGGGGATATCGATGCATTGGAGTGTAATGGTTTTGGGATAAGGGCCTATGTGGGGTGTAATGACGTTGTATTGGGGCAGAATCATTGCAATAAGGCTCATATCTATCCGGATACCACCTGTACTGAACCCCTGCCTGAATGGGATGGCTCGGAAGTAGCTATCTCAGCTGTCTGCGAGGGGGATTCCATGGCAGTCATCATTGAGAATGTCGGCTTATTCGATATGACCAATTCTAGGGCATTCTATGTTTTTGAGGATCATATCATGAAAGACCAAGGTGATGTGCAGCTCGATGCCGGGGAAAATGTAACCATGAAGTATCCCACAAGCGGAGTATCTTTTATGGCAAGGGTCCTTCAGACAGAAGCCCATCCTAGTAATTCCATATATGAATCCGTTGTGGTGGAGGGTTGTGTCGAAACACCCGGTTCTCCCTTTAGTACCGGAATCATATCACAGTTTGGGGATTATTCGGAGGAGGAATATTTATCCATTGAGTGCCGTCCTAATGTCGGTCCTTTCGATCCCAATGATAAGATTGCATTCCCGGTAGGATACCAAGCAGAACACTATATCGAACAAACGGATAATCTTGAGTACATGATTCGATTTCAGAATACAGGTACGGATACGGCACACACCGTTATTGTCAAGGATTTGATTTCTGAATTCTTGGATATTACCACAATTCGGAATATCAGTAGTAGCCATGATTATGAGATGACTATCGAAGATGACGGAGAATTAATTTTTAGATTTGATGATATCATGCTTCCGGATAGTTTTGTCAATGAACCGGCCTCCAATGGATTCATAAAATTTGAAATTGATCAGGTATCCAATAATCCCATAGGGACAGTTATATATAATTCAGCAGGTATTTATTTTGATTTTAATGAACCTATAATAACAAATGAAACATTCCATACGGTCGGAGAAGATTATTTTATCATAGATTTGGTAGACATGACCAATGATTTAATGGGTGTGGATTTTGTAAAGGTATTTCCGAATCCGTCTTCCGGTGATGTTAATTTTGAAATTGGTGGGGAAATAAATAATCTCGATTTAGTTTTATATGATATAATGGGACGGGAGCTGAAACGGAAACGACAACTCCCCAATTCATTTCAATTGGATAAAGGGGGGGTGAATACTGGAATTTATTTCTATAAATTACAAAAAGATAATATACCGATTGCTACAGGTAAGATTATTCTAAAATAGATTTTTATATTATTTTAATAATATATCCCTAGGGCTAGTATTTTTTGATGCTGGCCCTATTTATTTTTTATTATCAAAAATAGTATAGGAAATACCAAGTTCCAGATGGTGTCTGAATGCACTGATTCTATACAAGGGGATTACGCCATACATGAAAGAATAGGAACCATAAATATCAAGGACTCCAATGGAATAGTTGATGTCTGTTCTGGGGCCAAGCCTGTATTTGCCCTGAATTTCCCTAACCAAATTATAAGAACCACTGAGTCCGAGGGCAAATGAAAATTGAGGTTTATTCCTGATGTATTTCCTAACAAGAAGATGTGCTTCCAAATTTCTTAAATGGTCCGGCGTAAGTGTGAGTAAGTTGGTGGAAAAAGTAGCGTCTTTCGAATTTCCATGTCTGTAACCCATGCCAAGGATAAACGAAACGGTATTGTTGCTTTTAGGAGAAAAGAATTCCATCCTTAAGCCAGCAGTAACCGCAGAATTGATACGGGTATTAAATGGTTCGTAAGGTTCGATATCGTTATACCTATTATTAATATGACTGATTCCAACAAAAGAATTGATCTTAATCCGAGCTTTCTTTTTCTTGAATTGGATATCCGTTTGTAATGATTGGCATTCATTATATTTATTAATTAATCCAATGATTCTGGAAGACGTATATTTTAATGTAGTGAAGTGGCCTTCTGATAAGGATTCGCAATTTTTGAATAGTTGGCTTAATTGGTTTTGGTAGGTATTTTTATTTTTTGGGTGATAGATATTTGTGTCAATGCATTGTCTGAATTTCTTATATAATAATGTGATGAGTTTTTCATTTTTTTTCTGAATAAAAAAATGATGTCTTTTTCCGCTAATATGTTCGAATAATGAAATATCTCCTTTTTGGAGAATTCTAAGGAATACCGTTTTTCTTTCAATGTTGAATTGGTTATCGCATTCTAATAATTCATCCAGATAAGGCGAAGTTTCGAGTTCTATTTCGGACTTGGTGAAATGCTGTTCAGAACCATCATCAGCAATGATACCGAAACCACTTAATGATGAAATCGGATATGTTCTTTTTTGATCTCCGAAAATAATTTTGGAAGGTGTTTCTTCCCAGTCCCCATTTTGGATGATTCCTTTTATTTTTTCATCACTTCCATCAAGGACGATGTATCCATTTCTATATGAATCAATATTTTGTGCAGAAAGAGAATGGATGAAAAATAGACTGGCAAATAAATATGAAATCAATTTCCTTAATGACATGGCATACGAATATTGCGTTGGAAAATATGGGAGCTGGGAATTAGACGCAAAAAGAATTCGTAATGAATTAAAACCAAACGATTCAAAATCATCGGTTTTAAGATTCACTATTCACTAAGTTAAGATTAATTCATCATAAGCAAAAAATACATCGTAACCTTTGGCCTTAAAATACATTTCTGTCTCCTCTCGACTTTTTTTACTGGTTGCCATGATAAAATCACCGCCCCATGCACCAAGGGATTTTACCTGTCCCCAATAATCATCGAAGCGTTCTTTCTTGATGCGGGGTAAATTGATGATGGAAGAAATCATCTTTTCATGATGTTTGACCAAGGATTGGAACTCACTGATGGTCGTGGCACTCAACATCCGATTCGTTATGATGGAAATATTACTGATGAGTTGTGGTTGGTCGCCAACCTTGTCCCTGTAATGCTTGATTCCCGAGCGACTATTCTGTTTCTTACCCAAATAAATGAAATACAATTGATCCTTGAACGGAGGGTCGAAATAGGCATTCCGTGTAAAGGGAGTCTTGAATTGTATTTGGTAAAGAATAGGGTAGTTGGCACCCGCACATGCAATATCATAACCAGAGCCTCCCATTGAATTCTCCAATAAAAGGAATGCATCCACATTGGCCCATTGTGCCAGATTGTAAATCATCGTAGAACTACTTCCCAGTCCCCAATTTCTAGGGAAATCAAGATGTGTCTTAATACTGAAGCCATTCTTATCCTTGAAAAAATCCTGATGGATGGTTCTGATATACTGGAACATCTGCTCCAGTGTTTTCCCCACGCCCTCATCATTGCCCTTGATATACTCTCCATCCAGGTTGAATTGTCCATCAAACCATACCTTACCTTCGTGGTCAAGACTCTGCCAATGTAATCCCTGATGCTTCGATTGGCTCACGACCATATCCTGACCATAACGGGTAGGAACGGCCAAGGCCATGGCGCCGTCCAAAACGACATATTCGCCGGATAATAAAAGTTTTCCGTTCGCTCGGAATGTCTCTATGGCAGTATGTTCTATCAATGTTGGTTAGTTACGGATAATGAGTTAGGCCAATAGGCCGAAAGGATGCCTAAAATACATTTTTCTTTCGAGAACCTATGGGGAAAGACGTAAGAAAGTTTTTACCTGACAATTGGATGAAAAGCGGTAGTAAGGAATGGCCCTGATCCTAAGTCCTGTTTAGGAATGGAGTACTTTCTCCTTTCTTTTTGCATCCAGGAAATCCCTAACGGATGAGAATGAAATGTGATGACATTCAAAATGAATGGTAGCTGCTTCGATTTCCTCCTCATTGGCACTGAGGTGATTGAGGACATTCATCAAATGCATCTTCATATGCCCCTTTTGTATGCCGGTGGTGACAAGTGAACGGACAGCAGCAAAATTCTGGGCGAGACCCACAGCAGCAATGATACCCATAAGTTCCCTAGCAGATGGATGACCCAGCATCTCCAATGAACGTTTGGCTAGTGGATGTAGTTTGGTTAATCCACCTACCGTACCCACAGTCAATGGGATGTCCATCCAGAATCTGAATGTACCATCCTCAATCGAACAGGAGCTGAGGCTACGATATTGACCATCCCTTGCAGCATAGGTGTGACCATTGGCCTCAATCGCACGGAAATCATTGGCCGTAGCCAAAACAACAGCATCAATCCCGTTGAAAATTCCCTTATTATGGGTAGTGGCCCTGTAAGGGTCAATGGTTGCGATGCGGATAGCCTTATGGAATTTTTGAGCAAAGGTAACAGCATCCATTCCCGGGAATTGTCCCAAATCCTCAATTTTGGATTCCACACTGACCCGTACCAGACAATCAGGGGTATAGTTGGAGAGGATAGCCATGATGATGGTACAGTCCTTTTCTTCTATTCCATTACAATTCGCAATGAAATGTTTCAGTGACCTCCCGAATTCCTCCAAAACGGAATTGATGAAATTGGCTCCCATACTATCACAGGTTTCGAATGAAACCCTAAGTTGGTAGTAATCCGGTTCCGAATCGGTCATATTCAATAACTCGATTTTCAGAACACCTCCACCACGCTTCCGCATATTGGCTGTGATGTGGCTGGTGTCATCCAGTAATTGTTGTTGGATGGCCGGAAAATGGGATTGTAATTGTTCGAAGTCCCCTTTCCAAGTGAAGTGGACTTGTCCGATTTTTACGGTATCAATGATTTCTGCCTTGAAGCCACCTCTGTTGAACCAGAATTTGGCTGCACTGGAAGCTGCAGCTACCACAGAACTTTCCTCAATGACCATAGGCACACAATAGGTTTCACCATTGATGACGAAATTGGGTGCCACTCCGAATGGGAAAATGAAATTACTGATCGTATTCTCACTAAAACCATCAATGGTTTTCTGCAAATCCTCATCCGCTTGCCAGAAACGCTTCAAATCCTTGGTCACTTCGTCTGTGTTCTCGTAGAAGTGTTGTGCTATCCATTGGATTTTTTCATCCTTGGATAACTTGGAAAAACCAGATATGGATTTACTATTCTTTTGTTCCATTGATTCAGTCAGATTTAGTAGTGTCCGACAACATTGATGATTCTAACAATGAAAGATACCCCATATTATCTGACTTTCAAAAAGGCATTGGCCAGTTCGAGGCCTTGTACCTGTGCGTCAACATAGTGGTATAGGGTGTCGTAATCATCCATGGCATGCTTCAGGAAACTGGAAGCTTGGCCATAGACAGCAGATGTATTCAGTTTTTCAGTCAGGTAGTAGCCATCTAGGAATGTCTTGATGCCTCCTGAAATAATAACTTGCTTACAACGTACTTTCGTACCTAATTCTTCTATGATGGTGTTAGTCAGGTGTACCATTTCTGCAGCCGAATGACCAACATGAGCTACGGGTTCGAAGATGTGTTGCTTGGTTGTATCACTCCTCAGAAGCTCTAGCTTAGCGAAATTCGTACCTCCATTGGCAGCAAAATCCAATGCTTCGATTGGGAGTTGCAGCAGGGTCTTCAGGCTATGATACCCGAATCCTTGCCCGACTTCCTTGACGATGATGGGATATTCCACGATATCCATCAATCTCATGATGGTTTCAATCGGAGGATACTTGAAACGGTCACCCTCTGGTTGTAACCATTCCTGTAAGGGATTGATATGAATGATCAGACCATCAGCTCTCAGCTTATCCAAGAGGTTATCGATGAGGTAAGTCTCGTTATTATCCAACAACTGCTCCAATTGGGCAATACCCAAATTCGCATACAGTGGAAGATGCTCCCCAATCAGATTCCTGACATCGAAATCCTTAAGGTATTCGTCACTCCTCAATAATTGCCTACAGGAACCCAATCCCATTCCCATACCGAATTCCTTGCACACCTTTGCCAGATTATGGTTGATGGTATTGGCCATGACGGTACCTCCGGTCATACTGGAAACCCATAATGGGGTTTTCATGGTCTTGCCAAGGAATTGGAATGGCTTCAGGCTGCCCCTTTTAGGGTGGGCTGCCAAGAGTGGCTCATAGAAGAACCGTTCATCCAAGGTCGCTTGGGTGATTTGTGATTGGAAAGCCAGGTTGATGTGATCCGTCTTCCTTGAGGAAGCATTAGGATCGTCTGTAAAAGGCATAGAAACGACTTTTTGTTCTGGTTGTCGGCTCATAGTTTGACCTTTGCGTGGTGTGTTGCACCACCGGTTTGCAAAATTAGGTATAATATTTCAAGTAGTAAGTATACAGTGGAAAGTATTCGACTGATTTGATGGAACCCATGCTTACCATCACCCATATCAGGTATTACTCCAAGTAGGATAGAAAACGTGACTTAGGATGAAAGGTTTATAACAAGCCGTTTTCTTTAAGCTTTTGTACCAATGTGTTCCTTTGGTTCAGCATTGATTCCTGATGGGGATAGGAAGACCACCTTTTATTCAGATTCAAAGTATTTCTGAATTCCTCATAGTAGGGGATAAAGGTGCCGCATAGGATGATGCATCCTATGCATAGTATAGCATAGGGAGTACTGAGGGTGATGAGGATGATTAGGGAAAGTATGATATACCAAAGGGGAACAATGATGAGTCCGGTCAGTATCTTGACCATTGTTGTATAACTCTTGTACAATTTGAGTTTTTCGAAAATGAGGTTAGGTATTTTCCATTGGAAATGGAATAAAAGAGCAATGAGGTAAATGGGATAACCCATGATTACCATTAATTGGGATGCATGGTGTTTCTTATTATTTATCGATAATGTTGAATCCTTTAATTGTGCATTTCCCAAAATGTTGAAATAATCATACAACATCTCCCAAATGATTTCGAATCGGGTATGATTGGAGGTTCTCATATGCCTGATTTTTGGAATGGTCTCCTTTTCCCAATCTAGTTGTTCCTCAAAACCTTGGTAAGTACCATTCGAGTAGGCCATCATTCTTATCCATTCCAGACATTGTGCTTCTATTTCATCTTCTGTGTGGATGGTCATTTCTTCCAGCTGCTGCCGAATCTTTTGCATCACCTTTTCGGATGTGGCATTCTTATCTTTTCGATAATCGATACCGAAGTCATCTATCCTTATGGGTTCACCTACCCGGACAATGATTTCGCTCTGGAAAGCAGTCGGGTCACTGTAGTTGGTCCCTATGGGTTGTATGATAAGTCCGGATTTGAATTTTTGACTCTTGGCTGCTGTAAGGGCTATTCGTGCTATGCCATCCTTAAGCGGACGGATTCTCTTGTAGGAATAGCTTGTTGCTTCGGGGCCCATGAATATGGTTCCCTTGTTGGCGAGTACCTTGGATGAAATCTTGATGGTAGCCAGATTGTTGACCTTTTCGCCCGGAGCTACATCCTTGGCCCTTTTCACAGGAATGGAAAAGAGTAGCTTGGACATGATGAAATGTGTCACGGGATGTTTGAACAGTCCATAATTGGCAAGAAAATGTATCCAGCCCGGAAGAATCCCTGCCATGAGAACAGGGTCTACCATTGTGTTGGGATGGTTAGGAGAAATGATGGTGGGCACTCCCTTTGGAATTCTGTCCTTATCAAGGATGGTTATCCGTTTGAAGTAAATCCTAAATACTGTTTTGGCAAGAGTATTCAGTAAGACATATACTATTTTTTGAAGCCAAGACATTCCGCAAATATCATACTTATAAGTGGTTTGTACTTTCTCTTACTGTATATAATCTTTAAAATTTGTTTTTGGTATCAATAAAAAAATACATCTTTTGTCACACCTCCTTAATTCTGTTGTAACACTTGTGAATGATTTAAATAACTTTTTAAAGTATCTACAAAATGAAGTTACAAGACAAGGTCGCTTTTATTACTGGCGGCAATAGTGGAATGGGTTTGGCAACTGCGCAGCTCTTTGAAAAGGAGGGAGCAAAGGTGGCCATAGTTGGAAAGAGGTCAGAAGCCATTGAAAAATTTAATAGTTCTGCTTCCGAAAACTTAATCGGATATTTGGCAGATGTCCGAAACGTGGAACAAATCCAATCTGCATTGGCAAAAACCACAGGGAAGTTTGGTAAGGTCGATGTCCTTTTTCTCAATGCAGGTATTGCCAAGCCCCGCCCTTTTGAAATGACTGATAAGGACTACTATCAGCAAATGTGGGATGTGAATTTCGGGGGAACTTACTTTACTATTCAGGCTGCTTTACCTTATCTCAATGATGGTGCGAGTATTATCTTGAACACGAGTGTTTCTAATGTAAAAGGAATGTCAGGACTAAGTGTATACGCTGCGACAAAAGCCGCAATGCGCTCTTTGGTCAGAACCCTAACGATAGAACTTGCCCCACGCAAAATCCGGATAAATGCTATGTCCCCGGGTCCTATTGAAACGCCAGTTTGGGGGAAAATGGATCTAACCGAAGAACAAGCCAACGGCTTTAAGGAACAGGTCAAGTCCATGATACCGCTCGGTAGAATGGGGAGAAGTGAGGAAATCGCAACAGCGGTTTTATTCCTTGCTTCTGATGATGCCGCCTTCGTCAATGGTGTTGAATTACCTGTTGACGGTGGAATGGCCCAAGTTTAATTTTTTTACAAATCATAACATCAATTTTGAAATGAAAAATATCATAATTTTCATCGCAGTACTTTTTTCAACCTCATTGTTAGCTCAAAAAAGCCAGACCATTACTTTCACAAAAGATAAATTGGTTGAAGTTGCTTTACTTTCGGTAAAGGAGGGGAAAGAAAATCAATTTTTTCAGGATTATTTTTCACAGGTTATGCCTGTTGCCACCCCTTATGGAGCAAAACCTATCGGAAGTTTTGCAGTGACCCGCAATGTTATTGAAAATAATCCATCCAATATGATTGTCTTTTTTGAATGGGAAAGCTTAGAGGCGAAACGAGAGTTTGAAGCCAATCCTGAATTTTTGAAATTGAGGAATATTCGGGATAATGCACTGAGTTATTTGGTACAAGGTTTTTTTGAAGTAGCAGAAACCGTTTCAGTTGAAGTGAGTGACAATAAGGTTTATGACTTTGCCGCTTTGTGGATTGATTCCGAAAAAGGGAATTTACTACAGGAATATTTCGGTGCTGTTATGCCCGAAGCCACTAAGTCCCATATTGGTTATACGCCAATTGTAACCTTGAATTCCATTGGAGCAAATGACCAGAATTACCATCCATCATTGATTGCCTTTGCGGAATGGAAAGGAGGTTCGGATGCTGTGGATAAATTAGAACAAACCAAGGCATTCAAAGAAAATGTCCACTTGCGGGAAGCAGCCGCTCCTTATAAGGAGGTGATGCACATTGTTCCTATTATCCAATAAAAAACTATCACGATGCCACACGATTTTATTCTTGATTATTTATATCCCTTACCTGTTAGGATAAAGAAAATGTTTGGTAATCATGCGGTATATGTCGGTGAAAAAATCGTGTTGGCAACACGTGATAATACAAATAAGCCAATAGACAATGGAGTTTGGATTGCGACAAAAACAGAATATCATGAGAGCTTGAAATCGCAGTTTCCCTCCATTATTAATTTAAGATTGTACAACATCAGGAAGTGGTTGCTTTTACCGTCAGATTGCGAGGATTTTGAGCAAGTAGTTATTGGAATCTGTGAACTGATTCAAGCTAATGACCCACGGATTGGTACTTAAAGTAAATACAAATGAACAGATTTTTTAAAGGGCTTTCCTACACATTCAATAGGAATTTAGGGAAGGCAGATAGAATAATAAGAGTTATCCTGGCCATGTTTGTCTTGGTAACTTGGTGCTTCGGAATTGTTTCGGGTACCCTTGGAACAATTCTTGGCATTTTCGCCCTAATGATTCTTGGAACTGCTGCAACTTCCCGTTGTGGTGTGACATATTGGCTGGATGCCAATACGATGACCAAGGCTGAAAAACAGAATTTGGATGCAAATGGCATCTTGTACGAATAAAAGATCATTATGCTGAATTCAAATAATTATGATAAGGGCGAAGACATCATTCTGATAAATAAAATCAAGAATGGTAATAAGAAGGCCTTGGAGGAATTGGTACAGCGACATTACCCTTACATTTATAATGTCGCACTGAAATTTTTCAACGGCCTCCAAGATGCAGAGGATGCTGCTCAGGAAGTCGTCATTAAGTTGATTACAAAAATTGACAGCTACAATCCTGAAAAAGCCAAATTGCGGACGTGGCTGTACCGAATTGTATTCAATCATTATCTGAATGCTAAAAAGAGTGGTCCCGAAAAGATATTGGTGGATGGGTTCAATACTTTTTTTGGAATCATTGATGAAGTACCTGACCACCATTTATCCAATGAGGAAGAACAAGAAATGAAGGAGCTGATAGAGGAGGTGCAAATTACCTGTATGGCTGGGATGCTAATGTGTTTGAATCGGGAGCAACGCTTGATATATATTGTTGGGGATTTATTTGATATCGATCATAATCTAGCGTCTGAAATATTCGAGATTACTCCTGCCAACTTTAGGAAAAAATTATCCAGAACAAGAAAAGAATTGTACAACTGGATGAATAACAAATGCGGACTCGTAAACAAGGAAAATCCATGTCGATGCCCGAAAAAAACCAGAGGGTTTATCAAGAAAGGGTTCGTGAATCCTGAAAAGATGAAGTGGAACTCCAATTTCTCAAAGCGTATCTTTGAACTTTCAGATGAGAAAGCAGATGTTATGGCTGCTGAGAGGGATATGATTTATCACCGATTATATAAGGAGCATCCATTTAAGGATACAGCGAATAAAAGTGAGGCTATCCTATCTGAGATATTAGATAATAAAGATTTTACGAATACCTTTGAATTGGAATAGGAAAGGAGAAATAATGCTTCAACAAATGTTGAAAAGACAAAGGACAAGGGGATTCATAATTGTGGAAATCCCTAAGTGTCCCATTGTATTATTCTTCTTAAGTATTGTGACTTTTTGTTTTTCACAAGAGAACGAAAAATGGAAGTTCTTCGTTTGGGATGAGGGGTGAGCATGGAGTTGTTTTAATCTCATTTTAATATAATCTCATTTTTTAAATCACCCGATTATTCAAATTTGAATAATCGGGTGATTTGTATTAATTGAAATTAATTCCTTATCATGAATTTCTCTGCATGTGTAGTCCCATCTTCGAATCGAAGTTGTAGGAAATAAATTCCATCAGATAAATTATGGATTGGAATATGAATGGCTTCGTTTGAGTTCACATTTAATTCTTGGACGAATTGGATAGAGCCCATTACATCGATAATTTGTAAATCCACCATGCCATTATTCATGTTATTAAATTGTAAATAAATATCCTCCTTTGCGGGATTAGGAAAAAGTTTTATTTCAATTTCTTTTTGCATTATCCTTTTTCTTCCATCTCCATCTGTCATCGCTTGGGAATCATTAGAAACATTTTCTTCCCTCCCATCATTCGGAAATGTAATAAAATCCATCATGCTGCCATCTTCGGAATATACAATGATTCCGTTCTGCTGCTTAGAATAAGGACCATAAATATGCACTCTGGTATCTTCTGAGCAAAATTCGTCCGTATCTGATCCGATTCGATGAATGACCCTGTAATAATTGTTGCTATTCAGCAGTGCTAGTGGACTATCTGTGGTCATGCCGACTGAGAATCCTGTAAAGGGAACCCAAGGCCCACTTTCATCACCTGTGGATATTTCGATGGTCCAATCATGTATTAGGGGAATAGTCGTATTGAATGTGGATTCGAAATAAGCGAGGTAATATTCCGAATTGGCAATGACCAGTTCATCTACGGAGAAATTAGCATAAACAGGAGGTACATCGGGAATTTCTATTAGCTGTTGGGTTTCTTCCCATCCGCAATATTCACTGTTAACCATAAATCTGACAACGTAACATTTGCCAGGTTCATACGGTAATTCAAAGGTCCAGTTGTTTGTGGCTCCCAAATTTGTCGAAGCATTGACAGGAGGAGACACCATGGACGCTATCTCACAAGGTTCGCCATCTGGTATTTCATGTACGAGGATGAGATGGTTGGGATTCTCATTCACCCCATTGACGGTGACTTCCACATAGTTCCGCACCCTACAGATATCCTCGATGACGAACAGGGGCTCATTGAGGTCATGTATGGTAATATTCAATTCGTCAGCGACCCAAGCATCGCAGTAATTCCCCACTACGAATACGATTTGGTATTCTCCCACATCAAAGAATTTGGGTGGATTGTTGTCCTCCATCCATTGTGTGATATTCAATGAGGGCCCGGCAGGTTCCCATATCTTTGGGGTATTGTAAAACCAAGCAGGACTGCCATCAGGTAGGATTCTATTCACTACCACTTGGTGCCATAAGTCATAGTTGGAAGCTGAGCCGTCAATGATGATGTCCTCGCCTACACAGAAATCTGTTTCGACACTTCCTAGCAAGTTTTCAGTATGGAATATGGGTTCAGCGAAATTGTGTTCCGTCACACAAATATTGTCTATTCCAATTTCTTCTAAATGCTGGCTCCCGGGGCCTACATCCACAGTGAATGCAATGCCTGAGATATCCGAAATGAGCGTCTGCCAATCTTCCAACGTATTATTATCTTCGTCAAGCATCTGCCAACCTTCGGGTATGATATCAGATCTGATGTGGGCACATACATTGACCCAGTCACTGGACTCCGTAACGGTAAAATCAGCTTCCCATTTGGCTATTAAATTATTGATGAATGGCGAGGATCCACTATAAATATAAATGGAGGGAGGAATATCACTGACAGCTACCACTCCGTCAGAAAATACTTTGTAGTCAAAACAAATGGAACTACAGGATAAATCCCCGACAAAGACATTTTCGTTATAGATAAATGATGGACCGTTCCCATCTTCTGCATATAAATAATTGGAGCCATCCGCACCATTACTGTCATTCCTTTGTTGGAATACATCGACAATAAACGAATTCCAATTATCTATGTCTGACTCAAGTACCGTAGAGGGTGTTCCTGTTGTGGTAACATCGGAACCGTCAAAGTCCGCACAATTCATTTGAGAAAAAATCCCGCTGATGGGTAGGGATGTAATAATGAATAAAATAAAAATTAATCTTTCCATGATGTATTGTATTAGCCATTTTTTCTAATAAGTTTTCATGAATAAGATTTAATAAATGATAAAGTGTGTTCTTAGGGATTGAATTTTATTTCAATAATATGAAAACCCCAAAAGGAAAGTATTTCCTTTTGGGGCTTCGATTATCATAAATTCATCTTTTAAAAGATGAATCATCCTGAATTTTGGATATTACTAAAATTCGGGATTTTTTATTTCAATGATTTCTTCATTATATGGCCCTGTATGCTTTTTTCACTAAACGCTTGACGACCCATTTGTGAAAAGGCTTAATCAGTGTCATATAAATTTTGCCTAACTTATTATTGAATTCCACAAGAGTGGAAGTTTTGATATTATAATGAGTTTCGGTCCCCTTGGAAATCACTGCCCTGAAATTCAAATGACTATCGTCCATGCCGAGGATGAGTTCATTCTCCTTGATGCCGTAAATTCGGAAAAATCCCATATATCCACCCACTTTATATTCCGTGTTGTAATCATCGGGTAAGTTGGTTTTGAGTCCCAGGAGACGAACCATTGTGTTCCTGATAAGAAATAAAATCATGACCCATTTAGGAGGATTATCAAAGATGAGCTGTGCAATCCGTTGTACATTATCCACATGATTCGTAGTGGAAAATGTATCGGAAAAGTCGATTTGAGGTAGGAGTTGTTGGATATGGTCAGGGAATTCCAAATGTTCTTCTATGACTTTTTTCATGGGATTTATTTTTGGATTTCATTCCGTATAACAACCACAAACCCCATCCGTCAGGACAGGGTTTGTGATTGTATGATTAGCCAATGATTTGCTCCGTATGGGCCTTGGTTTTTACTTTTTGTATCACTTCCTCAATGACTCCATTCTCATCAATCAGGAATGTGGTACGATGGACTCCATCATATTCTCTACCCATGAATTTTTTAGGTCCCCAAATACCATATGCCTCGATGGTTTCCTTTTCGGTATCCGCCAATAAATCAAATTTTAATTCGAACTTATTGATGAAATTGGTATGTTTCTTAGCAGAATCGGGACTGACTCCTAGTACCTTATAACCCTTGGCTTGTAGCGCCTCATAGTTCTCACTCAGATTACAGGCTTGCGCCGTACAGCCCGGGGTATTATCCTTGGGATAAAAATAAAGTACCAGTTTACTTCCTTTATAGTCAGCTAGGGAAACGGTTTCTCCGTTTTGGATGATTCCAGAAAAATCAGGAGCCTTATCGCCTGCTTTTAAATGTGTCATGATGAATATTTTAAAGGAAAACGCCTACTGTTTTCATTAGTTCACTAAGGAGTGGTCTATCTGAGGAATTCCCGTTCAAAAACAGAAAGATTACCCCGTTCATCCTTGACTTCCAACCTAAATGTATGCTTACCCGGAGATAGATTCTTATCGAATCTATGGGTGATGACGGATTTACTTGGATTCGGAACGAACAAGACCCATTGATTGTCAATATATCCATTCCAAGTATAGGTATCCAGTTTTCTGGACGTTTTGTAATTGTCCTTGAGTTTGAATTGGATTTTGGAATATCCTTTGAGGTTCTCCTTGAAGATGGTAGGGGTGATGGTTGGAGGTGTGTCATCAATCATTACACAGAATCCACCAAGATCCCTTGCTTCTGCTACTAGGTAATCACCCTGCCATTCTCCTCCATGCGAAACAGGTTTCTTGC
This sequence comes from Saprospiraceae bacterium, assembly GCA_020631355.1. Taxonomy (GTDB): domain Bacteria; phylum Bacteroidota; class Bacteroidia; order Chitinophagales; family Saprospiraceae; genus JAHDCE01. Next base: position 15,742 of record JAHDHL010000049.1, on the reverse strand, counting down.
TTCCCTCACAAAGAGCAATGATGGCTTTGTCCCTTTTGTGTTCTGGTACATTCTTGGCTTTGATGCCAATTTGATACCAGGAGTGAATGGGTGTCTGCTTGTTATGGATATGGTGCATATTCGAATAGGTATCAGCCGAATTATCGGGTGACGCATTATAATTCAGATACAAGTTCTCATACAGGACTCCCTTGGGAAAATGGAGATACATGTCATCCCTGTCTACCCAGTTCGGTTCATTGTAGGGGAGGAAATAATTGTATGAATTCATCTTCTGGGGTGATATTTCTGATTTTCGCCTGACCCAGAATTTTACTTCCGAATGATTGCCACTGGCATCATGGACCACGATACGGATTTCCTGTGTTTTGGAAGTCAGATCGAATACTCCATCATTATCGAGTACCGGGTACATTGGTATATCATTGCCCGGGAGTCGATAACAGCGATTGAACCATGCCTTGTTCAGGAGTTTTTCCCTGAAATCAGTATGTGAATTGATATAGCGGGTATTATCAAAATGGAATTTTTCGAATTCGGTTTTGTGTACCAATCGGTCATCAACAAATGTTTCGATGGCATAAACACCATTCCAATTGGATGTGCCATTCATATGGTCGTATGCCTTGATACCCACACCCATCCTCCATGCATCTATTGTTAGCGTATCACCTCCCACATAATATCTGCCACTTTTCCCCTTTCCGATATTCTTGACGAAAGGTTGTAGTGTTTCATGTTTGTCATTGAGTGGATAAACCTTGATTTGGTGTAACTTGGGAGCAATGTTATCAGTGATTTTGATCCCGAACAGTAATGGATTAATCGGTTCTTCCGTGGCAGTATTCCTGATTTCGAAATGGATGTGAGGGCCTGAAGAACGGCCCGTATTGCCCATCGTTCCGACTTTCTGTCCTTGGTCATACTTGAATTGGTGAGCAGCCGGATTCAAATCAACGAAAAAGGATTGATTGATTTGTTGTTGCTCCCTGACATATTGTTCCACCTCGGGCATGAACTTATCCATGTGTGCATATACCGTCGTGTACCCATTAGGATGGTCAATGTACAATGCTTTTCCATAACCACTGGCCTGGACCTTGATTCTAGAGACATATCCCTCGGCTGATGCATATAAGGGGTCACCAATTTTGCCATACTTGGATTTGATATCTATACCCGAATGGAAATGATTCGGACGCAATTCACCGAATGTGCCGGATATTAATGGTTTATGATCCACGGGAGACCTGAAATAGGTTTGTGGATATGAATCTGAATTGGTATTGGAAAGGAACAAGGTACTGGCTGCCAACAAGAGCAGTAGGGCGGTTTTCTTCATAACAACATATTAGCTATTGAACAAATATAAATGCTTCGCTTCTTAAGTTCAATTAATGAGGAATGAATCCTTGAAATCCAGTCCATTTCATTGGAATAGGAAAGGCATAAAAAAAGAAAATCCGAAGCAGGGCTCCGGATTTCTTCTCGCAGTATTAGACTTGTTTATTTAGATGCTAAAAAATATTTTCGAATCTTGAATTTCTGTTCGGCGGTCAGAATCGTACTGAACTGTTCGTCGTAATCCTTTTGGATACTGTCAGCCTCGGCCCTTTTCTGATTCATGGTCAAGGATTCATCCGCTTGGATTTTTTCCAATTCCGCCAGGTAGATTTTCCTGAGTTGGATAATCAATATTTCCTGATTGTCATCCAGATTAATGTGTTCCTTTAATAAGGAGGCAAACTTTTTTGCCTTTTCATCCATGCTTTCGTTATGCTCGATAATCGAAACAGAGGATTCCTTTTGTGCTAGGGTTTGGGTATTCACAATAAACATTAAGGCTACAAAGAGTAGCATCGAGTGTAATCCCTTTTTCATAGTTTGCGTTCTCGTTAATACTAAATATTAGCTATTTTCATATATAACAAATAGCGTTCCGAAAATACAATAAAAGAATTACAATCTGTATTTTATGTATTATTATTGTTGTTAATGTTTGGCTATGCCCTGTGATTGTAGGGCTTTCCGTCTTTGGGCTTCATTTAATAATTCGTAGAATTTAAGGTAGTATTCCTTTCGGATGACAGCGACCCTTTCCTTGATAGCCTCAATATTGGATTCCGTATCATTATTCTGGATTTCCTGCATTTTCTTTAGGTAAGCCAATCTTCTTACGGTCAATCTTAGGACCTGTATATTATCCAAATCCAATTTCTTAGCCTGCCTTTTGGCATAGATGGAAGCCTGCTTATCAAGAGGTAGGTCCGATGGGATATTTTTTCCTGAGGTATCATTCTCAGAAATGATTTCCGTAACGGATTTTGGACGATTTTCTTCTTGTGCAAAGGATGAATGGAATGCGAATAGGGTAGTCAGTAGTATGAATACTACCCTCATAGTAAGTGTTCTCATTTTCTCAGTATTGCTTTGTGTATGTATGTGTTGTTACATTACATGCAAATAGCATACCTAAATGTATTGTTAGGAGGGAAATAAAAAAGAGCCAAGCTCACAAGAGCTTGGCATCCATGAACAGAACACATGAAAAACTACCCTGATTACCACTCAGGAGTATTATTATTTTGACTGTTGGGCCTTAGATTTCCTATGGCCTCTGTAGTTGTCATAAACCTTGAGTTGTTCTTCGGTTAGGAAAGACCTGAACTTTATGTCGTAGGCTTTTCCTAACTCAGCGGACTGGGCTTTCTTGCCCGCATCATCCAATGCCTCATTTTTCTTAATGTCAGACATTGCCGTAATATATTCAGCAAGTACAGGTCTGATTTCATCTACCTGTTGCTCTGTAAGACTCAATCTTTTTCCCCATAGATCCAATTGTCTTTGGGTTCTACTCTCCAATGTGGCAGCTCTCCTTTGCTCGGTAGTCATTTTCTGACCCCTAGGTTGTATTTCCGTTTTCTGAGCAAAAGTATCATTTGTGCCTACGATTAACAGAAGTACAATTGCCACTATTCCGATGATTGGATTTTTCATATTACTTTTAGTTTTAATTGAACAATCTGTACACAATATAAGACTTCATTTTTTGGTTTTCGTCTTATAATTAAACGTTAATAAAGAAAATAGAAATGTTAAAATGATTTCTGTCAGTTGGATTCCATATCGAAATCCAAGAATTAAATCTCAATAATTATGAAACAATTACCCCAATTTATCTTTATTACCTTTCTCATTGTACTCTTATTTGATTGTGCGAAAGAACCCACATATAATGGTTATACCATCAAGGAATTGAAAGGAGGTGGTTGGGAAGATGATTCGACCTACATCTATGAGTTGCCATTTGAAAAGGGTAAGAAAATTTTCTTGGCACAGGCATATGATTCCAGATTTTCGCATAAGAATGAATTGTCGCTGGATTTTAAGATCAAACCCGGGACGAAGATTTGTGCGGGTAGGGGTGGTCTTGTCGTATCAGTGAAAGAGGATTCCAATCAAGGAGGGCTCAAGGAGAAATACCTGAGTCATGGCAATCATGTCGTAATCCAACATGATGATGGTACCTTCGGAGGGTACTGGCATTTGGAATATGAGGGAGCCTATGTGGAAGAAGGAGAGATTGTGAAAAAGGGACATCTGATAGGAAGTAGTGGGAATACAGGATATTCTGCATTTCCACATCTCCACTTTTGGGTCTATAAGTATGAGGATGGAGAAAAAATAACCATTCCCACCCGATTCAATACGACTTCAGGAGTGAGGTATCTGAAGCCTGCACGAAGTTATACCCGACCATTATAAGAAAGGCCCAATCCTAAGCTATACTTAGGATTGGGCCTCGATTCGACTATTCATATATTGATGGTTAGAGTTTTCCCTCTACAATCTTCATGATAGCCTTTTCCATTTTATTGGCATCACTAGCCAATTTCTTTCCCTTTGCAATGATTTCCTTGGTATAAGCCTTGTCATCCAGACCTGATGCATTGATTTTTACATTCAGGAATGCGCCATGAATGGCAGCTCTGGCACACAGGGCACCAACTCCTGCATCGGATACGGAATTCGGATTGCCAATATTGGCCATGGCTTCACAAAGGTCAAAAATCCTAAAGGAGGTTTCCATAACACTAAAAGGTACCTCTATGGCATATTTTGTAGCATCCTGAATGGCTTGCTTTCTTGCTGCTTTTTCAGCATCAGTTCCCTTGGGTAACCTGAATGCCTCAATGATTCCGTTGAAACTATGTGTGTCCTCATCCACAAGTCGCATGAGTTCATCCTTGAGTTGCTGGCCTTTTTCGGCCCAAACGGAAAATTCCTCCCAACGGTCATCCCATCCTCTCTTATGCGCTGATAGATTGGCGACCATACCACCTAATGCTGCTCCTAATGCGCCTACATAAGCAGCAATGGAGCCACCTCCGGGAGCAGGACTTTCGGATGCTGTCTCATCGGCAAAAGAAGTCAGGTCCATTTTGGCGAGTGGTCTGGATTCATCCGCCCTGAGCTGGTATTCAATGATTTTTTTCTGTGGGTCGAATTCACCCAGCTCATCTAATCCTAATGATTTGACAGCAATCTTAATGATTTCCAGTTCACTGATGCCCAACGAGCGGTTCTGCTTCCTCAGGAAATGTTTTCCTGTCTCCAGCATGACTTTCAAAGGAACAAGGCCCACGAGTTCGGAACCTGTTACCCTCATGCCTCTCTTTGTTGCACTTTTCGAACATTCTTCGAATGCCACATGTAGGGGGGTATCCTTGATATTGGTTAGATTCATGGAAATTTGAGCCACACCATATTCCTCAATGAACCATCCGATGGCCTTGACGGATTTACATGTTCCGGGTGTCCTTACCGCATTGCCGTCCTCATCCTTAACGATGGGACCGGTGATGGGATTACCTGTTCTTTTGACTCTACCTTTTTCCCTGATATCAAATGCTACGGAATTCGCACGCCTTACGGAAGTCGTATTCAGATTCACATTATAGGCAATCAGAAAATCCCTTGCCCCGATGGCAGTAGCCCCTGCTTGGGGATTGAATTGGGCCGGGCCATAATCAGGTTTCCATTCAGGCTTGGCTAATTTTTCAGGCAAACCCTCATATTCTCCAGCTCTCACGGTAGCCAAGTTGCTTCGTTCCTCGCTCGTAGCTGCGGATTCATACATATAAATGGGGATATCCAAATGTTGTCCTACGTTTTCTGCCAATTGGTGGGCCCATTTGGCTGTTTCCTCCATGGAAATATTCGAAATGGGAATCAAGGGACACACATCCGTAGCACCCATTCTGGGGTGTTCGCCTTGGTGTTTGCTCATGTCAATGATTTCACTGGCTTTCTTAATGGCAAGGAAAGCAGCTTCAATAACAGGTGCTGGTTCACCGACAAATGTAACTACGGTTCTATTTGTGGCTTTTCCGGGGTCCACATCCAACAGTTTTACACCATCCACTCGTTCTATCTCGTCAGTGATTTGACGGATGATATCCATATCCCTTCCCTCACTGAAATTGGGTACACATTCAATTAATTGTTTAGCCATCTGAAAGAAATTTATATTTGTGTTCGAATACGGCTGTAAAGGTAGGAATAAAGGTTTAACCTAATTTTAAAATGAAGTCCTGATTTCCATACAATTTACTTACCTAGAAAACTGTTCCATACATTGGATTAAAAATCATCATGAACATGAAAGCCTTCTATATTCTTTTGTTGAGTTGTTGTTTTGTTTCAGCCTCTTGGGCCCAAAAGGCCATGATGGAAGAATTGGACCTACAACCGGACGGTAATTATTACCAAAGATTCCATCAGGAACCATTCACTGGAGTTGCGATTGAGAATTATGAAAATGGAAAGAAAAAATCCAGGGCCGAATTCAAGAACGGGAAACTGGATGGCAAGGTCACTACATGGCATGAAACCGGGGAAAAATCAACCTTGGTCAATTATAAGAAAGGTATCGTAACGGGAACCGAAATCCATTGGTATGATACCGGAGTGAAAAAATTAGAGGTAAGCTATGATAGCGAGGGATTGGCTTCTGGTGTTTGTAAGGAATACTACCACAATGAAACCCTTAAGTCAGAGGGCCGCTATGAAAAGGACCTGGAGGAAGGATTGCACAAGTGGTATTTTAAGAATGGTGATTTGGATCAGACGATAGAGTACAAGGGAGGAATGGCCAATGGAAAGGTAAAGCACTATTATCAGGGAGGTAAGATAAAGATGGATGGAGATTATAAAGCGGGTAGGCCCAATGGTAAGGTCATTCATTATTACAATAATGGACAAAGAAAAAAGGAAACCAACTATACGGATGGTATCGAGAATGGCAAGGATTACCTATGGTCCAAGAAAGGCTTGTTGTTTGAAGAAAGGGATTATGTGAATGGAGAGGAAAAGACATTCATGAATTTCAGGAGTGGAGCCATTAAGACCAAGGAGGGATACTTACAGGTGTTTAATGAAAAAGAGAGTTTCTTCCATCTTCACTTGGATGCACCAGGATGGGTAAGGCCTCGTTCCAGTAAGGATATCACTTATGTGGTAGATGATTTTGTACTTCAAATATTCAATTCTCCCGTAAGTGAATTCACCAAGGAAAAAGGACTATCTGATGAGGAAGTACTGGACAAGCATATGGCATTCGAAAAGGCATATATTGAAAAGGCAACCAAGAGTACGATAAATGTCCAGTCCCAAATCAAACGATACAAGAGTGGCACATACTTGCACTGGTCATTTGAAAGCCCAGGCTTGAAGGATGTGAAATTCCCATCCAATAAGACCGTGGAGGCTGAGCATTATTTCACTTTTGTTTGTAACCAACAGATCCTGACGCTATACGTTCCTAAGACAAAAGGGAATGATGGGGCAAAGATACTGAAAGCAATACAGCAGATTGCGGATTCACTAAGCATCGAATCCGAACGCATAGATTTGAATGCCATGAGGATAACCATTCGAAAGAATGAGGGCTTGCCTCCTTTGCCTGCTAATGAAACTGTAAAGGGTTACAAGAAGAACGGCCAAAAATAAAAGGTGAAGTATCTGAATTTCATTAAATTGTTCCTACCTTGCCGATAAGGAGGGATGAAATTGATTGAATAGCCAGAACCTAACCATTTATGACTTTTATCAAGCCTTTTCAAGCCATTAAGCCCGAGTTGGATGAGATTACCTCACCTGATGTTTTCTTCGGGGAAGTGAAGAAGAATTATCCTGAATTCTATAAGGCAGGATTCTTTAATAGGATGTCTAGCGAAAGCCTTTACATTTACCAGATTAAGAGTGAGGGACATACACAAACAGGACTCATTTGCAGGATTCCTGTAAAGGAATACCTCAATGGTGATGTGGTCAAGCACGAACATACACTTGCTGCCAAGGAACAGAAGATGTTATTGCTGACCTTGGAAAGACAAGCTATGGTCAAACCTGTGCTTTTGACTTATCCCGAAGTGGGAGAAATCGAAAAGAAACTCCAACAACACATCAAGGATTTGGAGCCTACCTATGAGATTCATTTCGATGCAGAGAACCAACTTCATGTCTTCTATGCCGTAACGGATGGCAAGTCCATACTTGAACTTCAGGAACTATTCGAGCAGCATGTCCCCAAGACTTATGTAGCGGATGGCCACCACAGATTGGCTACGTCAGCTTTGCTCCACAAGCGGATGAAGAAGAAGAAAATGCCACCCGAAACCTATAATTATATCCTTTGTGGCCTATTCCCTACCAATGAATTGGAAATCCATGATTACAATCGAATAGTAGAGATTGATTCTTTTTCTCCCATGGTATTAATGGCCCTGTTATCCAGGAAATTCAATATACAGCTTCTGGATGAACCCAGGAAACCAAAGGGGAAACATGAAATTGTAATGGTGGTCGGGGAAGAATGGTTCTCATTGGTCTGGAGGGCAAAAATCCTGAAAAAGTATAGTTCCACACTCGAGACACTGGACGTTAATCTTCTGAATCAGGAAGTCTTATCCAACATATTTTCCGTGGCGGATATCACAACTGATAGGAGAGTAGGATACATCGAAGGACCCAAGGGGATTGAGGGAATCCAAGAAAAGATAGCTGGCAACGAAAAAGCGGCAGCTTTCATTCTTCCACCCTTGACATGGGATGAATTCCTTGAAATAACCAATGCTGGGATTACCCTTCCTCCCAAATCGACATGGTTCGAACCTAGGATGAAAAATGGAGTAATCATATATGGCTATTGATGCCTTTCTGCCAATTTGTCAATGTTTTCTTACTTAGATATGGCATAATTACCTCATATGGCGTAATTTATTGTAGAATAAAGGCCGCTATGCCAATGGCATAAATCTTGACCTTTATGTAGAACTCAATTCTTTAGGAATTGGAAGACCTTTTCATGTCATTTTGACAAGGTAGGCGGGGATGCCAATCCCCAAGTCAATTAGTACTACAATTACGATATGTTCGAAGATTATATATTTTCTATGTTACCAACAGACGATCTTGATTTTTCAACCATGCTTCCCATAGATGAGGAAGAGGATAAGAATGATGTGGAATATCCACAGGAGATGCCACTCTTGGCCTTGAAGAATACGGTATTGTTTCCGGGTGTAATCATTCCGATAACAGTGGGTCGTGACAAATCAGTGGAAGCCATCAACAAGGTCTACAAAGGGAATAGGTACATTGGTGTGTTATCCCAAATGGATTTGGAGGTAGAGGACCCCGGGGTGGATGATTTGTATAAGATTGGGACCATTGCCAAATTGGTTAAGGTGTTGAAACTTCCTGATGGAACAATGACCGCTATTCTCCAAGGTAAGGCAAGATTCGTTTTGAATGAATTGGTTAGTTCCTCCCCAATGTTGGAGGGGAATATCTCTCCATTGGATGAGGATAAGAAAGAGGACCATATCAAGATGGAGGCGATTATCCAAAGTATTACGGAGCGTGCAGAACAAATCATAAATCTTTCTCCTAATATTCCCTCGGAAGCTTCGATGATGTTCAGGAATATCAATAGTAATTCTTTCAAGATTAATTTTATCGCATCCAACCTAAGGGTGGAAGTACCAGCCAAACAAGAAATCCTATCCACGGATAAACTATATGACAAGGCCCAATTGGTGCTGAAACATATGGATTCCGAATTAAGGATGCTGGAAGTTAAGGATGAGATAGAAAGTAAGGTCAGGGGTGATATAGAAAAACAGCAAAAGGATTATTTCCTGAACCAACAACTCAAGACGATTCAGGAAGAATTGGGCCAGAGCCCGCATGGAGCGGAATTGGATGGATTCCTGAAAAAGGCAAAGGATAAGAACTGGGGAGAGAACGTACAGAAAGTCTTTGAAAAGGAAGTCAATCGTATCAAGCGTACCAATCCTCAGGCTGCGGAGTATTCCGTATTGATGAATTGGGCCGAAACAATGTTGGATTTGCCTTGGGGTGAATTCAGTGAAGATAACTTCAACCTGAAAGAGGTCAAGGAGGTTCTGGATGCAGATCACTTTGGATTGGAAAAGGTCAAGGATAGGATTATCGAACACCTTGCTGTATTGAAATTGAGAGGAGATATGAAATCTCCCATACTTTGTTTGGTAGGCCCTCCGGGAGTAGGTAAGACTTCCCTAGGACGTTCCATAGCCAAGGCCCTGAACCGAGAATATATCAGAATGTCCCTTGGTGGGCTTCATGATGAATCTGAAATCAGGGGGCATCGCAAAACCTATATAGGTGCCATGCCGGGTAGGATTATACAATCATTGAAAAAAGCAGGTTCATCGAATCCCGTTTTCATATTGGATGAGATTGATAAGGTTGGCAAGAGTTTCAGAGGGGATCCATCATCTGCCTTGTTGGAAGTATTGGACCCTGAGCAGAATACGACCTTTTATGACAATTATCTCGAATTGGAATATGATCTCTCCAAGGTACTATTCATTGCCACATCCAATTCGCTGAATACCATTCAGCCTGCACTCTTGGATAGGATGGAAATTATTCAGGTAAGCGGATATTCCATGGAGGAAAAAGTGGAAATTGCCAAGCGCCACCTCATCCCGAAATCATTGGAGGAACATGGATTGAAACCTGAACATGTTTCCATAGATGATGGGGTACTGATGCAAGTGGCCCAGCAATATACCAGGGAATCAGGTGTGCGTTCCTTGAAAAGACAAGTGGATGGTATCATGAGGCATTATGCCCGCAAGGTAGCGATGGAGGAACAATATGATAAGGCTCTGACAGGTTCTTACCTCAAGAAAGTCCTTGGTCCGTCCCGCTTCTCGAATGAAATGTATCAGGAGCAGCAAGTGCCCGGGGTTGCGGTAGGTTTGGCCTGGACGGCTGTTGGGGGTGATATTCTTTTCATCGAGTCCAGTTTGAGTAAGGGGAAAGGAGGATTGACCCTTACGGGTAATTTGGGGGATGTGATGAAGGAATCAGCGTCCACTGCACTAAGTTTTATCAAGGCTAATCCTGAATTGGTTGGGTTGAAACCTGAGGATTTCGAGCATAAGAATATTCATATACACGTTCCGGAAGGTGCGATTCCTAAGGATGGTCCATCCGCAGGTATTACGATGATGACAGCGATTGCATCCGTCTTTACTTCCCAACCCATCAAATCCCACTTGGCAATGACAGGGGAGATAACCCTAAGGGGAAAGGTGTTGCCCGTAGGGGGGATCAAGGAGAAAATCCTAGCAGCAAGACGAGCAGGACTCAAGGAAATCATTCTTTGTAAGGAGAATAAGAAACATGTGGATGAAATAGAATCCATGTATATAGACGGATTGGTATTCCATTATGTGGATAGGATGGAGGAAGTCCTCAAAATTGCCTTGGGACTTTAATCCATTATTCCAATCAGGACACATAAATAATGCCGTGTTACTACTCAAGTAACACGGCATTATTTGTTAGGATTGGTAATGTGTTGAGCATTATACGATGCAGCAAATAAGGCGCTATAGTAGTTTACTTAAAAATAATCATATTATTATGGGTAAAGAACTGTTACTTTTAATATTATCTTCATTGCTACTAGTTCAATGTAAGACTTATAAAGAAATAGTGAAAGGGGCGGATATTGAAATCATAGAAAATAAAGACTATTCAATTGGAGATGTATACGAATCCTTTATTGACGGTGATTATTCTAAGATTTATAAATCCGATATAATTATTCTTGGTCTAACAAAAAAAGATAATTTCAAAAAAGCAACAATTATATATAATTATATGGTAGAAGTATTGGTGGAAGAGGGGGAATATGAATTTCGAGGTGATACTCTTATTACAAGGACTGAACGTATCTATTCAAGTACTTATAACAGAGATCTACCTATCTATAACTCATACAAATATGATAATATTAAATTTCAGATTATTGGTAAAAATGAAGAAATACTATTAAAATTAATTAGTCAAAAAGAGTTGGAAAAAGAGTATTCTGAAATAAAATTAGAAGAAGAACAACTTCTTAAAGAATTTGAATAAAACAATGCCCAAGGGTTTGGCTAAATGCAGTAGCCCCGCATAGGGGCTATTGACATTTTAGCCTTTGTTGGCAGTAGTTTTTATCAATTTTTCTGATAAGAATTCTGAAGTTCATCTTGAATTACAATAGCTTCACCATTTGAGTTCAAACGTAATTCATCTTGGAGCATTTCTGTTTCAAATGACCAACCTTCTGGTAGGTTAAGCGTTGAACCAAGACTTGCTAAATCACCTATAGTTTGGTTATTGGCTATTTTTCTGCTGTAAGATTGCATTACGTATTCTTCTCCTTGTGGATTCACCAGTTTGTAAACTTCATTGCCAGCATTATAAATCCACGTATTTGACCGTATAACAGCATTGTCAGAATAGTAAGTCTCAGAAAGAGTTCCTTGAATTTGCGCCCTTAATGCCATTTGTAGATTTCCAAAAGTGGTTATCTTATCATATCCAGTTCCTCCACCTGGATTATCACTTTCTGCCCCATTAATTAACCAATGTCTTTGACCATTCAATGCTACATCAACAGCTCCAAGTTGAATTTTTAGTTCTTCTGCATTCAAATCATTCCAGTCTTCCTCTGGTGAATCATTAAAACTTAGTGTATTGTAAACTTCAGATATTAACCCGTTTCCACATTCAAAAATAGGTATCACCTCACTATATCTAAAGTCTCTTAAGTCTGAGGGCGGGATTAGGACTTGTGTTCTCGCCTCAGTTTGTATGGGGCTGTCAAAGTTTTCACATGCTGTCTCGATAATTGGATCATTGACAATTGATTCATCTGCTTTATCACATGAAGTTATAACAAAAGACAAAGCAATTACGGTAATTAAAAATGATTTAAACATTGTACTGATTTTTTATTTTTTAGAAATACATTAATTACCAGCACAAAAGTACAGTCATCGTGTAGTAGGACTCCTCAACAAATGTTGAAAAAATAAACGTGGTGAAGATTATTTTATATTGCGTATCCTACTTAGCTGAGTAGGTGTGACTCCAATTAATGAGGCAATTATTCTAAGTGGAAATTTCTTCAATAAATTTGGATTTTTTTCTAAAATCATTTTATACCGTTCTTTTCCTGTTCCAGTTATAAAAGCAAAATAAAATTCACCTATCTCCAATATTTGTTTTGACATCTGTTTTCTGAAAAAGACATTAAGGGTCAAATTCGTTTCTAATAATGGTTTGAAAATTTCAAAGGAAGCCACCTTGATTTCACATTCTTCAAGACATTCAATACCTATTGGTGTTCTTTCAGAATTCTCTAAACTGAAAAGATCTACGAAAAGTTGATTTTTTTGAAAAATCCTCAATGTTACTTCATCTCCATTCTTTTTATACATAAACATTCTTACAGTTCCTCTCGAAAGAAAGCCTATTTCTTTGCTTATAGTAAAAGGTTCTTTGAATAGCATGCCTTTATTGAACCTTTTCAAATGAAAGGCATTAAGAATTTCTTCAATTTCATTCATTTTTGGTTTTTCAACCATTTCTCTTATTCTATTTTCTAATTCTTTCGACATTTCTTTTTTAATTACTGCCAACAACATACATATGCCATACACAACTCGCAGTGTTTCGTATACGGTTCAACAGTTTTCGGGTTGGGCAACGAACATATTGTGCCCTCAACTGCCAACCAAATTAGTTCGGTTCAACAATATGGCTCAATAAAGATTTTTGTATATTATACTCGTATTCACTTGGTACGGACGCCTGTGTCAGGCGTTGTGATATTAGAAGAATGCACAGGTCATACCTCCCATTAGACTACAACAAAGCACCCAGAATACAATATGAATCCATACGGATTTCAGGGATTTGTTTTGCATCAGTGTCGTTATTCCGATGAGTGCCAGACCAAACATTAGACCTGCTTCCGCACCATGAATCATTCCATGTCCAAATGAACGATGCCGATGGCCATACTTCTCCATGAATTCATTAATGAATGCGCTATATTCCGATTGTGTATTGGCCAGTTCGGGGTCCATGAAGAATAATTGGAAGATGGCACTCTGATGGACACTCATCAGCGTCAGGACGTATGCTAGAAGAAAACTGAAAATATAAATCAGTATTATCTTTCCCCAGGATTTTTTTCCTGCAATGGTTTCTCCATTAATATCGGCTAGTTTCTGACCTAGGACGTTAGGATGATACCATACATATCCCAATATAAGTGGTAAAAAAGCAGTAATAGGTATGATGTACCAGTTGGCTTGTTCCATGATTCGAATGATTGTTTTATCTGAATGTTAGCTTCTGAAAGTAAGCTGAATATACGATAAAACTAACTAATTATAGCGACCCGGCTAAGCACTGCATCCTTGTGTGGGGACTATTGATGTATTAGCTTCTTATTCGACAATTAACCCTTGTCTTTCAACTAGAAAATCAAGCGATAATTCAGATAAGCCTTTTCCATCTACTACTGCATTCCAAGCTCCATGTCCTGCAGGGTTACCATTCGGTGCTACTAGCGTCGCCAGTTTGTTGTAAATACCCAAGGAGTCATAGATTTCTTGTAGTTCAAGTGCTTCCTCATAAGGTGTAAGTGGGTCTTCCGCAGTGCCATGTCCCATGAATAATTCAGGGTCACTGGAATCATATCTATCATATTGATTCAACCCATAAACCATTTCGAAAACATCTAATTTTACGTTTGAGCCCCAGAAATAAACCATGCTTCTCACTACATAGGATTCATCTAGGTTTGTAGTGGGAAGTGTAGGATCCTCGCTAATGGAAATTTCATCCCTAAAATCTTCTTGGTTTGAAATACCCAACGCAATTGTGGTGATTGCTCCTGCTGAAGCTCCTCCAACTGTAATGAAATCTTTGTTGATATTATATGTGTCGCAGTTGGCTACAATCCATCGGAGAGCGGCCTTTGCATCCCTTTGGGCAAGGTACATGGCAATGGCCTGTTGTACCTGACTTGGGGTTTGTGCTCCTTGTAATGCAGTATCAGTCCATTCTTGAGGTGAGATGCCTCTATAATATGATAGTACTTCCCCTGTGGTCATTCCTTGTATCGTCCCTAATTCCTCCGTTGTTCTATAGTCTACAGAAATGAAAACCCACCCTCTGGAAGCATAGTAATTGGCCATCTCCACGATTTCAGGTTTACTTTTTGTTCCTCCTGTAAATCCACCGCCATGGATAAACATAAAGACAGGTCTATTGGCAGAATTATTATCAGGGTGATAAACATCTAATTTTAAAGGGGTTGGGAAAGGTGTGGTACTTGATGCGTTATGGCTAAGCCCCTCGGCGTAAGTAATATCTTCATCTATCAGAACAGAATAGGAGGGCGCTGCCTTAATTTTAGGTGTCCCATTTTCCTGGTTAATTAATTCATCTTCCTTACAGGCTGTAATGAATAAGATTGCAGAAATTGCTAAATAAAATACTTTGTTCATGTGATATTGTTTTGATGCTGTCTTATTCTTAGACTTTGTTTTTTTATGGAGGTTTAATATGCTGGTAAATAAATTAGAGGGTGTTCAGATTTTCATTTTAGAAAAATGAAGACTATCGGTTTATCTTGTTAGTTGGCGAAAACAAAACAAGAAATGAAAGCAGAAATCAATCGGCTAACCGATAGTCAGTGGGAAGTTATCAAAGATTTTTTTGACTACGAAAGAAAACGCAAATATGATTTACGGGAAATTATTGAGTCTTTATTGTGGATTACGCGTACAGGAGCCCAGTGGAGGAATTTAGACAAGAGTCTACCTCCTTGGAAGTCAGTGTATTATTACTTTGATAAATGGAGTAAGGAGGGTAGGTTGGAAAAGATGAATAGTGCATTAAACAGATATGAGAGGAAATTGCTGAAAAGGAATTCCACTCCGAGCCTTGCCCTTGTAGACTCACAGAGCGTCTCACTTGCACCTAGAATTTTTGAGTATCGGGGAGTTGATGGGAATAAGAATGTAAATGGGAGGAAACGGCAGTTCCTTACTGACACTTTGGGTAGAATTTGGAAGGCTCATGTGCATCCTGCAAATGACCATGACAGTCCAGCAGGTTGCCATCTTTTACGGGGAATGGAATTAGTTCTTGGTAGCCTGAAAAAAATAATTGGGGATAAGGCATACCGTGGCACTTTTGCAGCCGCAGTAGAAAAATTAGGAATTACATTTGAAGTTCCACAAAGACCTGAAAATCAGAAGGGTTTTGTGATTGAAGCGAAGCGATGGGTTGTGGAGAGATCATTTGCATGGATGTATTTCTTCAGACGCGT
>JAHDHL010000140.1 GCA_020631355.1 Saprospiraceae bacterium | reverse complement strand
CTTCTTGTTCGCCGCGTACAATCTTTCGCGTTTCATCGCCTCACGTTCCCATTCATCCTCAACAAACGGAAGGAACTGGGTTTGATCAGGTTCAGGTGAAAAATAATTCGGCATCAGGCAATCACTATAATACCGCCCTATCAAAGCACCGCAATGACACCTCGTATTGATCTGGCCATTAGGTCCACAGCAACCGTGTGAAAGGCTTCTATCAAGGTTTGTAAATCCCGCTATATCATCGGAATTCATCCAAACGCGCTGCTCTAAGATGTCTTTATCATCCGCATACCAAACCCAGAATTCAATGTGCATCGCGCATCCAGGAGCAACACCATCTTCCTCAGGGTATTTGTTTAAATTCGTTATCGTGAATTTCTCTTCGAGAAAATCTATCGGGAGAGATAGATCACATTGACATGAATTACACACCAAAACCTGTTTCATGGCATCATCCATAAATGGGGATCCGGATAATCGCCGAGATGACCTCGCAGTTTTTTCATGAGTCATTTTTAGGATTAGCCTCGTTATTCAACCAGCGAAAAAATCTGGCGATGGGCGATTGCGACAATGGTTTGGGATTTGCCCAATAAGTTTTATCATTATTAGGAATGAACATCCCTCCCCCTTCGGACATCCAGCCGATTTCCTGCGAGCAACGACAGGACATATTCATGTTTAGATCGACATCCGCAAGGGTAAAATAGTTAGGGTCATTTGTATCTATAATTCTCACACGATGTTTCAGATCCCGGCCATTTAACCAATATTGCGGCATGAATTGCAACGGACCAGCGAGTTGATCAAAGTGCAGTGGAAATGGCTGTATTGGCTTATAGGCCAGTCCTTGCTCCAAGGGCTCTTTATCATAATCAATCACAGGAAAAACGTCTTTCGGACCAACGGAACTCATGATAATTTTCAGATATCCACCTTCGAGTTCTTCATATTCAAAACCAGCCTTTGCCTCATTATAAATGACGACCGGCTTTGATAACTCGCGATGGCAATTCTTACAGACCAAAACCTGTTTCATGGTGCATCCCGCCATTT
>JAHDHL010000086.1 GCA_020631355.1 Saprospiraceae bacterium | reverse complement strand
GTATTATAATCCACACATGGACAAACATGAATCCTAATATTATCCAAGAACAAATTGGTGTGTCCATTGGTACTGGGCTGCACATAATTGAATGTCAATACATGCGTATTTCCATCAGCAAATGCACTCACATCTATAGTACGTTGATGCCATGTATTATCACCACAATATGGGTCATTGGCACCTGTATTAGAATAAATCACATTCCCATCAATGGAGACTGTGAAGATATCATCAGAAGCACAGGCACCATTATGATATTCCCACCAAGTGAGTTCCTTGACACCTGAACCTTGTGGTATGGTCAAACTCTGTTCAAGATTCGATGTAGAACCTTGTGATACGCCACCCAACCAAGCACCAAAGGAAGAATTATAAGGATATTGATCATCTATAATAGAATATCCCGTATCCGAACCATCCATGAATAAGACAGATTCGGACCATGCATTGGGATTGGCAGCTGTATCCTCAAAATCACTATTCACGACATATTGCTGGGCATTGTCTCCACAAGCAGGGTCGATACAATCCGGATAAATGAATAGATAAGGTGTACAATAATTGGGTTGATATATATTGACCTGCCAACTTTGATCAGAAATATCTCCGAGCATGTAGGAAATATTATAGCTTCCCGGTGAGAAAATATTAGTTGTTTGTGAACCCACTGATACATCAAAGGAAGTCACGGGATTCCCTAGATAGGTTCCCATATCCGATACATTCAAAATGATGGCATTCACATCACAATTGAAAGTAGCAGTCATTGTGGGTGGTACTTCCATGATGACATTCGTTACAACAGTACTATCACAACCGTAGGAATCCGTTAGGACAGAGGTATAAGTCGTATTAGAATTGATGGTCTGAATGGTTCCGTCAGGGAATAGATAATCATTGCCTTGGCAGGTATAGAAAGATTCTTGGGTCGTACTTCCCGGACAAGGACAAGCCAAGAGGGAAATATTATCCAAGATGAGCGTTGAAAAGCCATTTGTAGCGGGTTGTACGAATTGGAATGTAATCGTATGGTCTTGGTCATCTGCGTAGCCAAAACCACTGATGTCCAAACTTTTCTTGTGCCACTTGAAATCCCCACATTGTGAACCATTATTCGTAGCGGAATAAATGGTATTACCATCAATAGAGACCGTAAGGACATCATCTGCGGAACAAGCCCCAAATCCCCACTCCCACCATGAGAGGGTCGTTGCACCATACCCTATTGGTAAGTTTACGGTTTGTTCTATGGTCGTAATGATACCATTGGATGTCCCACCCATCCAAGCAGCGTAGGATGAGTTGAATGAATTGGGATGATTGTGCATGATGGTGTAGAAAGCAGGTGTTCCATCCAATTCGGTAGATGTAACATTCCAATCCGTATCAGGTTGTGTTTCAAATCCGCCATTACCAATCAAGTCTATTTCATTGGGAGAACAAGGAGCATCCACACAATCCGGATATATCTGTGTATCTGGTGAGCAGTTATTACTATATATCAATACCCTATGAGATTCGTCGGATGACAACTGTGAAAAAGTATGTGTCCCCGGAGCGGAAACGGTAGTTGTCACACCATTGACTACAAAATCAAATGGAGGAGTCGGCTGACCATAGACTGTACCCAAATCCCCGAATGTTACCGTACCTGTATTGGTTTGGCAATCGTAGGAAGTCGTTACCGTCATTGGCACATCCAATACTACTGTACTTACGATAATGCTATCACAGCCATTGGCTGCTGTTAAGTAAGAGGTATGCGTAATGTCTTGCGTTAGATTATAATAATAAGTCCCATCTGGCATTCCAACACTAGAACCCGGACAAGCGTAACTTGTGGTATAAGTTGTAGTAAAGGATAAAACGATAATATTCGTCACTGTTACATCCTCACAGCCATTCGCAAGCGTTTGGACATAGGTGTGGGTCGTATCTGATTGGATATTAGTAAGCGTCGTACCATCGGGCAATGTGTAGCTTTCACCCCAACAGAGTTCCACATCATTCTCCGTATAAGTACTCCCTGGACAAGTATTGATTTTCTGGGTGAAAATGTCAGCACAAGCACCACTATTGCAAGGCGTTTCAATCAAATCATATACACCTGATTCATAATCTGTATCCAATGTTCCCGTAAATGCTCCAGCTAAAAATAATTCTTCTCCCATTCCTACTACCCCCATGATCCTTACATCATTCCATATAAAAAAATCATGATTCAGGTTCAATCCCCAAATCAGACTAGGACTTCCTTGATATCCCGGTGAAGCATCCCACTTCGCTATATAAGTGCTGTTTCCTGATGCCGCAATTAAGTTATAAGAGTTATTGGGATCAGGGTCAACATCTATAGTATTACTGAATGCCCCCAATAAATAAAGCTCTGCATTCGGTTTCACCACCATTTGTGGAGAATGGAAACTGAATTGAGGAACCGGAGCAAACCACATTGTGGTAGTAACGGATGCATTATACTTTATAATACTATTCCCACTTCCATAAACAGCAGAGTTTAATCCAGTCGATAATGCGTATAGATTATTCGCATCATCAAAACCTAAATCATGTGTTTCGGTATTATAATTACCTGTTCTTGCATAATTGATGGAGGAAATAGCCGTACCAGAAGTATTATCCAATTTAATGACAAATCCGTTCTGATCATTCTGATTATCGTCTGATAAGGTAAATAATGTTCCATTGGGGTCAGCGGTAATCATATTCTTGTAATATCCTCCTATTGCGATATTACCATTCATATCGAATTTCATACTATTAATTCGGCTTCCGGTACATGCGGATGCAAAATTAGCTCCCCAGATTAAATCTCCGGTAGCACCGCTCAGTTTGCACATGAATGGAGAATCACTATTCGGAATGGTATTAGTGATATTATAAACGCCAGACCCAGGGTCTATATCTATCGTTCCTGTAGGATAAACGCCAGAGATAAAAACATCTCCATTAGCATCGACTTTCATATGATTTCCAGCAACTATGGGGAGTACCCAGAGAAAATTACCATTGGAATCGAACTTATGCAAAACTTTGAACGATCCCGTTTGCCCCAAATAGTAGGTATTGGCACTAGGGTCCAAATCTATACTATTATTGACAACGGTAGGAGATAGGGTAAAGACATTCCCATTGTGGTCTACTGCAATCTTGTTGAAGTCTATACCAGAACCATTCATGGATAGGTCGCCTGATAAGTGGTTGATCGCCCAGACCAGATTACCATTGGTATCCAGTTTTTGTATATAACCATCTGTATTATCAAAGGCGAAGCTCCCTCCTGTGCCTCCAGAAACCAAGTTACTAACACCAGCTCCGGGGTCAAAATCTACTGTCCCGCTAAAGAAACCAGTCGTGTAGACATTACCAGCTTGGTCCACAGTAAGGTCCGTAGTTACATCCCACTGGGGTCCGCCTGCGCTTACAGCCCAATCCAATGAGGTATTTTGCGAAAGGACACAAGTTGTCAGTAGTAATAAGAAAGTAGTTGAAAGTAAGTGTGCTTTCATAGTATCTGATTTGTTAAAATATTGGAGGGGATATTGGGTAGGTCCAATAATGTAAAAATAACAACCATTCATTTATTTTCTGGCTCATTTTCAGCTCATTTAATAATTATGGATTACTTTCTTTCCTAAGTCTAGCTTAGGATTGACGTACATTCATCTATATTTACCTGAAGTGGAATTAGGCTACAAGACATTATTACAAAAAGTTCAAATCCAATTTGGTGAAAGGATTACCGATGTTAAGGGTTTGAAGTTACTCCGGGAGGATATCATCAATCAGACTGAGAAGGAAATCAGTTATAGCACATTACGAAGATTATTCGGATTCCTACCTTATAGGGAACCTAGTATTAATACGCTTAATATTCTTTCCATCTATACAGGCTACAAGAACTATACACAATTTCGTAGAAAGGAAGTACCTGGTAGTTGGGTGAATTTCCTTAAGGTGAATCGACTGAAATCCAAGGAGACTCTTGATGATGATGATATTCAATTCCTATGTGAATTGAACACTTCATTCTCTTTCTCACATTATTTTTTGGACCTTTTCCATTACTATCTTTTCCAAAGGAATATTAAGGTATTGAATCAATTGTTCCAAGCTAAAATCCTGAATATTGAATGGAGCGAGCAGCTTAGGATTTCAGTTGCGGTGGGAATGGCTATTCGGGATACTTATAAGGATGGATTACATCTCACTAAGCAATTATTAGAGAATGATATCTTCAGAAGAGAGTACTTCTACAACTTCATTGACTATGATAATATTACAAGGGACTATGCTCAGTTACTAGAGTATTGTCTAATTATAGAAAAGGAGTCTATTCATCGGATATTTATCCAAACGATGCTGGTCTATGGTCAATTCCTAAACAACAAAAAACCATCTTCCCTACCCAATCTATTGGAAGATGAATATCAAGCATTATTCCCCGTAGTAAAGGGACGGTATTTGGCTTATTCATTATTCAATACAAGCAGAGAGGAACAGGATGACATGTATGATTCTATTCTGGAAGCAGCCATTGAGGAAGAGAATAAAGCACTCTTCTTCTATGAGATCATACCCGTACTCATTTTGTTACAACGAATTGATTTAATAGAAAAAACCTTTCAACTCCATTACGAAGATATCTTCGAAATCAGTTTTTTCAGTGCCTATACCCAACAAAATATTTTCCAAATCGGACTCGCCTTGATTTCCTTGAAACATGGAAAAAAACAACAAGCCAAAAGAGAACTTGCCCTCGTGGATTTGGAAGTGGTCATGGATTCATATCTGCATTATATTGAAGTATTCTATCTGTTGATCTACTATCAGGTAGCTCCCAAAAATCAACAAACAACCATTAAGGACAAATACCTACAATTGGTGAAACAATTCAAACTTGGAATTTTCACAGAAAAACTACTCCTTAATTATCAGATTGAATTACCTGATTCCTAGATTTTTAGGCCTTTTCAGCCCCAAAACCCCTCTACAATATAATTTCGTGAAACAAATGTGTAACTGTTTTGAGATTATTCGTCTAACTTAGGGAGAATGGTCGCCTAGTTATCAGTTCCCCTTTCTGAAACAAGGCATCAGAATCAAAACATACACTCAATTTTTTGCTGCACTATGAATTTTGAAATTAGAAAATCAACAGGCAAGGAAGAATACCAATTTTTCTTAGTCGACAACAATGAACGCATCCTTACGAGTAATACTTACGATTCTCGTGATGCCTGTACTGAAGCCATTAGAAATCTCATCAGCGCAGGTGCCAACCTTGCCAATTATGATGTAGTTCAGGACGGAAATGACTTCTTTACCACCATCAGGGATACTGATGGAAATCCTCTCGCCCTAAGTAAGGCTTACGCTTCAGCAACAGGAGCAGAAAACCTGCGCCAGATGCTTCCTAGGGAAGTATTCGATGACAGGGAATTCGAAGTCACATTCATCAGTACGAAAAGGAGGACTCGTACAGTTGAATATGATGTCTATGATTTATCATACAAATCCAAGGGTAAAAAGGGTTTTGACACCTACAAGAAAAGTGGTGTTTTCTATTATGTTTTCAATAATGAAAATGGTGACACCATACTATATGGACGAGCTCAGAAAACCGGTAGGAAACGAAAGGATGATATCTGGTACCTGATCACGAAAGCTTCCAAGGATGGGAATTACGAAACCGTATCCACTGATGGTGGTTTCTACTATATTTTCAAGGATAGGAAAGGAAAGGAAATTGCAAGGAGTGTCATTTTTGCGAATGAGGGACTGGTATCCTCATCCATTAGTACACTAAAATCATCCGTTACGGCTTACAAGTCTGAATTTTCGACAGCAGGTAAGGAAACCAGTCCAAGCAAAAGGAAGAAAAAATCTGGTCCGAATGATGATTATGACTTTTCTCGAAAATCAAGTTCTGGCAAGTACGGTTTCGAAGCATTCAAAAATGAAAGCAACAAGGGGCATTATTTCCATTATAATGATGATAATGGAGATGCCATACTGTTCAGCCAGAATTATTCTACAGCAAAAAGTAGGGATAATGGTATTCGCTCCGTTATTAAGAATGGTGTGATAGAAAGCAGGTATGCCAAGAAAACAACCAGTGATGGTCTTCATTATTTTATGATAAGAGCAGGTAATAATCAAGAAATTGCCAGAAGTAGGAATTTCGTTTCCCTAGCTGCTATGGAAACATTCATGCTTTCAATGAGGGGCAAGGTTATCGGTTTTGCGGAAGCTTATGGTTTGGATGAAAAGATTATTCTTTCATCCATTGTGACGGAAAAGGAAACCTTTACCATTGAATTACCGGAAGATCAAATTCTGGCTGTCCCCATAGAGGAAGAAAAGGCTACTTCCAATGCTCGACAAGATGATTACCTCAGATGCGAAGCATACAAGGGGCATCCGAGAAGTGAGGAATTCGAACA
>JAHDHL010000048.1 GCA_020631355.1 Saprospiraceae bacterium | reverse complement strand
TATTGGTAGCGGCAGCTCCTGTTTCCAATGCAAGAAAGGATGATTACCTCAGATGCGAAGCATACAAGGGACATCCGAGAAGTGAGGAATTCGAACATTTCTCCACTTTCGACCACGAGGGTGAATATTACTTCGCCATGATTGACCGCAATGATGAGGTACTACTCAGGAGTGAGGGATACACCACCGTCGCAGCAAGGGACAATGGCATCAGGTCTGTCATCAAGAATTGGGAAAACGAGGATAGGAGAAGTACGATTGAAGCACATGGAAAGTACTTTGTCGTCCTAAAAGCAGGCAACCATCAGGAAATTGCCAGAAGTTGTGCAAAGGATGATGAGGGTGCAGCTTTGGGGTTATTTGCTCCATTCATGGCTATGGCAGCCGCACCCCTGTTCATTCCGGGTGATGCTGAGGAAGCAGAACCAGAAACCATCGAAAGCGACGCATTGGCTGTTCCGTTGGTTCCTCCTGTAGTACCAGTAATTGAGGACCCAGAACCTGTTGTGGAGGAGAATATCGTAGCACCACCAGTTGTACCAGTGGTACCCATTGTTCCTCCTGTGGAAATAGAACCCGAAGTGGAACTAGAAGTAGAGGAAGAAGTCGTAGCACCAATTGTTCCCATAGTGGACACACCAGAAGCAGTCATAGAAGAAGAAGCTCCACTAGGTGGTGCAGGTGCAGCAGCCGTAGCAGGTGCAGGCACTGCAACAGCAGCTGATGGCCCGGGTTGTCTCAGGTATTGGTGGTTGGCATTATTGGGTTTACTCTTATTATTACTATTGCTTTGGTGGTTCAAGGGATGTGATGGTTGTGGCGGAGCTGCTGCTGTAGCTGAGGATGAGTTATCATCCAACGAAACCAAGGAGGAAGTAGTAACGCCTCCTACCACAGAGGACGAAGCAACTGCAATGCCTGAGGAATACGAAACCAAGGTATTGGGTCCCAATGCTGCTGCATTAGGATTCGCTCCGGGTAGTGCCGTAGCTATGATGGCAGATTGTTTGGCTGACCCCAACTGTAAGATTCCATCTGAGAAGTACACGCTGAGTATCGTTCACTTTGGTGATAATGATGCACATATGAATGAGGATGCATATGCTGAAATGGATGATTTGGCTAAATTAATGAAAGCTTATCCCAATATGAGAATCGATATCCTAGGGCATATTGATGACAAGGAAAGTGATGTTTATGATGGTAAATATCAGGATGGTAATATCAGCTTATCCGGAATCCGAGCCAGATGCGTCTTCAGAAAACTTCTCAAGAGAGGTATCAGTAAGTCCAGAATGACATTCAAGGGCTATGGATCCAGCAAACCCGTTGTTGAGAATACCAACAGGGAAAATAGAATCAAAAACAGACGTGTAGAAGTCATTATCTCACAACGTTAATCCTGGATAGGTACTATTACTAGGATACACCTAATAATAAAATCCCTGTTGGTTACACACCAGCAGGGATTTTTTATATCCGAACACGCCAAACCATCCTTTTACACCAACTATGTCGCCTAGCCTACGTTACAAAGTGTAACGTTTTCAAAAAGTATGATTTTATACATACATAATACAATTTCGTATGTGTTAATTTGCCATTTCTAACATAGAATAGAACTCCACAACAACTATTTCATTCACGAGAAATAAATTCATTCACCAAATTCTTACATCAAAGCATGCACAAATTTACATTAGTTCTTGCCTCACTCCTATTCACAATGGCAGGATTTGCCCAAACAGGTACCATTTACCAAAACATTCAAACCGAACATGATGCACAAACTACATTTACCAACATCCAACCATTCCATCAACAAATCATCCATGCAGGTACCGATAGCCGGACCAAGGATGTAGTTACACAAGGTGCCCTTATCCAACTCAATGAGGATGCATTACAGGCTGCCAGACAAGCTGAGCACTATGCCATTACCGTAGAAATTCCAACATTGGAATACGGAGTTGTGGAATTGGATCTCGTCAAGGTCGATATATTAGCGGATGGCTTCCAAGTCGTCACCAGTGATGGTAGACAACTGGATGGTGACCTTGGGGTTCACTATCATGGTATTATCAAAGGAATGGAAAATTCCATAGCTGCCATTAGTTTCTATGAGCACAATGAAATAGCAGGTTTTTTCGCTAATAACGAGGGGAATTTTGTTATTGGTAGAATGGAAAAGTCCGTTACGAATCATCACATTGTCTACAATGACAAGCACCTGATTCCAGAGTACAATAGTACTTGTGCCACTTCAGATGAAGCCACTGTCGGATATAGACAAGGTCAATTGCGTTATGATAACGCCAATAGAGCACCCGGCGATTGTCTTAGGATTTTCATTGAAGTAGATGATGACATCTATTCCAACAAGGGAGCGAACACACAAAGTTTCGTCACGGCTTTCTTCAATCAATCCGCAGTACTTTATGCGAATGAAAACATAACCATTGGAATTTCCCAAATTTATGTTTGGACAACTGCCAGTCCCTTTACAGGCACCAATTCAGGAACACTTCTAGGACAATTCCAAGCCCAGTATAGTAACGCCAACCCATTCGATGGTGATATCGGCCACATGATATCCTACTCAGGAGGTGGAGGAATCGCAGCTGGTTTTTCAGCTATCTGTAATTCCGAAATCGATAACAGAATGTGCTTCAGTGGTATCAATTCCTCTTATGCGAATGTTCCCACGTTCTCATGGACCGTTCAGGTTTTCACGCACGAAATGGGGCACCTTTTTGGATGTCGACACACACATGCTTGTGTTTGGAATGGCAATAACACAGCCATTGATGGTTGTTCGGGTGTAGAGGGTAACTGTTCCCAACCCGGCATCCCCTCCAATGGCGGAACAATCATGAGCTATTGTCACCTACAGAATGTAGGTATCAATTTCAATAATGGATTCGGTCTGCAGCCCGGAAATGTTATGAGAAATAATGTGGATAATGCTATATGCCTTGCTAGTTCCTGTACAGGTAACTATCCCACTTGTGACGATGGTGTACAGAATCAAGATGAGACCGGTGTCGATTGTGGAGGTGTGAACTGTCCAGCCTGTCCATGTAGTGATAATCAGATTGAGATATCCATTCTAAGTGATAGTTATCCCGAAGAAACTTCTTGGCAATTCGTGGATGCCAATGGTAATGTAGTCGTGGAAGCGGGACCATTCAATTATGTCCCAACCAATACTACATTCTCACAGGTTGTCTGCTTACCTAATGGTTGTTATGATTTCATCATTAATGATTCATATGGAGATGGCCTGTTCGATGGTAATAATACAGGAACCTATACCGTAACAGAATTGACCAATAACAATACAGTCTTGGCTTCCGGTAGTGGTAACTTCGGTTCTTCACAAACGACTAATTTCTGTGTCAATGGAGGAACGCCTCCTACCTGTACGGACGGTATCCAGAATGGTGACGAGACAGGTGTGGATTGTGGAGGAAGCAACTGTCCGGTCTGCCCTCCAAGCTGTACGGATGGCATCCAGAACCAAGATGAGACAGGTGTCGATTGTGGAGGAAGTAACTGTCCGGCTTGTCCTCCTACCTGTACGGATGGCATCCAGAATGGTGACGAAGAAGGAGTTGATTGTGGAGGAAGCAACTGTGCCCCATGCCCCTGTAACGGTACGGATATCACATTGAGTATCCTATTCGATAGCTGGCCGGATGAAATCTCATGGAGCTTAGCGGACGATGCAGGAAATGTCGTGGATAGTGATTCATATTCAAATAATAATCTAGCTAACAGTACAGATACCAGAACTTATTGTCTTGCGGATGATTGTTATGTATTCACCATTAATGACTCCTATGGTGATGGTTTATTCGATTCCCAGAATACGGGTAATGTTACCATAGAAACGGGTAATGGGGAAACCTTGGTTTTCGTAGTCGGTAATTTTGGTAGTCAGAGTGTTTCCAATTTCTGTGTACCCATTCCTACTTGTACGGATGGAGTCCAGAATGGTGATGAAACAGGTGTGGATTGTGGAGGAAGCAATTGCCCTGATTGTCCTACAGGAATCTATGTCGATGCTTCTGCCGATGGCGCTGACAATGGAACCTCCTGGGAAAATGCCTACAGGGATTTACAAGATGCATTGGCTGTAGGAGCCAACCAAACCATTCACATTGCAGAGGGAGTCTACATTCCTACCAATAATACGACTGCGAGGGGTACTGCATTTGATATTCCTACGGGAGCTACACTACTAGGTGGTTATCCAATGGGTGGTGGTACCCGTGATCCGATTGCCAATGGTACTTTCCTTTCGGGTAATATTGATGGTGATAATTCTTATGATGGTAATTCATACCATGTCGTTCGTCTACTGAATGTAACCGATGTAGTCATTGATGGTGTACACATCAAGGATGGAAGTGCTGACAATGAGAATTCATTCGGACGTTCAAGAGGTGGTGGAGTTTACTCCAATGGTGCTTCCGCTACATTCAATGATGTGGTATTCAGAAGAAACAATGCCATCAAGGGAGGTGCTGTATTTGCTACACTTTCTCCTAATATTACATTCAATAATTGTGAAATCAAACTGAATGTAGCTGAGAACGGTAGTGCATTGTACCACAGTAACCAGACCAATATGTTCATCAATTCCTGTTGGATTGTAAATAATAATTCAACGACACGTTGTGCGATTGAAATCAACAATTCACTATCCACTGAAATCAATAACACGGTGATTGCCAATAATGCATCAAGGAATGCCAATGCCATTGGATTCATCGCAACGAACAGGGACCAGACTTGCAACATCTACAATTCAACGATATTGGGTGAAACCAAGGACAAATACCTATTGTCCCTACAAACGGGTAATAATGATGTACTTGACCTGAATATTTACAATTCCATCATTGCACACCAGAATACTAATTTCACCAAGAATGCAGTTGCCTATAACAATGGAACACTGAATTTCCTTACGCAGAATTGTTATATACAAGGTTCATCCATCATTGGTACGAACGATGCCAATATCTACGAGGATGTCGTGGGTGACCTGATGTTGAATGCGGACTATTCATTGAATGAATGTTCACCTGCGGTGAATGCGGGAGACAATAGCTACATGAATGGATTGACCAGTGATTTTGCAGGGAATGACAGGATCTTTGATACGACTGTGGATATGGGCGCTTACGAGTCCCAAACTACATGTGGTACGAATTTCAGGGAAATGGAAGAAGAAGTACAAACCTATTATAAGGTTAAGGTATATCCGAATCCTACCAATGGTATTCTGAATATCAAAACAGACTTGGAAATAGTGAATGTGGAAGTATTCGATATCCTGGGTCAGCAAATCCTTTCAAGCCAGCAAAGGGAGTTGGATATCAGGCACCTGAATGATGGTATCTACATCCTGAATGTCAGGAATGAGAATGGAGAACTTATCCGTACGGAAAAAATCATGAAGCGATAAGATTCACTTTGTATTGATTCCTTTTAGGATAATACCAATACAAGCGGCGGTCCGGTCATACCGGGCCGCCGCTTCTTTTATTCCCCTTTAGGGATGATTTCCGTTTGTTGTCCGAAGTAAGTTACGAAAGACTGCATTTCATTAGCAAGTTCCTTATTATTCGTAGCTCTCATATAGGTTTCGGCTAATCCACGCATGGTCTGAAACATGAATCTATCCATTTCGAAAACCTGCATTTCTGTGGTCCAAAGGTCTATACGGAGAGTATCCAGGGTTTCCTTTTCAAATAAGGACAGCAACATTGCCTTACATTCCAAGGATTTTGAATTAGCGGCATCATCTGCTTTCCATTCCATCTTTACAGGAACGTTATCCTCATTCATTCCTACCGTAACGGTAATATCTTTTTTGACTACGACTTCGTTTTTGGCCATCTTATCATGAATTTTATCCTACCCATCCGCTCTGTTGGGAGAAAGAGGGGAAGTATCATTTTATGCAAATAAAATATGTACTACTTGTCCTTAGGGGTACAAAAAGACGCTAGCCTTAATGGAAAGGGCTAGCGTCTTTATCATATCATCACATTCTTATTTCTCCTTAGAGAATCAGCATGGCATCACCATAACTGAAGAATCTGTATTTTTCCTTTACTGCTTCCTCGTAGGCTTCCATCATCAGATCATATCCACCGAATGCACAAATCATAATGATTAAGCTGGACTTAGGCAGGTGGAAATTGGTAATCATCGAATCCGCAATGGAAAACTCATATGGAGGATAGATGAACTTATTGGTCCATCCCTCCGCACGCTTCAGCATATTGTCAGCATTAACAGCAGATTCGATGGAACGCATACTTGTAGTCCCTACGGAACAAACGCGTTTTTTCGCTTTCTTGGCAGCATTGACAATATCCGCAGCTTCCTGTCCGATTCTGAAATATTCGGCATCCATTTTATGCTTGGACAAATCCTCCACCTCAATATTTCTGAATGTTCCCAAACCGATATGCAGGGTGATTTCAGCAGAATTGACTCCCAAGAGCTCAAAACGCTTCATCAGGTTGCGACTGAAATGCAATCCTGCGGTAGGTGCGGCCACTGCTCCCAATTCCTTGGCATAAATGGTCTGGTAACGCTCCCTATCCATGGATTCCACTTCCCTATTGATATACTTAGGAAGTGGTGTCTTTCCCAATTTGAACAATTCAGCATTGAACTCATCATCCGTACCGTCAAATAAGAATCTGATAGTACGGCCCCTTGAAGTGGTGTTGTCCACTACTTCGGCTATCAGGACCTCATTACCCTCAAGATCAGTGAAGTAGAGCTTATTCCCTACCCTAATCTTACGCGCCGGATCCACCAATACGTCCCAAAGTCGGGCATCATGGTTCAATTCTCTAAGAAGGAATACCTCAATCTTGGCACCTGTCTTTTCTTTCTTACCGAAAAGACGGGCTGGGAAGACCATTGTATTGTTGAATACCATTGCATCCCCCTCATCAAAATAATGAATCAATTCCTTGAAAATCCTATGTTCAATCTTACCGGTATCCCTGTGTACTACCATCAAACGGGATTCGTCCCTTTCTTTAGCCGGATACTTAGCTACCAATTCTGGTGGCAACTCAAAGTGGAAGTTGGATAATTTCATATACTGATTTACAAACGTTTAGGTGTTTTTGACACATCAGAAATCTTTCGATTCCCGTAAGTGTGCACAAAAATATAAAATTCCTTATTGTAAGCCTATCCAAGTGGGGTTTAATTGTTAACAACTATTCCTTAGAATGGCAACTTTCCTTATCGGAATGACACATTAGGACTACTTTATCGGGCCGATAGGCTACCGTTCATATAGAATTACATCACTTTCATCTACTAAGTTCAACCGTTTGGGATTGTTTTCAGAAATTCGAAACAAATTCAGGTCATATTCCATTTCTAATTCTACTCCGCATCCATCCCATGAACAGGATTTGCGTATTCTAATACCGAATTGAATGACGACGATATTAAAAATATTCTACGAAAGTACCCTTCAGGCATTCCAACAGCTTTGGGGTAACATCCTTAGGACATTCCTTTCCTTATTGGGTATCACCATTGGTATATGGTGTGTCATCATGGTATTATCCGCGGTTGATTCCATGGAAGCCAGTATCAAGACCAGTTTCCAGAAATTGGGGGATGATGTCATTTATATTGACAAATTCTCATGGGAGGAGGACCCTAGTGCGAACTATTGGAAATGGATGAGGAGGCCGAGTCCCAATTATGATGACTACAAGGGCTTGAAAAAGAAGCTCAGGACTGCCCAACTGGTGAGTTATTCCTCTTTCATTGGAGGTAAGAATGTGGAATACCGTTCTTCCAATGTGGATGGTGCATTCGTAATTGCGGTGACGGAGGATTATTCCCGGATATTCAATCTTGAATTTGATAAGGGACACTTCTATACCGATACAGAATACAGACTGGCAGGGCCACAAATCGTGATGGGATATCGTGTTGCCAAGGAATTATTCGGAGAATTGGATCCCATTGGAAAGAAAGTCAAGTTGATGGGCCAGAAGTGTACTGTCATTGGTGTCATTGCCGAATCAGGCAAGGACCTTATTAATCCCTTGAATTTCGATAGTGCCATCATCCTCTCCTATTCTTGGGCAAGAAAAGTAACGGATGTACGAAATAATAATTCAAGGGGTGGTTCCATCAACGTGAAAGCTGCCGAGGGTATTCCGCTGGACCAACTGAAAGATGATATCACCGGAGTATTAAGAGGTGTAAGAAAACTGAAGCCGAAAGCTGAGAATAATTTTGCATTGAATACGATTTCCATCATATCGAATATATTGGATACGGTTTTCGTCCAGCTGAGGTTGGTCGGTTTGGTTATTGGTATCCTCTCTATGTTTGTGGGTATGTTCAGTGTAGCGAATATCATGTTCGTATCCGTAAAGGAAAGAACCAATATCATCGGCATCAAGAAAGCACTGGGAGCCAAACGCTGGGTCATTCTTCTTGAATTCCTTACCGAGTCCATCATCCTGTGTCTCATAGGTGGTGCCATCGGATTGTTTTTGGTTTGGGCATTCAGTTATGCGGTGACACAAATCTTCGGATTCGAAGTATTCCTATCCATGAAAAATCTGATTATCGGAATCTTTACCTCAACCGCCACTGGTATCATAGCGGGTATTATCCCTGCCATCATTGCCGCATTCATGGACCCTGTGGATGCCATTAGACAATAAGTCCTCAATAGAATTTGGTATTATCATACCCATGGAATGAATAAAGAAAATCCCGAATTCTCCTTTACGGAAAATTCGGGATAATTCATTCTCTCATAAGCATTCTCAAAAGTTGCCTAAGAAGATGTATTACACTTAGAAGCCATCACAAGAAATGCCGTTATCACCTAATTGGTACGAACATTCTGAGATGCTTCTCATCACTTCCTTATCATTAGTAGTCAGCCACCTTGACAATCTTGGCTGCCACATCATTATTCTTACCTAATGAAGCCGTAAGGTAATACACACCCGGATCCCAGTTCTCATTCATGAGGATGGTGAATGTATTCGAACCTGCTTCGAAGAATTTCTCTACTCTCATCAATACCTCACCTCTTGCATTGCTAAGTATGAATCTTACATCGGCACTCTTTTCCAATTCGAAGTAAACATTGGGATTGATTCCCTCGCTTACCGGATTAGGAAATACCCTGATATCCAATTGTGGCATCACATCAAAGAATACAGGAATCGTTTCTGTGTAGGCATAAGTACCATCGTAATCCACTTGCTTCAATCTGTAGTATCTTACTCCTGTCTTGAACTTTTCAGTATCGAAGAATTGGTATTGTGATTCCACGACTGTTGTTCCTTGGCCATATACCCTACCCAAGTTGATGAAGTTACCGGTACTGAACATCTCATCACCTATGGCTACTTCCACTTCAAAATGGCTGTTGTTTTCCTCTGAGGCAGTTACCCATTCCAACATCACATCCTCCTCGACTCTTACAGCAGTGAAAGAAGTCAATTCAACAGGAAGGATATTGCTTTCTCTTAGGAAACTGAATTCTCCTAGTTGTAATCTGGATTCTCCTGTCAGGGCGAATCTGAATTGTGTACTAGAGGATGGCAATTGACCATTGGCGAATAATTCTTCATAAACATTGACCACCGTACCTTCCGTTGGCCAGTTGCCGCTATCATTCAAATCCATCAATGGAATCCAAGCATCCGTATCATTACCTCTGATATAGAATCTTACAGAACTCGTATTACCTGCCAATACTGCATCACTATCCGGACCCGGCACAATCAATCTGTGATAGAATCTCAGGAAAATATCCTCATGGCCATCCAAATTCTTGGTGATGGTCCAATCACTCTGGCCAGTATAGGAATAGTTGCTTCCCTCCAGGATCCTACCTATCTCTCCTCCTACATCCACAGTCACCAATCTACCTGTACCATTCGTTTCGAAATCAATTGCCGGATATTCATCCACTCCGAATACCGAAGCCGATTCTTCGATATCAGCCACATCCTCCAAGTAATCCTCCACAGGAATATCAATCGGATCATTAGCCAACTGCGTGCACTTTGCATCCAATGAATTGAATATTGTATGCTCATCATTTGCCTTAATGGCATCCACTATTATGTTGTAATTTCCTGCATCTGAAAAATCAAATGAATTCGTAGTCGTGTACACGATGGTATTACCCGGATTGATTGGACTATTTACGGTTTCCGTAACGATAGTTCCATTGATATTAATGCTCACCTGTACATCTTCCAATGTATTCGTACCTGCATTGAACAAGCTGATTTGCAATTGTTCATTATCTGAAAGGGACATACTTGTATACTCCCTACCTCTTTCTGCTCCTGCATCAAAGGATATCACTTCCACGTCATCTGTCCAAGGACAAGGATAGGAACCCAATGTCGTCGTGCTCAATGCAGTAGTTCTTCTGGATGACTTACCTCCAAAATACTTGGCATCAACTGCGAACCAGTATGTTTCGCCTACTTCAAGGCGTTCTTCTATAAGGAATGTATTTTCAGTTGTGGTACCCATGGATTTCATATCCTTACCATCGAACATATAGATTTCATACCCTTCGGCAGCAGCCATATTAATCCAGTCCAACTGAACATAAGTTCCACAAAGTGACGTAACGGAGAATCCCGGAGGAGTTCTCAGTATGTTGAAGTTACTGGAAGTTGCCTGTGTTCCATTACCTACTGCAGTTACCCTGATTTTACCTTTTTCAGTATTACTACCGTCACCTGTCCAATTGTATACCCTTTCATCCGCACCAACAGACCCTACGGTAGTCCAAGTGGCTCCATCATTCTTGGAGTACTCGATATCAAAACCAGTCACACCGTCAAGATTACAAGTCCAAGAAACAAGGATATCCTCAAGAAGGTTAACCGTAGTTGTGCTTACGGGATATGTAACCTTGAATGCTTCGTCCGATGAGTGGTATGAGATGGCATATGCTTGGTCTGCACTTTCCAAGTTGTAATTCGTTACAACAATCGTATAATCACCCGCCATTGGATTATCAATAGTAACCTGTTCGATATTATTGATATGGTCGGCTCCTCTTACTGCAACATTAGCCACACCTGATGTGGAGTGATCCAAAACCCAAGGTTGGAATTCCGTTCCATCCGGAGCAATTACCTTAAGATCCAAATCATTCATCAATGTTGCCACACCTGCTACCGGTTGTGGAATATCATTCCAATTCAAAAGAATTTTCAATTCTTTCTTATTAGCAGGAACAGTTATGGTATGAGTAAGGGATTCGCCCTCCGTGTCAGTTGTTCCTAAGAAATAATTTCCTGCCTCGATATTATCAACGGCTCTTTGGCCATTCACGATACCAAATCCGAATTGGAAATCAGGGCCTACATTACCCGCATCATCAGAAGTATTACAGATAATAGCTTTCAGAAGTGCTCCCTTAGGATATTCATTGGCATTCAATGCCCTGAATTTTTCTGTAATCAATGTAGCAATACCTGTCACCACAGCAGTCGCAGCACTGGTTCCGCTAACTATATTGTAATTGTTGTTATTGCTCGTACTTCCTACATTATAACTATATCCCATCACTTCAGGCTTGATTCTGCCATCAGCTACAGGGCCTACTCCTGAAGTACTTTTTCTTGTATTATCCCTATTCACTGCGCCAACAGTCAATGAATTCTTAGAAGCAGAATAAGTCTTAAGAATTGTATTATACCCTGTTGGATAAGCATTACAGGTGTTTTCTCCCTGGTTACCACCAGCAACGATATGCAATACATCATCATAATCCACCTGCTGTTGGTCCATCATGATACTGTAGTAATCATACTCACCCGCACTGGAACAAGAAAAGGAAGAACCATAGGAGTTATTGGTTAATCGCATACCATGATTGGCATAATAATCATCCAAGTAATAGAATATCCTGAATGTTTTCTCTGTTACCAACGTCGCATTCGGAGCAAAACCTTCCTGTCTAGACTTGATGTGACCGGCACCTGCAATGATTCCGGCCATCATATCCGCATGATCGAAATAGGAACCATAGGTCCCACTTGCCTCATTGATGATTTTTCCCTCCAAATCGATGTGGTTACCCAATTCACCACCATCACCCAATCCAACAACAACCCCTTTGCCGGTAAGGTCCATCCCCTCTGTACTTTTCATATTCCAAGCATGGTGGAAAGCAGTTGAATTATCAAACAATGGTTCTGGCTCCTCTACCAGATTACTAATGTAAGCTACCTCCGGCAGTGCTGCCAATTCATCAATACGGGAAGCATCCAGGTTTCCGATCAGAATCTGAGTACCGGGAGCAGTGAATTCATTATCACTAATCGAGAATTTCTTCTTGATGTTTTCCAAGGCTCTCTCGGAAATAGGCTCGAAGAAAGTAATGGCAACTCCTGTTTCTTCAGAATATGGAATTTCCTCAGAAATCTTTCTGTAGGATTCCATTGCGTACAAATCTTCCTTATACTTCTTAATGATGGATTTGGATTCGCTCTTAGGAAAAGAAATAATAGCAGAACCGTCTGGGTAAACGGCCTTAATAAAAGCATTCTTAGTTTTCAAATAAGCTTTGTCGGAAGAAGTAAGTTTGGATTTCTGAATGGAGAGGTAAACCTTTCCATCGTGGCTTACTTCTTCCTTAAGCTTTCTCATAGTGTTTAGTTTGCCTGCATCCTGGGCTAGTAAAGAATTAGCAAACGCAAAAGTCAAAATGGTGATTACAATTGTAGTGGTAATTGCATTTAGTCGTAACATTTTCTCAAGATTTACAATGTACTCGTAAGGGGGGAAGTCGAGTACGTTTTTGTGTTTAGATGTAATCCAAAACTAGTGCCAACGGACATTCGAGGCACACCTGTTACGACTGATTTGTGACATGTCTTTTTTGAAACATGCCAAAACTAAAGCATATTTAATATGTTATGAGCGAACGCATCCACTGTTCTAGCTTTTTCCTAGAATTGGAGGAAGAACCATTGTAATTATTGATGATTACAGAAAAGCTGAGTAGACGGCCTGATTTGGATTTAGCGTATCCTGTATAACTTCTTATCCTATCCATAGAACCTGTCTTGGCAAATATTCTGCCTGCGGCATCCGTATTCTTGAACATCCATTTCATGGTACCTGTTTGGCCAGAAATAGCTAGTGTTTCCTGAAAATCAAAATCGAAATTCTTGTCTGATTTCATTTTTTTCAGAATCATTACAAAATGCTTTGCGCTTACACCATTCCTAGGAGAGAGGCCACTCCCATCACTCATAAAAAAACCTTTCAGGTCAATGCCCCGAGCTTCCCAAAATTCTTTCAACGCTGCAAGGGATTCGCTCAGTGAATCATCATTCTTCAATCGCTTACCTATCGCTCTCAGCAAGGCCTCACAATAGAGGTTGATACTTTCCTCGTTCGTGATTTTCGCTATCTGGAAAAGGGGTTCGGATTGATGGGTAAACATGTTATTTCTTGTTCCATCAGGTAGTGTTCCTTGTTGCTGGAGTGCAAAGATTGTAGTAGCCTTCCTTGGAGTTTCCACACCAGCGGATTCCAATGCTTCCAGTAGAAGTGATGCCGTGTAGAAAGCAGGATCAGGCAGGCTACCCTTAACCCTGAACTCACCCGAACCAGAGGGTATTGTACCCCTTAAAAAACGCACATTCTGATAGGGTGCGCCATATATATAACAATTATCTCCCGAGCGAGCACCAGCAGACTCCAACTCATTAACAAACAATACATTATGCAATTTAGGGACAGTGGTTTTAATTGTTGGTTGGCCGCCTACTGAGGGATGCTTCCTAAAGATGATTTCATAGGTATTCGCATGGATGTTCAGAGCGGAAACACCTGCTCCATAATAGTTGCCCAAATCATTCCATTGCCAAGTATCAGGAACTTGCTGACTCTGGTAGTAGGTAGCATCCCCAATGACCTTTCCCTCTATCCTTTTTATACCTTTTTTTTGAATTGCCGTGACAAAGCGCTGCATCAATTCTGGATACATAATTGTACCAGCGGGTTTATCAGCTCCCAGAGTAGGGTCTCCGAAGCCTTTTATATAGATATTTCCTTTAAGAATACCATCGTTTGTAATCTCTCCATCATACTGCAATTCGGTTTTAAAGCGAAAATCCTTACCCAAAACAGCCAATGCAGTGGCCGTAGTGATTACTTTCATTGAAGATGCAGGCGAAATACTCAGGTCAGGATTATGGGTTGATACCATTTGGCCTGATTCCACATCCATTACTGCCAAACTTATGGATGCATTCTTAAAATCAGAATGATTGACCAAAGTCTCGGTAGCTTTGTCAATGGTATTTTGAGCATCCATTTCCAAGACAGAACACATCAATAAAATTACAATATAAAAACTGCTCAAAAAAAATGGATTACACATATTTCAAAGAAAATTTACCCCCTAAAAATTGTGACAAAATATTTTTGTGAAAAAAATAGACTTTCACATCACATTAACCAATTTGTAATATTTTACGGACTGACTTACAGTGTCATTACTGGTCTTTAAAACGAATTGCATTGGCTTTTGCCTCCTCTGCTTTCTGATTGTTGCCCGTATACTCATAAGCCTTAGCTAGATTTCCATAAATCCCAGCTTTTTGTTCGTCCTTGGCATATTGAAGGGCAATCTCAAAATTCTTAACCGCACCTTGATGATCCCCCATCATGCCAAGGGTACTTCCTAGATTCATATAGCCATCCGCATAATTCGGTTCCCGCCTAATGGCCTCATCATACATTTCCTTAGCTTTTTTGATAGCCACATCAAAATTGGCCTTATCACCAGCTTGCTGTTTGATTAATGCATCATTGAAATACAACCAACCATAATTGCTATAAATCGATCCTTTACAGCCCGGATCAGCAATGGCTGATTCGTACCATTTGGATGCTTCGGCATAATTACCTTTCCTAAAATAGGACAAACCCAACTGTCCCTTAGCTTCCGTATAGTCATCATAAATGGTAACTGCTCTCGTATATACCTCAATAGCTTTATCAAAATAGATTTGCTTTTGGGCTTCATCCTTTTCATCCTTACCCTTTTTCAGGTATTCCGTACCCATATAGCCATTCAATCTGGCACTCTGCGGTGCTTTTTCGATATCTGCCGAATACAAAGTGTAGGAATTATACCAATCCTTATTCCTGAGGAAAGTCTGCGCTCCCATCATGATGATAATCATTCCAAGAACGTATAATAATCTTCCCTGGCCTGTAAACATGGTCTTGATATCCTTGAATTTCTTCGCCTCTACACCTGGTCCCAGGTATTTGGCGAATATGAATGCCAAAGCCAAGCAGAAACCGAATGAACTGATATATAAGAATCGCTCTCCTAAACCTGCTCCGATAGTGAATACCAAATTGCTATACAGGAACATATTCAATAAATAGAATAGGATGGCATAAGAAAGTAAGTCCTTATTCTTGAATCGGTAAATGGCATATCCCAATAATCCCAAATGCCCCAGCAGGGAAATGAATACCATCGGATTCGTCAAATCGGTAGTGGGTATATAATCATAGTTATAATCACAAATCAGGGGATATGGAAAAACCAAAAGTGAGAGATACTTTCCCAGTACCCAAATGGCAGTTGCTTTCTGTTCTAAAAATGAGATATCAGGATGGGCTAGGAAATTATCAATCTGGTCGATTTCCTTATCTACGAACATACTGCCCAACACACTGATTCTGGACGAGCAGTAGAATAAAGCTGCTACCACATAACCAATGCTTAATTTGAGAATCTTCTGCCAAGGGAGTTGCGAGAAGAAGTACAAGGTCAAGGGAATAATTACGACAAAGTTCATGGCATTCTCCTTAGAAAACATTGCGGCTGCGATGGACGTGGAAGATATGACCGCATCAGATGTCTTTTCTCCCTTGGTCGCGTATCTCCACGCAAAGTGTAAGGCGATGGCAACGAAGAAAAATACCAGGATTTCATCCCTACTCTTTATGTTGGCCACGATTTCTGTGTGAACGGGATGTACTGCGAACAGGCCGACTGCGACGAATGGAATCCAAATGGAATATTTACCCAGAATCTCCTTGAATGTCAGGAACAGAATGAAACAAGTAGCGGCAAACAAGAATACATTCACAAAATGGCTCAGCATGGGGTTATCGGGAGAAATTTGCCACTCGATTGCAAACATGGCCACGGACATCGGTCTATACATGGTACTACTTTCTCCGAAAGACCCCTCACGGTACCTTGTTACAAAGATGGCATCCAGATTCTCCACACCTCCCCTCACTAAATGACTATCCGTGATGACTGAATTATCATCAAGGGCATATTCATGACCAATGGTATTGGCATAAACCAAAAATGCCAGTCCGAACAGGATTCCTGCTAGGGTATAATCCAAAGAGGTGAAAGTAAAGAACTCTTTTTTCTTGGGAGCATTCTTCTTTGTTCCTGATTTTGCAGGTTTCTTACTTGTAGATTTTTTCTTTTTCCTTTGACTCATTCTGATGCAAACATCTTATGCTACCAGCCTACGAATTCCATCATTCAGTATCCATCATCCCATAATCTGATGAAAATCCGAGCTCACTGGTATTATCATTATAGAAAATCGGCTATCGCCATACCGAAAGATAGGTATTTCATAGGGTTCTGCGTAGCAATGCATACCCAATCAACCAATATTTACAATACGGGAGCCAGATGTTCGAAAGGAGGATAAGGTATATTCCTCAGTATCATGTAGATGACTATCACAATCATGATAAGCCAAGGCATTCCGGATTTGAGTAGGAGGGGTTCTTTTTCAGTGAATGCATTCTTGTATAGATAATCCATAGCTAAGCCAAGCCAGAAGAAGATGAGGATATTACTACGGATGGCCTGTAGGACTTCAAAATGGACCAAGTGATACAGGGCCCTTTGTGTACCACAACCTGCACAATGTAATCCTGTGTACTTATAGAAAGGACACTTCGGAAAGAATGAGAACTCATATGGAGAGAAGAAATAGAAAATAACCAGACCCGAAATAATGAGTAAGGGTATGGCTATTTTCGATTTCAATATATAGGACATGAATGAGAATTAGAAGCTATTTCCCTCCAAAAGTACCGCTCCGATATTCATAAAGACT
Organism: Saprospiraceae bacterium; assembly: GCA_020631355.1. Lineage (GTDB taxonomy): Bacteria > Bacteroidota > Bacteroidia > Chitinophagales > Saprospiraceae > JAHDCE01. The sequence goes on along the minus strand of JAHDHL010000048.1, from coordinate 18,930 downwards.
TGTAGAACGATACCCAAAATAGTCAGTACCAATCCTATGATGGACATTGTCCTACCATTCTTAGCTTTTTTGAAATCTGTTTCAAAGTAACTCTGAGGATTTGCATTATATGTTGTAATGGCATTATTCGACATGATTAAGCCAACGATACCGAAAATGAAACCAAGACAACAGAAACATCCCGGAAAAATGGATAGGATACCCAGTATGAAAGCTGTTTGAGCATTGGGTAGTGGGCCTTGCGGATATTCATCAAAGTTGTTGATTGTATCTAATATATCTTCACTCATTTTTTTGACAATGATATATAAAAAAATAGGCTTTTGAGGAACGAATTCCCCAAAAGCCTTTGGATTCTTAGATGGTTATTATCCCAACATGCCGCTACCTCCAAGTATTAGCATATAGACAATGTTCAATACGATCTGGAAACCAACTCCAATCAAAGCCATGTTACAAGCCTGCTTCGCTGAGTTAGGCTCTTGCTCTTTCTTTACGAAATAAAGAACAGCTCCTACGATTGGAATACAAAAGGAAACAACTTTCAATGGGGTTCCTAAATCGTCATTTTTCATTTCATCCATTGTGATAAGATTTAAAGTGATTTATAATAAGATTAAGTTTAAGCCAATAGTTGCAGGATTTGTCTTCCAATCCAGAATCCGATGATACTGGAGTAGGTCACCAAACCCAAGCCGGCAAGAATGCCTGTTGTTAATCGGAGCCAATTCGTACTTTCCCTATCAAACATGGCTTGTGTCATCCCATCAATGAAAGTAGGAGCAATCAGAAGCAGACCAATGAGCCAATTGGGTTCCAGTCCGAACCAATACAAGGGAAATGCAATGAATCCGATGTAAATCCCCATGCATCTGGCACAAATAGGAAACTTTCTTCCTTTCCAGAAAAAAGAGCGTTCGGGTAATCTATGGCAACTACTTATATCCAGTCTGGTAGTACCCAAATTTATATTTGCCATAAGGTCTGTTTCTTTCCCAAAATAACAAATTTGTTACAATAACAAACTCTTTTCATGTTATGATAAATCAATATTACGAATAAGAATTGAGATTGAATAGCGAATACAAAATTAATAATCCAAACAACAAATTAATTATATAATTACATTTTTTAATCAAAATAATTACAATTTAACATATTCAAAGTTCGTCGCCTTGTATCTAAACGGAATAGGTTTAAGATTTTAATATGAACTTCATTCTCAAAAAGGTGATATATTGGTGATACAGAATCCATATATTGGTCGTTATTCCATTATCTGGGCTTTTGTTACCAAAGCTAAAATTAGCCCTCATTACACAACTGAATAACATCTGAATTGTATTTGTTACAGATACCGTTTAATTTCTAGAACTAAAAAATAAATGATGAATCGTTATTTCAAGATGCTTGCCACAATATTGTTCTTCGTGGCAATGACTACTAGCCTGATGGCCCAAAGAAACAAGGATGTTGATGCAGCCTTGGATGACAAGAGCCCATTATCCAAGCTTTATTTAGGAAGTTATGTGGGATTTGGTTATAGCAACGGATGGCAATTGGATTTCTCGCCGGGTGTGGGATATAGATTAACCGACTGGTTGATTGCCGGTGGTGGTCTGAATTATTCATTCGGCTCGCAATTCGACAATTTTGCCCAAAATGATAAGATTACGACGACACTTATCGGACCCAGGGCATTTGCCAAGTTCAATGTCTTTCAGAACTATTATGCCATTGCTGATTATTCCTATAATACATTCAGGGTAAAGTACAAGGATGCCCAAGGTAATCCACAACCCATATTCGTTAGTTATTGTGAGGATAATCCCAATGATCCCCAATGTTTCAACAGAAATGAGCACAACATGAATCTGGGTGCGGGTTATGCGACCCAATTCGGTGAGGGTTTCGGTGTTTATTCGGAAATCCTGATTGATGTCTTATTCGATAGGGCACATTCTCCCAAACCTGCTCCGTATTCATTCAGGTTCGGATTCTTCTACACTTTCAGATAGGGATGAGTTTCCTTAGGGAACAAAAAAATCCTGTCTTGCAATGCAAGACAGGATTTTTTTATTGTGGAATATTGGAATTACTTTTCTTCCAACTTCACTTGCTTAGCTTCAGCAGCCTTAGTCTTGGAACAAGAAGACTTACCCTTAGTGCAAGTCTTAGCACAAGACTTCTTCTTAGTATCAGATGCCTTAAGTACCTTAGCCTCGCTTGATGGAGGAGCTACATTAACGAATCCCTGAGAAGTGCTGCAGTACTTTACTTCCTTCATGCTTACCTTACCTGAAGCAGAACATACATTCTTCTTGTAGTAAGTAGTCTTACCTGAAGTAGCACAAGTCTTAGCCTGGATGCTCTCATCCATAGAAGCCAACTTAGCAGCAGCTGCAGTAGGACAAGCAGGAAGCTCAGCGTTTACAGTCTTAGCCTCAGCAGCCTTTGATTTTGTGCAAGCAGTCTTTGATTTTGTGCAAGCAGCCTTTGATTTAGTACAAGTCTTTGTAGATTGTGCAGAAGCCATTGTTCCTACAAAAGCTACCATTGCGAATAAAACCAAGAATTTTTTCATGTCTATGATCCTTTTAAAATATTAACAAATTACATAGTGAATTTACAACCTATATTGCAAGGCATTCCAAATTTAAGCATTACCGGCTTACCAAGCAATCTATTATATGTTGACAACATTATTTTAACACCAGAAACGTCCGAGCAGTGACAGTGAGGGTTATTTAGATGTTTAAGATGCTAGATCAGATGGTGTTAGATTCAATACTTACGATAGCGCGGAGTCAGGAATCTAAATATTCAACCATCCAGGGTCCAGTTATCAATACCTAAACATCCTATCCTTACATTATAAGGTTACGAATTTTCTTACCCACCTCTTATTCCCGGTTTGCATCGTAAGGATATAGTATCCCTGACCAAAAGTGGAAACATCTATGGTTTCAGTGGCATTACCCACAACATTCTCTACAATGTTTTGATATAAAATCCGACCTGAAACGTCCTGGATGGTCAGCTGGACATCTGAGGGTGTAGCTGTTGCAAAATTAACGGAAATGATATCCCTGGCAGGATTCGGTGCGATTCCTAACATATTCTCATCCTCGGACGAATCCGTGTGAGCCTGTCGTTCATCAAAAGGAACACCAGTTCCTATCGGACCATTGGCTGTATTGAATTCAATGATGGAAGAAATATTCTCATATCCCCACTGACCACAATAGGCCCTTACCTTGTACTGATACACCGTATTGGGTGATAGATAATGCAAATTCCTTGAATTATCCACAGTGGTGGCCCGTTCCCATTCTTCCGTTCCCTTAACCCTGTATAGGACATCATACTTGGTTACATTCGGAATCGGATCCCAATAGATAAGGCATCGTGCAGGTGGAAACATGGCATGTTGGATATTCGTAGGTGCCTGACAGCTGTAAGCTCCGATCTTGAATGTTCCTTGTATCCCGCCACCGAATTCCCAATATCGGATGAAAACGATTGTTCCGGGCATCATTCCCTGCATCTCTATCTTTGGTTGGAATCCGGGGCCGTTGTCATCATCGCAGGCTATTTCTGTCAGTGTTCCCGAACAGGTATTATCACTTGAAGTGTACATGGACATACCGCCATCAATAATGGACCCTGCCCTACCCTCAATCGTGAATTCCCCACTAGGAGGAACCATAAGGGCAAACCAGACATCCTCACCCTCATAATTGGCACAGGATGGGTCCGATTCAGGAGAATCCGTAGCCAGTATATTATCGTATTCCTCACCTATCCAAGAAGAAAGCACCTGAATGGGAGTAGCCGAACAGATATCATCATTCTCTGGTCCCGGAGGGAGACCACAAGTTATGCATCCTACCCTTGTCGTATCACAGGATGCGGAAGTATCACAATCCGGATTCAGATGCCAATGAACTTCCAAATCAGAGGAAGTAAGTGCGACCAAACCCATCGGAGACAGACCGTCATCCAACAAGGTACCATCCTGATAGACGGTGATGAATCCTCCTCCTGAGATATCCAGGACATAGGCATAATCCGCTGTTATGTCCGTGATGATAGAATATTGCTCCCGTGTACTACATGTGGATATGATGATGGTGTCCTCACTTTCCCCCACACTGATGGGTAATATGGGATGAAGCATACTGTTTGTACATTGTGCTTCGGCTTGTGATGGAACCAGAATGGATAACAGAATCATTCCGATAGTAAGGATGTGTAGAAATTTCGTGCTCATAACCTGGGTTTTGAAAGTTTATGCTCCAGTGAGTCAGATAGCAACTTCCCCTTGGCTTTCCTGATCGGATGATGATGGGGACAATCTTGTTGATAGCCGATTCGCAACTGGTAAAATCAATGGCTTGGGTAAAACGTTTGGTTATATGGTGAGCATTCAATTCATTGTGGTTACATCCGAAACCTATCCTAACATTTCCAATCTCCGCCCTCGAATGATACCAGCAATATGCTATTGCTATGAATCCTAAAATCAATTAAAGCAATAGCAAGTGTGACAAGCTTTTTTCTTAGTTAATACTAATGATGTTATTTGTGAATTCTCTTAAAAGAACCTTGAGGAATGGCAATAGGAAAGTGGTATACCCAAGGGATATATATGATATTCAACAGACTTGTACCCTGAAAAAATTACTTCAATTTCGCAATCTGGGTGAGATTCCCCTTGACCACATCATCCATATTCACTAGAATTTCAGCATCCAATGGCAGATAGACATCCACTCTTGACCCTAGTTTTATGAAGCCCATATCTTCTCCTTGTACCACATCATCACCTGCCTTGAGATAATTGACAATCCTACGAGCCAATGCACCTGCAATCTGCCTAAAAAGAATCTGGTGTTTTCCATTATCAATAACAACAGTCGTCCTTTCATTCTCAGTAGAGGACTTGGGATGCCACGCAACCAGATACTTTCCGGGATGATATTTCGAATAGGCAACCTTGCCTGAAACAGGATTCCTATTCACATGAACATTCAATGGACTCATGAATATGGATACCTGAATACGGCGGTCGTTCAGGTATTCTCCCTCCTCGGCTTCTTCAATCACCACCACCTTACCGTCCGCAGGTGCATAAACGATATCATTATCCATTTTCGGAATATTCCTTTCGGGATTCCTGAAGAACTGGAGGACCAAAACCAGTAATACGAGGGAAATAACAGATAAGAGAATGAGCAACCAATCCGGTGCGAAAAAATATCCTAGGGTATTGATAATGGCCAAAATCACACAAGTGATGGTGATGGTCATGGTTCCCTCTTTATGTAGTCTGATCATATTCTTTTATTGTTCAAAGATTCTTAAGGAATTCCCTATCCGCTTTCTTGAGTTTCTTAACCACCAAGTCATAAGAATGGTCAATCAGCTCCATGAGGAATTTTTGTTCCAGCATTCCCTCAAAGAGGACAGTATTCCAATGTTTTTTGTTCATATGCCAACCCGCCCTGATTTCCTCGTATTCCTCCCTCAATTCTACTGCGTAATCCGGATCACACTTGAGATTAACCTCAAAAGCTTCCTTTTCAAGACCCGTAATAGCAAACATTTTACCCATTACCTTGAAAACCAAGGTAACATCATCAAAAGGAAATGCCTCCTCGACACCTTTCTTGGATAGACAATATTCCCTGAATTCCTCAATATTCATATTACGCGAGTTGTAAATGATGCCAAAAATACTAATTTTGCCTAGGTTCAATACCCTAAATCAACTAGGTTTTTGTGCCTTATGATGACATAAAACTGCGAACTTGTTCAAAACGGTTAGAAAAAGTTCAGCTTATTCACATTACAACTAGAAAAAAATGGCAGAATTTTTTGCATCCCCAGAAATCTGGATGAGCTTATTGACCCTGACATTCCTTGAGATTGTCTTAGGAGTGGATAACATCATCTTCATCTCCATCGCTGCTTCCAAGTTGCCAGAAAACCAACAGAAGAAAGCCACCAATATCGGATTGGCATTGGCGATGATTCTCCGTATTGTACTGCTTTTCGGAATCAATATCCTGATAGCGATGAGTGAACCTTGGTGGAAACCCGAATTCATTCATAATATGAATCACCACTTCATTGGTTTTTCCGGACAATCCATCATCCTCATACTGGGAGGCTTGTTCCTATTGTATAAGAGTGTAACGGAAATCCATCACAAATTAGAGGGAGAGGGACACGCAGAAGGTGCAGCCAAAAGAAAACAGGTTTCCATGGGAAGTGTCATTTTCCAAATCACCATGATCAATATTGTCTTCTCGATCGACTCCATCCTGACTGCGGTCGGTATGACTACAGGTTTGGAGGGACAATTCAACGAAACATTCAGTTATTCCTTGGTGGTGATGATTATTGCGGTTGTTGCTTCGGTGGGCATCATGATGGCATTTGCTGTTCCTGTGGGTCGATTTGTGAATAAGCATCCTACCATCCAAATGTTAGGTATGTCTTTCTTGATTCTGATTGGATTCCTATTGATTGCGGAGGGTGCGCATATGGCACACTTGATTGAGGGAGCCATTCCGAAAGGTTACCTATATTTTGCCATTACCTTTGCCCTGCTCGTGGAATTCCTGAATATGAGAATGAGAAAGAAACAAAAACCCGTGGAATTACATGGTGTAGAACAAGTAGCCAAGAAAGAAGGCGTCCTCTAGGCATCCGACATGCCAGGTAAAGAATATTCGAGGAGTATTCTGGGATTATCCCGGAATGCTCCTTTTTTTATACCGCCTTTTTAGGGAGGGAGAACTTGAACATTGTACCATTATCATATCCTTCATCTATCCACATTTTCCCCTGGTGCTTTTCTATGATTTTCTTGCAAATGGCCAGTCCGATTCCAGTACCGTTATATTCCTTGGGATGAAGTCTCTTGAATGCTTCGAATACCTGATCATGATATTCCTTGGGTATTCCAATCCCATTATCTGCCACAGACACGATAATTTTGGAATGCCTAACTTCCGAATCAATGGTAATTACGGGATAACTATCCTCCTTTTGATATTTGATGGCATTACTGAAGATGTTCGTCAAAACCCGGGTCAGTTGTTTGGAATTGGCGTAAAGGTTAATGTAGGAAGCCGTATTGATTTCAACCCCACAATCCTCTACTTCACCCCTCAGGGAAAACATGGCCTGCTCCACCAATCTGATGAGGCTGCATTCCTCCTTTTCAATTTCTTCCTTATTCGCAATTGAAGCATAATCCAACAAATCCGTTAGCAAATCATGCATTTGTGTAGCAGCTCTCATTGAATAATTCAGGTAGTCGAATACCTCGTCGCTCAATTCCTGTCTATATCTTTTGACAATGATTTCATTGAAGCTAACAATAGACCTGATGGGTGTCTTCAAATCATGGGCAAGAGCGAAAATGAACTCCTCCATGGTTCTGTTCTTCCCCTCCAAATCTACGGATTGTTCCCTCAACTGAGCGATAGCCCCCTCCAGTTCCACATTACTCAATTCCATTGCACGATTCAACATTTTCCTATCCTCCTCATAGTGGAGATAGGATTGGTTGATTGCTTGAAAAAGATTCAATAACTCGGGTGTGATTTCTCCCGAATAGTATTTTTTAATCTGCCTACGGAGTAGTTTGTTGATATGGTTCAATTCTGGGTTCATTTACATGTTTTCCTATGGAAATGGGAAAAGGAATCGTAATGGCAGAGTGCTGGCTACTGTTCAAGTTATGCCTAATGACAATATTTGTCAACAAAACAGGATAATTCTATAAAAGTTTAAGATTCTTCCGTTCGTTCGGAATCCAGGATATTACTTCTTCTTAGAACAAAATTCTGGCCAAGATATACTTTCCTTACATGTTCATCCTCCGCCAATTCCTCCGCAGAACCCGACATGAGTATTTTTCCCTCAAACATGACATATGCCCTATCGGTAATAGAAAGTGTTTGTTGGACATTGTGGTCGGTGATAAGGATACCGATATTTTTTTCTTTTAGTTTCGCTACAATATATTGTATATCCTCCACGGCAATTGGATCAATTCCCGCAAAGGGTTCATCCAACAAAATGAATTGTGGGCTGGTAGCTAATGCACGGGCAATTTCGGTTCTTCTCCTTTCTCCTCCCGAAAGTGTATCTCCTTTTCCATGCCTGACATGCTCCAGACGAAATTCCTTAATCAGGGATTCCATTTTCTCCTTTCGCTCCTCTTTGGACAATGAGGTCATCTCCAAAACACCCATAATATTATCCTCTACGGATAATTTTCGAAATACGGATGGTTCCTGTGGCAGGTACCCGATACCCATTCTTGCTCGTTTGTACATAGGAAGTGGTGTGATATCCTCTCCCTCAAGAAAAACCCGACCGCCATTCGGCTTAATGAAACCCACGACCATGTAGAAAGATGTGGTCTTACCTGCCCCATTCGGTCCCAGAAGCCCTACAATCTCCCCTTGGTTCACTTCCAGGGAAACACCATCCACCACAGTCCTTTTACCGTAGACTTTCTTCAGATTCTCTGCCTTGAGTTTCATCATAATCAACAATCATTATCAATGGATAATATCCTATCATTTCCAGTATCTTCCGAGACCACTGAAACATGGGACACAAGATAACAAAATCTAAAATGAGCCGAGAGAATATTCATTGAACCATTCCTTTAAAAAAATGCCCCATTCCTAAGCCATGCTTAGGAATGGGGCATCATATCATACCTTGACAAGTATCGGTCTGTCTCCAAATACTAGGCAAATAACTGTCCCATATCAGTGCGTTCCAATACGATGGAAGCAATCTTATCTATGGAAATTCGCTCTTGTTTCAAAGTGTCCCTTTCACGAATGGTTACTGTATCATCTTCCAATGTATCGAAATCAATCGTGATACAATAAGGTGTACCGATGGCATCCTGTCTTCTGTACCTCCTACCGATGGCATCCTTTTCATCATATTGACAATCAAAGGAATACTTCAACTTATTGAATACTTCCCTAGCCTTGGATGTCAATTCCGGCTTATTCTTCAACAATGGAAGAACTGCACACTTGATGGGTGCCAATGCAGGATGCAACTTCAATACGATTCTTGTAGAATCCTTACCCTTGGCATCCGGGACTATTTCTTCCGTGTATGCATGGCTCATGGCTGCCAGGAACATCCTATCACATCCAATCGAAGTTTCAAGAACGTATGGTACATAGCTATCCTTGGTTTCAGGGTCGAAGAACTGAAGTTTCTTACCCGAGTACTTCTCATGGCTCGCCAAATCGAAGTCGGTTCTGGAATGGATACCCTCCAATTCCTTGAAACCAAATGGGAAGTTATACTGGATATCCACTGCTGCATCAGCGTAATGCGCCAGATTATCATGGTCATGGAATCTTAGGTCCTCTGCCTTATGTCCGATGGCCTGGTGCCATTTCATTCTTGTTTCTTTCCAGTAGTTGTACCATTCCATCTGGGTACCTGGCTTGATGAAGAATTGCATCTCCATCTGTTCGAATTCCCTCATTCTGAAGATGAATTGTCTAGCGACAATCTCATTTCTGAAAGCCTTACCAATCTGGGCGATACCGAATGGTAATTTTTGGCGAGTGGTCCTTTGTACGTTCAGGAAATTGACAAAAATACCCTGTGCCGTTTCAGGTCTCAGGTACAATTTACCCGCCTCACCTGCCACTGCACCCAATTGGGTAGAGAACATCAGGTTGAACTGGCGGACTTCGGTCCAATTCTTAGAACCGGATTCAGGGCATGCAATACCATATTCCTCTATCTGTGCCTTGAGATCTTCCATATTACCATCTGTCATGGCTGTAGCCAGACGCTTGGCGATTGTAGCATGTTTCTCTGCATTGGCCAAAACCCTAGGATTAGTAGCCCTGAACTGGGTCTCGTCAAAAGCATCACCGAAACGTTTCTTCGCCTTGGTGATTTCCTTATTAATCTTGGCCTCGATCTTGTCCATGTAATTCTCTATCAGGACATCGGCTCTGTAGCGTTTCTTAGAATCCTTATTATCAACCAAAGGATCATTGAAAGCATCAACGTGACCAGACGCTTTCCAAGTAGTCGGATGCATAAAGATAGCTGTATCCAGCCCCACGATATTCTCATGCATTTGAACCATTGATTTCCACCAATACTGCTTGATATTATTCTTCAGGTTCACACCATAAGGACCATAATCATAGGTTGCGCTCAAACCATCATAAATCTCTGATGATTGGAAAATGAAACCATATTCCTTACAGTGGGAAGCAATTTTTTTGAATAACTCGTCTTGGTTAGCCATGATCGTTTCAATTTTAGGGTGCAAAGATAGCGGAATAAGTGCAATTCTCTAGGGTTGTATGACTGGAGTTTAATAGAAATTAAAGGGATTCATCGTGATTCGAATGGTAATCGAATCAGAAATCATATTCATACAATCCCGAGTCGCACTTCTCATTTTTACAGGCATTAAACTTAAATTTGTCTTAAACCATTAGATTCCTATGGATATCATATTAATTTCTATCGTTATTGGACTGTTTATTGCGATGTTGTTCGTAAACATATACTTCAGAATAAAGGTTCTGAAAGCTTATAAAAAATTGGTGCAGAATGATGTTGTTTTCGGTACCGTACACTTTTTCAATACGGAAAGAATGGAAAAGGAGATACTTCCAAAATATCCACAACACAGGGAAGACATCCTTACATTCGTGAATCATATCCGTTATTCCATTAAGATGGCTTCCGTACTCATTGCACTGATTACTGCTTTTGGAGCCATTATGATGTATTACAGGGACAGCTGGCTATAAAACCAAAACTATGGATATGCGAAAAATCCTTACATACCTAATCTTGTTCTTTTCCTTTGGCGCTATCGGCCAATCGTCTTCTTTCGAGTACACCAAATTCAAGAATGCAGAGGACATCATGCTTTCTTCCGATGCCAAGGAAGAAAAACAAAAAATCCAACTGACTCCGGCACAGGCCAACCGCAGGGGTGGGTTATGGTTTTCAAAGCAAAAAATGTTTGTTTCGGATACTTTCGAGGCTACTTTCTGTTTCAGGATATACAAAAACGGAGGAGAGGGGCCATCGGATGAGGGTGGCGAGGGCATCGCATTTGTCATTCATAACAATGAGATTCCCGGTAAGAACGGAAGAAAACAGGAAGGAATGGGCTATTCGGGGATAGATAATAGTTTGGCGATAGAATTCGACACCCAGGATACTGAGGATATGGGCAAGCAACATGTCAGTGTGCAGACGAATGGGGTCCTTGCCAATTCTTTTAAGAAAGCATCTTCTTATGCAGCTATGAAACTGGATGGTTTCGACCTGAAGGACGGAAAGGAGCATACCGCCAATATTCATTATAACAATCCATTCCTTACGATATCCTTGGATGGTTTCGAGATATTGAAATGTCAGATTGATATCACGGAACAACTCAATCTGGATGAGGGCCGGGCCTGGGTCGGGCTTACGGCTTCTACGGGTAAGACCTATTCTGTTCATGAAATCAATTGTTTTTCCATGACCAGTCAGGAAAAACATATTCCTTACGAAGCTGAATCAGGTGGTCGGTCATTGAAACGGACGAAAAGACTGGTCGTTCATTCCAAGAATATCCGAATCCGTTTGTGGGATATCAATCAAGAGGATGGGGATATTGTTTCCGTCAATCTGAATGGGGAGTGGGTCATTGATCATTTCGTATTGACGAATGAGGGGAATTATTTCAATTTCGAATTGGATGGCCAAATGAATTATCTGGTCCTACATGCACATAATCTTGGGGAGATACCACCCAATACTGCAGGCATAGCTGTTTCTGATGGTGTGGGAGGAGAAAAAGAATTCACGCTTCGTTCCAATTTGTATCTCAGTGACTCCTTACTGATCGAATACCATAAGAAAGAGGATGATGACCTTGATATCACAAGGAAAAGCGGAAAGGGCAAACCCGATATGAAAATCGATTGATTGCCCTTATCCTACTTTTCAGCAAGCCATTGGTTTTCTGTAGTCTTTATGTTCCTCCTTGTATAAGCTGACTTGTCTGGCTTTCGGCAAGGTGAAGAAGAACGTGGTTCCGATACCTTCTTCTGATTCCAACCATATCCTGCCATGATGGCGTTCAATGATTTTCTTACAAGTTGCCAATCCGACACCTGTTCCCTCGTAGGCATTCGGATTCAGTCTTTGGAATAGTTCAAATACCTTTTCCTTGTATTCCTCTCCGATTCCAATACCATTGTCCCTTACCTTAAAAACAAAGCATTGGTCATTTTCCTCGCATTCGAATACGACTTCAGGATAAGTATTGTCATTGTACTTGATAGCGTTCTCTAGTAAGTTTTGTAGTACCTGCATCATCTGGAACCTGTTGGCAAAAACCACAGGCATATTGATGGTCTTTATGTTAGCTTTCTTATTATTGATGACGTCCATCAGGTTCATCTTGACCTCATCCATGATTTCATCCAGCACGACTTTTTCCTTCATATAGTCATGTGCATTTATCTTTGAATAATTCATGATTGCATCCAATAATTGGGACATCCTGCTGGCACCGTCCACTACATAATCCAGATACTCATGGATTTCATCTGGATTCACAATATCTGTCTGTAGTCTTTTCTTGGCCAGCTGTGAGAAGCTACCCATCGAGCGAATCGGACGCTTCAAATCATGTACGATTCCCTTGGTGACATCCTCAAGGTCAGCATTCGATTTTTTCAGGAAATTAATCTGTCTGATGTGATTTTGTTCCTGCTCTGAAATTTTGGTGTAAAAATTACTCCTTAGGAAGTAATACTCTGCGATTTGATACATCATCATAATGGAAAGTATGATATAAACCACCATTCCCAAGTCCAAGCCTATCGTAGCTATGAGTGCGGTACTAATGATGATGATTTTGGAAAATCCCAGATGGTCGAGTCTTTTTATTGTCATTGTCAAATTGTCCATAGTCCTTTAGTTTTACAAAAGCGTTAGTTCAGAAAATCCTGAGTGTTTGGTTAGTGTGGTGGTTGGATTCGTTGGCTTCCCAACCATTGACAATGCAAATCTAATATGGAGAAAAGGTTCTTCTGGTCCGACTTCGTTGGATGGATGTTATGTATAGACAAAGTGTCGAAGTGACATGTAGATACACTTCAATATGGGCAAATGAGCATTTAAACCCCGTTTTCGGCATTTCACCGAAAGGAAACTTATTTTCGTCAGAAACCGACATGTATATAGTGCCAATTACATGCCAAATCAAAGTGATACATTGATAATTATCAGTGCCTTGTAACATCAAAGTAGCCTATATTCAAGAATATCAGAATGTATAAGATTACTGATAATGGAGAAAGAAACTTTTCCTCAACCCCACTAATTGAGTAAAATGATATCATTAAAAGCAGCGTAAAACACCACCTCACAATACTGATGCAATCCTAGAGCAGAATTAAAGACACAAGCATTCACCATGAAAATAAAGAACCACTCCAAACATCATCCAACTACAATACCATGAAACCATATTCAGGATTCCCGACCCATTCCATTCTTATTCTACCAATAATGCAATCCGTTTGATTATCAACAAGGAGCTGCCAAGTAAGTACACCGACAGATCGGAATACATCTATTACGCTCTCCCCCTTTCACAACGCTCTACATTTTACTATCTTTGCGGCTCATTATCAAACTGAGGTTCACTCAACCAAATCAAACCATTTTATTATGAATTTGGATTTTCTGAAGACTTTAGGATTGGAAGAACGAAACGCTGGTACTTCAACCGGTGCCAGAGCTTATGAATCTGAAGCAGATTACATTGATTCCTATTCCCCTGTGGATGGGAAGTATATTGGTAGCGTTAGCGTAACGACCAAGGAACAGTATGAGACCGTGATGGAGAAAGCAGGTGAAGCTTTCAAGGTGTGGAGAAAATATACTGCTCCGCAAAGAGGTGAGATTGTAAGACAATACGGTGAGGCACTCCGTAAGTACAAGGAGCCCCTTGGTAAACTCGTTTCCTACGAAATGGGAAAGAGTTTGCAGGAAGGATATGGTGAGGTTCAGGAAATGATTGACATCTGTGATTTCGCAGTGGGATTATCCAGACAACTATACGGGTTGACCATGCATTCCGAAAGACCGAACCACAGGATGTATGAACAATGGCATCCGTTCGGAATCGTAGGTATCATCTCCGCTTTCAACTTCCCTGTGGCTGTTTGGTCATGGAATAGTATGATTGCATTTGTTTGTGGTGATGTCTGTGTATGGAAAGGTTCCGAAAAGACACCACTATGCTCCGTTGCTTGCCAGAACATTTGGAAAGAGGTCGTGGAAGCGAATGACATTCCTGAGGGTGTGGGTTCCATCATCAATGGGGATTACAAGGTAGGTGAGTACATGACTACCGACAAGCGCATTCCTCTGATTTCCGCTACGGGTAGTACCCGAATGGGTAAGATTGTTGCGCAGACCGTTGCAGGTAGACTGGGACGTTCTCTACTTGAGTTGGGTGGAAACAATGCCATCATTGTTACGGAATCCTCCGACTTGAAAGTGGTATTGACCGGTTCCGTATTCGGTGCAGTGGGTACTTGCGGACAGCGATGTACTACTACTCGTAGGTTAATCGTACACAGAAGCATCTACAACACCGTAAAGGAAAATATGGCCAGCGCCTATACCCAGCTTAGGATTGGTAATCCTTTGGATGAGAATAATCATGTAGGACCACTAATTGACAAGGATGCTGTGAATATGTACTTAAGTGCATTGGAGCAAGCTGTCGAACAGGGCGGTTCCGTACTGGTAGAAGGTGGTGTACTAGAGGGTGAGGGCTACGAAAGTGGCTGTTATGTAAAGCCTGCTATCGTGGAGGCTCATAATAATATGCCTATCGTACAACATGAGACTTTTGCTCCTATCCTTTACTTGATTCCTTATGACAATTTGGAAGATGCCATTGAAATGCAGAATGATGTTCCTCAAGGATTGTCTTCCGCTATCATGACCAATAATTTGAGAGAAGCTGAGTTGTTCCTTTCTTGTGCAGGGTCTGATTGTGGTATCGCCAATGTGAACATCGGTACCTCGGGTGCTGAAATCGGTGGTGCTTTCGGTGGTGAGAAAGAAACAGGTGGCGGACGTGAGTCCGGGTCCGATTCATGGAAAGCTTACATGAGACGTCAGACGAATACCATCAACTATGGTGCTGAAGTACCTTTGGCACAGGGTATTAAGTTTGATTTCTAGGAATCTAAATTTCCGGATTATTAGATATTGGAAACGCTAGATACTGGCAAGGGGCATAAAAGGCTCCGCTGGTTTCTAGCGTTTTTTTATTGGAATGTTATTCACAAAAAATACCTGAAACAACGAATCGGCCAACCACTAAAAGTATCTGGGTGAAATGATCTCCCTAGAATTGTATTTCAACAATCCTCTTTTCCCCTTGGGGTATTTCACACTGAACTTAAAGGGAATCCTCCGACTTTCATTGGCTTCTAGTTTGATATTCCATGTCAATTGGCCACTCAACACATCCACCTTTGCACCACTAATGACCAAGGGTCTTACCTCCACATTCTTATCTGTCGATACAGGCAACTGATCCCTGACTTCAATCTCAGCTGTTTGATTCTTATTATTCCTGACAATGATTTCATAAGTCAATACCTCCTTGATGGTCGAGCCCAATAGTTTCTTCGAACTCATGCTGCTTTCCTTGCGCCTAGTGATGGTATAGGAATTCTCCTTGCCGAGAGAAATATCCAAGGTATCACTCACCTGTCTGGTATCTAATCTGGAAACACCTTGATAAGCTTCTTTGTAATAGAGGTTCATCGGACCATCCAACAAGCCCAAACTCTCCCAATCCTTGATTCTGGCAATGAGAAAAGCACCATCCTTGACCTTGGGAATGGACAGGGTATAATAATCCGCTTCCTTGGTATAGGATGTGACGTCTATCATATGGGGTGTGGCGTCGGACGGGATGAAGTGCTTATCCTTGATTTCGAAACGGGTACTTAAGTCATCCACCTGTAATACGTTGAATTGTTGGGATGCATCCGACTTTCCATAATAGCGGCCTTTCGCATCACTTAACTTTCCCTCCTGATTCGCAGTCCCATATCCATTATCCAAGACCCATGCATCCAAACGGGGCTGGCTCACGTCTTCCGAGGGATCCAATATCGCAAGTGTGATGGGTTTATTGTCCCAATCATTCCCTGTATCATTGTAAATCTGAGCTTGGTAATCCAATATGATGGGTTGGCTCTTATCTGTGGCACGCAAGGAATAATAAGGACTCCATACCGCATGGCTCACCAAGTACCTGACATCTAAATCAGCCGTGACAGCTTGGTCGCTCAGTATTGTAATCCGAATCTGCTTGGATCGTTTCTCAGCTTCCAGGGTGAATTGCTCCAATTTGTTATCCCATTCGAATATGCGCTGATCCAACTCGGCCTTTTGCTCCTTGATACTGTACAATTTGGCTTCCAAGGACTGTACCTTATCGGTAAAATACTTTGCACCTTGATCCAATTCTGAAAATGTAGCTCCTCTGTCCCCTCCTATTTTCATATTCGCTTCCCAATAATCCAATTCGGAATAAATCGTCTTTTCCGAAATATCCAGCAAGCCCTTTTCTTCCTCCAAACGAGCGAGTTGTGCCGTGGCATAATTCCAATCCTTACTTTCCCTTACTGCACCCGGATTATCCTCTGCATTCACTGCATAGACCCTGACACCATCAGATAACCGGATCTTCATCCCCTCATTCTTCATTCTGGATGAAATCCCCTTGAGTATGATATCCGATTTTCCTTTCGGAATATTCACCTCGGCTTTCCTATGGATTTCCGCACTATTCAAGTATATGGTAATGGCATTTATATCATGGCCTACTACTTGCTCTTTCAATATCCTATCCTGAAAGAGGATGGAAAAGAAAAATGGGAATAGTAATAAGGAGTAGTTTTTCATGATGTTATCTTTTTGATAAGTACCTGCCTAAAACTGTGAAAGAGTTGGGATTTTAAAATAACTTTAGTGCGAAGCCGTTCAAATTTAAACAATTCTAATATTAAATTAACCTGATATGCAAACCATTATTCGACTTTCCATATGCTGTTCTTTTCTTCTTTTAGCAACCACTACATCCTTTGCACAAAGAGAATCCAGTACCAAGACTGAAATTGGCCAGAAAGTTCCACAGGTGGAATTCAAGGCGACTGATGGTAAAACCTATTCCATGAAAGATTTTGAGGGTAAGGTCGTATGGTTGAATTTCTTTGCCACATGGTGCGGACCCTGTTTGGTAGAAATTCCGGAACTTGAAAAATTATCAGAAAAATATCCCGATGTCGTTTTCATTTCAATCGGCAGGGGTCATGAAGTGGAAGACCTCATTCCATTCGCTGAAAAGAAAAAGATGACTTATATCGTAGGTGCTGATCCCGACAAGGAGGTTTATCTTCAGTTTGCGGATAAATATATTCCTAGGAATGTCATCATTGACAAGGAAGGGAATATCAAATTACAAGAGATCGGTTACAAGGAGGAAGATTTCAAGGCACTCGTTAAGCACATGGAAGAATTACTGTAAGGAAGTGCTATTTTTTCGACATTATTTTTTACTGATAATATATGATGAGACTTATTCTCCTTTTGTTTGTTTTATTATCACAATTATCCTATTCTCAAAATCCATATAGAATCAGGGCCGAAAAGAATCTACCCTACCTGGTTCGGGATAGTAGTTTGTACAAACAAATTAATATCAATGAATATGGTGTATTTATTTATGCTCCTGATAATTTGGATTATGCTGAAACTAAAATCCAATGGAGCGAAGTGGAATCTTTTCTGAGAGAACATCATTTCACCTCACAAAAAACACCCAGTAATCCTAAGAAAAATTCCTTGAAAGGCATACACATTGCCTTGGATCCCGGGCATTTTGCAAACAATATGGAAACGGCCATATTGGAGAGGAAATTCATGAAAATTGATAAAAAGGATACCGGCACCAAAAAGGATATTGCTTTTTACGAATCTGATTTGGCATGGAATACTGCATATATTCTTTCAAAAAGATTAGAAGCCAAAGGGTGCAATGTTCTAATTACCCGAAAAAAGGGTAAAACATCCTTTGGAATGAATTTCAAGAAATGGAAAAAGAAGTCGTTCAAGAAATCATTACAGGAAGATTTCAAGAATAAAATCATTGATAAGAAAAAATACGATTGGTATCTCAATGAAGCGACTGACAAGGATATCGCCAAATATTTAAACCGAAAGGATTTAATGAATCGGGCTAAGATCATTAATGAATTCGAGCCACATTTGACCATCAACATCCATTATAATGCGAGCAGTGACAGAACTGATGCCAATGGCAATTTCCCTGCAATAAAAAATAATTACTGCATGGCATTTACGGGAGGAGGTTTCATGAAGAATGAATTGAATTCCAAGGAGGCCAGAATGAATTTTCTCCGACTTTTATTATCTGAGGATTTGGAGCAATCCATCCTTTTTTCATCCGTTGTCATGAAATATCACCAAAGCATAGCCAAAGTTCCTGTCATTCCGAATAAGAACAATTTGCGATACTTACAAAAAAATAGTGTCTATGCGGACCAGCCAGGGGTTTATTGTAGGAATCTAGGACTCACTCGTAGAGTCAAGGGCACCATTTGTTTTGGAGAGAGCCTGATGCAGGATAATATCAATGAAGCTGTTTTGTTAAATCTTAAGAATTATAAGGAAGCAGGAATTAAGACTTCCAGTAGGATTAAATTGGTTGTGGACGCATTCGAAGCAGGGATTTGGGAGTATTTGGGGAATGAGGAATGAGGAATGAGGAAT
>JAHDHL010000139.1 GCA_020631355.1 Saprospiraceae bacterium | reverse complement strand
TTTTTTTGGTTTAACTAAATCCAGAATTCATAATGTTTGATAAGATAATTTCTTATTCCATTGAGAATAAGTTCATTGTGGGGCTATTGGTAGCCGCACTGATTGTTTGGGGACTTTTCTCCCTAAGACAAATTCCTATTGATGCAGTTCCTGACATCACCAATAACCAAATACAGGTTATTACCATATCACCAACCTTAGCGACACAGGAAGTGGAGCAATTCATTACCACTCCCGTAGAATTGGCATTGCAGAATATCCAGCAGTTGGTCGAAATCCGTTCCATATCCCGTTTTGGACTATCGGTCGTAACGGTTGTTTTCGAAGAGGATATGGATGTTTATCTTTCCCGTCAGCTTGTAAGTGAATACTTGCAGGAGGCAGAGGATAATATACCCGAGGGATTGGGTACACCCGAAATGGCTCCCATCTCTACAGGACTTGGCGAAATTTACCAATATGTAGTCCGCCCGAAGGAAGGCTATGAGGAAAAGTATTCACCTACAGAATTGAGGTCTATTCAGGATTGGATAGTCAAACGACAGCTATCAGGGATAGAGGGTGTTGTGGAAGTCAATACCATGGGCGGTTTTTTGAAGCAGTATGAGG
Source organism: Saprospiraceae bacterium (assembly GCA_020631355.1). GTDB lineage: Bacteria > Bacteroidota > Bacteroidia > Chitinophagales > Saprospiraceae > JAHDCE01. Next base: position 457 of record JAHDHL010000139.1, on the reverse strand, counting down.
TAGCTGTTAATCCCAATTTACTCAAATCTGTGGGGATTGGCTTGACGGATATTCTTGAGGCATTGGAAAATAGTAATGAGAATACGGGAGGGGCATATATAGAGAAGAACCCGAATACCTATTATATCAGGACAGACGGGATTGCCCGTTCACTAACGGACTTGGAAAATGTAGTAGTCGATGTGCGGAAAGGGAAACCTATTTTGGTTAAGGATGTGGCTACGGTTCAATTTGGGAAAGCCCCAAGATATGGTGCCTTGGTTCGGGATGGAGAGGAAGCGGTCGGAGGGCGTGTAATGATGCTTAAGGGTGCGAATTCCGCTGCTGTAACGGAAAGGGTAAAGGAACGTGTGAAGCAGATTGAGAAATCCTTACCCGAGGGGGTAGTCATAGAGCCATACCTGGTACGGGACAAATTGGTTTCGACAGCCATAGGTACGGTCAGGACAAATCTGAT
>JAHDHL010000138.1 GCA_020631355.1 Saprospiraceae bacterium | reverse complement strand
TAGTAGAAATGATGAACGGGCGTTATTTCAAGACGCCAGATATTGAGGTTAAGCCAACTTTGAATGAGGTAACAGTCGCTAATAAGGCCATCGAAGATGTAAAACGTCATGCTGCCTTTAAAGTATTTTCCGCCAAGGAAGACAAATGGTACAAAGAAGGACAAACGCAATCAGAATTGATCATCTTTCACAAGGAGGTCGATAGCGATGAGGCTCAATTGGCCTATCATGTAACGGTACGTCCGAATTTGATCCAGCGCTGGGAGTATTTTGTGGATGCCCATACAGGAGTTATTCTAGACAAGTATAACCACACTTGTACCCTGAATCACAATCATGACAAACATCGACATGAGCACCATTCACATGCTTCGGATGCCTTTGGCCCTACGACTGCTTCTGGGGTCGATTTAGGAGGGAGTTCTAGAGTCATCAATACTTATGACGATGGATCAAAATTTATAATGCTAGATTTGACGCGTCCGATGTACAATGGTAATATCAACAATCCAGAAGGAGCGATTGTCACCTTGGATATGCAGCAGTCCAACTTGAGCAATCCGAGTTATGTAGAAATCACTTCTAGCAATAATACTTGGAATGATCAAGTGGCCGTTTCGGCGCATTATCATGCGGGTTTGGTCTATGAATATTTTACAGATACACACAATCGTAATTCCATTAATGGAAGCGGTGGAAACATTGTTTCTTTTATCCATATCCGAGATGAAAATGGGCAACCTTTTGATAACGCTTTTTGGAACGGGCAGTATATTTTTTATGGGGATGGAAACCAAGCATTTTCTCCTTTAGCTGGAGCCTTGGATGTGGCCGCACATGAGTTTTCGCATGGTGTAGTGAGTAATACGGCAAATTTGGAATATAGAGGAGAATCCGGTGCGATCAACGAATCGATGGCCGATGTCTTTGGGGTCATGGTAGATCGAGATGATTGGAAGTTGGGAGAAGATATCGTCTTTACGAGTGCTTTTCCTAGTGGAGCATTGAGGGATTTACAAAATCCGAATAATGGAGGAAGTAGCCTGAGCGATCCGGGCTATCAACCGATGCATGTCAACCA
>JAHDHL010000011.1:132805-141161 GCA_020631355.1 Saprospiraceae bacterium | reverse complement strand
AATAATAATAATAATAATAACTCGAACAATAGCAATAGGACTTCCTCTAACAATTCATCTGTAGTGAATCGTCCTAGCACATTGAATAACACGAGTAACAATTCTTCTTCCAATAGTCCATCCGGTATTAGAAATAACAGTTCTAATACTGTTGCTAGTAATGCCAATAGGAATAATTCAAGTTCTACCAGAAACTCTACTTCAGTAAACAGTAATAGTAATAATTCAGCATCAAGGCCTTCCAGTAGTCCATCCATCACGACGAATGCAGAGGGTAAAATCATGAAGGTCATCCAGTTTGTTGATGCTGATACAGGTAGACCGATTCAGGGAGAAATGGATATCAAAACCAAGGGTGGTAGAAATTCTTTCAATTCGAATGCCAATGGGGAAATCCAAATTCCTGCAACTGCCGAAATGAAAGGAAATGCCGACATCTTTGCGTATGGTTACTTTTATCAGAGTGAGAATATTGAACGCAGCAATAACAGGCAAGTCATCAAACTAAAGCGTATAGCAGGTGGGAATAAGATTGCTTTGAAAGACTTGTTCTTTAAATCAGGAACGGCCACTATTCTTCCTCAATCCTATCCTGAACTGGAGCGTTTGTATCAATCATTGATGACCAATCCATCTATCAATGTCGAAGTAGGAGGACACATCAATGTACCATTCACAAGACCGGAGGACATCACTGAACGCCAGCAGAAAATCTCCAATGACAGGGCTAAGGCCGTCTATGATTATTTGGTGAATAAGGGTGTGAGTAAGAGTAGAATCTCATATAAGGGATATGGCAATTCCGAGATGATTTTCCCTCAGGCCAAAAGTGAGGATGAAAAAGCACAAAACAGAAGGGTTGAGATTAAGATCGTAAGATAATGAACTGTATAGGGCATTCTTCATTTGAATATTTAGTGTGCCCGAATAGTATATAAGAATTCGATATTTAGCAATTAGTTTAGAACGGGGGCGTCATACGCATGTGGCACCCCCATCTTTATTTACTCTCCTAAGGAAATACCATAGGCAATTTTCATAGCTTTGCAATCAGAATCCAATCAGTATGAAAATTGTAGCCATTTCAGATACTCACGGCTGTCATAGACAACTTCAACTACCACAAGGTGATATATTGATTCATGCAGGAGACATTTCCAATCGGGGAAATATCGGTCATGTATATGATTTCATTGATTGGTATCAATCCCTCGATTATCCCTACAAGATTTTCATACAGGGCAATCACGACCGAGACAGGACAAGTAATGAGAATATCATACCGCGTAACCTACCCGATTCCATTATCTATCTCGAAAACGAGGGAATCGAAATCAATGGTTATCACATTTTTGGAGTCCCATATCAGGAGGAACATGAGGATATCGATTACGACTGGATACCTGATGAAACGGACATACTCATTACCCATAATCCGCCCTACTACATACACGACAAAGCACCCAATGGACTACATAGGGGGTCTGAGGCGCTTAGGAATAAGGTTAGGGAAGTGAATCCCCAAGTCCATGTTTTCGGACACATCCATGTCGGATATGGTAGTTCATTCATATCCCCTACCCAATATATCAATCCATCCAATTACCAGGCATTACTGGATATGATTAAAAGAAAGCCTTTCGTTTATGATTTGGAAAGAAAGTTACTTTTAGAATGTAACTGGTAAACAAGCTACATTCTTATTGCCTACCTTTGTAACATGAAATTCGAGGATTATCATTTTTCCGGTGAAGTCTTGAAAGGCATCCGCAAAGCGGGTTTCAAAAGACCTACGGACATCCAATACAAATCCATCCCACACATCGTCAATGGTGAGGATGTTTTTGCTATTGCCCAGACAGGTACGGGGAAAACCGGTGCCTATGCCATTCCCATCATTCACCACATACAAAAGAGGAAAAAGAAAGAAAGGAGGCCTGATGGTATCAAATGTATCGTACTGGTCCCAACCCATGAACTGGCTTTACAACAGGAAGAATTCTTCAGTGAAATTGCCCAATATGCCAAGGTTAAGGTAATGGGACTAATCGGAGGTGTAAAACAGGATGTACAAATCGAAACCCTTGAAAAACGGGTGGATATCCTTATTGCCACTCCGGGTAGAATGTTTGACTTGATAGCCCAAGGACACCTCAAGGTCCATAGAGTGGAAACCTTGGTTCTGGATGAAGCAGACCACATGCTTGATTTGGGTTTCATCAAGGATATCAAGGACCTGATAATGAAATTGCCGAAAAGGAAACAAACCCTTTTCTTTTCCGCTACCATCAACCCATCCATCAAGAAGCTGGCCTATTCGATTATCAGAAAGAATGCCATCAGAATTCAGTTTTCTCCCAAGGATCCTGTATCCAAGAATATTGACCATGCTGTTGCTTATATTGATATGGATGATAAACGATTCTTTTTGGAAAGAATCATCAATGAACATGAGAATTCCAAGATTCTTGTCTTTGCCAGAACCAAGGTAAGGGTGGAACGTATTGCCAAGGCCATGGAAAGGGTCAATATTCCTACCTTGACGATTCATAGTGACAAAACCCAACAGGAAAGGAGCGATGTCATGGCTGATTTCAGCAAGGGAGAGATTACCACACTCATTGCCACGGATGTTACTGCCAGGGGTATAGATATTCCCAATGTGGAAATGGTCATCAATTATGATGTGCCGGAGAAAGCAGAGAACTATGTACACCGGATTGGTCGGACAGGACGTGGGAAAAAACGTGGCGAAGCCATGACATTCTGCAGTGAAAGAGAAATGGAACTGCTAGAAGCCATCAAGGACTATCTCCAGCATGATATCCCGGTCATTGAGATTTCCAAAACGGATTACAATGACACCCTCATCCTTACACATGACCAAAAGGATAAGTTAGGCGCTATTCTCCAAGAGATAGAATCAATAGAGGATCGAAAAAGGAAAAAGAAGAAAAAGAAGAAATAGTAACTATCCTACTCGATGGGTACTCCATTCGCATCAGTGGTCAGCACATCACTCATGTAATCGAAGAAAGGTCGCATAGCCACGAATGATGCCACTACCTTATCCAAGTACCCTTTGCTTGTTACTTCCTTGTCCTTGAAATGTTCGGAAATAAGGAATTGCTTATACCGCAATAAATCTATCGCCTTGTGGTCCTTGGGATACCCTTTGGGCGCTGTCTTGAGTTGAGTGCCATCCAATGTAGCGAAATGGCTGATGAACACAGGCTCCTTGATGATTTTTCTGAGATAAGAATCATCCGCAGCAATATCCTGGCGTATCCGTGCCAAATCCGGGCTACTCGGACTCCAGAAACCACCACCGACCATAGAGTTTCCTCCCGGTTCGAAATGGAAGTACATTCCTCCCCTACGCCACTTTGTAGCCCTCACCAAAAATCCACTCAGATGATTCTTGTAAGGCGCCTTATTCTTCGAGAAACGTACATCCCTATATATCCTGAATACCTTCATGGATTCAATCTCGTCATGTTCTTCCATTGCTGTCTGGAGTGCCTCACCAAAAGCTTTGACATCATCCTTGGCGGCAATGTATCTGTCCTTATTCTTATTGAACCATTCCCTGTTATTATTTACCTGGAGTTCCTTGAGGAATTGGAGTGTGGAAGAAGCAATATGTGTTGCAGACATGTGTCAGGAATTTCTTGATGATAAGATAAGGGAATAGGTTGGATTATCCCCCCGTAAAAATAGACAAGCCTTAACAAAACATTGTTGAATGATAGTCCAATAATTTTAAGAAAATCCTTGATTGATTCCTATTTTTGTGATTTTGAAATTATCAAACGTAACTATACTATGCAAGACCAAGCAAATGACGTAGGACAAGTCATTGGAAAATTCACTAAATATGCTGAGCAAGCACAGGATTGGGCCGTAGCTTTTGTACCTAAGCTATTGCTATCCCTGTTCGTATTGTGGTTGGGATTCAAATTGGTTAAGAAAATCAACATATTGATTTCCGCTTCCTTAAGAAAGGCCAATATCTCCTTGGAGATATCCTCATTCCTGGAATCCATACTGGATATTGCGCTGAAATTCGTAGTCATATTATTGGCAGCCAGTTTCCTTGGCTTCGAAATATCCTCACTATTGGGTGTATTGGCTGCAGCCGGTTTTGCGGTAGGTCTGGCATTACAAGGATTCCTTGGGAATTTCGCATCCGGTATCACCATCGTTTTCTTCAAACCCTACAAAGTGGGTGACTGGGTTGAGGTTTCAGAGAAATTCGGAAAGGTGGAAAGCATCCAGATATTCAATACGACCATTGTTACACCCGGAATGAAAACACACATTATTCCCAATGGACAGGTTACGGATAATATCATTACCAATTACTCTACCAAGGGACATATCCATTTGGAGTTGACCATTACCATGCCGTATGAGGAAAGCTATCCCAAGGTAAGGACCGCCATTGAGGAAGCCCTAAGCAATCACCCACTCATTCTGGAGGAACCCAAGCCATTGATTGGTATAGAAAGTTATGATAGTCATAGTGTGGTCATATCTGTAAGACCATATATCCATCCGGATGATTTCTGGGATGCTACCTATGATATCAACCACAGGATTAAGAAATCATTCCATAATTATGATATCCAAGTGGCTTACTCTGAAGGAATAGAATTAGGTAAGATTGGAGGATAAAAGGATGTATGATTAGTCCCAATGAAAAAGGCGATTTTCCATTAGATGGAAAATCGCCTTTTAATTTTGAATATTATAGAATCAATCTACTTCCTGAAAGCATAGAAATATTCATCGGGATATTCTTCATAGAAGCCTTCGAACATCACTTTTGTCCCTTTCTTCAGGCCTTGGTAGATATCCACTAATTCCTCAACCGTCTCTACCTTATTATCATTCAATTTGGTAATGATATAACCCGGCTCCATATTCGTAGCGTCAATCTTACTGTTCCGAATCACGGACACGACCTTTACGCCCTCTGTTTTCATCTTGGATGACTCGTTACTTGTTAGATTACGAAGTTCGAATCCGAGGTCCATCAAGTCCTTGCTTGAACGAGCTTCTTTCTTATTGACATCCGTCGAATTATACCTATCCTTGAGTGTAATCTCGGATTGCATTTTCTTCTTGTTCCGTATGAATTCCAAATTCAGTTTATCTCCCGGGCGATAGATTCCGACAATTTCCTGTAATTCAGGAATTGACTTCACGCTCCTACCATTGATACCTACGATAACATCACCTTGTTTTAGGCCTGCATCAGCAGCAGCTCCTCCCGGATTCACCACTCTGATATACACACCATCCAAAGAGGGCAATCCCAGTTCGTCTTTCATTGTCTCATTGACATCATCAATTAGGACATTCAATAATCCACGTTGGACAGAACCAAAATCCTTAAGGTCGGAAATGACTTTCTTCACGAGATTGGATGGTACAGCAAATGAATATCCCTCATATCTACCGGACTTTGTAATGATAGCCGTATTGATTCCTACCAAATCACCATTGGTGTTGACCAATGCACCTCCGGAATTACCGGGGTTCACTGCAGCATCAGTTTGGATGAATGATTCAATGGCATAATTGTCATCCAATATTTCGATATTCCTTGCCTTGGCTGAAATAATACCCGCAGTAACCGTAGAAGTCAATGAGAATGGATTCCCGATGGCAAGTACCCACTCGCCCACCTTGGCCTCATCAGAATTGGCAAAGTTCACCGCAGGCATTCCCTTGCCCTCAATCTTTATCAAAGCCAGATCCGTAGTTGGGTCCGTACCGATAAGTTCAGCAGGGAAAGTCCTTTTGTCATTCAGTGTCACTTCCAAATCGGTCGCATCCTCAATCACATGATTATTCGTAACGATATAGCCATCCGAAGAAACAAGGACTCCCGAACCGGATGAAGAAGCATAATTCACACCTCCCCACCAATCATAACTCTTGGTCAATGACTTGATGTGTACAACGGCCGAGGTCACTCTTGATGCTGCATTCGTAAAGTTACTCGGATTGGCAACAATGTACTGTTCTCCTTTCGAGGGTTCCGCAAAAGAAGTGTACTTCGAAGGCACCGGGGATTCATAGACGACGGTCTCATTTGCAAAGAACTTTGCATAGAGAAAGACGGCCAAAAATGCACTTAGGAGACTGGATAGGACTACGGGAATAATTTTCTTCATGCTATTATGTTGTTACTTGTAATCACTGAAACAAATAATTAAACTAAAATAGACGGAATCGGCCTGAGATACAAGTCGAATACCGTTAATTTCTGTTAAGATATTTAATCTTTACAGACCTTGCAGGATATGCTTACAATCAGTATTTGGGTGATAAGGACGATGTTGGCATTCATCACTTGTTATTGCTGATTATAATATGAAGATTGATATTATGAATGTATATATGATTTCACTCTACAATATCCTGAATATTTTATCCTTAACTTTCTAACTTTGAAACGACAAGATTTGTTTCAATAAAGTTGCATTTAACCTTAGAACTGACAAACATGGACAAAAAAGAAAGGAAAAGTTTATTCGCAGATAATGTGGATGATGAATACATCGGGAATATTTTCGGATGGAAAATATCGATTGCCGCAGCAATTGTCATCACAGCATTCATTGGTTTGTATTTCCTATCCTCACACCTGAATGAGGGGAACCAACCCATTCCAACTGAACATAAGACAGAACAACCTGTTCCACCTACTAATGAATAATAACCTATGAGAAAATTAAAATTCCATAAATACCAGGGTACGGGTAATGATTTCGTTATTGTGGATGACCGTGACTTATCATTCAATGATTATTATTCTAATGATGATGTCAGACGATTTTGTGATAGGAAATTCGGTATAGGGGCAGATGGTCTGATTCTTTTACAACCCTCATCCGATGCGGATTTTCATATGCAGTATTTTAATTCCGATGGTAATGAAAGTAGCATGTGTGGAAATGGAGGAAGGTGTATTGTGGCATTTGCCAAAAGAATGGGATTATTCGAATCGTCCACAATATTCACAGCCATTGACGGATTACATGATGCAGAAATCCAAGAAGGTTGGGTAAAATTAAAAATGCAGGATGTACATGAAATTACATCTTATAAAGATGATTTTGTTTTGGATACAGGGTCGCCACATTATGTGCAGTATAGGGATGACATTAATCATATGGATGTTTATGAGGATGGTAAATCCATTCGAAATAGTTCTGATTTTATAAAGGAGGGAATAAATGTGAATTTCATTTCTTTTGAAAAAAACGAATTGTACGTTGTTACTTATGAAAGAGGAGTAGAGGATGAAACACTTTCTTGTGGTACCGGCGTAACAGCTGCGGCATTGGTACATGCACAAAATTCGGAATTAAAGGAAAATCAAATAAGTATCAAAACCAAGGGAGGAAACCTGGAAGTACATTCCGTGAAAAATGACCAAGGAGGATATTCTGACATTTGGTTGTGCGGGCCAGCGACTTTTGTTTTTGAGGGTATAATTTAATACCCCACCATTATGCTGGTCTTGGATTTTTATTTTCATATTTAATGGATGTGACATCATTTGTCTTTTATAATAAACCCATCCTTTCAAACTACATATCTCCTGAATCCGATTCTTGTAAATCCGTTTCATTTATCTATGTTACCATAGTCCTTTTTGTATGATTCTATTTATAAAATCATCAATTAGCTATGGTACTCTTTCATTTTATTTTGCATTCCATTACATCATTCCTTTTCAAAATTATCGTAAATATCACCTTATTACTTCTAGGAATATTACAAAGAATGAATTCCAGAAAGAATGATAAATTCCCATATCTCTCATCGTGGATAAGCATTTATAATTCATTATTTATCATTGAATTGGAACATTTTTTGAAAAATAAACGTAAAAAAAGATATGTTTTTAGCTAATTCATATGAAAATTGGCAAAAAAACGTATTTAAATACGCAAATATTAGACATTTAAATATTTGCTCGTATATATTTGTAAAGTTCAAACATTAGTTTTACTAATTATTTTTTCAGAAAATCGGCACATTTAATGAAAGTAAGTGAAGTAAAAGGTCTAATTGAACACTACAAGTCTGAAATCAAGAAATTGGATTATCAAAAGACCGTAGTCAGAGAGACCTTGAAGAAGCTTAGGGAAGAAATGAAAACTGCTGAGCCAGATCCTAAGCCCGAAGCGAAAGATGCAGCTCCTAAAAAAGCAGCAGGAAAAAGAGGTAGGCCAAAAAAATCGGCTTCAGTCAAATCATCAGTAAAAAGAGGTAGACCACCTAAGTCCACTTCAACAACCAAGGAGGGCGCTGACGAAAAAACCGCAGCTCCTAA
>JAHDHL010000011.1:88630-132705 GCA_020631355.1 Saprospiraceae bacterium | reverse complement strand
CTAAGTCCACTTCCACAACCAAGGAAGGTGCTGACGAAAAAACCGCAGCTCCTAAGAAAGGGAGAGGAAGACCTAAATCAGCAGCAGCTCCAGCAGCTCCTAAAAGAAGAGGTAGACCGCCAAAGGCTAAAGCTTAATGCTAAATAAAAAAAGGCATCCGAATTCGGATGCCTTTTTTTATTTACACTGTGTATTATTTCTTTTTAGATTTGGTCTTCAGATTAAAATTCAAACCTATATAGTAATTCCTTCCTTGGGCAGGAATAATTCCCGGACCGGGATAGGAACTGGTTCTTCTCGTAAAATAATGACTGTCTGTCAGATTATTTATCCCTCCTGAAACGCCCAACCATTTCCATTGGTAATCGACGGACAAGTCAAGAATATGATATGAGGGGATAATTCCACGGGTAGCATTGGCGACTTGTTCAGCATTTGTGGCATCGCTAAAATGTTCGTTTACGAATCCATATTGTAAGGATGCCCTCAATTCATTCCATGAAAATGTAACACCTGTTTTCATATTAATAGGGGGAATCAATTCTACAAAATTGCCTTTTACATCACTGCCCCCGGACAAGTATTTCCCTTGGATAAAAGAGAGATTCATAAATAATAAAACCGAATAAGGACTATCATCCCTGAACCATTCCATCAGATTGGATTCCGCATACGTTTCCAAACCAACTATTAATGCATCCCCGATATTTGTTCTATAATCAGAGACCCTTTGGATTCCATTTTCCTCAATGATAATATCCGTCAATCCGATTCGGTTGTTGTATCTGAGTACAAAAGCAGTTGCATCCAAATTGATTTTACCATCAAATAATTCCCCTCTTAATCCTATATCAATATTGTATCCCTTTTCATCCTGCAACAATGAATCAACCAACAGATTCGGATTTTGTATCGCTAGATCAGTAAAATTAATGGAACGATAATTCTGGCTAAAATTGGCATATAATTCCAACTCATCCCTCAATCTGTAAGCCATGCCCAGCCCTGCCAATAGAATTTTCCTCTCATTGGTCTTGGCATCATCTATCTTTTCTTCGTAGATAATTTCACCCCCTGATATAATTCTTTGGTAAACATAACCATCCGATGCAGTTCTGATATATTCAAAACGTACTCCTGGGGTTATACTCAAACGATCATTGATATTAAATAAGTTTTCTGCGAATATTGCCACATTCCGACTTGGAAAATCATAACCCGAAATATTCGGCTCTGTCGTATTAAATGTAAAATTAGCATCCGAACCATTAGAAGCCTCTCCCTGGAAACTCTGGGTAAATCCTCTATAAAATCGGGTTCCCATTAAAAAGGTGGACAATTGTTTCTTAATCGAATATTGATGGATGAATCTGGTTTCATTACCGAAATTCTTATATCTCCCCTCGATTAAATCCCTTTCCCTTAATGGGTCCGGTCTATTGATGGGTGCCAATTCTCCCAAGGCATCCCTACCTGCGTCCAATAAAAAATTCCGGGTATTGATCCTGGTTCGCTTACTAAATTCATAAGTGGCATCCAGAGCATAAAGATTCCAATTGACCCTAAACCAATTTCGTTGTCTTTTTGATTGGAAAGGATTCTGATTGAATTCGAAATCCTGTAATCCTCCGGGTTGTTGTGATAAATAATTCATGTAGGTATATTCCAAACCTATGGTCAGATTTTCCATAGGTTGGATATCCACTTGCGCATAAGCCGCATGTTGTTCGAAGCCCGAACTCGGTCTGAATCCGTTTCCTCGCTTATAATTATAAAAACCATAATAATTCATTTTTCCGACTGTACCTCCTACTGAATTAAACGTGGTATATAATTGATTGGAACCGTATTGGTGACTGGAATTGAATTCAAAAGGAACATCCTTATTTCCTTTTTTGAAAACAAAATTGAGCAAACCACCGAATTGTGAACCGAATTGAAGGGAGGCAGCCCCTCTCACTATTTCTATTTTCCTAAGTGCCTGAACGGGTGGCGTATAATAACTTTCAGGATAACCCAATGCATCAGCACTGATATCATATCCATTTTGTCGGGTATTAAAATTAGCTGTCCGATTAGGGTCCAATCCACGGCCACCGATGGACAATTGAAGTCCGGCTGCATCATTTTCCTGAATATTCAATCCGGAAATGGTCTTGAAAACCTGACGGGGATTATTCACTGCGACATTACCCACCACATTTTCCAAGGGAATCACTTCTGATTTCTTTCCCCCGAACAAGCCGAATTCCTCAACATTATTCAGTTTGGTTTTTCCCGCATTTTCATTTTTGCTACTCACTTCCGCTTCAGGCAGGATGATACTGAGTTCTTCCAACTCGAACAAGAAAACCCCACTGTCGTCAGCAAGGGTAATTTCCCTGAGTATGGTTCCATACCCCACTGCGGAAATATTCAGAATATACTTCCCCTCCTCCAAATTCCTTATGATGAATTCACCATCATTATTGGATTCTTCCAAGTCACTCGTTTCTTCTACGAAAATGGTCGCATCCCCAATCCCCTTTCGAGTATCAGTATCAATCACCTTACCCTTCATATCCAACGTCTGACTGACTAAGACGAATGGTAAGAATAAAAAACATATGAAGTATACAATTCTCATCATGCTATTTTTATCAGCGCTTCACAAAACTAATCTTCATCAAAAAAGATATTCCCATCTAATCCTCCAATAAGGGATAAATCCAATCCTTTTCCCGAAAAGAGTCTTCCAAATCCAATAAATTAATATTGGGATCAATGAATCTCGAACTACTTCTTCGATTCAAGGCCACAAATATATCAGCAGTAATCCTGATATTCTGAATCTGTAGCCGTTCTTTATAATCCTGTTCTATCATTCGGGCAAACTGAAGTATGAAATCGGGTTGAATCGTCATTTGCTTTTCCTGGAATGTAGTCAGATATTTACTATTGTCTATTTCTGCCTTATTTCCCGTATCCAAATCATGGATATAAAAAGTGGCAGTACCTGATTTTTCAACCGCCATGACACGCCATGAAAAACGGTACCCTTGTTCATGCCACAAGACATTTCCTTCATAAAGGAAACTCCTCAAGGGAAAAAGTAATTGAATGGATAAATAAATCAAAATGGGAATTATTATCCATTTTCGGTTTATTGGAAATGATGGCGTGGATGACTGTTTCCTGAATGAATACAAACGCCCATGCCAATCCGAACTGAAGAAAATAAGGGTTGAAGTCATCATGATCCAAGGAAACATTCCGATATTGAAAAGGATACCCGTAAGGGAATGGAAAATAATGACCAATAAATATGCGAATCCTCTCGTTTTACGCCAAAGTAAAAATGCCCAAATGGTCAAGTCATATAAAGCTCCAAACCAAGAAAATATAAAAGCGATTTCCGTAAATTGGAAAAAATAACCGATAATCGGTAAGTCCTGGTGTTCTGGTAACCATATCGATAATGGCATTGCCCTAAGCAACCAATCTGCTTGTAATTTGGCACAACCCGCATAAAAATAAACGATACATAACTGGGCCATAATAATGTGGATACACCAAGCAGGAATCTTTGTTTTTCTTATTCTGGGGAATAAGATTGAATCCAATGAAAAAAAGGCGTGGGCAGGTATAAAACACAACAGAAAAGCAAGTAAGGCTACCAGATAATAATGATTCAAATAATTCGTGGCATCAATAAGTTCGACGTAGGAAAATGAAAGCAAAAAAGTAATAATGGATGCACGATATAAAAAACCAATAGCAACACAAACTGCACTGATGAGTATCACCCAATGTATTGTATACAGTTGGTTCGTACTTATTGCTTCCACCCATTCGAATCCATAGAATTTGAAATGGTATTTCGGTTCGATAAAAAGCTTCTCTATCCAGCCATTATACATAAAACGGGCCGTTCCGAAAGCCATCATGAGTCCGAATAAAATCCGAAAAGTGACCAAGGGATAAATATATTTCGGGGCAAACACCAACTGGTGTATTGCCCCGCTAATATTATATCTTATTGTATTATTCGGATCAGAATCCACTATTGATATACCCATTTATTTCGAGAAATAAAAAATCCATTCCCTGTAAAAAATTATCCTAATCAGAATCGGATGCATTATCAATATAGGTAATCGAAACGCACAATGCCGATGGCATATCTGTTTTCATATATACCACCTGATTAGCCATTGCAGCATAACTGCTTTGTAATGCAGGATCTGAATTTTCAATTGCAAGGGATAAATCATTGGAATAATCACTTGAGATATTATCCAAATTATCAAGGATAGCTTCAAATTGATTATTAATGGCAATATCAAGACTGACACCTTCCTTAGTAGCTTCGGAGTATCCCACATAATCCATCAGGCTTTCTGCATTCGAATTATTATTCACCCTGAATAAATTCTGAGCTGCTGTAATATTCGCCCTCAGTAGGGTTTCTGATAATTGGGAATAATTCCCTTCTACCCTATCCGGAAATGACGGTACATTAATTTCGTGGTATCCTGATGGAATTCCCAATCGGTCTCTCTTGGTTGTCTCGAAATTCTCATTCAATGCATTCAATAAAAGACTGATTGAACTACCATCTGCAGTACCCGTATTATTAATGAAATCATTCTTGTAACCATTATCCCAATTCTGCTTGACCGTATTCAAATTTGAAAGCATCAATTCTGAAACCTCATTCAGATAGGATTTATAGGTAGCAGCATCTGCATCGGTCGTGAATTTTTCCAAGGATGCTTCACCATCCACAAACAATAGATAATCCATAGCAGGAAATCCACTATAATAATTATCCGCTGCATCCAAATCATAGGTTCCGAATTGAATATTAGCTTCCAGTAAAGCAACATTCAAAGGGAAATTATTCATTTTCTGATTCAGCTGTACGGCTTCCGATGGTCCGAAGTTCAGATACTCTACCTGTTGCCATTGAATATATGCATCCCGGAATTTTTGTTGGGCCGTAGCCTTATTATCCATTGTAGGATTGTCCGTAAAATCCTGAATGGCACCATCCAATTGGGACATCTTATCCTGCATCATATTCAATGCGGGGATGATCACTTGGTCGGCCGTATTCGTAAATAGGGCTGCCTGGTTATAACCTTGGTTGCATGAGGTGGACTTATCCGTCTTGCATGATCCGAAAACCAACATCACACCCATCAAATACATTGTCACTTGATTCCGCATTGAACGAAAATTTAGATTAAAAATTAGAATTGGCTCGCTGCATTCGCATCAAAACCATATTGAGCAACAATATCAGCTCTGGCGGATTCCAAATTGGCCAAAGTGGTATTGTAGAAATTCATATCCATGAAATTGGAGTTTCCTCCTAATTGAGTCAGTACCGCATTCACATCTGCAACAGAAGCTTTGGCATCAGGGTTGAACTGGCAGGCATAATAAAATGCTACCGCTTCACTCAATGCGTGGAATCTTCTTGCATTATCATTGAAATTAGAGATGGCAGAATTGATGTAATGGATAGCAGTCGAAGCAGCTACGATATCCATTTGTTCCTGAATGATATCAATCTGTTCATCTCTCGTTCTCAAATCATTGTTACTTATCGCTGCCCTACCAGACAGATAAGCATTCATGATGGGAGTGTTCGTATTGAGGTCCTCATTCCTATCATTACAGTAATCGCCCCAAAACCTCACCCCATCCGTATTGGTAGGAAAATCGATTGGCACACCGAAGTAACCGAAAGATTCGTCAAAATGATGCTCCATTTCTGTTCCCTCGCCATCGATTACAGTTGAATTGTCCACATCCATTCTTCCGGGTTCCAGATAGATGCCCGTTTGTTGGTGCATGATGAGTGCCCCCATCAAGCCCTTTTCGATGATTTGTGCATACTCCACCCCATTCGCATTCACGAAATATACTTTCTCGCCATCCAAGGATGTCACCAATCCCGGTGTACCTTGGGTAGCGACAGCAGCAGCTCCATCACTATCTGCAGCGGCAGCATTCAACAAGGCATCAAAAACCAATTGCTGCCCTCCATCTGTCTTGTCTCTCATTTGCTTCGAGCCATAAGTACCTGTCCATTGCGCCAAATTGGATTCATTGGAATACATGGCTGCCAATCTACCAGCATCCAATACCACTCCATCGGTTACGCTTCCTATATAGGACTTAAGCTCAGCCAACATACCCAATCGGTCGGTCTGCCCCGAATATGCCACATTATCAAAATTATAGGTATTGGGTACAGCATAACTGTTATCATCCTTACATGACGTGACAAATAGGAAAATTCCTATCAATAATAAGCCGCAACTTTTTCTGGTAAAATTCATTTTTGAATAACTTTGTACTACGTTAAATAATTAAATCCTCGGATTTAGGCAGAAGCTCCACCTTCTGCCTTTTTTATTAATATCTATTTAGACTAAGTCTAAGTCAACGCAAAGGTAATAACAGTTCACACTTCCTACAATACCCTTCTTTAGCGATTTTATGATTAGTGGCATACCTAACATTAGGTATGATTCAAAAGATCTCCTCAACCCATAGGAATATTACTGGCATATATGTTTAAAAATTTGAGAATAATATTTTGATTAACAAGAAATTTACATAACTTAGTGTCACAATGACACACCTAGTCATTCATAACATACTATTTACAAAACCGACAACACTCAAACTCATGAGAAAACTTTTACTCTTTATCATGGCACTCGTATGCCATATCCAAATCAGTACATCACAAATCACATACATCGGACCATTCACAGGCAACCAAGGAGGAGGTAGTCCATTGTTCGACCATTATGTATCATCCGGGTCAGGTGATATGTTCATTGACATGGAATGCTTCGGTTCAGGTACCGCAGGTGCAGGACAAGGAAGTAATTGCAGGGCTATCATCAGGGGAATATCAGCCAATGCGGATGCTGAAAGTCTGATTGCATCGGATATCATTTGTATCGTGGATGGTATCTATAATGGTGAGAATGGAAATAACGACAGATTCTTCGTCAATCTTAACGTTTGTAATCTAGCAGATGGAAGGTATTCTGTAGAAATACAATGTGATGACTTTGGTGGCGACTACGACAATTCAACGGGAGGAGCCACAGCCGCTTCCACATGGAATTATAAACCCAGTGAGTCACCCGTACCCTATTATACTGGTACATCGGGTTCCTGCGGTGTAGAAAGCGGTTTGGACAATATCATTGAGGTAGGTGAATCCTGGGTTGCAGGTACGCCCCAATTAGAATACTTTACTGTTGGGGACGCAAGTGTGTTCCGTTCCATGATCGTATTGAATGGATTATTCCTGGATATGGGTAAGTTCCAACCCGGGAATCCCAACTTGGCTACTTCACTCAATGATTTGGCAACCTTATACGACCCAGGATGTGTAGCCGTGGGAACTTTCCCTACAACAGGATTCTGCGGTACAGACCAACTTACGATAGATGGAGCAGAAGTCAATATCAGCAAGTATACACCATGTGGAAATGCTGATGTGACCGGTAATCGACTTTATTACAGAATTTACAAGACTACAGACCCAGCCCCGGCCTTTAATAATTTCAGTATTCCATTCATGGATAATTGCCCATCAGGTGCAGGTACGAATTTCCCTACGGGAGGTACTTGTGAGAATGAGAATGGCATATTGGACCAAAGATGGCAAACCACTTCTGCCAACATTGATGTGATTCTCTTAGCACCTACAGCAGGTACCTATAATGTTGAATTCTATACAGAAACGGATATCAGTGATTGTTCAGGAGCTACTTCTACAGTCACTTATCCAACAGCGGGATTCTTCACTACGAGTTTCGTACGATTGGATGATTCGGGCGCTCCTTGTTCCTTGCCTGTAGAACTGACTTCATTCAATGCTGAAAAAGAATATGAATCGGCAGCACTTACTTGGGAAACTGCCAGCGAAATCAATAGTGGGTATTTCGAAATAGAAAGAAGCCATGATGGAAGGGATTTCTTTGCCATAGGCCATGTAGAGGCGCAAGGATATAGTTTGGAAAGGCAATCCTACGAATTCTGGGATGATGCTCCTGACTGGGGTACCAATTATTACAGACTCAGGATTGTGGACCTCGATGGGACATTCGAATATAGTGAAGTAAGGGAATTGACATTCGGAACATCAAAATCGGAAATCAATATTTTCCCTACGCTGGTTCATGACCATATCAAGGTACAGTTGGAATCAACAGATAATACGGATTTATTCATTGAGGTGTATGACCTCATGGGTAGGCCTGTTATTTCCCAACAAATCCAAGGAGATATTCAATTATCCGAAATCAATCTTAGTAACCTGAGTAGAGGTACCTATTTCGTCAAACTATTCGGTAATGGCGTGGATTATTCCACTAAGATTATAAAATTGTAATTCTTAGTTTGGATACCCAATAAGTAAAAAACCGAACGGGCCTTACATCAGTAAGGCCCGTTCTTATATTTGGTATTCCTTATTCTTCTTTAATATGTCCGTGTAAGAATCACCTTTCCTGAAACTTCCCTTCCATCCTTTCCGATACCTCGCAGATAATAAATTCCAGAAGGGAACACCGATAGGTCTAACTCTAACTTATCGCCATTGATAGAGATACGTCTCAATAACTTACCAGAATTATCAAAAAGATATAGATAATCCAATTCACCCTCAATTTCCACCCAAAGGGTTCCTCCGCATGGGTTTGGGTAATACTTCCAACTGAATTCGGTATCCTTGATGATGTCCACTTTTTGTTGGGTCGAATCATTGGTTTCAGCCACCAATTCTACCGTCATCGTATCCTGTACATTCTCCTTGGCAAAATCCAATTGTTCATCACAACTCGCAGTTGAGGAAAAGTCAGTAATCGTCTTGACTAACAAATCATTAAGCAAATCAACCTTGTGTTCGTCAGTAATGGGCTTTTGGTGGCTGCCTCCGATACCTGAATCGTCCGTCAAATAGATATAAGACCCATTCGTAGCCAAAGCGATGGAACGCATCAGGTACTCGGTGCTTCTATCAGTTCCGCTGCAGGCTACAGGAATCACCCTGATACCCTTGGCGGCGGCTCGCTCTATTTGTTTTTTCAAACGCACCATGATCTCCTCAGTCTGATGTGGTGGTGCATCCAAAACCAAAAACATCAACTTTGCTGAAGCATCATCCCTCCAGACCAAACCATCCAAAGTCTCATCGAAAGCTTCCTCTATGGCTTCAGGGCCATCTCCACCTCCCGCGGCACTTTGTCCCTCAATGAACCTGACTGTCTTGGAAATATCATCACTGAAGTGGGATTTTCTTGTTACATAAGCATCTCCCAAATCGCGATAAAAGACTGACCCCAATCTCAAATCAGAATTTTCCAGTGTCTCCTTGGAACGTTCAATCACATCCCGCAATTCCGATTTCAGATAACTAATCTCATCACTCATTGACCCTGTAGCATCCACAACGATGGCAATATCCACCATATGATTGATGTTACACTGTACAGGGATAGTCTTTGCATTCCCTCCTTCATGAAATGATTTCGCTTCGTCCAATTGGTACACCTCTCCTTGGTATGTTATGTTCATTGAATATGAACCGGGTTCCTCATCCTGATACAAATTAGCCCATAATTCTGCCTTACCCGTATTGTCAGTCCTTGAAGTCCAAATGACAACATCCTTATCCATCAAACTTACGGTTGCATTAATGATGGGATAACCATTCTGGGTAGTCAATTGAATCGGATACCTATCCCAAGGACGAATGCCCCAGGATTGCTGCCAATCCCTCAACTCATTTTCTTGGATATCCTGCCATAGGTTCCATTTTCCAAAATCATTGAGGATACCTGCAGTCAGTTGGCCTGCACTGGGCAAGTTATCTACTTCCATACTAACCGACCCGGACTCTATCACATCAATAATTTCTGCTTCATCCATTTCCATCATGACATCATCATATGCATCAAAAGTTGCTTCAGCTGGCACTTCCTCTATAACCGGCGGAGGTGGCGGAGGTAAAGGCTCTGAAGGAGTTGTAGGAATCGTAGTTTCCATACCACCTAATTTCCCTTCTAGTAGCTTTGGCATATCGGCTACTTTATCTTTCTTCTTTTTCCTTTTCTTATCGGCTGTTGCAGCAGGAGCGGAAGAAGCCGACATATAAGAATAGCTATCAGACATCTCTTTTTCCGATTCTAATCTTGCACCAGAAACTACGGCGACTTCGGCTAGTGTTGTCTCGTTCACTTTGAGTTGTATAGAAACAAATGACTGATTGGCCTTAACATCGATTTCCTTGGATTCATATCCTAAAAATGAAACAACCAGAGTGATGGGTTCCTCAGGTACCATCATCTCGAAATATCCCTCAAAATCAGCTGTACATCCCGTATCGGTACCCTTGACTACAATGTCGGCATAGCCCAATGGATCATCTTCTGAATCCTTGATTTCCCCTGTGATTAATCGTTGGGCCATGGACTGCCCTGCTACAAATAGGAATAAGATGGAGAGTAGAACTATTTTCTTCATTCTTCAAAAGGTTATCTAAGTTATTTGAGAATAGTCTGACATACTACATTGACCAACATGGGTCATTCATATGCTTACAACTCCTTAGATGTGAAGAAAGAGAAAAGGGTTGTGAGATGGGATGATCTAAAAAGTAATTTCTTCCAATTCGGTAGTAGGCATTCCCCAGTTATCTGAGGAATTGGTATAGGGTTTGGGATTCTCAAGTATTTCCTTACCATCCCTTAGTAACCTTTGGTACATCCTATCCATATCGGGATTCACCTCTCCAAAATCAAATCTTCGTTCATGATGCTGATGGTAAACGGGATAAGGCAAATCATGTACTTGAAGACCAAAGGCCGCTGTCATGATGACCTGTAACGTATCCGTGTGTGTTGAAATCCAGGTATCCTCCAAATACCCCTTGATTTCCGACCAGTGATTTCTATGCATCAATGCCATATCCCCGCTTGCGGAACAATGGTAGTCGTATACAAAGATGTCTTTTTTGAGATATTGTTCCAGTTTGAGTTTGGTATTCCACCAATCAAATAACCTGAACTTATTCTTTTCTAGGAAAATCCTACTTTTCACCATCATGAGACGCAATGGGATAGATTTTGGGGATTCCATCCTAGTTACTCCTCCTCGGGTGTAGAATTCAAATACCTGATTCCTGATGTTCCTTTCGAATCGTTCGTAATCAATTTTCGATACATCTATTTCCTCTCCTGCTCTTTTAAAGTCCAATCTATCCGAACGGTATAGTTTACCGAGGCTCAGTTCTTTTTGTGCTATGAATGACACTAACTTTTCGGAGAAAATCACGTCAGCATTGGTACAAAGGATATATTCACCCTTGGCCCTCCTTATCCCAATATTCTTAGCTATGAATTCAAAAAGAGGTAAGGTTTTCCTTACGGAATCATCCACATAGTTCTCATGGATTTCCTTGGGTACATCAATGATTCTAATGGAGAGATACTTGCGATTCACGGGCCATCTGATGACATCCTTGAGTGTAGGCTTATCCAAAATAGGATTATAATTCACTATGATTAACTCGCTGGGTAACGCATACTTTTCCAACAAGCCAGACAGCCAATTAACAGACAACTCTAATCTCCTATTGAAATCCCCACCATAGTTATCATTTCTTCCACAATAAACTATACTCAGATATGGCTGCTCCTTCATAAAATTTTGATGATAATGATGATCAGGGATACGAATTAGTCATGTACCCAAAATCCGAAATCGCTGTATATACTCCAAGACCACCATTTGGAACCATTGATATCCTTGAAATATTTCCTGTTCGTACCTCCGGCCTGTGATTGTAAGGGAAACTTCACTCGACCATCATCAAATCTCACGGCACTCAATGCATCATTCCCCTCCACTTCAGGAACAACGGCTACAATGTGTCCCGAACGGTTCAGTTCAATCCTTCTAGCCGTAATGATACATACTTTTCCCTTATTGGCATCTTCCTGGACTTCCGTTATGTCAAATTTTCTTTTCCATCCGAATACACCACCATACTCCTCAAACCATTCATGGAGGCTATTGGCATTCATCTCCTTGACTGTTTGGCCATATTTCACAGTGACTTCCTTGCCCTGTACCAAATTGGCAATGGCAGATGACATCCACCAAACCCGTGGGATGTAACATCCGGTCAGATAGACATAATCATATGCATAAATATTACAAAAAGTCTTGCTGCTTTCAGGAGCGAATCGCTTACTTTTCTCAACATCCAACCAATCAACTATCTTATGCAGTGAAGCTGCTTTCTTCGCAATGCTGGAATGTACCCTCTTGGGTCTGTTGGACTCCCCTATCGGAAACGCCCTGCCTTGTTTGTTATCCCGGTCTATGTGTCGCTTATTTTCCGGCATATGAACCACAGATAAATGGTCTGATACTTGTGGTGCCACATTACCTCCGTCTGCAGGATCCAAGAAACGCTTGGCTACGAATCCTACCAATTCGGAATCATCAATCATCATTCTGATTCGGATCCATTTGGTATTATCCAAATCACTAGGAAAATGCTCGCATCTATCTCCCTGGTTGATTCTACCTACAATATTGATACTGGAAACGGAAGTGGGTTTCTCCCTGACATTCAAGCCCATGACATTAACTACGAATTGGTCGGCCACGATTCATTTGGTTTTATTAGTTTAACAATTCATACATGGCTAAAATAATTAATATTAATGAAATCCATGGCTTTGCCAACACTTTTTAGAAATTTGCATTAATCTATTCTAAAAACATTTGAATATGAAGGTCAATATCATTGGAGGAGGTATCTCAGGATTGACAGCTGCTTACTATCTGGAAAAAGGGGGTCATGAAACCAATATCATTGAAAAGACTGACCGCGTTGGTGGTCGAATCAAGACAGATAAGATAGGTGGCTATTCATTGGATCACGGATTTCAGGTGTTCCTTTCTGCTTATCCCGAAGCCAAAGCCATTTTGGATTACGATGCATTAGACCTGAAATATTTTATGGCCGGATCAGCCATACATACCCGGAATGGATTACAAGAAATTGGCGACCCCGCAAGGGAATTATCATTATTATTCAAAACCATTTTCTCACCCCTTGCCACCTTTGGGGATAAGTGGAAAACCTACACCCTCAAGAAGAAGGTCAAATCCCAAGATATCAATAAGATTTTCGCAACGCCTTCCACCACGACCAAGGAATTCCTTTACAATCGGTTTTCGAAGACCTATGTGGATGAATTCTTCGCTCCATTCTACAAAGGGATTTTCTTGGATAATGACCTGAGTACATCCAGCCAAATGTTTCACTTTGTATTCAAGATGTTCAGTGAGGGATTCGCGACTATTCCTGCCAACGGAATGGAAGAAATTCCCAAACAATTAGCCGGCAAACTGGAAAAAACCAGATTTTTCCTCAATGAGGAAGTCCTTGGAATCAAGGACAATGTGGTTACGACATCATCAGGCAAAGCCATAGAAGCCGATGTTACCCTTATTGCTACCCAAGCATCGGGATTGATTCAGGATTTCAACAAGGATATCAAGACGGAATTCCGTTCGGTGTACAATCTGTACTTCAGTTCAGATTCATTTGAGTACGAATTGCCCGCTATCATGCTTACACCTCATGCACAGTGGGTCAATAATGTTTGTTGCATCAATAAGGTTTCCCCCAATTATAATAGCAATCAGAATCAGCTCATTTCCGTATCGGTTATCCCTGAGCATCATCATACCATTGACGACATCGAACAAAAGGTCATATCCGACCTTAATCAGTATTACGATACATCATCCTGGCAACACATTAAGACCTACCATATCCCCTATGCATTACCCAATCAGGACAAGGTATTGAATTACCTAACTTCCGAACATTACAAAATCAAGGATGGATTATACATGTGTGGCGATCATCTTTATAACGGTTCAATCAATGCAGCCATGAAGACAGGCAGACTCGCTGCCAAATCCATCATGAAATCATTCACAACTTCATAAAACATTACACGGGGTAAAAACCCCAATATAATCTTAGCCTGAGTATAAAAGAAGTAGTTAGGACTATGGATTTAAATTAAAGGAATACTTACATTTGCCGCTGTTTATCTGACAATTTCATATCCTTTAAAAATGAAAGAAGTGAATACTCTTTTATCCGATAGAATCCAACGTTTGGCGGAATCCGCTACCATTAAGATGAGTAGAATGGCTAGGGAACTAAGAGATCAAGGCCATGACGTCATCAGCCTGAGTCTTGGAGAACCCGATTTTGATACTCCTGAACACATCAAAGAAGCTGCAAAGAAAGCACTTGACGGAGGGTACACCAAGTATACTCCTGTTCCGGGATTACCGGAATTAAGAAAAGCCATTATCAATAAGTTCAAGAGGGATAATGATTTGGATTTCGGTATGGACCAAATCGTTGTATCCAATGGTGCCAAGCAATCCTTGGCCAATATTGCCTTGTCCTTATTGAACGAGGGTGACGAGGTAATCGTACTCGCACCTTTCTGGGTTACCTATAGCGAGATTGTCAAATTAGCGGGTGCCAAACCTATCATCCTGAAGTCAGGAATCGAACAAGATTACAAGGTATCTGCACAACAATTAGAGGAAGCCATCAATGAGAAGACAAGGCTTGTGATGTTTTCTTCCCCCTGTAATCCTACTGGTTCTGTATATACACATGATGAACTAAAGGCAATTGCGGATGTCGTAGCTGCCCATGAGGATATTTATATCGTTTCTGATGAGATATATGAGTATATCAATTTTACAGGAAAACACGTTAGCATTGGTACATTCCCCAATGTCAAGGATAAGACCATTACTGTAAATGGTTTTTCCAAGGGATTTGCCATGACTGGATGGAGGCTCGGTTATATCGGAGCTCCCAAATGGGTGGCCGCTGCCTGTATCAAGATGCAAGGACAATTCACATCCGGCGCCAATGCATTCAGCCAGATGGCAGGAGCCTATGCATTGGAGGCAGATATGAAACCGACAGATGACATGAGGGCCGTTTTCCTATCCAGAAGGGACATGATGATAGAGGGATTGAGCCAAATCCCGGGAATGAAAGTCAACAAACCAATGGGTGCTTTCTACATTTTCCCTGATATCAGTGAATTCTTTGGTACCACGGATGGCAATGTTACTATCAATAATGCGGATGATTTCTGCGAATATGTCCTCAAGGAGGGTCTTGTAGCCGTAGTAACAGGTAGCGCTTTCGGAGCAGACAACTGTTTCAGGATTTCCTATGCAGCTTCTGATGATGAACTCAAGGAATCCATCAAAAGAATCTCCGAGGTTTGTAGCAAGCTTAAAAAATAGGCACTTATACAACCATTTTACTTCAAATACAGTCTTAACTGTATGAACCAATAATTTCTATAAGCAAGGAAATATGATTGAGATGAAGAAAATACTCTTTTTGGTCCTACCCTTGGTCATCATGGCTATTTCATGCAAACCCAAACAAATGCTTACTCCTGTCGATAACGATGAAATCGTAGAGGAAGTAGTAGATGTGGATACGCCAACCGATGCGGAACCGGACGATGAGATTCAGTATAATGAATTCGGAATGCCTATTCTTTTGGAATACACTCCAACAATGATTGATTTGGGTGAAGTAGTACGGGGAGAAAAGAAAGCCCTGGCATTCCAATACAAGAATATCAGTAAGGAAATTGTGGAGATTGAGGTGGTCACGGCTTGTAGCTGTACGGAAACGGATTATACTGTTACTAAGATGAATCCTGGAGAATCAGGACAAATCAACCTTCTTTTCGATAGTACCAGCAAGGAAAAATCCGAAACCATTGATGTGGATATCATTCTCAAGAATACGGATCCGAAGAATGGCTACCCTATTGTTGATAGGATACAATTCAAGTACGACCTAATCACAGAGGACCGATAATGATGAATTATAATAAGAATATTCATAAGAGCAATGCAGCTATCTGCTTGCTCTTTTTTTATGGCTGCTTCTGGTTTTCCTGCAACCGAAGCTCAGATTCGAATGATGATGCATCGGAATATTTCCAACAATTCATCCTTGAGGATCAAGGAGCCCTTGATGATGCTTCATTCCAATTCACAACTTATTCATCGGATATCAATGGAGATTCAACTGATGACTTCATCATCATCACAACCTACATGGATAGTTATTTCGGCTATGTTTTCGATGGTAAGACAAGAAAAGCCATCCCGCAATCCGGATGGGAGAATTTCGTTTCCAAACCCGGTAATCAAATGTCCATTGAATTCATGGATATTACCTGTGACAAATCCGATGAAATCATCATGCATTCCATTTATGGACATAGGAATAGGAATGTCAGGGTCGATGTATTGAAGGTCATTGATGATTCACTTAGGAATGTATTCTCCCAATCACTCACCTATCAGAATGGTCATGATGGGAATATCCAGTTCCAAAAATTCAGAAGTGAGCCCTGCTCAAATGAATTATCATTACTCAATGCAAATGATAGTATCCCGCTGCATATCAAGAATAGAATAGCATTCATCCAAAATTTTGAAATAGTGGGAATGGAAAAGGACTCAATCAATTACCTATTCAGAGACAATCAGTTCAAATAGAGGAGAATCAGAAATAAATTTCCTGGGCCAACCGGAATGTATTCGAATGCGCTTCCACAATATCTGCAATTCGGGGAGAATAACCACCTCCCATGGATACTGCCACGGGTATATTGTTCTTCTTACAAGTTTCCAAAACAAAACGGTCCCGTTCCTTACATCCCTCCCGACTCACATTCAGTCTTCCTAGCTTATCAGAAGCAATGATATCCACTCCGGATAGATACATTATGATATCAGGTTCTACTTGATCTATCAATCCCGGCAAGGTATCTTTCAATGTCTTGATATAGATTTCATCCTCAGATTTATCAGGCAAACCAATATCCAAGTCTGAATTTTCCTTTTGGGTGGGATAGTTTTTCTGGCCATGCATACTGAAAGTAAAAACCCTGGAATCATGCTCAAAAATCTTTGCAGTTCCATTTCCTTGATGCACATCCAAATCTACAATAAGAATTTGCCGAGCTAGTTGATTATCCAATAAGTAATTGGCTGCAATCGCAAAGTCATTCAATAAGCAGAACCCCTCTCCCCTGTCCCTGAATGCATGGTGGGTGCCACCTGCTATGTTCATGGCAATACCATGCTCCATTGCAAAATGACAACAATCTATCGTTCCTTGGGAAATATGAGTTCCTCTCACAATCAAATCCTCCCTTAATGGAAATCCAATTTTCCTGATTTCACGAGGAGTCAGACTCAAATGCTTCAGCTTATTCCAATATACTTCCGAATGAGTTGCCAAAATCGTTGCATCATCTAATGCATCAGGATGAAAAAAATGATCTTCAGTTACGGTCCCCTCATACACCAATTGCTCCGGAATCAATTCATATTTCATCATCGGAAACCGATGCCCTTCCGGTAATCGGTATTTATAGATGGGAGAAAAGGCTATTTTGAGCATTAAAAATCAATTTATATGTAAACCTATTAAATTTCATTCTGTTTAATTCCCGTTGTGCGATTCTTTTGTAAATTTGCACAGCCTGACCTAAACCATCATTTTCATCAAATATTAGATCAAACCAAGATGGCAAAAAGAGCAAGTAAGTCCACCAAATCAAAAGCCAAGAGTCCTAAGGATAAATATTCCAAGGAAACATTCCTAGGATGGTATGAAACTGCCCTAAGGGTAAGAAGATTCGAAGAACGTGCCTTAGTGGAGTACGGTAAGCAAAA
The DNA here is from genome assembly GCA_020631355.1 of Saprospiraceae bacterium. Lineage (GTDB taxonomy): Bacteria > Bacteroidota > Bacteroidia > Chitinophagales > Saprospiraceae > JAHDCE01. Next base: position 114,846 of record JAHDHL010000011.1, on the reverse strand, counting down.
TATCAGAGGATTCTGCCATGTTTACATCGGACAGGAAGCCATTGCTGCAGCCCTTACCACAGCCATCACGCCTGATGATGCAATCGTTACGGCTTATCGCCAACACGGAGTGGCATTGGCGAGAGGACTAACCAGTCGTTCTTGTATGGCCGAATTGTTCGGTAAGTACACAGGTTGTGTCAAAGGAAAAGGTGGATCCATGCACTTTTTCTCCAAGGAACACAGGTATTTTGGTGGAAATGGTATCGTAGGTGCACAAATTCCTATCGGTACAGGAATCGGTTTTGCTGAAAAATACAGGGAAACGAATAATATTTCCGTTACCATGTTCGGTGATGGTGCTGCAAGACAAGGAGCATTATATGAGTCATTCAATATGGCGATGAACTGGAAACTGCCCGTACTATATATCGTTGAGAACAATGGTTACGCAATGGGTACTTCCGTTGCAAGGACATCCAATGTACTTGACATACACCAAGTGGGTGAGGCATTCGGAATGCCACACGGCGAAGTCGATGGAATGGATACCATGAAAGTACATGAAGCCATCAAGGAAGCCGCAGACCACATCAGAGCAGGAAATGGCCCTTACTTCTTGGAAATCAAGACATACAGATACAAAGGACACTCTGTTTCAGATCCTGCCAAGTACAGGACTCGCGAGGAGTTGAACTCGTACAGGGAAAGAGATCCGGTCAAGAGTTTAGAAAAAACAATCCTTGACGGAAAAATTGCGTCTGAGGATGAAATCAAGGCCATCAAAACCAAAATCAAGGAAGAAGTCGAAGACTCTGTCAAGTTTGCTTTGGAGTCTCCACTACCGCCTGTTGAGGAACTTTGGACCGATAATTATGTACAGGAGGATTATCCTTTCATCAAGGACTAATCTTACCTTTATGGAATAAGTAAATGGCTGGCCTTTCCAAGGTCAGCCATTTATGTTTAAGGAATGCCTATTCTTATTTAAAATTTATCCACAATGTTCACAAATAATACTATCTTTGTGCCGATTTTTTTCGAATTGAAAACAAACCATTCTAATTTCTAATGGCTAGAAGAAAGAAAAAGAACCAGAAGCAAGAGGAAGAAACGTTAGTGGACGTTGTATCCAAAGTTGAAACTGCTCAGGATTTCGTTGAACAGAACAAGAATATGATCATGACCGTAGTCGGAGTCATCATCTTGGTTGTAGCGGGAGTACTGGCTTATCTATTCATGTATAAGGCTCCTTTGGAAAAAGAAGCTGCTGAAATCATGCAGTATGCCCAGAATGCTTTCGATAATGAGCAATACGCCATAGCATTGGAGGGAGATACCATTAATGAGAACCATGGATTCCTTGATATCATGGATAATTTCGGAGGAACTGATGCTTCCAATTTGGCTAATTACTATGCCGGTATCTGCTACCTTAACCTAGGTAATTATGATATTGCGAAAGGATTCCTCAATGATTATTCTCCCAAGGGAGATTTCTTGGGTTCTTTCAAATATGCAGCTTTGGGTGATTGTTACTCAGAGTTGAATGAGATGGATAATGCACTTTCTAATTATAAGAAAGCAACCAAGACCAATAAGAATGAGTACGCTACTCCTTTGCATTTATTGAAATTGGGTATGTTTCAGGAGAACCAAGGAAATGCTGGTGATGCTAAAGCCACCTATTCCCAAATCATGGACGATTATCCGAATTCTCCTCAAGCTATCGAAGCTGAGAAATACTTGACAAGAGTAGGAGGATAATCCCCCTCTCTATCAATTTGAAAGGCAAGGATAATGTTATATCCTTGCCTTTTTTAGCTTTCGGACTAACTTATTATCAAGCATGAATGTTGATGTTATATGTGTACAGTAAGTTATATTCCTTTGGGTAAGAACCAATTCGTACTGACTTCCAATCGGGACGAAAGTCCCAAACGTTCACCCAAAATCATTTCGACAGAATCCACAGGGAGCATGGAGCTCATTTTCCCTAAGGATATCAAAGGAGGAACCTGGATCTGTGCCAGTTCCCAAAACAAACTCCTTTGTCTATTGAATGGAGCATTCACCAGACATCAACACCGACCACCATATCCCAAGAGCCGTGGAATTATCGTCAAGGATTGTATCCAATACAAAGACATTAGGAGCTTCCACAAGGAGTATGATCTCACAGGAATAGAACCTTTTACAATGGTGGTTTGGGAAAATGGCGAGCTTTTTCAATTCAGGAGAGATGAACACGAAAGTTACCTAACACCTCTGGACACCGAATCGGCCTACATCTGGTCATCATCAACCCTTTACGAGCAAGCAGCTAAAATCAAGAGACAAGGATGGTTTGACGAATGGAAAGAGCAACAAACCTATACACCTGAATCCATCCTACAGTTGCACAAGGAAGGTGGGGATGGCGATATTTTCAATGACTTCGTCATGGATAGACATAATATCGTCAGAACGGTCAGTATCACCCAAGTTGTGAATGATGGTCATTCCATGACAATGGAATATAACGACCTACTCCATCTCAATCAGGATAAACAACAACTTTCCCTTTCTAAATTAATGGCTGAAGATGTGGAATAAATCCCCATTTTGGATTAAACTGACACATTGGGAATACTGGCCCATGAACGTTACTTATATCCCAGTAATGTTCTATTATTTTTTCCTTGCTCTAAAATCCCGTTCATTCGGATTCTTTGCAGCTGTGAATCCCGGCATTGAATATGGTGGAATGCGAGGTGAAAGGAAATTTCGTCTACTCGATAAATTACCTGACAGATACCTGCCCAAAACCATCTATATTCCAATCGGTACATCCAAGGAAAACATGTTGGAACAATTCGATGCCAATCAATTGGAATTCCCCGTCATTGGAAAACCTGACATTGGGGAAAGGGGATATTGTGTAAAGAAAATTGATAACATACAACAATTACATGCTTACCATGAAGCCATGTATGAACTGGATTATATGTTACAATCCTATATACCCTATGAGGAGGAATATGCCATCCTCCACTATCGCATGCCTCATGAAAAGACTGGCCATATCATTTCTGTATGTAAGAAAGGCTTCCTTAGGGTCGTAGGCGATGGAAAAAAATCAGTCCATGAACTCATCATGGATTATCCCAGAGCAATTCTTCAACTAGAAAGACTGAGGATAAAACTCAAGGATAAAATGAATTTCGTGCCTGCCATAGGTGAGGTATTCTCCTTGGGATTAATTGGTAACCATAGTTTGGGAACGGAATTCATCAACCATAATCATGAAATTGATGATGCTCTACATCGTGTATTTGATGAGATAGAACAAAGCTTGGATGGCATATATCTCGCACGATATGATTTGAGATGCAAGTCCATGGAAGATATGAAAGCAGGTAAGGAAATTTTCATTGTGGAAATCAATGGTACAGGAGCGGAAGCCGCCCATATCTATGATACACGAATGAACTTCTCAGGTAGATACAAGGCAATGCTGGGATTATGGCGCATCATGTATAGGATTGCAAAAATCAATCATAAGGATGGCCATGACTATATGTCCATTAAGGATTTGAGAAACTGGCAAAAGGCCATGAACCAACATTATCCCAAAATTGATAGGGTAAAATTCAACTTTTAACCAAGTATATCATGCACGAATACGAATCACTCACAGAAATAAAGAAAGAACTTCCCAGAATGCCACTTGTCCAGAAAGGAGCATTCCAGAAACTAGACCTCACCAAAGTGCATGACCTCATTTTGAATACCAAATTCAAGGATTGTATATTCTTGGGATGCAAAATGAATGATAGCATTACCAATCATATCCTTTCGAAAGGTAACAATGCCATATTCCCCAAACTTAAGGTACCTTTCAAGATGTACCAATCTAAACTATATTCAACAAAAAGCATCTACAAAGGATATAAACTGGAACACCCCGAATCCTATAATGACACCTATGACAAAAAAGTGTATGACCATTTTATGGCCAATGGTGAGGGTGAAGCCAATACCATCCAAGAATCACTAGCTAGGAGAATACATGACCATTCCGTTACGGATGCCCTTGCCGATTTCATCAGAAAATACGATGACAAGAAAATCGTAGCCATCATGGGTGGCCATAGTCTCAAACGCAACACCAAGGATTACCTTAATGTGTGCCTTATCTCAAAGCAGTTAACCGAACTCGGCTACCTGATGATATCAGGTGGAGGTCCGGGAGCAATGGAAGCAACACATGTAGGAGCATGGTTTGCCGGAAAGACGATAAAGGAACTTAAGGAAGGCATCAAAATCCTAAAGACATGTCCTAGTTATACGCCACAGGAAGAATGGTTATCCACTGCTTTCAAGTGTATGGATACATTCCCTAGAATCAAGAAATATGAAAGCCTGGGCATTCCAACTTGGCTATATGGCCACGAACCACCTACACCATTCGCTACCAAAATTGCCAAGTATTTTGCCAATAGTGTCAGGGAGGAAGGATTACTTGCCATTGCCAAAGGTGGTGTCATCTATTCTCCGGGAAGTGCCGGTACCATACAGGAAATTTTCCAGGATGCCTGTCAAAATCATTACGTTTCCTATGAATATCCCAGTCCGATGGTATTCATTAATGAGAAATACTGGACTAAGGATAGACCCATCTATCCCTTGTTGGAACAAATGAGTAAGGAGAAAAAATATAAGAATCTGATCCTATCCATCCATAATGATGTGGATGGTGTCATTCAGTCCATCAAGGAATTCACAGACTAGAATCTTGTCCAATTGGGTGTCCAATTAAGACAAAATGTCATACCTGACCGACATTTCTGCCAGTAAAACACTTGAACCAAGACAAAAAATCAGCTCTTGGCAGCCTTTTTTGGCATGGCACAACAATTGACCATACCTAATTGAAATCATACAATTTTTGCAAATAAATATTTCTAAAAATATACAGTAACAATGGGTAAAATCATCGGAATTGACTTAGGTACTACCAACTCTTGTGTTGCCGTAATGGAGGGTAACGAACCTGTGGTAATCCCTAATGAGGAGGGAAGAAGAACAACTCCTTCCATCGTAGCCTTCGTTGATGGAGGTGAACGTAAGGTAGGTGATTCAGCTAAAAGACAAGCAATCACGAATCCAACAAAGACAATCAGTTCTATCAAGCGTTTCATGGGTACACGCTATAGTGAAGTGACCAACGAGGTTAATCGTTCGGCTTACAAGGCTGTAAAGGGTGACAATGATACCATCAGAGTGGATATCGACGGTCGTCTGTACACACCTCAGGAACTTTCGGCTATGGTGCTTCAGAAAATGAAGAAAACTGCCGAGGATTATTTGGGTACAACCGTAACAGAGGCTGTTATCACAGTTCCTGCTTACTTCAACGATTCCCAAAGACAGGCTACCAAGGAAGCGGGTGAAATCGCTGGTTTGACTGTCAAGCGTATCGTAAACGAGCCAACAGCAGCAGCACTTGCCTATGGTTTGGATAAGAAAGATGAGGACAAGACCATTGCTGTATACGATTTGGGTGGTGGTACTTTTGATATCTCCATTCTGGAATTGGGTGATGGTATCTTCGAGGTAAAGTCAACTAATGGTGATACACACTTGGGTGGTGATGACTTTGACCAGGTACTTATCAACTGGATGGCTGATGAATTCAAAAAGCAAGAAAATATCGATCTTCGTAAGGACCCTATGGCCCTTCAGAGATTAAAGGATGCTGCTGAAAAAGCTAAGATTGAGCTTTCCGCTTCTACTATGGCTGATATCAATCTTCCTTATATCACAGCGGTTGATGGTATTCCAAAACACTTGGTACTGAAACTTTCAAGGGCATTGTTCGAGCAATTGGCTCATGATTTGGTACAAAGAACCCTGAAGCCTTGTGCTGAAGCACTTAAGGATGCCGGTTTGGATAAATCCGAAATCGATGAGGTAATCCTTGTGGGTGGTTCCACTCGTATCCCAAGAATCCAACAAGCCGTTGAGGAATTCTTCGGAAAGAAACCTAACCGTTCCGTTAACCCGGATGAAGTAGTGGCCGTGGGTGCTGCCATCCAAGGTGGTGTAATGAGTGGTGATGTTCAGGATGTTGTTCTTTTGGATGTAACCCCACTTTCCATGGGTATCGAAACCATGGGTGGTGTGTATGATGTGGTAATTGATTCCAACGCAACCATTCCGACCAAGAAAACCAAGGTATACTCTACTGCATCCGATAACCAACCATCTGTAGAAATCCATATTCTTCAGGGAGAACGTCCGATGGCAAGGGATAACAGAACCGTAGGTCGTTTCGTATTGAGTGATATTCCACCAGCACCTAGGGGTGTTCCTCAAATCGAGGTTACATTCGATATGGATGCGAATGGTATCCTGAATGTATCTGCCAAGGATAAGGGAACAGGTAAGGAACAAACCATCAGAATCGAGGCTTCAACGGGATTGTCCAAGGAAGAAATCGAAAAGATGAAGGCAGAAGCTGCCGCCAATGCTGACGCAGATAAGGCTGCCAGGGAAGTAGTTGATAAGCTGAATGCTGCTGATTCTTTGATTTTCCAAACGGAGAAGCAATTGAATGAGTATGGCGATAAGGTTCCTGCTGACCAGAAGCAAATCATTGAGGATGCATTGGCGGAGTTGAAAACTGCTCATGAAGCCAAGGATATGGATGCTATCGAAGCTGCTTCGCAAAAAATGCAGGAAGCGTGGACTGCTGCCAGTCAGAATATGTATCAGAATACTCAGAATCCGAATCCGGAAGCAAATGCAAATGAAAATGCAGGTGCAGGTGCAAACGAAAACACCAATGATTCAGGAGAGGATGTCGAGGATGTAGAATTCGAAGAAGTAGATGACAAGAAGTAATTCAGAAACTTGTCTTTCTTGATAAAATTCAAGGGGGTATTCTTAGGAATGCCCCCTTTTTTTATTGTAATTTCAATTCGGAATCCATCACCATTACAATTCCATTGTTCAGGAACCAAATGGAAAATATCAAGTATTACATCAGGGTATTCAACTATTACTGGGATTTACTCATTCCTCTCTTAATGGCTGTCGTAGCGATATACTATGCTTCAGCATATAGTATTCCTCTCATTGCATTCGGGTGGCTGGGTTATGTCATCTACCTCACTTTTGAAGCTGAATTGAGGGAATATAAAATCAGTAATGAATCCGCATCCATTTCCATGTTTTTCATAAGATTGCCACTCCTGCTTTTCATTCCTGCATCCAATGGGGAACTCACCCTAAAGGATTATTTCTACTCTGAAGTCCTCGCAGAACTTGTCGCCTTGAATATCGTGGTACTTTTCATGTTCGTATTCCATAAAAAAGAATCAGGCGAAAAACTAAGTGATGTCATGGGTTGGTTCACTGTTTTGTTATTGATTGGGTTTCTGGGTTTTACAATTTATCCCTTTGCCATGGAAATCTACAGCCATCTCATCCAAGCCAGTACTTTCGGACTTGTCTATTTTGGAATGGTATTGATTCCGGGTTTGTATTATAATTATAGATTCGTTCTGAAATTATCCAGAAATGAACTGATCAGAAATGGAGCTGATGAGGATTTCGCAATGAAATCCATTCTCTTTGGGCTGTTCACTTGGTTTTTTGGTTTGGGTATTCTCTATGCACTTAAACAAAATGCAATCATCTGACATGGAAACAACCATACATACAGTGGAACACTTGGACCAGCCCACAAGGATATATGATTATATCATAGGTCGTTTCCCCTCCATTCCCACACGTTCTAGTTCCAAAAAAGCATTCAAAAAAGGTTTGGTCCATCTGAATGGAAAAAAGGCTCGTACAAGCACATATCTGAAAGAGGGTGATATAATTCAGGTATTGGTGAAGGAAACCCCATTATCAAAACCATTTCCTTTGGAACTCGAAATATTATTTGAGGATCATCATTTGGCCATCATCAATAAACCCTCGGGGATCATTACCTCTGGCAACCAATATATTACCATTCAAAATGCCCTACCCTACAATCTGGAAGCGTCCCAAGCAACAGATGCTCTCGTTAATCCGAAACCTGTCCATCGACTGGATGGTCCCACAAGTGGCCTACTATTGGTTGCCAAATCCAAATCAACACAGGTTGCACTAGGCCAGATGTTCGAACAGCGGAAAATATCCAAAACTTATCATGCCATCATACATGGAAAAATGAATGATATGATTGTTGATTCGGATGTGAACGGACTCGGGAGTAAAACCATCTTCAAAACAATCAAGGTCGGAAGGTCCTTGAAAAACGACTACATCACTTGGGTTCAAGCCCAACCATTAACGGGTAGGATGCATCAAATTCGGCAGCATTTAGCCATGTCCAATCATCCCATTGTAGGAGATAAGATGTACGGGGACCCCGAAAATACAAAAAGGGACAAAGGTCTGTTTTTGGCCGCTGTACAATTAGAATTCATACATCCCATTACCCAAACTGAAATCAATATCCAAATCGAAACACCATCCAAGTTCGATTCCTTTTTCAAAAGAGAACAAAGACGTTGGGAGAAATATCATTCTACCACATAATTTTGATGTAGATATAACAGCCCTACATTCAACCAAATACTGTTAAGTATCATTCTTTATATTACATTTGTCTTATTAAAATAATTGCTAATGATAACTGTAATATCCGGTACGAATCGCAAGGATGCCAAGACCCATGTCTTCGCCAAACACTATGCGGATGTTTTGAGAACCAAAACCGAGGAAGTCGTTTACTTCATCTCACTAGAGGAAATTCAGGAGAGCATCCTGCATCCTGACATGTACAACCCCGCATCCATGAAAGAGGAGTTGAAGAAAGTACAAGAAGAAACCATTATTCCTGCTGAGAAATTCGTATTCGTGAGTCCCGAATATAATGGCAGTATCCCAGGTATTGTGAAGTTGTTCATTGATGCCATTTCCATCAATAGGTACAAGGAGAATTTTGTGGGTAAAAAAGCACTATTGGTCGGTGTTGCCAGTGGCAGGGCCGGTAACCTGAGAGGCTTGGATCATCTAACGGGAATGTTGAACCATGTCGGTGTTGCAGTCATGCCCAATAAGCTACCTATCAGTTCCATTGGTAGTATCCTGAACGACAAGGATGAAATCAATGAAAATACCCAAGAGGTAATAAATAAGCACATAGAGTCGTTTCTAAATTTCTAGTATTGAATATGAAATATTTCCAATATCCATTCTTTTTCATTGCTGCGATGATTTGTTTCGTTTCCTGTTCCATTAATGTGGAAGATGGAGAAACGGGCAAGAAAATATTCAAATATAACCAACCCAACACCATTACATCTCTCGATCCGGCTTTCGCAAAAAGTCAGAATAACATATGGGCTATCCATCATTTGTATAATGGATTGGTAGAGTTGGATGAGGGATTGAACGTAAAACCAAGTATTGCAGAAAGCTGGGAAACAGCCGAAGACGGTACATCCATTACGTTTAAGCTAAGGGATGACGTGTACTTCCATGACCATCCGCAATTTGAGGGAGGTAAAGGAAGGAAGGTCGTCGCATCTGATTTTGTATATTCATTCAATCGGATATTGGATGAGCAAACAGGTTCGCCGGGTGCATGGATTTTTGATGCCTTGGCAGAGGAAACACCATTCTCCGCTCCTGACGAATCGACATTCGTCATTCGACTCAAGGCTCCTTTCAAACCGATAATGGGCATACTCAGTATGCAATATTGCTCGGTTGTACCCAAGGAAATCGTAGAACATTTCGGTGCTGATTTCAGAAGCAATCCGGTTGGTACCGGACCATTCCAATTCAAGAATTGGTTGGAAGGACAAGCATTATTCCTAAGAAAGAATGAGAATTATTTTGAAGCAGGACTTCCAAAATTGGATGGTGTAAAAATCAGTTTCATCGGTGACCGGAAGACAGCTTTCTTAGAGTTCAAGCAAGGCAAATTGGATTATATGTCCGGATTGGAATCATCGTTTGCGGATGAATTACTGACCAAGGAAGGAGCGCTTCAGGATGAATTGAAAAATGATATCCAATTCATCAAAATACCATTCTTGAATTCAGAGTATTTGGGAATCAATATGAACAAGGATGATAATCCATTATCGAATAAACTGGTTCGCCAAGCACTCAATTATGGTTTTGATAGGGATTTAATGCTCAAACAACTAAGGAATAGCGTTGGAAAATCTGCAGATTCAGGATTTACACCCAGAGGATTACCATCATATGATAATACCATCAAAGGTTATGAATACAATCCCGAACTATCAAAGGCCCTTTTAGCACAGGCAGGTCATCCTAATGGTAATGGTTTGCCTGAAATCCAACTGATGACAACAAAGGCCTATGTTGACCTTTGTACTTTCATTGCACGCCAATGGAAAGAATTGGGCTTGAATGTCAAAATCGAATCCGTTGAATCCGCAACACTCCGAAATATGATTAAGGAGGGGAAAGTGGATTTCTTCAGAGGTTCTTGGATTGCGGATTATCCGGATGGGGAAAGTTTCCTTGTTGTATTCAATGGCGACAAGACAGCTCCACCTAATTATACCCAATTCAAGAATAAGAAATATGACGAACTATACGAGCAGGCCCTGAATGAGGATGATGATTCAAAAAGATACGAACTGTACAAGGAAATGGAGAAGATTGTTATTGACGAAGCACCGGTTATCTTTTTATTTTATGATGAAACTGCTGTCTTTGCTCGAAGTAACATCAAGGGAATCAGTAAGAATGCCTTGAATCTATTGGACCTAAAAAGAGTCGATAAAGAATGAGAAGATTCATCCCTTTTTGTTTATTCGGAATCATGAGTTTTCTGATAGCCTGTACCACAGATACAGAAAGCACCAATAATGGCATCGTTGAGCCTGGTACTACCACGCCCCCGCCTCCATCCATGATTGATACGCAAACTGTGGATTCCGCAGGCGTATCGAAAAGAATGGCAATTGATGTCCCCCAACCAGTGGAAGCCTGGGACCTCAGGGCTGAAATGAGTCGAGCAGAATTCAATGAAAAAAAAGGAGCAGAATTGGAAATGTTGTTGATTCGCCCCATTTATAGCAAGATTTTTGATTTGGATGATGTAGACAGTTTGGTGATACCACATCTGACATCCGGACAAAAGGCGCTTTATTTCTTTAGAAAAATGGATGAAGCCATGTCCGAAGGTGGTTTAGAATCCCTCCAATCCTCCCAAATCATTCACCAACTGCCTGTGGCAGCACAAGCATTCAACCAGGTAAATATTGGCAAACTAGGTGTTTTGGCAGAAAAGGCAGCCATAGACCATAAGGTGAAGAATTCTATACCGAATCCTAATAGAAAAATAGAAATCGACCCTTTCATGAAGGGGTTTGATAACGAATACAGCAAATATCATAATGACTTTTATTCCAAATTAGAGTCTTATATAAGGGAACACCCTGAGGAATTTGTTAAATTTACAGATTAACCTTTCATTGACAACTATTTAGATGCCAAAAGCATCTTTGTATTACAATCACTAAACACTCAATATTTTAACTAAACTTCTTACATCATGAGAAAACATCTTGTTCTTTTCATTTTCCTATTATGCCTAGTCCAATCCGCATGGGCCCAAAAAGCCATTGTTGAGGGTTACGCTTTCGAAACGGACAATCGTGGTTACCTTAGGGAGGTTAGTATCACCGTTTATAGTGCAAACAATGCCATCAAGGCAGAAACGGTTTCCAATGCTGAGGGATTCTTCACATTCGAGGTCACTCCCGGAGAGAACTACAAAGTAAAGGCCAGTAAGAGCATCTTCGAAGAAACTTTCGTAAACATCAAGGCGGATGTGCTAAAGTCAGGCGAAAAGCATTACATCAAGATTGAGATGCCTAGGAAACCGGGCTACCTTTTCGATGTTACCCTTTCCGAATCATTCTATGGTATGGATGGTTCCAAGAATGGTATTGATAGTGCATTGATTGAAATTTATAACAATACCACCAATGAGGAAGTCATGGTGCTTGAGGGACACCCTAATCCCAACTTCACCTATACGTTCGAACAGGGCAATCACTATACCGTGATGGTTCGTAAGAAAGGTTATTTCAATAAGAGAATGGAGGCACATGTGAATATTGACGGCTGTATCCTTTGTTTTGAGGGGATGGGTCAGGTGAGACCCTCGGATAACCTGACAGAGGGAAATTCCATGGGTTCATTGATTGCGAATGTCGAATTGGATAAAATCCGATTGAGCCAAGGCATCAAGGTGGAGAATATATATTACGATTACAATAAGGCTGATATCAGACCTGATGCTGCAATTGAATTGGATAAGATCGTAGCCATGATGAAAGATAATCCGGGTCTGATCATAGAATTGGGTTCGCATACGGATGCCAGAGGTGCTGATGATTATAATATGCAATTATCCGAAAGGAGAGCCAAATCTGCAGTCGCTTACATCATGAGAAAAGGTAGTATTCCTGCCACAAGAATAAAAGCCAGAGGATACGGAGAATCACAAATTGCCAATCGTTGTTCCAATAACGTAAACTGTTCCGATACAGAACATGAAGAAAATCGTAGAACAATGATTAAGGTTGTAGGATTCACCGAAACGGATCCTTATGACGGAATGAGTCTCAGGGATATCATCTATGAGGAAAATCTGGAAAATGCCGCTTGGTCTGATTTCGAATCCGTAGAGTATGTGGAAGGTGGTGAATTACCCGATGAAATCAAGCGTGATTTGGAGCGCCAGAAAGAAAGGGAGGAAGCCAGAAGAAATGGACAAAAACCTGAAGCCAGTACAGCTGTGGCAGCTACTCCTGCCCCACAACCCTCCACACCCAAGGTAACAACCAAGCCTGCTGCACAAAAGGTACCTGAAACACCTGTTGAGAGAGCGACAATCGTGGAAGAAACCAAGGTACAAAAGGAGAAAGTAGCACCTACTACTCCTAAGACAAAAGAACCCCAGATTGATGCTCAGGTAACGATTGTTCCTAGTAAGAAACAACTCAGAAAACCGAATACCAATCGCAAGAATGATGACGAATTCGCAGCTAAAGGTGATGAAAAGAAAGGAGCATTCGGTGAAAAAGTCATCCAGCCTACAGCAAAACCTCCTATTGAAAAAGCTACTGTATCCAACTATCTGGGTGCCAAGCCCATTTCTGAGGATTACACAGGTTTCCTAATAGAATTCTTCAATTCCAATATTGAATTATCACCACAACATTCCATTTTCAAACAATATGGCCAAGTGAAAATGGAAAAGAAATCCAGTGGCGAATATGGATATATGATTGGTGGATTCAATTCCAGAAAAGAAGCAGAAAGCTACAGGGTGAAGATTCTTGAGGTTCGTTTCCCTGCATCCAAGGTCGTTCAATACATCAATGGACAAAGGGCTGAGGAATAATTCTGACAATAAATAGAAAAAAGACCGCTGTAAAGATGTTTCTTTGACAGCGGTCTTTTTATTTTGTGTCATTGAAAATCTAGGAATCATGGCAAAACATACCTACGAACTCACTACTTCAGACCATCTTAAGTTACATGGCATTCATTGGGATACCCAAAATCCTAAGGCAGTCATCTGTCTGGTACATGGATTTGGTGAACATGCGGATAGATACAATCACCTAGCAGCTTATTTCAATTCTAAGGGATATGCTGTCGTAGGATATGACAGGAGAGGTCACGGTCGTTCAGAGGGACAAAAAGGGCATACACCATCTTATGCAGCTTATCTTGATGAAATTTCATTGCTCATCGAACACAGTAAATCCCTGTATCCCTCCCTACCCTATATGATTTATGGCCATAGCCAAGGAGGTAATCTGGTCCTTAATTTCGCCATAGACAGGAAACCGGATGCCAAGGGAATCGTAGTTACCGGTCCTTGGATCAAACTGGCATTCGAGCCGCCCAAGTTTCTTGTCATGCTTGGTAAGTTCATGAAAAGCATCTATCCTAAATTCAATAATAAGAATCAGTTAGACCCCAATTCTGTCTCAAGGGATAAGGAAGTCGTACAGAAATACATCGATGACCCATTGGTTCATGATCATATTTCGGCCAATACCGGAATCGAAATGATGCAATCTGCCGAAAAACTGGATAACTTCAAGGGAACCATGCCACTACCTACCCTCGTCATGCACGGCAGTGAGGACCAATTGACTTCCATGCCTGCAAGTAAGGCATTCAAGGAAAGGGTTTCAGGAGATGTGAAATTGAAAATCTGGGATGGTTTCTATCACGAAATCCATAACGAACCCGAACAATTGGAGGTATTCGATTACACCTTGGAATGGATGGACAATAAGCTCTAATGGAAGCAGATGATTATTTAACCATTGCCGGGCCATCAACCGGGGATTACAGGGAAAGGGGAAGCAAATTCCTAGCCTATGCATTTCCCATCCGGCACGAGGATGATGTCAAAAAACACCTGGAATGGTCTAAGAAAGAACATCCCAAATCAAGACACCATTGTTTTGCATATAGAATCGGAATGGATGGCAATCGATTCAGGGCCAATGATGATGGTGAGCCATCCGGCAGTGCAGGCAGACCCATTCTGGGACAAATTGACAGTTATGAACTGACCAATGTACTTGTTATCGTAGTGCGGTATTTCGGTGGAACCAAGTTAGGGGTTCCGGGCCTCATCAATGCCTATAAGACCAGTACCGCCGAAGCGATCGATACTGCTGAAATCATTACTAAAACAGTTGAAACCACTTTCGATATCGAATTTGGTTATGAACATATGAGCCCCATAATGAATGCGCTCAAAAGATGGGATGTGAATATTACCAAACAGGATTTCAATGATTCAGCGCTCATCCAAATTTCCATTCCAAAGAGTCAGGTTGATGAAACGCTACTCAAGCTAAAGGCATCCATTCTTAAAATATCCTTGGAGGAAGCAGAAACGAGAACACTGGAGAATATCACCATCAATATGACGGAATAAGTCAATTCCATCATTTTCATTACCTTATAATTGAAAAGAACAACTAGGATGCCCATATTGACAAAAAATTCAGGGATGCAAAGGAGGATTTTCATCATTACTACCCTTTTTTTGATATTAATGGGTTTTGCAAATGCTCAACAACCAGAGCCTTGTGTCAATCCTGTAATGACCCCACTCTGCTCCCAAGCTTGTGTCATTTGTGATATAGATGGTTTTTCAGGCATTAATAATAGCCAGACCACGGGTGTTGCGCCCAATGATTTTTGTACCACACAAGAACATAATGTTACCTGGATTGCTTTCATTGCAGGAAGTACGGATCTTACACTTCAGGTAGCCGTAACCAATTGCCAAATTGATTGGGGTTTGGAAATCGGTATTTATGAAAGTCTGGACTGTGAGAACTTCAGTCAGGTTACTTTCTGCAATACGGATGTTCAGGAAAACACCGTGGCTACCTTTAGCAATACAGCTCCACTTACCGTTGGCCAGTACTATTACTTTGTCATGGATGGAAGTAATGGGGATGTATGCAATTATGAAGTAAGCGTAACCCTAGGTACAACCGAAGTAGGTGCATTGGCTCCCATTGCCGGATTGTCAGGACCAGATACTGGCTGTCCCAATACGACACAAACTTTCGAAGCACCACAACTCATCGGTGCCAATTTTACAGAATGGTATATCAATGGAGATTTGATTTATAATGGAAGTGAAATCTTCGAACATACATGGGGTGACCAGGAGGGTATTTTCGAAATTTGTTACAGGGCATATAATGTTTGTGATACGATTCCAGCAGTTTGTAAGAATGTCACCATCGCGAGTTTGCCCGGAATTGACTACATAGAGGAAATCTGTACGGATGATTGTTTCTATATTCCTGAAATAGATACTTGTGTCGGTGAAGCAGGATTCCATTCATTCATTCAAACATTGGATAATAATTGTCAGAGGGATGTAACACTGGATCTTAGTATTTCACCACCGATCTATACCCAGTTAGAGTTGGAATTTTGTTTTGGGGATAGTGTCATCATCGGAGACGAGGCCTTTACGCAAACCGGTAATTATGAAATTTCCCTAGAGGGAATCCTTTATTGTGACAGCATCATCCAGTTGGATCTCACTACTTTCCTTTGTGATATAGAGGGTGGCTTTGCTGATGATAATCTCTCGTGTAATGGAGCATCTGACGGAACCTTGGAATTCAATCTCGTGGACGGTAATTTCCCTTATACCTATTCTTGGGAAGAAGAAACAGGTACAGGTTTGAACGGTACGGGAATGAGTAATAGTACCAACGGACAAATTGTCATCAATAATTTACCGCATGGTATTTACAGCATCACCGTGACCGATGCCAGTGGTAGTATGGGTATCTTTTTAGGTCAGGTATTCGAACCTACTCCCCTACTGGCTGACTTCTCTTTTTCGGATTATAATGGTTATGGTGTAAGCTGTCCGGATGATAATGATGGAAGCATTACCGTTTCGGCATCAGGTGGTACTCCGGGGTATGATTATTTATGGTTCAATAATGAAACGGGCCCTATGATTGACTCCCTTGAGGGTGGGAATTATACCATTACCATCACGGATACCAACGGTTGTACTGCGGTATTCAATCCTTTGCTTGTAGCTCCATCAGGCATTACCACCAATGTCATCATAACAGAGCCAGGATGTAATCCGGATGATAGTGGAATCATTACACTAGACAATACAAGAGGTGGAGCCGAGCCCTTTGCATATAGTTTGGACCAAGGAGCTTTTGTTCCGGATTCTGTCTTTGCCAATCTGTTTCCCGGAGCTTATAATGTGGATATATTGGATGCCAATGGATGCCAGGTTTCTTACGATGGAATAGAATTGATGAATCCCAACATTCTTATACTGGACTTAGGCCCGGACCAAACCATTACCCTAGGTTATAATACTACCATCAACCCATTCACGAATCTATTCAGTCTTGATTTCGATTGGCGGAATGATGCAGGATTATCATGTTTGGATTGTAGGAACCCTGAAATAATGCCTACCGAAACAACCACATATCTCGCTACCGCTACCATGTCCAATGGTTGTCTGCAAACCGATTCGGTGACCATCTTTGTCGAAAAGAGAAGAAACTTCTTCATACCCAATGTATTCACCCCAAATGATGACGGAGTGAATGATTTCCTACAAATTTTCGGAGGCCCGGAAGTAGAACAAGTCATCGATTTCCAAATCTACTCCAGATGGGGTGCATTGGTGTACCAAGATGATTCATTTCCTGTAAATAGCCTAGATTATGGTTGGGATGGCACTTTCAAGGGAAAGAATGCATCGCAGGACACCTATATTTGGTCAGCTGAAGTCTTGTTTATCGATGGACATAAGGAAAGGTTCAATGGTGACATCACTTTGGTTCGCTAGCCTTTTCCATCGTAATGTTCCAACGATGATCTTCCCATCTCGGTGGAGGTAACTGGCTATTCCATTCCTCCCATTCCATTTGTAATGCTGACTTGATTTCGGGTTTTTCCTCACTGATGTCCTTGGTTTCCGAAATGTCATCCTCCAAATCAAATAAATAAGGAGTCTCTTGGTCTGCAAATGCCTTGACCAATTTATAATTCCCTTTACGGATAGCATACTGACTACCGAATCTCCAATATAGTCTTTCTCTTTCCAAGGTATCGGTATTGCCCTCTAAAAGAGGTAATAAATCAACGCCATCCATTGCCAATGATACTGAATCCTCCAATGCCGATAATACCGTCGGTAACACATCCAATTGTATCACGGGTTCATTTATTGTTTGATTCGGAAGTATCTTTCCTTTCCAATAAACGATATAGGGAATCCGAATTCCGCCCTCAAAAAGTTGCCATTTACGTCCTCTCAGGCCTCCATTATCAATATTGATTCCTTTCAATCTTCCCAAGCCATTATCACTGATAAAAAATACTAGGGTATTTTCTTCCAATGATAATTTTCGAAGATGCTCCATAATATCCCCCACGGCTTTATCCACTTCATCCACTACTGCGGCCAGACGTTGTTTTCTCTTGGGTTTATAATGTGAATATTTATTCATCGCCCTTTTATTGGCAGCTAGTGGCGTATGAATCGCATGTAGGGAAAGGTAAAGGAAAAATGGTTCGTCCTTGGATTCATTGATGAATTTCTTGGATTCCAAAACCCATCTTCCGGTAGTTCGGGGATGACTTGAAATATCCTTCACTTTTTCATTTCCCTTATAATAATGATGGATTTCGTCCGTGATATTCCCAGTATTACCAATGAAATAATCAAATCCCTTACTTAGAGGCAGCTGATTACTTTCGAAGTGTCCCAAATGCCATTTCCCTACCAAACCCGTCCGATAACCTCTTGCTTTTAGTACATCTGCTATGGTTTGTTCATTCTCATCCAGTTCCTGGCCATTCGCAGTGGTATTTCCGTCATGTCCGGTTCGTTGTTGGTACCTTCCAGTCAAAAGAGCTGCCCTACTCGGGCTACATACACAAGCAGATACATAACCATTCGTAAATCTGGCTCCATGCCGTGCCAAGGAATCAATATGTGGCGTTTCCGCCAATTCGCTACCATAGCATCCCAACTGGTATCCCATATCATCCGCATAGACAATGATGATATTGGGTTTTTCATCTGCAAGTTCATTCTCTATCGAAGTTGTATCTCCATCATTCGGATGTACCGAAAGAGAATCTTCGCCATATCCGATATCTGAATCAGCAGCCTCTGAATCCGCATCCGGGAGAGGAGGATTGCAAGCCAATAAGAGAATCATCAAGCCTAAGCTATATTTAAGAATGGTATGCATCTTCATATCAAATCGTTGAGACATAAAACTAATGAAGTTGCCCGAGAATGTTTCAATCAGAATATATAACAATGATTACATTTGTGGAAACTTACAACGAATGAAAAGAGAGACCGACTATATCGCTTGTGTCGAGCAATTCCACAAGACTTTCAACCAACCTGTCTTGGAAACACCACAAATTCCGGATGAAAAGAGATGCGAACTCAGGGTCCGTTTACTTCAGGAAGAATTGGATGAATTCAAGGAAGCCATTGCCAATAATGACTTGGTTGAAGTAGCGGATGCCTTATCAGATATCATGTATGTACTTTCGGGGGCCATTATAGAATTTGGATTGAAAGATCAATTTGAGACGCTATTCAATGAAGTCCAACGCTCAAATATGAGCAAGGCTTGTAATTCCATGGATATTGCCGAAAAGACTGTGGCCCATTACAAGGCACAAGGTACAGCATCAGAAATCAGGGAATCCAATGGCAAGTTCAATGTATATAGAAAACCTGATAATAAGGTACTGAAAAGTGTTGAATACAGTCCTGCTGATTTGAAAACCATCCTTAAAGATTACTTGTAGAATGCCCGAAAAGTTTCATGTGAATGATATTGGCATCCTTGGGAATTGGGATGCCATGGAAATTGCGGCTAGGATTAAGAATGGTGAAGTTTCCAAGGAGGAAGTCCTAGAATGTGTACACACCAGATTAGAAAAAGCCAATCCCATTATAAAAGCTGCGGTGGCTTCTGACTTTGATGCGACCGATGCACCAGAGGGAGGCATCTTTGATGGTGTACCGATGTTTATCAAGGACCTTGTGAATGTCAAGGGCTTTCCTACTCGGCATGGCTCATCTGCTATTCCGGATAATATCCATAAAAAGGATGAGAAAGTTGTGGAACAGATTCGCCAGTTGGGATGTCCCATCATTGGTAAGTCCGCTACATCGGAATTTGGTCTCCTGCCATCCTGTGAGACCCTGGTCAATGGAAATACGAAGAATCCACATCATTTGGAATACTCATGTGGGGGTTCATCCGGAGGTGCAGGTGCACTTGTAGCAGCGGGAGTTGTTCCGATTGCCCATACGATGGATGGAGGAGGTTCGACAAGAATTCCTGCTTCCTGTTGCGGATTAATTGGCCTAAAACCCACCAAGGGAACACATTGCGACAGTCCCACTAAAGGATTACCGATTGATATCGTGACACATGGTATTGTTTCCAGAACGGTTAGGGATTCAGCCGGATATTTATTTGGGATTCAGAATAGCCATTCCCAAAAAGGGAATGCCGAATTCATACAGGGCCCATCACAAAGAAGACTTAAAATAGCTGTCTTCCTGGATTCGCCCGTCGGGATTGAGGCACATGAGGATGTTTCCAAGGTCGTTTTGCATACCGCAGCCATTTGTAAGGAAATGGGACATAGCATCCATCATATTAAGAATCCACATTCGGATAAGGTTCTTTTGGATTTTCTAACCTATTATTCTATGCTTGCACGTGGAATCAATTGGGGAGGAAAATTGACCTATAACAAGGGATTCAAAAGAAAAAAAGTAGAAATGTTCACCAAGGAATTGAGTGATTATTTTTCAAAATTCATGTTTTTGGCTCCCGGTGCTATTAAAAGATTAAAAAAGAATTTACTTGAGGAATATAATCGTCAGTTTGAGGAATACGATTTGGTTTTGAGTCCGGTCCTGAATCAACCTGTTCCCAAATTAGGTTTTTTTGGTACGGATGTTCCAATTATTTCCATGACCATGAGATTGAATAATTTCGTTAATTATACCGTCGTCCAAAATGCTACAGGTGCTCCGGCTATTTCATTACCAATGGGATTTTGCAGGAATGGATTACCCATTGGTGCCATGTTTGGCGCACGGATAGGAGACGAAAAAACCTTACTCGAATTATCCTACGAATTGGAAGCGGCACAATGCTTCAAAATGTAAATGCTTCTTTAACAATTCGCTATTAAAATATTTTATTGATTTAATGTCCAATTAATTATTTGATCTGAAGCTTCACTTGTCATACGATAAGGTGACTGATACTGTTTTACATTTTCTTTTTCTATGCTCAAATAGTGATTCACTTCATTAATCAAGGCAATACTGATGTTCGGATTATTCAGTTTTTTTAAAGTTTTGATTTCATTCTCACTGCTGACTATCTTATCTTTCGAACCCATAATAAAAAGTATTGGAGTCTTACTGGACATATAGGTTGATTCATGATTTTGTTTCATCAAGTCAATGATTACAGGATTGATGATATGCCTACCTTTTTTGAAATTCAGTTTTTTAATCACTCCTTTTATTTTCCGTTTGGAAGTCTTGTGATCCTCATCAGGACGAATGGTTTTTCTTACAACATCTATAAAATGAATTATTTCATCCGGCGTTTTATTCTTAACCCTATAAAATCCCACAACATCAGTTGAAACTTGATATTTCAGAAATGCTCCATTGTCCTCAACAGGAGTAGCTACTTGGATTAGAAAATCAAAATTACAACCTTCACCCAAGGCGCCAATAGAAGCAATCCCTCCCAGACTATGTCCTAATATTCCAATTTTCTTACCAGACAATACATCCAATTTCCTTAATTCTTCGAAAGCAGCAACCACATCTTTTCTCAAGGAAGTAGCAGTTTCTTTTTGTCTATTGTATTTACCTCCTGATTGTCCAACACCCCTATCATCAAATCTATAAATTGCAATTCCATTGAATAAAAATGCGCTTGCTATATCAAAATGGGAATGGCGGGTATCCTTACCACTACCAGGAACAATGATGACCACTTTATTAAAATTATTAATGGGATAAATCAGTGTCCCGGAAAGCACAACACCATCTTCAGGATTCTTAAAATTGAATTGTTTTTTTCCAAATGATTCGGTTAATTCAATTTTTTGTTCATAATCGAATATCTTTTGTGCATAGGCAATATTAAGGACACAAATAAATAATATAGTGATAAATGATTTCATCGTTCTGGAGTTTTCTCTTAATAAGAATTATTAATTCCCTATTATTCTAATAATCAAGGAAGTATTTTTTTATTACTGAAATGTCTGTCTTCGTCATTATCCTAGATGAATATAATTATTGGTATGGATATATACATCATGTTCATCATCCCAAATTGTGGAAAATACAAATGTTATCGATTCCTGTCCAAACTCAACCAGTTCTATTTTAGAACCAGTAAGAATTTGATTTTTATGGAAAATCTTAAAATGATTCATATTAAATTTGATATTCTCAATATTCGCGGAAGGCATATCGTTTAATATGGTAATTTTATCCCTACTTACATTATTTATTTCCTCATCAGGTATTATCTCATCCAAACCATAATCAGCATCTTCGATAGCATATAAATAATTCTCCCATAGTATATCTTTCATCCAGCCTATTACATTTTCATTTAAGGCAAGGAACTGATTGGTACGCTCCAATATTTGATTCCAATCATCTGAATTCTTTCTATTTTTCTGATTCCTGAAAATTAATTCAACTTGTTGTCCAAAATAACCTGACTCAACATACAGATGAAAATGCCCTAAGGCATCATTACTTACTTTTTGAATACCTTTTGATTTTAATTCTTCTACAGATTTCATTTCTGATATTTAATTAGAGTCAGTTCTACTTACGGTTTTCCCATTTATTTTCAGAAAAGGAGTAGTATCTGTAAGTGAAACTTTTGAGGGACTTCCGGAGATTCTCCTCCTGGTATATCATATCTTTCAAGAGTAGCACTACCAATATTCAGATTTGGCCTGCATTCATCAATCTACATGATTACCAAACATTCGTTCCATCCCATAAACCAATATCGAACCCAGCGCATAAGCCAAGATATCTTCCCAAGAAAATGTTGTACCTAGTACTATTCGTGCTAACCGATTATCAGATAATCCCAATAATTCGACAAAGTCAAAATATTGTCCCAATTCAATCAAGCAAGCAAAAAGAAACACCCCCAGAACCATCCAGAGGGTCCTTGCCTCAAGGAATGTCCTTAGAAAACAGTAAATCAGACCAATGACAATAACATCACCTATATAAGGCCGGATAATTTCATCATGTACATACATGGCAATGAGTACTTCCACAAGGAATAGAAGTATTGTAATTAGGCCATATTTATAATTGAATCTGAATTTCATATCTCCCAAATATAGTCAATCCCATGCTAGCTACGAAATGTTAAAAAAACAGCATCTACGAAAAAAATCGTAACACTATTTGCAACTACGACAAAAATCGTATATCCTTGTATTACGAAAAATATCGTAGATATGGCAAAAGGTCCCAACACACCTACACAAGGTGAAATGGAAATACTCGAGGTACTTTGGAAATTGGGTAAAGGTTCTGTCAGACAGGTGCATGACATACTGGACCAAATTCCGGACAGGAAAAAGAAAGGTTATACCACCACACTCAAATTCATGCAAAACATGTTTGAGAAAGGTTTGCTACAAAGGGAAGAAATGGGCAAGAAACACATTTATGTCCCAACCATTTCTGAAAAGGCATCCGTACAAGCAAGGCTGGATAAGATTGTAGAAAAGACTTTTCAGGGTTCTGCCATGAAGCTCGTCATGCAAATCCTTGGTAACAACCAATCATCCAAGGAAGAACTGCAGGAAATCAGGGATTTCCTCGATCAAATGGACCCAAAAAAATAATTCGCCATGGAACAATTCATCCTTTCAGAACAATGGGTACAAGCCATCGGAGCTACATTGCTACATTCGATATGGCAAGGATTCATCATCCTATTCATTACGCATGCCATATTCAAAATCAATAGGCATTCAACACCTGCATTCAGATATCACCTTTCCTTTGCCAGCTTATTTGGTCTGGTGCTTTGGATGTCGACAACCTTTTATCATCAACTAGGAAAATACGCTGAAAACATTCAGACCATCGCACCAACTGACGGACAATTCATTCCGGATTTGTCATTCTTTCAGAATGACGCCAGTTGGCAGGATAATATGGAATTATACCTCACCCAATTCATTGACCTTTATGCGAATGAATTAGTTTTCATCTGGTTCATTGGCATATTCTTCTTTAGCCTGAAATGGCTGGGTGCATTCTACTACACACAACTCATCAAGCGGAAATACATACAACCACCATTGGACAAATGGCAACTCAGAGTCAAGCAATTATCCTATGATTTGGGTATTGACAAAACCATCCGAATCATGGAATCCACCAAGGTAGACGTACCCATGGTGATAGGATATATCAAACCGGTTATTTTGATTCCCACCTGTGCATTCACGGGTTTCACACCGCAACAATTGGAGCATGTGATCATCCACGAACTCGCACACATCAAACATCATGATTTCTTAATGAATCTGATTCTGTCAGCATTGGAAGTCATACTATTCTATCATCCCGCATACTGGTATCTTGCCAGAATCATATCCTTGGAAAGAGAAAATCGTTGTGATGACCTTGTGGTCTCACACGTAGGTAATCCCCGCCAGTATGCTGAAACATTGTTTAACATGGAAAAAATCAGGCAACAGCATTCCCTAGGAATGTCGCTTCAGGGAAACAAGAACCAACTTTTGGATCGTATCAAACGCATCTGTTTGCCCCACAATCATTACAACCGAGGCCGTATGCACTATTCGGGCTTTGCTTTCGTCCTCCTTTTCGTCCTAGCTATCATTTCTGCTGCGAAAGTACCATTGGATGCCAAATCCGAAATTTGGGAACCGATGAAAAAGGATTTGAATGCCATCATGGCATTACCCTACATATCTGACCAAAATGATAAGCCCATCATAACTGAAAATGATACGGATGAAGTGGAAGTGGCAGATGAGGAATCATCTGATTGGGAAGAAAATACGGACTGGGAAGAAATTGGTGATGATGAGGAAATCAGTGAGGAGGAGGAGATTGTTCATCTATTCTCATCAAGAACTCCTGCATTTCCCCAACAGTTAGATTTCATGAACACCACTCCTTTCAATTTCAAAGGACTGGGGCATCGTCTCCAATCAAATGATACCTTGCCTTTCCCAACCAAAAGAATCATTCTGAAAACCGAAGTTGACGATAAGGGTGATACCCGAATCACTTTTACCCATAATGGGAAGCCCACGGATCATACCTTTTATATCAAGGGGGATGATGCCAAATTGAAAATCAATGGCAAGACCATGCCCAAGGGCAATCATGAATATGTACTGGACGAGGATGACGAATATTCCTTGAATGGCCGTGTTGAGATCAACACGAATGAGGATGTTTCAGACAAATTCCATATCCATCAGATTGAGGGGGATTTCCTATTCGATACCAAGGAGGGGATAGAAATTTTGGAGGGTGATGGATCTGTTACATACAAGGAAAATCCATTGTTCCCTAAGAAAAGGAAAGATGAGAATATTTTCTTTTCCATCGAGAAAGACGATCCTTTGAAGTTATTTTTCAATACGGATGATTTGTACCAGATTTTAGAACTGGATGAATTCAATAACGAAATCACCGTTCTGGAGAAAACGGTAAAGAATAAGGAATTATCCCGTCTGAAATTACAATTGGATGAATTGGAGGGTATTCTTGAAAAGAAAGATGCCATTACCAATGGTAGGGATGAAATCATTCAGCAGAAAGAAATCCTAAGGGCCTATTTGGAAGAAATCAACGACCAAAAAAGAGACATTAAAGAAGTTGAGGAACACCTTAAAGCCGTACAAGCCGAGGCATTGGCGGAGAAAAGGAGGATATTCGAAGAATATAAACTCGACATCCGTGCCAAGGAAGAAGAACTCCAACTCATCATCGAAGAATTGAAAGCGACGAATTTTGACAATCTCTACATGGGATCTTTTCATGAGTCCCTTTTGGAAGAACTCAAAAAGGATGGAATTATTCGGAATAAGAAAAAGGTGAAAATCCATCTAGATGAAAAGAAATTCAAGGTGAACGGGAAAAAACAACCCAAGGAAGTACATGCCAAATACCTTAGGATGTACGAGGACCATAGCAACAAGGCCATCGGTCCTAACACCAACTTCGAATTACACTTCTACTAAGTATAGCATAGGCTGGGAATGATTCCCAGCCTATTTTATTTTCCGAAGTTGTTTAAGAATGGTTGATGAAAATGATTGTAACTGCCTGCCTGCGCAGGCAGGCTTGATGCCTAGAACGAAGCTGATTTTGAGTTTCGTAGCCGTAACTCGTGCCGCGTTACGCGGTAGTTACGGGACGAAAAATAGCTGAAGTTATAGGTTGTCAATGGGTTGCAATCAAATCATTGAATCATTTTTAAACAACTTTTCCGTAAACGCCAATATTTCCAAGGGAATAAGTACTTTGAGTAATGGAATAG
>JAHDHL010000011.1:0-88530 GCA_020631355.1 Saprospiraceae bacterium | reverse complement strand
TTTTCCGTAAACGCCAATATTTCCAAGGGAATAAGTACTTTGAGTAATGGAATAGGAACCTAAAAGATATCAATAAGGGTTTTTGAATAATATGAATTTCATCCTCAAAAATCAGGCAATGTATGAGATACCTGAGTCAGGCTTCCTATTCGAATTTATTACTCATCATAATTCGTAGCTGTATATGGAGCCTATTGGTTTTCTGGTCATTGCCGGTATTGTTACAAGTATCATAGGTCTTAGTACTTTCTTCTCTAAAAAGTACAAAATCAAACGCAAATTAAAAGGGATGGGCAGAACCCCCATTGCTCAATTCAAGCACGGTTCCATTGGCAAGGTGGTTGGATCAGTTTCAGTTTATGAGGATATCCTTACCGCACCATTATCCGGACGGGAATGCGTCTATTATCAGGTCAAGGTCATGAAAAAGGATGATGATAGCTGGACCACAGTATTCACCAATGAATCCTCTGTTCCTTTTATCTTGAATGATGGCAATAGAAAAGCACTGATACATACACATCAGAATAAGAAGGGATATCTCGTTAAGGATATTGAGATGCAATCGGGCTTTTTGAGAGATGCTTCCCAAAAAATAGAGGATTACCTCCGCTCCCAAGGACATTCCAGCAAGGGATTCCTCGGATTCAATAAGACCATGAAATACATGGAGGGTGTCATCCATCCCGGCGAGGTCGTTGCCGTAATGGGGAAAGGGGAATGGGAAATGAAGCCAGACCCTGACGAACAAATGCTCATTATGAAAGGAGATGAATCATTTAGTTTATATATTAGTGACGATACAAGCACACTCTGATTCCGATGAATGAAAATTTAGAAGAAAAACCAAGTATCCTACCGTTCATTTCCTTTCCCATCGCCATATTTTTGGTGTACCTTTTGGTATTTATGTTCCTAAGGGTCAATGGGGATATTATCCACTGGAAAGACCAGATACACCACGTTGAGACACTTATGCCGGATGGGCACGAACTATACAAGGAAGCAATAGTCAACGCAATTAATCCAGAGGAAAGTCAAATCGAATTAGAAGCTAAAATCCGGTATCACAAAAAGAAAAAGCAGTACCTTGATGCCATATTCTTTCCCTTGATGAAAGGAGAAGAATGGATACATGAATTATTCTCCTAACCATATTCTAACACACCTTACCAATGAGAAGATCAGACATACTCGATAAGGAATACCATCCTTATTACAAGCAATATCTAGACCTTACTCCCGATGAGGAATATGCCAGGGCCTTATCGAAATCCGCAGATGATATTGTAGCTTTCCTCTCATCCATACCTACAGACCTATTGGAATATAGATATGACAAGGGAAAATGGACCATAAAGGAAATCATCCAACACCTCATTGATACTGAACGGATATTCTGTTACAGAGCCCTAAGAATCGCCAGAAAGGATTTGACTCCCATCTCAGGTTATGAACAAGATGATTATGTCGTTCCATCCAAGGCCAACAGACTGACTTTGGAGCAACTCTTGGATGACTATAAGGCAACACGGGCTTGCACCATCAGTCTCTATCGAAGTATGGACGAGGAGATGTTATGCCAAATTGGTAATGCCAATGGCAACGGAATGTCTGCCAGGGCCGCTCTATTCGTAATGGTGGGGCATGAAATCCATCATTGCAATGTCATCCGTGAGCGTTATCTATAAGCTCCGCCCCTAAGCATAGCTTAGGATGCGATTCCACTGGATTCCAAAATACAAATCAAGATTTAAATGATAAAACATACCATAGTCGACCTATTACAATTCCTTAAGCGTCCGATAGACGAAAGGGATGAGCGACAGGGTATGGCACATCGGACCCAAACATTCCTCATTCTTTTTGCTTTCGAGATTCTTCTCATGGGTGTAATCATGGCCGGTATCTCCTTACTCATCCAATCCGGACTCATAGATGCCAGCCAACATGAATTGGGAGACCTACTCAGTCGATTTCCTACTTGGGCTTTGTTCCTGCTCGGAGTAATCTTTGTACCCATCTTGGAAGAACTCATTTTCAGATTCTCATTACAATATGATAGGAATATTCCTATGCTCATCATAGGTGGATTATTCAATGAGGATAAGGTTAAAAATTACTGGGACAGGTTCTACAGGAGTATCTTCTATACTTCATCCATATTATTCGCCTATGCGCATATCTTCAATTATGGCAAACTGTCCATAACCATTCTTGCTTTTTCCCCTTTGCTTGTGCTACCCCAATTCGTTATGGGTAATGTAGCGGGGTATCTTAGGGTCAGATTCGGTTTCCTTTGGGCATGTGCGCTTCATATGTTGCATAATTTTCTTTTCATTGGAATGGTCATCGCCAGTATGAATGTCGCATTACCCAAGGCTGATATTCAGAATGAGGACTATTCATTTTCCTTGGAAGAAATTCCTTTGAGTAATATCAATACATCCTCAAAGATGAAAGTAGGTGATGATTCATTGGTTTATCTCACCATGCCTACGGATGCCCTCATCTCTGATCTCAAAGATATTCCTAGGGAATCCCTCAAGATAAGGGCCAAAGGCATTAAGAATTATAGGTATAACATATTCTTCCGATCTCATTTTGAGGGACAGAACGGGCGGGATACCATATTCAAGGAGTTACAAAAAATATATGATGTGGAATTGGTCAAGGGCATCAGCGAGCACATCGTTTATGAACTCATCGTATCCGATTCCAATCTGTTATCCCAACATGAAGTCCAAGATAGTCTCTTACAACGAATGAATTGCAAATCGAATTTCAAGCGAACCGAAATGACCAGTTATAAGGTCAAGCACCTCAAGATATGGTTGGATAATTTCATGAGGGAAGACATCACTACTGACATTGATGACACGCGATTATTCGACTTTAGCCTACCTAGTACCAAGAAATTCGCGGATATGCGGGATACTCTTTCGCTTAAGTATGGATTAGGATTCAAGCTACATCGGGACAGTTCTGATATTTGGATATTGAAAGATAAAGTAGCTGATGAATACTAATCCCAATTTATTCGACATCATACAACAACAGGAAAGTATCGATCTGGAGGAAATGAATCTGCAAAGAAATGAGTTCCTGATTCAAGCGGGTAGTATCGAACATCATTTTTATCTTATACAACAAGGAGCTGTGAGGGTATATCGGATTACGGAGCATGAGGAACAAACCATCAGATTCGGTTATAGCGGTTCCATTATTACCTCCCTGACGTCCTACCTCACCGACCAACCTTCAGAATTGTATATTCAGGCCATTAGGAAAACTCAAGTTTTTGCAGTGAGGAAAACCCAGTTCAAATCCCTTATCGAACAGAAACAGGAATGGCTCAATATATATAAGGACATGATGGAAAACCTTATGGTCCAACAAATGGAAAGAGAAATTGATTTGCTGACTTTCTCTCCCTTGGAACGATTGCAAAGAGTCATGGAACGAAGTCCCAGATTATTCCAGGAAATTCCGGCAAAATACATTGCATCCTATCTCAGGATGACGCCTGAAACACTTAGTAGAATCAGAAAATAAGGGATATTACCCAACGTTTTCTCATTCTCATCATGTCTCTATTAAAAAGGATTTTAATGATGAGAAAAATATTACTTTTCGTTCTGGGATTAGGACTTATAGGAATGATGGGTTCCTGCTGTGGCAATACCATTTGCGAATGTATCGGAACAGAATTCAGCATCACTTTTCTTGATGGAAATGGGAATTGTAATGTCAACGAAACCGATAATCTGCAAATTGAAGCTTTCGAAAATGATGTCCCAAGTAACAATTCCGTATATAAATTCTCAGATTGTACTTATTTATTCGAATCATTTGGACAGGATTTATCATGGGTTATCAGCAATGACAGCTTAGGAATCAATGATACCATCCGATTGTTGGATATCAGCTTTGTTGATGTAAGTGACAACGGTAGGGATTGTTGTGATTGTCCCGCACCTATTGAAAGTGTAACCTTGGATGTCAATGGCGATATCTACCAAGGAAATGAGATAACCATCACTTATTGATTCTTTAAATCGTAAATCTTGATTGAAATCAATGAATTCCGATTTCATTTCATTGAAATTTGTAACAACAACCAAAAGAAAAGATATGTTACAAAAATCATTGATTGACGAATTAGTTGGGGAGGTACAGAATGTCATCGAAAATGTTGCCCCATATCACTCCATGAGTGAAGCCGACCTGAATTTCAAGTCCAAACCTGATAGTTGGTCCATACTCGAATGTCTCGAACATCTGAATCTTTATGGTGATTTCTATCTTGTTGAGGTAGAAAAGAGGATTCTCGAAGCTACCACGGGTTCATTCGAAAATCAGGCATTCAAACCGGGTTGGTTGGGTAATTATTTTGCTCAAAGCATGCTTCCGCCCGAGGATGGGAGCAAAATGAAAACGATGACCACATTCAAGGATAAGGACCCTAAATCCTCTACCTTACCCAAAGGAACTTTAGAAAGATTCATCAAGCAACAAAAGAGATGGCTTCAATTATTGGAAGAATGCAGGAGTGTGGACCTAAACAAAGTCAAGACCAACATCACTATTCTGAAAGGAATCATTCGACTCAAATTAGGAGACACACTCCGATTTGTGATGTATCACAATAAGAGGCACCTCATACAGGCCCATAAGGTGAAAAGTGTTATTGATGGTGTGAAATAAGCACGACACAAGACCTTTTTGTATCTTTCCAACCACATGGAGGAATTAGATCAAGTCATACTGAATTTTGATGAGAGCAATCTGGCATATATCAACGGTATACTTGCTATCGTTATGTTTGCTGTTTCGTTGGAAATTAAAATGGAGGATTTCCAGGAGTTATTCCAACGGCCCAAAAGTATTCTTGTAGGGCTGAGTTCACAATACCTGCTACTGCCATTGGCCACTTTGGCCATTGTTGAATTCATTCCATTACATGCAAGTATTGCATTGGGGCTATTCTTAGTCGCTGCTTGTCCCGGAGGAAACACATCGAACTTTTTCAGTCTGATGGCCAAGGGGAATATTGCACTATCTGTCAGTCTTACAGCCATCGCCACTGTCGTTTCAGGTTTTATGATTCCATTGAGCTTCTTGTTCTGGGCAGGTTGCTCCAGTAAGGTAACAGCGTTATTGTCGCAGGTAGAGGTTGATTTCTGGGGAATGATGATCACTACTTTCTGGTTATTGATTGTCCCATTGTTATCTGGGATGGCTACCCGTTATTTCAAACCCGATTGGGCTGACAAACTATCAAAACCACTTAAGATATTTTCCATCATTATTTTTTTCCTATTGGTCATATTGGCATTAGCTGCCAATATGGAAGAATTCTCCCGCTTATTCCATTTCGTCTTTTGGATTGCGTTACTACATAATGGTTCCATTCTTCTACTTGGATATGTATGGTCATCCATTTGGAAAGTCCCACTGAATGATAAGAAAAGCATCACCATCGAAACAGGTATACAAAATACGGGTATCGGACTAGTATTGGCATTCAATTATTTCGATGGTCTTGGTGGATTGCAAATCATGGTAGCCTGGTGGGGCATTTGGCACCTGATTTCAGGTGGTATCGTCAGTTATATCTTTTCCAGAATGAAGCCGGGCTAGAAAAGTGGAATATTTGAAGTTAAAGCGAAGAATGGTTAACTTTCCGAAAATAGAAATGAGATGCGTTTTATCATTGGTTTAGTGTTGGTTGCAGTATTGGCATACTTTGCCCCCATTGTTCTTCCTTGGTGGGGAATTGCACCACTGGCTGCCATCGTCGGATTCGCAACAGGAGCCAAATGGTGGCAATCCTTGTTATTCGGATTATTATCAACCGGATTGGTCTGGGGAATCTATACCATGGGCATCAACAATGCCAATGAAGGCATTCTCTCTAGCAAAATAGCAGAGATACTTAATCTGAGTGGTGGAGGTACACTCGTGATGATTACAGCATTCATCGGTGCCTTACTTGGCGGATTGGGTGCCTTATCCGGAGGATTGCTTCGAGAGGGACTCTTACCCATCAAAAACAAGAATGCAAGGAGGAGCCCGAATATCAGTTATCGCAATAAGAAAAGAAGGAAAAAGTGGAGATAGGATGAAAATTCCCAAATACAGAATCTGTTCCACGGTTCCCATCCATATAGATTCCATTCTCAGATTCTTTGATACCCATATAGAAGCATCTTTACCATCCCATTGGAAAGCATTCAGACTCAATGATGGGAACAAGATACTCCTCAAGCCGGCTGGCCAGGATGATTATTATCTTGTTGAATACCAATGCTTACTTTCATTTGAAAATCAGGTACTCCATTTCAATCTTGAAGTATTCCAATCATTCTGCGAGACCCATTATTCTGATATCGAATCCCTAAGTAGTGGCACCGTCATACCTCCCGAAACGGGTTCTATTCTGGATGATATTCTTAGGTCAAGAGCCTATCAGTTGGCCCATCAACAACTCAAGGATAAAAAGCGAAAATGGTAAAGCTTCCCTACCCTTTCATTGCCACACATTTGTCGAATAATTTGATGCACTGTACCGCTTCCCGAACATCATGAACCCTCAATATCTTAGCTCCTTGTTGTAAGGCCACCATGTTCAGTGCCGTTGTACCATTGAGTGCTTGGTCTGCCGTAATCCCCAGATACTTATAAATCATGGATTTTCTGGAGATTCCAGCTAGAATCGGAATATCCAGAATTTGGAAATCGGACATTCGGGATAATAATTCATAATTATGGTCAATGGTCTTTCCGAAGCCGAAACCAGTATCCAATATGATATCCTTTACGCCCATTCTTCTAAGGGTACTCACCTCTTGTATCATAAAGGACAGCACCTCATCCAAGATATTTTCATATCGTGGAGCATCCTGCATATCCTTAGGGGTTCCTTTCATGTGCATGAGGATATAAGGTACTTTCAATTCGGCTACGGTAGGATACATCCTCTCATCCATCTTTCCCGCTGAGATATCATTGATTATCGAAGCACCCTCAGAGATGGCAGCCCTTGCCACTTCAGCATGAATCGTATCTATGGAAATGATGACATCAGTATGTTTCTTGACGATTTTCCTGATAATGGGTAATACTCTTTGCTTTTCCTCTGCTATCGTAACGACTTCAGCTCCCGGACGGGACGACATTCCCCCTATATCAATGATACTTGCACCATCTTCTAGCATTTCATCCACTTTCATCAATGCGGTATCTACCCGATTATGATGGCCTCCATCATAAAACGAATCGGGAGTAGCATTGATGACTCCCATCACCAATGGCTGACCCAAATCGAGCAGTCGTCCATTACATTGTATCAAATCATGATTTCCCATATTGCAAAAATAGCTTTAACTACTTGGACAAATGTAATTCAGGATTGTTTATCGGACATCCATATCATTCCCAAAAGACATATTCAGGGATTCATAAGTCATATTGACCTTATGTTTTAGTTTTATTAACAATATTGTAACAGTTCCAACTATACTTTTGTCAAGTCTAGTGGCCAATCATTATATTTGCCAAAAAAGTGATCATTTGGAAAAGACACTGAAACAATACGATGCTGCAGTTGGGGTATGCAGGGATATCTTCCTCAAGAAAACCAAGGATTATGGTACAGCTTGGAGGATTCTGAGGTCCACCTCACTCACTGACCAATTGTACATCAAGGCAGAGCGAATCCGAAGTATAGAGGAAACAGGAGAGAATAAGGTTGGGGAAAGTGTCGAATTCGAGTATGTCGCACTGGTCAATTATAGTGTAATGGCAATGATTCAATTGGAGATGCCCCGTGAAAAGGGCTTGGAATTACCATTGGAACAAACCACCAAGCTCTATGATCACCACATCGGTATCACACGCGAACTCATGATTAAGAAAAATCATGATTATGGTGAAGCATGGAGGAACATGAGAATTTCCTCTATAACGGATCTGATTCTCCAAAAATTACTCCGTGTGAAGCAGATTGAGGATAATGAGGGAAAAACCATTATTTCTGAGGGGTTGGATGCGAATTACATGGACATCATCAATTATGCGCTTTTTGCCATGATACGATTGGAAGAACATAAAATTAACTAAGAATACCATATTCATAAATCGATATAGCATATGACACTATTAGGTTTAATTATTCGAATTGCCATTACGGCCATCATTCTTACAGGTTTGAATTACCTTATGAGTAAGAAAAAACCGGAATGGGCTGAAATCGAGAATTGGGGAATCAGTTATCTCCAGAATTTCTGTGGTGCCCTTTTCATTTTCTCGGGTTATGTCAAAGCCATTGACCCTAAGGGAACCGCCTATAAGATGGAACAGTACTTTGGTGAATTCAAGACGCATTTCTTTGATTTCCTACTTCCTGTTTGGGATTTCTTCGGAGAATATGCATTGCTTATTTCCCTCATTATGATCATATTCGAAATCGTATTGGGCGTAATGCTGATTTTGGGTTATACCCGAAAACTGACGGCCTGGCTGTTCTTGCTCTTGGTGATATTCTTTACCTTCCTCACTGGTTTCACCTACCTGACCGGCTATGTCCCCGAGGGTGTGAACTTCTTCAGTTTCGGTGATTGGGGCAGTTATGAAAAAGCCAATATGAAAGTGACTGATTGCGGTTGTTTTGGTGATTATATCAAATTGGAACCGAAGGTGTCATTCTTCAAGGATGTATTCCTATTGATTCCGGGTATTCTATTCCTCCTTATCTATGCTAAGAAACACGTTCTTTTCACTAAGAAAATCCGTAATATCCTTTTGGCGATTTCTGCTGTAATCGTTACAGCATTCTGCTATATCAATACTTATTCAGGATTGCCTGTAAAGGACTTCCGTCCGTTCAAGAATGGTACGGATGTAAGAGCAGTTAAGGCTGATGAGGAAGAAAGAGTTGGAAATGCTCCTGTATTCTACAGGGTCAAACATATTGATACCAAGGAAGTTAAGGACATTCCGATGGATGAATACCTTAAGGTATTCAATGATGAGGATTTCAAGGCCAAGTGGGAGTTTGTTGACCAAATCAGAGAGGAAGTCAAGACGACCAAAATTTCAGAATTTTTGGTAACCGGGGAAGACGGGACCGATGTAGCACAGAAAATCCTAGATCATCCAGGATACCATGTCATGGTTGTTTCTTACCAATGGAAATATACAGAGGGACAAGAAAAGGCCATCTTCAAGGATAGCTTATTTGTTTCTGACACCCTTGCTGTGGAGGGACAGGCTGATAGTTTCCAAATCGTACAGAGGCTTGACCGTGTCAATGAAACTGAATACATGAAAACCACATATGATTGGAATCAGGCTTATGCAGATAAGTATCGCAAGAAAATCAATCCTTTGATGGAAGCTGCCGAAAAGGATGGTGCTTGGGTATATGGTATCACGAAACCATATTCACCTGAACAGATTGACGAATTCAGGCATGAGATACAGGCGACTTATCCATTCTTTACAGCGGATGATATCCTATTAAAGACCATCATACGTTCCAATCCGGGTGTGGTACTTTGGAAAGATGGTAAAATCATCAAGAAGTGGCATATCAATCATGTTCCTGATTATGCTACAATGAAAGCGAATTATATGAATTAATCCTTTGATGGATGATATTAAAAAAGGCTGACAGCAATTACTGTCAGCCTTTTTTATTCGATATTTATAAATTAAAATATCCCGATTAATCTTCCTTTTCCAACTCCGGGAATTTCATATTCAATGCCTCCAATGCATCCACTACAATCTTGGACATACAGTAATCCCTGTACCATCTAGAATCAACAGGAATGATATGCCAAGGCACCTTGGAATTATTCAGTACATATTCATAGCAAGTCATGTACTTATCCCAATGTTCGCGTTCTTTCCAATCCCCGTCATTGTGTTTCCAATGTTTTTCGGGTTCATCTATTCTTTCTTTCAATTCCAATTCTTGCTGGTCATGCGAAATATGTAGATAAAACTTAAGTACCAAGGTGTTGTTATCGAATTGTAATAAATCCTCAAAGGCATTAATGGCTTCCATCCTTTTCTGCACCCTGACCTCGTCTATCCAGCCATGTACCCTCTGGATGAGTATATCCTCATAATGAGAACGGTTGAAAATCTGGATCATTCCTTTTTCCGGACACACCTTGTGGACCCTCCACAGAAAATCATGGGCGAATTCCTCCGGTGTCGGTTTCTTGAACGAATGTACCCTTACCCCTCCATGGTGACAATAATTGAATACTTTCTTGACTGCACCATCCTTTCCCGAACCATCCATACCTTGGAAAATCACCAATAAGGAATGTTTCCCCTCTGCCTGCATCAAATATTGCAGCTGCCCTATTCGCTTGGCCCATTTCTTCGTTTGTTTCTCCGCCTTTTCCCTATCCAAATTCTGTGGTGGCTTGGTGGATATATTATTAAGTTGGATCATGTTATGCTATATGTATTGAATAATCGAATAGTTGATGTGTACCGTAGACTGCATCCCAACGGCATCCAATCAAAAACAATTATAGTGAATTTTTATTGTTAACTCAAAATTAGGGAGCAGGGTTGGAAATCTCCTTGTGTACCTGTTCAATTGCAAATAGTACATCATCATTCAATACTACATCGACACTATCAATATTTTCCTTCAATTGGTTCAGGTTCGTCGCACCGATGATATTGGAAGTTACGAAAGGCCTGGTATTAATGAATGCCAAAGCCATTTGGGTCAACGATAAACCATGTTCCTCCGCAATCTTCAGATACCTTGCAGTTGCTTCCATACTCGGGTCTGTACTGTATCTCGCATATTGCTTGTACTTGTTGATTCTATATGTCGGATCTTCTGTATTTCCCTTATGGTACTTTCCGGTCAGCATACCAAATCCCAATGGTGAATAAGCCAACAATCCCATATCCTGACGAATGGCAACTTCGGCACAACCGACCTCAAAAGCTCTGTTCAACAAACTGTATGGATTCTGAATAGACATGGACTTGGGTAATCCATGCTGTTGGGATAATTGCTCGAATCGCATCATACCCCAAGCGGTTTCATTGGAAATACCAAAATGCCTGATTTTTCCCTCCTTGATGAGTTCATCCATGGTTTGTAGAATCTCAAGGAAATTGTCTTTCCAAGGATCATTATCATGATGCACATAACCTAGGGTACTAAAGAAATTCGATTTTCTCTCCGGCCAATGTAATTGATACAAATCCAAATAATCCGTTTGTAAACGCTTAAGACTATTGTCTAAGGCGGTTCTGATAGAAGATGGAGAAAAATCAAGAGGATTTCTGATGTATAACAATCCGGGTGATGGGCCAGCAATCTTGGAAGCCAGAATTACCTTATCCCTGTTTCCCGTTTTCCTGAACCATGTCCCAATGATTTTTTCGGTACTTCCTTGTGTTTCAGCTCGGCCCGGTACGGAATACAATTCAGCCGTATCAAAGAAATTCACACCCCTTTCCAAGGCATAATCCATTTGTTCGTGGCCCTCTGCCTCTGAGTTCTGCTCGCCCCATGTCATCGTTCCTAGACAAATCTTACTGACCTGAATATCAGTATTCCCTAGTTGACTATACTTCATTTATCTAATGGTTTAAATTTTCTTAATCAATTGTAATAAATAAGGATTCCTTAGGAGGTTTCATCCAACCGAATCACCTTTACATGCTTATCTGAAGCGATGAAAGTCCTAATGATTCCGGGGATATTGGAATTATTAGGGTAATGCTTGATACAGGATTTCAAATCCTCAACACTTGGGTTATTATCCAAGGATGTATCGTAATAACCGAATCCTTGGTATTGCCCATCCTCAACCAATACTACCGCGCATTCTTGGTCATTTCGTCCTTTATCAATAATCAAACAATCATAATCATAGGCCGATTCCAACTGGTGTTTGGCTTGTAGGGCCCTCTCATTGTAATCATCCTTTTCTTCCAAACCTACACCTGCACCCGGACAATGGCCAATCTGTTGATAAATACAGGATGTCTCCCCTTTCTTACCATCCAGTAAACAGTTGCACAGTTCGAATTCGGTCTTCGATCGATAAATCGCCATTGCAGCCATGCTTGTCTTGTCGTAGGTGGCTATGAGTCCCGTATGATTCCTATTCCTTGAATTCAATTTCACACTAGAAAAGCACAAATAACCTTGTTGATTTTCATAACAAAGAATTCCCGTTGGATTATGTTTTCCTTTTTGGGCCTTATTGATAATCGGATGATGATTCCGAATCTCATGGGATTCCAAAATCAAGGCTACCAGTTCACTACCTGTCAGTTCGTAGGATATATCCCTTACATAGCGTTCCATGAGATTGGCCTTATTGGTCTTTCCTCTGAAATGCTCGAAAATCCTCCTTTTGATATGAATACTCTTTCCCACATATACGATATCACCACTTTCATCATGGAAATAATAAACACCTATATCATTGGGTAATTCTTCTAATTGCTTGATTTCCATACCCGGAGGCAACTTGGCTTCCCTAATTCCCAACTTCATCATTTCCGTAAAATCGGTACCTCCATTGAGTTTGATGATTCTTTGGAAAACATCCACAGTAGCCATAACATCTGCCATCGCCCTATGCCTATCCTTAACCTTGATATTGAATTGCTTGATGAGGTTACCAAGGCTATAACCACCTTCCAACTTCGGGAATGCCTTGCGGCTCATCTTGACGGTACACAATTGCTTGCGGGTGTAGGTATATCCGAGCCGCTTGAATTCATGGGTGAGAAAAGAGTAATCGAAACGGACATTATGGGCAACAAAAACTGCTCCCTCTGTCATTTCTACCACTCTTTTAGCCACTTCATAGAATTTTGGGGCATCCACTACCATGTCAGTAGTAATACCTGTTATCCTAGTGATATTGTAGGGAATGGAACGTTCAGGATTGATCAGGGATTCGAATTGGTCTATGACCTTTTCTCCATCGTGGATGGCTACGGCAACTTCAATTATCCGTTCCCTATCTGCCCTTCCTCCTGTGGTTTCTAAATCTACGATTGCAAACAGCTTCGACATTCATCCAAAGTTCTTAAAAAGGAAACGTTTATTATTCCGTAAGGTTAAAATATTGTAAAGAAATTTACGAATGAGTAAAATTATATTTCAATAATAATTAATATCAAATTATACGCTACCAAATCCTCTTGAAATATGCGGAATCAATGTACTAGCTATTTGATTGAAGAATAAATTTTATAATTTAGGAAGACAAAATGAGAAAGCACGAAAAACCATTGAACAGATACATAATTCGAGCCGTACAATTCCTATTGTTTCTGGCTATCGTCCATCCTTCTGAAGCCTCATCCTTGGTGAATTTATCCAAGGATAAGATGATTTATTCCAAGAAGAATTCCATTAAGGTTTACGTTGATAAATCTGAAAAGGGTATCACCTATGAGGGAGTCAGGTATAAGAAATTCCAACCTTACTCATCCCTACCCCAACAAATGAATCCAGCTCATCGGTATTGGGCCAAGTATGAATTTAATTGCAAGGAATCCGGGGACTATTATTTCTACTTCGGTAAGGGAGAATACATCACGGCCTATGTTCTGAAAGGTGGAAAAATCATAAAGAAAGAATTGGGTGATTTCACCCCTCGTTCGGAAGCGGATGTAAAGACTCGTCCGAGGTCTGCACTGATTCCTTTTAAGAAAGGTGAATCTGCCAAGGTTTATGTCAGATTCAGGAATGAAACCCAATCTCCGATTGGCATAAGTCTCAAGATTGATAATGCTGCCTCATTCCAAAAAAAATACATGTTTGAAAGATTGGGAATCCAAGCCCTTTTCCATGGCGCCATTTGGATGATGATCCTATATAATATCTTTTTGTGGTTTGTGGTTGGGGATCGTTCCTATCTATTATACGCATTGTATCTATTCATCCTTTCCCTGACATTCTTCCTACATGATAAGATTCATTACATCGTACTTACGGATATGGCCGAATATCCGAAAGTGATGTATTTTGTTGAGATAGCTGCAGCTCAATTATCCATCATCATGTACTTTCTGTTCATGCAAAAGATGGTGGATACCAAAAAGCTGGTTCCCCTACTCCATAAAATCAGTACTTGGTGGATTATACTGAAAGCACTGGCCTTGCCATTCCTTATTTGGTACAATACTTACAGGATGCCTGATGATACTATACTCAATGTCTTATTGGGCATTGATTTGGTATTATTGCTACTGACCTGTTTCCTCTTACTTTTCAAAAGGGACAAGGTGGCATTATACTTTGCCCTCGGTTCGATTGTACTTGCTTTCTGTGGCTTGGCTAGTATCCTACATTGGGAAGGCATTTGGGAATGGAAAGGTTTGGAACAAATGGTCCAGATTGGTATCATTTCCCAGATTATCATATTCTCAATGGGTCTAGGATTCAAGACTCGAAGAAATGCCAGTTTGGTATTCGAATTACAAAAGCAAAATGAGGATTTGGTGTCCCAGCTCAAGGGCAAGGTCAACGAACAGGAAAAGACGCTACGTCTATTCATGCGTTACGTCCCTGAACCTGTTGTGGCCAAGGCATTGAATAAGAATGCGGATGAAACCATTTTTGATGGTGAATTGAGATATGTTACTGCATTATTCTGCGATGTCAGGGGGTTCACATCCATTAGTGAGGAATTGAAACCCCGACAAGTCGTTGCTTTCCTCAACGACTTTTATTCGGTTATGACCGTAGTCATCAAAAAATATGGGGGGTCAGTTAATCAATTCATCGGTGATGAAATCTTCGCCGTATTCGGTGCACCACTTTCCACATCCAACAATGAACAGCGCGCTGTTCTCGCAGCATTGGAAATGGTCGAAAAAATCCAATATCTGAATGATAAGTACCAACCCGAATTCAGACGACCCATACACATTGGAATCGGGATGAATGCAGGGGAAGTTGTAGCCGGTAATCTAGGTTCGGAGGAGAAAATCGGATACTCCATTATCGGAGATCCCGTGAATACTGCCAAAAGGATAGAGGGACTCACCAAAGGTATTCCCAATTCCATTGTTATCAGTGAAGCCATCTATAAGAAAATCGCACCCATCGTGGAAGTCATAGAAATGGATGAGGTATCACTCAAAGGCAAGAAAAACAACCTGAAGACTTATAGGGTTTTAAGGAAAAGATAGTAAAATAAAAAAGGGCCAGGAACACTTCTGTCACCTGGCCAAAACAACATAACCATGAAATATTAACCGAATCTATTTTATATCTTTAGTTGAAAAAGAGCAACTTACATGCCATAAACATCAATAGCCTCCCTTTTTAACAAATTTTTCAATAATTACAATCCACTACCCGTATCCACTGATATAATCAGTAGTAATACCGACAACATTAACAGCAATGAAATAATGGGAAAAATGGATTTTGTGTCTAGTGTAAAAAAACTGATTCTCATAGTCTCAAATATTTAGTATGTTTTCAATGACATTTCGCCAAGTAGCGTACCTTTACCCTACCGAATGTTTTCTCAATTATATTATGACAAGCACCAATTTTTATGCCAATTATATTAAAAAATCATATTTGTTTTAGGCTAATTACCATAATATTACTTATTACCACTTTTTCATGTAAGAAAAGTAATGATTCCATAGTCTACCCTATCACCAAACAAAGTTTTTCTGAAAAAGGCATGGTAGTCACAGCCCATCCACTTGCCACTAAAGTAGGTTTGGATATCATGAAAAAAGGTGGCAATGCCATAGATGCATCCATTGCGGTACAATTTGCCTTGGCTGTCGTGTATCCAAGAGCCGGTAATATAGGTGGTGGTGGATTTATGGTATACCGGAGTAAGGATAATGCATATGCCGCATTGGATTTCAGGGAAAAAGCTCCAAAGCAATCCCATCGGGATATGTATCTGGATTCCCTTGGTAATGTAATCGAGGGATTGAGTCTAAAGAGTCATATGGCTGTGGGAGTTCCCGGTGTTGTGGATGGCATGGTTAAGGCCCACCAAAAATATGGCAGCCTATCGTGGAAAGAACTGGTACAACCTGCATTTGAATTGGCACAAGGTGGTATCCTGCTGACCCAAAAGGAAGCAGATAAACTCAATGAAACACAGGCTGATTTCAAAGCTGTGAATACAAAGGATAATGTATTCATGGGTACATTCTCCAAGGGGCAACTTTTCAAACAACTGGAATTAGCTGAAACATTGGCTCGTATCAGGGATGAAGGAGAAAAAGGTTTCTATGAGGGGCCTACCGCTGATTTGCTGGTGGAAGAAATGAAAAGAGGAAACGGCATCATTACACATGATGACCTCAAGTCATATGATGCAGTTTGGAGAACTCCCTTTGCTGAACCATATAAGAGCTATACCATCATTTCCATGCCGCCTCCATCTAGCGGCGGTATAGCTTTGTG
This sequence comes from Saprospiraceae bacterium, assembly GCA_020631355.1. Classification (GTDB taxonomy): domain Bacteria; phylum Bacteroidota; class Bacteroidia; order Chitinophagales; family Saprospiraceae; genus JAHDCE01. The sequence goes on along the minus strand of JAHDHL010000011.1, from coordinate 72,068 downwards.
CCAATTACTGAATACGCTTGAACAATATCCCATTCGGGATATGGAATTCCATTCGGCTGAACATGTACACTTGGTCACAGAGATAGAACGACGGGTTTATGCCGATAGGGCTACACATTTGGGCGACCCTGATTTTTGGGAAGTACCACAACAGCAATTGATTGCAGAACCCTATCTGATTGAGAGAATGAACGATTTCAATCCTGATTCTGCGACTTCCAGCGAAAAAATACTTGCAGGAGAATTCGCAACCAAAGAAAGTGAGGAAACCACTCATTTCTCCATTGTGGATGATGAGGGCAATGCCGTTTCCGTCACTACGACACTCAATCTGAATTACGGTTCCAAAATCGTAGTTGGAGGTGCGGGCTTTTTCCTCAACAATGAAATGGATGACTTTTCGGTCAAACCCGGAGTACCCAATTATTTTGGATTGGTGGGTAATGAGGGGAATGCCATTGAATCCGAAAAAAGGATGCTCAGTTCCATGACACCTAGTATTATTCTCAAGGATGACCAATTATACATGGTGGTCGGTACACCCGGTGGCAGTACCATTATTACATCCGTATTCCAAACCTTTGTGAATGTTGCGGAGTTCGAACAACCACTCTTGGATGCCGTACATAATAAGAGGTTCCACTCTCAATGGCTTCCGGATAAGATATTCATCGAAGAAGCTACACTTGATAGTACCGTAATAAGGCAACTCGAAGAAATGGGCCACACCATTGAGGAACGTCGTCCCATTGGTAGAGTCGAAGCAATTCTGGTCCATCCTGATGGCAAACTAGAGGGCGTAGCCGATTCCCGTGGTGATGATGATGCAGGTGGATTGTAATAAGAAATCCATCTTTGATTCTGATAAAACAACAGATTGACTATTTTTGAGTTATGAAAATCCAAAGTATCCGTTTTAAGAATTTGAATTCGTTGGAGGGTGAGAACGTTGTTGATTTTACGGCCAGCCCTATTTCGGATACCGGATTATTTGCCATCACAGGAGATACCGGTGCGGGTAAATCCACTATTCTTGATGCCATTACACTTTCCTTGTATGGCAAGGTTCACCGAAATAAGAATGTGATAGAAGTCATGACCTACGGAACTGCCAGTTCCTTTGCCGAGACTGTTTTTGAGGTCGGTCAGGATGTATACATGTGCCAATGGACCATTTGGCGAGCCCGAAACAAGCCGGATGGTAACATGCAGGGGCCTGTCAGGAAGCTATCACTCAAAAATAAGGTTTCAGGCGAATTCGAAATCATAGCTGAAAAAATCAGGGATGTCGATGACAAGGTGGATGAAGTTACAGGGCTGGATTACGACAGATTCTGTAGATCCGTACTGCTTTCCCAAGGTGATTTTGCAGCATTCCTGAAAGCTTCGGAAAAAGACCGTAGTATTCTTTTGGAAAGAATTACCGGAACGGAAATATACAGTCAAATATCCAAAGCAGCCTATGAAAAAAACAAGGAGGAAGAACACCAATTGGAGCTCATCCAGCAACAGTTGAGTAGCTTGGACATTCTATCGGATGACGAATTGGATGATTTAAAATCCGAATTGGCCGAGCACCAAACTTTATTGGCGGGTACTCAGGAGCAATTCAAGGAAAAACAAGTGGCTCTCCAGGCTTTGGAAAAAATTGATGAATTACAAAAGAACCTCAATCAAACCCACAACGAACTGGCAGACTGGTCCATCCAAAAGGAAAAAATCCAACCTGAATTGGATCGTTTGGACATCCATCTCAAAACTAGACATTTACACGACAAGATTCTTGATAGAAAAAGAATGCTAAGGGATAGCCATTCTACCCTGGATGATATTTTCCAAATCAACGAACTCATTCAACAAAAAAATATTGAAATGAGTTTGCAGGAAAAAGCATTCACCAAGGCTAAAGGAATTTATCAATCCCTAAAAAATCAGGAACAGGAACTGAATCATGTATTGGATCAGGTAACCCAATTGGATTCTGAAATTAAAACCAGAAAAGAAGCACTGACTCCCAAACAGGAAGAATGGAAAAAAATAAAAAAACAATTAGACCTCAAAGAAAAGGAAAGGAATGAATTAAAAAATGAATTCGAATCTTCCACACAACATTACAAGGACCTTAACCAGTGGTTAGAAACTCATAAGACTGATGAATTCCTAGCAGAGGATTTGCCCCAAATTGAATTCCCCTTAGGACAATTAATGGAATTATCACAATCCAAATTAATATTGGATAAGGAATATGTCCTAGTAAAAAACAAGGAGGATAAGATAAAGGGGATTCTTGAAAAGGTAAAAAAGAATATTTCGGTTCAGAAAAAATCCAACCAGCAACTCAAGGAAAAATATATCAGCCTGGACCCTGATGACAATTCCTATAATGGCATACAACTCAATCGCCAATTACAAAAAGAAATTGAGGAACTGGGTCAGATGCAAAATGACCTTAGACAATTATCCGATTTGAACAGGGATTACAAGAAAGCCATGAAAGAAATGGATGAGTATGAATCGGAATGGGATAATTTGGAAAATGAGGAATACATCCGGATTCGTGCCCTACTCAGTAGAGAGGATGAATTGAGTTCGCTCAAGCAAAAACTGGATTATAAAAAGGGTATTTACGAGCAACAAAAGGCATTAAAGGATTATGAATTAGAAAGGAATAATCTTGCAGAGGGAAATCCCTGTCCGTTGTGTCTCTCCACCGAACATCCCTTTAGGCACCAACATTTTGAGCCTAGACCTGACTTAGCCAAGGAGGAATTGGAAATTGTTGAAAAACAATTCGATCAATTCGAAAGACTGTATGAAAAGGAAAGATTATCCCTAGAAAAAATTGCGGATCGAAAATCATTCCTACAAGGGGATGGAAAGGAAATAGCCGGACAGATTTCAAGGACTTCTGACCGCATGTTGGAATATGAGGATAAAATTGCCAAAGTCATCAAAAGCTTGGCAGAGGAAGGTCTCACCTTATTGGATACAGGCGTCATCCTTGATAAAATCAGGGATATCCAACAACAAATTGAATTCAAGAAAAAGGTTCAACAACAAATTCTCAAATTATCTGAGAAAATTAATCGTTCAGAAAAAGAATTGGACCAACTGGATGACCAATTAAAAGAACAGCAATTCAATTATTCCAGAAATGGGGATGAATTCAAAAGACTGAGGGAAGAAATCAATGAAAAATCATCTCATATTGAAAAATTGCGTTCCACACTGGATGTTTATTTCAAAAAATACAACCTCAATTTCGATAGTAATAATCACACCCTAATTAAATCGAATTTAAAATCCAGGAAAGAAGCATTCATCAGTAAGAAAAAGAATAGCGAACAACTCCGTGAAGAATTAAATATCCAAAAAAAGGAAATTGAAAATATAGAAGAAATCAATTCAGAATTAAAGAAACGAATTTCACTCATTGAGGAAGATGGCAAAAAAGAACGGGAAGCTATTAATTTATTAGAACAACAACGGAATACGTTACTTCCCAAAGAAATTCAACCCCAAGAAAAAAGAACTAATTTCATATCCGAATTAAATCAGGCTGAAGAAAATAATCAACAACTCAAAAAAGTAATTGATCATATCCAAAAATGGGTGGTAGGTCAAAAAAGTATTGTTGAGGAAAAAGAAAAAAACCGCACCCAGCTACTCGAACAATTATCACTCATAGAACAACCATTACAACAATATGTAGAAAAGGAAAATATTCAATCGGTAGATATTCTGGAATCTTCCATACTTGATGCGCCATCCCTACAAAAAATAGAAAAGGCAGAAAAAGAATTGAATGACCAATTCACTCGATTGAAACAGAAAGAATCCGACCAAGAAAAACAACTGGAACAGTTACAAGACCAAACAGATGAGGATTGGGATATCAAAATAATTCGAAAGGAAACCCAAGATTTAGAAGTTTCCATTAATTCAATCAAGGAAAATATCGGTCGATTCAAGGAACGAATGGATAGCAATGAGGAAAAGAAAAAGAACAGTAAATCCCTTTCGAAGACATTGGACAAACAAAAAAGGGAATGTCTCCGATGGTCGAAACTGAATGAACTCATTGGACAGCATGATGGAAAAAAATTCAGGGTTTTTGCCCAGGGACTTACACTCCGTAGACTCACCCACCTTGCTAATCTACACCTCAGGAGCCTCAACGAAAGATACCAAATCCACAAGCCTACGGACAAGGATTTGGAATTGGAAATCATCGACACCTACCAAGCCAATCATTCCCGTTCTGTCAATACCCTATCAGGTGGTGAAAGTTTCCTTGTGAGCCTTGCCCTCGCACTAGGGCTTTCTGATTTGGCAGGACGAAACACACAGATTGGTTCTCTGTTCATAGACGAGGGTTTCGGCACGTTGGATAATGATACCCTTGAAGTGGCCCTCCAGACACTGGAAAAACTCCAACACACAGGGAAAACCATCGGAGTCATTTCACATATCCAACAACTCAAGGAACGAATCAATATACAAATTCAAGTGTCCAAAAAGGGAAATGGATACAGTCAGATACGGGTCATCAGCTAAACAAATAGGATTGATTTGCTCCACATGCACACCTTGTTCCAAGTATTCTTGATTGGGAACTATTTTTTTTGTCAAAAGTGTTTACTTTTTGTAAAGTAGTAATTACATTTGCACTCGCTAATCAACTAGCACCACGGAGGAGTGGCAGAGCGGTTGAATGCACCGGTCTTGAAAACCGGCATACTCGAGAGGGTATCGGGGGTTCGAATCCCTCCTCCTCCGCTCTAATTCAAAACGCAAACCATACGGTTTGCGTTTTTCTTTTTATATACCGTACAAAAGAAAAACGCAAGCTGAAACCAGCTTGCGTCACTACCATTCAAAAACAACTCATCCATTACTACTTTTCCTTGAGTGCCTTTTCAAGTCTCACAATCCTACGTTGTTGCTCTTGTAAGGCTACCACAAGTACCGGAATCAATCCATCATAGTTAATGGCTTCCAATCCTTCCTCGTCCCTCTTGACCAATTCAGGAAAGATTTCCTTGACCTCATCAGCGATGAAACCGAAAGTTCTTTCCGTCTTGATATTGATGGCATTATCTTCCTCTATGGTATTTTTCTTGATCTCGTCCAATTCCTTTCCTTCCACATTATTGTATTTGTCTAAGGAGAAATTATAGACGTAGCTCTTAGGCTGTAATTTCATGATTTTCTTCGCACCGTTATTAATGGGTTGGATTTCTGACTTCAATTTCCTGTCAGACCCGATCCAACTACCAGTGGAATAGGAAGAACCATAAACCATGAACTTGTAAGCCGAACTTCCGTAACCGCCTACGGAGACATTCCTATCATCCCTCAACCAAAGTACATAGTTGGCTGCACCCGGTGTTGGCCAAGGTTTCCAGAAGTTAAGTCCGCCTACACCCACATCCCAGTATTCAATGGCATACTTACCATTATTGGGTGTATAATTAGGCTCCTCTCCGAATGAAAGGACTCGGTAATCCTCATATCCAATCTGAATGAACGGATCATTCCTGACTTGTAATTGCGCATTGGATTCGAAAGTGGATATCAATAGAATGATGATTGGGATAAAAAACTTTAAATTTTTCATTTTTATTCAATTTTGAGAAGTTGTTCTGTATTTGGTTTTTGGGAACAACCTCGAAGGTTTTAGTTATAAACAATTTGAATTCACAATAGCAGCCCTGAAAGCGGCTTGTCTCTCTACCTTAAAGCCCGCTGATAATACAATCTTGTGCGTAGCCCTAAAGGTCACGTTCGCTCCTTGTCTTACGGTAACATCCCCTACGGGCATGATATTGGTAACATTTCGGCCGGCATACAACTCAGTCTCTGAGGACTCGGTTGCATATCCCGTATAATCCTGATTCTGGATGAAAAGTCTACCTCGTCTCAAGGCTTCCAGTACTGCCGCTTCGGCATCTACCCTACCTGTACCCAACAATCCGATATAATTCTGATTCTCAGGAATGTTGTACAGTGAGGCATCAGCCGTGGAGAGTACGATATCCCTTATTTCAGGAGCAGTGAGACAAGGATTCACGGAAGCGACCAAGGCACAGACACCTGCTACAATAGGTGATGCGAATGATGTTCCCCAAGAGCCACCGTAGGAATTATTCAATGCAGTGGTCTTCACATTATAGCCCGGTGCACAGATATTCACCCTATCATTGTGATGGTGTGTGGACGTAACATCGCCAATCAATTGCTCATGTACATCCTTCCAGTTATTGGCCCCATAAATGGGATCCACATACCCCCTGTCAGAAAGATGACCAACAGATGAAACTGAAATCACACTTGGGTAAGCAGCAGGATAGACATAAGCATTATCACCACAATGACTGGGCTTGTTACCCGCACCTGCCACAACTACCACATCATGTACATTCAGTATCTCATCATATACAGCTTCTCTTGTTACTGAGGGATTGCAATGATTGATCCAGCTACAATTGATGACCCGTACACCAGGTATTTGGGCTATCCTTAGTACCTCATTGTCACTGGCCCAACGGTCAGAGAATACAATTTCTGAACGAAAACCCACGGATGAAATACCTACTCCATTATCCGTATCTGCAGCTGCACAGCCACTCACCATGGTTCCATGAAAGGATAGCGAACTTGAGGGATTAGGAGTAAATGTCACCTCATGAATCTTGTCCCTTAAGTCCTCATGGCAATACTCCAAATCCGTATCCGTGATACCGATGAGAATACGACTATTCCCCTTGGCGACATCAAAGGCTTCCTTGGCCTTGATGAGCTCTAGGTGACTGCGGTGGTAATGGCCACTTCCTTGATAGTCATTAGGTTCATAAAGGAGTTTATCCTTGGGTTCGCAGATGAATTCCACGAGCCCGAAGACACTTTTGTAGCCACTCAATTCCTCTACCAGATTATCATTCTTGGAATAAATGGTAACGGATCTTTGAAGAAAATCAGTGACGGCATCAGGAAAGGATTTCTCCACTTTCTCCAGAGTTTCCCCAAACTCATCATTGAAGCGTTTGTCCCTGGATTCACTGAGTAACTTTATCAAATCAGCACGATTGAAATTATTACTCACCTCCCCTGCATTCAAGTTTCCATAGTACATGTAAAGGCCTTCTTCATTGGGAACACAATCTTGGGCCATCAGTACTCCACTACCATAAAGGATGAGGAGCACGAAAAAAATTGACTTTTTCATTTGAAATTTTTTAAGTGTTAAATAATACATTTGAATGGAAGTAATCAAAGTGATTGACATCGTATGAATGTGATGCCATTGCTTCGATTGTTCGATACAAAGATGGGGTGGAAAGTAAGCCGGGAGCAATTAGGATTGGTGGTTCAAATCCCTGAACACATTTGTAAAATCTTAATAAGTCGTAAATTTACTACTGGAAATAGATTCCCAATGATGGGTAATTATTGGAATCAGATAATGCTCTTAATCCATTCCTTTTCTTCGATGGGCTGTGGGATTTCCAAGGGTTTCTCCTCTTTTCTTGGATAGGAATATTCTCTTTTCAATAAACGGAGGAGTGTCGTAATAAAATTCCTATTCGATTGAAGATGAAACTCGCTGATTCTGGATTTATGCTCTGTTAGGAATACCCGGAATGAATTCAATGCATCAAAATTAGAATCCTCCATTTCCAAGTGAAAGTAGGTCTTGATTCTCAATCGCCGTTCTTCAATTTTCAAGAACATATTATTGATTTTCAATCTATTAATAATATCCAATACCTCCGGGTAAGCTTTCTTATTAAAAAGTATGGAAGCTTTCGATAATTCTAAATCCTCCATGAATTCCCGATGGAATTCTTTTTCCTCTACCTTGGAAATAAAACTTTCAGCCATAGGAATATTCTGAGTCCGCAGTGCTACGGTAACATAATTCCTAATGATAATAGGTACTAATACCTGTCTATCCAAAAGGATATCATTATTCATCTGATGCTCGTATAAAAACAACAACTCTGCATAGAGTTCCTCCCTTTTCCTGAATATCTTAATGGCAGCATTCTCTAGATATGTAAATAGAATTCTTAGCTGTGGGATGGGTAGGGGTAAGTTGATATTGACTAATTCCTCTTTCAAGTGATGATAGTGAATGAGTTTATCGGATGATTTCAATAACTGGTAAGCATCGAACCAAATGGATATGATAGGAATCTCCTTAAAATCACTCTTACCGATTTGGTCCAAGTCTACGATATGCTCGCTTTTGCGCTCGAAACCCTTGATTATCTGGCTTCTATTCAGTCTTTGGCATTCGTAAATGAGTTTATTGAGGAAGTAAAAGACATCCAAGGCTTCTATGGTGGAATCAAAATGTACATCCCCTACTCCCTTGTCCCTTTGGGTAGACAGATAGCGATTGTATTCCTGTTCAACAATGAACCGATGATAATAGGTCTCCTGCGATATATCCTCCCGATTGAAGCGTTTATTGATTTGCCTGTAAGTGTTCAGATACTCGTTTTCAATGCCATGCTTGGCATAATACTCCATCATATGGTAATCCACTATAAAGCTGGAATGCTTGCTGATTTCCAAGGAGATGAACTGTTCCAACAGCTTGGTTAACTTTGATGAAAGCTTAGTCATGTAACTGATATTCAGGGGCTTATTCCTCCCGAAGATATATCTGAAGCCCTTTTCCCGTGTGAGTTCCTCCTGATGATATGGAGATTCAAACGAAGCTATGAATTCTAGCAGTTTACATAGATTGGGATTAGTATTGTAATAAGGTGAATCCACGAATGCTTGGAACCGTTTTTTCCATTGGTCATCCAAGGTTTTATACAAGCGGATCAGCTTCGTATCATGCATATAAGTTGGCGTATCGAATTTTATTTTTTTACTGCTCAGGGATTTGGACGAATAACCCTAATTGCTGCGTAAATATATTATTTACAACTTGCCACTCGAAACAAAAAAGAATAAAAATGAAAAGACAATTTTTGATTTTAGGTGTAATGGTTATTCTACTTACCCTTACATCTGCCAAATGTTGGAATGATGGTGACCCAATTACTATACCTGCCACATCATGTCCCGCACCGGATGATATATGGATGTCATCCATGGGTAATACCGCTGTGGCTAATGAATTCCAAGTTACCTATACTTGGAACGAAGTGCAGCAAGCGGACAGTTATGACCTCGAAATCACGGTACTATCTGGTGCAGCATCTGATACAACGATTATAAGTAATACTATCATCGAGGGTATCACGGATACATTCCACAGTTCAGTAGTCAATATTCCATTGCACCGCGCAGTGGAAGCCAAGGTAAGTTCCAATTGTGGGAATACCAGTTCGGTTCCAACCCCGAGTAAGCGTACTTACAACAAAAACGGTGGAGCAACGGTGGATCCAGTACCGAGTAAGTGTAACATTGAGTATCTGGCCATCGCCAAGGACTATCAATGCAGATTCGTCAAGTTCGAGGACAATGTGTCTAATTGTACCAACACCAGTGTGATTCAGATTTCATCTCATTTGCATCAATTCTATTACAAAGCAAGTGAATTGAGGACAGAATTATTGAATACCCAGCGATATCCACAACATTGTGATGGCATTGATGATATCAATAATATTCTCAGAAATCTGACTAAGTACCATAAATATGGGGAGTTCGATATATGTTCCCATAAAGGAGATACTTGTCACCAATAAAAAACCAAATGTACCACCCAAACGAGAACCAACTGCTTGATGCAGTTGGTTCTTTTTTTATGTAATGCACATTTAATTCAGCATTTACACGAATTATTTTCATGAAATACAATGCCTTTGTCTGTCATCAAAACAGTGTTTTTACAAGAAAATCGGTGTTAAAGTGCATTTTTTTTATCTGGTAATTCATGGATTTCATCGTCAGGAAATCCTATTCCAACGAAATGGGATGGAAGACGAATCACTAATTTACTTCATTGATTGACCCAATTCCCAGTATTAAGAAAACAGACTACTCAGATTATCAACCCGATATACATTAAAGATATAAAAATCCTACAATTTACTCATTCACAAATAGTTACACGATTTCAAACCCAAATGTACTTTGGCAAGAAATATGAAACTTATTTTATATAAGCATTAAAGAACAACATTATTGTAGTAAAAAACCATGTCACAAACCAGGAGATTATAAAAAATCCATGACATGCTTTTGGTCTTAAATTTGAATTATATCAAACACGAACAATAAACAACATCAACTTTCAATCATCTCAGTTATATAGATTATGAAAACTATCATCCATACACTATTACTTCCCTTTGCTTTCACAATGATTACACTATCTGCGTTGGCTCATGATGTGATTCCACCGGAACATTATCTGAATGAATTCTACATTTATAATGTGGAGGAAGAAGTAGTCCTTGAATGGTTTACCCTTCAGGAAGTAGATGTCAAGTATTTCATCATTGAAAGAGCTACAGGACATTCCAAATTCTTCAAGGAAATAGGAAAAATCAAAGCTCAGGACAGTAAGGAAGATGTTATGTATCTGTTTTCTGATGAAAAACCGGAATTACACAACAAATATCGAATTAAGATTATCCTTAAGAATGGATATGTTCAAACGAGCAAAATCCTAAAAGCGCATGGAGATCCAACTCAGATTGGCAATTCGAATACGAATGAGTTCAGGTGTAAAGGATAAATTCAGACTATTATTATAATCAATAGATAGTAATTTACTATCCAACAAATTGAAAAGCCACTGTAAGTTACAGTGGCTTTTGTTGTATTATACCATCAGCAGGAAATGTTCTACCAATTATCTTTTTCTGATAATAGCTTTGAGTCCGTATCTCGGTCGTAGCGTAATCAATGGATTAATGTCTACTTCCTGGTCCTTTATAATTTCAATCTTATATCTACGAATCATCATGGATAAGGCAAATTGCATTTCCATTAATGCAAAATTATTTCCGATACAGAGTCTTGGTCCACCTCCGAACGGAATATAGGAATACGGTTCCTGTTTTTTCTTGTTCTCTGGTGTGAATCTTTCAGGATTGAATACTTCCGGATTCTCCCAATATTTAGGGTTTCGATGTACTCCATAAATCAGGCAAATCACATCCCGACCTTTCTTGATGGGAATCCCGTTATAATTATCATCCTCTAGCGGTTCACGGTCAACAATCCAAGCAGGAGGATATAATCTCATCGTTTCTTCTATTACTTGCAATGGGTACCCCAGTTCCCTGAGTCCCTCGAAGCTAGGATTCCTGTCGGTCCCAAGTACATCCATCACATTCTGATACAATTTTTCCTCGACATCAGGATGCTGCCCCAACATGTACCAAATCCAAGACATGGCAACAGCTGAGGTTTCATGACCCGCAACATACAGGATAAGGGCTTCATTCAGCAATTGTTGTTCTGTCATCTTGGTACCATCCTCATATTCTGTCTCCAATAGCATATCCAGTAGGTCATTATGCTTGGCCTTGGACTTTTGTCTATCCCTGATGATATCCAATATCAATTCATCTGATTTGCCACGAAGGCGCTTATTCTTGGCATATGCCCCACTCAGATACAACCAAGGTTTGATGAATGGTTTACGGATTTCATCCACCACAATTTGCTGGCCATTGGAAACCGTTTCATCTATCACTTCCAGTTCATTCTCATTGACATGCTCTCCGAACAAACTCTTGGATACGACCCTGAAAGCCAGGTATAGCATCTCCTTATACAAATCCACTACTTCTTCCGATGCAGCCAGTTGGTCGAATTTGTCCTCCATATAAGATTGGATTTCATCAATCATCACTTCGGAGATACCTTGGAGTCGCTTACGATGGAATCCGGGTTGTATGGCTCGCCTCTGTTTGAGCCAATAATCACCATCGGAAGTGAGTAGGCCCATCCCTGTCTGCTTCGACAGGATATCCCTTACGATGGATGTCTTGATATAATTCTTATGGTTCTTCTGGAGTACATGGCGTATCAAATCAGCCCTGTCGGTCATCAATGCATAGCGATTCGTCATCATGACTTCTGCCGCCCCTCCATTTTCATCCAGTAGATTCTTGAAGTATGGTGCCGGATTCTTTACGATTTTAGGAAATTCCAGAGGATTCTTCCATAACATTACACGAGGTAATCTGATTTCATTTTCTGTCATGCCGTTAGTTTTTGATATACGGTTCAATGTAAGTCATATCCGAATGAATATCAGCCTACTACATCTGTCAAACAGATTATTCTGATTCTAAATAAGACAGGATGGTATAAATGCATACTTTTTTAACTTGTATCTGGCTCGTTTCGATTTTATTGAATGCAATTGTTAAAATTAATACAAAATCAAGTGAGGAGTTTAAGCGAATCATTCGGATGACTACATTTATGCCAACATAAATACATTTACTATGAAAGATCAAGACAAGAACCCACAGGGTATTTTCTCACCCAATTCCCTTATCGGAGGCTTAGGCGGTTCCATCTTCAAAAAACTGGTGGATCAGGTCAAACGGGAGAATGAGGATGACCCCGATGTAAGGACTGCTCCACAATCCCTTTTTGACAGAATCAAGGGTAAATTGGATGAGGTCGCTGAACATGTCAGACCGGATGATTCAGAAGAAAGCATCGAACAGAAAATCAAGGATAAGATTGATGAAGCCCAAAAGGAAAACGAAGCCGACCCCAATGAGGAAACGGCTGCTGAAAACCTTTTCGGTCATCTGAGGGATATGTTGGAGGACAAGAAGAAAAAATCCATTGACCTGATAGAAAAGGAAATCGAGGAGGATGAATTGGATGATGAGGAAGATGATTACGAAGTGGATGATAATGATGACGATGAGATCAAGAATCTAAAGGAACTCATCAAACAGAAACGTGATATTTTCAAGGAGAAAATCCAAAGTATCAAATCTGAAACAGCCGATGAACGAAAGGAAATCGGTGATGAACTCAAGGAGTTGAGATCCTTGTTCCAAGCCAAGATGAAAGAAAAAGGCTGGGATCAAAAACTCAAGGAAGGACGAGATAGGAGAAAAGCCAGAAGGCAAAGGCGTAGGGAAAGAAGAAAGAATAAGAGGAAATAGTTTTTCATTCCATATGAATCATTCCCGGATTTTGGTTAACACTAAAATCCGGGATTTTCATATATTAGGAATACGAACAACTCCATTTCCGAATGACAACCAATAGAATCTTCCTAATCCCTGCTTTCGGCACCAATGAGCAGCTTTTTGATGGTGTTCACATTCCCAATCATGAACTTGTTCCCATCAATTACCTAACGCCCTTGGGAAATGAGGATATCAGGACCTATGGTCGCAAATTAATTGACACCTATCACATAACTTCCGATGACATCCTACTTGGTGTCTCATTCGGTGGGATTATGGCAGTTGAGATCGCAAAAATATTGGGTAATCCTAAGCTATACTTAGTCTCGAGTATCAAGGAAACCAAGGAAAAGCCTGCCCTTTTCTCTCTACTCGTCCGTACCAAGGCCTACCATTTGATTTCTCCGAATATCATGAAGAAAGGGCTATTCATGGTTAAACCATTTTTCGGACTCAACAAAAAAGGATATGCCCGATTCAGGGATAATTTCAAGAAACAGGACGACGCATTCCTCAAATGGGGTATTCGGGAAGCACTATATTGGGAAAATGAACACATCCCTGATAACATCACTCACATTCATGGTAGCCGGGACCCTTTATTTCCCATAAGGAATATCAAACAGCCAGTGGTGATTCCCAATGGAACCCATTCCATGATGCGGGACAAAATGAATGAGGTATTGGAAGTGGTACAAATGGATCTGAACGATATCCCAGATTAATTCATAGCCTATCCAGAATCATTCAGAATACAAGATTATTCCATATTAACTTAGAGCATCTTCCTATTTAATACTTTGGTCTAATGCTGTCCCATTTGCACCTGCTTTCGCACGCTTTTGGCTTGACAGGATGTTACCCAATTTAATCATCCATTGCACTATGGTAAAACTTATATCTTGAGTCTCAATCGGACACAAAATGAACCATAATAATCTTCAAAAGTCAAATCTTCTTAAGAGCTCTTAGAATAAATACTTACTTTCGAGCAAAAGAGATGTTGCTATAAAACCTTATGCGCATCAATAAATAATCAGAATAGATTGCTCGATATTACCTATCGGGTTTACAAACAATGAATTAGCAAAATGAATGAATTATTACAAAGTGTCCATTCCATTTTCCGGAATAAGGGTTATCTGCACGAGCATGGGAAAGAAAATTATAACATCCCTGCTTATCAAAGGGGATACAAATGGACTAGAAAACAAGTAGAACGACTTCTGGAAGATATCAATCTGTTTGATGCGAATACCGGAAAATTCTATTGTGTTCAAAATATCACCTTGGTACCGAATAAAAACCAATTCAATGTAGTGGATGGTCAACAAAGGTTGACAACCATGCTACTATTATTATCCATTCTAGGCGAACATGAACTAATCAAAGGAAAATTACAATTCCCAAATAATTCAATCAGGGAACAAACCAATAATTTCCTACAGCATTTCATCCTATCGCCAGACAAGAATCATCTTGAAAATTACAAGAGTTGGAATCAATTCATCCAAGAACATTCCCAATTCGATTTACAAGATATCTATTATCTATTCCATTCCTATAAAACTATCCATGAATGGATCAACAATCATAATGATGTAGAAAAATTCAAGGATAAACTCCTACATCATGTCAAGTTTATTTGTAACAATATAGATGGGGAAAATGAGGAAAAGATTTTCGGCAACCTGAATTCGAAACGAATTTATTTGGATGGTGCGGATTTGGTGAGAGCTATACTCATTACCCGTGTCAATAAAGATAGCATATCTTCCAAGCCTGATATTAAATATATTGTAAGAATCAATGAGCGTAGGGTCAGGATTGGTTGGCAATTAGATGAAATTAATAATTGGTGGAGCCAGCCCGAAATAATAGAATACTATGAACCCTGGATCAAATTGGAAAGTTCGGGTGACATCCAATTCAACACCAGTAACCATCCTGTCAATCGACTATATTTACTTTTAGCGGAAAGTGAGGGCTGCAAGGACCTCAACCTCGACTTCATCGAAAATTATAGTAATCCAAAACAATTATATCAAAAAATCATCAGAATCAATTCAACCCTAAAGGATTGGTATAATGATAAAATTATTTATCATTATTTAGGATTTTTATTTAATCAAAAAAATAGAATCGATTTTTCTTTCAAGGAAGTTTGGTATAAGTGGGAAACATTAAAAACTAGAAATGATTTCAAAAAATATCTTTTAAATACCATTAAGGAAGAAATATTCGGAAAAGAATCCATTGATCAGATTTTCGAGGAAAGTAAGAATTGGTACGAGGGAGATAAGAAAACCTTGGTAGAGATTTTATTGCTATTGGATATTGTTCATGCCAATAAGGAATTCAAGGACAGATTGGAATCCAATGCATTCAATAAGAAAGGAAATGACATTGAACATATTTTCCCTCAGAATCCTGAGAAACCAAAAGATAAGGTTCATTTCATCCGATTCCTGCTTAAATATGACAATCAATTAGCCCAACACGATATTCTGAAAAGATTCAATGCTGATTCTAGTGAATCCACTATCGGTCAAGTGGATGATATTATTAATAAACGCATTAATGAAATACCTATTCATTCCATTGGCAATCTGGTATTATTATATGATAGCTTGAATCGAAGTATTAGTAATCGTTCCTACAGTTACAAGAGAAAGAGAGTCATGGATTATTTTAATGACGGGAATTTCATCCAACCTCATACCTTGAAAGTCTTCGCCCGTTATTTCAAGGATAGTGAAACATCCGGACGAGACCTAGAATATTGGTCCAAGGATGACATTATTGAAAATGAATATAAAATTAAAAACACACTGATTAACTTTTTCAAAAAAGAACTAGAAAATGAGTAAGAATAAATTAATGCAAGAACGTTCCATCGAAGAACTGATAGAAAAATATAATTTCTTCGTACCTGAAATCCAAAGGGAATATGTTTGGGGGCACAACGAACGGAATATCCTTGATAACTTCTGCAAAGACTTGATATCCAGTACTCAAAACAATAAACAAGATGAAGCATTAGAAAAAAAGATTGCAGATTTAGCCAAGGCCCAAAGATTCGATGAAATAAGGGCTTTGCTGGAACAAAAGAATGGGAATCAGACCATGAATATCGGATTCCTATATTCCTATGCTCCGAATTACCGCATGGAATATTTTCCTGAAAGTGATTACAATAAGGATGTCTATCTTATTGATGGACAACAGCGTTTCACCACCTTATTCATCACTTTATTCTATTTATCCATTAAGGAGTCCAAGAAAAAAGAATTCATTCAATTATTCAGATATGACCAGATTCTCAATACTGTTGCATTCGATTACCGGGTAAGAAATATCACACACAATTTTTTCGTGGATCTCATCGGTAACACAAATACCATAGATGAATTATTGTCTGTGGAAAAAAGTACATGGTTTCTAAGAGATTATAAAAATGACCCAACTGTAAGGGCCATCCTTAATGCCATTATTATCATTGAAAGAAACTTCAGGAACCAGGAAAATGAATTTTATACTTTCGTAAGTAAGGAAATAAAATTCTGGCATTTCAAAACCGATAAGACCAATCAGGGAGAGGAACTTTACATTACAATGAATTCCAGAGGAAAACAACTGGAAGATAACGAGACCGTAAGGGCCAAACTCTTTGAGAGTATTGATAATAATGACAAATTACAACAGAGTGATAACTGGGAAAAATGGCAATATTTTTTCTGGATGAATCGGAATAAGAAAAAGGAACCGACTAATGCAGATGATGGATTCAATGAATTCCTAAAATGTATTGCCGCATTCGAATCATTCAAAAAAGAAACAAAGGATTTCATTAAAATATCGGATGCCATTTATCCCGATAGAATACTGAAATATCTGAACCTTGAAAATATCCAGAAAAGATTCAAACTCCTTGAATTCCTATTCAATCATAAAAATAGGTTCAAAGAAAAATATCGTTATTCCAAATGGGTAGATGATGCCATCGGCTATTTACAGGAACTTTATTTTGAGGATAATACCAATTGGTTCATTGATTTTTCTGATGACAGGCGAGCGAATGAGAGAAGAAAAATGGTTTTCGTGTGGTCTATATTGGAATATATGGACAACATTCAAGACCTAAAAAAACAATCGGATGATATTTTTAGGGTACTGAGGATATATTGGTTGAGATATAATAATAATGACCGTAGTGTGGTAACCATCAATGCACGTATCCAACAACTACTGAGCCACGGCATATGGTCAAGCGGGATTAATAATGATGAAATAGCAAAACATCAATTCCTAAGGAATATCCAAGATCAGGAAGAACTCAGGAAATTTGAAAGTGCCATATGGGAATTGGAAGACCATCCGCTTAATATTAATGGATACCAAGTAAAAGGTATCAATATTACACATTTAATTCATTTTGATGAAGACATTTCTGTTCAAAAAATCCAAGAATCTACCGCTAAATTCAATGCACTATTCCCTCCTAAGCAAAGTGGCAATAAAACATTAAGCAGTGCCCTACTCTATTTCGGTTTTTATGCTATCAGAAGGTCCCCATACTATTATGAGAATTGGGATTTTTCCAGTTGGAGAAGAATCATAAGGGATTTGGATAGTGAAAAGAAAGCTTTCTCTAAATTATTCAAACAGTTTAATGGGAATAATTTAAAGCAAATATTAGAACGCAAACAGAACCAATTCCTATTGAAACATGAAAAGAATATTTTCTTGACAGATGAAAAGGAAGATTTCAAAATTGATACGCTTATCGATTGCCTAAGACTATATGATATCCTAGCTGAGGATTTATGGAAACATGGTCGTCATATTGCCGTTCATCATCATTATATTCCAAGTATACCATTAACAGAATTCGAAACATCAGCCATATACAATACACAAGGTAATTTCAGAGGATATAGGCACGAGGATTTATATCGATTAGTTAAAGGTGGAAAGAAAACCATTCTCAAAAAATTGAGGGAGAAAATAGATGGGATAAAACAAAGCCATTAGAAAATAAAACCTCCATTCCCAATTCAGGAATGGAGGTCATTTATCAAAATCGTATGATATCCAATTACTTGGCTACTACAACCTTTCTGCTGGCCCACAATGCACCATTCGAATGGATGGTATAGAAATAAATGCCATTGGATAAATCGTCCAACTTTATTTCCTCTGTGGTATCATTGATGATTTCCGTACGGATGGCCTGACCTACCGTATTGTAAATTGTCAATTGAGCATCCTGTGGCAATTTGGACAATTGTATGTTCAAGGAATGCGTTACCGGATTCGGATAGGATGTTATATTGAAGTCCTCCGCTGTGAATTCATAGGTACTCGCTCCTGCCTCATTGAGCACTATAACCTGAAAATCATCGAAGAAGAAACCATCACCAGTGACAAACTGGTCAGAGACGAGCCTGAATCTTAAGTTCACTTCATTTTGCCCCAGATAGTCATCCAAGACTAATTTTTCAGTTACCCATCCGGTCTGTCCACCATCCCAAACCGGTTCCTGATAATCCTGATATTGGGAACCAGAACGAGTGTACTTGCCACACAAGGGTGCAAAGGAAGTCGATTCCGTACTGGCTTGTAGTTGGGTATAATCATAATTGCTTTCAATATCCCACTCTGCCTTGAACGTAACGAATGCATCCACGGCATTGGATAAGTCGATGGGTGCATTGAGGGCCAGGAATGATTCGGTATTGTTACTATAATCACTCTGTGGTGAATCGGCAATACTGGTAGGCGCTGAAAAATACCTTGCATTCGTAATACCCCAAGCAGTGGCATTATCCCAAGCATCCATATTGGTACCATTATCATCCACCACGGCAGTGGCATCATTCAATGTGGTATTCATTACCTTGGTAAAGGTTTGTTGGAAACTGTGTTCACCATTACTGATTTCCAAAAGGAATACGACTTCGTCACCATCTTCTAGTGACGGGTCCAATTCATAATTGAATGTTACGGGGAATTCTTCCAAATGGGTCAGATTCATTGGAATCGGAGCCGGGGAATTGACCATCTGGGCAGAGCTGAATGTTGCGGTTAACTGGCCGGTTGCATAACCGTATTTCTTGATATTCAAATCCATCATTCCATTCAAGGAAGTCAGTTCTTCCTCACCGTTCAACTCATTGGCTCTACCATAATTCAATACGAAACGGGCAACATACAAATTGGCAGCAAGATTATCCTTGCCATCCTCCGTAATTTCAGCAATCGGTGACCAGAAACTGGAACCTACTTCCGGAGTATATGAAATGACATTCTCATCTCCATACATCCATGAATCCGTATCACCATTCACAAAATAACCCAGAATTTCAGCACCGCCATATTGATAACCGTTTTCCTCCACCATCAATTGTCCGAAAGCATCGAACGTTTCGATATCATCCGGTAAATCCAGCGTATGTCCCCAAGGACGAAGTAATAACTTGGAATAGGTATGGTAATTCATCGAAATGATGAAATCATGGCTTTCCACAAACATCTTAACCAACTGAGATTCTGGTTCGGAGAATGCGAATGGGCCCCTGTATGTATCCGAATTCGGATTGGGGGACGAACCACTATTATCATCGGCAAAGGCATAACTGAAGTTACGATTCAGGTCAACTCCGAATGTACCATCACCGTTATCCCTCCTATTTTTTCTCCATAGTCCTCCACCATTCGGATTCGTTGTTTCATTGTAGATATATCCGTCAGGATTAACACAGGGAATGAAATACATCTCCACATTATCCACCAAATATTTCACCTCATCATCCGAGTCATAATTCTCCAATAAATACCACATGTAGAACATGAGTTGCTGCATACCTCCCGGTTCACGGGCATGAGTAAGAGAATTGTATAATACCTCTGGTTCGTTCTCATCCATTTCGGGATTATCCGAAATCCTTACCCATAATACTTCCCTACCCTCATGAGTCAGAAGTGTAGAGGAAATCGGAGCCTTGGTTGAAATAAGATTGGGGTACAAACTTTTCATCTCATCCAATTCGGCCAGGATTTCCTGATAGGATAGATAACCACCGATGGAACCCAATTCGAAATTCTCGGGTACGGGAACTTCTGAACCTCCGGATTCCTCACAATCCACCTGACCCTCACGATGGTCATGATGATGACCTCCATCAAGATTCTGATTGACATAATGTGCCTGTACGTCCTCAATCAAGATTTCCGTCTCAAATCCGGCTTCCTTGATGATTCGTATCTCTCGACGTGAAAAATCACTGGTAAAGTGCTTCCCTGCCGCATGATTCCCGTGGCACAATACTCCTAGTGTATTCAATTTTTCCATATTCATCTCCTCATCCAGAAGAATCCTTACCCTGGAGTATTCGGGTGTGTCCTGTGCCTGTAAGTTGGGGAGGGACAAACTCAGTATCAGACAAAGGGCTAACAATCGGAACATATATGTAGTTTTTGATTTTAATATTGAACTTTTTCAGAAAAGCAAGTTCATTTTGAATAATAAAATTACGAACATTATCATTCGTGTAATGGTTTGTAGAAAGCTGACTTTTGTTGTGTAAATTAGCAGACTATAAAATATACTAGAATGAAGTCGAAGTTATACATAATGTCGTTATTGGTCATAATAGTTTTGTCATCTTGTACACCTGCACAGGAAGAAAAAACATCATCTGAACCACCTGTCACTGAAATGAGTGATGAGATAACGGAATATATGAAACTACCTGAAATCAGTGAATTGACGGATTGCATCACCCAAGCTGATCCCAAGTCTTTCACCTGTTACTATAAACGTGGAGTATATCTGAAGAATAAGGGTTACAATGAAATGGCACTCCAGGATTTTAAGGAAAGTGCCAAGGTGCCTCTCAATCGTGATGATGCAGACAAGATTCGTTCGGAGTCATATTGGATGTCAGCCATTATTCATTCGAAGTATGGGGATAAGGTGCTTGCCAAGACTTTTTATACCAAGGCCATCAGACATAAACCGTCTTCCATGTTATATAATAACCTCGCCCTCGTTTGTACAGATTTGGAACAATATGATGAAGCCATGGAAAACTTCAATAAGTCCCTTGAAATGAGTGATTCCAATCCCTACACTTATAATAACATCGCCTATATGAACATTAGGAGTGGTGAGTTGGGCAATGCCTTACTCTCATTGAAAATGTCGGAAAAGATGGATGATAAGAATCCTTATGTCTACCGTAATTATGCGCTTTATCATGGAGCAATGAATGAATCCGAAGCCGCTTGTTCCGCAATCGAAAAGGCCAGTTCGCTGGGTTTTCTTGAAAAGGCATCCTCCGTTGAACGCACTGAATTCGAAAGGCTCAAAATGGAACATTGCAAGTAGGAAGTAAATAACTGTTCAATACAAAAACAACATCATTTGGAAATCAGATTCATCATTCTACTTCTTCCTCTAATATTGAGTGCTTGCCATATGAGTAAGCCAGGCATGAATGAAGCTCAATATTTTGAATCTTGTTTATTATCCGAAATTGATAATTTTGAATGCAATTGTCTTATAAGGACCAAGCCAATCTCAAAGATGCTAGGCTCTTATCTCGAGATATCGGAATTCGATAGTCTAATACTTTTTCTAAAAACTAGAAATGCAATCGATGAATATTTCAAAATCACATTCATCGATTTGAGAAGTCAAAATCCTTGTGATTTATCATATGAAATAAATCCCCAACTGAATTCGAAAGAAAGAATGCATCTATTCAATAAGAAATGCTTGGAAAATGAAATCAGCGGATGGAATACTTTGCATTCTTCAAGTATTGATGATTCTGAATTATTGGAGTATGGAAAATTAGAAAGTTGTGAGGTAGTCCATCTCATATGGATAGAAAGCATAAAATGCTAAGGGGGCATCATTCATAGCAAATTGGTTATCCATTCGGAATGTATCATTCTTAATGTAGTCCAATCAGTGTCATTCTCCTATGACCCGCCGGGCATACATAATGCGAGGTTTCCAATAGGAGGATTTCAAAATATTATCAATGACCACACCACGGGATGTACTGTGAATGACAAATAATCCCTCGTCATCATTCCTTACGACCATGGCCACATGGTTTATTTTCCCTGATTTACCGAATATGACCAAATCCCCGGGTAGCGTCTGGGAGGTTTTGATTTTGGTACCATCATTGGCTTGGAATCTGGAAGCCGCCCCGATTTTCATTCCGAATTCCTGATAGATATAACAAGTCAGTCCCGAGCAATCGAATCCGGTGCTGGGTTTCTTTCCGGCATACTTATAGGGAACACCCAAATATTTTTTCCCGAAGTCAACCATATCCTGTCTGAGTTTGGATTCCTTTCGGGAAACACCGGCTATGCTCGGTTTGATGGGTTCGGAAATTTCGGGTTCGGCAGGTTTCTCCTTTTTCTTTTTCTTCTTTTTCTTGAATTCGGGTTCATACTCCGAAACATCCACAGCATCAGGCATGATGATACTTTCCTGTCCCTCACGAACGATGGTATCATTCAATACAGTCTTGTCAGACCATTCATCCTGGCCCGTCTTTTTCTTCTTTCCATATAGCTTTTCACCATACTCCTCTACAGAGGTATTGTCGTACCTATACTTGCTGGTTTTCTTTGATAATGAACAAGATGGAAGAAAAAATGTGACAGCCAGAAGCAACAATATGGCAGAAATCCCGTTTACTCTCATAGACAGACGTTTGAACTTTATATCATAACGGAATATATATCAAAAAATTATACTTGTTGTCAGTAGGTTAGTTAATAGGGTTATTACAAAAAATCCAGAAATGGATGCAACAAGTTAGCGACTCGCGGCAAGGCCACGAGTCGCTTCTCTTTTATTCACTCAATTATTTAACCTACCCTGATGATTACAAACTCTGTACCAAAGCAGTTAGATATTGATTTTTTTCTGAATATTAACAAAAGTGATGTCACTTATTTAATAACCCGCATCTTCATTTTGACATCCTTTGTGGGCCTATCACTTTTATCCTTTGCCACCTTTGCAATCTTATCAATCACATCCAATCCCTCGATGACCATTCCGAATACGGTATACTCACCATCCAACTGAGGTGTTCCTCCTACAGTCTTATACAATTCCATCGCAGCTGAACTGTACCGCTTTCCCTTACTTCCGGACATTCTTTCCAATCGCTTGGCATCCACTTTCTGACCCTGAACGATATAGAATTGAGAACCTGAAGATTCCTTTTTGGGATTATTATTCCTGGCTGCAGCCAATGCTCCCTTGACATGAATCAATGTATCCCTGAATTCAGCGGGCACCCTGTATCCCGGGCCACCCATTCCCAATCTTGCTCCTGCTTTTGCATTCTTCGAGTCAGGATCTCCTCCTTGTATCATAAAGCCATCTATGACCCTATGGAACAACAGGTCATCATAGAAACCTTCTTCCACCAACTTGATAAAATTATCCCTATGTTTTGGGGTATCATCATACAATTTGATAATCATATTACCATAATCAGTTGTCAACTCTACCAAGCAATCCTCCGGTGGCGGAATGAATACAGCGTACTCCTTGGCTTTGGTTTTGGTTCCTTTCGTAGCAATCAATTTAACGGTATAATTCCCGGACCCCTGATAGGTATGCTTGGGTGATTCCTCCATTGAAATATTGCCATCACCAAAGTCCCATGTATAGGATTCGGCCTTTTCCGACTTATTCTCAAACTGTACATTAGCCGGTGCATATTTGCTTTGGATATCATACGTAAAATCCGATATCGGCTTACCGCAAGAAGCCAATAACAAAGTTGCAAAAAATAGTAAAACGATGTTATTCCTCATTATAATTCCTCTTTTTCAAATTCCTACAATAATCAATCCCGAATGAATATTCATGGGAAACATGACAAAGAAACTAGTGTCCTCTCATATAGAATTTATCAAAGCCCATTTCAATGGAGCTTATGGTCTTATCATCCAATAGATATAGATAAATGTGCTTATTGCCATCCACTGTCAGGTCTATTTGGAATCGCTCCTCCCCTTTTCTTGCATTGGAATCCTCACGCTCGTCCATTTTCTTGATTTGGTACTTATCCTCGACCAATCTTCTCGTGCCATCCTCTTGGTCCTCGAATGTATTCAGTACAATGAAATATTCCAATATGAGTTTGACCTTGGGATCAGTAGCGGCATATTCCTCCAATTCCTCCTTGGACATTCCAGTCAAATCCACTAAATCAGGTATGGTATCCGATTCCATTTCATCCTCATCCTCATCCATTTCCTCGATTTCTAATTCTTCCACTAATTCTTCTTCCCCATCTCCTTTCTTTTTCTTTTTCTTCTTTTTCTCAGGCTTCACCTTAGGCTCCTTGATAGGCTTGCGCTTGTCAACGACCTTATAAGTCTCAATGAATTCGATATAAGTGCTATCCCCTGCCTGAAAACGGTACTGTACATCCCCATGTTCCACTAGGAAAGGATAGATTTTCTCACCCCAGAGTGAATCTGTGTCCTCGATTTCAAAATCACCCAAATCCGTGAAATATTTGGTTTCTCTTTTCTTCCTATCAGAGGGCAATACGGGTAAATGGAAAATGATTTCCTGCTCTTTCCTACTTCTTTTCAATACCAATGCCTCTACCTGAGCCACATCATTCAGGATAATCTTCAAATGTCCCTGGATACTGGGGTCCCTGGCATTCATTAGATTCATCTTATAGCCATATTCTGATGGCATTACGTTATTCACTGAGTAAACACCCTCTACATTTCCTCCTTTAACGTAGAGATAATTACCTGAATAGGTGAAGGAATAACTTCCCGCTTTCAGTTTTTGCTTATCACCGTCAAGGGTTTCCTTAATATTGGGTTTGAAGCTGTATCCATACAACATATCAGGAGCCCAGAAGCGCCTATCCGTGATATATGAATAATGGTCCTGTGCCTGTAAGGCAAATGATAATAGGATAAAAAGAGTCAGTAACCTTAATTTCATAATGCTATAATGTTTATAGTAAAAATCCTTTTTCAATCAGGCCAGTTCGGCCAATTCCAACCATCGCATTTCTTTTTCGTCGATGGTGTCACTAATTTCATTCAGCTGGATTGAGGTTTCCTTGATGATTTCAGGTGTAATATTAGGGTCATTGAATTTTTCGGCCAATTGGGATTTCTTCTTTTCCAATTTTTCGATTTCCTTTTCCAATCGGTTGAATTCCTTGCGTTGTTCGTAGGTCAGTTTGGGTTTATCGGAAACTGGTTTTTCCTTTTTCTCTGCCTTTTGGGTTACTGCTTCCTGTTGTCTTATTTCAGCTTCCTGTTCTCTTTTCCATGCTCGGTATTCCTTGTAATTGCCATTCCAATCCTTTATTTTACCATCGCCCTCGAAGACAAAAAGGTGTTCTGTCAACTTATCCATGAAGTATCTATCGTGGGATACCAAAACCAAGCAACCTGGATATTCATCCAGGAATTCCTCTAGTATATTGAGAGTCAGGATATCCAAGTCATTGGTAGGCTCATCCAGGATGAGGAAATTAGGATTCTTGACCAAGACAGTCAGTAGATACAACCTGCGTCTTTCCCCTCCACTGAGTTGAGATACAAAAACCCTTTGTTGTTTCCTACTGAAAAGGAATTTTTCGAGAAAGGCGGCAGGCGTCAATTTTTGTCCGCTACTCAGTGGAATTTCCTCGGCAATATCCCTGATTACATCCAGTACGGTCTTATCCGCATTCAGTTGGATCCCCTCCTGATGATAATGTCCGAAAACAATCGTCTCCCCAACCACTACCTTTCCCGTATCGGGTGCCAACTCCTTGGTCAGCAACTTAATGAAAGTCGATTTACCTACACCATTCGGTCCTACGATTCCGACCCTTTCTCTTTTCTTGAATTTATAATTGAATTTTTCTACGGCCTTGAATGTTCCGAAGTATTTTGAGACATTGTGGCATTCCACGATTTTCTTACCCAGTCGTTCGGATTTGAATTCCAATTTGAAATCCGATTTCTCTACCCTACCCGAAGTCTTATCCTTGAGGGCATGAAATGCATCCACCCGTGATTTGGCCTTGGTGCCACGTGCTTTGGGTTGTCTTCTTACCCATTCCAATTCTCGTTTGAGTAATTTCTTACTCTTATCCATGGTAGCGGCCTCTATCTCGGTTCGTTCAGCCTTTTTTTCCAGATAATAGGAATAATTCCCCTTGTACTTATGCAGTTGTCCCTGATCTAATTCATAAATCACATTACAAACCCTATCCAAAAAATAACGGTCGTGCGTAATCATGAATACCGTCCGATTCGGAAGGGATAGATATTGTTCCAGCCACGCAATCATATCCACATCCAAGTGGTTGGTAGGCTCATCCAGAATGAGGAAATCCGGTTCTTCTATCAAGACCTTAGCCAAAGCAACCCGTTTCTGCTGACCACCTGACATGGTTCCTATTTGTTGTTGTAGGTCCTTGACATTGAATCTTGTCAGTATTTCCTTGATTTTCACTTCAAAATCCCAAGCCTTGTGATGTTCCATTTTTTCAAGGACAGCCTGTAATTCAGGTCCTTCCTTTTTCAGTATCATGGCTTCCTCATAATCCCTAATCGCACTCAGAATCGGATTATTAGAATCGAATATGGTATCGATTACCGTATCCGAGGGATTGAAATCGGGTTCCTGTTTCAGGAATCCTGTAGTGATGCTCTTGTGGACAAAAACCTTACTGTCCTCCCTTTCGGAGCGTTCTTCGCCTGTGAGGACTTTCAGCAAAGTGGATTTACCCGTACCATTCTTTGCCACCAGTGCAATCTTCTGGCCCTTGTCAATATGGAGTGTGATATCGTCAAAGAGGTTTTTCTCTCCGTAATTCTTAGTGATATGCTCTAGTGTGAGATAATTCATTGATGGAATGCAGCAGTACGGTTCGTTAATTCACATAAAAAGACCTCCCAAATATAGTGCATATATATGGAAGGTCTTTAATATATCCAATCCGTTAGGATTATTTCGTCATGTCTTTCATAATCATCAATGCTTCTTGGATGTAGACATCTTTTCTTACACCCTCCAACCATTTGTCATTACGAGCTTTTTTGGATTCATCTCCCTCTATATCCTTGATATCTGCCTTAAGGTTATTGGCTTCCATTCCCTCGATGTCGTCCTCCATGATGCTATCATACTTCTTAGCATCCTCTCTTTCGGATTTTCTTTCGGATTGGAATTCTTCCAGATTCAATGAATAATCGCTATCGTCACGAACGGCCTTCAATCTTTCAGCATTCTGATTGATTTCCTGGAAAGTCTTGTTCAATGAAACCCTTTTCTTACTATTGGAACGTAATTTATCCATATTCTTGACCGTCCTAACCTTTTGGCTGTATTCAACCGGGTCTATCTGAGTCCACTCCATGGCATAATCATACTCCTTTTCACCTAACTGGATATTCTGGTAACTATCAGGAAGAATGATATCCGGAACAACACCTTTCAACTGAGTTGAGCCACCGTTGATTCTGTAGAATTTCTGGATGGTCATCTTCACTTCTCCCAATGGCTTCTCTTCTTTCTTACCCCAAACCATTTCATCCAAATCAACAAAACGTTGTACGGTACCTTTCCCGAAAGTAGAAGTACTACCCACGATTACAGCACGGTTATAATCCTGCATGGCCGCAGCCAAGATTTCTGATGCCGAGGCAGAGAATTGGTTCACCATCACAATCAGATGTCCATCGAATAAAACACGGTCATCCGTATCTTCCAATACCTTTGGCTTGAAATTCCTTGCTTTTACTTGTACGATTGGCCCCTCCTCGATGAATAGTCCTGACATATCGACTACATCCCTGAGTGAACCACCACCGTTGTCCCTTAGGTCAAGGATAATGGATTCCACACCATCCGCTTTCAGCTTCTGGATTTCCCTAGCTACGTCATTGGCACACTGTCTTCCCTTCGGATCACGGAAATCAGCATAGAAACGAGGTAATTTGATGTAACCAACATTCTTGACGCCCTCCTGCTTGTAATTAAGAATAAGTGACTTGGCATAACCTTCTTCCATGATGACCACATCACGAACGATGGTAACGACCTTGGTTTCGCCCTCTGTATCCTTAACGGTCAGCTTAACCTCTGTTCCTTTCTTACCTCTGATGAATGATACCACTTCATTGATATTCATTCCTGAAACGTCAACTGGGTCCTCATCCCCTTGGGCCACCTTTAGGATCAGGTCATTCGCCTTAAGCGTTCCTTCTTTCCAAGCTGGGCCACCAGTTACGATTTCGGTCACCTTGGTTTCCTCACCATCAGATTGCAAACGGGCACCTATTCCCTCCAATCTACCTGACATTTGGATATCGAAGTTTTGCTTCTCAATCGGAGCATAATAGTTGGTATGCGGATCATATAATCCTGCTATGGAATTGAGGTAAATTTCCAACCTGTCCTGACGCTTGGTCTTTTCCATACGGGCAAACCATTTGTCAAAGGTCTTCTTGACTTCCTCCCTGGACTTAGCCAACATTTCATCCTGTGTCATTTCCTTGAACTCAGGATCTCTTTCTTCCTTGGCCAATTCCTTTTCCTGTGCCTCAATCTTATTGTTCAAACGAACGAGTAGTTCGTATTTGATAATTTTCTGCCATCTTTCCTTTTGTGCATCATAATCAGATGGGAATGATCTTTTCTCACCATCCAACTCAAAGGTTCCTGCTTCGGTAAAATCAAAATCCGACTCTAATGCAGTGGTATAATAATCCTTTGCTCTTTTGATACCCGCCTCCAATAGGATAACAGACATGTCAAAGAACTCATAATTACTATCGTTGACTGCCTCATCCAAGGAAGTCTTGAATTTGGAAAGCTGTTTCACATCATCAGCTACAAGGAAACGTTTTCTTGAATCTATCCTATCCAAATAGGAGTCATAGAGATTCTCGGAAAACTTATCGTTGATCTCTAAAGGGTTGTAATGGTAGTTTTTGAAGCCATCCATCATCGTCTTCAGCAACAATACTTCCTTACTGGTATCATCCAAAGGATTATTCAAAGTGAAGCTTGCTCCAATGAAAAACATGAGGAAAGACATGGAAAGCAAGATGGGTCTGTTGAAATTCATAACCTTATTTTGGTTTTCGAATAATATTCTACTTAAATATACTCGTTTTGAAACGAAATGTTGTCTCAAAGGGCTAATTCAGAATGATTTTAACCGAATGCTAACACATACAAAAGATGGCTTGTACAAGCAAAGGTTGCTAAAATAGAAACAAATATACTGCCAGTCAAATGGTTGGTGTCGGCTACGGATAAACAGTCCTGTTAAGAAAACCTTAAATGAGGCGAGTTGGTTCGTAAAGATGGGAGAATTAAGGGACTGCCCATCCTGAAATGTCGAAGATGAGCAGTCCCTTGGGCATTGCTTATCAGTTGCTACTCAAGTCACTATTGGACTTGGCAGGAAGAAGATAAATGGGAACATACAATATCGGGTAGTTCTTCTCGTACATCAATTGATTCTGGATCTCTATGTGTGACGCTTTATCATACGAGCCATAATCGGGTACTGCACTTACCTCCAACCTTAAGCCTAACTTATCATATTGTGGCAATAATCCCTCCGAATCAAAAATCTGTCGTACCTGATTATTGATTTCTATGGCATAATGATCCTCCTTATTCTTTATGCTAGATTTCAGACCTGACGGGTCTCTTTGCAGGACGATATCATAGGATTTAGTGAAAGTCTGTTTGGGAGCAATATTGTAAGCCGTACGGAATTTTGTAAGATTCAGTTTTCTCATCACGGTACGGACTTCGGATTCATATTGAGAGACATTTTCTTCTCCCAGTAGGTTTTGATTCTCTTTGTTGCATCCTGTGAACATGCATAATATGCACAGGATAACTACTGTTAATTGAAATAGTTTCATATTACATTTTTTATAAATTTGTTCTTTGTTTTTTTATTTATTCATTGCAATTTATAAAATTATACGATGAATCTGGATTTTGGGTTCTGGCAGCCATTATCACGTCTATTGCCTCATTCCTGTAATCAGGGTCAAGATTATTCCCTACCTCTGTATCCAAAAGACCACTCCAAGCCCTTTTAACTGCTGTATCCAAGGTCAGGTCAGGATTGTGTTCCATAAGTATCCCTGCTATCAAATTCACATAATTAGCAGCCATTTCTTCATGTTCTTGTATCTCAGTATCATCAATACCTCCTGCTCCCAACTCTGCATATATAGGAAACATTTCGTCGAATTCGGCTTGTGTCATAGTACCCTGGACGTCAACCTTATATTTGTAGTATTCTATGTATCCATGTATGATTTCATGGATGATCGTACAAAGAATATGATCTTGAGTTGAGTTCAGATAGGTAGGATTAAGGGTAATCATATTCTTAAAGTAATTGGGTCCTCCAGACTGTGCCACTGAAGTTCCATGTGTATTGTCAGGCATTGAATCATCCGTATAAAATATAATATCCACAGTCTCCGTGGTACCAAAAATCTGATACATTGACATGGCTAGGTCGTCTCTTATGGATTCCAAATTATCTGCTAAATCTTTGGCACACGGATAATCTGCCAATTCATCTGTAATGATTGCCGTAGGTGCCATATCCCACTGGTATTGTAATACGTCCTCTTGTGTAACGACCATACCTGGACCACCATTACCAGCACCTGTACCTCCTCCAGAGCTACTACTACCTCCTGTAGTTCCCAAAGCAGCAATTTCTACCTCATTATGCAAATCATCGAATCCAAAGCTGACCCATTGCCAACACCATGTTTCACCATCACACAATACTGCATTCCAAAATCCATTACCAGTACCGCCAGAAAAAGGAGGTGGCATAGAATTCAAAGGTGTTTGACCAAATATCTCGACAACTTCATCTACTGATAATTGACCACCTACAAGACTTACAAGATCATCAATATCTTCAATATCCTTATCGAATAGTTCTTTATCGAATCTGCTAAAACTTTGAATGACCATATACTTAGCATCCGAATCACTTCCATATTTGTCATTTATACCTCCTCTAGGAATGAGGCTATAAATAATTTCATTACCATTCCTCTTAGCAAAAAGAACTCCGTTAATCTCAGTACTATTCAATTTTATTGTAGGAATGATTATGACTTCGTCATATTGGGGATCATCAGTTAATTTCAATGCAGCACTCCATACGGCAAAACCTACAGTATTGGTAAAGTTTGATAAATAACTTTGAATACTTTCAGCAAGATACATATCATCTGTAACATCAATTTTCAAAGGATCATCTTCCAATCTTAAAGTACTGAATAACTGCATCTTATCTCTAAACTGAGTAGAAATATTTGTATTCTTTTTTAAGATATAATCCTCATTAAAAAATTGATTAATAATTTCTTTGTCTTGAAATCCGGAATGTTCTTTTTGGCAAGAATAAAAAAGGATGGAAAACAGCATAGCAAGGGCTGTGAAAAATTTAATTTTCATTAGAATTGATTTTATTAATTTAAAAATTCCTTTAATTAATTTTTTCTATCGCCCGATTTTTAAAGTTCTATTTATTTAATTGTTTTATATTTAATTATTTACACTAAGTTAATCATTATTATCTAAAATTCAAAAACAAACAATACAAAACACAATTTCATTCAAACACCTTGGATAATTTACTAATATATTGGTTTGAGGTTTCTTTTTGATAAAGGCCAAATGTAATGGCCGTTTTGTCAATAACATTTAATTTAAAAAAGGAATAATCGAAAGACAAATCCTTTCCTGTTGTCATAGATTCCCTTTTGGAATGAATCATGGCCACCTCAGAAGCAGAAATATTATTGCTACCGCCGGCATCGATATACTGCTTCATTCGTTTTTCGATTCTTTCAAGAGCCTCATCAAAAATCTCCAAGTCCTTTGCAGCATCAGCCAATACCAATCGCTGTAAATAAATTCCCTCAACAGCTGAGGATTTTTCCTGTTTCACTTCCCTATCCATCTTTTCGATGGAATAATAGTTCTTATCGATATCCCTATTGAATTGTTTGACTGTATTCAAGTGTATGGTAGCCAATTCTTTCATGGGTACGATAATTCGCTGAAACCAATCCGACAACAGGGCGTGATAGTCCCTCTCGGCCTGCAGGCTTCCCTGGTCCTTGGGATCATTGGTGATAAAAAACATACTGGCCAAGTCATTCTCCACCTTATGGCTGGCTGCATTTGCCTCACTCAATAACCTTGAGAAAGGTTCTGCTTTTTGGTTGAATTCCTCGACATTATCCAATATCTCATCCAAAGGCTCCTTGATTTCCTCTGGAACGTAAGGAGATGACAAAGCAAAATCGTCCAAGTCATCGTCCTTGGATTTCTTTTCCCATTCATCATCCCCAAAGAGAAAATTATCGTACTTATCAGGCATCTTGATTCATGTTGTTTTCCTAAAGTTTTCTCGTTGCCCCTATTCTTCCGCAGGAATACCGGCCTCATCCATTGTAGCCTCGATCTTTCTCATTAGATGTTTCAATTCATCCTTGAGTTCCTCATTGGCCTCAGTGGATTCCTCATCAGACATTTCCTTTGATTTGAACCCATTGATCTTTTCCTCCAAGGCTTCCTTTTGTTCTTTTAATTCTGAAATCTTATCCAGATAATCATCAGATTTTTCACCCAAGTCCTTGGCCTTATCACCCAATTTCTTGAATAAATCCCCAATCTTATCCATTGCTTGGTCGTACTTCCCCTCATCGAACTTCTCTTTTTCGGATTTCAGAAGGCTTCCCACTGCTCCGCCAACCTCCTTGAATGCCTTACCTATGGTTTGGAAAGTTGTTTTTGCCTGAGCTTGTTCCTCCGGGGTTCCAAGGAAACGATTGTATACTAAAATACCTAAAACCAAAATGATTCCCAGTGTAATCAGATTCCTCAATTTAAACATGTTCTATACTTTTTTTATTGAATGACAAATTTACTTAATTTATACTAATCATTCATGATAAAACAGTGCAATACCTGCTTGTCCCCAATCAGGTTGGACTTTCTTCAACATAACCAACAAGATAGCCCTAGCACTACTCCACCCTTTGTTCTAAATTAGTTACCTTTGCGGCTGTTTTGGGAATGGGAACTTTTTCCTTTGAATGAACATTCCCTCTACAAGAATTCATACATCATAAAACGATAGATTCTAATGGAATATCAACCCAGGGAAATTGAGAAAAAATGGAGAAAGCATTGGGAGGACAATGAAATTTACCAAGTCAGCAATGATAGCGACCGTCCCAAGTATTATGTATTGGACATGTTCCCTTATCCATCAGGTTCTGGGCTCCATGTAGGCCATCCGCTCGGGTACATAGCTTCTGACATCTTCTCAAGATTCAAACGTCTCAAGGGATTCAATGTACTACATCCCATGGGTTATGATGCTTTTGGTCTTCCTGCAGAGCAATATGCGGTGACCATAGGTGTGCATCCTGCAGAATCCACTGCCAAGAATATCAGTAGATATAGGCAGCAATTGGATAATATCGGTTTATCATTCGACTGGAACAGGGAAGTACAAACCTGCGATCCACAGTACTACAAGTGGACCCAATGGATATTCATCCAATTATTCGAACACTACTATTGTAATGATGCGAATAAGGCACGCCCCATCAGTGAATTGAGAGATGTTTTCAGTCAAGAAGGAAATGCAAACATCAATGCTTCCACCAGTCAGAAAGAAACGTTCACTGCTGAGGAATGGAATGTATTGGATGATAAAGCACAAGATGACATCCTAGCTAATTATAGGTTGGCTTACAGGCAGGTACAATATGTCAATTGGTGTGAAGAATTAGGTACCATACTGGCCAATGATGAAGTAAAGGACGGTGTATCAGAAAGAGGTGGTTTCCCAGTGGAAAGGCGTCCGATGCTACAATGGTCCCTTAGGACTACGGCCTATGCAGAAAGATTATTGCAAGGTTTGGATCAAGTGGATTGGTCTGAGGCACTGAAAACGCAGCAAAGGAATTGGATTGGCAAGTCCGAGGGTGCGCAAGCTTTCTTCAATCTTAGGGATTTCGATGATCAAATTGAGATTTTCACGACTCGTCCTGATACTATCTTTGGGGCCACGTTCATGGTATTGGCTCCGGAACACGATCTTGTTGACAAGATTACGACACCTGACCAGAGAAAGGCTATTTATGATTACCTGGAATATGCTGGTTCTCGTTCCGAATTGCAAAGAATGAGTGATGTCAAGACCATTACTGGTGCGTTTACAGGTGCATATGCCATCAATCCGTTGAATGGTAAGGAAATTCCTATCTGGATTGCGGATTATGTATTGAAAGATTATGGTACTGGTGCCATCATGGCCGTACCGAGTGATGATGAAAGAGATAATCGATTCGCAGAACATTTTGGTTTGGAAATCATTCCTGTGGTTGACAAGACAGGTTATCCGAATGCAGATATGCAGGATAAGGTTGGTAAGATGATTAATTCAGGATTCATCACTGGCATGGAAGTCAAGGATGCCATTCAGGCTGTCATCCACAAACTAGAGGAAGATGGCATTGGTAAGAGACAAATCAATTATAAATTAAGGGATGCTAATTTTTCCAGACAACGATACTGGGGAGAACCATTCCCTGTTCGTTTTGACGAAAATGATGTCCCCCACCCTGTAGGATTGGACGAGTTGCCTGTGGAGTTACCTCCTTTGGATGATTTCAAGCCTACTGCCGATGGTAAGGCTCCTTTGGGAAAGCTTGAGGATTGGATGAATACGTCCAAGGGACGAAGGGAAATTGATACCATGCCCGGATTCGCAGGTTCTTCCTGGTATTTCCTAAGATACATGGACCCTCACAATAATCAGGCTTTCGTTGGTGAAGATGCTGTGAATTACTGGCAGGATGTAGACCTCTATATCGGTGGTGCAGAACATGCGGTAGGCCACTTGTTGTATTCAAGAACTTGGCATAAGTTTTTCCATGATTTGGGATTGGTCCCTACCGAGGAACCATTCAAGAAATTAGTGAATCAGGGTATGATTGGAGGTCGTTCCAATTTTGTGTATCGTGCCAATGAAAAGTTTGCAGAACAATACTTGGAAAAGAAACTCAAGCAGGTCAGTCAGTCATTCGAAAGAAACAAAATCATCGGTTCAGGTGAGAATGCATTCGAGGTTGATTTTGCATGTGAGGAATGTAAGGTTGCCATTGAGCTGAAAGCGATGCACCGTCTTGAAAGATATGATGATAAGCACCACCAGCAATTCGAAAAGTTGGGATATACGTTCGTTCCGATTGCTACAGAGGAAATATTCAATCATTATCATAATTTCAGTCCAATT
The DNA here is from genome assembly GCA_020631355.1 of Saprospiraceae bacterium. Classification (GTDB taxonomy): domain Bacteria; phylum Bacteroidota; class Bacteroidia; order Chitinophagales; family Saprospiraceae; genus JAHDCE01. The sequence goes on along the minus strand of JAHDHL010000011.1, from coordinate 36,523 downwards.
GCCAAGAAGATTGAAAAGGCTTTGGCTGGTGAAAAGGTGAATCCTAATCCGAATGCAAAGGAAACTGCATTATTCGTATCCCAGGATATGATCGAGGACAGGAGTGCCGTAACCAAACTTCATGTGGATGTCAATATCGTCCATAATGACATCATGGATACTGTTGCATTCGAACAATCGAGAACTGATTTCAGAAAAGCAGTTTATGTCCTGAATGCAGAGGGACAGTACAAGTGCAGCCACGCATTCGAGAAAATGTCCAAGCGTTACTTCAATGTTGTCAATCCGGACGACATGGTTAGTCAATACGGTGCGGACTGTTTCAGAATGTATGAGATGTTCCTAGGGCCTATCGAGCAAGGAAAACCTTGGAATACCGAGGGGATTTCCGGAGTTCAGACTTTCATGAAGCGTTTTTGGTCCTTATTCTACAGTATGGATGGGTATATCGTAACGGATGATGCTCCCACCAAGGATGAGCTGAAGATTGCGCATACCTGTATCAAGAATGTCAATAGGGATATCGAAAGATTCTCTTTCAATACCTGTGTTTCAGAATTCATGAAATGCACCAATGAGTTGAAGAAACTGAAGTGCCATAAGAAAGCCATCCTTGAGGATTTGGTTGTATTATTGGCTCCATTTGCTCCACACGTTTGCGAGGAATTGTGGCATCAATTAGGTAATGATACATCAGTGAATCTATCAACTTATCCTAGTCATAATGAGGCATACCTTAAGGAAGATGCCATTACCTATCCGATTTCCATCAATGGAAAAAAGAGGGCTACACATGAATTCCCAGTGGATGCCTCAAAGAATGAGATTGAAAAGGCTGCATTGGAATTGGAAGCCATCAAGAAATGGACAGATGGAAAAACAGTGAGGAAAGTCATCGTTGTTCCTAAGCGAATGGTGAATATCGTAGTCGGATAAACTGACACCCATCTCATATACAAAGCCGTATGATTCGATACAGTCATACGGCTTTTTTAATGTGTTGGGATCAAATATGCCCAAGTGAATCCAAGACACTATCAGGATTACCTCAATGTTCCAAGGTTCTCTACGGCCAATTGAATCATCTCCGCTGCATTGGGTTGACCAGATACCATACTTGGATTGAAAATCACGAATGACTTATACCTACCACTACCTGCCCTGTACTCCACCTCAACGAATGTATTCATCTTGACACGATACATCTTCAGTCCATTCACATTAGTCAATGGGATTTTTTCTTTTTTTCCATATATCGAATCAATCAATTAGGAATCTTTTTCGATGTAGGTATTCCTCAAATTCATGATTCTACGAATACCGAAAAAATAGATGAGTAATACATATCCTACCATTGCTATAGAAGCGAATAGTATGGATATATTTTGCATTCTGAAGAAGAATATTAAGAATCCTACCCCAAAAAGTGCAGCTATGGGGAAAGCAATCTGGGATACATTGGTTCTGGAAGAAGAAATCCTTACTCTCTTACCCGAAAGTAGGTCGTGCTTAATGTTTGACATGGTTAATATTTTTGATTTGGCATTAAAAGACGCTAAATTATATATTCCCTATATATGAACTGCATTAATATGACTTGAATTTTTTCTTTATTGAATTACATTTTATGCAATCATTAAGAAAACACATTATATTTGTTTTGCAGAAAACAACTATCTCATGTATCTCAAAAACACCATTCCCCTACTTCTATTACTATTTTTCCATTCCACTTTTTCACAAAACAATTACCAACCATTAAACACTGTTTCAAAGGATGAATCCCAATTGTTGGATCAGTATGAGAACAGGTTACAATCATTCATCAAGAATATCAGTACATCGGATAAGGACAAAAAAACCGATAAGGAAAACTTCTATAATCGACGGAATAATCGACTGACTCATTACATCGAAAATGGACATTTGATTTTTGATGAGGATATCAATCTATTCTTCCAGGATATACTGGATGAAGTCGTTCGGAAGAACCCATCATTGCAGGATTTGGAAATGCGACTGTTCGTGAGTAGATATTTTTGGCCGAATGCGACATGTTATGGTGAGGGAACACTCATATTCAATTTGGGATTACTCAGAAGACTTGAAAACGAAGACCAGGTAGCATTCATTGTGTGCCATGAAATTGCACATTATTATATGGATCATGTGGAACACGATATGCATGAACGTGTGGAATACCTTCACTCCGAGGAATTGCAAGAACAACTCAATAGGATTAAAAAAGAAGAATACGGTCAATATGACAAGGCCTCCCAATTACTCAAGGATTACATTTATGATGATCGCAGGCATGGTCGATTGCATGAGGAAGAAGCTGATTCCCTAGGTTACGAATTCATGAAACATACCCGTTATGATGTGAGTCAGGCGGTACGGGCATTGGAAATCCTCGATGAGATTGACCATGAGAAATACGAAATGGATATTCACATCCGGACATTATTCACTTTCGAGAATTACACATTCAGGGATAGATGGTTGGACAAAGAGGAAGGAATGTTGTACCAAAAGAATCTTGAGGCCAGAAATGATGGCGAATGGAATTCGGATTCGCTAAAGACACATCCTGATTGTGATGAAAGAATGCGGTTGATGACGGGACTTTCAGGTAAGGAAAGTATTCCTATCAAGGGGAATGAAACCTTCTTGGAATTCGTGAAACAAGCCGATTATGAAATTGTACAAAGTAGTTTTGATTTCGGATTCTATGGCCGTTCCCTGTATTATGCCATGCAACTCTTACAGCATGATTCGGATAATGAATATCTGATTCGGATGATTGGCCAGAATCTGGTTTATCTATGCCATGCACAAAAAAAACACGAATTTGCAAAACATGTCGAAAAGCCCCATTCCAGAAATGAGGCCCAATATGATTTACTGCTCAATTTTCTTCAGAACCTAAGATTCAGGGAACTCGCACTATTGGGCTATCATTATCACCAAGAACATGCAACTCCGACAAGACTGGAGCACGAGGATTTCCTATTCCATGCCTTATTATCTTCATATCTAGCCAAACAGGAATCATCTTTGGAATCCTACAAGGACATGTACCAGAAACAATTTGGCTCAGATGGCCAATACAATGATATCATTCAAACCCTACAGATAGATTAACAAAAATATTCCCTATTCATTATTAAAAATTCAACAATGAAATCTACACTCAAAATCTTTACATTCCTATTCATTTCAATCTTGTGCTCTAGTATTAGTCTCGATGCGCAGAAAACCTCATTCAATGATGTGATGAGGGTCAAGCTTAGGAATATGGGCCCCATCATCAAGGACAAGCAAGTCAATGGTTATTACCTATTCTACAAAGTGGACAAGGTGGACAGGAAAACCAATAGTTATAAACTCCAGATTCTGGACCAGAACCTGGAAAGTATAGCTACCAAAAAAATCAACGATACCAAGTATCTCTATCTGCTGGAGGGGTCTTATAATGGAAATGCCATTATGCTGAAATTTTATGATTCCAAGGAAAGAATCGTAAAATATAAGATGTATGACCCTAACGGTGAACTCATCACCAGTAAGTCACAGGAATTGACGAAAATGGAAGCAAGTTTGTTACTCGGCCCTAGTTTCAATGAAGATGACATTCTTAAGAACGATGTCAGAGCCATTGAGGGTAAGGGTTTCGTGGACTACATTGCAACCAAGGGAAAAGGCAACGGGTACAGCATCCGTTTCTTTGCCGACACCAAAGGAGCAAAGAACTGGAAGAAAGGTTCCAACATAGAAGAAAAAGGGTTCAAAATGGCTTCTTTTGTTACCTATAATGATGAGATGCTCATCAGTTCATTGATTAAGAAAAAGAATGCGATTTCGAGGGACATGGATTTCTTCATTATGGGTCATGACCTGGCTACCGGAAAGAAATTATTCGAAAAATCCCTTACCAATAACAAGTACAAATTGCAAATCATGAGTGGTTACCAAACAGATGAGGGATTTGTTCTGATTGGAACCTATTTTGGCAAGGACGAAAAGGTTCTCAAGGCCAAAAGTACCGGAATGGTAGCCCTAAAAGTGGATAAGGAGGGGAATCTTAATGATGAGAAATATGTGAAGTGGAGTGAAATGGGCAAGTTCGTCGAAACGAACAGTAAGGATAGAATCAAGGGTTTGGGTCATGTCTATTTCCATAGATTTGTCCAGATGGAAGATGGAAAAATTTACGGTATAGGTGAGTCCTACAAAAAAGCGGCCAGTGGTGTTGGTATCGCAGCAGCAGCTTTGGGTGGCAATGCCAGTTTATCCAAAATGGTCATTGAGGACATGCTTATCTTTGAATTCTCATCCGATTTTAACTTGGAAGACGTACATGTGTTCGATAAGGGTAAATCCAATTTCCAACTCCCACAAGGTGCGAGTATGGCCAGTCCTCACCTTTTGGCGACTTACTTGGATTTGTATGGAGCTTTCGATTATGACTTCACACAAGAAGCCAAGGATGGTTCTTACTTTATCGTAGGATACACTGACTTCAAAAGGGTCAAGGGAGAAAAGAACGGATTTGTTTTCGGAACCATCAGCAATGCGGATGGAGAGTTTAACCAAGACGATATCAGCCTGAAAACAGATGCAACCAATATCAGGGTTTACCCGGCAAAGAATGGCCACGTACTCTTTGCGGAGTATTTCAGAAAGGCAAAGAAAATGGATTTGAGGATTGAAAAACTGAATTTCTAATTCATTTCAGATTAGGATTTTCTAATAAAAAAAGCAGTTCAATGAGTTTCATTGAACTGCTTTTTTTATTCTGTATCATCCCTTAATTCCTTAAGGAAAATCATTGGGTTGGTTCCGCCGGTTCCCTTGATATGTTCTTGTTCTTTTGGTTTTTGTCCCATGATATATTCTGCTGCAATCTTCAAATGCTCATTTCGGAATTCTCGTAGTGAACTGACACATTGGTCATAGATGCCATGTAATCCGCGATGCATGCCACAATAGTTTTTCACTTTGGATTTCATCTGGATGAATCTAAGGAAGTTGGCATGTTGTGGTGGCATATACTTTCTCATTTCTTGCAGATAAGTTCCTTGGTGTCTGATACCCAATGTAGCATCAAACAATTGTATCAAGGTACTCTGTGCTGCACTTCCACCATGATAGGAACGGACTGGTTCCTCGATGATACCCCGATATTCAATTTTCTCGAATGATGAAAGAAAGGGTCTTAATTCATGGAAAAAACGATAAGGATCGCAATGCTCTTTCATTCTGCTTAATGTATGCGTCATCTGCCGTAGGGTTTTATCCAACTCTGACAATGCAAAATCCGCTTCTTGGTCATTATCCTTTTCTACCGCCAGTATTGCATCCACGCATGCACTGATTCCCTTGGCTCCCTCCTTTTCAATCATTGCGGTAAGCATAAAAAACCAATTCTCATCCTCAGAATCATCAAACCTGATTCTGACCTCAAGATTTTCCGCAGAAAAAGGTGCTTCGATATCCTTTAGTTTCCAATTATTCAATACTCCGGAAGAATGCGTGATTACGGGTGGCAACCCCAAATGGTTAGCTACCTCTACCCAAGGTTTCGCGATGGATGGTGGAAGATAATCAACAGGGCTATTCCCAGAGAATACATAAGCATGCCCCATATATGACAGTATCAATTGTGCCCGTTTCCATTCTGACTTAGGACCAAAGTCCGCTTGTAGTACGGGCATGGTATCAGCTGCCTCCCTCCATTTATTTTGTCGTAATAATGTAGGAAGATTCCGAACCATTTCCTCCCATTCCTTGTAGGCTAATGGTAATTCATCAATAATATCAGTAGAAAGGAATCCGAATTCCTCGGAGATTCCATAAGTAGATAGGATGTAGTTTCTGTTCACCATAAAATAAGGCGAATACAGTGTTTTGCATTCGCCTTAAAGATAAAGGATGTTCCATGGATCACGCTTATCTTAGGATCATTATTTCTTCTACATGAACTTCCTGTCCTAATTCAATTCTTAGGAAGTATATGCCATTATCCAGTTGACTAACATCCAAGGAAATGACGGATTTTTCCTCAGGGTTGAATTTCTTTCTCAACACTGATTTCCCTGTGCCATCCATTAGGGCCATTCTAGCACCACCCTTTCCTCCTCCATTTTCCAGTGTAATCTGGATGAGTTCATTGGCAGGATTAGGAAAGACACCAAAAGAGGCTGCCTTACTCACCGGAACCTTGATGGATTTAATCGCAGTATAGGTATATGTGGCATCAAAATCCACTTGCTTTAGGCGATAATGGAATTCAATTCCTGTTTCCAAATCCATATCCACATATTCATAGGTATGGTTTTCCGAACTGGAACCCAGACCATCAATGAAATCTATGACTTCAAATCCGGAGTTAGGATTACGACTCCTTAGTATTTCGAAGCCCTTGTTATTCAATTCAGAGGCACTGGACCAGGTGAGTCTGATATCATCACCATCAGAAGCAACATTGAAATCTATAAGTTCTATGGGTAATTCGTAAGAATGGACATTTTGTAAATCGGATGATTCACTTACATTACCTCTAGTCATTGGCATCAGTAGCAAACATAAGCAACAAATCAGAATAGCATCCCGCATATGGATAGTGGTTATTATTTCCTAATAATAGTCGGCATTCGTTAATTGCTTCTACAAGATAAGGAAACTAACAGTATGATTACAAGCTTAGAAATGGAATAAGACACAAAGGTAAGATAGACTACAAATTAGTCAGTTTAACACTCGTCTTCCTCATCCAAGGAACGTTTGATGTCCCTATTGATAGCAATGGCTGCATTCAATTCGAATCCGGCAATAAGTATGAAAGCATTGATTTTCAACCAAAGCATAAAGGCAATCAATACTCCCAATGAACCGTATAGTTGGTTGTAGGTACCGAAACTATTCACATACAGGGAAAAGAGCCAAGAGGAAAGGATACAAAGTAAGGCTGCCAATGTAGTACCCGGAGAAAAATACCTGAATTTTTCTTTCATAGCCGGTCCGAATCTGTAAATGATTGAGATACTACCGTAATAAAGGAATAGGATAGCTATCCAACGGATGAAGAAGAAACTGGCTTTGGTAAAAGCATCCGCCTTGATATAATCAGCAAGGTAGTCAATCAGGAAATTTCCGCCTATGATGAGGGAAACAGAGGCAATCAATGTGGTACTGAGTAGGAAAACCAATTGTAGTGCCACCAGTCGCTGTGAAAAGAATCCCCTTGACAGGAAGGTCTGTTTTTGGTAATTCTTCTCGAATCCTTGTAATAATGCCATCATTCCATTGGATGCAAAGAAAAGGGCCAATACAAAACCCAAGGATAGCAATCCCTCACGGGTATTTTCGGTAATGTCCCTAACGAATGTCATTACCACCTGCAATACATTATTGGGAACGATTTCCGCAACATTGTATTCCAATTGGTCCACAAAATCCTTGAGTGGGAGGTAAGGCAAAAGTGAAAGAAGTACGATGGTAGCCGGAAACAGTGCCAACATGAAACTGAATGCAATGGAATTCGCCCTTACCTGTATATCATTCCTCCTTGATTCGTGATATAAGAATACGAATATATCATACAAGGGTACATGGAAGAACCCGGGAAAGGACCGTCTCTTGGACCAATCAATCAATCCGATGGTCGTAGGATGTTCCTTGACAAATTTACTGACTTCCTTAGCTTTCGGTATCCTCAAAATGTGGTCTCAATTTTTCCAACAATACTTCCGGTGCTTCGATTCCCTCTCCCTTGGCTGAGGTAATGAACCCCAATTTTACCGAACCACCACATACCAATTCGCTTTTCTCATTGTATACCTCCGTATAGAAAGTTACCGTTTTGGATGGTAACTTTCTTAGGGTTGTCATTAATCTTAATTCCTCATCATACAAAGCAGGGCGGACATACCTTATGTTCAAGGACATCACCGGCATCAATGTATCATGCTTGGCTTCCATATCCTTGTATGTGAATCCCAATGAACGAATCATTTCTGCACGTGCAACCTCAAAATATTGGGCATAATTCCCATAATAACAGTAGCCCATCTGGTCTGTCTCCGCATATCTGACCCTCAAACGAGTCTCGTGTTGTATCATATCAATATCCTTTGTACAGGACAAGTCATACAGTGGGAACCACCCCTTGCACGGGAGAGTTCACCGGATGGTATGTTAATGATGGTATTCTCTACATTCTTGGGGTCCAATTTACCTGCGGATACCTGCTCCAGGAAATCAGTCGCATGAATCGTCTGATATCCTGCCGCCTTGAATGCTTCCTCGGTCTTAGGGTTGCGGTCATATGTGACTGCCACTCCAGGCTTCAGTGCTACCAGATTACAACCATCCGTCCATTGCTCCCTTTCTTGGTAAGGTGACTCCCCTCCTCCACTTAGGATGAATTCCATGTTAGAATTCAATTCATTCACATAAAAATCCTTAACGGAGGGATAAATCTTAGCGGAACCGTCAAGGCGATGAACGACTACATTCACTCCCTTGCCATCCACGACGAATGGTTTGTAAGCCACGATATGATTCACATTCACTTGTGTGAATAAGGTATCAATATGCATCCAAGAACGAGCTGATGGTATATTGATTTGTACCACATTCTTCACCACACCCTTGGAAAACAAGACTTCCTTGATGAGATCGATGGCATGGTCAGTGGTTCTTTCACTACATCCAATCAGCAGATAGTCCTCGTGTACCATCATGACATCACCCCCCTCGATAGAAACCTGCTCACCCAGTCTGGATGGTGGGAATGCATCAATATCATTCAAATTGATGACCTTACCTTCTGCATGCATTTGTTCGAAATAGGGATGCGCCCAGAACACAAAACGAGTCAGGAGATTCTCCCTGTAACGGGCGTCCTTGGCAGCCTTGGTGATGATGACATGGTCATTCACGGTAACGGCAATATCACGAGTGAAGATAAAATTGGGGATGGGATCGAATAGGATGACATCCTCACTCTCGCAATAACCCGTGATGAGTACATCCGCCAACTGCTGACTGTTCAAAGCGCCCAAAAGATCCAAGTCCTTTTTCGGCAATTCCTCATAATGCTTGATATTAGAAAGCAGTTCTTTTTTCTTTTCGGGCGCATTCTCCAATGCTTCCAACAATAGTTGACCTACTTCCAGTACATTATTCTCACCAAGGAATGATTTCAATACATTCGTAAAGACATCGTGTTCCTCCTGCATCTTGGGAAGATGGACAATATCGTCAAATAGCAAATCCTCTGCTTGTCGGGGACTTACCCTACCGATACCTTGGTCTGGTCTATGAATGATTACTTTCAATAATTGTCCTATTTCGGAATTGGACTGTACTTTCCATGTTTGGTCAGGCATATCTGGTTGATTTCTTTCTATAATATGATTGCGAAAATAGTGAAGTTCAAATCAAAATAGAAATATGTATAAAAGGAAAGTGGCAACACCACTGGTGCCACCACTTTCGAGTTATTTATTTGAACTGTTGGAATACCGTACCAACACAGTCTTTTTATAAAATCATCCATCTCCACAGATGAAATCATAAGTGTGATAGAACGTATCTATAATTTATATCATTACCCTCAAAATAATGAGTATTCCAAGACAGTCAGAATGAGTGTAGTTTACAAGGGTGCCCGACCATTCGTTCGGTGTGAGTAGTTTGTCCAAACATAGTTCCAGTTGACTATATAAGAATGGCAGGGTCCCTTTGCACATAAAAAATCAGAATAAACTTTTATAAATCACTGTTGCTGGTCGGGATCTGTAATATGCCTTGGATATCTCCTTGATCACTTCCATTCTGTATCGCATGAAATTTTGTCTATCCTCGTATTTTTTTAGCATGAGATTCCATTCTTTCCTTTCTTTCTCCTCTACTTTCTGCGCTACCACACGAATGAGGCTCTCCGTTTCTGAGGCACAATCGGAATTAGGGTCGATATATGATAACGTGCAAAGCGCACCATTATAATTATCACCAGCTATCTGAGCCTTGGCTTTCTGGACATTCTTCTTACAGGTATGACTCTGATAAGCATTATAGGCCTCAATGGTCTTATCCTGCACATCAGCATAACACTCGGCAGCTTCCTTTGGAATGGATGAAAGAATGGCCAGGGCCTTATCATATTGTTGCATCCTCACCAAGGCATCCGTTTCGGATACAATCTGGCTACAATTATTATTGTAATAATCGAGAATCTTGGATTTGCCCAGATTTATGAATTCTTCCAGGTCATCATGATTGGAATTGATTTTGGAAATGCCATTCGTAATGGCCTTATCCTTGGTATAACCACTTCCTTTGATGGTTTTGGAATAGGAAGCATAGACTTTCCTATTGCTCAATTGCTGAATGAATAGGTTGAACTCCATCTCCACGACCCAAATGTTCTTCATCCCCGTTTCAACTACCGATTCATCATAGATTTCCAATTTGGGATAGATGACGAATTCATTGGAATACCCTACACCGGAAATACCGTATCTGGATACGATATGTTGGATTTTGGATTCCATCTTGGATATAATCCTTTGGGACATCCTTTCCGAATTATCGGGTAGGACAACAGACAGTGTAATCTGGTTGAGTTCCACATCGTCATCTGTCTGTGCGAATGCCAGTTGAATACCAATAAGGCTTATGATAAATACAAATAAAGGTTTCATAGTTGCAATTATTGAATGATGAATTTAATTTCCCCCTCGCTCCTGACTCCGGGTTTAACTTCCATGTTCAATACATCCGTAATGTATTTCCTGAGTTTCCGACTTATTTTTCTCGCCTTGAAATTCCTTCCATTCTCATCCTTGATAGGAATCCTAAAATCATCCACTATCATCGTGCTCGAGCTGATTCCTTGCATGTGATAATAGTTCTTATAGGAATTCTCCTCTATCCAATCCTCTAGAAGATCCGCAACCAAATCACCATCACTTCCGATTTCGGAATCCATATCATATTCGGAATTCTCATCAAAACCTATTTTCAACCTGATAGAACGGCCATTTTCTACGATATCACCAAATTTCTCATTCATTGTATTGAGGAATTTCTCTATGCAATCCTCAACCGCTTTTTCAGTTAACTTACCAATATCGTCCGTGTAAAACCTCCCTGATTCACCAATGACATTCGATAGGGCCTGCCCTGTGAATGCATCATTCGCAGTTAGATTCAACCTAACGAGCTTACCTGAAGTGGAATGGGGTACATCCGTATCCACCTCAACGTAAATATCCGCTCCAGATAAATTGATGACCATCTTCTTCAAATCGGTTTTCTGGTCTATTTCCAGGGCATCGTCCCGTAAGGCCATTTTAAGTTTCGTTGTGAAATCATACGTCGTAAACCCTCTACTATCAAAGGCTTCCTTGACTTTCGTGATGGCTACCCTCATATTGAAATCACTCTCTATGATGGTTCTGATATCCTGCCCTTCCTTTACATAGGGAATGACCATAATGGTAGGTTGAACGGTATTGACTTCTGCTTTTTCTTGTGACCAACCTATGCCACAACACCATATGACTGCAAGAGCCACGCTTAATATTCTTTTCATCGCTTGATTTTTATACTGATTAATGATGTGCAATTGATTTCCTACAAACCGAATTTCCTGATGACCTTATTGGCTTCCAAATCTGATTTGAGGGATAGTACATTGATGCCTACATTCCTGACTGCCACATAGTAACCGCCTTTCTGCTTCTGTACCGGAACAGCATCATAGGAATGTGTCATGAATGACTTGTATCTGTTTTTGTAGAATGGACCGAAATAGCCCGAGTTGTCAGATTTGATATCTTTTTCCAAGGTTCCCACCATCGGCCTTTCATAGGCCGACTGTGGGATACCTCTGAACAAGAGGATATCAAATGAATTAATCTCAGCATTCCTAATGGCATCGTTGGAAGATTTGCCATACCCTACACTACGGACATCCAAGGTTTTGTACCGCACCTCCTCTACAAGGTTGACCTGGGCCGTAGTCGGAATCCTGACCTGCTGGGATTTCCTATTGCAGGAAAAGAATAGTAATCCCAGAACGAGGCTCATCCATATATATCGCTTCATGACCTTAGTTTTGGGATTGACAAACCAATTCGCTACCCGAAGTAAACAGACTTTGTACTTCCTCTCCTCCTTTGGTCACACTGGCCATCGCCAATTCGGCTCCCTCAATCTTTAGGATCTTAAGTTTTCCTATCTCACGCTTGCGCTCAATCATTTTTCCTCCCACTTCCATCTCGGTGAGTTCATATACGGAATAGATTTGGTTTTTCTTCGCTCCTGCATCACTACCGATATTGATGAGGACCTTTTTGGCTTTCTCATTCTTGGCTTCTGTTATTTCCAGTATGGAAGTACTCATAGGGAAATGTCTTCCTACAAACTTATCAATGGTACGATTCATACCTTTTAATGCAATAAAAAAGGCTTCTTGCTCCGTGGCACCTCCGGTACCGTTCCAAAGCGTTGCTCCAAAGCTCTGCTTAGGCACAATCATTTCATTGGCAATGATCTTTCCTGTGGAGATTTCGATGATTTGTAAGGAGAATGCAATCTTACAAACATAGTAGTAGGACTTCTCTGTCGTTTTCATTTCTATGGAAACACTAGTGATACTACCTGTAACGATTTGTTCGGCTCCCTCGAAACTGGTCTGATCGACAGTAGACCCATCCATGAACTCCTCTCCTTTTTGAAGTTCCTTTTCCTCCTTGACCTTTCTCATGTTCGTTCGGTCAACGATGACGAATCTGTTGGTTCTTTGGAAACCCTCTTTTACGCTGTTTTCAATAGCCTTGACATACTGCATATCCAGGTTGGAGGAACCTTTTTCAAAGGCTGTGATAGCAATGGTGTTCTTCTGGGCCATACACCACGAAGAAATCAGCAAGAGGCTGAAAAATAAAATAGCATTTTTCATAATTTAGTTCTTTGTTAAAAATATTCTGAAATGTTATGTTCATCTGAAAGAGCAATTGAGGATTACCCTTTCAATTCGATTCCAAATCTAGCAGCACACACCTTATCACACATTATCCCTATGATACTTGATGATGCATACATGGCTAGCATTTTCCATAAAAACCAACACCTAAGCATATATAATAAATTGATAACCAGTATTATAAAAAAAACTAATTCCACAAATAAATCACATCTACTATGGGAGGGAACGATGCCAAGCTTTTTGAATTCATCAAAAATTGGAAAGCAAATGATTGGAAAAAGGTCAAGAAACTATACCATTCAGGCTATGTAATAGAGAATCGTAGGGATAGTACAGGGTTACTAATCCAATCATTGATTGACAGTCATATTGTATTGAAACGGAAAACGGAATTATCATTGGATATTTTTAGTGTGGCATGTGGTATAACCATACAAAAGGACGAATGGTATCATTTCACGAGTGAAGTCCTGAAAGTCTGTTATGTACATACCCGCTGTAGTCTTCTTTCCAACGATGCTGTTATGCACCAGAAACTCGCACTACAGCAATATTTCATGGAGCATTCATTTTGGGCCAATCACGATGCGTTGTTCAGTAAGAATCATAAATCACTCTATGCACAACCGAATCTGGAACATCATATGCTTGGATTTTTCAGGATGTTTTTTGAAGAACTCAGGCATTCGGATATTCGGAATAAGGAACATCGGCAAAACATCCACGATTTTAATGAGTGGAGAAAAGGACAGGAATTATTCTATCATGAGAATCTGATGAGACTCACTTGTTCATTGAAAGCCAGTGGTATGTTCAAGAAAAGCTCTGATCTTGAATCTTGGGATTATTCCGGCATAGATGCCATTCCTAGAAATATCAGGGATACACCACAAATCAAGATTTATCATATGGCCTATGAATTCCTGCATGACCCCAGTCCAGAAATGTTTAATCGGCTGAGAACGGAACTGAATCTGCATTTTGATAATAAAAAGAGTGTTTATACCCATACCTATCTGGAGCCCATTTACATACATTTACTTAATCATTGTGTGCAGCAGGTACTTATCGGTAATGAATCCTATCGGGTGACTTATATTGATATATGTATACAGTTGCTTCAGCAAGGCCTGTTGACGGAGCAGAATCATTTGTCCAGTGGACATTATAAGAATCTTTTTACCTCATATATCAAACTTAACCAAAAGAAAAAAGCGATTCAATTCAAGTTGGACTATGGCAATAAGTTGGTTGGAAAGAAGAAGAATCCGGTGTTCATCTATTGTGAGGCATATGAAAAATACTATGATAAGAATTACGAGGAAGTCTTTCGCATCTTATCCAAATCTAGAAAAATATATCAGGAGTTGGATGATTTCATAAAAATGGATTTGAAGCTGCTCTTTGCCTTGGTGAGTTTGGAATTGAATAAGATGAAAGAATTCAATTGGGAAATCAGAAACATTCCGCTCATGAACCAAAGAAGTCAGAAAGTAGCGGAACACTATAATCAGATTTGGGGTAATTCTGTCGATGTACTCAAAAAGATCAATGATTCCATTCCATTCGAATTAGAGGACAATTATGATGACATCATGGAGATGATAAGGAGTAAGCAGATCCGAATCAAGGGATTCATTATTGATTTCCTCAAAAGGAAAAGGAGCGACCTTAAAAATTAGGCCACTCCTTTTATTCTGATTATTTAATGTACTAATCAATCATCACTTCAGCTACGAAAATTCCCTTGGAAGTCAGTACCTGTACTTCATATACAGATGGTTCCACTTGGCTGACATTGTAGACACACTTACTGTTATCACAGCCATTGTAGCGATAGTTGCGGTTCGAACCCAAAAGGTTCACTTCCTCTACTACCTCGGTAGCATCCTCGGAATCCACTGTCAACATGTCTCCAATCACTTCAATGTGTCCGTGAGTAGCCTCATATGGCATACTTTCATTAGGATTCAACAATCGGAGTACCAATAAAAGGGCAAAAGCCAAAGAACAAGATTTCAAAAAAACCATAACTTTATTATTAAAAGAGTTATGGAAGGCCTTCCGTGAAAAGGATCACGTCATCCATTAATCAATTGATACTCCAAAGGAAATAGAAGCTTATAGGACATGCTGGACATGTCCGAAATGTCAAGAAAATGAAGAGTAAAAAAATAAGGGTAAGAGAAGAATTAATAGAAAAAGTCAAGGCCAAAGCACTGGAGGACCCATATATGGAACATGAGGACGTCAGGGCCAAGAGAAACCTGAACACCAAACTATATCCACTGATACAACACTTCATAGCGGAGCATCTGAAAAAGTATGACACTTACATTGCCAAGGAATATGAGGGTGGTACGGAAGATTACTTTAGTGAAAAGACCTTGAAGCGTGCCATCAGTGAGGAAAAGATGGCCATGCCGCAATTGATTGAGGTATTGGGTTATTATGCCTACGGCGATGAATGGGACAACGAAAAATCCTATTTCCTACCTGTAAAAGCCGCTACAAAAAAACCCATTATCCTAGCCAAGGAACCTAAAACGGAGCTGGAACAAAATATTTCTGAAAATATTTCAAAAAAAATTCCGAAATGGAAGCAATATCTACCGTTTCTGTCCATTTTGTCCGTTATGTCCATCTTTACCATCATCATAATTGAGGTTATTCAGAATCGTCCGAATCAAATAACTAATGATAACAGTAGTACGGAAAACAATTATGAGTTCAATGGTATACCTAACCCATCCCAACCAGGGGAAACCCAATCCGAAGATGCATCAGAACAAACCATTCCTATTAATGAAAAAAGGAACTACGTCAACCAGTCTCCTGATAATGTTCCCATAAAAAGGACACCAACTGCTAAAGCAAAGCCACCCCAGAAAGAAGAAAAGAAAGCCATGACTTTTTCCAGTAATTCCGTTATTGTATCTGAGGGATTGAGTAAACTAGGATTGAAGCAGAGTTTTGGAAAGGAAACCGACTTCGATATCGAATTCGGCATAAGTAGTGGTATCCAAAAATTAGATGAGCATCGTTACTATTTCCCAACGGATAAGTTAGTTATCAAAATTAATGGGCAAGCATGTCATTTTTCGGATAGCCCACGACTCATCGTCAAGAGTTCAGGTAAAATACCCGGGAATGAGTTACATCACGTTGAGCGTGAACTCGAAAATAAAATAAATCAAATCATTCAGAATCACCAAACTGAAATCATCGAAACAATCAAGAAGTGCATACCAGAAACATCTTTTTCAAATTAATCATTGTTTGTATTCTTTTCATATCCCATTCCTTACAAGGACAGGATTACAAGAACGAGGTACTCATTGTATATATGAATTCGGATGAGACCGTTCCCAAAACCAAGCGGTTCATTATTGAAAAGGCATTGAATGATATTCAATCTGAATATCCTGAATTATTTTTCAAACGCATTATATGGTACAAGGATTTCGAAAAGGAATTCAATGAATTCATCAATAAAATAGATGGAGGCAATCTGGATGGGACGAACAAATATGTCATCTCATCACAGGACTCCATTTATATCAAACAAACTTTCAAGGATTATATTGAATCCAAATATTCCCTGGAAATCAATGTTGAGGGTAATGGACAAGTAGGTTCGGATTATTCATTGAATCTGTATGGGAATAACCCCGGAAAAATAGCAGTGGTCAATGAATTGGAAACTGAAATTGTCATACCGAGTATCCTCTCCAAGAAACTCCTAAAAAACATCAATTGCTCATTTGATTTTAAAAAAGAGAAAATCAGTGAGAAAAAATTATCCAATGCTACCAAGAGTTTATTCAATGAACTGACTAATCTTGCTCCAGAAGTTGTTGTCAGAATCAATGGTGAAATATACGACCCAACAGATACTTTTATTGTTAGGCTGGTTAAGGATAAGATAGAAATCGATTTGTCCTACAGTAAGGACTTCGATACGGAAATAAAATATCTGAAATATTTCTGGAAACAAAAAAACGAAAATGGTGGCCTAAATCCTGAAAGAACCAAGGATTTGGAATTAGATGATTCGGGTATTATACAACGAATTTTCCCAAAGGTATCCGGTATTCATCTAATAGAAGTAGTTGCCTACGATGGAATTGAATATTCCGCCCCCGTACTCATTACATTGGATATTCTCAAGCCCCCAAAACTACTCCTGAATAAACAGTCCTATTCAGAATACACATACATTTCAGGGTTTCAGCGCTTGTTCAAACCTAAAAAATTCGGTAGGAAAATCAAGGATCAAATCCAATTGTCACTAGCCAATTATCCCGGTGAGGATTGGAAAATAAATGCATTACCCTACAGGGAAAACAGACCCTTTTTCAATTCGATGAAACGTAAGGATTCATTGAAAATCAAACTGAAAGAATACAAGGACCAAACTTATACCCTGGATATCAACGGCACCTTTCCTTGTAATGTATCCCGCCATTATTATTTCAGCGGCTCCTATAAAGAACAAACCACAGATACGATTATCTATTATTTCAAAAGGCCTGAAGTAATGATTGTTTCTGAATTTAATGCAGGATTCACAATTCAGATGCCTTTAATAATAAAAGGAAATAATGATAATAATATTTATCCCTTGTTTCCATTTGAAGTGGATGTACATACCCCCCTATTCTATGATAAGGGACATAATAATTACCTTTCCCTTGGTGCGGGTATGTTAATATTCCTTGATGAACGAACAAAGAATACTCTTGATAATATAGGTGGTGAATTATCACTACGCGTTAGTAATGGTATTCGACAGAAAAGGAAAAAATTCTTCAATGATCTTAGTTATTTCATTGATGTCAATTATAATTATATCCCTAGTAAGGTTACGAATGACATTCACCAAATCGGACTACAAACCGCTGGCTTCAGATTAAGCAATAAGTATTTTGCCATTAATCTTGAGTTATTGGAAGTAAAAATGAATATCAGACCAATCGGCTTAATATTCCAAACAGGAGTAAAGGTAGATTTACTAGAATGGACCCGAAAAAGTCAGGAACAATACTTTGAAAAAAGATAATCCCCCCTACTCCATCCACCAGATTTTCACATCGGTCATATCGCCTCCCATCATACCGGATTGAGTAGACCAATTGTCAAAATTATAGGTCTGTTCGGATGAGGGATATTGGAAACGATAGAACGTATTCGCAGGTTTTTCCCTAGGCAATAAATCCGTTTGCCTTATCAAAGCAAATGCCTCCCAAGGCTGTCTGAAATAATCCACCCAACGTTGGGCATAAATCTTGGCCATATTATCGGTAACATTTGCATTGACATCCAATTTAAATCTGGGATGTTCTGTTACTTGGAATAATTCGCCTGTGGTCAGAATCGTGGGTTGGTTATCCCAAATGGCGGAATTCAGCACCAAATTCTGCCAAAATTCCATGGAAGCCAACATTCCTTCCTGTTGCCTGAAAGATGCAATGAAAGGGTCAGCAGATACACCGATACCCTTTAGGAATACCTCTGCAAATATGAATTTTACCTCAGCGGAAGTCATGAGTATTTCGGGAATATCCTGTTCATCACGAACCAGATAAAAATTAAAGGGAGAATAGATATTATTGGCTCCCTTATTGGAATACACATTATCACGGACATCCTTATTATAAGGTGCACCACCCGATTGTTGTGTACCCGGAGGGGCTACCTGCGGAAAAGGTACCCATTCCTCATCATTATTCGTTTCGAAGAAAATACCCAATCGAGGGTCAATGGGTGTATCATTTTCGGTAAGGTAATTCCACATCGTTGTTCCCATCCTGAGTCGATTGTGCTCCCTGAATGACCAATTGACCCCGAGATTGGACCAACCTTGCGCCCTAGGGGACATCACCACATCCTGACCTACCGTAAGGAAAGTATAACCTCCATTAATCAGATTGGCTACTCCCTCATTCACCAATTGTGGTTCCTTATGATATATCCGAACCAGATACTTCAGCAACATGGAATTCGAGAAACGAATCCACCTATCCAAATTATCATTGAATAAGGCATCACTACTCCCCAATCTGAGATAAGGATTACCGTTCGTTGTACTCGAACCAACTTGGATGAGGAAATCACTTGATGAACGCAAATCATCCAGCAAGCCCAGATAAATTCCACGATCATCGTCATATGCCGGTCTTACCTCTCCCGTAGTATAAGCCTGGCCAGCCTCAGAATAAGGAATATCCCCAAATAAATCCAACATTTGGAATGTCTTGTATGCCATTAGGATCTTGGATTGTGCCTTGACGATATCCGTTGTTTCCAAATCACTCCCCGCCAAGGCATCCAAATTCAAATCCAACTGCCTTGCATTCCTAAGTGCAGTATAATAATTGCCCCAAACATCCTGTGTTCCTGCATCTATATTACCAAAGGTCTGTGCCGTAACTACCCCTTGTTCGGTTACATCATACAAGATTTCATTATGGATGAATAATTGTCTATTCCATCCCAGTCGTAACGAATTGGCCATTTCGTTAAAGATGGCGCCATAGCTGACCTCAGTGGGAGCCAATGGATTCTGATTCAATTCCTCAAAGCCCTTATCACAAGAACTTGTAGCCAGAATAATCATACTGATGACAACGATGATTCTTTTCATGTTTCGTTCTTTTAGAATTGAGCGGTTATCTTGAAGCTGAATGACCTCATTGGTGGTAGAGAAGCCCATTCCAAACCTTGGGCATTGCCCGACCCACTCACACCCTCCGGATTGATATTGTCCGGCAGTGAGGTGTAAATATAGAATAAGTCCCTTCCTACGACACTGATATTCAAACCTTGGAAAATCTTCATTTTGGATACCCAATCCGTAGGCATTTGGTAACTGATGGACATCTCCCTCATCTTAACCCAAGAATTATCCAAAATCCCGGGTGTTGTCAGGATTTTACCCCATCCTCCAGCATTTGGGAGATATTTGTAATAATAATGTACAACTTGCTCATTGGGTGTGCCATCCGCATGGACACCCGGAAGAATCACCCCAATATTCCTAGTTTCACCATTTGGGTCGGTATAGGGTAATCCACCTCCATCCCGTTCAAGAAGTGTTTCAGGACTTTGTCCTGTCTGCAATCCAATCACATAAGAACCTGCATAGATATCACCACCGATTTTGGTATCAATCAAAGCCCTGAAAGTAAAATCCTTGTACTTCCCTTCAAGATTCAGACCTCCTACTAATTTTGGGGCCGCATTCCCAACGGGAACCACATTTTCAGTCACTTCATAATGTGTACCCTCAGCATTCAGAATGGGTTCACCACTTTCCGGGTGTCTTACATAATCATAACCATAAATGGTTCCGTATTCATCTCCCTCCCTTACCATGATACGAGGCCCGAAATCACCCCAGATATTGGCCAGTTCCAAGACTTCTGCCCCACCACCCAAGCTGATGACCCGATTCTCGTTCGAAGCGAAATTGAGTCCTAATTTGAAGTAGCCATTAGGCTTGTTGATGGCATTGTAATTAATCGAACATTCAAATCCTCTATTCCTCAGTTCACCATTATTAATCCTAACAGCAGAAACTCCCGATGATGTAGGAACAGGTGTTTCGAGGATTTGGTCATACGAACGAATCTGGTAGTAGGTAAAATCGACATCGACCTTACTATCAAAGAAGCCTAATGTGATGCCCGCCTCATAGGAATCGGCTTGTTGTGGGCGCAATTCAGAAGGAGGTCTGGTACTGGGTAAGCCTGCAGTCTGGTTTCCATTGAAATTTCCGATATCATAAACGAAATCCAATTGGTAAGGGTCGGTATCACTGGCTGTTCTGGCGTATGACATCCTAAGCTTAAGAAAATCCAGCTTGATTTTTTCCATATTCAAATGATCCGATAAGATATAGCTTAAAGAAGCTGACGGATAGAAATAGGAATTATTTTCCAATGGCAAGGAAGACGACCAATCGTTCCGCCCGGATAATTCAAGGAAAAGAGCATTCTTATATGAAAGATTCACGAATGAAAAGATGGAATTGATTTTTTTCTCAAATCTCAATTCCTCCGGAAATGGTATATTATTCTGGTCCTCACCTGAGAAATTATTGAATGAGAATAACCAAGGATTGACCCATTGGTTAGAGGAAGCCTTGATGCCGTATTGGTTGCGATACCATCTGGCCCCACCTCCAGAAACACTGATATCAAAACCACTTCCGCCTATATTATTCTTAGTCGCAGTGATAAGGAACTCCGAATTGAAGACTGTATTCCGGTCTAATTCTCGCCCGTAGAATCCTTCCTCTATACCGAATGAATTGATGGGATTGAATCGCTGTTCGAATTCATTGGTATTGAAATCCGTACCTACCCTACCGGTAGCCAATAGCCAATCGGTTACTTGGAAATTAATACCGACGGAACCAATGAATTTATTTCTATCCAGATACGTATTCTGATTATAAGTATTCCACCAAAGGTGCTGAGGAGTGAACTGGAATGGATAATTCCCATCGTAATCATATCTGGAACCATCCTCGTTGAAATTCAATTCTTCTTCCAATCCCTTGTATGACCTCGGCCAACTGTATAGGATTCCCTTTCCGAATGAGGAATTGTTATCATCTCCCAAAGAGGGACTATTCTTTCTATGGAACTTGATATAGGATAATGAAAAATCAGCAGTGATTTGGTCACTTACCTTGATATCACCACCCAAATTGACCGTAAATTGATTGAAATTGGAATTCGGAACCACAGCATCGTGTTCCAAATATGTGAATGATGACCTCATGGAACCAAATTCGCCTCCCTTGGATAAGGCTACATTGTGAGTATTGGTTGTTCCGGTCTGGAAAAACTGTTTAAGGTTATTGGGCTGTGGAGAGAAATCGCGAAGCTGACCATCCCACCACCTCACTTGTTGGCCCAACATTTCAGGACCCCAAGACATACCAGTGGAATAGAAACCAAACTGCTCCGTGGTCGGTCGTCCGAAAGGACCATTATCCACATGGACATCCCTTGGATATAGTAGTTCTCCATCCGCATTGGTTTGGAATGATGGAGTCAGTAAATTAACCGGACCTCCTGCCCCATACTTGTTCTGCACCTTTCGGAAACGGAATGGTTGAATGATTTTAGTTGTGAATGAATAATCAATACCCAAGCCTTTGGTTTGTTTTCCTTTTTTGGTTGTAATGAGTACAACGCCATTGGCTCCTCTCATACCATACTTGGCAGAAGCTGTCGGGCCTTTCAAGATGGAAATATCCTCGATATCATCCGCATTGATATTATTAATGGCAGAACCCCAATCCACACCACGACCGATACCTGTGAGACCTGAGGGATTCTCAATGGGAACACCATCCACTATGATTAATGGCTGATTATTTCCTGTGATATTATTGTTTCCTCGAATGACAATCCTGGTTGTGCCTCCATCCACACCATTGGGATTCAGAATTTGGACTCCTGCAGATTTTCCACTCAGTGCATTCACAATATTGGGTGCATTGGAACGTATCAACTCATCTCCTGTAACTTGGTCAGTAGAATAACCCAGCTCCCGTTTTTGGCGTTTGATTCCCAAACCGGTTACCAAGACCTTGGACAACATTACATCATCACTTTCCATCAGTATGAAACCATTCTCGATTTCATTTGCCTTGATGAGTAAGTCCTTGTATCCGAGATATATGATTTGTAATTCACTTTCCGGTCCCGTTACCTGTAGACTGAATGAACCATCGAATTCTGTGGTTGTCCCCTTTTCCGTTACAACTTCTACAATTGAGGCTCCAATCAGTGGTTCATCCGTTTCTTTGTCCTTGATTATTCCCTTGATTTCCACTTGTGAAAATCCCAATGGGCCTAACAGCATCAGGAGAAATACAAAAAGACAATCTTTCCTAATCATAATGGTAGGTTGTGGTATTCATACTAAAAGGCATACACCGCCAAGTAATAAAAGGTGTATGCCTTAAAATGCTTCTTTCTTTAGTGCCTATTTAACGTACATCAGCTTACCATTGAGCTGATAACCGTCCGTTGCGTGTGTCACATGATAATAGAACATACCCGTATGAGGTAATTCGAATGACTCGGTATTCGTAATGGTGAAAGTTCTGACCAAGGCACCATTAGCAGAATATACCTGTACGGTACTGCCATTCCAAAATGCATCATACTTCAGTGTAATCTGACCATTGGAAGTCGGATTCGGTAGCATATCAAAAGGATAATCCGCAGTGATATAATTATCTATGCTTGTTGAAATCTGAGCCTTAATTACATTATCACCCGGATTCATATCATCTATCTGGACTACCTCGGCAAAAATATTATAACCTACATTTGCCATTAGCATCTGACTCAGTACAATGGTCTTATCCACTGATGAGCCCACAGATACGAAATCGGAATAGGCTTCTGTGGCTATCAGTTGGTTATCCATGAAAATATTCACCGTATAATTGGATAAATCCGTAAAACCATCATTCGCAATTGAAACCGTGATGGCATCCAAGACATTGCCATTGATATCAGGATCGATATTGGTGGTCGTCAGGTTTCTATAATCATTATATGGTGTGGATGATTCTTCGATGAAGTAGCTGTATAATTTATAATAAGGCTCGGTATGGCTATTACCATTGTATCCCGTATTCAATAGATTGTTATAATTCTGCAATTCATAATCCAATGAGATATTGCTCCCCGGCGTCATCACGGAAGTCGTATTGATGATATAAGGGTCCACACTTTCTCCTGGACACCAACCGGCTCTTGGGAATGACCAGTTGCCAGCCTGATTGCTACAAGGATTACTCGGACAATCCGAATTCCATAGGTTATGGTCATGGAATGGAGCGCCATTGACATTCAGATTGTGTGTTACATTGAAGAATTCAGCAGCATTATTCGTATTGCCCTGACCATGTCCCGTAACGACCATTCTAACATGGCTATTCTGGGTTGCGGTTTCAACAGGAACATTTACAGGTGCCAAATCATAACTGATATTCGGGTCACCATAAACCTGATAATCCAACCCCCAGAGTGGAGATAACTTGTGATAAGTATCCGTATTGTTGTTGTCAATCAAGTCGATGGACATATCTACCAACCAACCTTCTTCGGTGTAGACAAAAATTGTTGTTTGGAATTCTACCAAGCCACCCAATACACTCTTGAAATCGGTAATATCCACTACCCATCCTCCACATGCAATGCCGTAAGGTGTGATATATCTGGCAATTTCATAATTACCTGTTGAAGTAACGGCTTTCAGATCAGCTAAAACATCCCAAGCACCACAACCACCGGTTGGACATGTCAAGTCAATATTCAACAATATCTGCTCATATTTATGCAAATCGTTCGGTAAGTTCAACTTGACACTATTGAATAATTCACCATTCTTATGCAATACCTTATCCGATACGATAGCATTGGATGAGGAACCCGTCTTCACTGTGATTTCCTGTGCATTATTCAGGGCATTCTGATCATCGGGATGAGCCGCCACTACCTCAACCTCAGGGTCATTGGTTCCGATAAGGTCTATCGGTAATTTAAACTCATAAGTATACAAATCCCCGGGTGCGATACTTGCAGTTACTGTTTCAGAAACATAGAATTGACCATCAATATTAAGTGTAAGGCCCACATTGGAAATTGCCTGTGTACCTGTATTCTGCAAGTCCACACTCATCTTAACTGGGCGGTCTATCATATTGATGACATCCACACCATAAACTTCCTGTACGGATACATCAAAATCAGGTAAGGTATAACCATTGATCCAATTGGAAGCATCCATGTTATTGAATCCGGCGGAAGTTCCTGTGGAAGATATATCATTGGTAACGGTACCTACGCCCTCATTCATTGGGAAATAGGTCACCAATCCGGATTCAGAACCCGTTAGGTCTTCGGTATTGTTATCAGCAATTTCCTGTTGGGTCCTTGCCGTATTCCAAATTCGTACCTCATCAATGATTCCATGAAAATTCCTACCACCGAATCCGGGGGAGCCACCTATATTGATTTCCATATCATTGGCATTAACAGGCGTTCCCGTATAGGTATTAGAAGCGACCTGCTGACCATCAATGTACAATCTCATATTGTTGTTGTCAATCACAACGGCTACATGATGCCATTGGTTGGTATTCATAATGGGGCCGGAAAAGACCTCATTCCAAGCATTATCCGCAGACATTACAAAAGAAAGTGAGCCATTGGCACCACAGCGGAAACCGTATCCTCTGTCCGGAGATTGATTATCCTTATTCACGATGCTTCCCTGCCAAATCTGGTCCCTCCAAGTATAGGCATAAATCCATGCTTCGATAGTAAAGCCATTTCCTATGTTGTAAGCATTGTTATGGGAAACAGAAAGGAATTCCGATTGGCCGTCGAATTCGAGTGCATTATTCTGTGCATTCAATGCGAAAGACGATAACAATAGAAATACTAATAGTTGTAGATATGATTTCATGGTTCGGTAATTAAATTCTTGATTTATTGACGTTTAAAGCTAAATCAAATTTATAGTACAAAGGTAAGATTAGATTAAAAATTTCAGTATATCGCTAATAACATGACATCTTCCAATTGTGGGTTGTTGAGGATATTCCAGAATCAAATGATTGTTGGTATTAGAATATGCTAATAAAGAAATCCCGAATACCCTCTCAAGGGGTATTCGGGATTTAATATGATTGAAATCAAGCTTAGCCAATCAATTGGAACCAGATTTTATCTTACGATAAAACTTTCTATCTCGTTCCCCATTCTCACGAAGTACTTACCTGCAGCCAGTTGGGTGATATCCAATTCCTTGGTACCATTCAATTCTCCCTGAAAGATAATTCGTCCCAATAAATCCATAATCTCAAATGGCCCTTGTCGGTCTGACCTGATGTAGATATAATTCTTGGTCGGATTCGGAAAAAGGGTCATGCCAGACTGATCCGACTTGGAAAAGAGTATGGAACGGATATCAGAATATTCAAAAGTACCATCAAAATCGACTTGTTTCAATCTATAATAGTTCAGGCCGATTTGAGGTTCATTGTGGTAATGAGAATAGTAGGTTTCCCATTGGGTATCCCCAGCTCCCTGCATTTCACCAATCTTTTCAAAATCAAATCCATCACGACTCCATTCAACATCAAAGTAGTGATTATTAATTTCCGTGGCTGTAATCCAATCCAATCTCACTTTCTGTTCTTCCTTGCGTGCATTGAATTCCAATAATTCAACAGGTAAGGTATTGATGTTACTAGAAACAGTAAAAGGTGAGAACGCAGTGATACTCGCCAATCCGGTCGTATAAGGATTGGAACCTGCTGCAGCTCCAGAGGTATGTTCTATCCAATCTGAGCCATCATATCTGGAAATGAAGCAATTGTTCCTATCAAAACCAGATAATTCATTAAGGGTGTACCACTGTAAGGTAAGGTTGACGTTCGAACCACCGATGGTGGATTCATTAATGAACCATGTGACATCAAGGTTGTCAGCAGTGACAACAGAACCGCTTGTACCATCCGTATATACTTCATCCAATACCCGAATGTCATACCAATCAGTGGTGCCTAGATTCGTTAAGCTTGCAGGGGTATAACTGGATGCTCCCACTGGAAAATCCACTGCCGAACTCCCCACCTCACGAATCAGGGTTCCGACTCCGGATGTCTTCACGAAAGACTCGAAAGAATAATCCGACATCGAAGCTGAAGAATTGATTGTCAAATCATTATCCTGAATATCCAGAAAACCCAGCAGTAGGGATACATTGTTATCTATGTTCACATTATTCCCCAATATTACATTATTGGAAGATTTATTAATAGTTAAATTATGAAAAGTAGTAGTGCTTGTACCCGCTATCATTGAATTGGCATCGGAAGCTGTACCTTTCATTACCACGGTCCCTGCCGAAGCAGAATAATCAGCATTATTGATAAAATTGGCATCCTTAACTACCAAATATCCACCATTCTGAACCAGATGACCTCCCGTGATTCTTACGCCATCCTGGGACCAAGTATTATTTCCTAGAAATAATCCGGTCATTATAAGTATGATATATTTCAACTTCATTCATTTTAGTTATGTGATATGCCGCCATCGGGATGCATGCCACACTGATGACCTTACTTATTCCTAAGCATTTCCTTGATTTCTGCCAGTTCCTTTTCGAGTTTGTCTATTCTTTGCTCTTGTTCCTCTATGATTTCCTGTTGTTCCTGAATGGCCTTAATGGCTACCACTCCTGCATATGAATAGGACATACCTAATTTTCCATCCTCACCTGTCACAACCATTTCCGGGAATAAGGGCTGTACCTCCTGCGCAATGAAACCCAAGGATAATTGATCAGAATCCTTTTGCTCCTTATAGTGGTATTTCACAGGTCTTAGCTGCATCACCCTTTCCAAGGCAGGTTGTAGTGGATTGATGTTTTTCTTTAATCTCAGGTCGGAATCAACGGTCCAAGTACCATTGGTATTCACATAGGCCACACGATTTCCCTGAAGGTTGAAACTGAAATATATACCACTGTGATAAATTCTCCAGTAATCTGTGGCATCAGAAGAAGTTTCGAATTTGACACCGCCGGTACCACCCGTTATACTCTGCTGTGATTGACGAATGTGAAGGTCAGTATCAGGATCCTTATCCAAGCCTAGTTTCCCATCTGAAGCCAAAGTCATTTGATCATTACCTGAAGTAATAAAGTGGATTTCATCACCTGCGCCATAGGTTCCATCGGCACCAAGGGTAATCAGTGTTGAAGCATTTCCTCTTTCTCCTTGTGCTTCTACCGCATTGGTGTAGACCCAAGGTGTTGCCGTGAATCCTGTACCTGCGAATGAAGACGTCCCTTGGTCCGTACTCTCCGAACCTATGGATATGTTACCGATTACGGCTTGGTCAACCACATCCAATCTTCCTTGGGGATCAGTTTCGCCAATACCTACCCATCCCTGTTCATCTACTCTCATTCTTTCGGTAAGGCTACCATCATAGGTCAGGAATCGAAGGTTACCGTTATCGGAAGCATCACCGCCATTATTGGCCCTGATACTTGCTCCTATGTATTCAGATGAGCTATCATCATCATAATTCTGAAAATCAATCGTACCGAAAGTACTGTCGCCAGTTCTTGCGCCACCTATTGTTATGGTCCGTCCCACACTATTAGTAGCATCCCCACGGTCTATCAATATATCCCCTTCTTCGATATGCAGGGCTTCTGATGGGTCAGTAACACCGATTCCCAGTCTACCTGATTCATCCAAGGTCATTCTGATGGGAAGATCCTCATCAGCAGCACTACCGCTGGACTTGGTAGCAAAATGAAGTTTTCCCCTTGAATTGGAATTGGTCCTTTCGTGCAGAATGGCAGCTCCCATTCCTGAAACAGTGGATGTACTCTGGAAACCGATTCCCACACCTGTATTATTCTCATTCAGGTTTCGTTCCAATACCAAGAACAATTCACTTACGTCCACGGAATCCGGGGACAGCATACAATCAACTGAGGATTTTACGGTAAGTGGCCACCTATTTTGTGTTCCTGCCATATCACCTATCCCTACATTACCAGCATTCGTATTGCTAATATTGGTGCCACTCAGGATTTCCCAATGCAGGTCATCACCACTGGTCAGTTCCACCCATTCGGTATTGTAGTACCAAAAGCTACTGGTGGATGTGTCATAAACCAATAAACCGTTGGCAGGAGATGAGATATCACCTCTTTGGGTACTGGTCATTCTTGGGATGAGAAGCCCCCTATCCGTACTCTTGACATCCAACATGGCCGAAGCATCAGGGTCAGAGTTGTCGCTATTGATTCCAACTTGTGCATGAATCGTACTATTAAAAGCGAAAAGGATAAGTAGGGTGAATGCCAAAAAGAATTTGTTCTTCATAAGTAATTTCACTTAAATGAGTTAATGAAAATCAGGGTGGAATGCAGAAAGGTAGGATATAAGGTATCCTAAACCAAAGCAGTTCTAAACCCTTTAGTTAAGATTATCTAAAGCAAAAATTTACTTGTCGGAAGGCATCTTTGGGAAATATCCAGAATGCTGATGCAACAACAAAATTATTACATTTTCCTCAATAAAGGAATTTTTGCAATCACAATTAATATATATACTGAATTAAAATATGACTAGAAGGTAGGAAAGTCAAGTAAGATAAAAACAGAAAGGGATGTTTTGCACCATTCACATCCCTTTCACTTCAAAGGTATCATTCAGGTTTTTTAGGTGTTTGAAAAAAGTATGATGTTCCTCAAACAGCTAATATAACAAATACTACATCGTTCATTTTGTGTCTATTTAAATTCGGGTAATCATTAGATGTATGCATAAATTAGGTAAGGTGAGGTTTAATCACCCAATAAGAATAGTATTGGTGTTTGAAACAATACCACCAATCCTACTCCTATCATAACAATTTGGGTTTGTGGGCTGTGGTCTGTCAATTGTATATACGGCATTTCATTCTCATCCTTTACAATCGACCTATTATTAAGCAGTTCAGATTTTTCTTTACTTATATTGGTTGTCTCAGTGATCGGGTTGATATTCTTGAGTGATATGGTTTTTCTCAATACCATATTTGTGTGTGTCTGTTTCATTACACCTGTACTGGAATAGACAGTAACCTGGGCATTCAACACTTGGGCAAGACAAGAGATATAAACCAAACTCAATATGAGTATGATTTTAATGAAATTACCCTTTGTTTCCCTAGACATCGTTTTCATAGTGTGTGTGCTTGGCTTGTGCAAATTTGTCAGATATCCATATATTGAAAGAGATTTTGAGCGTTACAAAGCGTTACATATTAATTACAAAGTGTTACACGGACATAACAAGGCAGCAATGTGACAGTCAAAATTAAAATGTGAATTATTTTAATATGTGTAAACTACTGTAATACAAATACTAAATCGAATAAATCATAATTTATCACATAAAATACCTAGCTCTCTTGATTTTGATGTTAAAACCAATAATTCCTGATTTTTTCCTCCGAATAACTATCAATTCGTTCAATAGCGGAATGATTTTATTGATTTTATTCGTTGGAATACCCATTGATAAATCAAATGCTACACCCAGGGATTCTATCAAGGCATGGATAGACCAGGCCATAACGGAGGATGATGGAAAGACGGACATCCTTGGAGTGGATACTCTTTTGATGAAAAGGGTCATCAATGAAAGCAAAGCCATTGGAGATCCTGAATTGGAGACACTTGGCAATATGTATATGGGTATTCATTATAACATCAAAGAAATTCCCATTAATGCACTAGGCTATCTTCAAGAAGCACATCGAATCAGTATCGAGAATAAGGTCAGCAAACCCCAGGATCAGATACTGATGTGTACGGGTTTATCCCATTTCCTTTTAGGACAACATGAAAAGGCTCAAGAATATTACGAAAAGGCCCTCGCTATGAATGAGGAGGATAGCTATAGCACTTTCAAAATGAACATCCTCAATAACATGGCCAATAACCTCGGGTCCATGGGACGGATAGAGGAAGCACTGGAAAAATACAAGATTGTCTATGAGACCAGCCAGCAACTGATAGAGAGCAATCCTGACTATGGGCATTTCATGAGTATTGCCAATAATAACATGGGATATATTTATCTCCAGATGCGTCAACCCAAGAAAGCTCTGCGTCACCTGAACGAATCCCATGATTATGTAATGAAAATTGGGGAACCGAGGGATGTAGCACCATCATATGGTAATCTGGCCTATTGTTATTATTTAATGGGAGATTTTGGACAGGCATATGATTTCTATTTTAAGAGTCTGGATATATCCGAAAGCAACAACCTACCCTATGTGACTTATGTCACCTACAAGGATTTATCGGAAACCTATGAGGCCGATGGACAAACAGGCCCCGCCATTGAATATCTGAACAAGTATTATCAACTCAAGGATTCCTTGCATGGTGCAAGAATGCAGGAAAAACTATTCCAAGCCAACAACCAGCACCAAATCAGGCTCAATGAATTAGAAATTGACAAATTGGAACAACAGAATCGTATCCAAAAGCAAACCCTGTTCATTACCATTGGGGGGCTGATTATGCTACTGGTGCTAGGGTTACTGATTTTCAGGAATATGTATCTCGCCAATCAACACCGAAAGGAAATTGCAACACAGGAATTGGAAAAAACAAAACAGCGGGATGAGTTACAAAAACTCAAATTGGAAAAACTCAACCAAGAATTAAGTCATAAGCAGCAGGATATATCCCGAATGGCCATTGATATCAGTAGGAAACAGGAATTCTATCAGGAATTACTCGGCCAAATAGAACAGCTCAAACTCCACATCAAACCCGAAGCATCAAAGGATTGGAGGAGTTTGGAGCAAACCATCAAGGATAAGCTCCAGACGACGGAGGAACAATCCCTATTCAATGAAAATATCGAGCAAATCAACCAGTCGTTCTATGAGAACCTCAGGAGTCGATTCCCCAAACTTTCAAAAAGTGACTTGGACTTGTGCGGATTCATCAAAATCGGACTTTCCAACAAAGAAATCGCCAACCTTAGGGCGGTTAGTCCCGAGGCTGTCCGAGTAGGGAAATTCCGACTGAAGAAAAAATTGGAATTGGATTCCAATCAGGATGTAGAAAGGTACTTACAGGGATTATAGATAAGCCAAACGCTTCCGTACTAAAATCCTAAGTCATCTGAAATTTCTTCCATATAATTCTCATATGCGGATCGAACCATCATATTATATACCATGCTTCCCCTTGATAAGTTAGAAAAACTATCATCCGGTTTGCTCGTGGAGCTAAAGGTAATTCCCTCTGATGAGTCCGGCACCTTGAATTGAAAATCCCAATCCATGCTGATACCCAAAACATACCTTTGGAAGATGGGCGAGTCATCATCATCATCGCTATTGGTACGGATATAAAGCACAGGGTATGATATATCGTCTGTGCTTTCTTCCAGGTTCAATATTTCGCACTCCACTACAATACCTGCAGTGTCTTGGCTCAGAGGCTGGTCTTTCCTGACCGCCTTGAACGGATTCGGAACAAAAAGGGAATCCAATCTTCTCTGCAGGATATTCACGATACCATTCTCAGCAAATTGAATATTAGAACCAATCGCACGACTGATTCCCGGAGGAGGATTTGCAGAGGGAAGCGGATGCGACACGTTTTCCAATACATTCGATACCTGAATCATTGCATCCACGTAATCCTTGGCCTCTTGTGAATAATTCTCCCAATCCTTGAGATTCCATCTGGAAAGCACACTTACTTCGATGGTTCTTGAACCCGTTCTCCTTGAATGCTCCAATAGTGACTTCACAAAGTCCACCCTGTCATTCGGTATATTATTCCTTTTGCTTCTGGCCAAATATTGTTCTTCTATCCTATCCCATAATCTATTTTTCACCAGATCAATACTATCCATATATCTCCCCTCAGGATATCTGGATTCATAAATCGAAATGGTATTAAAATCACTAGTATTACTGGCCACCTTAAAGTAACAATCCTCGCAGATGGTCTCCATTTCATCTTTCCTGTAATGCACTACCTTCTGGCTGGCTTCATCCAATCGCTCACAACGGCTCGTTACCCAGGCTACGCCTGCATCATACTCATTCATTGCCATATTATAATAAAGGCTATCCTTGATGAATCTTAATTCATCACCATATTTTCCATTACTATAATTCTTCAGGTGTTCCTCTATCTTCGTCACCTTGGGATTGGCCATGATTCTGGTATAGGACTCATCCTCCAGATTAAGCCAATTCATATAAATCATGGTAACCAGTATAATCAGAAAAATCCCACAGATCAACATGCTCACCTTTGCAAGGTTGCCTGTAAACATAGAAGATGTAGCTTCGGGGACTGTTGCGGATTTAGGCAAAACCGCATTCTCCTTAGAAGAAGTCTTATCCCCTTTCAATTTCCCATTCTCCAATTCGAGAATCGTACTACAAACCGGGCATTGGAATCTGATATAGGGCTGGGCATCTACCTGAAGTTGGAAATTACACTTAGGGCAAGGGACCTTATGCTTTTTCATGCTGATGTAGTTAAGATTGGATTATGGAACCAAAGATATTAAAATAATAGTTAATGAAATTTTACATAAATTACGACTAAAACAAAAAAGCAAAGTCTAATGTCACTAAAAGAACTCAAGGAGAAAGTCAGGAAATTAGTCATACAGGGGAGGACAGATGCAGCACTAAAAGCCATTATACAATGGGCTGATGACAGAAACAAAGACACCCTAGCCACCAATACTTCCCAAATCCTTTCGGATCTGACAACATTCAAGTCGGAAAAGAACTTGGGTATACTTTCCAATTCACAAATCAATCTTAAACGGAATACTATTAACCATAGGACATTGAATATACTTAATGATGTGGAGGATAGTACCGAGACTAAAGAAACCACAAAGACTCCTGAGCTAACAAATGAGCCCCCCATTTCTAAAGGAGGCAGTACTTCCGAGAACATCAAGATACTGATGCTGACTTCCAATCCGGGTAGTACCACAAAACTGAACTTGGATAAGGAATATGCTACCATCATGGGAAAATTGCAGGGCACGCAAGATTATTTCACTATTAATCGGGAGAAAGCCGTAAGTAGTTCCGAATTCAAGGAATTCACACAAGAAATGCAGCCTGATATTCTTCATTTCTCAGGGCATGGTGCAGATGGCGATTATGCCGGAATTGTAGTACAAGATGATGATAAAAGAACAGATCAACTCATCAAGATTTCCGGATTAAAATCACTTTTCAAATTCTTCAAAAGAAGGTTTACCATAAGGGCTGTAGTATTGAATGCCTGTCATTCTGCTGAACAAGCCAAGGCTATTTCCAATCATGTGGAATATGTAATCGGAACGACCATTGATATCAAGGACAGGGCTTCCAATGCTTTCAGTAGCGGGTTCTATTATCAATTGGCCGAAGATAAGAATATGGATATTGAAAATGCCTTTGATTCGGGGAGAGTCGAGGGATGTTTGGCAGGAGCAGAAGAAGAACATTTTGTTATTTATAAAAACGGGGAATTAATCGAAGTGTAATGATAATTGCATTCTCTTGGTTAAAAATGAATTAGCAATAAAGTATTCTAAATTCAAAAAAATAAAAATCATACTATGAAAGTTATTTTCGTACACGGGCGTGCGCAAGGAGAACTCACCCAAGAAGAACTTCGTGAAATCTGGTTGGATACATGGAAAAAAGGTTTGGAAAAGTCTGGATTATCCTTACCTCCGGATGAAATCATCAAAGTTCCTTTTTATGGAAAAAAACTGGATGAATTGGTTGAGGAAACCAAAAAGAAAAAGAAGAAAAAACCAGAGGAAGTTACAAGAAGCGGTAATGATGGTTATGACCCAGCCAAGGAATTGGATTTTGCCAAGGCTTTTCTTGGTGAAATTGCCATGAGGTCGGCAGGAAGTAACATTGGAGAAAGAGACCAGGTCCGAAGCATGATGGATAATGAACGTGGTCCCTTGAATTGGGAATTCGTACAGGATATTCTGGAATTTTTGGATCGGAAAAAAATTGTAGGAAAAAGATTGATGAAACTGGTTGTCAAAGATGTTTTCTTCTATCTCAATGACAGCGAAATCAAAAAAGAAATCAACCAAATCGTCAAGGATTGTTTTGATGATGAACCTTGCGTCGTTGTAGGTCATTCCTTAGGTTCCATTATCACCTATCTCATACTCAAGAATAATCCGAATTATAAGGTAAAGCAATTCATTACCATCGGTTCGCCATTGGGTATGCAAATCCTTTCCGGTTTACTTGAACCACCACTGGAAATGCCTAGCTGCATCCAAGGAGATGATGCCGAAAAATGGTATAACGCCTACGATGAAAAGGACTATATTGCCCTACATCCATTGGATGACAGGCACTTCAATATCAGGCCCCGTATTGTCAACAGCAATCACGTTCAGAATCATACGGATAATCATCACGGCATCCTAGGATATTTGGATGATGAGGTAATTGCCAAGAAGATTTATGATGCGATGGAGTTGTGAGGATAAAAGCTATTTACTGGATTTTAAATGCTAGATATTAGATGGATATTATTCCTTAATATCTAGCATATTATTGTCAGATGGATTCTGACAGTAGCTCCAGACCTAGATTGAAATCATTAAGGTCAATTAATATTCCAAAAACTAATTTCTGATTTTATTTCCAAAATATCATCTTCAATAATTTCTCCAAATTCACTTTCTACATCTACTGCTATATCAAAAAGCATAATTGAAAGATTAGATTTGGTAGTATCACAGACAACATAGTAAACCCCATTAGGAACTATTATTGATTCGTCCCAATCACTCACTCTATCATTGAATATTTCATCATTTATGGAATAAGAATAGGTAATGTATCTGCTACTATATCCAGCATATATAATCTCATGTGTCTTACCAATAGTTATAATGCCATTTTTCATCAGAGAAGAATATTTACTGTAAACAATCACTCCTGCAATAATGAATGGCACTATACAGATTAGTGCAAAGTACACCCACTCTCGTAAAGGTTTACCTAAAAACTCCTTAGATTCCCGCTTGCTTTTTCCTTTCATTTTCTTATATAATTTAAGAATATTAAAAAGACAAAAACACCTTTCATATATTATTGTCAGATGCAATATAAAAAAGGCCTTAAAGAGACAAGATCGATTCTTTTTTGTTTCTAAACACTTACAACATAAGGGGCCCTAAAAACATATTACTTTTCTTCATCACAACATTTTTTGTAAGTGTAGGATATTATTGTACCATCTGTTTTAGTGAAAGTAATTTTTTCCCCTTTTGGCTCTTTATAAACATAATCACCTATATCTATTAAGTACCTAAATCTTCTATTTGCACCTCCTTCTCTCTTCGTAGGAGTAAACCTAAAAAGGAAACCATCGCCTTCTTCTATGGAAAAGCCTCAGTATTTCCTGAATTGCTCAAATAAGAAACTACTCCATCTATTTCCGAATGATAAATGCGGCAACAATCATAAGCGTCTGTTTTTCCATCCAAAAAGAGCCACCAATTAAGTACAGAATAAAAAAATAATTAAAAATGTGACTTTAAGATTTTTTTAAACTCATCATTTATCTATTAGGCGTTACTACACTAACCTTAACCCTCCAGGAGTTAATAAGAAACTAGGGAAATAATCGATAGCAATCATATTTTCATTTCCATGCTTAAGAAGCATACAATAATAATATTATCGATATATTTCCTGGTATTTAGAATAGTGTAAATATAAAATATTATCATCTAAATTCAAATAATAAAACTTAAAACCTTTTTCAAGTTTGATCCTTGCTTTATAATTATGATTTAGCAAATACAAATCTATACAAGAGTCATCTATATCCTCCTCATAAACTCTTATTAAGTTCATCATTCTTTTA
>JAHDHL010000137.1 GCA_020631355.1 Saprospiraceae bacterium | reverse complement strand
AACCCCAAACCCCAAACCCCAAACCCCATCTTCGAAAGTGCAAAGTTACTCAAGTAACGAAAATCAAACGCCATTAGCATAAACTCCTTCAAACACAAAAACGTTTTTTTCTGAAGAAGTATTTAACTCCGTTACACAAAATCAATAATATGAAACTTAGTACTTTCACTTTATTGGCCATTGCCTTCGGAGCTACCCTTTCACTTCGTGGACCACACTTTCACCACCATAAGGGAGTGCACGTTCATCCTGTTGTGGTCGGAAAAAGAAAATCCAATGCCTGGAAAGATATTACTGTTGCTTCTTCCGGAACTACTGATATGAAAAACGCATCTGGTGGAGGAGCCATCACAGTCAACAAGGCTACTGAAAACCTCAACCTCACAAATGCAAGAACTGGAAGTCAGATCAACCATCATAAAAAACATGAAAAATCTCGAATGATCGGTCAAGAAGTTACTTCTATTGAGACTTCAGGAAACAGTGTCACTGACATCGGAGCCCCTTCTTTATTGGGTAAGGTTCACGGACATCATCATCATGGACATTGGGGACATGGTGGACATGGTGGACATTGGGGACATTGGGGACATCACGGACATCACGGACATCATGGACATCACCATCATCATGGATTCCCTGGACAATGGAGCGGATACTATGGAGCTGGTCCTTGGGGATATGGAGCTTCTGGAAGCAAAGCTTCAGCCAGTGCTGCTGCTAGTGGATTAGGAGGAGTTTCAAAGGCTGCTGCTGCTGCTAAGAATTCCGCTGCCTGGGGAATGGGACCTTATGGAGGATTCCACCACTCAAAGTCTCAGGCTAAGGCTAAAGCTCATAATCATGGACCTTGGGGACATTCTCATGCTAAGGCCAAGGCTGGTGCTTCTAACTACGCTGCCTATGGACCTGGATTTGTCGGAGGACCTGGATTAGTCGGAGGACCTGGATTCATCGGAGGACCAGTCTTTGGATCTGATGGACCTGTTGTAATTGGATCCCAGAAAGAATAATAAGATAATTTTTGCTCGAATAAAGATCTCAAAATGACTTAATTTTAGATTTCGAATGATTATAGGGGTTTGGGGTTTGGGGTTTGG
>JAHDHL010000136.1 GCA_020631355.1 Saprospiraceae bacterium | reverse complement strand
AGTCCAAGTAACCCCTCCATCCGTAGAATATGAATAAAAGATAGGAGTACCAGCTTCAACAAATACATCAATATAATCTTCCCATGAAAATGGATCTCCGACACACAATACGTCATAATACGGCGAGATGACAGCTTGTCCCCAGGTATCTTCGCTACAAAGATGTTTGTTGAGCGTTATGGAGTACCGCATGAAATCGTAAGCAACAGAATTGAATACTCTCCAATATTGACAAGGCGTTAGCTCATCCCGACAGGAATAGGTGTAGGACATATAATTGTGAATAGGGTCAGGCTCACCACAGGACTCGTTATCAATGCAGAGATAAGTCGAATAATTATAAGCACCTGTATCTTCACAGAAATCATCATCTTCACAACCAGCATTATATTGACCGAATGTATGTAAATTACCTAACCAATGACCCAGCTCGTGATGAGGCCAAGTAGTACCAATGGTACTGAAGGTATTGAGGACAACGCCGTCTTTCGACATATTGGAAAAATAGCTTTCACTAGTGAGAGGGCTTTCCAAATCAATACCATCCAAGTTTGGGGTGTTGGGAAAGTAAGAAATACCATAAATGTTGGAGGGTAAGTTTTGACCTAAAGGCCAATTAAAAATATTGGGTAGCATCCAAACATTTAGGTACTTAGTAGGATCCCAAATCAATTCAGGCATCAATTGGCTTTGGAAATATTGTAAGTTCATACCAGTTGTCCAAAAAATGGTCTGTAACTGGTCATCGGTCAACTGAACCCTGTTGATGCCTGGAGTTTCCATGATTTGCTGGTCGTCATCATAGAGCGTTGGGCAAAAGTTGAGATAGCATCCTGTCGCTTCCGTAAAGCCTTCCATCGTTTCGTTGAAATCGTCAATAACGCTGTAAAGCGCTTCATTGGTGGGGTTGGAAGTTCCATCTGCTGGTATTATTTCATCTGGATAATGCAGAACATGAACAACAACGGGCATGTCGAAGAAACACGATTTTTGGAGGTATTCTTTGATTTTTGAGGCCTTTAGAATATCTCTTTTACTTGGTTTTTTACGTGGGGTCTCCGACTTTGTATCTTTTGCTCGCTCTATCGGAACACCACAAGG
>JAHDHL010000135.1 GCA_020631355.1 Saprospiraceae bacterium | reverse complement strand
CCTGTGAAATCTCCGTTGCCCCAGAGGCAGGAGTTGTTGGTGAAATTGGAGAAAGTCAGTTGGGAACAGAGATTGGTGAATGTACTAGGAAAGCAACCCTCTAGGTTGTTATCATTCAATAAGATTAGGAATAAATTGGGAAGATTGCCCCAGGAAGCTGGTATCTCTCCCTCTAATTGATTAGAACTCAAGCCTAACTGTTCGAGGTTGGTCAGGTTTCCTATTTCGTCAGGCAGCGTTCCAGTCAATTGGTTATCAAACAACCCTAATTCTTTGATACTCGTAAGATTACCTATATTCGGAGAAAGTGTTCCTGTAAGATTGGATGAAGATATATTCAGCGTCCTCAGATTGGTCAATGTCCATAATTCTTCAGGAAGATTTCCTGTAAAATCATTATTCTGAATGACGAATTTTTGAAGATTGGTCAGGTTTCCTATTTCTGAGGGTATTGGGCCTGTCAGCATATTATCAAATCCCTCAAGGCTATCCAATAGTACGAGATTACCTAAGGTTGTGGGAAGAATACCTGTCAATTGATTATTCGTAAAGGAAAGGAAATGAAGTTGGGTTAAATTTCCAATTTCTTGGGGAAGACTACCTGAAATGGTATTATAATTCAAAGTCAATCCCTCTAAGAAAACCAAATCCCCTATCTCGATAGGAATAATTCCCACCAAATTATTACTTGACAGATTCAGATTATTCACCCTACCATTCACATCACAATTCACACCATACCATAAACAGACATCGCAATCCGTACCCCAATTGGTATTGTCTGTCCAATTATCTCCATCGGTGCTATTGTATATAGCCATTAGGGCGTCATAATCGGGGTGTAGGGGTTCTACTGTAACAGTAATTGAGTCAGGGAAACAACCATCTGCATTGGTGATGGTGACATGATAGGTTGTCTTGACAGAGGGTGAAACAGATATCGTAGCTGTCGTTGCTCCAGTATTCCATTCGTAGGAAGTACCACCGAGTGCTACCAAGTCTGCGGTTCCACCATCACAGATGGTCGTATCATTGGAAACGGAGGTGTTAGGGCATGTATCACCATTACAGAATCCTGTGAAATCTCCGTTGCCCCAGAGGCAGGGATTGTTG
>JAHDHL010000134.1 GCA_020631355.1 Saprospiraceae bacterium | reverse complement strand
GGCTGCTTGCCATGTGGCGTTCGTATTATCGTAAGCGGTATAGCCTGCACTCTGAACTGGATCACATGGGTCGTTGGGTGATGTTGAATTGTGAACTTCCATACCATCACTCACTCCATCCCCATCCGTATCAGGACTAGCGATGGCAAACGTAAAGGGACTAAAGTTGGAGATTGCAGCTGCCGAAAACAGAGTCCCAGCTGTAGTATTTCCTGTTGTACCTCCATTGCCTTCATTCTTCCATTCACTTCCATCCCATCGTGCCACTCGCAAAGAATCCAGACCAACTATTCCACAACTCCTATCATCCCAAGTCATATTTACAGTTACACTTGATGACCCAGCTGTTCTATCTAACACCCAATACTCACAGTCATTAATACGGTTTAACGACGCGTCCAATGAGGTATGGTCGTAAGTTGGATCGGGATCCAACTGAAAATATTGAGCTCTGAACGCGTCTGTTGCCGAAGACGGTGCTGATATGGTAATTGGTTGATAGTTACCACTATCCCCTACCGGAAAAATAAATGCATCGTCGCCAATTTTGGTAATCGTTCCATCAATATGACTGGTATCGCTCGCATTTGTAGCCGTGGCTCCATCCAATAATTCAAGGGTCGCATTTTGATAAACAATACCATCATTAAATTCAAAATCATTACTTACCCTATGTGTTCCACCACTAATAGTTAAATCTCTTGGATTGTCTACCTCAATGGCATAATAGTCTTTCGTTCCAGAGGAAGTCAATTCTGATCCGCCACCACAACCGGTAAACAATACCGTGCTGGTGCCTGCGTTGAACGTTCCGTTATTCTCAAACTTTCCTTTTACTTCAAAAACAATGTTTCCGCTTAACGTTAAAGTTGCTCCTGAATCCAACTGAACGTGCTGAAGTACTGCTGAAGCAGAAATTGTAGGATAATTAGATAGCCCAGAAGGAATAATTGCCTTATCATTATCCCCAGGAGCATCACCACTCCAATTGCCATTATTGGTCCAGTCCGTATCAATTGACCCCGTCCAGGTAGTGTTTGTTGCCCCAGCGGCTATATAAACCCAATTTGAAGCATAAGAATATTGACTGCAACCGCCATGATCTGGTGTTATGAAACACC
>JAHDHL010000047.1 GCA_020631355.1 Saprospiraceae bacterium | reverse complement strand
CTTGCCAATATATCAATGGTTATTTGGCGAATTGATTTTAAAAGAATATAAAATTTCCCAACATACTCTAAAAAACGCCGCTTCCAAGGAAGCGACGTTTTCAATATTGATCCTGTTTAAAGTCCTAAACGAATTCGTTTAGGTTTCTATTTTGGAGGATTACAATGTGTAAGTTACACCCACACCATAGAATGTCTGTAATCCCGGGTATTCGAAGTTAGCACTTCTCAAACCGATATTGGCACCAACACCGATTCCTTTCCATACTTGGAAAGAGAAAGTATTCAACCAAGTCCACTCGAACAAACCTGCCTCACGAGTAGAGATAGGAGTCAAAGGCTGACCGAACTTATCCACCTCATTAATCAAGGTCTTCTTGTTGCTGTAAGGGATGAATGAGGTCAATGTGGTAGACCATGCAATCTTACGACCCGCTACTAGGAAATCGTTTTGGTAATCCGCACGGATTTTCGCTCCCAAAGCACCTTGTGCACTGATGTTTTCCTGTGAAGACCATGCTACGTGGTAGTTCAATGGGTGAATAACCACTGTCAGGTTGGTTACTGGCTTCCAAGTGATACCCACACCGAAATCCAATGTACCCGGCTCCAAGAAGTTACTGATAGAAGTGTTGAATTCAGCCAATGCTGAAACAGCAAGCTTGTCATTGATCTTGTAACCACCCAAGGAAGAAATGTTCAGGATGTCAACAGTTCCATTTTCAAAGAACTTACTGTCATTGGTTCCGTCGATATCCACCTTTTGCCAAGCCTTGTTAAGAATCAATTTGTTGTTCCAGAAATACTTCTTCTGCTCACGGTTAGCGAATGCAGTGATACCAATAGACAAGCTAGTGGATCTGGAAGTTGGATTCGGATTGGCAATCCATTGGTTGGAACCGTTGAAGTTCACACCAATAAGACCTGTAAGACCAGTCATCCATCCGGACAACATGTTGATTTCTTTTTGTAATGCGTCCAATTCTGCTTGGGTAGAAGTGGCCTCTGCGCTGGCAGCATCGAATTTAGCTTGTAATTCTGCTTTCTTTGCGTTCAACTGTTCAAGTGTCATATCTTCTTGTGCTGTTAGCATTCCGAAAGAAAATATGGCTAGTGTAATGAATAAGAGTTTTTTCATAATCTCTTCGATTTAATAAAATTAAAAAGTAAACTTAATCTAACTACTAGTACATGGACTTACCTAATTACCATACAGTATTGCCTTTTTAATTGATGGTAATGAAATCAGACTGATGTACTCGATAGTGCAATCATTCCCACAATGAAAATGATTAGTTTATTGAATAAATGTTTTACATGTAATCTAAACCGTGTAACCGATGTTGTCGGTTTCCCCCTTTATTAGCTGAAAATTTCTACATCATTCTCCGCAAATCTACTCAGCGGAATGAGTACCTGGGAACCCTTTTCTGTCTTGATGGTGATGGAAGTACTGTCCATATCGACAACTTCCCCCTTGGTTTCACCAATCTGTATGACATTCCCGACGTGTACCTTTCCTTTGGTATAAAAGAATGATGACAAGATACTAGCCATAACTTTTCTGGATGCGAATCCATAACCCACGGAAAATGCAGCCACAATACCAAGGATGACAATGGTGACATTTGTGGAAATCAGTTCCGTTGGAATTCCTATCTGCTTCAGTGCCGTGATAATAACAGTGATGAATAGGAAATAAAAGATAAAACTAGCTATGATTCTCCCGGATGGGACACCTACTGAATCGCAGGCTGTGACTATGATTTTCTTAACAAAATCAGCAATGACCAAACCAATGATGGTAATGATGAAAGCTGATAGCACCTTTGGTGCATAATCTATGATTTTTTCCATCAGGTCGGATAATTCCTGTAATCCTGAAACCTCAGCTGCTACCATCATCGTGATGAGAAGTAAGAGGTAATAAGTGATTTTGGATAGTATGGCACTAGGCTTCACATCCACACTCATTTTGGAAAATAGGTCTATTTGGTTGAGATTATCTGCAAATTTGTCAATACCTACTTTCTTGAGTAGCTTATCCGCAATCCTTGCAATGATACCCGATGCAATCCACCCTATTATGAATACGATGATGGCGCCCACGATTCCTGGGATAGCCTCTCCGAACTTGGCTAATACACCCTGGAATATCTCAGTAAAGTTGATCCCCATGAATAGTAACATTCTACTTTAGTTTTTTCCGTTTGGTTTTTTCTCTCAGACTTTCGGTTAAGACGAAAGAAATGATGAATGGTAACAGGTTGAAAAGGGATTTTTTCAATTTTTTTATTCTTTGGGGGCGTCACTGTCAGAATACCAATCCTCTGTATCCGATTCGTCAAGGAATTTACCGTCGGGTTCTGCCTTATCTTCTTCATCCGGAGCTTCCTGGCTGATACCGAATGCTAAACCGTTGTTGGCACTGATGCCACTATTGGAATTATCCTTGAACGTATGGATGATGGCTCCAAAGAATTTGGATATGTATAGGTCCAATACGTCAAAGAATGACCTGACAGTCTTTACACTGCCTTGCGCATTCTTCAAAGAATGCTCACGGAGCTTCTCCGGAGCCTCTTTTTCGTATACTTTCTTGAAATTATTTTGATCTTCCATCAAATCACTCTCTTTAATACTCGCTTGGGAATAGTTTCTTATACGTTTTTTGTGCTTTGGCTTTCGCGCGTTTGATCTTCATTTTGATGGCACTTTCAGATTTTCCAACAATCTTACTGATGTCACGGATGCCCATGTCATCCTTATATTTCATGAGGAGTACCGTCTTGTCTTCTACAGGAATATTGTCCAGTACTTCGCCCAGTTTATTGAATTCGATTTCTAGTAATGCCTTGTCTTCCACTTCCTCCTCCTTGACGTTGGAGAGGTCATCATTATCGGACGCAAAAAGTTTTTTATGCTTTTTCTGCTTTCTCAACAAGTCAATACAATAGTTATATGTAATGGAATATACCCATGTTGAGAATTTAGACCTGAAAGTGAATTTGGAGAGGTTGAGGAAAATCTTCAGAAAGATTTCCTGTACAGCATCCTCCGCCATTGCTTCGTCTTTCAATAAGGA
Source organism: Saprospiraceae bacterium (assembly GCA_020631355.1). Classification (GTDB taxonomy): domain Bacteria; phylum Bacteroidota; class Bacteroidia; order Chitinophagales; family Saprospiraceae; genus JAHDCE01. Next base: position 34,570 of record JAHDHL010000047.1, on the reverse strand, counting down.
TATAGCTTTACTATATACCTTGTTGATGTATCTGCTATGCAGCATCTGGAAGTAGGTATCGGATTGTTTTTCTAGATACAGGGTTAATATCTCCTCGTCTGTAAGTTTTTTGATGTTTCCCACTTATCAATTAACGATTACCCAACAATAGTACGACTAGATTTCCACATTTCAAGATTTATGACCTACTACTTCCACAAAATTAACTGCTTCAATCCACTTTAGGCTTTCTTATGATATATAAAGAGCCTGTTTGTAATGGATTCGTCAGATTATAGTTCTTGTTTTACAGTTGTCATAGACTTCCCACAAATATGTTTTTTCGTTTCGTACACCCTTGTGACGGACAATTTCCCGAAAGGGTACAACAAACTTTAAAGGAATTTCTTTGTTATCAATTTTAAGTTTTACTTAAAATATATTTAGATTAGTCTAAAAATTAGGGAATAGTGGACTTGATATACTATTTAGTGGATGTTTACGAAACCAATGCCTGGGCTCCGAGGGCATTGTTAGCTTCTTCCTTAGTAGGGATAATGTGCGGCATATTGGGGAGTTTCGTAGTATTGAGGAATATGTCCTTGATAGGGGATGCGCTGGCACATGCAGTTCTGCCAGGAGTAGTAGTGGCATACATTGCCATCAGTGTGATTGGTACTGCCTTGCTCTGCGATGGCCTTACCCACAACGAATGTAGTGATCTGCTCAAGGAACATCATTCCTTGGGCTTTTTCGCAGGTTCTGTTTTGGCGGCTTTGTTGTCATCCATATTAATAACATGGTTACAGAAGAATGTCAGGACAGAGAATGATGCAGCCATCGGTATCGTCTTTACATTCATGTTTTCTATCGGAGTGATTGGTATTTCATCCATCAGTAAGGGACATGGTGTACATCTCGATTTGACTGACATGCTTATAGGTAACATCCTAGGTGTTTCTGATCAGGACCTTTGGATATCCCTATCTGTCATGGTGTTTGTTGTATCGAGTATCATGATTTTTTACAGGTCTTTATTTGCTACGACATTCCAACCTGTAGTGGCGGAAACGATGGGTATCAAAATTAATTTGATTCATTATCTGCTCATGTTGGTTTTGTCGTTTGTTGTTGTGGCTTCCATCAGGACGGTAGGTGTCATATTAGTTGTGGCAATGCTGATTACCCCGGCTGCTACTGCACTATTGCTAACCAATAGATTGGAACGGGTCATTATCATTTCGGGACTCATCGGTTTTGCGGCGGCTGTCCTTGGGCTGAATATTGCAATTTTGGTTGATACCACACCGGGCCCTATGATTGTAGTGGTTTGTACATTCCTTTATTTGATGGCGGTATTATTCTCTCCATCAAAAGGCTGGGTGACGAAAAGATGGAATAAGAAGAAGCTTCGAATGGCATTGGGTAATGAAAATACTGATATAGAATGACGATAGATGAATTTGAGAAACAGGCCCACAGTATGGTGGATTTTATGGTGGATTACTTGAGGAATATCGAGGGTTTTCCTGTGAAATCCCAAGTATCCCCACGTCAGATTTATGATGCCCTACCTCCCCAACCTCCTCAGGATGCTGAAAGTATGGATGACATCATGTCGGATTTTAAGACCACTATTCTTCCAGGAATAACCCATTGGCAGAGTCCGTACTTCCATGCTTATTTTCCCGGGAATTCAAGCTATCCATCGTTACTGGCAGAAATGCTGACCGCAACAATGGGGGCCCAATGCATGATTTGGGAGACATCTCCTGCCGCTGCTGAGTTGGAACAAATGGTCATGGAATGGCTAAGGGATGCAATGACTTTGCCTTCTGATTGGGAAGGAGTCATACAGGATACCGCTTCTACTGCTACCTTATGTGCACTCATTTCAGCAAGGGAGAAATACACGAATTTTGATGTGAATAACGAGGGATTCGGTAACCATAGACTGAGGGTGTATTGTTCTACAGAAACACATTCTTCGATAGAAAAGGGAGTAAAGATAGCGGGAATAGGAAAGAATAACCTGACGAAGATATCCGTTGATGAGAATAACGCGATGAATCCTAGAGAATTGGAGGATAGAATCAGGGAGGATATCAAGAATGGCGTCAAACCCATTTGCGTAGTGGCTGCCCTTGGAACAACGGGAACTACCGCAGTTGATCCGATTCTTGAATTATCCCGAATCTGTAAGGAATATGATGTTTGGTTACATATAGATGCTGCATATGCTGGGTCGGCCTTGATTCTTCCGGAATACCAACATCTGATTCAGGGAATAGCAGATGCCGATAGTTTTGTGTTCAATCCTCACAAATGGCTCATGACCAATTTCGATTGTACGGCATACTATGTAAAGGATAGGTCGTATCTCGTAAATAGTTTTAGTATCACACCGGAATACCTGAAAACGAATACACAAGGGCAAGTGAATGACTATAGGGATTGGGGCGTCCCTTTGGGGAGGCGATTCAGGGCACTGAAATTATGGTTTGTGATTCGGAATTATGGAATCAAAGGATTACAAAAAGTATTAAGAAGCCATATGGCCTTAGCTAAATGGTTGGAGGGAGAAGTCCTAACACATCCTGATTTTGAGATGATGGCTCCGATGAATTTCAATCTGGTTTGTTTTCGTTGGAATCCAGGGGGGAAGGATGAGGCATTCCTGGAAAAAGGAAATAAGGCCATCATTGATGAGGTCAACGCATCCGGGATGGCATACCTGACTCATACCAAGGTGAAAGGGGATTATGTGATTCGGGTGGTAATAGGACAGACCTATGTAGAGAAAAGGCATGTGGAACGGACTTGGACATTGATCCGGGAAGCATCTGCAAAAATTTAAAAACCTTAAAAAACGTTAAGAATTATGAAGCACCCATGGCATCATGTGACAAGAGGGGAGGAAGCTCCTGAGATTGTGAATGCGATCATTGAAATACCAAAAAACACCCGAGCCAAGTATGAATTGGAAAAGGACTCTGGCCTGTTGATGTTGGATAGGGTATTGTACTCGTCCGTTTATTACCCAGCCAACTACGGCTTCATTCCCCAGAGTTATTGTGATGATAATGACCCTTTGGATATACTCGTCCTTTCGTCTATTACCATCCAGCCTTTATGCATTGTCAGAGCCAAGGTTATAGGTGTCATGCAAATGGTAGATCAGGGAGAACTGGACGATAAGATTATTGCGGTAGCAGCAGATGATATGGCAGTGAATCACATCAATGACATATCCGAACTGCCCGAACATTTCTTCAAGGAACTAAGACGATTTTTCGAGGATTACAAATTACTCGAGAATAAGGAGGTAGTAATCGAGAATTTCCAAAAAAAGGATAAGGCACTGGAAATAGTTGCCCAAAGTTTCGTGGATTATACCCATAAGTTCGGCCAGTAATTGGCTAATCAATACAAGTCCTTTACTTTTTGTAATAAATAACGTATATTTGCGTCACGATTGCGGATACTTCGGAAGAGGGAACATCACAATGTTCCCTCTTTCCATTTTTATAAGGCATCGTTGTTATGATTGAAGCGCAGATAGAACAGTACACATTAGAGAAATTAGAAGAACCTGGATTCGAGGATTGCTTCCTATTGGAAGTGAAATTCAATCCAGCGAATAAGAAAGCCGAGGTTTTCATCGATAGTGATACTGGTATATCCTTGGGACAAACATCCAAGATTAATCGTTATCTGCAAAACAAGATTGATGAATCAGGTATCCTAGGCGAGAAATACATTCTCGATGTTTCATCCCCAGGAGTGGGCAAACCACTACAAATGATGAGACAGTACCGTAAGAACCTTGGACGTACACTGCAGGTCACCCACAAGGAAGGCGACCAACACGTTAAGGATAAGGGGACACTAACTAAGGTAGACGAATCAACTGACAGCATCATCATACAATTCGATGTCAAGGAGAAAGTGGGTAAGAAGAAAGTCGTTAAGACAATCGAGAAGAATATTGCCTTTAAGGATATAACAAAGGCTATTGTGAAAGTTTCATTTAAATAAAAACAGATGATGTCATGAACTTGGTAGATACGTTTTCTGAGTTTAAGCAAGGGAAAAATATTGATCGTCCTACAATGGTGCGTGTTCTGGAAGATGTATTCCGAACATTGATCAAGAAAAAATATGGTTCGGATGATAATTTTGATGTCATTGTTAATACAACCAAGGGAGACTTGGAGCTGTGGAGAGTCAGGGAAATCGTTCCTGATGGTGAGGTGACAGACGAAAGGAGCCAGATTTCAGTTTCTGAAGCGCATTTGACAGATGAGGATTATGAGGTGGGTGAGGAATTCTACCAACAACTAGGTTTGGCAGATTTCGGTCGTAGGGCTATCATGGCAGCTAGACAAACCCTGATCTCAAGAATCATGGAGCTCGAAAAAGAGCATGTACGTCAGTTGTATATGGAGCGTGTCGGCGATATCATCACTGCAGAGGTGCATCAGGTGTTGAAGCGTGAAATCCTTGTAGTGGATGATGCCACGAACAATGAATTAGTCCTCCCTAGGAGGGAAATGATAAAAGGAGATTATTTCAGGAAAGGTGATATGCTTAAGGCCGTCATCAAGAATGTTGAAATGATCAATAATAATCCGGTAGTTATTTGTTCAAGAACCGATGAGATGTTCTTGGAAAAACTATTGGAACAGGAAGTACCCGAAATAGAGGATGGTTTGATTACCGTCCAAAGAATCGTAAGGCTTCCGGGAGAAAGGGCCAAGGTTGCCGTAGAATCCTATGATGATAGGATTGACCCGGTAGGAGCTTGTGTAGGTATGAAAGGATCCAGGATACATGGTATCGTTAGGGAGTTGAAGAATGAGAATATCGACATCATCAACTTTACCAACAATATTTCATTATTCATCCAGCGTGCACTGACTCCGGCAAGGGTTACCAGTATAGAATTGGAAGATGATACCAAGCGTGCATCCGTATTCCTTAAACCCGACCAGGTTTCCTTGGCTATCGGTAAGAGAGGAACCAATATCAAACTGGCAAGCGAGATAACAGGTTACGAAATCGATGTCTACAGGGATACTGAGGAGTATGAAGTAGATGTGGATTTGGACGAATTCTCAGATGAAATCGAGGGATGGATTATTGACGCCCTTAAGAATATTGGTTGCGATACAGCTAAGAGTGTATTGGAACTGAGTACGGAGGAGTTGCTTCGTCGTACCGATTTAGAAGAAGAGACAATCAGTGAGGTCATCAAGATATTAGAAGACGAGTTCAGGGACTAATTTCCCCGTTTTTCATCCTCTTTATATCTGATAATCAAGTGATATTTGTGAATTTTTAATTAAATTCTAGATTAATTCAGTCCTTATTGAATTGTTTTCCAACCATTGTGGTTGGAATAATTAACTTTGTGAACGAATTTTCAAAAGCCCGATAGGGACTGTAAGGAGAGCATGGCAAAACGTTTAGTTAAAATAGCAAAAGAATTGAATGTAGGAACTGCTACTATTGTAGAGTTCTTACAAAAGAATGGGTTTGATATAGACAACAAACCCATTGCCAAGGTATCCGATGAGATGGAGTCATTGCTCAAGCGGGAGTTCCAGGCATCCATCAACATCAAGGAGAAAGCTGACCAGTTGAACATGAGGTTCAATGCACCACCCAAAAAGGAAAGCAAACTCACATTTGACTTGCCTAAGGCACCCAGTACACCTCCACCGGTGGCACCCAAAGCACCCGTAACACCTCCACCTCCACCTCCTGTAGTGAAGAATGAACCTGAGGTAGAAATACCCCAGACTCCACCACCACCAGTAGTAGAACCTGAAAAACCTGAGACTCCTAAGGAAGAACCTAAGGAGGAGCCAAAGGAAGAAACAGCCAAGAAGAAAGGTCTCAAGGTGTTGGGTAAGATTAATTTGGAACAAGTAGGTAAGAGGAAACCATCTAAGGAAAAGGAAAAGCCAAAACCAAAACCCAAGGAGGAGCCTAAGCAGGAGGTGAAAAAGGAAGAAGCACCTAAGAAAGAGGAGGAAGCACCTGTAAAACCTAAGCCACCTGTAGTGGAAAAAAAGGTTGAGAAGAAAGAGAAGAAAGAAGATAAGCCGGTTGTGGTGGAAAAGAAAGAGACTCCTGTCTCCAAGTCCAATGCAAAATCCGACAAGGAAAATGCTCCTGTGGAAGATACGGCATTCAGGGCTAAGACACCTCAGTTGGAGGGCTTGAAAATCAAGGGTAAGATTAATCTTGACCGCTTTTCGAAGTCAAAACCCAAGAAGAAGAAAGAAGAAAAGGGGAAACCCGGAGACAATAAGAACCAGACGTCTGGTTCTGGCGGCGATAAGAAGAAAGAGGGCGAAAACGATCAAAAGAGGAGAAGAAAACGGACTAAGAAAGTCATCAAGAGAATTGATGGGAATAAGCGCACGGATAGTGGTGTTTCCAGAAGACGAGGTGATAGGAAAGGAGCAAAGAAAGATGAGGTCCAAGAAGTATCCTCCAAGGAAATCGAAGAAAGAATCAAGGCTACCCAAGCTAGACTTGCTGGTGGAGGGAAAAAGAAACGTCAGAATATCCGACGTGAATCAAGAGCCAAGAAAAGGGATGAAAGAGAAAAGAAGGAGTTAGAGAACAGAGATGAAAGATTGCAGCTTACAGAATTCGTTTCTGTATCTGAAATCGCAAATATGATGGATGTTAATCCAACAGAGGTTATCATGACTTGTATGAATTTGGGGTATTTCGTTACTCTGAATCAACGTTTGGATGCAGAAATCATCGAGGTCGTTGCCAGTGAATTCGGACACGAGGTTGTATTCGTGGATGCAGAAGATGCCCTTGAGGAAGAAGAAGAAATCATCGACGATCCGGAGGATTTGGTTCCAAGGGCTCCCATCGTTACCGTTATGGGACACGTTGACCATGGTAAGACCTCCTTACTCGATTATGTTCGAAATGCAAATGTAGCTGATGGTGAGGCGGGTGGTATCACCCAACACATCGGAGCATACGAAGTATATGTAGGCGAGGGTGATGAAAAGAAGAAAGTAACATTCTTGGATACTCCGGGTCACGAAGCCTTTACGGCTATGCGTGCAAGGGGAGCGAAAGTTACCGATGTCGCCATCATCATCATTTCTGCGGATGACAAGATCATGCCACAAACCAAGGAGGCCATTAGCCACGCACAAGCGGCAGAGGTGCCTATGGTTTTTGCTATCAATAAGATTGATAAACCGGGTGCTGATCCTGAGAGAATCAAAGGAGAACTTGCCGGAATGAACCTTCAGGTAGAGGATTGGGGTGGCAAATACCAATCACAGGATATTTCAGCCAAGCATGGTACCAATATTGATGAATTACTGGAGAAGATACTTCTTGAGTCAGAAATGTTGGAACTGAAAGCTAACCCGGAACGTCCCGCACAAGGTGTTATCCTTGAAGCATCCCTTGATAAGGGGAAAGGATACGTTACGAAAGCATTGGTTCAGACTGGAACACTGAAAATCGGAGACCCTATGGTCTCAGGTGAACATTCAGGTAAGGTTAAGGCCATGTTCAATGAGAAAGGAAAGCGTATCAAGGTAGCAGGTCCGTCAACACCAGTATTGGTATTGGGACTTAGTGGCGCTCCACAGGCAGGGGAGAAATTCAAGATTTGTGAAACAGAGCAGGAAGCGCGTCAAATCGCTCAGAAAAGGGCAGTATTGGCCCGTGAACAGGCAAATAGAGCCAGCAAGCGTGTGAATCTTGTGGATATCGGACGTCGTTTGGCTCTTGGGTCGTTCAAGGAATTGAATTTGATTGTTAAGGGTGATGTGGATGGTTCCGTTGAGGCATTGTCCGATTCCTTACTGAAGCAATCACAGGAAACAGTACAGATTAATGTGATTCACAAGGCTGTGGGTCAGATTATCGAGTCCGATGTAATGTTGGCTGCTGCTTCTGATGCCATCATCGTTGGTTTCCAAGTAAGGCCATCCGCCGGTGCTAGGAAATTGGCAGAGAAAGAAGGCGTTGAAGTCAAACTGTATTCCATCATCTATCAGGCTATCGAGGAGATTCGTTCTGCCATCGAGGGAATGTTGGAACCAACCAAGGAAGAAAAGATCACCTGCGAAGTCGAAGTCAGGGAAGTCTATAAAATCAATAGGGTTGGAACCATTGCAGGTTGCTTCGTTACGGATGGTAAGGTCAATAGGAATACCAAGATTCGAATTATCCGTGATGGAATCGTAATCTATCCCGTCAAGGAGAATCAAGTGGCCGAGTTAGGTTCGCTTAAGCGATACAAGGATGATGTCAAGGAAGTACCTAGGGGTATGGAATGTGGTCTGACCGTTAAGAATTATAATGATATCAAGGTCGGTGACGTCATCGAGGGATACGAAATTGTAGAAGTAAAACAGAAATTGGATTAATCCAATCTGTTATGATATAGAATAGGTTCTATTGGGTAGACACCCGGTAGGACCTATTTTTTGATAACCAAATTGCAGCATTAATGGCTTGGGTCATTAGGGAAAGAAAAATCGGTAAGGCCGGAGGATTGAAGCAAAGACAGAAACGCCAATCCGAATGGGATAGGAAGTATGGAGACAATTGGATGATAGGCTATACCGTCGATGGTACGTTCATCAGTCAGGAAGATGCCTTGGAGTCTGTTTATTATCAGAGTTATCAACAATACTTTGATGAGAATCCAGAGGATTTGAATGAGTTGATTCATCTGGCTAAAGTCCTGAAGAACCCTCATGCTGAGTTGACAGGAGGAGTTGATTTGCAGGTGCCTGCCATCATGGATTATCTGAAAAGAAATCATCTAGAACTTCAGGGGCAGGAAGTTGTTGATATTGGTACAATGGGTAATCGTTCCCACGCTCTGAGTGTGAAACTGAGTCCACTTACGATTCCTTGTGTAGTCCATCCTAAATGGACCTTGGAAAAATTCTGGCAGGAAAAGAAATGCCTGGCCGTTTGGGAGGAAGACTGAATTCATCGTATAATGATATAGAGAATTTGTATGCAACAGTTACTAACCATATTGCGGAAGTTATTTGTCCTACCTATTATTTTTTATAGGACATTTATTTCACCATTGACACCTCCTGCATGCCGTTATCAACCCTCATGTTCCATGTATATGATGCAAGCCATTATGAAGTGGGGCATTTTTAAGGGAACTTGGATGGGTACGAAACGTATATTGCGATGCCACCCTTGGTCAAATCATGATCCTTTCGATCCGGTACCCGAACCAGAAAAACGAATTCAGTAACAAGAAATAGTAAAGATGCTTATTCGCCCTCGTCGTAATAGAAAATCAGACGCCATTCGTTCCCTTGTAAGGGAGACACACCTCGTTCCCGAACAATTGGTTTATCCGTTATTCCTTGTGGATGGCAATGATATCAAGGATGAAATCCAATCCCTACCGGGTAATTATAGAATGTCCCTCGATTATCTACTGAAAGAAATCGGAGAATGTATCACATTGGGTTTGAAAAGCTTCATCCTTTTTCCCGCAATACCGAATGATAAGAAGGATAAGGTAGGAACTTATGGCTATGACCCTGAAAATTTTTACTTGAAAGCCGCTACGTCTATCAAGGAACATTTTCCTGAAGCCTGCCTGATTTCTGATGCAGCCCTTGACCCTTACAATGTGGATGGACATGATGGTATAGTTCGCAATGGCAAGATTGTAAATGACGAAACCCTCGAGGTCCTGGGAAAGATGGCAGTGGCACAAGCGAGGGCAGGATTCGATCTGATTGGCCCATCGGATATGATGGATGGTAGGGTAGCCCATATTCGAAAGGCTATGGATGAAGCGGGCTATACCGATACGGGTATTATGTCTTACACTGCTAAGTATGCCTCTGCTTTCTATGGTCCGTTTAGGGATGCCTTGGATTCTGCACCAGTGGATGGTGAGGATATTCCCAAGGATAAGAAAACCTATCAAATGGACCCTGCCAATCGCCAGGAGGCATTAAGGGAAGCGTCATTGGATGCTTTTGAGGGGGCTGATTTCATGATGGTGAAACCGGCATTGAATTATTTGGACATCATAAGTCTGCTCCACCAGAATTTTGATATACCCATTGCTGCGTATCATGTGAGCGGAGAATGTGCAATGCTAATCGCTGCTTGTAAGAATGGTTGGTTGGAATATGAGAAAGCGATGCCCGAGACACTCTTGAGTATCCGTAGGGCAGGAGCACAGGTAATATTGACCTATTTTGCCAAGGATTATGCAAAATTATATCAGTCAGGAAAGTTATGACCAGATGAGGATGGAATCTTGGATTCCTCCTAATGCTACGTTGCTTGGGTAGCTACAATAAAAAGGTGAAAGAACGATTGTTCTTTCACCTTTCCTCTATCAAAATATATGAATACTACTGATTAAAGAGAAGAAACGAACTTCGTTAACTTACCCTTTAGGTTAGCAGCCTTATTCTTATGGAATTGATTTCTCTTTGCTAATCTATCTATCATAGAAATCACCTTAGGCAAGAAAGTTTCTGCGTCAGACTTTTCTGTCATGCCACGCAAATTCTTGATTGCAGTACGAGTTGACTTCTTATAATAACGGTTAGCCACACGACGCTTTGCCGTCTGACGGATTCTCTTCTTAGCTGACTGATGATGTGCCATGTCTATAAAGCTTTTAAAAATTACGGAGTGCAAAGGTAATTTATGTTTTCCAAATGAACAAGGATAAAGGCAAGAAAATCAATAAGTATTTTGAGGGGATGATTAGGTTAGGTGAGAAAATTGGGGATTAGGGTTCTTTTCTAGTGAAAAATCAAAACCCAATCATTTTAAAAATATTTTTATATGTTAAAATTTCGGGTCAATTATATTAAGAAAAAATAACATGTGGTTTGTTTGTTAACACTTTACATATATGTAATTAACACATGTGAATTTATCATAACATATTGGTTTTCAGGTGGCATAGTCATTGCAATAATTCTAATTGTAAATCGATTAACGTTTCCCGAAAGGGAAATAATGAATATCGGGGTTTTATAGTGCGTTTATTTCAAAGCCGTTGTCGAAAGAGATGACGGCTTTTGTTATTTGTTATACGCCGTTGGTAGTATAAGGTTCCGTTATTTTTGATTATTGGATGACAGTTCCGAAATTTTTGGTTTTTTCGCGGAACAAGCCCCGGAGTTCTTCCAGTCGTTCTATCCCACTCTTATTATATATACTTCTTTGGTCTACGGCACGCACCCTAGTGAGTTCTCCCATTGTTCCGGTAGTGAAAACCTCATCTGCCGTATAGAATTCTACAAGTGAAAGATTCTTTTCTACGCAAGGAATACCATTCTCATTACAAAGTTCGATAATCAATCCTCGGGTAATACCGGGTAGGCATGCATCCGCAAAGGGAGTCATGACGACACCATCCTTGATACAGAATACATTCACTCCATTGGCTTCCGCAACAAATCCGTTGATATCCAACATCAACCCAGCATCAGCTCCGGCATGATTGGCATCTATCTTAGCCAGAATATTATTCAATAGATTATTGTGATGGATCTTAGAATCAAGGAACATCGGATTATTCCTGCGTTGGGTGGATGTGGCAAGCGTAATACTAGGTGGATATACCGGAGGTTTCCATTCTGCCAATACAATCAATGTGCATCCGTACTGATTCAGTCTTGGATCCATTCCGGATGTGATTTTCTCACCACGGGTCAATGTCAGACGGATATGTACGCCATCCATCATCTCATTGGCCTTAAGGGTCTCAAAAATGGCTTGGGTAATAGTTTCGTTACTAGGAATATCCTTAAAGCAGAGGGCGTGTGCCGAATTCTGTAATCTTTCCAGATGCTTATCCAAACAGAAAATCCTACCATTATATACCCTTAAGCCTTCCCATACGGCATCGCCACCCTGAACCACACTGTCGAATACGGAAACCTTGGCATCTTCTCTTTTAACGAGCCTATCCTTTAGGTAGACATAGATGTTGCGGTTCTTTTCATTGAATTGTTGTAACATTTCTAGGTTGCTTTGATGTATGAGTGAAAGAATGACGCCCTGAACAAAGGCGCTTGGCTCGTCGCTAAGATGGTAATATTTCGCTAAAACAATTACATATTAACACCCAAATTCCTATATGTCCGACTTGATGCAATGCTGGTACAGTTCATCATAGTAGGGCATGCATTGCTTTGCTAAGGATTCGAGTTCTTCCGTTAGTATTGGGTGTTTGGCCTGATAGGGTTGGAAACCTGTGGATTGGTGGACATTACTATACCAATATTTTGCCCAGACCCCATCCTCCGGACGAGCTCCCTTACCCCATTCCAGCATACACATATCGAATGGGATATCCAGTTGTGAACAAAGTTGACGCAATACTTTTTGCGGATGCTTTAATAATTCATTCGTATCCACAATACCATGGAGGGCGTGGTACTTCTTCAGGTATTGATACAATTCCATCTGCTTCCGAATCCCCACATCCCGCATTTTGGGATAGGGAATGACCTTGGCATAAGAAGCAATGATTTCCCTGGGATTCCTAATCAATAGAATATTCTTGCAGTCCCTCATGAAATCCCAATCCATGTCCACAAGATGATGTGTCATTTGTTTGTGTAGCGAGTAGGGTGTAGGATATGTTTTGAGAATGACATTCTCAATTACATCCTTTGCTACTTGACTCTGACTTGCTAGAATTTCGTTCTTTCCAGGATGTTCGACATCCGTAGCCTTGAGGTAGTGGGCATAAAGTGGTTCATCCACGACCGTCATATCATTCCTTTGGGCAAAGGAATACATGAATGCCGTGGAAATATTTCTGGGGCTTGACCAGATATTGATGGCTTTTGTTGGCATGTGGCGAATGAATTTTGAATTCAGGATAATGATAAGGTATTGAGGATGAAATCCTACAAGGATTCTATTTGAATTATTAAATATTTCGAATAGAATATTGTAATCTAAGGCATGAAAAATCACGGGATGAATCCCTCCCGGATGAGTTTGCAAGGAATTAATTCCAAACCTTGGAATGCTATGGTATATTTGCACATCATTCGATGAATCAAATTAGAATTTAAAATGAACAGAATCATCATATTCACCTTGTTGGGCTGCTTGTTGTGGACAGGTTGCGAAAATGCCATGAGTTCCAATCCCTCAGTGGATACAACTCCTCAGAAGCCAAAGAATATCATTCTTATGGTGGGTGACGGAATGGGTGTCAGCCAAATTACGGCAGGATTGTATACCAACAATAATCAATTGAACCTAGAACGTTTTCCATATATCGGATTGCATAAGTCATATGCCTATGATGATTTGGTGACTGATTCTGCAGCCGGAGCCACTGCTTTTTCTTGTGGTATTAAAACTTATAATGGTGCCATTGGTGTGGATAAGGATACAATCCCTGTGGAAACGATTCTGGAAAGAGCAGAAAAGGAAGGTTTGGCCACTGGCTTGGTGTCCACTTCTACGATTACCCATGCGACTCCTGCCAGCTTTATTTGCCATAATAAGATAAGGAAGCAGCACGAGGAAAATGCTGCCGATTTTATCAAGACGGATATCGATTTGTTTGTAGGTGGTGGTAAGAATTACTTTGACCTAAGGGAAGATGACCGCAATATTTCCATGGAACTCAAAAAGAAAGGATATAATGTATCCGATTTCTTTCAGGAAGAAACCAATGATTTGGTCATGGACCCAAGTGCTCCGTTGGCATTCTTCACTGCGAATACGGACCCGTTGGCCGCTCAGGATGGTCGGGATTACCTAGCCGGTATTTCAGGGAAATCAGTAGCATTCCTAGCAGAAAGAGGAAAAGAAAAAGGTTTCTTTCTGATGATTGAGGGTTCACAGATAGATTGGGGAGGCCATGCCAACCAATCAGATTGGATCGTAGCTGAAATGCATGATTTTGACAAGGCTATCGGTCAGGTATTGGATTTTGCCGAAAAGGACGGAGAGACATTGGTCATTGTTACGGCTGATCACGAAACAGGCGGATATGCGATTAATAAAGGCTCTACAATGGATAGTTTGGAGACTGCATTCACAACGGATTACCACACTGCCGATTTGATTCCTGTTTTTGCTTATGGCCCGGGAGCTGAAGACTTTTCCGGTATCTATGAAAATACAGCCATTCATGCCAAAATGATGGAACTATTTGGGTTTGGTGCAAAGAATGAGAGCGAATAACAAATCCATACAGGATACCATTTATTCTTGGGAGGGTTGGTTCTTCAACCTTGCTTGTGCACTTTATTTTTGGTTGTTGTCACCAGTCATTGTTGCTGCTACCAAGGCGGCGATGCAGGATGATGATACCGTATTCATTCCTTGGTTGGGAGTGGTATTGGTGGTCGTTTCTATTCTTGAGATATATGCTTTCCCCGAAAAGATGAAGTATGTCCACAGGGCTGCCAAGGAACATGGGGAACAAATCGGAACGGGTTGGTTCTTGTGGATGTTCCATATGGCTATCTCTGTATTGATGGCGATGCTGGTTTTCGAATCCTTTGGATTCGAAATTCCCGACCCTGACAATTCTGATGAGAAAATGTCAGGATGGATGATGCTGGTCATTTTTATAGTGGTCATCAAGGAATTGTATTTCTTATTCTGTATCATGGGACTTCATGGCGATGATGATCCTTTGGAGGGCTACGAACGACCCAATAAGAAAGAATGGATATTGGACTTGATTCTACTTGCCTACGCTTGTATTGCCTATACGACAACTTGGGAATCCATCGCCTCAGGCGTCAATATGGAAAAGGGGAATACAGCCATATATGTCGTTAATCTCTTTGGGGCAGGGATATTGTTCCTGATGTTTTATCTACCCATTCGCATCCCGTATTACCTTGAGGAAATGAGTCAGTTGAAAACCAATGGGGACATCCTGAAATTCTTATTGGGAATAGGTGTGGTTATGGTCGTGGTATTAGGGAATTTATGAGTTTGTTGACGAAAGATGTCATTGTATATATTATTAATTATTTATATATTACAAATTCGATACTATGGGAAAGTAAATTATAAATTACTTATCCTAAGATGAAAGACGATTTAGAGAAATTAAAAGAAAAGTATAGTAAGCTCAAAGAAGATAAATTAAGAGCTGTAAAAGATTGGAGAAGTAACCCCAGTAATGCAACACTTAAAAAGGAAGTAGAAAACATAGAGGGATTGATGAAAGATTTGAATAAAAAAATACTAAATCTTGGTGGTTGGGACTAATCTATATCCTTTCTTCAAAAAAATCCTTTAACTTACTAATGTTGATAAGTGCTTTGCTTTTAGCATTGTCATTGAATGGGCCATTATCTAATATGGTTTCAAGTGTATCCATTGCAATGGATAAATAATAATTATTTAGATTGCCTAACGGAGAGGTATCGAACATCTCCTCAAGAAATTCATTTCGTACCAGTCGCTTTGAGTTGCCAACAATACATCCCTCAATAATTTCAATACAATCATCAAGTTGATATCTGAACTCCTGTTTTTCGTTACTATCTCTTTCTGGGATGACCGCACTTACAATTGTTTCTATAATTTCATTTTTTTGGTTTATCAGGAAATCTGCGATGTCACTGATTTTTTCGTATTCATTGATTTTTTTTCTGATTTCGTTTTCTTCATTAACAATCTTATTCAGTTCTTTAGTTAATTGGATGATTTTATTTTGTTGGTTGTTAGTGTTTTCCGTAACGGACTGCATGTTGCGATACTTTTTATTAATTCTAAGAATGGGTGCTATTCTTCCATTCACATTGTTTTCCGCTCTTGTCTTGCTGATGATATATGATGTCTCCAAACAATGGGTCTTAAAAAGACACTCGTAAAAAGTTTCATTGAATACCTGATGAAATAACTTGTCGTTACTGCCATCTGATTGCCCATAAGGTAGTCCGATGACATAAGGAATATGTTTTGCGATTGCCTTTACTGCAGTTTTCACGACGGGAGCAATTACGATTACACAATCTACTCTATTACTGAAGCACTTGAATGTGAATTCAAGTTCATCAGGTTGCATACGAAACCATTCTGGATGGGTCGGGTCTTGGGAATTATGGAAAATCAGATTCCCTGATATCGAACAATCTGATGAGATACTAACAATATTGAACTTTTCATCGGATAATATCTGACCCAATTGTTGGATGGACGATTTCCTGAAATATTCTGCTTTAGATAGAATGGAATAGTAGGGATTCTCATCAAAATAGCGATTGACAGCCTCGAAGTTATCAATTGAAATGGATGATTCATCTGATTCCCATGCAGCTTCTATGAAAGCAATATGATACCTATTCATACTTTTGGGATTTAGTCGTTCAGGGCGATGGATTCTAAATTGGATAGGTACTCAATAAATTGACCATACTTATGGATATTCTCACGGCTGACTGAGGTAGGAATCACAAGCTGACTTTGATCCTTGAGATAAATTACAATATTCGCATCGGATTCATTAGGATTCTTGATGTGCTCTGACCAAAGCCTACATAGTGTATCTATGATGAAACCAGTCGTTCCGGTGCCTAGGGAATAGGCATCAATAACAACAAAATTCGAGAATTTTCTTCTTGATGGTTGCCTGCTTTTCCTAAAATTGAATGAGACATCAGTATTACCAGCGGTGTATTCCTTTAGTAGGTGATAAAATTCTTCTTGGCTTTCAAAACAGTCGGATAGGACTTTCACCCCCTCCATACAGAGAGGCTTAGTTTTCTCAATCATTTTCTTAGTTTTCTTTCTTGCTAGTATGCTATAATACAAGTGAAAAGTAAGAAATAACTACTTCAATTACAAAACATATATCAAAGAACTTACATTACAAATATAAACAAAATATTTTATAATTACAAATTGTTTTGATTATGTAGTTTCTTCCCTGATGCCCTCCTTATCAACGTGAATCAACATTGCCTTCTTGATTCCCTCCTCATGTTTTGCATTGGGGTCGAATAGGGTAGTGTCGAATGTGAGCATAAGCTCGTTCTTGTTAGCCCAATCCCGCTTTTTTAGCCACATGCGTTTCATGATGGGGAATACCTTGAAGTACGATTTTTCGTTGATTCGGACAACGATGAAGTATTGGGGCAATGCATATTCGAGTCCGGAAGTCCAACGGATAAACCCTTTGTGCCTGATACAACCGACCTTCATCCAGAACCCATATTCAGCTTCGAAAAATGGCCTGATTTCCTGCATCACGAATGGCAATGCCCTAGGAGAAACACCAAAATGATAGCTATCATCTTGTGTAGCATATTCAAGTTCGGACCTGTCATCAAATTCAAGTTCAAAATCCGATACAAAATCAAAAAAATCGGGAAGTCCCATGAAAATGTCCTCAAATGATAGACTGGATAATAAGTGACTGAAAGGGATTCCCTCGTCGTGGATATCAATCTTTTCACCAATGACATTCCCCTTATTGATGACAATTTTTGCAGTTGCTCGCTCCGATTGTTTTCCCTTTTGGGCATCATAAGTGATAATGATTTGCAACTCCTCCTCATCCACATCGATGATTTGTTCTACGAATGCATCTTTCAAATCCTTGATGGCATAAGTCTTGGAATCCATATAGAACGATGAATGCTCATAGGGATGCTCTAGGATGTCAAGGTAGAAATCGAAATATGTATGACCATCCATTTTGCGGGATGGTTTTCTGAACAGCCTGATCTGGAAATCATCATTCCTCCAACAATCAATGATGATTTCTATATCCAGAAGAAATTCCTCGATTCCCTCCTCTTGCTCGAATAATTGTTGTTGTAATACAAATTGCATAATAAGAATATATACATAAAACAAGGGTCAAACGGCTTTGCCGTTTGACCCTTGAGTAACAATGCCTAAGGTTCAATCATTCCTTATACATCGTAAATATTTCCAATCGTATCCTTATACTTCTCTCTAATGACCCTACGCTTCAGTTTCATGGTAGGTGTCAATTCTCCTGACGCCACATCCCAAGGGTCACAAAGTAATTTGAATTTCTTGATTTGCTCGATATGGCTGAAATTAGGATTGAACCCATTCACGATTTCCTGATATTTCTGGAGCACTTTGGGATTTTCCAGCGTTTCCTTTGAGATACAGAATAAGGTTTCGTTGTAAGGTGCTGGATGAATCTTACAAGGAACATCATTATTATCACACCAGTCCTTGAGAGCCTCGGCAGCAGGAACGATGAGTGCGGAAACGAATTTTTGCTTTTCTCCCACAACCATCATTTGTTCGATAAGGAAATCCTCCTTGAACTTATTCTCAATTGGAGCAGGTGCAACATACTTACCACCTGATGTCTTGAGTAATTCCTTTTTCCTGTCCGTAATCTTAAGGAATTGTCCGCCTCCGGGGCCTTTCATGAACTTCCCTACATCACCGGTATGGAACCAGCCATCGGAATCAATGACCTCAGCCGTTTTTTCCGGCTTGTTATAATATCCCTGCATGATATTGGGACCCTTGGCCAGAATTTCCCCCTCACCTTCCTTATAGTCACCATCGGATGGGTCGATTTTCAGTGTAATGCCCTGTAGTGCCTTACCAACAGTACCGAGCATGGCTCCATTTTCCTCAAAGGAATTAATGGTCAATGCAGGAGAGGTCTCGGTAAGTCCGTACCCCTCGCCAATCGGAATGCCGGCAGCCGAAAATACTCGGGCCATCTTGACCGGACAAGCAGCAGCACCTGTTACGATACCTTTCATATTACCACCCAATGCCTCTCTCCATTTACTATAGATGAGTTTATCGGCAATGCGGTGCTTCATACCCTCGACTCCCTTGTACTCCTTACCGAAGTAGAAGTTGTCAGTGAGGTCCAAGGCCCAGAAAAAGAGTTTCTTTTTCAAACCCGTTAGTTCCAAACCTTTGTTATAGATTTTTTCATAGACCTTTTCCAATAAACGTGGAACAGTCGTGAAGAAATGAGGTTTGAATGATTTGATATCCCCCTCGTCTCCTCCAAGATTCCTTACTCCAGTAAATCCGATGGAAACCCCTCGGGCTACATAGGAACTAGAAACCGTACATTCGAAGATGTGACACAAAGGAAGGAAGCTCAATGCTTTTTCTCCCGGTTCCAATGGGAATATTGGTGATGCTGCCTTGATATTGGAAACGATATTATTGTGGCTCAGCATAACACCTTTCGGTAATCCTGTGGTACCTGATGTGTAGATCAATACGGCCAAATCCTCCGGTTGTACACTATCGGCTATTTTTTCTACTTCTTCCAAACTTCCTCCCTCAAAAAGATCTTCCCAGTGTGGGAGTCCTTCTTCTTTGTCAAAGGTATATATGCCTTTGAAACTTGGGACTTGGGGCGCAGTGGCCTGTACCTTGTCAGAAAGGTCTCCTGGCCCAATGAATGCATATTGCACACCTGCATCATTGAAGATGTATTCGTAATCAGCCGGGGAAATGGTAGGGTAGACAGGTACGGTTACCAATCCTATCTGATGCGCAGCTACCTCTACGATTTTCCATTCCGGACGATTCTCATAGGAAATCAAGGAGATTTTATCCCCTCTTTTCAGACCTAGTTTCAATAAACCCAAACTGAGACTATTGGCAAGGTTGATGACCTCTTCCGTAGAATAAAAGACCCATTCGTCACCTACTCTGTGTCCGATGGACTTATCCGTAGGGAAGTGTTCTTGTTGGAATCGTATTAAATCGAAAAGTCTAGTGAATGTTAATTCCATAAGTATTGACTTATATCTAATGATTGACTTGAATTCAAATGCAAAAATGAAGATGAGATTTCGATATCATCTTATTGTTAGCACCCCTAAAAAATTGGAAAGCATAATATTAGGGAAATTAATTTTAGATTCATAATTGGTCATCAACGAAATTTCGCAATCAGACGTCTTCATATAAATCTTGTATTATCTGATGATATTTTTTCAGGATATAGTTTCTTCGTTTCTTCAATGAGGAGGATAATTCACCTGTTCGTACACTCCATTCATCCTCAAGTAACAGGAATTTTCCGATTTTCTCCCTTGGACTCAATTCCTTGTTGATGTTTTGGATTTCCTTACGGAATAATTCCTTGACCTCGGGGTGTAGGATTGCCTGCTCCTTGGTGTCGTATGAGAATCCTTTCGTCTGTGCATAAATACCAATATTGGTATAATAAGGCACAATCAATGCTACCACAAACCCCTTATCCTGTCCCGCAATGATGCATTGCCCCACATGTGGGGAATTGAGCAGCTCCCGTTCGATGAAAGCAGGGTTGATTTTTTCTCCATTGGATAATGTAATGGTATCCCCTTTGCGCCCTGCAATTTGTAGGAATGATTTCTTTTTTGTGAATCTACCGATATCTCCGGTCTTGAACCATCCGTAGTGTATGGAGGCATAGGTGAGTTCCTCATTATTCCAGTATCCTTTCATCACATTGTCACCCTTGACGAGAATTTCCCCGTTACCGAATTCGTCAGTTGGTTCCTGAATCTTGACTTCGACATCCTTGATGACTTGTCCGACAGTACCGAAATTCACCTTGGAAGACTCAAACCTATTAATGGAAATGACAGGTGAGGTTTCAGTCATCCCGTATCCCTCCCTGATATCAATCCCTGCTGCCGTGAATAAACGGGCCATGGAGGGTGAGACGGATTCGGCTCCTACGACTATACCTTCGATTCGACCTCCGAATGCATTTCTCCATTTTCTGAACACCAATAAATCAGCCATCCTCAGTTTGAAATAATGGACAATGGAAACCTTGCCATAATCCCTGAATCTACGACCTTGTTTCAAGGCCCAAAGGAACCATGCCTTGGACGATTTGGAATCTTTCATGGATTCCGAAACAATCTGTTCGTAGAATTGGATGAGTAATTCCGGAATACTGGTGAAATAATGGGGCCTGATGGATTTGATATCGTCCATCAATGTATCGCTGGGTTTGACAAAGCAAATCTTACTACCTGCTGCGAGATAGGTATAAATGGCAATTCGTTCAAAGATGTGATGTTGGGGGAGGATGGATATGACCGTATGTGAGGCTTTCAATGGCAATGCATCCAGAATGGATTTGACATTAGTCGTCATGTTCTTATGGGTGAGCATGACACCCTTTGGAGTACCTGTGGTTCCCGCAGTGTAAACGATGGTTGCCAAATCATCCTCATGGGTACCTGCCTTGGATGCTTCGTATTGTTCCAGATGATAGGATTCTGGTGTGGCTGTAAAATCTTCCCAGCCTGGGATATCGGGTAGTTTCTCAAAAGTGAATATACTTGATAATTGCTTGATTTGGTCATTAATGCCCTTGATTCTGTTATAGAGCTGACGACCATCGACCAATGCCAGTTTGACACCCGAATCCTTTAGGATGTGAATGAGTGTTTCATCATCATATCTAGGGGATATGGGGACTGGTATGACACCGATTTGTTGTAGGCCAATATCAAGGAATGTCCACTTGGGACTACTATATTTGGAAAGAATGGCTACCCGGTCACCACGACCCAAGTTCCGATTGAGCGCACCTGCACTAACTCGCATGATTTCATCTAAACATTGTTTGGATGAATAGGATGTCTTGTTGATGCCGGAACGCACGGACATGCCTTCCTTTTGAGGGAAGTTCAGCAATTGATACAAGGGGATATCGAATAACCGCCTGAATTCCATTTAGGGAGTGTGATGTTTAGATAAAGATTCAATGTATTGGTTTTCTCACAGTCCCTCCTTCTGATGGTGCCAAATTACAAAAATCTATTATGTAATGTAGGGCATTGGATGATTTTATACCATTGACTGATAATTATAACCTGGTTTACAATGGATTAGTGAAAAGGTATTATTTGTTAATGATAATGAATTCCGTTCTCCTATTATTTTGTCTGCCCTCAGGAGTATCATTGGAATCTATGGGTTGTGTTTCCCCATATCCCTTGTAGCGTAGTCTTTGGTCACTAATGCCTCTGTCCACAAGGAATTGATATACGGATTTGGCCCTGTTTTCTGAGAGTGTCATGTTAGCAGCGTCAGCTCCTACATTATCCGTATGTCCATTGATTTGTATGTTCATCTTAGGATTGGAACGCAGTAAGTCCAATAATTTGAGCAATTCTCCGGTAGATTCTGATTTCAGTGTGGCTGAACCGGTATTGAAGAATATATTTTTAAGGATAATTGGGGTAGGAGCTACTGCAACAGTAGGTTGACTGTTAGGTTTTGTAGGAGCGGGTGTTGATGCGATGGCAGGAGGTATTCTATTCAAGAGTATTTCAAGTTCGAATACCTGTTCGGCAGTTCCTTTCTTTTCCAATTGGAAATTCTCAGAATGGAACAAGTAACCTGTCTTGGAAACATTCAGTGCATAACTTTTTCCTGCAGGAAGGCAAACCAGGAATTCGCCGGCTTTATCCGTGGTATTGAATGCATGCCTTTTTTGGATATTCAGATTCATAAAATCAACCTGCGCCACCAATGGTTCCTTGGTTTCAGCATCCAGAACCCTAGCTTTTACATAGGTTACAGGTTCTGGTCTTAGCTTCTCATCCAATTGGATGGAATAAATATCATGAAGATTCTTATTGATTGTACCAGCTCCCTCTTTAGTCAGGACCTTATCCGAATCAAAATATGCAGTCTGTCCATCAAGACTGACATAAAAACTACCCTCATCAGATTTGGAATTAATGGGGGCTCCTAGATTCACGGGCTCACCCCAAGTACCATCGCTTTGAAGTTTGGAATAAAAAATATCATATCCACCTAAACCAGGATGACCTGTGGACTTGAAATACAAGGTCTGTCCATCCTGATGAAGGAATGGCGTTTGTTCCTCACCTTTGGAATTGACTTTTCCTTTGATGGGTCGAGCTAGGGACCAAGCTCCCTCCGCATTCCGCTTGCTGTAGTAAATGTCAGCCTTGCCCATATTCCCTGAACGTTTGCTGGAAAAGAAAAGAAGATTCCCATCAGCGGATAGGGAGGGTTGTGATTCCCATGCTGATGAATTGATGGCACGTCCCATATTCCTTACTGGAGTCCACTTTCCGTTCTTGAATTCAGAAAGATACAGGTCACAACTTCCATATCCGGAATCACGTCTGTTACAGGCCGTAAAGACAATCACTTTTCCATCGGCAGAAATACTCTGGTTGGCTTCGTTATCATCAGTGTTGATTTCATCCAATGGCATGGCAGGCCCCCAACCGTCTGCTGTTTTCCTGCTGTAATAGATGTCTTCCTGATTCCTGACCACACGCGTAAAGAAGAATGTTTCCCCATCAACAGAAAGGGACGGGAAATATTCTCTATCGGGTGTGTTGATATAATCACTGATGGACTGTGGGTCGAAAGCGGAAAAGTCCGCTGAGGAAGCATTCATTGCAAAATCACAATCCTTGATGGCTTTCTTGGACTTTTCAATCAACGTGGTACGGGCCTTTGGTGCATCAATATATTGCTGGTAGTACTTCTTGGCTCCATTACAATCATCTTTTTTCTTCTTGATGACACCCAATGTGTAGAGTAGTTTGGTATTGTAATAGGGGTCCAGAGCAATGACTTCCTCTAATTTTTTTTCTGCCGCATCGACATCCCTTGCATTGTATTTGATACCCGCCCATTCTATCATGGCATCAATGAATCGGGGCTCGGCAGCCATGGCCTTTTCCAGCGAAGCCAATGCTTTGTCATCTTGGTTGGAACGACTCAGTTCCTTTCCTTTCAAATAGAATTTCATGGCTTTCTTGTTTGCATTGTCCTTGGTTTTGTAGGACTGGGCAAAGGAAGAAATAAAGGAAAAAAGGAATAATGCCAAGAGGAAAAGGATTCTCATTCTACTAGGTTATTGTTGGATATAAATATACGATATAATCGAGGTCGGACTTCTTAATGACTCAGTAAGTTTTGTTAACACAATAATAAAAAGACTGCCTGGGTAGGGCAGTCTTTTGTGCACACTCTCTCATAAAGGGCACAGCTTCAAACAAATTACATTGTGTTATTGTGTATGGTAAATATCGAAACTTTTTAATAAAAATGAAATTTAAGATGACTTACTTTGTAATAGATTTTCATCTGTGAAGTTCAAATGGAGTCCTTGTTTTCTTATTTTGAATTCAAAATTGAGGTAATGGATAAATTATTGGTTATGATGTTATTGTTGTTCTTTTGCTTGAATCTTTCAGCGCAGGATGAGACGGCTTCTTTCATGTATTGTGAGATTGTTGGTAAGTCCACATTCATGAGTAATAAGATTAATGTTGAAATCAATTACGGGCAAGACCAAAAGTGGTTGACCGACCACAGGATTGTGGATGAGAAAGGAAAAACCCTCAAATTCAATAATATGATTGATGCACTAAACTACATGGGGGCAAAAGGGTGGAAGTTCGTCCATGCCTATGAGGTCAAGGATGGTGAAGAAATCGTGAGGCATTGGCTGCTTGAACGGGAAAAGGATGAGACTGCGATTCCAAAGACGCATCATACGGATTAATCTAGGGGGATATCCTCCAAAGGGATTTTCACATAGTCCGCAAGTTTGACAAGTAGGTTTCGGGTAGTGTGAAGATTCGGTTTGTTGGTTTTTGATATGATACCATTGAATTTCGTAAGGTATTGCTTCCGTTGGGTATGCATCCATTGTGAGGCATAATAGAACCCGTGGATAGTAAGGTCATTTTCCGTATTAACGGCCTTGCCATCGGATATTTTTTTATATCGTTTGTAACTATTGACCACATCATCATATTTCCCCAAACAAAAATAACCTACGACAATATTTGTGAAAATTCCATCCGTATAGAAATGAAAGGGAATTTGTTGGTATTCTACTAACACCGTTTCCAGATTTTGCACGGATTGCTTGATATCTGACTTGTCGCCCAATAAAAGCAAGAGAGAGTAAATGGTCTTCAGGTTAATGAGTTTCAGGATGAATTGGTCTGTCCAGCCAGGATGGTCAATCAGTTCCTCACAACGCTTTCTGAGGCCCAATAAATGGTTGTTCACATCCTTAGGTAATGATTCCATATGGTCATCCCGATAGGACGTCAGGTATCGGGTAACGTAAAAACTGGTCTGTAATGCAATGGCAAAAAGCTCAGGAATCTTGATGAAACTGTTCCAGAATAAGACCTTTTCGCTCCTTTCCATGAATTGTGCAGCTTCCTTGATGACCAGCATTTCCTCCATTTCATGGAACATGTATCGGATTTTAAGGTATCCTATTTTATAGGAGATATCCTCAAGGTATGGCAATTTGACATAGCTGTACTTCTTGAGTTGGTCTTCCGTTTCCAATAGGTTTTGATAAGTATCCTCCGAATAGAATTCTTTTCTGTTCTGAAAGTAAATGGCGTAGCAGTAGCCATATCTGCCCATGATACTTACGGCAAAGGATTTGGAATCTATGAATGGTTTGAAAAAGTTGGATAATTGTTCTAAATCGTCCTCTACGATGGGTTTTTGTTTAGGATGGAACTTATCATTCAGAATGGAACATATCTCAGTCAACTGGTGTTTGATTCCCAGTAAGTCCCTGATTTCTCTCTGATACCGGTGTGCCTCATGGAATGACTCATTGATGTGCGCCTGTTGGGATAGGATGTTGAGCATGATCACATGAGTATCAAAATCCTCTATTTTTTCAGCCAACTCCCGACCTATCTGTAAATAGGCCTTGGCTTCATTGGGCCGCCCCGTATTGTAGAGCTCCTGTACTTTCTTGATGCTACTCAGCAAATAGTAAGGGTAGTTCCTACTCAGGAATTCAGTGAGCCTGAATGTATGGTGTGCGAGTTGGAAGAATTTTCTGCGGTTCTTTTCATTGTCTTCCCCATACACAGCCTTACACAACTCACCTGACGATTGCTCCGTAAGGATATGCCGATCAATGGACATGACCAGTTTCAAAGGGTATTCGGCTCCGGACTCCTTGAGGTGTCTGCTGAAGATACCCATATGGTCCTCATCCAATAATTTGATCACTTTTTCTATAGTGAGCATAAGTGTGATTCAGTTGTTATCTGATATTCCAGGGATTTCGGGGATTTTAAATCCAGAATGCAAATCCTAGATTTGTCCTGCAAATCAAGCCTTACCTAAATAAAAGACAATCCCCTGAGATATAAAACTCTCATGGCAATTAATGTTTGGAAGTCGTTTGGAAATGATATTGAATAATAATCGACTAACTATAACGAGGGTGGCAGCTAAGGCTTGCCACCTTTTGTTTTGTAATAATACCAACCATTTAATTCATAATCAAATGCCAAATTATTGCTAATTCGAACGCTTCCCTTTTCATTTCTCGAAAATCGTCTTATTTTTAACCAAGATAATATTGAAAATTCTAATTCTCATATAATGAAAAGATTAGTACTTACAGTTTTTGCTTGCTGCATGATGGTGGGCTTGTTTGCCCAAAAGGTTACCATACAGGATTATGTGAATGGTAATATCACCAAGGATGCATTCGTGGAGCAAATGATGGATCACTTCGATCAATACCAATTGTCAGACAAGCAGGAAACCAAGGTTCGTTCATTGGTGGAGAAGAAAGCTGAGAATTATGCAATCATCGCAGACATGAGGGAAAAGGACCCTAAATTGTTCAAGTCCAAGATGAATGGCCAGAGACAACATTTGATTGATTCCCTAAGATTCATTATGGATGAGTCACAGTATAGGGATTTCATGATGCATGTAAGATCGGAATTGGCTGATAGCAAGCAAACCAAGAAAAAATAATTCCCGATAAGGGTATTCGTGAAAAGGCGGAACAACCAAAAGGGTGTTTCGCCTTTTCATATTTTATCTTTCCTTGAAGATTAGGTTCCAAGGAACAATCAAATCCGGCCCAAACAGCCTTGTCGAAGTGACCCGAACACAGAAAAATTCGTCTATTGGATACAGGGTATGAATCTTGGTTTGTTTTTTGAACCTTTTCAATCAAGAACTTAAGTAACAATTAACATACCTATTGCGTTTGGTATTATGTACCGTGTAGGATGATGACGGTATTCAACCTTAGTCTATGAAGCATTTTTTAGTTACCCTTTTCTTTTCCTTGGTTTGCACTGCGGCCATCTACTCACAAGACAACCGTCTGGCACAGGAATATTTCAATAATGGTGAATTCGAAAAGGCATCCGCCCTTTACGAAAAATTATATTCCAAGAATACCAAGAACGACTATTACTTTTCCCGTTATCTTGCCTGTCTCACAGAAATGGAGGAATATGCAAAGGCAGAGGAAATTCTCAAGAAGCAAATCAAGAAGAATTCCAAGAAGTACAGATTGTATCTGGATTATGGGAATCTCTTGGAAAGACAACAAAGAATCGAGGAGGCGGACGCCATGTTTGCAAAAGCCATGGACTTTGTAGGGGACGACCCCAATGCCATCAGGAGTTTGGCAGCTCAATTCCAGAATATGACCAAGTATGATTTGGCTATTCAGACATACGAGAAGGGAATAGGCAAGGAAAATGCTAAGAATTTCCATTATTATTTAGCCGAATTGTATCGTAGGAAAGGCGAGTCCGTGAAGATGATTGAGAATTATCTGGCCAGTTTGATAGAGACGCCCTCCCGTATCAATACATTGAAAACCATCTTCCAAAGGTATTTTACCGAAGATGATTTCTTCGAACTCCAAACCCAGCTCTATACCGAAATCCAGGAAGATCCAGATAATGAAGTATATCCGGAACTACTATCATGGGTATTCATTCAGAAAAAGGATTATAAGGGGGCATTGAGACAAGCCAAGGCCTTGGATCGTAGAAAAGAAGAAAATGGTGGTCGGGTCTATGATATTGCAATTACTGCAGCGAATGATAAGGACTGGGACACCGCAATCAGTGGCTTTGAATACATCATTGAGAATAAGGGCATGGGCTCCAGTTTTTATATCGAAGCCAAACAACAATCCCTTAGGGCCAAAAGGTCCAAATTAGTGGATGGTTATAATTATACAGAGGAAGAACTCAGACAGTTGGAGGGGGAATACGAAGCGTTCCTGGAGGAATTCGGTAAATCCCGAACCACTGCTTCCATTATTACCGAGTTGGCAGAGTTGGAGGCTTATTATCTGAATGATCTGACAAAAGCGATAGGATTATTAAGCGAATTGGTGGAGTATCCAATGGTCAATCCCAGAGTGTTGGCCGAAGCAAAGATTAGTCTTGCGGACTTTTATCTGATGGAGGGTGAGATATGGGAATCAACACTGTTGTATTCTCAGGTGGATAAACAATTCAAGGATGATTTGATAGGTCAGGAGGCAAGATATAGAAATGCACTGCTTTCCTATTTCGCGGGTGATTTCGAATGGGCACAGACGCAATTCAATGTCCTTAAGGCATCCACTTCCAAGTTGATTGCGAATGATGCCCTGGATCGTTCCATATTCATTATGGATAACTTGGCCCTGGATACGACAGCAGTACCATTGAAAAAATTCTCAGAAGCGGAATTGTTGGTCTTTCAGAATAAATTTGATGATGCATTCGTCAAGCTGGATTCCATTCGTACGATGTATCCGAATCATTCCTTGGAGGATGATGCGATTTATCTGAAATCCCAGATTTATTACAAACAAAGGAATTTTGAGAAGACAGCCCTTATGCTTCAGAATATCATGGAGAATTATCCGGATGGAATCCGTGCTGATAATGCTATTTTCGAATTGGCTGAACTGAATGAAAAACATCTGGACAATACAGAAAAAGCAACCGAATTGTACGAGAAAATCCTTTTCGATTACTCCGGTAGTACCTATTCAGTAGAGGCAAGAAAAAGATACAGGCGATTATTGGGAGAGGAAATCTAATTATCCTTGAACATACAGGATGTATTTCTCCTTGAAGTATTCGTCATTGGAATAATCCGAGATATGGAATACCTCAGTGTATTCATGTTTGGGTAGTAATTTGGTTTCTTTCTTAGGGTCGCCACCTTTCCATGTCAATAGACCATTCGGGTATCCATGGGTTTGCTTACTCTTGAGCAAGGGTCTGCTCCATGCCAAAAGCTTGTCCACACTGGCTACTGCCCTGCATACCACAAAATCGAATTTCTGTCCTTTGATTTCCTCCGCACGTTGGTGCTTTGCTACAACATTCTTAAGCCCCAATGCAGAAATGACTTCCTGCGCCACTCCGATTTTTTTTCGGGTACCATCCACAAGCGTGAACTTCACATTAGGATAGAGAATGGCCAATGGAACCCCAGGGAATCCACCACCTGTTCCTAGGTCCAATATTTCAGAACCATCCTTGAATGTGATGAAAAAATGCGAGTACATGGAATGTATGACATGACGGGAATAGAGATTGTCAATGTCTTTCCGTGATATCACATTGACCTTTTCATTCAGGTCTTGATAGAGCGCTTTCAACTGTCCTAGTTGGTGGACCTGTTCTTCACTAAGTCCCGGGAATGTATTCAGAATGGCTTGCATACTGCAAATCTATGATATTTTTGGAGTTTCACATTAGTAATCATGTGGATTGAAGCCATAAATGTATGGTGACAACGAGAGTCATGAGTTATGTGGTAATAATGCAGCATGAATGAGGGAGTAATGAAACTACAATTAAAAAATATGAAACAGATGATGTTTTTACCATATTGTATTTCAGTTGATTATGAATAGTTGTGGTCATTTAAAATTAAATATATGGTACTTATTTTTTTATCTGAAAGAGTGGGGTTTCAACCTTTTTTTGTTAGCTTAAAGTTTTAGACTAGAATTAGAAAATAACCCCCCTATAATTCAATTGTGATGTTTGAATGTTCTCTTGGTTTAACAACAAGTAATTTTGGGTTGTAACAAGACAGAATATTGGCAGAGGACCTATACTAAGGCAAACAAAGAACTATTGTCAAATCTTGACATGCTATGACACTGGATTCATCAATGGGAATCGGGTTGTTATCACGCATGTTCGCTCTCTTGTAAACCATTTAGACATTCACTTAATTACTCGATGTTGGGATAATTAATACCAAAACGGTATTAATTGATTCCAATACAGGCATTTTAATGCAATGACATTACAAAAAACATTCAAGTTTTAGGTAGTTTAGTTGCTCGATTTACACTTGGACAAATTCTCAAATGGATGAAAAGGCTAATCTTATTCACAGCATTATTGTTAACCTCGGTTCTATCTTATGCACAAACCAGTCCTTGTAGTTGGGGAGATCCGGGAGACTGCCCGGGACAGGTTTTTACCGATGAGACCTCAGCTGTTTCGGCTATAGATGGAGAAGACCCCACGATGGTGGCAACCAGCCCGAACTGTACGGATCTTACTCCTAGCAATATCCCTGCTGATGATGGTAATACTCACCAGTTTTGCTACGAGTATGTTCACCCTGGAGGACTTTTCGCATTCGAGAGTCAATTGGCCGTTCCTGATGTGTCGGATTGTATCCCTAATTCTACGATTGTTAGAGAAGTATACTTGTCAACAGCTCAGATAGCATTGCCCTCTAATGGAAATACTACAGATGACGGTTGGGATATTTATGCGCTTTTCCCAAATACCTATAAGTTGTGTACCACAGTGGATTTGGATCAGACGGAATGTTGTGGAATCATTGAGGGGATTTGTACATACGTTCATCCGGTATGCCCCGAAATTGAAACCAGTGGCTTGGCAGTCACCGCCTCTACAACCAATACGGATTGTTCCCTAAGTCAAAACCTATTCATTTCGGAATATGTTGATGGAACTACCAATAACAAGTGTGTTGAAATCTATAATGGTACGGGAGCCGACATTGATCTTGCCGCAGGAGGATATTCCATCCAAATCTTCAATAATGGGTCATCTACCGCAGGTTCCACCACCAACTTGACAGGTACAGTCGTTGCAGGTGATGTTTTTGTCGTTTGTAGTGGATTGGCCGGAGCTGCTTTCAGTGCTGAAGAAGATATGGACTTTACAGTCGGTAGTTTCAATGGTGATGATGCGATAGTACTCATGCAGAATACGGATACACTGGATATCATCGGTAATATCGGTTGCTTACCGTCAGGTGGTAATTGGAGCGCCAATGGAGGTACCATATCAACAGAGAATTTCACCCTCGTAAGGAATCCGTCAGTCATAGATGGTGTTACCACGAATACAAGTCCGAATTGTGAATTCCCAACACTCGAAAGTCAATGGATAGCATTGCCACAGGATGATGCATCCAGTATCGGTTCACACATTACGGATTGTAATGTATGCTTGAATGAGTCGTTTGATATGAATGTTTACTCTGCAAGTAATCTTCCTAGTGGAGGAGCGATAGATTGGTATTATTCTACAACAAGCAATTTCGACCCATTCAACTCAGAAGGAACATTACTCGCTTCAGGAGCGATAGGAGGCACATTCCCAATCACAGCTTCCGCTAGTTTCTCGGATGTCTCATTGTGTGATATGAATATATATCTGAAAGGTATCGTGAACCCTACGAACCCTTCATCCTGTGAGCCTTTGGCACAGACACCTGAATATACCATATTCATCCCTTGTCCTGATCCAACAATCAGCGAAACAGATGCTTCGGGTACAGCCAATGATGACTCTATCGTTTGTGCAGGAGATGATGCAAATTTGTCTGTGAATGAGACATTCACAGCTTATGCATGGTCTGACATGAATAATGGTACGACCCAAATGATTACGGTGAATCCCACCGCGACCACAACCTACACCGTTACGGTTACAAACTCAAGCGGATGTACTGCAACTGAAGAAATAACAATTACAGTCAACCCTCTACCTACTCCTACCGACCCAATGATTGAGGTCTGTTTGGATGAGGCCGCATCCTATGATCTCACACAACATGATGCTACTGTAGGTACAGGAACAGTAACTTGGTACGAGGGAGATCCATCTACCACAGGTACAATGATCGCAACTCCTAGTGCCGCGGATATTTCAGCAAGTCCTGATTTGTGGGCTGTATTGACAGATGCCAATAGCTGTTCTGGAACAGTGGATGTATCCTTGACTGTGAATGCACTGCCAGTGGCTTCCATTTCCGGAGCCTTGTCATTCTGTGCTGGAAGTACCACTGATTTGAGTGCACCTGTAGGAGCAGGGTATAATTATGAATGGTCCACAGGAGAAACCACCCAAATGATTACGGTGAATGCCGCTAATGATTATACAGTTACGGTTACGGATGGTAACAGTTGTACAGCAACAGACCAAGTGACAGTAACAGAATTAACATTGCCTACAGCCACATTATCCGCTAGCGCAAGTGTGATCTGTGAGGGCGATATGGTTACATTTACTATTTCAGGAACCCCGAATGCTACCGTTACTTATGATGATGGTGCACCCGGAACAACTACACTTGATGGAACAACAGGTGAAGCTACAATAACACTGACAGCTGCAACAACAGATTTGACAGTTACGCTTCAATCAGTGTCTGATGGTACCTGTAGCCAAACTTTGACAGAATCTGAAACAGTTACAGTAAATACCATACCCGACGCGGGTATGGATGGTACAGTTACTGTCTGTAATGATGGTAATACAAATTTAACTGTCGATATTTCTTCTGGCTTGGGCGGAACACCCGAAGCTGGAGGTACTTGGGCTGATGTTGATGGAGTAGGGGTCGATTTGACAGATATCACGACTGTAGATTTCACAGGCATCACGGCAGGGGATTATGACTTTTCTTATACGGTTGCAGGTACTGCACCTTGCCCGAATTCAGTGGCAACAGTAACGGTTACGGTCAATGATGCACCGACAGTTACGATTGACGGCACAACTTGTGCACTCGATTTGCTAACATATGATGTTGATGTTACTGTTTCTGCTGGTACGGTTACCGCTGATATGGGAACAGTAATAGATAATGGTGGTGGTTCATATACCGTTACAGGAGTAGCTGCTGGCGCGACAGTGACCATTACTTCAAATGATGCAACTACAGGGTGTGAGACTTCAGAAACTGCCATGGAAGATTGCCCATGTCCAACAATTACTGACCCCACGAATGATGGTGATCAGGATATGTGTGACGGAGCGACTGTTCCTGAGTTGTCTGTAACGGTAGATGCAGGTAATACTGCCGATTGGTATGATGCTGTAACCGGAGGGAATCTACTGGCTGATGATATGACAACATTTACTCCAACTTCTCCTGCCTTAGGTGCTAATACTTATTATGTAGAGGCTGTAGATCCTAATAATGGTTGTGTAAGTAATAGGATTCCTGTGGTATTAACAGTTAACCCAAATCCAACAGCAACTACTGCCACTCTGAATGTTTGTGATGATGATACGGATGGTTTTGCCACATTCACACTGACTGATGCTGATGCCACTGTTCTTGGTGGACAAACAGGTATGACTGTAACGTATCATGCTACTCAGGGTCAGGCAGATGCTAATACGGATGCACTTTCAACGAGTTTTATCAATCAGTTGGCCAATAACCAAACCATTATAGTAAGGGTAGAGGATGGAAATGGATGCTTCGCAACCAATACTGTTGACTTGATTGTTGATCCTCAACCTACATTTACAATAGATGAGACAGATACATCTGGTGCCAATGATGATGATGGTGCTGTTTGTGAAGGAGATGATGCTACCCTCACAGTAAGTGAAGCGGGTTTGACATATGCATGGTCCGATATGAGTAATAGTACGACTCAGAGTATTACAGTTACTCCTCTTGTTACTACAACATATACTGTTACGGTTACAGGAGCTAATGGATGTACAGGGACACTTGATTTTGAAGTTACCGTGGATCCTATTCCTACTGCAACAATAGCTGTATCAGAGACTTCTGGTAGTGCAGATGATGATGGAATAATATGTGAGGGTGATGGAGCTGATATTTCAGTTACGGAGGCTGGCTTATCTTATGCTTGGTCAGAAGGAGATGTTTCTCAAACTATTACTGTAATGCCTTTAGTTACGACTACTTATACTGTAACGGTAACTAGCCTTGCAGGATGTACAACTTCTTCCGAATTTGAAGTTGTTGTTAATACTCCTAGTACAGGTACAGAGGATTATGTAGGTTGTGAGGGCGACGGCTACACCGTAACGGTGAACGGCAACGTCTATGACGAAGCGAACCCAACGGGAACGGAAACGATATTGGCTGGCAATGCGAATGGCTGCGACAGTACGGTTACCATCAATTTGGTGTTCAATCCAGCGACTGCAGGTACAGAGGATTACACAGGCTGTGAGGGCGACGGTTACACCGTAACGGTGAATGGCAATGTCTATGACGAAGCGAATCCAACGGGGACGGAAACAATATTGGCCGGCAATTCGAATGGTTGCGATAGTACGGTAACAATCAACCTGGTCTTCAACCCTGCTACGACTGGTACAGAGGATTATACAGGCTGTGAGGGCGACGGCTACACCGTAACGGTGAACGGCAACGTCTATGACGAAGCGAACCCAGCAGGAACGGAAACGATATTGGCCGGCAATTCGAATGGTTGCGATAGTACGGTAACAATCAATCTGGTCTTCAACCC
>JAHDHL010000046.1 GCA_020631355.1 Saprospiraceae bacterium | reverse complement strand
GCTAATTCAATTAACTGGGCATAGTCCACTCTCATTGGAGTTCCATATTTCTCCTTGAACTGTATGAGTCCATCATCTTCTGCATCATAAGCCGTGATACAAAAGTTATTTTTGAAATTCTTTAGTGTATAAATCATAAAATAAACTTACAATGTTACGTTATTTCCTGGATCACGCAGTCCTTTATTATCACTACCACTACCATTAATAATTCTGATTAACAAAGGTGTAGCAGTCCCTAATTCAAGCATTTTATCAATAATTTGTTGATATCTGTAAAGTCCTCCAGCATCCTTGACTTTCTTTGCAGCATCTACTATGATAGATAAATCCTCCTCGTCATATTCTGTATTCCTTGCTATTATATCAACATCCGTTTCAGTTAAACTCACTTTTTCTAAAGGTTGACCACCATCAATCTGATACTTAGTCAAATCAAATTCAACAGGATTATCCACTTTCTTATTAATGACTAGGGTCTTTTTAATGTTGTAACCACCACTGCCATTCGGCTCTAGTAATTGTGCACTCAACAGAAGTTTTTCTGGTAATGCCTCACTCTCAATCGATCTAATGTCACGAGTGATTTCCCACTGATCCTGTCTAATTTGAGTAGCTGCTCTCAACTCAGCATCACTAGTCGTCTTCTTAATTTTAGATTTGTAATCAGCAATAACCCAATAGCGAACTATTGCACCAGAGTCTACAGCAATCTTAACCAATTTTTCTGCTTCATCCAAATGATTCTTATTACCTTTCCTTGAAAGGACAGTCAAGTTATTCCATGTATTCCCTGGGCCATGAACATTATGATTCAATAAATGCCCTCTTACATAATAGGATCCTCCCTGATTTCTCCTCCTAGTCAATTTATCCCACAAGCTGTTATTTACAGATGGTGCACTACCCGGGTCTCCTCTCTTGGTCAACACATCCGCATTCATCCTGAACCCAAGTTTGGTTCCCATGATTGTCTTAGGTGTGTAAGATATTCCAGATGATACAGGTATTGCAACCCCTTGCAAACCTAGGAGAGTGGCCGCATGAGGTGCCAACTGACCCAAAAGGACTTCTATCTCCGCTTGTTTTCTCATCCTTGCTCTTTCCTTGGCCACCTTATCACCCGGACCTAGTCCCTCATTCTTTTTCGCATCAATCAGTTTAGCGATTCTTACCGCTTCACTTTCTGCATTCGTACCCGTACTGCCCTCCAAATCCCTTATAAAAGATTGGAATGTCATTTCCTCTGAAGCAATCATCAATTTCGCACTTGCTCCATTCCCCTTGAAGAATAACTTATGCTTTTCTCCATTCTTCGTTTTGAATTCTTTCTTTGCTTTCCACCAAGAAACTATCTTACCCACAACTTTCTTCACCCCAGCCTTTCCTTTCTTCATCAATTTCCTGAACTTCTTCTTGGCCTTGAGTATCAATTTGGTAATTGCCTTATCAATCCGTTTTCTGACTCGCTTGATGATTTTCTGGACCTTACCCGTTAGCCCTGTAACACCAACGAGTGCGGCAAGGAAACCGATGAGTATGGGTATGGCTTTGGTCAATGCCTTTTCGATGGCCGCAGCCACCTGCCCTACTCCACCATTAGCCAAGGCTCGGATACTATCCACGAATGCACTGACCAATTCTATGATTTGCGCAGCCCTTTCGATGAAGAACTTAACCACATCCACAATGAGCATTACGGCCTTGATGAATGCTCCCGCCGGACTCAACAATCCGAGCATCCATTTGATACCTGCTTCCACGACCTTGGTCATGATCATGTCCCTGATGGCATCCATGACCATCTCCTTGAGATCCGTGAATTGTTCCTTGATGTGTTCCCAGAGTCCCATGACTCCCTTTTCCTTGACAATCTGGAATATTTCAAGGCCTTTTTCCATGGCATTCACTGTGGGTTCACCCAACAACTTGACGGCTTTGGCCCTAAAGTACTCCTTACTCAACCCTAGGATTTGGGTCACCAAATCAAAGATACCTGATAAGCTGAACAGGTTATCCGGTATGGTGATTCCCACACCTCCCAATGACCCGGTCAACCATTCTATGAGACCCGTAATGATGTTTTTCTTCAGGTTGGCCATGAAATTGGAAATACCCAAACGAATACCACCAAATAGATTCTTCAGGAATCCAATTGGGTCGCTAATAATGGCCTTGACCGCATCTATGACCGCACTTAAGAGATTCAGTAACAGGTCCTTGAGTTTGAGGATGGTTTCGATGACTCCCTTGATGGCATTGAATGCCGCCTCTATCCATGTCGCACTGACCTTTTCCTTAATCGCATCAAAACTCTCTCTGAGTTCACCCACTTTTTCATTGTAGGCACTGGCCAAATCCCCTGCTAATTCCTCTTGTTTTTCATAGACCGTATCCTCAAGGGTGTCATATTGGTCGCCCAGCTGATTCATGGTATCATTGGCTAGGCGTTGTTGTTCCTTGGTGAGGGAGTTGAAATGGGTTTCTGTATCCTTTCGGCCCTTTTTGATTTCCTTGATGGCCTTGTTCAATTCATCGGAAATCAATTGTGCAATCTCATCGAATGCCGCATCCATAGCGCTGACGAACTTACCTTTCTCTACTCTGAATACATCCTCTATCGCGTCCGTATCTTCTCCAAACAACCAATCATCTATCGTGAACCATCCATAGATTTCACCCAATCCTTCCTCGACATTCTTTTCGAATGTCGCCTTGGCGGCGCCAGCTTTCTCCTCGAATTTCTTATCCACACTTTCGGATAACTTATCGAGTATCTCGCTGACATTCTTCTTGGTTTGGTTGTAAATGTCCTTCAATTCCTGATTGACATCCCTTTGTTTATCCTTATCGGAAGTTGAGGTCAGTCCCTGCCCCTTGAACACTTGATTGATGGTGGAAATCTGGGAATTCATCATGCCTCCGAAACCCATCTGCCCTTTGTTCATGGCTTGATTCTGGGCCATCCCCAAAACATTTCTTTCCTTTTTCCTGTAATGACCGGGAGCTGCCTTGGCTTCTTTCTTGGCTTCATTCTTACTCTCTAATGCTCCAGTGAACTTGGGTTCATTGGATTTGGCGAGTTGTTCGTCCGTGATATCATTCTCAGCCATTTGGTCATCCAATGATTGACTTTCCTTTTCCATGGAAATCTCCTGTGAAGTCTTGGGTTTGGGACTGGCTTTTTTGGCATCAATGGGAATTGGAGCCTTGGGTGTTGCTTCAGCCTTTAGGGGTATCGCATTGGTCGTGGGCAGGTTGGATGCAGGTGCCTTTTCCTCCTTGGCTTCCTTATCCATCGGTCCGGCAAGAGCTGCTCGTTCAGCATTTACGGTAGAAGCTACATTTTGCTTCATTTTTTCGATGGGCTTCTCCTTATTGAACCGTTCTGCTGCTGCCTCATCCTTGGGTAATTGTTTCTCCAGGGAATCCAGTTGGCCTTGTAGAATCTTTTTGAATGATTCGGGTGTAATGGGTTGTTTTTCGCTTTTTTCAGCTACGGCTTCCATCGTCCCCATGTGGGCCGATTGGTCATTCTTATCGTTTTGTTGAGTCGTTTCGAGGTGTGAGGCATCCTTGGTTTCAGATAATTTGGCCTTGGGGTCCGGATGTTGTTTCAGACGAGTTCCCGTCTTGCTGATGTGTACCGCTACCTTTTGGAACTGAGGGTCGGATGCTGCATTTTTCGGGGCTTTTGGAATTGCTTTCTCCTTTACTTCCCCTTTGGCCTTACCTTCTTTCTTACCTTTTTCTTCTTTTGGCAAAATCGGTTCCTTAGGAACTACGGCATCATCTGTCTTGGCCTTATCTGTTACAGGAGCTATTACGATGGCTTTTGACGGTGCGAGCTTTACTGCCTTGTTTTCCAAAGGAGTCTCACTGGTTTCCACGACCTTTGAATCGGCCAAAGGATTGGTAGAATTCAGGTCTTTTTTAGTTTTTTTATCTGAATTATTCTTCTTGGCATCATCATACCAAATATTGCCTTGCAATCTGTTTTCAATAAAATCACTGTACCCTAGATTCTTGTTAGCTGGCTCAATGACATTGAAAGGTTTAGCTGCTTCTTGTTTTGTGGTAGAAACAGACGATTTCTTGGCTAGATTGGGAGATACGGACTTCCTTGTTTTGGCAGCTTTTTCCATTAAGGGTTGCAGGGATTCTAATTATGATTAACTTTAATACAAGTTACGGTTTTTCGAGGTAAAAAGAAAGTCAAACAACCTTTTATGTCCAAGGAAAAGAACAAGGTATTAATTGATAAATTATTCATAGAAGTAAATTACGAATCACATAGTTCACCAGAGGACTTAAGTAAAGAAATTGAATACTGGGTCAAGCACATCCTGCTTCCTTGGTTGGAAAAAGAATTAGAGGATATTCCTGTAGACAACAATGATATTATCAGAATAGAAAAACTCCCTTTGGAAGTCGATGTTGAGCAACTTAGCCTGACGGGAATACAATCCATCAAAGAAAAGATATTATCTCAAATCCAACAAAACCTGATTCAACAACAAATAGATTCACAACATCAAAAAACAAGGGAAAATATTGACAATCCGAAAAAAAAACCTATTTACCAGTTCGAACAAATTCTTATTTTTTTCCTTATCAATGGCCACTTACCTTGGTGGTCCCATGAAGAAGACAAACAACAAATACTAAAATCATTCAGGGATTGGGCTGTACAATCCCAAGCAAATCACATCATCAATTTCATCAAGAAAAACCTAAAGAAAGACAAATCAGAAAGCATCCTCAGATTCTTATCTTTCTTCTCAGAAGAAACGTTCAAACCATTCATAGAAAAGATTAAAGAAAAAATAAATCCATCTGATTATCAATTACTTGTAGAATATAAAGATGTATTTCAATTTCTTTACCCACAAAGAAAAACGGGAGCACATCTTCTATACCAATTCATTGTCATAGAATATATTATACTGACAAATCAATATGCCACTACAGAATCATTCAACCTCATTAATGATATTATCCTAGACAACCCAATAGGCTCCCAATCCCAAGAATTATACACTTTACTAGGATTACCACCTGCCCCCAATATTATAAATAAAATTCTATCCAATAAAAAAACGTCATTAGACCATATTACAAATAATATTTTCATTTCAGAATTAATAAAAAAATCAAATAAAAAATCCGTTCATACAAATAATGACAAAAAAAATAATAACGAATCCAATAATAAAAAAGCGAACAAGGAATACATCATAGACAACTCCGGACTTGTATTGCTACACCCTTTCATTCCACATTTTTTCAAAAAATTCAATTTAAAGGAAAACATATCAGACCATCATAAAAAAGCACATATCCTACAATATATTATCACTGGTGATTTTAATCATATGGAATTCTCATTACCGTTGAATAAATTATTATCAGGAATGCATCCAATGGATTTTATCGGACCTTGGAATAACATTGAATCACAAGAAAAAATTGAATCCGAAACTGCGTTATTATTGGAAAGCGTCATAGGTCATTGGTCCAAATTAGGACAACCCAGTATCGAACATTTCAGAAGTTCATTTCTACAACGAAAAGGCAAGCTGTACGAAGAAGAAAAAAGATGGATTTTACGAGTCGAAAGCGAGGCTTATGACATTCTTTTGAAATTCATCCCTTGGGGATACCA
Source organism: Saprospiraceae bacterium (assembly GCA_020631355.1). Taxonomy (GTDB): domain Bacteria; phylum Bacteroidota; class Bacteroidia; order Chitinophagales; family Saprospiraceae; genus JAHDCE01. The sequence goes on along the minus strand of JAHDHL010000046.1, from coordinate 32,010 downwards.
GGTCATACAAATACCCGAATCAAAAAAGCCATTACATGTAGAATGGTATGGATGACATTACCAAACCTTACCTTCTTTCAGGTATTCCCTTTTAATCCCGCTTATCAAATCCGCTTGGGTTAATTCTTCCTTTTCAAAATGAATCATTTGCAAGGCACAGTATTGTACGACATTGACAATATTCGCACCAGTCAACTCATACCTAGAGGATATTTTCGCCATATCCACATCCTTGGCCAATCGGAGATTGGGTGGTAAGGTATTATTCCATAACTTCAATCGTTCATTGGGTTTGGGTATAAAGAATGGTATGAGGTTATTGAATCTTCGTGTGAAAGCATCATCAATATTCGATTTGAAATTAGACGCAAGGATGACGAGTCCGGGATACATTTCCAACCTTTGTAAGAGATAGGAAACTTCCTGATTCGCATACCTGTCATTACTTGATTGCACTTGGGTCCGCTTACCAAAAAGTGCATCTGCCTCATCAAAGAATAAGATCCAATCCTTATCTGCGGCCTGATCGAAAAGATTACTAAGGTTCTTTTCTGTTTCACCGATGAATTTGGAAACAATCAGAGACAAATCTATCCGATACACATCCTTTTGGGTGTACTTTCCCAGTAGTGTAGCAGTCAGTGTCTTACCCGTTCCTGATGGACCATAAAACAACACCTTATATCCCGGTTTGACATGAGCTGCCATCTTCCATTCATCCATCAAAGTCTGATGGTGCTTCAACCATATCTCCAATTCATTGATCTGGCTTCTTGTCTTGGTGGAAAGAATCAAATCCTTCCATTCCAATTGTGTTTCTATGAATTGGGCGGGAAAGGAGCTACTCACATTAAACCTTTCTGCTCTGGACGAAAATAACTGATGGACAAATAAGGGATTTAATCGAATCGGATCGGTCAGGTCCAATCCTCCCTTTTCCGATAAAAGGATACGTTCCTTTTTCAGAAAATGATGTTCTGACAAACTAGCAATCAGGTTCATCCTACCCGACCAATCCTTACCATACAGTAGGAAAGCCAAGAATTCAGCCGTTGGATACAAACAGGATTTATCCGTCAGATGAATAGCTCCCTTTCGAAGTATTTTCCTGAATAAAATATCGCTATCCTTGACCAATTCATTCAATAAAAAAGGATAAACATATGTGAACAGTGCGACATAGAAAATGAAAATCTCCTGATTCGTAGGATTATGCTTACGCATGGCGTAAGGAATGAAACTGGATTCCAGTTCTGATAATCCATCAGTCTCTAGCAATACTCCATCATCATCCGATAACCTCTGCGATATGAATCGCCTCACGAATTCCAGCTCCTTATCCAACATGGTCGATATGTGTATAGGCTGCCTTGTCATGTCTTATGTATTGTTCGATGCATCCCCTGGATTGATATCGGTATCAAAAGAAGGTCTATTCTTGAGTAAGGTACTTTGGCCTAGGGAATTGAGTGTCAAGAACAGTGTCTCCTCCTCCTCACAATCTCCCTTTCGCACCCTGAGGCTAATCTCATAATACGCTATACCAGAGAAAAACGGAACATTCATATTATATACAGGGCCATTAACGCCACTTTCCACTATATCAGAATTGCTTCCGTTGTAATAGTAAACCTTATGTTTCCATTGATAGGAATCATGCCCCAGATCATTGGCCTGTAAGAATATGGAAGATGGATTGGGTGGTATGGCAAATAGCGTTTCATAATCAATGGCCGGTACCCTTGATTTCGCTGCCACTTTGGATTTGGCCTCGGGCAGTTCCCTGCCTCTCTCAGTATTTCCGGCTCCACCCGTTATACTGAAACCTGCATCAGGGCAGAATACCCTTATGACTACCTCAATGGTTTCACCATTGACGGTATACTCGAATTTGTGATCGCCATAGTCCATAAAAAAGACCGGAATAATCATATAGTCAAACTCGTCATCACTGTTATACGGACCGTATTCCTCACCGGATGTAACACCTGCCAAAGAAGAATCTATCACTCTGAACGTACCTCCTTTTGGCTTGACAGCCAATTGGTGGCAACCATCAAATTCACCATCGATATCACAAGCACAAACATCAAAAATATAAGTATCAAAATCGGATTCATCGCTTTGCTTCACCAATAGATTGGTATCCAAATCGACCAAGTAAGCCTGAATAGGAATATCCTCTCCGCAGCACAAATAAGGAATACAAAAATCAGCGACTACTATGGAATCGAATTCTGGGAGCTCGGGTAAATTCTTAGATTTGGAAGAATTACTTGTCTTGCCTTCAGGCAGGCCTGTAGTCCGCATCATTTTGGTAGGAGAAATCTTACCCTCTTTCCTTTTAATGGTATATTTCTTATCACCGGCGACCCGAACGATGCTATCGCTTCCCATGGTCAGACCTTTTCTGATCTTATCCATTTTCTCCACTGGCTCTGCAATATCATTTCTCACCCTTCGAACGTCCTTATCTTCTGGTAGTAATACGCCCTCATCTAATTCCCATTCTGTTGGGTCATAGACCTGTCGTTCTTCCTTGACATGAACAATCACTATCGTACCACCTGCAGGTGCACCACTGAGATACTCCAATCCACGATGGGTTTTGATGTATTCAGATAGAAGAATATCCTTGGATAAGCTGATATCCACCAAATCACCTAATTGCATCGCCACTACATTGAATGGCAGGTTATTTTCTGTTCGAAGCCTCTTGACTTCCTGAATCACATCCTTATAATTCTTACCGATATGTCCCTCCACCCTAAAGAAATCATACTTGCTGATGTCATAAATGAATGGCTTACTTACAAAATTCGGGGAACTCATACGATATCCTTGAATTTCGTCCTGGTGATTATTGATTGACTTCTCGAAATTCCAAGCTTTCTTGAATTCGGTTGTTCCGGCATTAGCATAATAGAACGGAACCGCTTTTTCGGACAAAGGAACAACAGGTTTTCGAGAGGGTGTGATTTTAATCTTGGATGAGTTGTGATTCGGAAGTTCAAAATTATTAATCAGCAAATGCAATTTCTTATATAAATTCGAGGCTTTACCAAGTCCTTCCTTAACTGATACCAAAGATTTTGCAGGATAAAACTCATGTCTATAAAGTCCAGAATTCGAGGTCCGGCCCAATAGGATATGTTTCGGAAAAGCCATTACATCCGGGCAACAGAAAGCGCATGCTTTCAATAGACATTCCCTTAATTCCAAGTAGGTCGATGTGATATCCCTCAACCAACCATACACATACAACCTATCAAAATTGGCATAGTCAAAATTATCCACATCACAGACCTGGGCTATTCTGGTACCCCAATCATTCGTAGAAAAGTCCTTGGCCAGTATCTGATTGAAATGGGTTTGTAGCAAATCCAATGCATAATCCAAGTGATTGCTGGAAGTAGTTGTGGAGGTCGTGAGAAAGGATTTGATCTTATTATTGAACTCATCTGCAACTTCCTGATAATCACTGGTCAAGTCCGAGGTAATATTGACCCTAGGAATTGATATAAAAGGTAAGCTATCGAAAGTGGTTTTGAAATCATTACAAGAACGGTATAACTCATCATAAGGGAGCATGCTATTTTCCACTTCCAGATAAGGAATGGCCAAAAAATGCAAGTTGAATTCCTTTGTGGAGCCAAGTGAATCGCATGTGATTTCGGTACAGGCAGTCGCATCCTTTATTTTCTCCTCCAGATACAAGACTATGACCAGATTATCCAGGTTACCCGCACTATTGACATTGGTCAATTCTGCTATACTTGCATATTCTTCAGTTTCCTTTTCATCCGTAAGTTTCCAGATATTCTTAACGCGCTCTTTCTTAATTGGAAGATATTCATCAAAATGCGGATAACTCCTATTTGAATACGGGATGAAATACCTCAGAGTGACATCCTCATCGAGATGAATCAGGTCTCCATCCGTAGTTACGGCGCACCCCTTTCGGATAATGATTCCCTTGGAATCGATATCACTTTCTATTTCCAATCCACATACCACACCTACACCAATCAGACAGGTTCTAGTCAATCTACTCTGTTCATCCAAATAATTGACCACACTATTCAATTGGGAATGGTTCAGCACCTGCCCCTCCTGAAATATCGTATACTTATTTTCCAGATTCGATAATGTGAATTCCATATTCATTTCCTATCGTTTTTAGCGTTCTTTTTTTACAAATTGGTTCTTCCGAGAATCAATCCCGGCTTATCAGACGAGCAATCCGATAATTTAGGGTCATTGGGGTAATAGTTCTCCAGCTGATTAATGGCTCCTATTACTCCTCCAGTATATGGATTGACATAAAAGCGACTACCTTTTACGCAGCACATCTCATGTTTTTTCCCCAACCATAATTTATAGATCATTTCAAATCTCAGCATTTGTATCGGGCTGATGAAACATATCTTAGGTAGGATATGCGCCGGCATTTCCATCCTTATGGTCTTTTCTATGAATTTTCTATAATCCATATCACTCAGTTTTTTTGTCCAACCCGGCAATACCACTGTCACCTTGAATGAATAGGGATCAAAGTCCTTACAATCATCACATTCACCTAAGGGAAAAAATGGTAGTTTCTGGTTGGAGGGAGCCGTACCTATATCTGAATCTGCTGCATCATCCTCACCTGCATCATCCTCTGCCCCTGATGAACCATCGACATCAACTTCCTTGACAGGGCCATCATCTGTCCCTTCGGTATTTTCAGATTCCTCTACTAGGACATCCTCCCCTATGACTTCTTCCTTAATATCTAGACTTTGTTCCTTTTCTCCCTTGACAACCAATGCTTTCTCCTTACTTCCTTCAGCCCATTCTGCATTTTCTTCCCCACCCAATTCGGATTCGGTCTCTTCTGTTTCGGTTTCAGATATTGGTACAGGCCCGGGGTTCACAATGGTCTTATCACAAAAAACATTATGATTGGTACATACAGTCGTCATCGCATGGACCGGCCGGAGTAGTTGATGCTCAACGATAAAAAGTCCGCCCCTATCCCTTTCACCATTCTTAATCTTAATAAAGTGCCTCAATTCCAACACTCTTTTCTTAGCGTCCTCCAGACTTTCGAATACCTTGGTTGATGATGCCATTATCCTAGGAGAGTGTTCGGGTGAATCCATTAGGGAAGCTGTACTGAGAACAACCTTGAAGGATGTTTTCGATATGGCTCTATAATCCAGATTGGTTATGGTTTCCAATAATTCAAGCGTGATTAATAATTCTTTGGTAGCCGCTACTTCGTTGTCATATAACTTGTTCGAAACGAGGAAAGCATCACCATTATCATCCAATAGACAGAATTTGAATTTACCTGATGGAGTCGCATAGACATCCGTTTTGATTTTGATAAAAAGATTCTGCCTGACATCACTTTCAAGGCCGGTAAGAAAAGCAATCCGCTGAGCTAATCCAGATACGTTATCCGTATCCCAAACATCCACTTCATTCGTACAATAATCAAAAGCACTTCCTCTCTTACAACTCAACTCCTTGAAATTCTTAAGGAAATCAATCTTATCATGAATGATTTTCTTCTCAATATCAGGTTCATCTAGATTGGCTTCAGTAGTACTGAATAGCAAGAAAGCATAATCATTGAAGTCAACTGCAAATCTGGCCAGTAGATGATCTAACAATTGATTGGTACGAGCATTAGAATCATCGAATTGGCCCATGATGGTCTCAAGATTATCCGATATCCTCGTGGGTGTTTTCCATAACTCATCAACTCCTGCAATATCATTCACAACCTGGGTAAAATAGGTATTGGCAAATGTGCTATTAGCATTGAGAAGCTCCTTAGCATTACTCAATTGGGAAAAATAATTGGCCAGAATCTGGTCAAAGAACAACAAATAGGATTTCAACTGCTTGGCTTGAGCCAATCTTTTCTCACCCACACTACTGGGCAACCCTACCGCATTAACCCCGTATGTATCAGGGAAATGATTATGTATCGAAGTGTATTCTGACAAATCATAATAGGTACCATTTGGCATGGGCATATCCTCAGTCATCACCTTATCATTATGGACGGATTGCAATCTCAATGCTCTCAATTTCACCTCTGCTTCGGCCAACACCTTATCAGACAAAGTGATGGGTACCACATCCTTGAAAAAACTGAATACTGATTTTTCACAGACCACTGGCTTATATCCCCTAGGTATGCACATACTCCATTGCCCTTCGGCATCATCTGTAATATCAGCATTGCATTCACCCATAAAAATCTTCCTGATAATCTTAACCCCAGGTATATCCATGACTATCCGAATGATATCTGACATATGTATCTTTCTTTCCTGATACGAATCATCCAGGTCATCATTCATTATGAAACCGCCCTTGTAATCCTCCCCATTCTTCAATGCTACGCCCTCAAAAATTTCATCCGTTGGTATATCCTTATCCAACATTTCCTGAAGGGAATAATGGCGAATCGGGGGAGCAAAATACTGTTCCATACCGAACATCATCATGGCATAAACCTCGGCAAGATTGGCCGATGGTTCCAACTCGATATGGGCACATAACCGAACTCCGTAATCCTGTACGAAACAGATATCCAACAAATCTTCTCCCAAGTTTCTATTCTGGTGATAAATTCCCTTGAGTACATGTTTTATCTTCTCCTTATCACTAGTAGTCCATTCTTCCTCCCCCTTATCCAGTTTGGGGTATACATAAGACTTATCCCTTAGTTCAATCCAAAATTTGTACAATCCATTGATACATACTTTCTGGTATTGACTATCCTTTTCAGGCTGGCATGGCTGATAGGTTCCCCTACTGCAATTAGCATATAGTTCATAGTCTCCCTTTTCCACCCAGACGTTATTCACTTCTATCCTATTGATGAATAATTTCTGATAATCCTTGGGCGTGATGGGACAGGATGGCAGAATATTCAGTGCAGAGAGGAATTTCTCATGCATCAAGGACAGATTATTATTCTTTTCAGCAATCAAATCCTCCATAGGGAGATTGATTCTGTAGCCCAAGTCAGTGATGGCATAACACAGAATCTCCTTAATGGTCACCCCTGCATCATGGGAATTGTAGTCCGTCCACAATCTTCTGCCTAGATTCAGGATATGCTTGAGTCCCTCCTCCCGCAAGGTCTCAAAATTCATTGCGGGGTTGGATTCAAACTGTTTTGATATGGTTACTACTTCTTTTTTCATGAGCATTCAGAATCAGCTTCTTTGATGATATGCCCTTTCTGGATCAGGCTATTGGAATTAACGGGTACGATTATGGACCTATCACTTTTTGTGTGAATCACTTCCTGATTCTCAGTCTTGATACCATCCACATCAAAATGGTGCATCCTGAAACCACCCAGATAATCCACATACTCCAACTGTTCGATGAAATGTATCATGGCGCTTCTATATATGGCACTTCCAAATCGGATGGTCTGGTCCTGTTCGAAAGCCCAAGGTGTCAAATGTTGGAGTATATCCTCCTCTAATTTATTCTTGTAATACTCAAAATTCCCTATCGTTCTAAAACTGACTTCCAATTCGAATTGTACTTCTTCAAAAGTGGGGTTTTCGGCATTGAACGTAACGAAGAATGAATTGAGCTGATTGATGTGGTCCTGTATTTCCTTCAGTAGGCTCAAAGGGGCTCTGGGATAAATCTTATTATTGACATTCTTATTCTTCAAATCGGGGATAACAAGACAGGTTACATAGCCGCCTGCTAAGAAAGAATCCTTATTATTATGATTCCAACATTCATCCTTATTGATGGGTTGATCATGCTGGGCCGTTGATGAGTGACTCAAACACTTTACCTGAAATATATCCGGGAATTGTTCCAGTATGATTTGTTCATAATCCGTAATCTGAACGGCCCTTTTCTTGTGTTTGAGTCGTTCGCTGACTCTTGTGTAGAATTGGATATCATTCTCGTCTGCCTGTCCTCCGAATGAATCATAGGGCTGGTATACCCCTTTGACCTTTGCAGAACGATTGACCATTCTACCTATGGTTTCTGCTGAAATTCTCTTGACATAATTTTCACTCGATAATTCAGCCTCCAGTCCATGTGTATGAATAGCCACGAATTCCCCTACGGCTTCGACCTTGGCATCATTCAGCAGGATACTCTGATAGGCTGTCGTATTCCTGTATTTATCGGCCACTACTATCGTTGCCCTCAACCAGGTAAAGGATGAGTCCAGAAGTGTGTTTTCCATATTCAAATCCTTGGGTATCACCAAGGAAACTATGCCCGAATTCAGGAGGTGGTTCGTTGAATCCTGCAGAATGTTCTGATCCGTAATACCAACCCAATAATTGCGGCTTAAGACACTCCATTCAACTGCTATATTCTCCCTATTGACAAGTGGATCAATTGTTTCTTCAGCAATTTGGAAAAATATATTGATGGATTCCCCTTTGGTCATATTTTCCAGACCTATCAGTAAACTACCTTGGTGTTCATAGGATGGAATCAGTGTCACCTCATTCAACTTAGGTTCGGCCATGTACTCTGATCTGAGGTAGCCATGTTCCTGTCTGAGTCCAAAGGCATCCAGATGGAAAAATTGGATATTTGATTCCCTGAAATCCTTTTCTTCTTTCGAGTTGATATTTGTTGAATATTCCTTACTGATATAATTCAAACCTATTTTCTCAATGACAGGTGTATAGGGGGTTCCTGGAATCGTATAATCCACGGTATTAAAAAGCTCGGCATTCTTCATCATTGCCATTGCGTACAAAGGCGGATAAATTTCATGCAAAAAAGAATTCTGTAATGTGAGTTTTGCGAAGCCTTTTCGTGTAGAAGCACTGAAATTCAGATTATTACCCTTAACTGGTTGGTAGGTTTCTTTATGAACATAATGATAATATTCATAAAAGCCCTTGGCCCACGGAACGTGACCTACCTGGCTACTGGAACTAACCTGTGTTGTTTCGGATTGTATCAATTCTATATTCTGTTCGTTCCTAGCATCAGAGGAATCGAATAGTTTCCGATTGGCGTTGGAATCGTATCCCTCAACGAAAGTAGTTACTTGGAAATGGCTATTTGAGCTGACAATCCTTCCACCACCATTGGAAGATGAACCATTCTCCACATCGTAGGATTCAGGTTTTGTGATGTGATTGTTATAGTAAGCCCTATAAACCTCTGATAAGGAATCTTCCTCTATTCCTTGCCATTTGACATCTATATTAGCTGTAGCCAATTCCTTATTGAATACCTCATCACTACCTACATAGAAATTTGAACCGATTTTGGGAAATGAACCGAATGGCATGAATGGTTTGGAAGCATCCAATCGTCCTTGGTCATTCTCAACACTCAGGTCTTTCATCCCATTGACCGCCACCTTGAGTTTGATGGTAGAGACATATGTATTCCTCAAAAGATTATACAAATAATCACGAACACCATCTTCCTCAATTCCCTCATGGTCCAATCTAATCTGTAAGATGGGATAGTCCGTTTCAAATTTCACCTTATCCTGATATACCTTGGAATCATATGGTAATATGGGAGGTGTATCCTCATCCAATTGGATAATCAGGTTGAGATAGTTATCCTCAGATGTTGTTCCCTTGAAAAATCCAGACTTATGTTCTGTTCCCTCGATTACTACCCTATCCTTTGTACCATATGGTCCCAACCAACCATTCTCTCCTGTGAGGTAGATATTGAACGGGCCTTGTTCCAAAAAAGAATCATTAATCAGATCAGCTAGTCCGTCTGTTAGATAAGAATTGAAATTCAAGTATAATTTCAACAATATCGTTCTTTTCCCCTCCTGAAGGAACAGATTCTCACAAGCAATGGCAAAACCCAAATCGGCGTGTGGCAGGTCACCATGACCAAAAGCTTTCCAAGTTTCTCCGTCCTCTACGGGTTCCTCACCCAGGCCATCCTTAGAATTGGCTGCAGTAGCCACTTTTGGATATTCGAAACCATTGACATCATATTTCGAATGAACCGAATATATATGGGATACTTGTGCGGTACCAATAAAATTATCATTGAGTGTCTTGAAGTAAATGGGGTCACCATTATCGTCCTTACCTGCGTCCAACAGGGTTCCCTCAGGAATCAGAACCTGTTCATTGACCTTCTTAGCCAACTGGAATACCACATGAACCCTATCCGGAGTAAAATCCTGATTCTTCAGGTGTAGTACCCTATTATAATAAAAGTCCAAATGCCGTTTTGGGATTCTATTCAAATCATCCTGAACATGTTGCAGGAGATATAAGAAAGAGACAAAAAGTGCAAGATGGGGTTCCAAATAACCATCCTCTGCCTTGATTCTGGACATGATATCCAGATGGTTATTCTTATCCATGAATGAAGACCAATCACCATTAATGGTATAAGGGGAGTTGGCATCGAAGTAATTGATTTCCTTAGCGAATTCATATGCAAAGCCCAACCAATCCTCGATGGTCAAATCATCAATCTTGGGATAGGACGGGTCCAATGCTTCAAGGAAGCGTTGGTTTTGGCTCTGACCATCCCTAACCAATGGGTGTTTACTCTTATGACTTTTGAGCATTGTTTGCTTCGCTTTTGTTTCTGTTATGAATTGGTGTTTTTAAGTACTCCGTTATCCAACTCGAAGTAAACTTCATTGAATCTTGAGTTTGTTGTTCTGATGATATAATCCAACTGGATTATAAACCGCCCCTCCTTTTCGTCTGTCTGTGTGACATCAACCTCAATCAGCCTTATACGGGGCTCATGAAGAATGATGGCAGTACGGATGGATTCCGCTACCTTGGTCTTCAGGATTCCTGTCAATGGATTGAATATCAGTTCGTCTACGGGCGTTCCAAAATCAGGTCGCATGATGCGTTCTCCCAACCTTGTGGATAGGATGACGAATATGCTACTATGGATATCCTCCTCCTCCTCACACATCATCACTGATTTCGTATCCTTACTGAATTCAGGAGGAAAGCTCCAGCCTCTTCCCAGAAATTTTTTATTGATTGCCATGCCTATTTGTTTAACCGATTATCACAGTGGGACATCCTTGAACAATAAGGCCTCCGTGTGCAGTCGTATCACCCATCCTGGCTGCAGGTGCCCCTCCAATGAATACGGTTGTTGACCCCATGGTCACGGTATCCGGCGGACCAGAACAAGTGAGCATATCACCAACCCTAATTGCAGGCATGCCCCCAATCAAAACCGTAGGTTCTCCGGTAGGCATACAGGGTCCTCCGACGTGTGGCACCGTGCCCGTAACCATCGGACAGGTATGCATATCACCAACTCTTGCAGCAAATCCCATTTCGCATTAATTTATTTGTACTATAGAACCCTTGATCACAGCTGTTCCATTGGAAGATAATTCAGCACCTGACTTACCGTCCGCTGAAAAACTACTATTGGCCTCGTTTTCAATATTGGTTCCCTTAATCGAGACATCTCCCCCAGCCTTAAGCTGGATATCCCCTGAACTCTCGATGGTAATCCCATCCGCATTCATCATTATCTTATTTCCCTCATCATCCTCCAGGGACAAATCACCTGAATCCTCATCCAAAGTAATTTTTTTACCTGCCGGAGTTTCGATTGAGATGGTATTGGTCTCATCATTAATCAATATCTTATTCTCGCTCCTCGTGACGATTCCTTTTTCGTGATTGTCATCAGATGGTTCCAAGGGGCTTGGTTTATTACTACTGTGCAAACATCCAAGCACTATGGCTTCCTTTGAATTCTGATTGACAAAGCCTACGACGACCTCATCATCAATTTCAGGCCTGAAAAAGAAACCCCTATTTTCTCCTGCATCAACAGTTGCCATCCTGGCCCATATCCCATCTTCATCCAAACTGATGGCAGGAAGCCGTACCCTCATTCTGAATTCTCCGTTAGGATCATCCTGAAGTTGGGTTACCACACCTATCTGTAATCCTGATATTGGCGAATTGACCTGCATGGATTGTTGGTTCAGACCGTGTTGGATTGCAAAAGGGGTAGGATCCAAACCAAAATGAGCATCTGTAATCCAATTACCATTCACAACACGATGTCGGACACCGCAAACGAGTATCTTTCCATTAAAATGATCCCCTACTCCCTCCAATTCCAATAAACTGAAAGGTTTGACATCCGCATTTCCCTGAAATTGGAGGCGACCTCTGATCTTGGCCAATCTGGCCCTCATCAATTGTCCATCAGCCCAATCCTGAAGTTCGGATTCCTCTATGAATTCACCCATTTTACGTTCCTTGGGATACTTATCTATGATATCTGCCAATTCAACAGAATCAAAATCACCTCCAACATCAAACTGGGGTTCGGTTGCCTCAACCGACAATATTTCCTGATTGGCATAATCCCATGTAGAATGATTGACGGCATGAGGTTGCAATTGGGCATCAACTTCCAAATCGAATTCCAATAAGGATGTTCCATAATTGACGATAAACAGTTCCTTATCGTCAAACTTGGGTTGCTTGATTATCAAAACGCCATTATCTATGGCAGATAACTTCCCTAGGGCCTCGGTCCTCAACATGATAAAATCCCAGTCCGTACATTGGTATTGGACCATCTCAGTATGTTGGAAATCAGATGATTCTATTTCGTTTTCCAATCTATAATCACTGATGACATCCTCAATTACCTCACTATCCTTAGCATCATAGAAATATCTGGAACGAGGATTTCCTGTTAATTTGCAATATTCATCCTTGCAGTCAAGAATGAGCCGGTTTCCGGTATTCTTGCGCACTTTCAATCTTTGACCAGTAATGATTCCTTTGAATACTTCCTTTTCCTCAGAATGATATCCAATAGCGATAGTAATCTTCTGGCCAGGAGCGAATAACTGGTTATTGCTCCACTCAAAATTTTCCGTCGCAGCATCTCCATCAAAGAGGACCAATCTTGCCTTTGGAATCCTGTTCATTTCTACTGACACATCCAAACTAAGTACATTGACTGTCTCCGGAATAGCATTACCATTCACCTTAATGGTGAATGATACCACATCAGCACTCTTTGGGGTCGGTATGGATTTATCTTCTGCCATTGTTATTTATCAAAAGCAGGGAAGTATATGGTAGACCCCACTTCAAGATTCCGGAAATTATTCAAATTATTCGCCTTGGCGACCTCGAGATAATACTTCGAGTCACCATAAATCCGATACGTCATAAGAGGTAAAGTATCCCCATTTTTCACGATTCTACTATGAGTCAAATCAGGGGAAGTATCCCCTTTTATTTTCTCAGCCTCCTGATCCTCGATAGAAGCCAAGAATGTGGCTTTTATGATGGCTCTAAGAGGAATCCCATCCTTACCGAATAGTTTGTAGGAAATTTCCACATCGACAATATTGCCTTTGAAAACTTTCTTATTCCAAGTAAGCTGGAGATAGTTCGGTCTATGAATCTCTCCGTTATAATTGATGATTTCCTCGAATTTCTTCAGGTCTTCCTTGATTCCATTGTCCGAATATTCATGGCCGGGTATAACACCTGTCCGATCAATTAGAAACTCAAAGGAAACCTTCTCAGGTTCTACCCGATTGAATTTCAGATTGGCGCTATTATTCCCTTGTCCCTGGCTCTCATCGAAAACTACCTTGCGGGTAAAATTCAACGTATCCTGCTTGAATAGAAGCTCCATGGATAAATCCCCTCCCTTACTGTAAGAGACATGGTCCTTGAAGCCCGCATCCTTGTAGGCTTCAAGTAGGATGTACCCATCACTATTGATATGTGTTGAAGTATCCATCTGATTTATCTCGATTTATTCTCCTTGAGCATTTCCATAATTTGTTCGACACATTCTGCTATGATTATCTCCTTGTCCACGGCACCATCCTTACTCTTTTTCTGGGAGGATTGTGCGTTATTCACGTTGACCTTAATGTGAAGTTCTCTGATTTCAATGGGCATATGATGGAATTTAGAATTACATGTACTGTATATCCGAAGGATTACAAATCCTATTGCTATTCGACAAATTCGAAATATTGGTATTGTAATTCGATGGATTCTATGGCAATCGCATTGTTCTGTGCATTGAATTCGGACATGGTCCATTTCTTAGGAAAAGCATTGACTACTTTCCATGTAGAAATGGGTGTCTCCTCATTTTGCATCAAGGAAACAGTAATGTCCTTTAACTCAATCTTCTGATTATAGAAAGCATCCTTGCACCAATTAATGATTTCCATATCATTCATCCATCCCCTGGTCAGCACAAGGTTACTATAAGAGGCCTGTTTCGGTAATTTATAAGTAAAGCGATTCTCTCCTCCTGCGAGAAAATCCTCTGTCTCAAGCGTTACCTCCAAGCCTTTTACAGACTGGAAACTGATGGCTTCAGAACCATCGAAAGTCACCTTGAAATAATAACTGGTAAAAGGATATGAATTCGATGCCATAATTCGATTATTGGACGATTTCTAGTTTCTCGATTGCAATTTCGATACTCTCAATTGCGACTTCATTCCCATCAGATTTGAAATCAGTTGCCTCAATCTTAACCGGAAATGCACCCATTGCTTTCCATGTTACAGCAGGATTTCCTGAAGCATCCAAGAGACTTATGGTAATGTCCCTTCTGGTAACCTCATTCAACTGAATCTCACCCATCCAATCATAGAATTCTGTTGCATTCGCAAAGGTCCCTCTCTTCATGGTGATGTTTCCATATTTAGGTCTACCCGGGAATTTCACGGAAGCATGTTCCGGTGAATCGCCTATTCTATATTCTATCAACTCTATTTCCATATTCAAACCAGCCACTTCGGAGAAGCCGATTTGGGTATCATTCCATTTGACTAGGAATGCGTATTTAGGTAGTGGGTATGCACTCATTTTACTTGCATTGTTTTAATAATTAAAAAGGAATGGGGTGAATTAGGACTCTGCCAACTTATGGGAGAACCTAAGGATAATGAACTCGGCAGGTCTTACCACAGCCATACCCATTTCGACGATCATCCGACCATTGAGGATATCATCGGCAGTCATGGTTTCCCCTAGGCCAACCTTAACATAAAAGGCATGTTCCGGCTTGACTCCCTGTAGTGCACCTGCTCTCCATTGTAATGTGAGGAAATTCTCAATCATCACCTTAACCTGAAGCCAGGTCACAGCATCATTGCTTTCGAAAACGAATCTTTCGGTAGCTTTCTTAATGGATTCCTCAACCATATTGAAGAATCTTCTGACGGAGATGTATCTCCATTCGTTATCATTACCTGCCAAGGTTCTGGCACCCCATACAAGCGTTCCCTTGCCTGTAAATGCCCTGATGGCGTTGACGGACTTACCCGATGTATCCACATTCATTCCTTGCTGTTCGGCACTAGAAACCGTTACATCCGGTCCCTTAACATACCTTACGGAAACATTCGCAGGTGACTTCCAAACTCCCCTACTGCTATCCACACTGGCATATATGCCTGCCATCGTACTACTTGGAGCCATTCTGACGGTCAGTTTTTGGATTTCCTGCTTGATGGCATTGTACAATGTGTTGTTATACTTGGGATTGAGGTCCGCGACCAAGGTTAGTCCTGCATCATAATCGGATGAGGATGAGGCATCATAATTCCTTACGGCGATTACAACTTTCCTTGTTGCATCTGCAAATTCCATTGTCAGGATCTTGGTACTGCTGTCATAATGCAAATTGAACGTTTCATCAGTGGAATCACCATCAAAGTCGTAGTCATGTGTAGCTGTGGGGTCTGCCGTTACAGCCGTGACCATGGCATCAACATCAGCTTTGGTCAAGGAAATGATGTTGAATGTTATCGTTGGTGCATTATTCAGAGCATCAAGCGTACCTGAATAATCCTGCGGTAAGGTTCCCGAAGCTGCAGTATGTACGATATTCACTCCTGCATCCTGATATGTATAAGGAAGTACCGTATTCAGATATGGATAATAGGCTGCACCATATTTAAGGTTATCATTGCCTACAAGTGTGTTCCTAATATCGGTCATGTCATTAAAGACATTTCCAGTTACAAGATAATCAACAGCATCCATGATGACGAACCTGTCCTGTAGGTCAGCACATTGTTGGAGGGCAGCATCTATGATGGTCTTGTAGTTCGTGGGGGTCTGTTTGATGGCATCCGGAAATACGAACAAGGTAATTTCATCCACTTTTGCCGCTTTGGCCAAGGCATCCGTATATAGTCCTGAATTAGATGCATTACCTGCATAATTATTCAATGCAATGATATAACAGGGACCACCACCATTCGCAAAATACATCTGCATGGCATAATACATGTAGTGTCTGGTACTAGGCGAAGAATTGAAATCCGCTTTCATTTCCCTTGAAAGGAGTGTTCCATCCGTATCCACCTCATCTTTGATGGTAACCTGAATATTTGTTTCATTATTCGCTTTGCCGAAATGTTCCTCATATTCCAGCAATGATGTTATACGGGTCGGTTCCATGTATAAATCATCGTCTGACTGTTTCTTTGCTTTTTCTGTAAAGCCTATAAAGACCGGTATAGCGGTCTCAACTTGAGCGACAGAGGGTGGAAATTTTGAAATTTCTTCTATATACACCCCGGGAGTTTTATAATTCATAGACTATATGATAAAATGGTTTACAAATATATTTCTGAGTAAATCTTATTCGTGTCTGGTATAATCATACCCGCATCAGGATTAGGAAGTTGATCTCCGTCATGGGATATATCAAGATAACCGAAACGGGTAATGGGTAATGTCAAGGATTCCTCCTTGAGTATGACCTGACTTTCAGAGTCGATATACTTCCAATTGGTGTATCGATTGAGAAAGTGTATTTCATAGACCGGATTCGTGAGGTTGCCGGATTCCACCAACCTATAATTGGTAGCAGTGGGATTCAGGTACAACTCGATAGCCGCTACTGTGTTATCCTTTGGATGAGCATCCGAAAAATATCCGGTAACGGTATCATTATATGACGAACCATCCGTGATGGTTATGGTATACAAACCGGATTGTAGCGGACTGACATCCAGTAATCCCTCCCCATTGTCATCAACTTCGAATATTGCATCAGTCACCATATTGCCATCCAAATCCGTTACGGTGAAGGATAAATCCATATCCTTTATGGACGGATTCGTAGCCTTATATCTGAACCGCAAGGGATAAAGGGAAGTAACGTCATCTACGGATGTATAGCTGATGGGTAATTTTCCTATCAATTCCCATTCGTCACTAGCAGAAGCAGGTACATTGGTTGCTCCGGATGACAAATCAACGATGGCCTTATAGAATCTCCTTTTATTATTCGTAGAAACCACATCTCCTACGGCATATGCATTACCATTAGAGAAATTTGCCTTATCAGGTTGGATTTTCCGCCATACAGTGTTGTCATTCAGATTAACAATGGAACTCTTTTTCCTGGCTTCATATATGACATTGCTTTTCCTTACCAATGTCCCTACCTCGAACTCTCCACTGAGATTATTCTTAAACTTCGTGTAACCTACTATCTTCTCGGATAAATATGGAAAGTCTGAATTGACCTTATTACCATTTCCGTAGTACAGTATTTCCTGTCCCTGATTATGTATTGGAATATTGGTATAATTCGTAAATAGATTGTCTTTTATCCTGACATTAAAATTCAGTTTCTGATTATCCGAAAAAGGAAGATACGGTTTGTATTTTCCGGATGAAGAACCATCCACTGATAATATATAGACTACATATCCCATATGGGTTTTTCTCATGACAGCCTTATGATTCTGCAGAATTATCTTGGTTTTTTCACACGGAACTATTTCCATCCAATCCCATATATTATAATTCGATAAAATCAAATCCATCTTATCCTTTTCTAATTCAAGAAAATGGACAAGTCTTTTATTCAAGAAGAAATCATGAATAATTCTTACTTCCAATAATGGTTTATATGTTCTTGAAAAACCCAATTTTTATTTCATTTTTTGCATTACAATAGTGTTATAAATAATACCGATTGTATTATTTAATAAAATATTTCACCCTGAACTATTCGCGATTGAATAATTCAAAAGATATATTATCTGAACGCCCATCCAGACAATAATAAAACCCGACTTAATTTGCCCACTCAATTCCCCGAACAGGGAAAATCACTCTTAAATAAAACTGTTCCAATCGTTCTCTATACGATTAGTTTAATTCACCAAGCAGTCAAAAAAGGTAACGGACTGCTTTTTATTTTTTGAGTATCCAGTATTTATATTCTTTTATAAATTATTCGAATTACCCTCCACTGATGTAATCAACGGACGAACTTCCTTGACCTGATTCCTTTCCAACGAGGCCATCCTTACCTTGTACATAACAAATGGAAATTGTCTCCCACCCAATGTGCCCCAAATCTGGTTGGCCATATCGAATGAGGGAGAATACAAATCTATATTCAATTGAAAATGCATGGGTAAATTCTCATTATGCTTGGGTGTATTAGAGGCATTGAACATTCTTTTGGATTGAAAGAAACGAACAACATTAGCCATGTTCTTTAGTGCCAAACCATAATTGGTTGAAACAAAACTGAACAATACATACAAATTGACC
Source organism: Saprospiraceae bacterium (assembly GCA_020631355.1). GTDB lineage: Bacteria > Bacteroidota > Bacteroidia > Chitinophagales > Saprospiraceae > JAHDCE01. The sequence continues at coordinate 13,426 of JAHDHL010000046.1, read as the reverse complement.
CAAACAGGTGCATTCTGATAAACCGTCTTAGCTCCCTGAATTTTATAATGATGTGAATTTTTTACCGTGGCTTCTTCTTCCACTCGAATGACACTAAGGACAATGTCATTATCGAAGCCTTTCGAATCATGGAAAGCGATATTATCCTCAACTACTGTAAAAGCTTGTTCTTCCTCTGGTAGTTGAATCAAGAAATCCGTGAGGTCTTCCTTAATTGTATTTAAGGATTCATAAATCATTTGGTCTATTCAGGTGTTTTTTGTTAATTGCTATTACAAAATCAAATATAATAAAATTATTTAATTCATAACAGGGATGCAACATAAATACATACTGGAATTATAACGAATAATTACAACTCAAATTTTACAATAAAGGCAAATTATTTTTTTAATTAAAAATGACAATTATAGTCACTAAAAATATCTAATATTATCAGTTATTCATTATATAAAATACTCTTTCCTCATATAAAAAAGGGATTATCTGAAATTCAGATAATCCCTTTTTTATATTCAATTTCAATATTCCTAATGGACTATTATCTTTTCCCTAGTAATGGATACATTATTATCATCAAATAATTCCAACCAAAATACTCCCTTTTGTTCTATCGACAATCGGAAAGTATTCGTGGATTGAAATTCATCCAATCTGTACTCTTTCATTTTTCTTCCTTGGACATCAAAAATATGAACAGTATAATTTCCTGTTATAAAATTATCCGAATTGATATGCATATTGAATTGTCCGTTATTCGGATTTGGTGCGATTTCCACATTCACATCTGTCTCCCATTCATCAAGGGATGTTGTCGGAAATTCAATAACCATCAGACTATTCGTGGTATTGGTGACAATAGCAGGATTCAGATCGAAATAAATATTAGCTGTATTTTCAACCAAGGTGTAATCATCTATATCTGAATTGTGTTCTAAGGTAAACATGACATATCCGTGTGATGCTGGTTCATTATTGACTGAATCCGGGAGGTTAATGTCTATGAATTCGAATGTAAGCCATCTCCCCTCCTGCTTCACATTCGTCAGTTGGTGACTTGCTCCAATGAGTTGGAATGTTTCCAAATCCAAATCCATATCAATCTCATCTGTAATTACCACATCCCTAGCTGGGTAGTTACCTGTATTCTGAAAACGTATCGTATAATGCAACTTCTCCCCTATTAGCGTGTAACCCTCATTACCTAATCCGGCAGGGACCACCTGTTTGTCATTCGGGTCATAGGAACATAATAACAATTCGTTCAATGTGAAATCCGAGGAATTCATCTGTCCTCCCGATTCGAAATCAACCATAGCATAATAAGGGAAAACCACGCCTACATATTCCTGATTCGGATTATTGAAGTCGATATGGATATAAGTCGTACTACCCGGATAAATGCTATCCAATTCATAATGTAGCTGGGAACCCGAAGTTGAATCCGGCGCAACGGATGACATCATAAAAGTATAAGGGCTTGCATAATCTAGTACCAACTGGCCGTCTACGATTTCTGTCCCAACATTCTTTACCATTACACTGAGTCTGGAATCCTCATTACAAATCACAGGCTCAGATACCATGTATACCTCCAAGGCAGTTTCCGGATTAATCGCATCTATTCCGAAGACCAATAGTGTATCGGAAATAACCGGAGTAATCATCGTATAAGAAGCGGGAGTGGTAACCAACTGCCAATTCTCCTCTGGTTCGTATGTGAATACATGGGTTTCATTTTCAGTTAGAACTTCTGTGAATGTCCCATCGGTATGCATATAAATGGTTTCGTCATTCTTATTGATTTTGCCTATCTGAACATTATAATCCTCAACATCCCTAATTCCATTTCCGTTGACATCCCTAAAGACCAAACCATCGACGAAAGACCCTTCTAAGGCATCTCCCCTCATACCGAATACGAATGCATCTGATTCCTCATATTCACGGGTTATCGCTCCGCCAAAAAGGAAATCGCCCGTTGAGGGTAAATAATCCACCTTATTACAATAATTCCCTAAAGGGCTTGTTCCCTGCCTAATGATTTGCCTTAATACTGTGCCGTTGCCATCCAGTATTTGTATGAATACCCTTGTCTCATCTGTCATCTCATCCTTGAGTTGTCCTATAATCGCCAATTTATCTATGACCGGATTATACAACATGTGATAAGGGATGAGTATCGTATTATTCTCTTTCTCAAATGCGAGTGTCTCCCACACCACTGCTCCTGTATTCACGTTGATTTTCCTAATGACCGTCGAATCAGTCTTGGACGAGAGGATGTAAGCTTCGTCAGGATTTATATCAGGTTCCATTGCTATGATTTCACCTCCATAATAAGTCCATCCACCCTCTATCTCATAAGTATATGGATTGTAAGTTTTCAAAATGCCATCCGGGAAGCTCCAAGAACCATTTCCCCCAATCAATATTTTCCCATTCGCTAATGAGAGGCTAGATTTGGAAACGAGAGATGGATTGGATCCGTAAAAAACATTACCACCATGATAAGTGAAGTTGGGTTCGCCACCCGGATGGAATACACTGACGGCATTCCTGTAAACTACAAAAATCGAGTCTGAATTCGGGGCCTGATGCATCAGAACAGGTGTGGTTTCTTCCGGTAAATCCAAGAAAGCACTGATACCTGAACTAGATGTAGTAGCTATATCATGACCTGACATATTCCCAGGGCCTCCATTAGGTGGATGATAAGTACTCACTTTCATTAGAAAGTCATCATCATCGGTAGTCATCAATGCGAATAATCTATTTATGGATGGAATGTATAAAGTATTCTTGGTCATGTAATCCAATCCTGTATCGGATGATACATAAATACTTGTCAATCTATTCATCATGGTTCCATCAGCTATGTTCATTTTCATGATAGACAGATCTGAAGATCTTTGATACTGCGGTTCAAAGTTAGTGGTGGTTCCCATGAATAGATAAGCCGTATCATTGGCTATTTCCATTTTGAGATCCTCAATGATGCGATTTACGGGTGGCTTAACCTCCCATATGGTATTACCAAAAGCATCCTTTCTCATCATGCTCAGTTCGTTTCCACTCCTGTAAGCAATGATATAATCATCATTAGGAAGTACCCTCAAATCCAGAATCCTTGAGGACAACTTGGAGTATCCTCCCAAGTTCCTGTAAGAAATTTCATCACCATTCAGAGGATTCAATATCCTCAAATGTTCGGTATAATTGAGGCTTCCCTCATTTGCATTATCAGCTATGGTCAGTAGGTTTCCCTGCGGAGTCATATGGACAAATGCATCATTACCTCCCTCATTATTTTCCGAATCATAAACATTCCGCCAGATTACTGCTCCATTCTGACCATTCAACTTAACCAGATTCTGATTTTCGATACCTTGGTATCCTGTGACATAGACATCATCATTATCATCCAGAATCACATCATTGACATGAATTGAGGAACTCGTATTACTCGAAAACAGTAGGTTATCATGTTCCCAAATGATGTCACCAGTGTGCTTATCCATCCTGACTACCTTAAGTCGGAAATCATCATTAGAAAGCGTTCCGTGCCTCAAAATGATCGTAATATGGTTTTCCTTGATGATATAATCCTCAATATGCTGACTATAGATGGACCCTGCTTGCAATTCGACAGACCAATACACACCTCCATTTGCCTTATCTATCTTATAAATCAGAGGCTGTGTGCTACCTCCATCAACGAAATAATACAAATCATCCGTGTCATTGTCATAAGCTATGAAATTGACACCTACATCAAAGGGTGAAATCTTGAGACTCCAAATGTCATTGTCCAAATCGTTCCATGACTTCTTGGCCAAGGTATCATTATGTGCTACAAACAAATGTGTGGAATCAGATACGAACGCATGATAAGTACTACTGTTACTGTACTGATAATGATTCAAATCCCCGGTAGCATCGACATTACCCGTAGCCTTATCCACCACTACATACTCACTACTTTCGTATTTCATAAATAGTTTCTCTGGGGTAAGATCCCCTAACTGAACATTATTCAGTTCAAGTGTATTGGATAGATGATTATCTGTCGCTAAAAGCTGCTCATATAGTATCTGACCATTCAGCGGGTCAATCTTCAGAAGATTCAAATAGTAATCATCCTCACCTGCGTAATCCTTTCCGAATTCAACAGCATAAATATAACCGTCCTTGGATAGGAATGCATTCCTAAGCGAACTGGTATAATCCTCATTCAGAATGGGGTCATACAACGACCAAATTACATTTCCATCATAATCCAATTTCCTAACAAACCACTTGAGGTTGTCTTCATGTAAATTATGGCCAAAATAGTAGATACCCGTATCATCATTAAATGAATGAAAGATATTACTATACTCGCTATTCTCCTCAGAGAAATATGTTTCTGTGAATTGGGCATGTGAAGTGGTATGGAAAATTACCATACATAATGACCATAGTATTATTTGAAAATACTTCGAATTCATGTTGCTTAAATTTTGGTGAATGTTAAGAATTGGGATTACCTAGAGTTTGACGAAAGGATAAGCTATTCTCCGGCCTGTATCATCCATGATTTCCATATAGTACATGCCTTGCATCCATGACTCCGTATCAATGGATTGAGTCTCCCTTACTGATTCCTGAAGCATTTCCAATCCCAATGCATTGAATATTCTGATTCGGAAGGTCATTTGTCCATCCAATTCCAATACCAGTTGGTTTCCGACTGGATTAGGATAAATATTCACGCCCCATTCTTTCATCATTTCATTGACTCCGGTGAAAAATTCAATCGTAGTGTAGGTGTATATGGCACAACCATTAGCATCAAGGCTTTCTGTATAATATTCACCTGCCTGGTCGACTACCGTTCCATCCGGAAGTGTATGGGTTTGGTCATTCAACAGTGGAATTTCCTCGTATATGGTAGTGCTATTATTAATGGTGATAGTCGTAATGGTCCTTTCACATGCATATGGTTCCGTAAATACAACAGATTCCACTATACCTGATTCGAAATACCAAATACCATTCACTTGTACGGAATCACAAGCTTCGGTAGACTCCTGTAGTATTTCACATGGAATTTCGCTTACAAAAGTATTCAGGGTCGTATTGGTAATGATGGCCGGATTCAAATCAAAATAGATTTCTGCCTGATTATGGGTTTGGTATCCCTCCGGCATATTGGATTTCGGGAGGATGGAAAACATAACAAAGCCTTGGCTACCAATAGGATTGGTAGTGCTATCAGGTAGCATGATATCCTCAAAGTAAAATGAAACCAATGGCTGATTTGTAGCTGTATAGATATCGGTGGTTAATTGTTCGATGTGGCTGGATGCCAAGATAGTAAGGGTTGATGGATCGAGATATTCGTCCAGATAATCCTTTATCAATACCTGGAATGCAGTATCATTCCCTGTATTTTGGAATCTGATTGTATAAATCAATTCCTCATCGAAGAACGTATAATTTGGTATTCCCCTATTGGATGGAACCACCAACTTGTCGTTTGGATCATAGGAACACAACAGGATGGGTTCGTAAATAAAGTCGGTCGTATCATTGGAAGAAGAATTGATAAGCTCCGCTCCAAAATCCAATGTATCACCCACTGAGAGCAAATCCGTAATACCAGATATGTGTACCATCACATTACGTTGAGTGGTTTCATTTGGGTACAGACCATTGAAATACCATCCGAAATTCAAGGAGTCGATGAATATATCCGGTTCATCAATAAAGGTGATACTATCTACGGCATTGGGGTCTAAGCTCGCCCATAATTCTCCCTCACCGATTAGGGTTCCATTATTCCTTGCATTGAAATGAAAGATCGTGGAATTATTACAACGTATAATACCTGTTGCGATATAGGGTTCTATTTCATATATCGAATCAGTCGGAACGAAGCCGAATGCGATTCCTGATTGTCCTTGGTTGTCAAGTGTCACATCAAATGATGTAGGAATGGATGCCAAGGCCCATCCCTCGGGCGCCTGACTGCTGATTTGGTAGTCGTTTGCGGTGAGATTCAAATAGAAGTCTCCCTGCGAATCCGTCACGGCATTTAGTCCTCCCGGTTGTGATTCTACCAGAACTCCGGGCAACTTATATTCATTGGGTTCAAAGGATTGGCTTCCGTTTTCATCCCAATAAGCAAAACCTTCCACTACTGAACGTATGGCCAGATTCTGTTTAATAACAAGTGTCGTAGCATCTTTCTTAACGATATAATCCAAATCCTGGTCATTGTCTATATCAAGAAAAACTTTTCTAGACTGTCCGGATACGAAAGGAACATTATCCTGAATCGGATAATTAGATAAAAGACCATTACCTGAATTTTCAAAGATGGTATTGTACTGGATTAAATCGCCATCATTATCCAAATCAAGGTCATAAGAATGAAATGGCCCATCACTGTCACCAATAAATCTGTAAAAGAACAGGTTGTCTCCCTGATTATCCAACCAGAAAAATCCTAGGTTCTGTTCACCACAGACGATATCTCCCAAACCATTGTTATTGATATCATCAATCCGAACATTATCATACTCAGGAAAATTAACTTCCTCCGGAAAAGGATAGTGGTATATTTCGGTAAAATTCATTGGTCCGTCCTGTTCATATAAGTACAATCCGAGGGGATGCATGATGACGATTTCGTTGGTACCATCGCCATTGATATCTCCATAATCCCATCCTTTCAACTCATATCCGGTACCTGGAGTAATGATATAATGTTCTTGGAAATTGCCCGCCCCATCATTGGTCAGGCAGACCAGCCTATCATCACGAGCCAAGAAAATATCTAGGTTGCCATCATTATTGATATCAAATAAATCAATGCTATTATATGCGAATTCGAATGGTATGTTATTGGGAATAAGGTGTTCGATATAATTGGTCCCTCCCTGCCATTCGAGCCACATGATTTGGTCTTCGGCTGTACCCTCGCTCCCCTTGGCGACGATATCCACCATGCCATCATTATTCATATCGCCAAACTTATAGTCCTTTATCAGGATGGCAGTCCCACTACTCAGATAAATATTATCCGTGAGTATTCTTGTATCGAATGAAAATCCATCCAGATTCTTGGACCAAACCAAGGTGTTGTTGTAAATCCCTATCAGATCAGTCAAGCCATCATTATCCATATCCAAAGCCTGGGTAGGATTGAATGAATAATCATCCATTATTGAGAAGTCACTTGTAATGGGATTGTAAATCAGCAACTGTTCCTTTTCTTCGGAGTAGTATGTCCAATCTGAGAATCCATCCGAATCCAAATCCCCTAGATAAAATTCATCTACCTGATTGAATAAAGGGCTTGGAATGGTGTAATTGGAATAATTGAGATTCCCTTGATTTTCAAACCATAGCATTCCATCCGTATTATTGATGGCACAGACAATATCCTTGTCACCGTCACTATCCATATCCATCAAATCAATATCATTGACATCGACATATATACCCTCTGCATAGTTGGTAGTAATGGTGTGCTGGGTAAAATTGCCATTACCATTGTTTTCTATGATGTCAAAGAGTGCATTCGGACCCGTAAAATTCTTACCCAGTAGAAAGTCCAAGTCACCATCATCATCAATATCATCCGCCTTGGTAGCACCTATTCCATAACTGGTCATTCCCAAATCGGTTTCGGTGAAATTCATGTTACCATCATTGACCAAAACCTTGACTCCGGGATAATAAACCACCATGACATCCAAGTCACCATCTCCCTCAAAATCAAAGGGATGGGCCATAAAATCAGCATCAATACCAATTTGGTGAGATGTGTAGGTACCATTTCCATGATTCTCTATCCAATATATATTCTTGGCATTGCTATCCATGACACATACGAAATCATAGTCCCCGTCCTGATCGAAATCATTCACAACGAAATCAACCATATCATCCACTCCCGTACTGTTATTATTATCTATGATATTATCCCTTGTGAAGTTACCATTGCCATCATTCGTATACAGATTGACATACCAAGCGGTATAATTACAATTAAGGATATCCAAATCACCATCCTGGTCAAAATCCACGACAAAAACCCGCCTTGGAGTGAACCATGATGGCGGGGAAGTATCCAGTCGATTCATTTCGTAAGCTCCATTCCCTGAGTTCATGAATAGCACAGTTCCCTCATCCGTTATCGTTACGATATCTATATCGCCATCAGCATCCAAATCTGCCGAAGTGATTTCATTGAAATTCAAATCCGAGATATCTATACTCTCCAAGGGAGTTAGTGTTTGGAATTCTACTTGTGAAAAGGATGAATAAGAAAAGAGGAGCGTCAAAAAGACGATTAGATTGGTCTTGTTGTTCATGTTCATTGGTATTATATCATAATGGATTGTTTTTCCAGTTGGAACCAACAATCAACTCTTTCAAAATTATATTAAAAATCCCAATTCTCACAAATTATCCTCGATAATATACCATCTATGATATATGCACTGGCATTTTATGTGACGACCATGCTGCATATAAAAAAGGTTGGCACCACCGGTGCCAACCCCATTGATTAAGATTCAATGAATGAATACGAAAACAAAATCATAAAAACTATCACAATTCATTTGAGTGTTTTCGCCGATCCATTATTAACCTATATAAAATGAATCATGTAATCAATCAACCTTGATAACCAATTGTGAGGTGGACACCTGACCGGAAGTCATTCTCAATACATAAGTACCATTGGCATAAGAAGCCATATCCAATTCATGATAAGCATCTTGTGTATTGATGGAATGCAACAACTTCGAAGTGCTGGCCTCGTACACTTCCAATATTACATCACTTCCGAATTCCTCAGGAATTTCTATGGACAGCTTCCCTTGGGTTGGATTAGGGAATACTGAGATTCCGCTTTCCTCGATGGATACATTATCCAAGGAAGACAATACAACCTGGGACTCATCAGCCCCTATGTCTCTCCTGCCACCGAAAATGGGCTGATTGTTCTGGTCATTGAACAAATCGTCAGGATTACCTGCATTGTATGCAGCTGATCCGTTATTCAATTGGTGGGTTGCAGTTACATTACCATTAAGGTCCAAAGGTGCCAAATCAGCATCCACTCCCTCAATATCATTTGTCATTGCAGTGAAAACATCCAAGTCATCCATGGCAATCAAGTTGTAATCCTCAGAAACAAGATTTCCACTGACATCCATACCTGAGGCACTCATATTGGATGATACAATGGTATTCTTCAGTCTGGTTACATTCATGGATTCGATACCTCCACCCGTATTCAGTGCCTGATTGAAAGCAATGGTACTCGCATTCACGTACATACTTGTACCTGTGTGGTATATTCCTGCTCCTTGGTTGGAGTTATTTCCTGAAACGGTGGTTAATAAGATATTCACCTCACCCGTAGTAATATTATGGATACCTGCACCAGATCCGTTGGTTCCCTCATCCCTATTATTTGAGATGGTAGAATTGCTGATGTTCAGAATACCTCCATTATTGAAACATCCTGCACCACCATTATCCATTGCATCTCCAAAGGAAAGGTTCTGGTCTATTGTAGTCATTGATATCGTCATGGTGGTTCCACTTTGATTCCAGACTCCTCCACCTTCGGATGCGGCCTCGTTACCAGAAATCATGGCATCAGTAATGGTTACCAAACCATCATTTCCTGTGATATGTATTCCTCCTCCGTTTCCGGGCGCAGCCATACCAGAGGTACCATTCACATCATTATTCATCATGGATGAGGAAGAAAAAGTAAGGTCGCCATCTATAATCTCAATGGCACCTCCTGCCCTATTCGCTGAGTTCATTAGGAATGTGGTATTCTCAATGACCACATTACCGTCAGTACTCAACAATCCACCACCAGAACCTGCGGCGCCATCTGCCCAGTTGTTCTGCACTAGTGTATTTCCATTGACCATCATGGTTCCTCCATTATTAAAGAGGCCGCCGCCGCCATTATCAGCAGCGATACCACTGGCCTTATTATCCCTTATGGTACAAGCTGTGATAGTCATCATTCCAGTACCGTTCCACAATCCACCTCCCTCTGAGGCAGCGGTGTTATCTATTACGGTACAATCCGTAATCAAGGAGTTACCCGGGCCTGTGATGTGTAATCCACCTCCATTGCCGGGGAGTGAACCCGTATGATTGGAAAGGAACTCCACTTCAGTCAGTGTTAGCATTCCTCCATCCATGGAATTATCCTCGATACCGCCTCCAGCTCTGATTGCTGTATTATTGCTGATTTCGGTTCCCATTACGGTCAATGTACCCATGTCATTCAGGATTCCACCTCCTGAGGTAGCTGTACCAGACGTAGTATTACCTGAAACGGTACAATCCATTACCACAAGCGTACCTCCTGCATTGAATAGGCCGCCACCACCTTGATTGGCTCCATTTCCGACTACATTATTATTATTGATAATGGAATTACTGACTTCCATGATACCCGTTCCATTCCAAAGGCCACCACCCTCGGCAGCTGCAAGGTTGCCTGTAACCAGACATTCCGTAATCATGGAATTACCCGGACCGGTGATGTGCAATCCACCTCCATTACCTGGTGCGGATGCAGTATTATTATTCAACAACTGAACATTATTCAAGGTTAGGACGGTACCTGCCATTGAATTGTCTTCGATTCCTCCTCCGGCTCTAACAGAGACATTACCATTAATCAATGTGTTATTGACAGTAAGTGTTCCCATATCATTCAGGATTCCCCCTCCTGATGCAGCTGTTCCAGTCACGGTATTCGTACTAATTGTACTACCCTCTACAATGAGTGTACCTCCTGCATTGAAAAGGCCACCTCCACCTTCATTGGCAGCATCTCCTGCCGCTGAATTATTTTCTATCGTACAACTAGACACCATCATGGTACCTGTGCCATTCCAAAGGCCACCGCCCTCTAATGCTGCCCTATTCCTCTTGATGATACAATTCGTGACCAATGCATCTCCCGAACCTGTAATGTGTAGACCGCCTCCATTTCCCGGAGCATTCGTTGCAGGGGACATTCCTGTATTATTATCCGATAGTTCAACCATATTGAGGACGATTTCGGTATCCGCGCCTGATTTGTCTTCAATTCCGCCCCCGGCTCTATTGGAAGTATTGAATGAAATGACCGAATTATTAATCGTAAGATTAGCATCCGTGTCATTGAAGATGCCTCCTCCTGAACCTGATGGTCCATTGGCAATACAATCAGTAATCATACAATCATTAACTACAAGATTGGATTCATTGAAAATTGCACCTCCATTAGCCGCTACACCATTAGTGAGGGTAAGGTGATTCAGGGTGACCGTACCACCAACAATTCTGAATATCCTTACCATATCCCCTCCACTAATTGTAGTATTGGAAGAAGTATTCCCTTGTATCGTCAGATTCTTGTCTACGATGAGTTCTGAACTTAGTGTTACTTCAGTTATTGTGCTTGCAAATGAAATCGTGCTACCTGGAGTAGCGATACTGATTTGTTGTCTGAGTGTTCCTATCGAGCCGTCATCAGCTGATGATGTTACAATTTGGGATATCAAGGGGGTAGTTGTAAAACAGGTTACTAAAAGAATTAAGAGTGACGTGATGTGATTTTTCATATTCAAGATAATTAAGTTGAGAATTGAATAATTATGTTTATTCGTATTGCTACATTCTCATATACTTCTCTTGAATCAAAAGTGGATTTAGAAAAACTGAAAAAAATTTAAATCGATTTCTTCAAATACCCAAAACTCCTTAATTATCAAATAATTAAGAGAATAAAAATAAATTAAATTTTACTGAAATTATCCAACTTGACCGATCACGACCATGTCGTCAAGTGTCGGAGAGACACTTCCACCTGCAGGTTCTAATGTGATGGCAAAAGCTGCAGGATTTTCTATGAAAGGAGCCGAAACGAGGGTATCATTCGGGTCTATCTCAAATACCCCCATGTCCACAGGAGTACCATCAACGATGGCCCAAAGTTGATATTGCTTATCACTTGGCGGTGCGGGAAGATTCAAAATATCCAAATAAGCCGTTCTATCCTCATTATTCCAATATACCTTAGTAAGTGCATCAGGAGCATTATCGGTCCCTTTCATGGCTATGATGAGGCCTCCCTCATTCCTTAGGATATCTATGGTTCCAAGTAATTCGGTCTCCTTGGTATCACATTCTTCCTGAAGCTGGTTCTTCTGTTCCTGGATTTCTCCTAATTGATGATTCTTTTGAATGAATAACCAAAGGAACGTCAAAAATGCTAATAGTGCCAAAACAGACATGTACATCCAGAATCTGGACTGGGGTGGTTTCGTACCACCATCTGCTTTCAATGGTGGGTTATCCTCCGGTTTAATTTGGCCCATTATATCATCCAACAATCCAACAGGAGGTGTAATGGCGTTATTACTTGCATAGGATTCAAGAGTCTCCTCAATCTTATCAAGTTCTTCCCTCAATTCAGGATACTTGATTATATTCTGTTCCACCTCTTTCCTCTCTTTCTCGTTGAGAAGGCCAAGAACATAATGTTCCAAGATTCCTGATGATATGTACGCCTTGATATCCATAATTAAAACAGTCTTTCGATAAGCATAGCAAAAACTACAGAAATGACACTGATATCATTTCCTAGCATTTTCCTAAGTTCCAAAATGGCTGTTCGTATTCTTGTCTTTACCGTTCCTACTGGTAAGGCTAGTGCCTCAGCAGCTTCTCTTTGGGAATAACCTCGATAATAGATATAGTCTATGAGCAACTTGTGCTTGTCATCCAATTTACCGATGACCTTTTCCAAGCCCATGTCCGAAATCTTGGATTCCTCCGCATGTTCCGTATCATTATATACTTTCACATCGAGTGAATCGGTTTTCTGATCTCGCTGAAAATTTCCTGATTTAATCGTTGTAAGGGAAGAAGTTCTGGCAATTTGGGCCAACCAAGTATACAAGCGCCCCTTGTTGGGGTCATACTTTTTGGCATATTTCCAAGCCTTGACGAAGACATCCTGCATGACCTCCTTGGCTACATCATCATTATTCACCATTCTATATACGATACCATAAATTGCAGCACTGTAATGCTCATAAAGTAGTGATACACCTTGGGCATCCCCTTTTTGGAGCAAATCAACAATTCTTATTTCGTGAGAAGGTATATGCATATAAAATAATAAAATCTATATGCTAAGTTAATATAAAGATGGGGAATCAAAGTAAAATCCAAAGTCGATTTACAGAAGGAACCTAAAATATTCCTTGTTATTACATAAATGTATTCCAAACTAAAAGATGGCATAAAAAAAGCAGCTATGGAATTGAATCCATAACTGCTTGTGATTCCGGCAGGATTCGAACCTGCGACCTACTGATTAGAAGTCAGTTGCTCT
>JAHDHL010000010.1 GCA_020631355.1 Saprospiraceae bacterium | reverse complement strand
TAGATAATTGGCCATTTTTAGTAAAATAATCCCTACTTCGCATGGGTTCCCAAGGTTCGAAATGTTTTTTATTTTTTTCTAGGAAAGGTATTATTAAATCAATATCCTCCTCCTTGGGAGTTCTTAGGATGAGTCTGTTGGTTTGAATTAGATGCACCACAACAATTGTATTTATTCTACTTCACAAATAGAAATTTATTTATCAATATGAATGGGGAGTTGGATTTACACTTAATTCATTTTATATTTTTCCCTGTATTCGGAGGGGCTAAGACCTTCTTTCTTTTTGAATAATCTTGAAAAGTATTGGGGATATTCAAAACCTAATTCATAGGCTACTTCAGATATGCTTTTATTGGGTTTCAATAGGATGTTCTTAGCTTCGTCAATAAGATATAGTTGCAGGTGTTCAGTTGTGGTTTTCCCTGTTTCTTTCTTGAGGGTGTCGCTTAGATAACGTTGTGATACAGCCATGCTATCCGCTACCTGTTCGATGCTAGGAATTCCTTTTTGTTGCAATTGTCCCGATTCAAAATAATTTTCCAGATATTGGTTGAATTGTTCCAATAAATCATTCGATAATTCTTTCCGGTTCAGGAATTGTCTTTCATAGAAACGATTGGCATATTTCAAAAGCGTACCCAATTGGGAAATAATGATATCCTTGCTGAATTCATCCTGATTATTGTGATATTCAATCTCAATATTCTGAACGATGGATTCTATTTGTTTTTCCTCTTTCGGTGATAGGTGTAATGCCTCATTCGCAGAGTAGGAAAAGAATCCGTATTTTTTGATTTGATGTGCCAATTCGGTTCCCTTGAGAAAATCCTCATGGAAATTAATCGAAAAACCCTTTTGTTCAAAAACAACACTACTATCCCATTGCAGGACTTGCCTTGGTGCAAGGAAAATCAATGCTCCATTGGTAAAGTCATATTTGGTACGGCCATAATTTAATTTGCCCTTTACAATCTTTTTCAGACTGATTGAATAGCACTCGTTCGTGATGGGTGGTGAGCTTTCTCTCGGACAAGGAAGAAAATTATCTTCTGTTGCGGAAAGGACACTCAACATCGGATGTTCAGGGCCAGGCAATTGCATATAATCAAAATATGCCGAGAGTGTTCTGAAATGCTTCATATTAATGATTCAGATCTTTTTCTAAGGATAATAATTGCTTATTGTAGGTATCAATTCGGGCGTAGGCATTACCATCTATCATCAGTATGACAATCAGCATAGCGATTGTCGTAATACTGATTGCACGCCATGTAGGGCTGTCAAGAAAAATAATCATTAAGGCTGCAACTACCATAATCAAGGGTATGATTTTGAAGACAATGAGTTGGTATTCCTTAATTGTATTATCCACTCGGGTAATTTCTGATTCTACAAAAGCGGATGCATCATTATTGTAATCCTTTTCAAAACTAATGATTCTTGATTTATTCGTAAAGAATAATCCAAACCCGATAATCATGAGTAGGATACCCGAAACAAGCAAAGGAATGATATAAGCCTTAGCCAATTCGGTTTTACCCAATTGCCAGAAGCCTACCGAAGCCAATACGAATATTACACCGAAAAGAATAAAGAATTGGGTTGAGAAAACTTCTGCCTTGGCCCAATCCGTTGCCGCTTTCAATATTTCCATTATTCAGTTTTTATTGTTTTGTATTCGAATTCATGATTACATCCTAATGCATGCATTTCTGGGGAAGTAAGACGAATAGGACAAAGATAAGGACACAAAGGGCATCAACTCTTATACGATATTTCGTATCCTGTATATTTTTTGGTGTGGAATGATTGTGGTAGGACTTCCGGATTCCTATTTATTTAGAAATGGATTGTAGGAATTGGGATTCGATTAATATTGCCTGATTGGGGAGCAGTAAAATTTCTTCCTTTTCAGGTTCTGTTGACTTGGGATAATCTTACCATGAAATCAAGGATTTTTTCTCGTTTGATTCTCAGGCTTTCCTTTCTTTCCTCATTCCAATTATTGATGAACAATACAATGAGAATCCAAATGATTATAGGTATGACTTCCCGAGTAATCTTTCAGTTGCCTGGATAGTTGGTGATTGGTCCAATGATTCGGGTCTACCATAAGGTACTTCATTATCCTTGCCCACCATAATATAGCGAAAGCTAAGGATAATGCACGGAGAATCAAATATGTCTGGACATCATTGGAAAATAAGAAAGTACTACCTCACCTCATGGAATTCGAACTCCGCCTTGACAGGATCTAGTTTGACCGTTTTCTCATTTTCAGCGAGAATGTAATATTGCATACCCGGCTTCAACTCCAATTCGACACCATAGAAACCATCATTTCCTTGGAAATCGTTGTGTTGGCCATCATCCTCCATAGGTTTTTTCTTGAAATAACCCTTTTTGTCATAGCGGTAAGCCACATAGACTTTGGTAGCATTTTCCACCTTGGTGGTAATGATGACCTTGTCCGTTTTCTTACTATGTCTCGTACTATTGATTTTGGGTGGTTCCTTAAGGAACAATGGATGATTCTTAAGGTAATTCGCACGACCCTCCATCAATTCCTCTATTCCGATAATCTGTGATTTTCCTGCCTTGGATGAGGATTTTATATTCTCTTTGAAAGAAGTGTAGGAATAGAACTTATTCTCATCCTTCTTCACAGCATAATCAATGATACTCTGAAGTCTTTGTGCCCTTTGCTTATACCAGCCATTATAGAAGTTTTCCTCCAGAATGGTTTGGATATGGGCAATATAGATTTTTCTATACCTAGGTATGGAAAGCAATTGGCTGATTAGGGGCTTATCTTGATTCTTGTAATGTAAGAAAGGACTCATTTCAATCATTTGCTCGTTTGTAAGAGGCGTGGTACTGCCATCATACCTGAATCCCCCGAATGACATGTTCAAATCCCAAATCAGTGTAACCCAACGATTGGAATTGTCCTTGGTCATATAATAATTGTGTGCCAATCGACCGGAATAACTATCGAGATTGACCAACACATTATTGTAGGCCAACATCCACAATGCTTGGTCCACATCCAATTCCTTATTGACTTTGGCTACATTTCCCTTTAGGGTATTCGTGAGTTGAATCAGGGATTTATAATCACTCTTTTCAGACTTGGATTCATAGGTCACCTCATAACAAGTGGAGTCAGTCCCGATATTATGTAGGGTCGCTTTCATTGTTCCCTTAGGGCATTTTGATGGAGGCTTCTGACTGTATTCAGGGTCGCATTTGATGAGAACGGCCTTGTCATCCCCAAAATGATCCTTAATGAATTTTTCTCCGATGGATTCCACACTCGTATATAAGCCATAATATTCATCATCTATATAAACGTGCATGAAGTTGGCTCTGGGAACGTGCATGTACTTGGCAGCGATTTCATAGGAGAGAACCTCACGGATGAAGCTAGGGTCCCGGAAACCATTTGCCAGTTTCAACCGATCAAAACCTCCGGGAAAAGTCTGCTTTTCCACAGTGTAATCCGACTTGATATTCAATGGGAGTTTCTTGCCGAAAAGATTCCTCGTAGCATTGTATGAACTATTGCCCTTGAATCGGACACCACAACCCTTGAAGGTCCTGCCATTCAATTTGACATCCGCCTCGATTCGTTGCTTGGTACCCAACTGTTTCAGGGAATCCAAGGTCCTATCCCAGTTCTTATCCTTGAAGTAGATTTTCAACTCCTGGATGCGATTCACATCATAGATGTTTTGAGCAGAGGATAGACTGATGAAACCCAAGAAGAATAAAAGTAAAAGTGTATGCTTCATTCCGAAGTTTTGTTTAAGAATCCTATTGCTAATTACGATATGTTAAGGTGAAATAGTATTAAGGGAATGTTATTTCCGTATAATATGCTCTTAAACCGTATTGCAATCCAATTCGGGACTCGTAGTGCGGACACTAAGTTAGTGGATTCATATATAAAGTACAATTCCATGCCAACTTCATGATTGTCTGATGATAATTGGCAGTCCATTTTGAGGGAATTCGGACACTCATTCCACAAAATCATCCAAAACTTGGCTCTCTTTGACCAGTCGCTCATCATGCAAGTCGGATTGTTTCTTCTTGAATTTCCGGAGTATGTAATACCATACCAGTAGGTTGGCTACATGGACAAGAAGCTTGATGAAACTGGAAATAATGATGGATGGGAATAGTTGAAATAGGACGATTATCGGCGCATAGTATAACAAGGGCCAAAGGAAAAGTACCACAATGATAAAGATGAAATAATGGACCTTTGGATGGAATTGTTCATCCATGTATGAATCAAGGATACCTATTACGAATGTATAACCTAACCAGAACGGAGCCAGTAGTGTGATGAAGAATGTAGCAATTTGTATGAGTTGTTCCATTTCTAGGAGATAAATGTACTCTTTTCAAATTTTTCTACCGAATCCATCCATTTAGACGGGATACTAGCATAGGAAAACATTCCTACGATACTACCCACAATGGCTGCAATCGTATCCCTGTCACCCAATACGGAGACCGATTTCCACATGGCTTTTTCGAAGTCATCCAGATAATGTGCTGCACACCATATAGCAAACGGAACGGTATCCTCGGCCATAATCTGACTCCCATTGCCCAGAAGTTTCCGGAGCGTATCCGTATGGGTATCCCGATGCATGGAAACAGACCTGTGTAATCTTGAACGTACCGTACAATGTTCCAGATGCGACATGATTTCCTCGATGAAAGATGATGGCTGTATGTTCTGCTTTCCTAAGCTATATTTGGTCGCAAGGGCTGTCGCAATACCTACGGCAATGGCTCCATTCACAGCTTCCTGATGTGTATGGGTAACAGTAGCTGAAAGGATACATTCTCGTTTGACTCGTGCTAAATCATCATGGAAATAAGCTCCGATGGGACCTGCTCGCATAGCTGAACCATTACCTTTGGAACCCATTCCCTCAAAGGCATTTTCTGCTAGGTCTTTCCAGTTCTGTCCCTCGGAAATTTCTCGTAGCATTTTTCGGGCACCCGCACCATATCCCCTCATGGGGTCGATATCATGATTCTTTACGAATAAGGCTGCCAGTTCGTCTTGTTGTATGCCATCATGCTGTACCAATTGCTGATAAATGGCAATGGACATGATGGTATCATCGGTGAATTCCCAAGAGGTATCCGGAATGGTTCTTTGTCTGATATGTTCCAGCATCAGTTCTGTCTCCCCAAAGAAACTTTCTCCGAAAGCATCTCCAATGGAAAGGCTCCTCAGGCATTGGAAAGCTAGTTGGTGTTGTGTGGAATATTCCATGATGAATTGTGAATTAGGATATTGAATGATTACAAATGTTTTAAGCGTCGAATGGGTCATCAAGGATTTCTTCCTGACCCTTCTGCGGATGCAATCCTGCTTCCTCCTCCATTTTCTTATACATGTATTTCATAATGAGATAGACACCGGAATACGCGAAAGTGATACTCAATATGGAGAAGAAGAAGTTTATTGCTCCAATCATTTGGAAGATGAAGTTCACAATATTTGAAATGAGCAGGAAAACCAATCCGCTACCCAAACAACCCAAGGAAGCCCACTTGGGTTTGGAAAGTCGTAAATCCTCGGCTTTGGTCAGAAAGCTTTTCAGGATGGAATAGGAGACGAAAAAGATAATGATGGATTGCAGAATCATAGGGTATCAATTTGGACATAAAAATAAACCATCCTTGGAGATAACTCCAAGGATGGTTGTTAGAAAGCATGTATGGAATAGGAAATTACATGGATTCCAATCTAGCAATCAATTCCTTGAGTTGTTTGATTTTCTCCTCTGCATCTGATTTTTTCTTCTTTTCATTATTCACGACTGCTTCCGGAGCATTATTGACGAACCTTTCATTACCCAGTTTCTTCATGACTGAATTCAGGAAACCCTCTTGGTAAGCCAAATCTTTCTTAGCTTTTTCCAGTTCGGCAGCTACGTCGATATCCTTTTCAATAATGAGATAGAATTTATCTGTCCCTGAAATGAATGCCACTCCATTTTCTGGCGTATCCTCGGCCATTTTGATATCAGATAGTACTGCCATCCTACAAATCATTTCCTTATAACCCTCCGTGGTCAATAAGGCATGGCTGGAATCCGATTGTTGTGCAAATAACATCAGCTCCTCGTGCTTTTTCAGACCGTTCTTTGTCCTGAGTTCACGAATCTTGGATATGATATCCATAATGGATTCGAATGACTTAAGCATATCCGTATCATAGGAATTTGCTTTAGGATAAGAGCTGATGACACAATCCTCCTGATCCTTTCTCTCCCTTAGGAAATGCCAGATTTCTTCTGTGACGAATGGCATGAATGGATGTAGGATAGTCATGATTTGTTCAAAGAATGAAATCGTTTGCTCATAGGTCGCCCTGTCAATTCCTTTTTGATAGGGTGGTTTAACCATTTCCAAGTACCAAGAACAGTAATCTGTCCAAATGAAATTGTAAAGGTTATTCAATCCCTCACTCAATCTGTATTGGGAATAACTTTTCTCCAATTGGTTCAACTGCTCGTCCAGCTTATTCTGCATCCACTTACCAGCCAATGCATTCACTTGTGCAATTTCGTCAGATTCCGCCTCATCCTGAACATCCCAACTCTTGACCAATTTCATGGCATTCCACAACTTGTTGCAGAATCTGGAACCCTGATCACATTTTTCACTTTCATTGGCAACAGCCAATTTCTTAACCGGATCAAGGAAAGGCGCATCAAAGATGATATCATTCCCTGCTGCACCAGAGGATAGCATTCCATATCTAACCCCATCGGCACCGTACTTATCAATCAGTTTGAGTGAATCAGGTGAATTTCCGATGGACTTACTCATTTTCCTACGGATGGAATCCCGAACCATACCTGTAAAGTAGACGGATTTGAATGGATATTTGGGTTTGGTACCATCCAATAGGTCATCAGACCATTCATAACCTGCCATAATCATCCTTGCAACCCAAAAGAACATGATATCCCAACCTGTTACCAAGACATTGGTAGGGTAGTAGTACTTCAGTTCATCCTGATTTTCAAATCCGTTGAATACAGATATGGGCCATAACCATGAGGAGAACCAAGTGTCAAGTGCATCCTCATCCTGTTTGAGGTCATTGATACTCAATTCTGCATTACCTGTTTGGGCCTTGGCTTGTTCCAATGCTTCCTCTACGGTTTCTGCTACGAATAAATCATCACCATAATACCAACAAGGGATGCGATGTCCCCACCAAAGTTGGCGACTGATACACCAATCCCTTACGTTATCCTCATTCAACCATGAATTATACATGTTAAAGAAGTGTGGAGGGAAGAAATCAACCTCACCATCCTTAACCGCATGTAGGGCTGTCTTGGCAAAGCCATCCATCTTGACCCACCATTGTAACATCAGGCGGGGTTCAACAACTGCCTTGGATCGTTCAGAACGGCCTACCTTATTGACATAGTCCTCAACTTTGACCAATTGGCCTCTTTCTTCCAATTCCTTGGCTATCAGTTTCCTTACCTCAAACCTATCCTTGCCAATGAAAAATTGCGCTTCCTCACTCATCGTTCCATCTGGATTGATGGTATTGATGGTTTCCAGGTTATGACGCTTACCAATTTCATAGTCATTGGCATCGTGTGCAGGAGTGACTTTCAGACATCCTGTACCGAACTCCATTTCGACATAGCGGTCAAATATGATGGGAACAGGTCTTTCAACTAAGGGAACAATGGCTTTCTTTCCCTTAAGGTGTGCGTAACGTTCATCCTTGGGATGTACGGCTATCGCAGAATCACCCAGTATGGTTTCCGGACGGGTCGTGGCAATGGTAACCCATTCGTTTTCCGTACCCTCAACCTTATACCTTACATGATATAATTTCGATTGTTCCTCCGCAAAGACAACCTCCTCATTGGATAGAACCGTCTGTACATCCGGGTCCCAGTTACAGATTCTAAGTCCACGGTATATCTTACCTTTCTTATAGAGATCCACGAATACCTTAGTGACGGCCTTGGAAAGACTTTCCTCCATGGTGAATCGGGTACGCTCCCAATCACAGGAAGCCCCGAGTTTCTTTAATTGGTCGAGTATGATACCTCCGTACTCATCGGTCCATTCCCAGGCATGCTTTAGGAATTCTTCTCGGGTAAGGTCTGATTTCTTGATGCCTTTTTCATCCCTAAGCTTTGCAATGACCTTGTTTTCGGTAGCAATGGATGCATGGTCGGTTCCCGGAACCCAACAAGCATTCTTTCCCTCCAAACGGGCCTTTCTGATTAATACATCCTGTATGGTATTATTCAGCATGTGTCCCATGTGCAGGACACCTGTTACGTTCGGTGGAGGGATAACGATAGTGTATGGTTCTCTTTCGTCCGGAACGGATTTAAAATAACCCTTTTCCATCCAGTGAGCATACCATTTGTCTTCGACTTCGTTGGCTTTGTACCGACTTGGGATTTCCATATTCATATAGATTTAAGCAATATTCTTCTAATGTAAGGGTTGTTGGGGCGATTGATTCGAATAGAATCAGTTCCTAAAAAATAGGGTACCTCACATCTCCGTCAGGTACCCTATTGATATCAGGAGATTAGATTTATTTCAGTTTTTCTATGACATCTGCAGGAAGAATTTGTCCAAGTACCGGGGCCATGGAAGCACCAGCCTGTAGGAAATACATCTTGTCCGTAGCTTCATCCTGTATGATGTATAAATCATCGTTCATGGCTACTTCAACGGATTTTTCATTCTTCGTGATTTGGTCCTCGCCATATACGGTTTTCAATTGGTTGAACATTAAATCGACCATGGATGCATCAGGTACTTCGGTGACACTGGTAGCCGCCATTTTTGCCTTGGCATATTTCATCCCTCCACTGGTCACAAAATTGGAAAGGTTAGAAATTTTAGCATCCTTAACCAAATTCTTGATGCCCATCATACTCATTTGTCCATACATCTGCTCCATTTGTTCCCTAGGTTGGAGGTCAAATAGTTTGGGATAAGTGGAATCCATGATTTTGGTGATGTCTCCTGAATTGGTGTTGGCTACCCACTCAGTGAAATTCTTGGTTACAAGACCAAGCATATTGTTCTTTACAGCATTCTTTGGTGAGCAAGCTGCTATGGTAAGGGTTAGAATTGTTAAGATGAATGCATTTTTCATGTCAAAATGTTAAAGAGTAATAAAAATTTGATGCAAAAATAGCTTTTACACACCAAAACTCGAACGATTTACATCTAATGTTTTTGAAAGGGAATCGATATTGGCTAACTTAACAAGGATAAACTGAATTGCGTTCCAAAAAGAGAAAAAACTACCTGATACATTCCGTGAGTGAAGAAGAACTCATAAAACGATGTAGGCGAAAAGACAGAGCTGCACAGAAGCTCCTTTTCGAGAAGTACTCCGACAAGATGTTCGGGGTATGCAAGCGATATGTGAAGAACCACGAGGACGCTGAGGATGTACTCGTAGAGGGTTTGTTCAAGGTCCTCACGAAGCTGGATAAGTACAAGGGTACTGGAAGTTTCGAGGGATGGATAAGAAGAATCCTGGTCAACGAATGTCTGATGCACCTTAGGAAGAAGCACAATTTCAGAATGACAGTTGAGGTAAGTAATATAGATATTCAGACACGAGCGAATATAGAAGATGATATGGCAGCTCAGGATATTCTGAATCTTTTGGATTTATTGCCTATCGGATATCGTACCGTATTCAATATGTATGTTCTGGAAGGATTCAAGCATAAGGATATTGCGGAGCAATTAGGTATTTCGATCAATACTTCGAAATCACAGTTGTTGTTGGCAAGAAAGCGATTACAGACCCTGATAAAGAAGAACCAAATGCCTGATGTCGGTTAGGTATGGAATTTGAAAGCAAACATTATTATAATTAATAATATTTATAAAGTCCTTATTTAGATATATGAATATACTTTACACGATTTTTTTCCCTTTGTTGGTATGTTTAGGAACCGATAAGATGGAAAACGAACATATTCATCCCGATTGGGTACATGAGATCATGGACAAGGAACCCCAATTCACACAAATTACCGAATGTGTGTATGGCGGAACCCTGGTATGGAAAGTCAACTCCTGTGTCACTTGTAATGATATGATTACTAAAGTATATGATGAACAGAAAAACTTGGTTTGCCAATATGGCGGAGTATTGAGACAAAACACCTGCTCTGAGCAAGATATCATCTTGGAAGATTGTAGAGTTATCTACAAACCTAAGGTAGGTGTAACAATTGGATTTTAACAATTATGTTGCAATGAGTGATAACGATCAATTATTCGAACTTTTCAGACGGAATGAGCATAAGCTCTCCGAAAAGCCCTCCAGAAGGGCCTGGGAACGACTGGATGCAAAGTTGGATCGGCACTATTCCAAGAATAGACGCCCCTCTTGGTTGAGGTATGGTGGAATGGTTGCAGCTGTATTGATTTTGGTTTTTGCAGCTACCCTTTTAATGATGCATTCCGAAAGCATGTCCAATGATCAGTTTGCAATGAATGCCGATTCCGGTAGCGCAATACTCATGGATTTGGATGGGGATGTAGATGATAATTATATGAAAATCGTAGCTTACCAGAATGAATATAAGAATCGTTCGAGTAGGATTACGGAAAAGATTATGGTTGGTAATCTCCAACCTAGAAATGGGCAAGGCTACTTTACGAATAAGGCAAGGGATTATAGTGATTCTGAACCTGCAGACGATGATAAGGTAATCGCAGCATTGGAAGAAGAAGTTGATGAAGTAGAGGAATACAAGAGTTATGATGAGGAGAATAACATAGAAATCGAAGACGACACCTATATAGATACAGAGGTATCCGAGGTAACTTCCAATATGACAAGGGTTGAAAAACCTACTATCGTTGAGGTAATACCTGAAGCTAGTCCAATAATGGAGGAAGTGGCCAGTGTAGATAAATCCTATGAGGATGCAGAAGTAGCGGAGGAAGTTTATGTTGAATCTATTACGACCTATCCGACGACATCCTCTGCACCGGCTGCTCCTGCCCCCGTAGCAATCAGCCCTGCCAAGGGGAATGCTGATTATGATGCGGGAATGAGTATGAAGGAAGAAGCCAAGCCAAAGAAAAAGAATAAGAATAAGTCTGAATCAGCTCCATCCGTTCGGTATGATGTGAATATGGATGATGAGGGGTATCCCGGAATGAAAGACGAAATGGAGGATGCACCGACTGGAGGATTATCGGATTTTAATTGGATTTTAGGTGATTGGAAAGGTAAGATCAATGGTTCTGTTTCTACTGAGAATTGGACCAAACTGGATGATAATACCTACGTTGGAAAAGGAAATGTCTCTACAAGTGGTGTCAATCTTTTTTCAGAAAAAATGGAATTAAGGGAATCTTCAGGTACAGTTTACCTTTGGGTGACATTGGATAAGAATGGTAAGAAAACATCTTATAAGATGATTTCCAATAGTGGTTCCATCGCAGTATTCGAAAATCGAAAGATGAGCTATCCCAAACGCATCTTACTCAAGAGAAGCTCCAATAATATTTTCTCATTCATCATGCAGAATGGTGATACCAGAAGCCTGAATGATAGCCAGGTTCGTTATTTGGAAAATAGGAATAATATCGTAGGAGAAAAGCTGATGAGAAGTTTGAAGAAAGTAAATGATTGATGATGTCATTACCACGATGATAGAAAGGGCTTGGATGATTCATCCAAGCCTTTCCTGTTTCCCCAAGCCTTTTCTGAACAGCTTCATTGAATGAAATCGGATAAACCCCAATTTATCATATCAATGATTTTAGTGATGTAACTATCTTTGTACTATGGAGGAAAGAAAATACATCCACGGTTATACGGAAGAAGAACAAAATCGCTTGATTGACCAAGGGGCCGTACTTGCCGAATTTGTTTTTGACCGTCTGGATTTTAGTTCAACCCGGCAGCTACTCGAAGTGGGAAGTGGGGTTGGAGCTCAAACATCAATTCTTCTTCATCGATATCCCAACCTCAATGTTACGGGCCTGGAAATAGAGCCCAAACAAATTGAAAAAGCCAACACTTTCCTTTCAGGTTTTGAGGAATTGAGCAATAGGTATCGCTTCATACAAGGAAATGCTGCTGATGAATCAATTGAGATGCCTTTATCCTTTGATGCGGCCTTGTTCATCTGGGTATTGGAACATGTTGCGGAACCTATACAAGTTTTGCGTAATGTACAACGATTTGTGAATCAGGGAGGCAAGGTATTTGCAGTAGAAGTATTCCATAGTTCATTACATCTGTATCCGGATTGCCCCAATGCTATGGAATACTGGCGAAAAGGGATTGATTATCAACGTTCCATACATGGGGATGCGGATATCGGACAACGGATGGGGAACCTATTCATTGATACGGGATACAAGGATGTCAAAAAACAGGTTTATCCCATGCATTTCGGAAAGGAAAACCGAAAGCAAAGAGCCAAAATGCTCATATATTGGCATGGTCTCATGAAAAGTGCATATGAGAATATGTTGGATGCAGGTTTTACCTCTCCTGAATTATGGACAATGGCGGAACAGGAAATGTTGGATTTGCAAAAGAATGATGATGCGGTTTTTTATTATTCCTTTGTAACAATAGAAGCCTCTGTTCCTGAAAATACATCGAACTGAACGAACCGACTGTCATAACTTTTAGGAATCATCTAAACTATTAGGTTTTGGAAGAACACGAAAATATACAAATCAGAAGTGATGAGGTGGAGGATATCCTAGGCAGGCCACCATCATGGATTGTCAGGTGGGGAATCACTGTGATTTTTCTAACATTGGCATCACTGGGTGTCATCAGTTGGATGGTGAAGTATTCGGATGTCATCGAGGCCAGTATCGTAATCACTACACCAAGTCCGCCGATGAATATTGTTGCGGAAACAAGTGGTCGGTTATTACAATTCAACCTGAAGAATGAGGATCAGGTCATGAAAGGTGATGTGATTGCTGTTATCGAGAGTTCTGCGGATTATGAGGATATGATGTGGCTGGACCAAAAGGTAGCCAAATCCAATCAGAACCAACTTCCGTTTTCTTCTTCCCGTACATTGAAATTGGGTGATGTCCAATTTGCATATGCGAATTATGTAAGGGACTATAATGATTATAATTTTAAGGTAAGGGGAAGTTTTGAAAAACAGCAAGTGGAACAAATCTTCCAGATGATTAAGACCAATGAACGCAAAATCAGGATTGCTGAGGATAAGCGACGGAATTTGTCCAGGGATATTACCCTTGCCGCCAATAAGGTTCGAAGATACCAACAACTCAGGGCTGAGAATGCAGCTTCCGACCAACAAGTGGATGATGTTATTGCTGCATACAATAGATTGGAATCAGGATTGGAGGATATCAGGTCAGAAATTGTCAATTATGAAACTCAAATCGAACGATTGGAAGCTGAAAAACTACAGATTCAGCGAGGTAAGGTAGAGGGAGGTAACGAGCGTTTGATTCGTGTGATGGATAGTATGAATAAACTTGCCGGAGAGATAGACGCATGGAAAAAAAGATACCTCATCACAGCTCCCATAGATGGCAAGGTCACCCTGTTTGATATTCGGACAGAACAACAATTCATCAATGCCGGACAGGATATTATGATGATTGTTCCTGAACAAGGTGATGTAATGGGTAGGGTGGAATTACCCGTGGTAGGTGCGGGAAAGGTAGAAAAGGGCGATGTGGTGAATATCTTACTACACGAATATCCATCCAAGGAGTTTGGTGTGGTTAAGGGGAACATCGAGCAAATTTCCCTATTGCCTAAAAATGATTTGTACCTAGTGGAGGTAAGCTTGCCGAATGGATTGAAGACAACCTACAAGGAAGATTTGGAGTTCAAGCAAGAAATGTCCGGCGTGGCAGAAATCATTACGGATAAACAACGATTCATCCTCCGGATATTCGATCAATTCAAGGATTTGTTCAAGAATAGGGGATAGGAGTATATAATCAATAATTGAAAAAGGGCCGGAAAACCTAAGTATTTTCCGGCCCTTTTGATTTGAGTGGTGTGAGATAGTTCAGTTATTATGAAAACATTTCAATCAAATGAACTGTCCAAGACATTCCTAAAAATCCAAATCCCCATCTATATCGTTATCAGGAACTACGGCATCGGAATCACCCGAATCCCCGTTTCCAAAATCACTGCCACCATCACCGGGTTGGAAGTCACCAAAACCGCCACCATCGCAATCTGCAGGTTTTTGTTGGGATAATCTCAGATCTATCTGACTACCGATATTGATGAACTCGCCGGGGGCATAGAAAGGATACTGTCCCACAACGTAAGCTGTCGTACTATCCGTGACCGTAGCATCCAAGGCAACATCTCCCAACATCAGATTATGACCATTCCTTAGTTTGAATAGGGCTTCCGAATAAGTAAGACAAACCAGATTCGGTACTTGGGTAGAACCACCATTGTAATCTTCGGAAATAACCAAATCAATGGTTTCACCCACTTCCACTTTTATGGAATCGTATGAACCCTTATCTTCTATCAGCTTGCCTTTGTAACTCACTTTTTGTACCGTTCCCGGAGCATCAGGATCAATGACTTTCTTAAGCACATTCACCTTGAAATCCCTATTGATGAGCTGACTTTTGGCATACTCGAATTTGAGACCATACAGTTCTGGAACAATTCTCTGTGTCTTTTCCATTGGATTGTAAGTCAGATAAATGGTTCTTCCGTTCTTGGCCCTTGAACCTGGAATGGGATCTTGGCTGATAATGATTCCCAAAGGCTGCCTAGGATTATAATTGCTCTCTGAAAAATCGAAATTGAATCTGGAATTGGAAGCGAGGTCCTTGACCTCCTCAATATTCATATCCACAAAATCAGGTATTTCAAAGGTCTTGTTGTGTTGGGTATAGCATTTCAATAACCCTCCGAATATCAGCCACAAGACCAATAGGGTAGCGAGCATCATACCTAAGCAATTCAACATTACACTAGGTGTACTGCCGAAGATGAATAACCTTTTGAAAAAGCTAGGTTTTTTATTGTCTGTTTCGTTCATGAAAACCGAATTCTAATATTTTATCAATGAATTGGTAAGGCTGATAACCATTGATGGCACATTGGTGGAAGATACAAGTCGCAGGAGTCATTCCCGGTAGGGAATTAATCTCAATGACCAATGTTTCAGCACGGCCATCCTCGAAAATCCTAACGAATGCATCAATCCTACAGTAACCTTTTACCTTTAGGATTTGAGCTGCACGTTCAAGGGTATCCTTTACTTGTTGGGCTATGGATTCATATTGGTTAGGGTCCTTGGAAAATCGGGCGGGTGTGATATTCTGACCCTCACCGGCAAGGAATTTCTCCTCCAAAGATAATATCTCTCCTCCAGCCAAGGCCTCGGATGGTTCAAAAATTTCATAAGTCCAACCCTCATCCGTTGCATGGGTCAGCATCCCTCCCGTAACCTCAAGGAAGTGAACGGCATCTTTCCTATCAATGAGTTCCTCAATCAGGACCACATCCTTGATGGGAAATTCTTCCTTAGGTTTGAGATTCAGTATTTTTCTGGCCCTTTCGGGCAATACTTCTCCGTCACGGTACATGGTCTCTAGAAAAGCCTCCATCTGTTCACGATTCCTGATCATTTTTACAGCAGAACTGCAACCATCATCCACAGGTTTGGCAATCAGTGGATATGAGAATCGACTTTCGATACACTCCAATTCCTCCTTACCATTCGCTTCGAAATCCTTTCTGAAACTCAGGTATTGTTCTGCGACAGAGAAACCATGTTGCTTCAGTGTTTGTAGGGTATTGTACTTATTAATTGTTACTTGCGACGAATCCGGCCCTGAACCATTGTAAGGAAGTCCGACCCTTTCCAGATGTTGTTGTACGGTACCATCTTCCCCGGGACGGCCATGTAGGGCAATGAAAACGCCATCCACCATTTCCGCCAATGATTCAAAACTGAGTTGTTTCGGTTCGAATACGACATCGGAAGAAGCATATTTTTCAGTGAGTATCTGGCATTCTTCCTTGATTTGCTCTACAACGGGATGTTGTTCATAAGTCAGGATCTTATCCCTGATGTCATCCGCATTATCCTTTAAGAGTAAATTGATGGGAATCTGGTAAATATCAAATTCCGTATCATCCCCAAATAGGAAAATTGGCACAGGAACATAGGAATCCGAACTGGCTAGCTTTTCAAAAATATTACGACCACTTTCCACACTGATATGTCTTTCGAATGAGTACCCACCCATAATGACACCGATGCGCTTCTGATTGGATTGTACCGTTTTCAGTTGTTCGATGCGCTCATCCAGGGCATGGAGTAAATGCTCATAACAGGATTGGTACAGTGTATTCTCAATTCTTTCCTGCAATGAAACTCGGATAAGGAAAGTCAGGAACTGACTTGGATTCAGTCCGATTTCGGCCGCTTGATGGAAAAAGAAAGATGATGGCAACATACCCGAGGTCGTATTCGGGTCATTGAGGAAAATTGAGCCGTCTTCCTTGATGAAACCATCAATCCTAGCATAGACATTGAATTCCAGATACCTGAAAAGATGCTCGCATTCTTTTCTTATGGCTTCGATGTCAGAGTGAGGCAAACTGATGGGTGTTACCTTCCTGGATAATCCGGGTAGATATTTCGAACGATAATCAAATACCTCACTTCCCTTGATAATTTCTGTCGGAGGAAGTGCAGTTACTGTTCCGTTTTCTTGTCGGATAACCACACAGGAGAATTCCTTACCATGAATGAATTCCTCTACGATTACTTTTTGTTCGAATTGGAAAGCTTTCAGAATAATGGTTTCCTGTTCCTTGGACAGGGTCTCCAGTGAACTTAGGAGTTCTTCCGGATGGTAACATATTTGATCTGCCACGAACATAGGGAATCCCAAACCACTTCTGATATCCGTGATATCACGAACATATTGGATTTGGTCTTCCTTGGATAGGGCAGCCCAGTCCTCAGAATGAATGGTTTCGATAAAGAATGCTGCATCAACACTCTTTTTGAAACCGTCCAACCCGGTTTCTTCATCAATAATGGATACTCCAATGGATGAACCTTGATTGGCCGGACGAATAACCAAAGGATATCCAATATTTTCAACGGCATCTTGGTACAGGATGCTAAGGTTGGATACATCCAACCAGTCTTCCCTTTGAATAACCATGACTTCTGGAGTATTGAAGTCACCTGATTCCATCATTTTCTTTTGAAAGGCCTTATCCATTCCAATGGAACAAGCCCTAATACCCGAACCGGTATAAGGTATTCTTAGGCTTTCCATGAATCCTTGGATTTGTCCATCCTCACCAAACTCACCATGTAATGCCAAGAAAGCCATATCTATCAATCGGGGCAGATCCGCCCATTCGATTTTCTTACCAATCTTTCTGATTAGTGCATCATTATCCAAATCCCTCAGACTCTCTACATAAACCTGGAATTCATTAGGGGATTCGGGAAGAAACTCCACCGGAGGATAAAAATCTCGTATAGTACCTTTATATAGGAATGGCCAATCCAATAGAATCAGATTCCTGTGGCTATCCACAAAAATGGGTACGGGTTCAAAGAGGGTTTTGTCTAGGTTGTCGTAGACCGTTCGTCCCCCTGCAAATGATATTTCCCTTTCCCTTGAGGGCCCCCCGAAAATGATTCCTATCTTCATAAATGAATGCTTGGCTTCTATGGCACAAATATAGGAATATTGATATCAAAGTCAGTTGTAATGTGAGGGATAGCAGCTATGTTTTGATTATGTAAAGGGATTCGTCTATTATCCGTTCATTCGAACTGATTAATTCTTCATGGGATTATTGGGAATCTACCATTTTGTGAATGGAATGAATCTGGGTACTTTCTTTTGGTATTCCTTGTACTCAGGATATTTTCCGGCTGATATTTCCTCACTGAATACGGAACTGTTATAAAAGAGAATTACCAATAAAACACATCCCATTATGGACCAGTTGAGCCAGTTGCCAGATGCTATTCCACTAAAAAGGTAGAATACAATCCAGATGGATTGTTCCGCAAAGTAATTAGGATGCCTGCTTTTGGACCAGAGTCCGGTATCAACGAATCCTTTTTTATAGTTTCCTTCCAGAGGTTCGTTATTGTTGATGCGCCTATATTTTTCGGTTTGATAGTCATATTGTTGTTGGTCCGCAATCGTTTCCATGACAACAAGCAGAATGAATACGGCAGCAATGACATAATCAAAGATTCCCAATGGTGTTCCATCCATACTCCTGACAATGGGTATGGTGAATAAGAGTATCAATCCCATTTGGTAGTATGATATGAATAGTAGATTGAAGATCATCCATCTGATTGGAGATTGGAATTCGGGTTTGGCCCTAAGGATGGCCCACCTGTAATCTTCTTCTCCCTCCCAGAATTTCCATGTGAATCCTCCCCTCCGTGTAAAATTGAGGGTGAGTCTGATGCCCCAGATACTGACAAGGACAGCCATGAGAATCAATCTGGGTTCATAATTGCCATAATGGCAAGCCATCCAAGCATAAACCATCGGAATGACTGACCAGAATTTATCTACTTGACTATAATTTTTCGTAATGGTACTCACAATAAAACAATAAGCAGCAGAAGCCACATATACCCAAGCCAAACTGATTAGGGTGGACTTTTGTAATTCCGTAGGAGATTCATCCAGGTAGAATGAAAAATAAGGGATTACAATGATGGTAATAATAAGTAAGATGACGGTCTTCCACATATCTGATTCTTTTTTATCCTTAAGGATAATGATATAAGAATGGATTGGTTCAAATGGATGGGAAAGTAATCAGGTAGAGGAAGCTAAGGTAAGATTTATATTCCTATATTATTTTAATATTTCTGAAAGCTTAATTTATTTTAATTTTAATTAATTGTAAATCAGATAATTGTGAATTAATTTATATTGTTGAATATTTAATTCAGTGATTTCTTATTGTTTGTGTAGAATGATAATTATTCCGATTTTAGTATCAAGGCAATTCTTAGTTCCTAAACAAAAACAAAAACTTCTTCATATATCTTAACAAAACCCATTATCCTTCTTTGTCTAAGGATTTTGATTAAAGGGAATCAAGTCACGAGAACTTAAGTAGCGACTAGACAAATTAAATACAAAGATGTTTATGATAATGGGTTGGGTGCCAATCAAATTTTGATTGGCACTTTTTTTATCCGTCCATCAGAACTTATACTTGATTTGTGCCTTGATTTCGGATCTTCTGGGTAAACTGATTTCTTCCAGACCACTTCCGAAAACATCCTGATTAGAGTAATAGGTCTGTGAATAACGCAATTCCATCGTCATATTCTTAATGCCCCGATACCTGAAATTGATGTAAAAACGAGTACCCCGATTACTGTATCCGGGAATCGAGAATGAATTCAGGATATCATTCTCATATGCATAAATCCGATTGTTGGAATCTTCTATGTCAAACAATGCAAAACGGGTAGTGAAAGATAACGGAAAACCGACTGCTTGGTAATTCAGATCCTGATACAGCATGTAACCGTAAGTATTCTCATTGATGCCATCATTGAATATGGTCATTTCAGCCCTGCTCCTGAGTGTAATGGACTTGGAAATATTGTTTTCGATATGAAAACGAATGGTAGACTTGCGGGTATCGACCAAATAATCGATTTGTGTATCATTTTCCCTAGCATTCCTTTCCTTGAACTCGTCCTTATATTGCAAGTAAACCTGCATCTTCCGCTTTCTTCGATAAGTCAGCCTACCAAGATACTCCTTACCTTTTGATGGAGCATCCACACCGGACCTCAGCCAGGGATGGCGCCACGCATCAAAGTATCCACTGAATGTCCAATGTTTATTAGGTTTGATTTGGAGTCCGACGTAAAACCCGGATTCATTATTCGTATTACTGGTTTCTGCAAATGAATTAGAAAACAATGCTTGATAATTCCTCTGATAATGACGATGGAGCATGGACAATGAAACATGACGATCCAAACCAATGATA
Organism: Saprospiraceae bacterium; assembly: GCA_020631355.1. Taxonomy (GTDB): domain Bacteria; phylum Bacteroidota; class Bacteroidia; order Chitinophagales; family Saprospiraceae; genus JAHDCE01. The sequence goes on along the minus strand of JAHDHL010000010.1, from coordinate 124,442 downwards.
AGTCCGTTCAGTGTGGCAATACCTCCATTATCACTCATGGCAGTTTCTCCAAAGAAATTGAAATTGGAAACCACCCAAGAATAATCCAGACTGGCATTCTTCAATACATCTCCATTGAAAGTGAATTGATTATAGGGCTGGAGTGTCCTTTGTAGGTTTGTACTGAGCCTATCCATGTGTCCGTTGGCCGCAATGTGCCAATTAGGCCCCTTGTATTTTACGGTTCCGCCAAAGGATAAGTGATCTATGGCATTCTTATCCAATACTTCGGATTCCGTTCTATGGAGTCCACTAGTCTGCAGGGATGAAACTTCAAGTACATTAATGATTTGGATTTCATCAGGTTCTCCATCCAAAACCTCATCACTGAAGACTGCTTCTGATATATTGGCGTCCCGTTTACGATAGGAACCAAAGGCCATAACCTCGAATCGGTCATTGAATGCAAGATTTAATCCGACACCTCTCTTATAGAATACTTCCGAAGCAGATGTATAGGGCCTAAGAGGACGACCCAGTTTCTTCAAATCCATGACATATGCACTCTTGCCACTACCGAATCCATCAAACATGATTAGTCCTTGACCCATATTCACAGCAAAATCACCAACAGCCAATCCCTTGATATATCGGTTATAGTCTTTCATGAAAAAATGGGCTGAACCAAAATCAAATCCTGGGAATTTTTTGTTGCTACCCCTGAATAATTCTTCTCCTGGGTCTTTCTCCAATAAAAAACCATAACTGAGCGTAGTTTCATATTGGTGTCTGTAACGGATAAGCAATTTGTTCCTGTCTCCCAAATATCTGGAACCATCCTCACCTTCCGGAAGCGGCGTATATCCCTTTTTCGTTTCCAGAATTCTTTCACCCCTTAGGAATACTTCGTTTTTCCCCTTGTAAAGCATTTCCCAAATAGGGACATTATAATCGTCGATACCCGCTTTTATCTTAATGAATGGAAGTAGGAGTTGGATGGTATTATCATCCAAAGAAGGAACGGATTGTAATTCGTAGAGTGCTATGAAATTTCCATTATCAATCCTATGCTGGATGATTTCATTGATCTGGATATCCGAAAGGAATCTGAGTTCCTTGAGTTCCTCTGCACGGGCCTTATTGATATCCATAGGATGATTGAAATAATCCTCAAGGATATCAAAAATAGAGTTGTCCTCAAAGCTGCCATCTTCCTCAAGATTGGATAAGGCATCTTCTAATTGGTCTCTGATTTCCTTAAAATCGTATTCCTCCCCATTCAATTGAGCAGATGAAATACCGTATGAGAATAGGAACATGACCAAAAGTAAAACGGAATTTTTCATTGTATTCATGTTTGGGAATAATGATTACTTCTGTTTCTTTTGGATGTCATACGCAAGGGACAAGGCAGGTGTAAAGCCCAAGGTATAATGATAACTGGATGCAAGATCGAGTTTGAATCCGTTGTTCAGTTTGAGACCGATACCGAAACTATTCTGAGTCGGATTGGTACTCAAGCCGGCTCTTAGAGCCAATATATCAACGATGAAGTACTCGATACCGGCCTTGAATTGGATGGGATGTTCGATATCCTTTTCCAATTCACCACTGATGACAAGTTTCTTATTCGGAGTATAGGCTGTACCCAATCTGAATACGGTAGGAATATTCTCATCCGGAACAACTTCCTGTCGGGTCGGATTAAAGATATGGACACCAATCGCAAGGTTCTCAATCAATTGGGCTTGCAATCCGAATTCGAATGTAAAGATGGATTTGCTGCCATATTCAGGAATGGAAAAACCCAAATAATCGAATTGGGCTCCTATGGATAACTTATCTGAGAGTTTTCGGGCATAGGCTAATCCTATTCTTTGTTCATTGTATCCTGAAAAACCATAATAATTCACAGCTAGGCCGAAAGTTCCCGTTTTTTGCACCGGATAGGCAAATGCCAAGGAATAGGAACCAATTTCGTTCGTGAAGAATCGCCTATCCGAACCGATACTGAAACTCATGTTTTCCATGAATCCCAATCCCGCTTGGTTGCTGAATGCGCTATTGATATCTTGGAATGCAACTGCTGCATCTCCCATTGCAGCCCCTCTGGCACCTGCCATGGGGGACACACCATTCTGGGACCAGGATATACCGAATCCTAAGCATAGTATAAGGGGGAGTAGGAAAAGTGGTTTCATGTGTTCCGTGTTTATAGCCTGCTGAAATTTGTACTTATTCGAATATAAATCGTATTGAATGATATCAGGTAATCCTAAAGGGCCAAACCGTTATCTTTTGTGACTTGGGCATAATATTCTCCTGCTGCTGTCATCGTACGGTCCATGGTTTCGAGATCAATCGTAACCAATCCGAATCGATAAGTCGGACCCAGATTCCATTCGAAATTATCCCAAGTACTCCAATGGATATAACCTTTGAGATCCACACCATCCTGAATGACATCATGCATGATTTTGAGATAGGTCTTGATACTTTCTATCCTTACATCAGAATCATCGGTACAGATACCATTCTCTGTAATCATGATAGGTTTGCCATACTTTTTGTGGAATCGATGTATGATTTTTCTGAATGATTCGGGTTTGTAGGCCCACATCTTATCGTGCTCGTAACCCATTTTGGCAAGCTGGCCCGGTTTGTCTATTTCCGTAATGGGAAATGGATTCAGAGGTATGTGTGCATAGTAACTCAATCCCCAATAATCCAATTGTGCAAAATGCTTGGGGGCGAAATCAATGAACCACCAATCCGCAAATTTTGCAACCATCTTACCAAAGATATTCAAGCCGTGGAAATCTACGGTATTACAGGATATTCCTACGGGCTTATCAGGATAGGCTTCCTTGAGCATCTTATAGACGATATCGTGGGCCTTACCCATATTCCTAATGGCCTTATTGGCTTTGGTATAACTCTTTTTGAAAGGAGGGAAACCACCAAGCATATAACCATTGATAGCGTAGACATTGGGTTCATTGAATGTATTCCAATTGGCTACCAAATCACCGAAGTGTTGGATGCACTGTTTGGCATAATCCACAAATGCAGGGATATTGTCCTCATTCAACCACGTTCCATTGTTCTCAAACCAATTCGGATTCATGAAATGATGGATAACAAACATGATTTCTGTACCCTCCTCATTTAATTTTTGGAAAAAGGAACGATATTCTTGGACGACATCAGGATCGAATGGCTCGAATGCCTTGGTTTGGAGTCTGGACCAATCCGTACCACATCTGTACATGCTTCCGAATTGTTTGATGTACCCGACATCCTCCATTCTTCTCTTTTCGTGGTCTGTTGTTCTATCAAAGGTATAGCCATCAATGGCTTTTACCCCTTTCCAATTGTGGTCTCCGGCAGTTTCCACTTGTGCAGCGGCAGTGGAAGTACCCCAGATGAAGCCATCCGGGAATTTCAAAAAGGTCTTTTTGTCCATAGTCAGATGTAAAATTGCAAGATAACAAAAGACATTCACAAGATGGATAGCAAGGGAAATAAAAAATCCCCTACTCCTAGGAGTAGGGGATTAACATTCATGTGTTCAACCATAAATTTTATCGTGCTAAAACCACTTTTTTAGTGGCGATAGATTCGTCGCTGGAAACCTTGATATAATATGTACCATTCGGATAGGTACTCAAATCAATTTCTTCAAAATTAGCATTCTGAATCGTTCTGCTCATCAGAACCTGACCAGTGGTAGAGTAAACCTCGAATTGATTGACAGAATAATTATCGAATTCCATTCTAATCATTCCCGTTGTAGGGTTGGGTGATACTTGGAATAGGTTCTGGTCTATGTTTTCCTTAAGCCCTGAACTTTGGTCGATTTGGAATGTCATCATATCCCCATGTTGGTGGATTCCCAAATCTTGTCCCATATCATTGATACCCATTGTTCCTTGTGCCTCAACTGCCAACGGTAGAATATTATCCTCGGGACTTCTACTGACCACTATATCACCAATGATGGTAAAGTTGACTCTTGCTATCTTACCAAAACCGGCTACTGGAATCTGATTGGTTCTACTGAAACCCAAGTCAACCATTCCGTCGTTGGTCGCCTTGGACATAAAAAGTACATTCTCGGAATCACAGAAAAACCCCTCATTGTAGTATTCTACGGAAATACTTCCCGGCTCGATGATATCCTCAGAGAAATTCAATGATAATGCAAGAGCATAGATATCAATGGCGGGAGCATCAGCACTTCCGATGATGATGTCAACTCCGACTTCATAATTCTCAGGATTCTCATTATCAATGATGATGCTATCCTCTGTGAATTCTAATGTAATGGCTGCAGAGTTGGGTAGGGGACTGGGATTTGAAGTATAGCTATGGTCGTTGTAGTAGTTGGAGATGATGGGGTCCAAATCATTGCTGTCAATGATTCCGTCTCCATTAGCATCCGTATGCTTCAGGTTTCCGTTAATACAAGTCAAGGGCCAATCCTGTGCTGGCTGCGCATACCAACTCTCATCCGCATCATCCCTAGCAGGTCCGATGTCGCCAAAATGCATTCCTATTGAAAAGAGGTCGTAGATATTGGCGGAACCATCCTTGTTGGTGTCACCGGGGTACACACAATCGTTCAATTCACAATCTGTACCATTATGATTGATGACACTCACATCATAACAAATCATATCCATACAGTTATCCTCATCAATAATCGTGAGGCAAACGGGGTAGGTACCTGTGGCGGAATAGATGTGAAGTTCATTAGGATTGCTGCCTGAAGTGCCATCTCCGAAGTCCCAAATGTAGGTTGGGTTGGTGGCATCGGTGGTAGTCGAAGTGAACGTAACTGATCCGTTGTTACTGTAACTGTTGTATTGGTAGTCTACTTGACATGCCTGTAAGTCATTGCTAAACAACGGAATACACAGTATAGTAAATAATATTAGAGAATGGTAGAGTTTCACCATGGACAACTAGATTTTGACATGACACTTCTTCACCTTACTAAGGTATGCTAAAACACTTGTAATAAAAAGGACAAAAGAGTTAAAAAATACGTTAATTTTATTAACGAATAAAATCTTAATTTGTTGATATTAAGATGTTTATTTCTTTTATTTGTTTAATAAAATGCAAAATAATTACTTTTTAGCTTGGATGTAAAAAATGATAAGGTCATCACCCTTCTAGGGTATTTTTCTAAGTACGAACTCAATCGTTTTCGGAAATTTCTGCTGTCTCCTTACTTCAATGAGAATGAGGATGCAGTGGTATTTTATGATGCCCTGGAATTTTTTTTACGAAAGGAAAAACCGGAATTCACTCGTGATTCGATATGGAAAAAGGCATTCAGAAAGGCACCTTATTCAGAGCAAAAATACCGAAGATTAGCATCCGATCTCACCAAATTAGCGTATAGATTCCTGTCTGTGGAATGGCACGAAAGGGGTGGTTTGTCACTCTATGAGGGGATTCTTAAGCGGGTGAATGCAGCTCCGTTGAATAAGCATTATAAGACTGCACTAAGGAATTTCAGAAAGGAGCTTGATGATCATTCATATCGGGATTCCTATTATTTTTATTACAAATACATATCTGAATACGAGTCTCATGTTCATCTGGAGCGAACCAATGCCAGACGGACCACATTATCCAATCTTCAGGATGCGGATACGAATCTGGATACATTCTACATCATCAATAAGCTGAAGCATTTCTGTGATGCATTGAATTACAAGACCTTTCTGTCTATTGAGATAGAGGTAAAGCTATTGCCCCAATTGCTTCAATTCGTAGAGGAGAATGGTTATTTGGATATACCGATTGTCCATATTTATTATCATATTTCCAAAACCCTTACCCATCCTGAGAATTCGGATCACTATTATAAGATAGTCGAGTTGTTGGAGGAACACTACATGCTGTTTTCCCCTACCGAATTAAGGACAATGTATATCTATGCCACCAATTATTGTATCACACAAATCAATCTGGGGAATGCTGAATATTATCGGATTCTATATGAATTGTACTTCATTCTACTCAAACGAAAGACGATTTTCAACAAAGAGGGCGAGTTGGATGAAAGACATTATAAGAATATCATCTCATTGGGTGTGAGGCTTAAGGATTATGATGGTATCGAGAATTTTATCCTTGAATATAGTCCCAAGCTGCCTAAGATTGTGAAAGACAATGCATTGACCTATAATTTGGCGCATGTTTACTACTCCAAAAGGGATTATGAAAAGGTTATCGAACAATTGCGGTATGTGGAATACAATGATGTATTCTATGCATTAGGTAGTCGTTTCATGTTGTTGAAGACGTATTATGAAACCAGTGAATTCAAGGCATTCGAAGCACAGATGGATTCATTCAATATCTATCTGAGACGGAATAAACTCATTTCCGGCGACATGAAAATCCAGTATATGAATTGCCTGAAGTACATAAAGAAAATGTACAATACGCCTAAGTACAACAAGGATACCTTTGTGGGGCTCAAGCAGAAAATTGAGGAAAATCCCCAAGTTATCAATAAGAATTGGTTGTATGAGAAACTGGATGAGCTAATTGATTCCAGAAGATGATTCTGGGGGTTTATGGTTTGGATACCAATACGATGTATTGATAATCCAAAGTGGTGTCATCTGTTTCCATCAGTCTATATCCTGCCATTTCCAATTCATTCTCAACGGAATCCGCTGATAATCTGAATTCAATCGGTGGGCCTTGGCCATCCGGCAAACGCTTGGTCTTGTAATCAACGATAAGGAGTTTCCCACCTGATTTCATGCCATCGGCTACTTTTTTGAAATAATCAATCCTATCATCTATATAGGTGTAGGTGTTGACAAGGATAACGACATCCGCTTCATCCATTTGTAGTTTGGGGTCATCATATTCCGCCAGTCGAGTATCCAATTTCTCCTGTAAAGCCTCAGGGAACCGGGTCTTGATACTATCCATATATTGAATCAGACGGTCATCGACATCAATGGCAATGACCCTGGAAGCCTCATTGGCTAATCGGAAGGAGAAGTAGCCGGTACCGGCTCCGATATCGGCAACGGTCTTACCATCCAAATCACCCAAAATCTCAATTACCTTATCTGGTTTTTGCCAGATAACCCTTTCGTTATCCTCCAACTCATCCACGAGGTTGGAGAAATTGGGATTCCCGTCATCATTCTGATGTGTATGATCATGGGAATGATTGTGTTCGGTATGATTATGCTCATGGTTATGCTCGACATACAAGGGATGATTTTCCTTGTAATCATATTCCTGTTGCATGCAGCCTGTCATCACCAACAAAACCGATAGGAAAAAGAACGAAGTAGTGGAAATATGGCGAATTGGTGAAGACATGTTTTGTATTTTAATGCAATATACTTGAAAAGAGGTAATATCACCACCCGTATTTTTGCCAATCTTCCAAATAGTCGATATCGGAGAGGGTAGGGAGTGCCCTATAGGTCAAACCCAATGATTTTATAGAGGAAAGGGTTGACTCGTAAACAGATGATGTACTCCATTCTATATCTTGGAACAATCCCGGATGCCAAGAGTTCATCCCCAATAGATAATACCCTCCATCGAATGATGGACCGATCACGACATCGGATTCGTCCAGCCCGTTGAATGCATCCTGAATGATGGATGCAGTGATTTGTGCACAATCACTACCGATGATAATGGCTTTGGAATGGTTGGTTGTTTGGTCCTTGAATGCCATGGACATCCTCATCCCCAAATCTCCCTCATATTGTAGGTGTTTTTGGAACAGATTCGGATTCCATTCATCTTTTTCGTCGATGAAATGGCTATAATAAAGACATCTGGTAGTATCAACTGCTGATGTAACCTTTCTGGTATGCCCCAGTAATTCCCTATAAATACGCAAGGCTTCCTCATCACCAACTGAGGAAGCCAAACGTGTTTTTACTTTTCCCGGAATGGGATTCTTTATGAATATCAGTAAGGCATTATCTGCCCCATCCTCCTTTTTTCTTTTCATCCTCGTCTACCACTTTTATCTTCTTACCCTCCTCCAATTTTTTGGAGATGGCAGAGTAGGGACCCTTTACGATTTGGTCACCATCCTCCAATCCTGAAATAATCTGGATGTACTCGTCATCCTGAATTCCTGTTACGACCTCACGCATGGCAACAGTATCCGAATTCACGACAAAAACAACTTCTTTCACATCATCATCGTCGTTTTTGGATTTTTCCATTTCTTCCTCTGATTTCTCTCTGGTCGTTACGGCTTGGATAGGCACGGTCTTGATTTCATCCATGGTTTCTGTGTTGATATCCACAGATGCTGACATTCCGGGCCTGAATGCGAATTTATTCTTCTTACTCACCAAATCCTCGTAGGATTCCCTGTCGATACGAATCTTTACCGTAAAGTTAGTTACCTGGTCAGTCGTCAGGGAAACACCTGTAGTGTTGGAAGCGGAATTGGCAATTTCAGTCACCTTACCCGTAAAGACCCTATCCAGATAGGCATCCACTTCTATATTCACCTTATCTCCCAAATTCACACGAAGTACATCATTCTCACTTACATCTACTTGTACTTCCATATCACTAAGATTAGCAATTTTGAAGATAACATCACCCGACATTTGTGTCGTACCCAATACCGTTTCACCCTTTTCCTTACCCAAATAGGATACAACCCCTGATAATGGAGCATAAATGGATGTTCTGTTAAGACTTGTCTTGGTTTCTTTCAGAGTCGCATTGGCACTCTTGACCGTAAATTCTGCTGCCTTAACTGTTTGCTTGGCTGCTTCTACTCCTGCTTCAGCGGATAGGACAGTAGCTTTTGCTGCTTCCAAGTTTGCTTCAAGGGAGCGTAGGGAAGAATAAGCATTATCATAATCGGCTTGTGATATTACACCATCCTTTAGCAATTGATCATTTCTCTTGAATACAGCGCGTGCATTTTCCAATTGTGCCTCAATTTGCTTTTTCTGTGCAATGGATTGCTGGAGTGTCGCTTCAGAACGGGAAAGATTGGCCTTGGAATTGGCAACCTGAGCCCTGGCGTTGTCTACGGATGCTTCTCCTCTTTCAACTGCTGACTTGAATAAGTCAGGGTCGATTTTGGCCAGTAACTGTCCCACTGTTACAGAATCACCTTCTTCCACATACAGTTCCACCAACTCACCGGATACATCCGAACTCACATTGATTTCTACCTCAGGGAATACCTTCCCACTTGCGGAAACCATTTCCTTGATGGTTCTTTTTTGCACTTCCTCGGCCTGGACTTCCAAACCCTCGCTACCTTTATTGTTTTTGGTAATGGCAAATCCTATCATGATGAGGAGAATAAGTCCTAAAAGGATCCATAACCAAGTATAATTTCTTTTCTTCCTAGCCATCGTTTGAATGATTTAGTTGGTTAATTGAAATGAATTAAAGTTTAATGGGCCTACCTGCGTAGAAATCCAAGATTTTCAATCTGAAAATGTAGTCGTATTTGGAGCGAATCAATTCGGTTTCAGCCAATGCCAGTGTATTTCTGGCAGTACTGAGTTCAAAAGCATTGGCACTCCCCAGGTCATATCTTCTTTTGGTATTATCGAAAGAAGCCTGTTGGGATACCAATGATTGTTCGGCAGCCTGATAGGTCTTTTGTGCAGCAAGGGCATTGGTATAGGCATTCTGAATGTCCACCATCAATCTTTGCTTCAGTTGTTCATTCTGAATTTTGATGTTTTCCTTATTCAATTTGGCCCTTTCCGTATTCAGTTTGGTTGCTTTGTTGTCCCAGATCGGATAACTCAGTCCAATGCTCACATTACTACCCAAATTATTATTGATTTGGCTGAAATATGGTTGTTGGCGAGTATTAGGGATTTGGTTTTCCAATTCAAGTGTACCAGTAGTCGGATTACCACCGATATCCACGGTGAATGGCTGACTTATGACTTGGGTCTCAAATCCTGAAATCTCACGAGCTAATGAAGAATAACCCGTATTCACACCTGCAGAAAGAGATATGATGGGCCTTTTGCCTGCCTTGGCAATTTCTTGGGACATATCGGCACTCTTGAGTCTCATTTCACCCGCTTGGATATTGGGTTGTGAACTGAGAGCCTGATTGTATATGCCTTTGATATTCACTTTGGCCAAGGTACTTTCATCCACTTCCACATCAGGAGCGAAAACCTTGATGTCCTTGCTCATGTCTAGGAACATCAATTGTTTCAGGGATAGATAGCCCAATGAAACTGCATTCTCAGCAGCGATGACCGTCTGTTCGTTTCTTGCAATTTGGGCTTCGATATCCAATCTGTTATTGGCTGGTAGAGTACCGGCACGAATCAACTTATTGGTTTGGTCCAATTGGTCCTTGGTCTGTTTGAGTTGTGATTTGGAAGCAGCCAACTGTTCTTCTGACAAGAGAATCTGAAGATAGGCCTGTGCGATTTGTAAAGCAATGTCCTGAGCGGTTTGCTCAACATCCTTTTCTGCTGCTTTCAGGTCATATTCACTTTGTTTGATGGAATTCTTTATCCTACCACCCTGATACAGGGCTACACTACTATTGATACCCAAACTATTGGAAAGGGATGTTTGTGTAGCAATATTATTCGTGGCAAAATCTACGGTACGACCAGAGTTCAGGCTCAGATTGGTACTTCCATTGACCGTAGGATATCGCGACATCTTATTCTGTTCAAGCGTGATTTCACTGGTTTCTACGGCTAATTCGGTCTGTTTTACAACCAGACTTTTCTCCTGTGCATGCTTGATACATTTTTCCAACGACCAGGTTTCCTGGGCATTGATTTGGATGGTAAGGCATACGGATAGTAATGCAAAAAGGAAAAATTGTTTCATGAATATGGAATTTTGTTAGGATGCACCTTTCAAATCATGTTGCAAGTGTAGCCATGACCACATGAAAGGCCAATTTATTTATATCAATAGTGATTTTTCTCGGATTAAAGGTTGGATGGTGCAGATAAAAAAAGGCCATTCTCGATGAATGGCCTTTTTCTAATGATTAGCTACTTTTTATTGTGTGAATGCGAATTGTACGATGTTCGAACCCATCTCAAGTGCTTTCCTTCTGAGGTCAGGTGGGTCGTTATGTACCTCTGCATCTTCCCATCCATCTCCAAGGTCACATTCATAGGAATAAAAGCAAACCAGTCGTCCCTCGTGTATCAGACCGAAACCTTGTGAGGGCTTATCATCGTGTTTATGGATTTTGGGTAGTCCATTGGTGAACGTGAATTTTTGCTTGTAAATGGGGTGGTCGAAAGGTAATTCCACAAAATCCAATTCGGGGAAAACCTTTTTCATGGCAGTCCTTACAAAAGGGTCCATTCCATAATTATCATCTATGTGTATGAATCCACCGGCAAGCAGATACATTCTAAGATTTTCTGCTTCTGAATCAGAAAAGACCACATTACCATGTCCAGTCATATGCAGGAAAGGATAGTTGAATAGATCCGCATTACCCACTTCCACCGTCTCATATTCCAAGTCGAAGTTGGTGCCAAGATTGTCATTGCAGAATTTGGCCAGATTGGGAAGGGCTGTCGGATTAGAATACCAGTCACCACCACCATTGTATTTCAATAGTGCCAATTTGAGTGTTGCTTCTTCTTCTGCTGTGAATGCCAGTAGGCTGAAACAAAGGACTGATAAAAGCGTGATTCTCAAAAATCTCATATTACAGTTTAATTATTTGGAAGATTCCCTATTCACATGCACCAAATGGCATGCCACTACTCCTGCGGTTTCCGTACGGAGTCTACTTTTCCCCAAACTTACAGGATTAAATCCAGCTTGTAAAGCCAATGCGATTTCATCAGACGAGAAATCGCCCTCGGGACCAATCAGAATAATGATGTTTTCATCAGAATCAAGATAATGGGTCATATAAAGATTTTGTTCCGATACCCAACATAAAAGTTTTTGACCGGAATAATCTTTTACTCCTCCAATAAATTCTTTATAAGGAATCAATTCGTTAACCTTGGGCAAGTGTGCTTTCAATGATTGTTTGGTGGCTGAAAGGACGATTTTTTCCAAACGATCAATACGAATCTGTTTTCTTTCAGAATGCTTGCATTGTATGAAAGAAACCTCATCAATACCGATTTCCGTACATTTTTCAAGAAACCACTCCATTCTACTGATATTCTTTGTTGGAGCAATCGCAATATGAATGTGACCATTCCATTTTTCCAGCTCAGTCTTGGATTCTATCTCAATCCAACAATCCTTTTTGCTGATGTCAGTTATGGTTCCTTTGTACCATCCACCTTTGCCATCAATGAATTGAATGGAGTCACCTACTCGTTTTCGAAGTACCTTGGTGCAATGCTTGGCTTCGACTTCGCCTAGGACAGCCCTGTTTCCTTCTATTTGTTGTGTATAGAATAATTGCATCAGAATCAAATATAGGGTGAAGTTAGTCAATGGTTTCCAACTTATAACCATCGAACCTTTCAATTTGCATCTACGTCCTTTTACGGATAGGATTCGGTAAATTGCATGACCAATATTAATGCTCAAATAAATAATATTGGACTATTCATTTATTAATCAATAACATCTACATATCATGAAGCGATTTTCATTTCTTCTCCTTTTATTTTGCCTGAATTTGGGATTGCAAGCCCAAGATGTATCTGGTGAGAAAATCAAAAAGGCTTGGTTGGATTTATTTGAGTTGATGGAATATGATTTGGAAGTTTTGAGAGTAAGGGCAGAACGGAATGAGGATTTGGGATGGACTTATTATCCGACTTCAGTATATACAGGTAATCATGAAGTACAAGGTAGGGTATGTTACATGGATAATGGTATTCGGTTTTACGAAAATAGTGTGGAATCTGATAAGGAGGTTTGGGTACGGGTTTTAAAAGAACTGAATGAATCTGAATCCTATCAGGTCTTTGAGATTTATCAGGATAATGATGTTTTCCTAATCCGTAAGGACCGGGAACGCATTGGTTTCATTAGTTTCTATCCCGATGGTGAACAGTGGAAACTGTATGCCAATCTATTGCTTGATGATGATTTATTGACTGACATCATGGAAACAATACAAATAGAAGCCAGGTCTACTCGTTTTTTGGAGGAATCCTCCGATTCGGATGGTGCAGATGTAACGGCATCTGTCGAGGAATACCCATATGGAATGGACTATTCTTATACAGAAAACATTATTAGAAAAGATGACGAGGTATCTATGGAATTACTCATCAAGCATTATCCCAAGGATGCATTGGTTTATCAGTTGGAACGCTTGGGATTATTGGATGATTTATCTGTGACCAAGGAATTGTATGTCGACTCACCTGAATGGAATGCCTATCGATACGACATGGATGTATTCATCCTTGAGATAGGTATGAAGAATGAAAATCTATCCGCATTTGAGTGCAAATTGTATTGCAAGAAATTGAGAAAATAATCATGTCCCGTTATCATGTTGATTAACGTTGGTCTAGGTTTTGGAGTGATTGGTGGAATGAATGTCGTTTCTGGTACGAATTCAGTATGAATCGAAGTCCGTAAGACAACAAACAGACGTATATCTTGTCTATTACATTCGTGAACTCGATTACAGGTCATCTATGGGATGGCACATCAAACTAGAATTACATGAAAAATCTTTTACTCCTGTGTTTTACCATTTTTTCATTCTCGCTTTCCGCACAATCTTCCTTGAAAGGAAAGGTATTGGATGAGGATGGGAATCCGGTTTCTTTTGCCAATGTCATACTGAATACTGCTAGCGACAGTACGATGTACAAGGCCGAATTAACCAATGATGATGGTTCTTTCGAAATTCTTACAGTGGCTGCCGGAAACTATTGGTTAGAAATCAGTTCCTTGGGATTGACAACGTACAAATCGGACCACTTTACGATGTCTGGTTCCAAGAAAGACCTAGGAACCATTAATATGGCGGCTGCTTCTACAGAGCTGAAGGAAGTAACAGTACAAGCCACAAGGCCCATTCTTGAGGTCAAGCCGGACAAACTGGTATTCAATGTAGAAGGAAGTGTGAATGCCGTAGGAAATGATGCATTGGAGCTACTACGCAAGGCTCCGGGTGTCGTGATTGATAATAATGATAATATTTCATTGGCAGGAAGGAATGGTGTGAGGATATTCATCAATGGGAAGCCCTCGCCACTGGGAGCCGATGATTTGGCGAATTACCTAAAGAGCTTGAATAGTGATGAGATTGATAATATTGAAATCATTACCAATCCATCAGCCAAATACGAGGCAGAAGGGAATGCGGGTATCATCAATATCAGGATGAAAAAGGATAAGAACCTGGGTGCCAATGCCACTGTCAACCTAGGATATGGTATCGGTAAGACCTGGAGTGCAAATGGTGGCGTAAGTACCAATTACAGGAATAAGTTTTCAAATACATTCGCATCCTATGCCTATCGTAGGGGGAATGCTTATTGGAGTATGGAAAGCTGGAGGGATTTCCTTGGCTTATCCTATGCTGCCCAAAGTTTGACCCAAGGACCCAACGACTCGCACAATTTCAGGGTTGGTTCTGACTTTTATATCGGGAAGAAAAGTACACTCGGCGTATTGGTGTCGGGTAATATCAGTACTAGGGATACGAGAACGGAAAGTAGCAACGAAATAGGTACAGTTGGGGTTGAAAGAATAGATAGTACATTGGTTTCGAACACTTCAAGATATTCCAATAGTGCTAATTATACCTTTAATATTAATTATAAACTGGATTTGGGGAAAGATAAATCCTTGAATGTGGATGCTGATTATGGAATGTTCAGGCGTGATGGGAACGAGTTACTACCCAATCAATATGTTGACGAGGATGGAAATGTACTTTCACAGGAAACCTCATTCACCACTTCTCCCTCACAAATTGATATCTACACATTTAAATTGGATTATGAGCAACCCGTTTGGGGAGGTAAGATAGGATTGGGTATCAAGAATGCATTGGTAGCAACCAATAATGAGTTCGATTTTTTCAATCGTATCAATGATGTGGATGTATTGGATACAGGGAGAAGTAGTCAATTCGAATATTTTGAGAATGTGAATGCTGCCTATGTGACCTATTCCCGGGCATTGAACAAACAATGGAATATCTCAGCCGGAGTAAGAATGGAACAAACCAATACCAAGGGAACCCTTACGACCTATATTCCTGAGGATGACCCAGAACCGACGGTCAGGAATTATGTGGACTTCTTCCCATCGGGAGGTCTGACATTCACTCCGAATTTCAAGCATAATTTCTCTCTGACCTATAGTAGGAGATTGGACCGTCCCAATTATCAGAATCTGAATCCATTCAAGTATAGGATTAATGAATTGTCATTCAGTGAGGGAAATCCTTTCCTAAGACCGCAATACGCCAATAATTTCCAATTGTCCCATACCTATAATTATAGGTACAATACCTCCATTGGTTTTAGTCATACCAAGGATTTGATGACAAGGGTATCCGATGTACAGGGACAAGCATTGAGTTTGACGTGGAAAAATATCACAGATCAGTACAGTTATAATCTGACGTTCTCTGCTCCATTGACCATTACCAAGTGGTGGGGGAGTTTCACCAATTTCACCGCTTATCACACTCGCAACATAGCTGAGGCTTCTGATGAGATAGAGGCAGTGGATTTGAAAGTGACGGGTGCTACCTTGTACAGCCAGCATACTTTCACTTTGCCTTGGAAACTGAAGTTGGAGGTGTCCGGTTGGTATTCCACTCCATCCGTTTGGGGCGGTGTATTCAGAACTGATGCGAATTATAGCATTGATATGGGAATCTCTAAGAAATTCCTGAACGACAAGGCTAATCTACGTTTAAGTTTAGGAGACATTTTCTATTCCGCTGGATGGGAAGGAAACAATGAATATGGCCAAGCACTTTATCGTGCACAGGGAAGATGGGATAGCCGTAGATTCAGGGCGAACTTCTCCTATTTCTTCGGAAATGATAAGGTAAAGAGTAGAAAAAGAAAGACAGGTTTGGAGGATGAGAAAGGTAGAGCAGGTTCAGGTGGTGGACAAGGAGGATAAGATGTATTATGAAAACCTAATCATGTACTCATGAAAAAGGCCGTAGCTCCCAGTGGAACTACGGCCTTTCTGTTTGGTCCAATCAAGATAATCTATAATTTAACCAACTTCTCAGATTGGCTGTCCCCACTTTCCATATCCATGATTTGAATGAAATAGGTGCCCTTGGCGAGAGCTGTTACATCTACCTGGTCTGAAGACAAGACCCTGATGTATTCCTTACCTGTGATATCACTGATGGTAATTTGCATTTCCTTTTCCAAGCCGGAAATATTCAATACATCCACAACCGGATTCGGATGGATACTGAATGAAATGGTTTCGACATCATTCACCGGAGTCGTTGAACTCATGGAGTGTTCCTTAAAGAAATTCCAGAATTCCAAAGTGGTAAAGATATCGTTACTTGGTCCCAACCAGATATGTCCAGCCCCGTGAACCGTATATAGAATGGCTTCCGTATCATCAGAACAAGGCGCATAGTCCGTTTTTGTTATGGTAAGACCATCGTCAGCTGAATCAGGCAACATACTATCTTCAGGGGTTTCAGCACAACCATTCACCTCAGCCCATACCTGAACGGTTTCGGCAGCAGACCTCAGACCATACAGTGCGTCGCCATCATAACTCACTGTCGCATCAGCATCACCATGTATGTGTAGGGCAGGAACGGCTCTATTAGGTGAACAATTCACGCTATTGGCCATCGTTCCTGCCATGGAGGCGATAGCCGTGATTTTATCAGAAAGATTACAACCCAAATAGTGACTCATGATGCCACCCATGGAGAATCCACAGGAATAGATGCGACTGTCATCTGCGGCATAATCATTCACCAATAAATCAACAAGATTGGAAATGAATCCTATATCATCCGGTGTGAAGCCCAACAATGTGATATTACTACCATTGTTCCAAGCCGTACCCAAAGTGGATTGTAATCCTTGTGGATAAACAGAAATGAATCCCTCTTGGTTTCCCAAGGTGGTGAAACCCGTATTGAGCATGTTATCAGCACTATCCCCTAATCCGTGTAGAACAAAAACGACAGGTAGTTTGGTACTCCCATCATATTGGGGAGGCAAATGAAGATAGTAGGATCTGTTTTCCCCGTCATGCATCATGCTTTCTTGTGTCGTCGATTGAGCCATGATGGAAAGTGGTACAGAAAGGAATAGAATGAGTATTAAATGTTTCATATGAATTAGCTTGTTTATAGGGTAAAGATAAATATTCGATTTTCTTTTGATGTGAAAGAGCTACAATATTGTACTTTATTTCGTTTTTGGATGTAGAATTATATTTGTTTCGAATCAACTTTAATCCTTGACATTCTTAGAATCCATATATCATAGGGAATGGCCCTATTTGAATTTATTCCTATTCTTTGCGGGCTATATCATACCTCCCCTGCTCATTTTCATAGGATGGGTCGATTACGAATATCGATATCACATCATGGCACCAACTATTATATGGGTGATATTTTATTCTGTGAGCATGAAGTTTACTTCCAAGGATTTGGGGTTGGTTTGGAATCATTTCCCTAAGGCATTGCTTCTTCAAGTAGGAATTTCCGGGAGTATGACCGCTCTGGCCATAATCATGATTAACCAAGGATATGTCAGGAGTCTGAATGCGCCTGAAAGTTATTGGTTCTATATCATGTATCTATTCATTTCAGGCCCGGTACAGGAGTATGTTTACAGGGCTGTACCAGTGGCCGAATTAGATAGGTTGGAATGGATGCCTAATGTACTCAAGGTAATGATTGTAACCTTGAATTTTGCGTGGTTACATGTCATTTATTTCGACTGGATTATATATTTTGCCTCTTTATGGATGGGCTTGGTATGGACAAGTCTATACTACTATAAGAGGAACTTCTGGGCCGTATCCATTGCCCATGCGATTTGTGGTTTTGCAGCGATTTGGTTCGGTTTGATTTAAGTATGGAATGATGTTAGGAATTTGTGTAAAAGAAATAAGGTTCCTGTCATGATTCTTTTACATTTGATTTACCTTTGCGCATCGTTAAAATACTCGGTGCTACGGCATTTGAATTAAACCACAACTACTATGTTACTTCAGGAGGTAAAGCTATTCACGGGAACAGAGTCCAGGTACCTAGCAGAGAAGATAGCTGATTATTATAATGAACCATTGGGGGATTTGGAACTGAATCGTTTCAGTGATGGCGAAATGTCTCCTGTGATTCAGGAATCGGTAAGGGGAGCCTATGTGTTCTTTATCCAATCCACATTCACGCCTGCAGATAATCTTTGGGAATTATTACTCATGATTGATGCTGCCAAGCGGGCTTCAGCCAAATATATCACGGCTGTGATTCCATATTTTGGTTATGCAAGACAGGATAGAAAGGATAAGCCTAGGGTATCCATTGCTTCCAAGTTGAAAGCCAATATTCTTCAGGCCGCCGGTGCGGATAGGGTCATGACCCTTGATTTCCATGCCGACCAGTTGCAGGGCTTCTTCGATATTCCAGTGGATCACTTGAAGTCTGATTATATCTTCATGCCTCATTTGAAGAAGATGGATTTGTCCAATACCGTATTTGCAGCTCCGGATGTGGGAGGCGTAAAGCGAGCCCGGAAATATGCCAAGTACTTCGAACGTCCTTTGGTCATCTGTGATAAGTATAGGAAACGTGCCAATGAGGTAGCGGAAATGACTGTTATCGGAGAGGTGGACAAGTGTGATGTAATCCTTGTGGATGACATGGCCGATACTGCAGGAACCCTTTGTAGGGCTGCCAAGCTATTGAAAACTAAGGGTGCCAAATCCGTTAGGGCCATTTGTACCCATCCCGTACTTTCCGGTAATGCCTATGATAATATTGAAAAATCCGTCTTGGAGGAATTGATTGTAACCGACACGATTCCGTTGAAGAAAAAACTAGATAAAATCAAGGTTTTATCAACGGCCAAGTTGTTTGCTCGGGCAATACGAAATACACACGATAATAAGTCTATTTCCAGTTTGTTCTGGGAATAAGACCTATTAAATCTTAAAAGGGTAGGGGAATCCTATCCAGGGAATTCGGTTGTTGGGGCTATTTGTAGTCCCGTTTGGATAGATTGTGTAAAATTCTGATACAAGGTTATGGGAATTTACATTAAAAAGGCTATCTTTGCATTCCGTTTGTAAAAAGCATTAAATTTAGCATAATTCATTCGATATGGAAACTCATGTAATCAATGGAACACCTAGAGCTAGCGTAGGAACTAAGGACGCTAAATCAAATAGAGCTAACGGTCAGGTTCCATGTATCATATATGGAGGAGGTGATAATACCTCTTTTACTGTTAATCCTCTTGAGGTTCGTGAATTGATCTACACTCCTGATTTCAAAATTGTTGAAATCAATGTGGATGGTAGCACACACAAGTGTATCCTTAAGGATGTACAATTCCACCCTGTAACAGATAACTTGTTGCACATCGACTTCTTGAGATTGGTAGATGGCCATCCTGTTAAGTTGGATATACCTGTACGTTGTATCGGTGTATCACCCGGTGTAAAGGTAGGTGGTAAGCTTCAGCAAAAGATGAGAAAAGTGCGTATCAAGACGCTTCCTGAGAATATCGTCGATCATTTGACTGTAGATATCTCATCATTGGAATTGGGACAATCAGTAAGAGTACGTGACATTAACGTTGCGGATAACATTCAAATCATGAATCCTCTTGCTAACCCAGTTGCTTCAGTTGAAATTCCAAGAGCATTGCGTTCTGCTGCTGCGAAAGCTGCAAACGAAGGATAATCCTTTGCTCATTAGATATACAAAAGCCCTTACTGATATGATATTTTCAGTAAGGGCTTTTTTGATGCTTCATACATGATGAAGCAGAATTAGGATTTGAATTTATAATTCGTAGTTGGGCTTCAGATCTTCCGTACCCTTGTAGAAGTCATCGATATACTTCACAACTTCATCTATATCATCCGTAACAGGCATCAGGTCCAAATCTTCTGGACTGATATTGTTTTCCTTATTCAACATCGTATCTACGATCCAATCCTTTAATCCTCCCCAGAATTCTGTTCCCATAAGGATAACAGGCACCTTGGTAATCTTATTGGTTTGGATGAGCGTTAGAACCTCGAATAATTCATCCAGTGTACCAAAACCTCCCGGCATGACCACAAAAGCTTGGGCATACTTCACAAACATGACCTTTCTGATAAAGAAGTAATTGTAATTCAATACCTTATCCCTATCAATATACTTGTTGTTGAATTGTTCGAATGGTAAATCAATATTCAATCCTACTGAGGTTGCCTTATTTAGGAAAGCTCCCTTATTACCAGCTTCCATTACTCCGGGACCACCTCCTGTGATGATACCGTACCCCTCATCGGTTAGTTTCTTGGCAACATCTACTGTCAATTGGTAGTACTTATGGTCGGGTTTGGTTCTTGCAGAGCCGAAAATGGAAACACAGGGACCGATTTTATTCAGCCTTTCGAAACCATCCACGAATTCACTGATGACCTTGAACATGGTCCATGAATTCTCACCTTTCATTTGGTTCCATTCCTTAGCCTGCCAAGTGTGGGTCATATTATTTTCATCATTCATATAAGTGTCGTTTAAATTAATTCAAAAAAGAATATGGAACCAATACCGATTGGTTCCATGTATACAATATTATGATTATCACAAATATAAATCCAATTTATACGGATAATCAATATGCTTTTGATGTAAAATTAGAGATGGTAGTGTAAGTGGGTAACAGAATCCAGAAACTTACTTACAGTCCGAATTGATACCTAATACATAATTCTCCAAGATTTGGATGTCAGGAGCAGTTTCCTGTCCCAAGAAACCCGTAATGGTTTCATTGGACAACACCTCGGTGTATTTCCTTGTCAAAGCTTGGGAAATAGGAGTATACGACCAGTGCCACTTCTCCTCATTATGTCCTGTGTTCCTTCCTGTATCCCTACCGGTATAAGGTTGGTGGAAACCGAACTTATAAGCATTGGCAACAAGCCAATCATAGATTTCCTTACCCTTACCTGATGTGAAATAGGCATTGTTCAATGCACAAAGATCAAGGTCTGTTCCCCAATGATGTCTGGATGTACCGGGCATGGCACTGTATTCAAGTATCTTCTTGGCTCTATCGGCACCGAATGGAATAGCTTGTGACAGATCCTGCCCACTCACTTTTCTTTTTCCGGTCCATTTTGCTTCCCAAATTCTCTTTTGCCCACTGAAACTTCTGGTAGCAGAAAGTATCTTCAATTCCACACCATCCTGAAGCGCTGCCTCATACATTTTAAGGAATGCAGTATAAACATCCTTTCTGATATACATACCGGCTCTACTTGCATGCTTGGTACTTACCTTGGTGAAATCATCATGTGTGGCAGGATTGAATTTGCCTAGAAGATAGGCAGCATCAATTTTGGCTATGCTGAAATTAATTGAATTGTCATCTGCTGATTCTGGTCCCTTGGCAGCTAGTTCGTCACCATCACCAAAAGGATCGACTCCGGGGCCTTCCTCAACCAACAATTCAGGGTTGGGTGCAGTTGGTGCTTCAACGGCTATGGTCTCCTCCACTACCTCATCCTCTACAATCTCATCACCGAATTCTTGTTCTTGGATAGGAGTGAAATCCGCAGCGAATTGTGTATTGGACTTGCTCTCATCCGTCTTAATGACAACAGCATATTGCTGGTCGTAGACGCCGACGGTAAGGGAGGTGAAATGATTCAGGGAGGAAGTAATCGTACGATTCAGATTACTACTTTGTCCTGAGGACACTGTGATGGTTGGCCGATAGGTAATCTTTCTGACAATAGGTTCTATGTCAGATACTTTTGAATTGATTTCCTTAACCACCTCAGATGTTGTATTGCCTCCCTCATTACAACTCTGGGATAAAAAGGTTATAAAACCAATCACCAATAATGTGACAAAATGTGTTCTCAAAGTAATCTCGTTATATAGTTATACAATGATACCTTTTATAATTGTAATAGCCAAAGAATTATAACCATATTTTTCCGTAAGGAAAGATGAATATATTGGCTAGTCACATTCCCAAACCCAATCCGATAAAGGATAGTTTTTGAGGGTGTATGAATAGTGCCACCACTCCGTACTGATATGTTTGAAGCCTCTCTTGTACATGGCACGCTTCAACAAGTTTCTGTTCACTGTTATTGTACTGTCTTTGAATGGATAGTTGTGATAGGATTCTCTTTCAAAAGAATCAAAATCCGTACCCATATTAAGGATTTTCCCATCTGTGTCAACTATTGTCAGGTCAACAGCGGCCCCACGTGTATGCATGGAACCTTTCTTAGGATCGCTAACAAACCGAGGGTCAGGTACCTTATCCCATAATCTTTGCTGGTATGGACGAGGCCTGTAACAATCGAAAATTTTTATCCCTCCATAACCCTCATCAATGAGGTCCTGATGTACTTTTGCCAAAGCCACTGCCACCTTTGGTCGGAGGAAGCATCCGCCACAGTCATAGATGGGTTCTCCAACAAAGTTATTACTTGTCGCATACCGAATATCCATATCCACATCAGGAAGCAGAACCCTGATATTGGTCCATAGACTGGGATCATAATTCAAGGGAATCGTATCAATGGGTACCGCTACATTTTCAACTACGGCAGTATCTTCTTTTTGCTCCATCCGTTGCGCATCGGGTTCTGCAATCTTACTACGATCACAAGCAACGAACGAGAACAATATGTAACATAAGAAAATCCTAATTAATGGGTTCACCCCGTAATACCTTAACTTGTTTGTCATAATAAATTGCCGTTTCGATGTCTCCTTGGTTCTTATAGACATCCCTTATCGCAAAAAGAATGGAAATAAGATTCTTCTTGATGATTTCGTTATTGGGTGCGATATCATGGGCTTGCTGAATCAGTTGGAGGGCAGTCATATTATCACCTTTCTTATGATAGGCTAACCCCTTGCCACATATGGATAACTGGTAATCAGGATCAATGGCAATGGCTTTGTCAAAATGCTTGATGGCTTCGTCATATTGGCCAATCGCTTCGTAACATAATGCCTTGTTGTGATGGGCATCCCTGAAACTAGGAACAATCTCAGTAGCCCTATCGAAATAAGTGATGGCTTCCAGTGCTAACTTCTGCTTCTGTGCCTGATCTTGTGTCGTCATCAGTTCCTCGTACAGCCTGTGGCCATAGAAAGAATTGGTTCTAGCACTATTGGGTGCCGAAACGATACCTGATTGATGAAGTTTCAGATTGTTTTCCCAGTTGGGTAGGTGTTGTGTTACCTGAACATAATAAAATACGAGAATCGCCCCTAATGCGAAATAATAGATAACTTGGATTTTATCATTCTTATATAAGAATTGATACAACAGATAACCTACAATGAAACAATATCCTAGGGATGGTGAAAACATCAGGCGCTCAGCCATGGTTGTTCCAATAATGAAAAGGATATTACTCACCAGTGCAAACATGATTATCATCTCAAGGATGGCCCATCCGATAGGATGTTTCTTCTTACATAAATAGATAGCCAGACCAGTCAGGCCTATTGTTGCCAAAAGTGAGATGAGGACTTTTGGAGTTCCCCAATCCATCAATTCAATTTGATAGGCAGAGTAATCAAAACTCAACTGTAGTGGCAAGATGAGAAGTTGGATATATTCACCAATCATTCCGATAGGAGTCGCCCAACGTTCTGATGAGCTTATCCCTTCTGTGTATAAAATGTTATCTATCGGGCCGGGGATGTCACCATTGTCACCTGTGAATGCCATTTGCATGGCAAAATATATTCCTATCGGAATCAGATAGAATGCTGTTGTTGTAATGATTGGCTTCGTACTTTGATGGTTATGTTTTCCAAAGAAATAGAGTGTGAATGGAACAAGCCCTATGATGGGTAGTCCATTTTCCTTGGAAAGGCAAGCAAGAAAGTAGGTGAAAAGACTGGCAATCAACCATTGTTTGTTACCGGATTCATCATATCTGAGTAAGGTATACAAGGTACTGACCAATCCAAGGAAGACAAATATCTCATCCCTCCCTTTCACATTGGCAACTACCTCCGTATGGATAGGATGCCAGGCAAACAATAGCGTAATCCCAAGCGGCAACCACATATGGGCCTTGGGGAAACACCTCTTGAGCAATAAGAATAGCAAACCACAGGAAATGGCAAACCATAAAACATTGAAAAAGTGATAAACATGGGGGTTGATGGTGCCATTATTATCCTTACCAAAGAATTGGGTTTCCAAAGCAAATGCGACCATGGAAAGGGGTCTGTAATTCTTGTCAGGTTTACCTGTGAATCCCTCATGGAATGAAGAAGTCATGATATCACCAATCTTTCCGTTGGTGACAAATGTATTCTTAGCCAGAACCAAATCATCATCCAAAACAAAGTCATACTGGATGGATGGTTGGAAGATGAAAAAGGAAAGTACCAATATCAACGCAACAGGCCAGTATTCTTGAAAGAGCTGGTTTGGTTTTGATGAATTGGATTTGGTATTCTTTTCTTTGTTCTTTGTTTTCTTGGCCATGCTTCGCTAAGGATTCTCATTTCCCATGTAAAATATGAATTATATCAGAATGTATGCAAAGCCTAGTGTAATTAATGCTTGGGGCGTTATTTTCTTTTTAAATAAACCTTTTATATTGTGTGCAGTTCTTATATGAAAACCACAACACATGGATAAGAGAAAGTTTTTGAAAGTTTCAGCGATAACAGTAACAGGTCTGGCATTCAGTCCATTCTATGCCTGTAATCCTTCTTCTAAGGATTCGGATGGTGGGAAAGTTCCCATTAAGGTGAGAGTAGGGGATTTCAGATTACCTGATCTGGCTTATCCTGTGGAGGCATTGGAGCCTAATATTGATAAGGAAACGATGGGTATCCACCATGGCAAACACCATGCAGGATATGTCAAGAAACTGAATGCTGCAATTAAGGAAACACCATTCGAACGAAAAGAATTATTGGATATTCTTTCCACTGTGACAGAAGACGATACGGCCGTCAGGAACAATGGTGGTGGTCATTTCAATCATAGTCTTTTCTGGAATGTCATAGCTCCCAACAAGGGAGGAGCACCAACGGGCGCTCTATCAGAGGCTATCAATGCTACATTTGGTTCATTCGACGGATTCAAGGAAACTTTCAGTTCTGCTGCAAAGACTAGATTCGGCTCGGGCTGGGCTTGGTTGTCCTTGGATGATGCAGGGAAACTATTCATCAGTTCCACTCCAAATCAGGATAATCCCTTGATGACAAATATTGTGGAACAAAATGGTACACCCATACTAGGTATAGATGTATGGGAACATGCATACTACCTCAATTACCAAAATAAGAGAGGGGATTATGTCCAGAACTTCTTCAATGTAATTAATTGGGATGCTGTGGCTGATAACTATGGTAAAATCGTCGGGTAGATTACAGTTTACATTAGCTTAACATTAATATTTGCGAGAGCTGCGAAATATTCCGTGGCAAATCTTGTATTATAAGATTTAATTTTGCAAATTGCGTTATAATTCAGACTAATGTTCTGAATTAGTTTTTAGGTCATAGGGTGTTCAAATTTATGAAGCGGTTGAAGAAGTGATTTTTTAACCGCTTTATTGTCTAGTTTCTTTCCACTTTGCTAAGTCTGGCTTTTTGATAAACAGCTGATGGGTATAGACCTACATTCGGGGTATCCTCTTGTCCTCCGGTATAGCCACTTACTTTTTCCTTTCCCGAATGGATTTCGAAAATAATGATATCTCCCTGTTTTTCATAGGTGGCAGAAATCAGATTACCCATCACACTGAATCTCGAAAAGAGTTTGCCATGTATGAAATGTGCATCCAATACAATCGAATTCCGTTCGTCGATGGCGAAAATCCCCTTGTCCCTATCCTTGGTAATCAGCTGGTATTGTCTTAGTCCTTTCACTTTATCTTCCCCATAGGTAATGTTCCACTCGAATTTGGTACTATCGACATCAATTTGATCGATATATAAATCCATGGGTACGCTTTGGGATGGAGTGAGGCTGCCTGGCTGGAATATATTCAATGTACCCGTATATGTACCTTTCCAACTCTGGGGGAATCCCTCGATATCGGACCGTGTAGGCTCCGTCACAGGTGTATCAGCTATAACCTGATTGGATTTGCAACTGATGAAGAAAGCAAGAACAATGAACCAAAACCAAATTCTCATCTAGGTCTCTTATTGAGGAATTATGTAATATTGTATTCCAGTTATAATTGAGGAACCGACCTCAGTCATAACTTTCCGGACATATGGAGGCTATGCCTTTATGTAATATCACAAAATAGACAATTATGAATAAATTCATCCTTGGTCTTCTCTTTTTTTGTTATCCCCTGATTTCATGGACTCAGGAGCCAACAGACTATTTCCAGCAAGAACTTAGCTACGATATAGATGTTGAATTGGATGATAGTACGCATATGCTATCAGGTACCGTGGATATCACTTATAAGAACCAATCCCCTGACGTGCTCAGTGAAATTTATCTTCACTTATGGCCCAATGCTTATAAGAACAGAACATCTGCGTTCTCAAAACAGATTACTGAAAATGGAGATGCCGATTTTTACTTCGCAAAGTATTACAGGTTAGGAGGATACAAAGAATTGACCATCAAGGTCAATAACAAGGTTGTGGCATGGGATTATTGGGAAGATAACCCCGATATCGCACTGGTTGAATTGAATCAGGCTTTACAACCCGGTGGGGAAATGGTCATTAATACAAGTTTCAAAATGAAGATTCCTGATTCATTCTCAAGACTAGGGCATGTTGGTCAATCATATCAAATGACACAATGGTATCCTAAACCGGCAGTATATGATTTGGAAGGATGGCATCCGATGCCTTATCTGGACCAGGGGGAATTCTATTCCGAATTCGGCAATTTTGATGTAAAGATTACCTTACCCGATAATTATGTGGTAGGTGCCACAGGATTACTTCAGAATGAAAGCGAAATGCAATTCCTAAGTCAGAAAGTAGCCGAAACCCAAGCTATGTTTAAGGAAATGGATGAGGAGAAGGGTATCGAACCCCGGCTGATTCCGTCTAGTGCAACCATGAAAACCATACATTATACTGCTGAGGATGTACACGATTTTGCTTGGTTTGCTGATAAGCGATTTTTTGTGGAACAAAGTGCGGTCACCCTGGCTTCAGGCAGAAAAGTGGATACATATGTGATGTTTACGGAAGTGGAAGCTACACTATGGGCCAAGGCCATCAATTATGTGAATCGGTCTGTCGAGTTTTATTCTGAGAGAGTAGGGGAATATCCCTATCCTCAAGCAACAGCAGTCCAGAGTGCTTTGAGTGCAGGGGCGGGTATGGAGTATCCCATGATTACGGTTATTGGTTTCGCTGGTACGGATCGAAGTCTGGATGAGGTGATAACCCATGAGGTAGGACACAATTGGTTCTATGGAATACTGGCAAGTAACGAAAGGGATTATGCTTGGATGGATGAGGGATTCAATTCCTACTACGAGCACGAGTACATGGAAAAATATTATGGTGATACCGAATCCTATTTGGGATATGAAAAATTGGCCGGAGTACCACCCGGAGAATCCAATCAGATAGAATTCTATCTCCCTATGCGTAGGAGAACCTATCAGGCAGTAAATACACCGTCACAGGATTTGAGGTTGCTCAATTATTGGATAGGAGCCTACAGTATGCCCGCCTATCTTTTTGAATATCTGGAACAATATCTAGGGCAAGAGGAATTCGATAGGGTAATGAAAGTGTATTATGATACATGGAAATTCAAACATCCCCAACCTCGGGATGTCAAGAAACTCTTGGAAGCAGAAACCCAAAAGGACTTGTCCTGGCTTTTTGAGGGGCTCATCGGTTCTACTGACCACCTCGATTACAAAATGAAAAAGGTGAGAAAAGGTGAGGGGCAATATATTCTCACCATAGAGAATGTAGGTGAAATTCCTGCACCATTCCCTGTTCAGATCGTTTTGGATAAGGATACTGTAAAAACTCAATGGATTGAGGGATTTGAGGGAGAAAAGGAAATCGTTGTCCCAATTGGTGAAGCCAGTCATTTTGCCATAGATGGGAATCAGATCATGCCGGATTTCAATCGAAGTAATAATCGTATTTCTGCCAAAGGGAGTAAAATCGAACCATTCCGACTAAAATTCTTGGGTGGAGTGGAGAATCCAAGGCGTTCAACCATCTACTGGACTCCAGTCATTGGAGGGAATGTATATGACGGATTCATGCCGGGAGTATCATTCTATAACACATCATTACCATCAAAATCACTCGAGTGGTCATTGACTCCGATGTATGGTATCAAATCAGGGAAATTGGGTGGTTTGGCCCATGTTCGTTACCATGCTTATCCGAAAGGCTTACAACGAATATCAGCTGAATTGGCCTATAAGAGCTTCAGTTATGAATACGATGAGGAACTTTACGGTCAGTATGAGGGAGTAGCAAGTAATTTGGATTATAATAGATTCAAGACATCCCTTGAATTTGAATTTAGAAATAAGCGAGCAAGAAGTAATAGGAAACAAATCCTTTCATTGGAATTGTTAACCATTCAATCAGCAGCAAAAGGGACTTTCAGTGAGGTAGTGAATGGAGTGGATACAACACTTACATATACGGGGCATGAGAGTGAATGGACATTCATACCACGTTTGAAATATCATTTATCGAATAAGAGTACCTTGGCTCCGTACGAAATCAATGCTTTGTTGGAACAATATACATTTGATAGGGGAGGAGGCTATGTCAAATTGGATTTGGAAGCAAAGGTGAAAATCTTGTATGCCAAGAAACAGGGAATACATCTAAGATTCTTTGCAGGTACATTCTTGTATAATTCCAAATCGAATATCATCTCCACCATTCCCGGAACCTATTCATTGACAGGTTTGGGTAGTGTTGATTTTTGGGCGGATGATTTTTATATGGGAAGAAATGAAATGGACGGTTTCTTCGTGAATCAGATTCATCTCAATCAGGGTGGTTTCAAGGCTCCTCTGAATAACACTTTCTTGGGAAAGAGTAATATTGGAATCATTACATTGAATGCCAAGATAGACTTGCCAATCAACATCCCCAATTACATCCCTAAATTCAGACCCTATGTGGATGTAGGATACGTTCAGTCGAATGGGAATAGTTCGTCGGGTGATAATATATATGGCCAGTTGGGTTTGGCCATAGAAGCATGGGATGATAGAATTGGTATTTATGTTCCCTTATTCAGTACAAAGGATTTGAAGAACCAATTGGCTTCCAGAAACAGAATAGCCAGATTATCATTCATGATAGATTTGAACAGAATGAAGCCAAGGGATATCCTGTATAACTTTGATTTATAACCATCTAAAACCCTACTATTGATTAATCATATCTTACTCGGATTCGGAGTTAGCTTTGTAGGTTCGATACCCTTGGGTGTATTGAACCTCACTGCCATAGAAGTGGCCGTAGCACGTCGTTTCTATCAGGTATTACTTTTTGCATTAGGTGTGATTATAGTAGAATATGGACAGGCGTTCATTGCTATCCAATTCAGTAGTATCATGCTGAGTAATCCCTCCATTGAATATGCGATTGAAGTGGCGGTCATCCCCTTGTTTTTGGTCGCTGGCGGATTCTATTTGTATTCCAGTTATCAGGAAAGGAAAGAACGGAAAAAACAACAGGATGAACCACGGAAAGAGGAAAGGAAAGTGGCTCCTTTCTACAAGGGAATCATGTTATCCATCATCAACCCATTGGCGATTCCCTATTGGTTGGCAGTTTCCACTTCACTCAAGGCCGCAGGACAACTCAGATACGAATCCCTTTATATTCATTCCTTTATCATTGGGATTGTTCTGGGGACCTTTGCTTGCCTGACATTATATGGTTCTGTCGGAGAAGTATTGGAGGATAGGCTAAAGAAATATGAAAAGTATTTCAATACCATTATCGGTTTGATTCTCATATCTTTGGCCATCATGCAGATTTACCGAGTCTTTTTATCTTGACAAATTAGCTTATGAAAATCAAAAAGAGATTCCTTATTCCAATAATCCTTATTGCAGTGATTTTATTAGGACCAAGATTGAAATTCCCATCATTTGATGGACAAATACCGGAATACGAGTTCAATCTGGAAACAGTTGAAGCCTATGTCCAATCCAAGGAATCGAAGATTGAGAATCTTAAACCCGATAATGAGGCCCGCATCGTTTGGGCTGATTCAAGCCAATCGAAGACAGCCTACTCAGTAGTATATCTGCATGGATATTCTGCCAGCCCGATGGAAGGGGATGGTGTTCACTTTGATTTTGCCAAACGATACGGATGTAATCTGTTTCTGGCTCGCCTGAAAGGACATGGTATCCGTACGGATGAAGCTTTCCTGGACGTAACATCAAAGGATTGGGTGGAATCGGCCAAGGAAGCCATCGCCATCGGAAAAACCATTGGTGAAAAAGTAATCGTACTCTCAGCATCCACAGGAAGTACACTTGCCAATTATCTGGATGCCGAGAATCCCGGCCTGATTGATGGCCATGTATATTATAGTCCTAATTTCAAAATGGTGGACCAATCCGGACAGCTCCTATTATATCCTTGGGGACTTCATGTAGCGCGAATGGTGATGGGGGGGAAATACCGTATCGGTAAATTCAATCCACAGGATAGTGTGTACTGGACCTTCAAACAACGTCTGGAAGGTGTAGGGGCCTTGGTTCATTTGGTGAATCATGCTTCGGGTATTAGGGTATATAAAAAAATCAAGACGCCTTATCTATTGGCGTATTATTATAAAAATGAGGAGGAAAGGGACAAGACCGTTTCCATCCCTGAAATGGAATTATTCCATCAGACCAGTCCGGTTCCTGAGGCTAACAAAAGAATGATTGCCTTTCCGGAATGCGGAGACCATTGCATGGTTTCCAAACTCAGATCCAAGGATCTGAGCCATATCCGTGAGGAAACATTCAAATTTGCCGAGGAAGTATTGGGTATGCAGCCGATACTTCCTGATTAGGATGTCCGGAAATACCTGGTCCATGCCTGATTATAGTAATAATCTATTTTTAGAATCATCAATGGGGTACGGTATATCTCTTTCATACTCACCTTGGAACCCTCCGGATTAATCCATCTCATCAATGGATACTCATAGATGATCTTACTGGTGGCGTGCTTGCCGAAATATTTCCTGAATCGGATGAATATTTCCACATCAAATAACCAATCGGTGATGAATGCCTCCTTGAATGCAATCTTAGCCATTTCCCTATGGAATATCTTGGCTCCGCATTGGGTATCCTTGATGGATAATCGGGAAACAACCCTAATCAGTAACCTGACGACCAATGAAAATACCCTACGGGATAACTTTCGTTTGATTTGGGCGCCACTTCTCATGAGACGTGACCCAATAACAGCCTTGAAATAGGAATTGGTCCGGATGAATTTGGTAATGGTCTCGAATTCTTCCAACGTAGTGGAAAAATCCGCATCCAAAAATCCGATATATTCAAATGATGGATTTTCTAGGGCACTCAGCACGCCTTGTCTTACGGCTTCAGCCTTACCTCCGTTAACCTTGAGATCCACAACCTCAATCTTGTCCGGAGATTCTTTCTTGATGGCTTGTAGACGTTCCAGGGTATTGTCCTTACTTCCATCATTTACCAGTATAATCTTGAAATCATTCCTGAGGGCTAGGAATGTCTGAATGGTATGGGAATCTATTCGATCCCCCTCGTTGTAACAAGGAATAATTATAGCATTCATGATATTTGTTCTTATTGTTGACGGCAAAAATATACATGAGTGCTGTTCTTAGTGTTTTTGTTTATGCTGCCAGACTTCTCTCGATAATGTACTCTACATTGAGTACTCGATCAAGCTTGGTCTTTTCAAAGTGATCAACGATATTATCTCTGTATGGGGCCTTTACGGCAAAGGGTACACCCATGTTCAGAGACATCATCCTTAACTTAACAAGGAAATTAATGCCAACAATATCAATATTCTCCACATTCGTAAGGTCAACCAATACCTTGAATGGTTTGGGTACGAACATGATAGCCATATCCTTTGGGAAATCCAGCACATTTTCAGATGTTAATGCACCATTAATTTTTAGCAAAGCCAAAGGTGAACCTTGCGTAGAAATGTTCTTGTGGATAAATGTAAGTTTTCTCATCTCAAATATTTGTCGTTGTGTGTGTATCAAATGCAGTACGAAAATGTTACCAAATCATCATCTTGGACCGGAGAATTCAGAATCGCTGTGACATCGAGATTGTACTTGAATGAAAAATTGATATGATATGTAGTTATGCCTGAATTTGAAATTGCCCATTATCCCTATCTGGGTAGATTCCCATCTTTGATAAAATTATCACACATAAATCGTTTTGATAGAATAATTTATACTTGGTGATTTAAGGTGATTCATAAGTTGCAGGTCAATTGTTAATAGGGCAGTCTCTGTAATCAATAAAATTAAATTACTAACAAATAATAATCTGTGACATGAAATGACTCTAAAATATTCGACAATAAGGATGGAGTTAGCCGATTTTTATTCAATTTTTTTTATTCGTTGAAAATGTATCATTGTTACACTCAGCGTGAATTTTGGAAACTCCTTGGTGTCACAAAAGGATATCTATGAACTTTCAACCCCGGTTTTTACTTTTTAGGCCTTAAAATATAAAGGAGTTGCATTTTGCAACTCCTTTATAAATCTTGGGATGATTCATACAATCCCGAATATTTATTCTACAATACTCATTCTTACACTCTCAATACCATTACTGTGGGTGATAAAAATGATGTACATACCACTACTGAGTACATCGTGGGGCAAGGATAGAGTGCTATTCCCCTCATTGATATCGTGATTCATAGACATAATTTGGGTTCCACTCACCTCGAATACACTTACATTGACTTGTTGAGCATCCGTGGAAAAGAATTGGATATTTGATTGTCCTTTCAATAGGGACGGATTAGGGTAAACTGCGAAAGCAAAATCAGTATCAATTAATACGGTCCTAATCATGGAATGGCTGATGGTTCCGTCAAAATCCTCTTGTACCAAACGATAGTAATTCAATCCTGTACTTGGATTTTCGTGGATGAATTCATATTCCTGTATCACAATAGTATTACCATGTCCTTCTACCCATCCGATGGTTTCAAAATCCCTTCCATTATTGCTATGCTCGATGTGGAACCCCTTATTGTTTTGTTCGGATACGGTTTCCCATGTCAATAAGGCGGTCTTTCCGTCTTCTCTAGCTTTGAAGTCAGCCAATTCTACTGGCAGGGTAGTGTTACCTGTATGTACGAAGAATCCGGAGAAACCAGTCACATCAAAAGAGATTTCCCATCGGGACATGATGGTATTCCAAACGATATCAGTATCCGTAGGGTTGATCAGTATCGGTGTACCCGTGTAGCTACTGGGTAATCCTGAACCGTCACTGCTTGCACCCGGATATTTGGTAATCCTTAGGTTAGCAATACCAGTGGCATCAGCATCACTCGTAGGCAAATCCAACGTACTTGTAGGATCAGCATTGAAAGCATCGAATTCTGCTTGTGTGAAGTAAAGAGTAACTGTTCCAGTTGCTGCAGCAGCATTCGTACTGGGTGTTATCTCTATGTGGCGCTGTACATAAGGTTGTCCAGCCTGTGATACAGCAGGGTCAAACCATATCTTGACCTCTACATTGCCTGTGATTGGGCTCGCTCCCGA
The DNA here is from genome assembly GCA_020631355.1 of Saprospiraceae bacterium. GTDB lineage: Bacteria > Bacteroidota > Bacteroidia > Chitinophagales > Saprospiraceae > JAHDCE01. The sequence goes on along the minus strand of JAHDHL010000010.1, from coordinate 90,549 downwards.
CTGTTCGACTGTGGCTATTAAACTGGAACAATCATTAGCATAAAAGGTGTTTGTGGTCTGACTCAGACTGACCGTAGCATCTGTCGTAGCCAGATCTGAATTGTCATCAATCGCTCCCGGGCTTTGGTTTTCATAAGCTCCCATATCATAAGCTCCGACTCTACTATTCCCTAAGATATCTGTAGGAGTAATATAGGAAGGAATGGTTCCTGTATTGACAGCAGGCGAACAATTCCTTAGGACTAGACCATCATCCGCAGTACCCAAAATATTATCCGTTCCGCTTACATTCGTTGAATCTACAAAGAGCGGATCTTGATTATTGATGATGCCTGTTCCTGAACTGAGAAAACTGTTCTCTTGGGTAATACAGTATTCTATGGTTAGGCTACTGGAAGAATAATCAATGTCTGCTCCGACAACATTATTATTCGCCCCTCGCTTGTTATCCCAAAAGATATTATTAGTCAGGGAATGAGTTCCTAGTTCAGCATATATCCCACCACCATAATTATTGGCAGTATTTCCATAAATGGTGTTGTTAACGAGGGTATTCATACCATTCAAATAGTAAATCCCGCCTCCGTTGTAATTAGCCGAATTATTTAGGATGATATTATTAACCAAGGTGTTTGTACCATTGGCAGTAAAAATTCCAGCACCTTCAAAACCCGAATTATCATGAATGAAATTATTACTCAAAGTGGTATTACTATTTTCAGTATATACCCCACCACCAGAGTTTATGGCAGTATTGCCATAAACAGAATTGTTATCTAACAAATTATTACCACCCCTAAAGACAATTCCCCCGCCAATGGAAGCCAAATTATTATGAACGGTATTATTATCTAAGATATTTGTACCATTGATGGTGTAAACTCCTCCTCCGCTACCAGCTGTATTGTTATAAATGGTATTGTTACTTAGGATATTTGTTCCATTCAGAGTGTGGATTCCACAACCATCAGAGTTAAAGATGATATTACCATTGACCCAAACAGGAGAACCATCACCGGCATAGCCAGCAGTAACAGAAAAACCATCTATGATCACACCCACACCTGTAGAGGCATCAGCAGAAGCTAGAACTACATGGTAGGTATTATCGATTTCCGACGCTATAGCTCCGATATTCCCACTTAGGATACTGGCATTGTTAGCGATATCCCTTTGAGAAAGGGCAGTCTCGGTACCAGCGAATCCACCATAGATTTTTATACCGTCGGGTAGGAAAAATGTCTTAGATCTTACGTCAGAGGGGGATGCATTTCCGAATGGATCCTTGGAAGGCTTATAGGTACCTGCTGCTACCCATATGTCCGCACCATTGCAATAGGCATCCAGGGCATCTTGTAAATCTGTGAATGCATCTGTCCATGATGTGCCGTCATTATTTCCTGTAGCAGATGCATCCACATGGATGGGTGCTGTACCGGAAAATGAACAGGCATGAGTTGGGTTGATAGCAAACATAGCTATCAGGAAAGGAATACACCATACTAGTTTGTAAGGTTTTTTATCAGGAATGAATGTACTGTTTTTCATTTTTAAGTATTTCAAGTGATTGAATAGGTAATGACTAAAAGGGGTATGTGGTTAAATTAATCTATATATCAAATGGTCAAATATGGATAATGCAAAAGCAACACTATATGTACTAAGGGTGAATGAAGCGATGATTACTACTATGTAACCGCTATTATCTGTTTCGTTAGAAATGGAACATTATAGCTGTGAGTAATCCTTGTTCTTATCATCTTTGAACAAAGCAAATGTTTCTAAATATCCGCTAATTTTCATGCCATACTTTCCAGATACAAATCTCAAGATTAGCTTTACCATGAATGAAAAGGCATCTACTCATATTTGTTGAATCCGCCACCCAAAACAATGCGTTTGTCTCATATCTTGACGTATTTGTAGCCCGAATCATATGATTCATTCTGAATTTGGAATACTACATCACATATAGCTACGATACCCACCTATTACTCTATGGGTCATGTATCAATGAAAAATCAAGTGCAAAAGGACCAAGGAACTGATGAGGCCCATTCCGGCCCAGAACATTTGTGGGCTGGCAAAAACGAATACCTCTTGTAGGGACCTAAATCTGAATTTTTCGACATCCCCATCTTCATTAACAGCTCGTAATCTTAGGAATGCAGGAATGGCAATGATTAGGAAGCCGATGATAATTACCCACATAGCCCTTACGAAATAATTCATTTCCGGAAATAGGAATTGGGAGAATGCAAATTGTAGGACTACCGTACTGAAGAATGCCACTACTGTCAGCCAACGCTTAGGGAGGTATAGGAATGCGGCTCCACAGATAATGACTACCAAGCCACAATTGACATAATACCTGATTTCATTTAGGGTATGGGTGAATGCGGATTGTTGGTCTGCAAACTTAAAGGATAATAGGAATAAACCCATGGCAACCCCGGTAAATAAAGTGAAAAGTATCGTTCTTCGGCCGACATCAACCATCTGTTGGTCGGTAGCTTCCTTATTGATATATTCTTTATAAATATCTACGGAAAATAGGGTAGCCAATGAATTGAAAGTGGAATCTACGGTACTCATTAATGAGGCGAACAATGCACAGAGGATAATCCCCCTGACTCCGGTTCCTAAGTAATTCGTGACTAAATAAGGGAAAGTCATATCGGGTTCACTCAAGGGATTATCGTGTAATATACCTGCCAATGCAATCCCCGGAATGATAATGATAATGGCCATGAAGTACTTCATCAGACCACCTACCATGAGCCCCACTTGTGCTTCCTTGAGACTTCTGGCTGCCAATGAACGTTGCACGACTGTCTGATTGGCGCACCAATAATTGATATTCAATAAAAACAGACCGAACATGAAAGTCCAAGGCAATTTGGGATGGTCGCCCGGAAGATGGAGATGCATGAGATGGTCGACTTCCATATATCCATCGCCCCATTTCAATAGGTAGGTTCCATTATATAAGGCGGACCAACCACCCAAATGATGAACGGCGACCAGAGTGATGACGATTCCTCCCAATAAAAGAATGGAAAATTGGATAATATCCGTTTTGACAACGGCTGCCAATCCTCCGAGATAAGTATAAATGGCCGAGAATACACCTAGGAATACGAGTATGACACCTGCCCTGATTACCCTTTCCTCCGAAATGAATGCAAAATATTCGCCAAAGACCAACTCTGCTGCGTAGGCACCCCAAAAGAGGGCTGCGCCTAAGCCTACAGTAGAAAAGAGGAACAAACTGGCACCGGAATAAATGAAAGCCACAGTCTTTCCAAGCCGTTTCTTTATGAATTGGGTAATTGTAATGACCCTATCCTTGAGGTACATGGGTACAAAGATGAATGCAGCCATGAAAATACCTTGTACGGCATTGATTTCCAGTTGGGCTTGTGCCAATCCGTAGAGGTAGGCAGAACCCATCATGCCCAGGAACTGATAACCTTGGATATTGGTGGCAATGGAAGAAATGGCTACGGAATACCATTTCAAATTTCGGTTGCTCAAAAAATATTCCTCCTTTGTTACCACACCCCTGGCTCTACCAGATAGGGCCATTGCAAAAATAAGGATGAAATAAACGATGACGATTCCGAAATCTATAGCCATGATATTGTTCTAGTTCCAGTTTTAAGATTGGATGAGAAGGTAGTGAATTTTAGGGAGAATGATGATGGAGTTTCCGGAATCCAATTATAAGCATACAATGCCCGAATATAAAATATCCGATGGCCCATAGGCTCATCGGATATATCAGTATTACTTTCTCTTACCGATTCCTAATGGTGTTCCGGGAGTGTTTTTTGGAATTCTTCCCAATTCCTCAGGGAGGGAAATCGTTTTGATGTGAGGGAGTACATGCTCAGCAAACAATTTGCATTCCTCCAAGTGCGGATATCCCGAAAAGATAAATGAACGGATACCCATTTTCATATATCGGTGTAATTTTTCCAATACTTGCTCCGGGTTACCTACGATGGCTGCTCCACAACCCGAACGTGCACGTCCGATGCCGGTCCATAGATTGGGCTCTACAAAACCATCATTGTCTGATTGATTCCTCATATCCGCTTGCCTGGAAACACCATAGGATTTGGCATCCAATGCCCTTTCCCGGATTTCCTTGCCGATATCCGCATCCAATTTGGACATGAGGTGTTTTGCGTAGTCCTTGGCTTCTTTCTCAGTTTCCCTGACAATCATATGGACCCTGAGACCAAAATCAACCTCACGTTTGTAGGCAGCCGCCTTTTCGCTCATGTTTTTCATCAACCCCTGGATTTTATCCTCTGTTTCGGGCCACATGAGATAGACATCACAATGTTCAGCACACAGGTCTACACCCGGTGGTGAATAGCCACCAAAATAGAGTAGGGGACCACCGTTTTGTTGGTAGGGTTTTACTGGTGCTGATGGTAATTGTATATTATAATATTGTCCCTCGAATTTGATTTCATCCTGTGTCCAGGCTTGTTTCAATATTTCTATGACCTCCCTTGAGCGTTGATACCTTGAAGCTGAATCCATCTGTGTTCCCGGCAGATTGGAGGAAATGATATTGATGGTTAATCTGCCTTTCAGGATATGGTCCAATGTCGCAATGGCCCTGGCTAGCATGGGAGGATGAATCTCTCCACACCGTACAGCAGCCAAAAGATTGATATTTTGTGTCAATGGCGCCACTGCCGATACGAATGTCATGGTATCCTGACCTACCTGATAAGAGGATGGACAAAGGATATTCCGATACCCAAGTTTATCTGCAGTGAGTAGGATTTCAGATGCATTATCCCAATTACTTCTGTATTGGTCCGGCATTTCGCCAAGAAAATCAGTATCCCCATTACAAATTGGTGCAAACCAAGAAACTTCCGCTCCTTCCAAATCCCTGGATCTTACCCTTATCATATGACTAACTATTTAGAATGCTTATCGAATTGAATAATATGGATTAGGCTACCTTTCGTCCTAATGATGCCTGATACAAATCATACCATTCCTCATGTGTAATATTGATTTTCACAGCTTTCATGGCAGATTCGATTCGTTGTACCTTACTGGTTCCGATGATAGGAATAATCCAAGCCGGATGTTTGGCTAACCATGCCAATAGCAATTGGTCCAATTCGCAGTTATATTTTTCTTGAATGGGACGTGCCACCTCAATGATTCTTTGGTCCTTATCAGTAGGATGTTCACCGAACATGGAGCCTCCTGCCAATGGAGACCAAGCCATCACAGGCAATCTGTACCTATGGCACTGGTCGATGGTCCCATTATGGAAACCCTCCAGTTGATGGATTGAAACCTCTATCTGATTGGTACACAATGCAGCCTTGTCATTCAGTAAGTCAAATTGGCTCGTTGTGAAATTGGAGACACCAAAATCAATGATTTTATCCTGTTCATTCAGTATCTGAACAGCCTCACCCACCTCATCAGGGTCCATCAATATATCTGGCCTGTGAATCAGAAGTACATCAATGTGGTCCGTATGTAATTCCCTTAGGGACTGCTCCACACTCTCTATGATATATTCCTTGGTAGAATCATAGGATTTGATTCTGTTCTGCGGCCTATTATCACATTCGTACCTGATGCCACACTTGGTGATGATTTGCATTTTTTCCCTCAATTCGGGCTTTTGTTTCAATACTTGCCCGAATTCACCCTCAGTGGTATACCCACCATAAATGTCAGCATGGTCAAAAGTGGTAGCACCCATTTCGATGGATGACTCGATAAAGGATTGGTATTGTGCCGTATTGAAACGGGCACCCCATTGGCCGAGTCTCATGGTACCGACTATGATTGGGGAAAAAGGAACTCTGGTATTCATATTGGTGAGTTTATGTTGATGGCCACAAAATTAAGAAATAAACCTTCGATTCAATCCTACCGTATAAGATTAACACGAGTATTTAATTATATCAGACTATTGGCTTTATACATGATAGATGTAGGTATTGTGAATATATTGACAAATTGATAAAGTATAATTGAGTTAATTTGAATTTATTCGTACAATTGCGAAATATCCAACGTTGTATTCAAGGACTGGAACCATGAATACTCATCGCTTTAAGGATTATGTGTATTTGGTATTCATCCAAATATAATTCATAGGATGTGTTCACATCCAAACATCTAAAAGAATACCGCCAACTAAAAATAGGATATGAAATCATACTTATTCATCCCCATCATCATTTGTTTCCTGACCCCCTTGTTCGGTCAGAAATACAGTAATGAATTCTTGGCTATCGGTGCCGGAGCCAGGGCTCAGGGTATGGGAAATGCAGCCATTGTAACAACCCAGGATGCATATTCAAATTATTGGAATCCGGCAGGTATTGCGAATGTGGAATCCAAGCTCCAATTCGCATTCATGCATGCGGAGTGGTTTGCAGGGATTGGTAAATATGATTACCTATCAGCGGTTTATCCCATTTGGAATAAGAATAAGGATGTGAAGCGTTCACTGGGAATTTCCATCATTCGATTCGGAGTGGATGATATTCCGAATACGCTGAGTTTATATGAGGATGATGGGACGATTAATTATGATAATATCGTTCCTTTTTCGGCAGCTGATTATGCATTTCTTTTCACTTACGCCCAAAGTATATGGGTAGGTGATAATGCGGATTTGTTTGTTGGAGGTAATGCAAAGGTCATTTATCGTAAGATTGGTCCTTTTGCCAATGCCAAGGGATTCGGGTTCGATCTAGGATTACAGTACAAGAGGAAACATTGGAGTTTGGGATTATCCGCTAAGGATGTCACGAATACCTTCAATGCCTGGTCTTTCGATTTTACGGATGAGCAAAAGGAAGATTTGGATATTACATCTAATGATATTCCCATCAGTTCCTTGGAAGTAACCCGTCCGTGGTTCGTAGTCGGTGGTGCTTATCATCAACGATTCGGCAAGTTTGGTATTTTGGCGGAGTTGGATATGATTATGACTACCGATGGAAGAAGGAACACCTTATTGGCTGGGGATGGCGTTAGTTTTGATCCTGCGTTCGGTTTGGAATTGGATTACAAGGAAACCATATATCTAAGAGGTGGTGTGAATAATTTCCAGGAGGAAACAAACATCAACCAGGAAACGAATCTTACCATGGCACCTACATTAGGCATCGGTCTGAAATTCTATGCATTGAGCCTTGATTATGCCTTTACGGATATCAGTAATACAGAGCAAAAGACTTATTCTCATGTAGTTTCATTACTTTTGGATATAGATTTTAAGTATTTCAAGAAAAAATCTAAACAATAAGCCAATATCCATTTTACTATGAGCCGTTTATTGACCATCATCCTTGCATTGGGGTTGTTTAGTTATCAATCAACGAATGCACAAAATACTGTCAAGTATGGTAATGAATTCCTATCCATAGGGGTAGGTGCGAGGGCCCATGGTATGGGTAAGTCAGTGGTAGCCAGTACCACAGGTGGTGATGCAGGATTTTGGAATCCGGCAGGTTTGGTCATTATTCCTACAAATTTTCAGGTCAACTTCATGCATGCGGAATGGTTTGCAGGAGTGGCCAAATACGATTATGTATCATTTGCCAATGCTCTAGGAAAGGAGAAGAAATCCGCTTTGGGTATTTCCGTAATCAGATTGGGTATTGATGATATTCCCAATACATTCAATCTGGTGGGGTCTGATGGAAGTGTGAACCCTGATTGGGTCACTGGTTTTTCCTATGCCGATTATGCGGGACTGATTACCTACTCAAGGAAATTGAAACCGGATGGTTTGCGATTCGGAGGTAATGCCAAGGTGATTTATAGAAGCGTGGGTAAGTTCGGTAAGGCTTGGGGATTCGGTTTGGATTTGGGTATGCAGTATGATTTGGGGCGTTGGCAATTAGGCCTGATGGCAAGGGATATCACATCCACTTTCAATGCCTGGTCAATCAGTTATACCGAAGAAGAAATAGGAACACTATTGGCTACCGGCAACGAACTAGGCGAAAGTTCCATTGAAATCGTAACACCTACCATTATCATAGGGACAGCATTCAATTCAAGGAAAACAGGTAAGGAAAAAATAGGTTTCCTTGCAGAAATGAATCTGAATTTCACCACCGATGGGCAACGAAATGTACTCATTTCATCCCCGTCCATCAATATTGACCCATCGTTGGGTATCGAACTGGATTACAAGGGATTGGTTTACCTGAGGGGAGGTGTCAATAATTTCCAGAATGTAAAGGATGATGATGGTAATTCATCCTTGGTCGTACAACCCAATATGGGGGTAGGATTGAAATTGGGACCGTTCCTGATAGATTATGCACTCAATAATGTGGGCAGTGCAGGAAATTCCGGAAACTTCTATTCCCACATCATCTCACTATCCATCAATTTTAAACAGAAGAAAATAACCAAGGATAAATTAGAAGTAACTCCTATTTCACCCAAGGTCAAGAAAAAGGATATGAAGTCCGATTATCCTGACTATATCGAACAGATAGATTGATTTCCTCTTAATCTTTTCATCCTTATCTTTGTTGGTATTCACATTTGTTATCCAATGTACTCTATTTCGTTAGATATGATGGGGTCGGAATGACAAGGATGAACACATCTGGCCTTACATCAAAAATCCAAAGTATAAATACTTAATCATCTGACTTGGATAGGAAAACCGAAATATTAAAAACGTACTGGGGATTCGACAGTTTCCGTTCGATGCAGGGTGAAATCATAGATTCCGTTTTACAAGGAAATGATACATTGGCACTCATGCCAACCGGCGGTGGGAAGTCCATCTGTTTTCAGGTTCCTGCCTTGGTGTTGGATGGTGTGACACTGGTCATATCACCACTGATTGCCTTGATGAAAGACCAGGTACAGAATCTGAGGAAAAGGAATATAAAGGCGGATGCTATTTTCTCCGGCATGCATTATCGGGAGATTGATAGATTGTTGGATAATGCAGTATATGGAGATACAAAACTGCTGTATTTATCTCCCGAACGCTTACAATCGGATATGGTACGGGAACGGATCCAGAAGATGAATGTGAGTCTGATAGCAGTGGATGAGGCACATTGCATTTCTCAATGGGGATATGATTTTCGACCACCATACCTACAGATTGCCGAAACGAGGGAGAAACTCCCTAATGTACCCATCATTGCGGTTACAGCCACGGCCACCAAGGAAGTCGCCTTGGATATACAAGAAAAATTGGCATTCAGGACTCCTAATATCTTCCAAAAGAGCTTCGAACGCTCTAACCTTTCTTATTCGGTGCTTTATGAGGAGAATAAGAGTATCAAATTGGTGGATATCCTGAAACGGATTCGGAGTTCTGCTGTGGTATATGTAAGGAACAGAAGAAAAACAAAGGAAATAGCCCATTACCTTGTCCAAAAAGGTATATCTGCATCCAATTATCATGCAGGCCTTGATGCAACGGAACGAAATAAGCGACAAGATGCTTGGCTCAAGGGCCAATTGAGGGTGATGGTAGCTACGAATGCTTTCGGTATGGGGATTGACAAACCGGATGTCAGGGTGGTAGTACATATGGATTTACCGGATAATCTGGAAGCCTATTTCCAGGAAGCAGGCCGGGCCGGTCGTGATGGTCGTAAGTCATTTGCGGTTTTATTGTATAATGAAAAAGACCGCATTATGCTGGAATCCCAATATGAACAAGCATTTCCATCCTTGGATGAGGTAAGGAGGGTTTGGCAGGCTTTGGGTAGTTATTACCAATTAGCCATCGGAAGTGGATTGGGAGAGAGCTATGATTTCGATTTGATTACATTTTCCAATAATTACCAATTTGAGGTCGTTAAGACCTACAATTGTCTCAAGATGCTGGAACAGAATGGTTGGATGACATTAAGTGATGCGGTACATCTGCCTCCCACTGTCAAATTCCTACTGGATAAGGAAGCCTTGTACGATTATCAAATCCGAAATAAGAAAATGGATAAGCTGATAAGGAAAGTACTACAAAGTCATCATGGCGGTTATCAGCAAGTAATGGTCATGCGGAAATTCAGCCAGTTGGCTTATTCCCTTAAGATAAGACCTACCCAATTGCATCAGTTACTACTTCGATTACATCAAGAAGAAATACTGGAATATACACCTGCCAAGGATAAACCCCAACTTACATTCCTAAGAGAAAAGGTCGCTGCCAATAATTTGGATTTTGACAAGAAATTATATGATTTCAGGAAGGAACGTCATGAGGATAGAATTAAGAAATCCATAGCTTACGCTGAATATCCTGTTTGTAGGAGTAAGCAATTGTTATCCTATTTTGGTGAAAAGAAACAAGAAATCTGTGGGATTTGTGATGTCTGCACAGGGCGGAATTCAAGTGAATTATCAGCTGATGAGTTCAAAAGATTACAGGATAAGGTGCTTAGGTTATTGAAGAAAGAAGAACTTTCCACAGAAGAAATATTGGATTCATTCGCACCCAAATATGAAAAACGACTGCTTAAGGTCGTGGATTATCTTTATTCCGAAGAATTCATTCGGAGGAATGACAAGAAAAAATGGATTAAGGCATAAATCTACTTGATACTCGACATTCCATTATCTACATGAAAAACCTGACCTGTAATAGCACTGGAAGCATCACTGACTAGAAAGTCAACCATATGAGCAATATCACTGGGCTGGCAGATTTTCTTCAAGGGATGCATTTCCCTTGTTTTTTCTATCAAGGCATCATTCCTTAATATATGTGAGGCCAGAGGCGTATTCGTGATACCCGGAGCTATGCAGTTGACCCTGACTTTGGGTGCCAATTCCGCAGCTAGTGAACGGGTAAGTCCCTCTAGTCCAGCTTTAGCGGTAGCAATGGAAGCATGAAAAGCCATTCCCTTGGATACGGCTACGGTACTGAATAGTACAATGGAACCCAGATTTGATTTTTTCAAGGCACGGAGATTCGCCTTGATGGCTCTTACGGCTCCTAGGATATTCACATTGAAATCATTGATGAAATCTTCTTCCTTAAGGGAATTAATCGGTTTGAGATTAATGGTCCCCGGACAGTAAATCAATGCATCCAATGTATCCAATTTCGGAATCTCATCCTTTACGATGTCCAAACCCACATGCTCGAACGAGTAGGGGATTTCCGGTTCTGTCCTACTATAATTCACGCAGTCATTCTTCTGACTTTGCTGAATCAGAACCTCTCTGCCGATACCTCTACTACCTCCGATGATGAGCACTTTTTTCATAACTATGATATTGATGCATAGTAAATGGAACTAGGGAAGAAATGTTTATGTGAAAGGGAGGTTAATCAGTGTAGGATTATAATCGGCCTCCAAACCCGGTATCGAATTGATTTTTGTTCCAAGGAACACTGATGAAATCCAATGAACCCGGATTTACTCTCAGGTAGAAAGAATAGGTCCCTCTTTCAGGTTGCCACGATAAACCCATTTGCCAACAATGGAGGTCTCTGGAAATACTGATATCCGGATAAATGAATGACTTTCGAACAAAATTGTATCCGATATTCCTAATATTGAAATTCCATTTTGGAGAAAGATTGATATTGCCCTGGAGTGTCAATGTATGCGTCGTAATATCGGTCCCATCCTGGTCCGTCCTAAGATTTAGGTTATGACTAAGGGAAATATTACTAATGAAATTCTCACTATAATTGACATTACCGCCACCCCGCAGGCTATTATTAGAATTGGAATTACTGGTAATGGGTGGCCCATCGACATTACTGGACGGCGATTCCCGTTTACGGTCCTCAATGCCAAACCACTCCTTGATGTTATTCCACGAAATATTACTCCTGAAATTGGTGGACATAAAATCAAAACGGAGTAGTTTTCTTTCTGCTTCCCAACGGGTAACATTAATTCGCCTGCCCTCATCATCCTCAATGTATGGGTCAAAAGCCATATTAATGGAAACGGTAGTGATTTTTTTGAAGAGTCTCAATGTGGCTCCACCCGAAACGAGACTGAAATTCAGTGAATCCGCTGCAAAGTTATAGTTGCCACCAAAATCCAACCGATCGAAAAGCCTAATGATTTTGGATTGGTTGGTCGTATCTTTCCGATTCTTATACTTGACCTCAAAAATATTGCTGAAACCATAAGTGAGGTTCATCTGCATTCCGTTCCGGGAGGGGTTTTCGTTGAAGACATTCCCCTCAAAGACCGAGTATTGGACATCCCGGCCATTTTGGTCATAGGTCTTGACATAACCCCAACCAGATTCTGTATAATCGGGTGTATAACTAAAACCAACCCTAGGACGAAGTGTATACCTCAAGCCCTCCAATCTGCCTTTCTTGAATCTTAGTGTTGAGAATATTTCCGTATTCAAACTCAGACTAGCAGTTAATTGGCGCAATGGCTTGAAACCATTGAAGAAAGTCGTATCTGTTTTGGAGGAAGATATTTCCGTAGAATCCAATCTGATGAATTCATTGGTTACCGGATCAATGATGCTATCCACCTTATAGGATATGGTCGTATTATAATCCTTTTCTATGGTTTCGAAGAAGTAGCTTTCTGAATAATTCACATTAGGACTCAGATTGAAATGCTTGAATACCCTGAAAGAGGCGTCCAAATCAGCCTTATGTCTGATACCATAGTCAATGTCATCAAAAACTGCAGGAGTAAATAATAAGGTATCCTTGGTTTTTACCCTAGTGATGGCATCTGCTGAATAAGTCATACCAATCTTTTCAAACCATTTTTCATCTCCTGACCGTACTTTCTTCTTGAAAGGGAAAAAACGATTTACATTGAATCTCAGGTTGGGTAAGTCCATTTTGAAATCACGATTGGATGTCACCTGTTCCTGAACGATAGAAGCAGTGAATCTCATCTTATTGCCGGTAAAGGCCTTATTGAAATCAATCCTGGAACCGATACGATTATTAAAGACACTATTAAAATCGTTGTTATTGACCTGTTGCGCATTATTGATTTGGAAATTCACATCCGCTTTGAATGTATAATTGGGATTGGCAGCTCTGTCCTGATTGAAAATCCATTTGACATACAATGTCTTATCTACGGTCCTTCCGATTTCACCTGGTATTTCCGATCTGTAATTCCATCCATATTGTAAATCGAACTGGCCACTGTACTTATATCTCACATTATACCTCATCCTCGAATTGATTCGCCAGGTACCACGGGTATACAATTCACCGGTTACCTGAAAATCTACCTTATCATTGAGGGCCCAGTAGTATCCAAGATTCCTGAGTCCGAATCCGAGTTCCTGAGAATTTTCATAATCCCTAGGAAATATCAACCCTGAACGCTTTCCCTTGGTCATGGGAAAAAATCCGAAAGGAATCCATAATGGGGTAGTCACACCTGCAATTTCAAGATTGGATGGTCCCACCACAATCACCTTATCTGCAATGATTTTTTGCTTATTACTCCGGATTCCGAAATGCGGATGCGGATGATCACAGGTAGTGAATAATGAATTTTTTGAACAAATGACATCTTCTGCATGATGATGTCCATCATGGTCGTGGTCATCCTGGGCCTTTTGGTATTTTAAGGTCCCGGAATGGATATATAAGTCATTCTGTTGTGTAGTAACTTCAGAAATAAGGCCTTTGCCGGTCTTATAATTATACTTGATTTTTTTGGCCTTGAATTGTTGTTCACCATCCTTGAATTCAGGAATACCCACCAAATTCCCCAAACTATCCGTCATTCCCTCTGCAATGACCAAGTCATTCTTCTGGTCGAAAATGATATAAGCTGCTGTCAATTCGAAATCCTGATATTTTACATAGGCATTACCAAAAAGATAAATCGTATTATTAGCTACATTAAAATGCATGGAATCCTCAGCAAAGTGTTCTATTTCGGATTCAAGTGGGTCTTGTGCATATTTAATGTCAGTTGGAATATTAATTGTATCTGTAATATTTGTGTCTCCACGGGAAAAAGGAGGCTGGGGAATATCATTGCTATCCCGTTCGGTAGTAATGGCACGAGGTTGGATGGGAGTTCGCTCCAAAGGTGTTCTTTGCCCCCAAATTGATATGGGTACAAGTAGTGATAATGTTATTATGTAAAGAAAATACCTCAACTATCCCTTATATTTGTTACGATTCACCCATACTTTGATTGGGAAAACCATTGTTTTCATTTATGACTATTCGAAAGAAACCCACTCTACTAACGTCATTCATCCTCATCATGCCACTCTTTGGCCTGTTGTTTAACAATTGGGTTCATGACAACAAAAGTAAAGTTTACACCGAAAAAGATGCATCACATGACATAAAACATGTCTCTAAATACCAATTTGGTCAATCGAGATGGAAAAATGACCATCAGAATGTAATACAGAATCATGATGATTTGGATGAATGGTTGGATTATGATTGGTCCAATTATTCCCTTAAAACAGTCGTGATTGACCCGGGACATGGAGGCAAGGATGAGGGCACTATCGCACCTGATGGAACCCAGGAAAAGGATATCGCCCTCTCCATAGGGAAACAATTGGGAGATTTTATCAAAGCGAGCCATCCTACTGTCAAGGTCATATATACCCGTACTACGGATGCTTTCATTCCATTGAAAAAAAGGGCTGAAATCGCCAATTCCAACAAGGCGGACCTTTTCATATCAATACACTGTAATTCATTCAGGAAATCTTCCGTACGAGGAACGGAAACCTATGTGATGGGACTTCACAGGGCCGAAGAAAATATGGAAGTCATCAAAAGGGAGAATGATGTGGTTTTACTAGAGGAGGATTATGAATCAAGTTATGAAGAATACGGAGTGGACAGGGAATCACCGCTGTATGAGATATTGATGAACTCCTATCAGAATGCTTTCTTGGACCAAAGTTTATCATTCGCGCAAATACTGGATAAGAAACTAACCACTAAGGGACATAGCACCAGAGGAGTGCATCAGGCTGGTTTTTTGGTATTAAGAAGAACAGCCATGCCAAGTGTTCTCGTAGAAACAGGATACCTGTCCAATGCTTCGGATAGAGCCGTTCTCACTTCCAAGGAAGGGCAGAAAAATCTGGCTACCGAACTTTATTATGCATTCACGGAGTACAAAAGGAATGTAGAAGCACAAAGAACCGGGAAAGTAAGTCAGGAACCGATTGAAGTGGAAACGACTACCGTACCTGAAGTAGTGGAAACACCCATCAAGGAAAAGGATACGGGCATCCAATTCGGCATCCAATTGGCCTCATCTACCAAAGAACTTACCCTGAAGGAAGACAAATGGGGGTTGGTCAAGGAAAGATTGGTCATACAGAAATCAAATGGCGGTCTCATACGTTATGTGTTAAAGGATTATGGAACCGACTACGAAAAGGCCAAGTCCGAAAAGAAAACATTAAGGGAGAGCGGATTCACAGGCTGTTTTATCATAGCCTATAAGAACGAGCAGCGAATCGAATTGTACAAAGCAAAGAAAGAACTAGGACTATAATTAGGAATCTGTTCCAAAATAAGTAGCTTTGAGTTAGAATTCTCTAATAATACGACACATACACATGTCCAAAAAGAATTTCTTATATATCATTTTTATCGGGGTATTGTTACTTGTACTCTACCTGGTCTACCTGTTTGCCAAGTCAAACGATTGGCTGGATAATTCTACGATGTATAAGTCTGAATTTGAAAATGTTACTGATTTATCCTCAGGAGCCAAAGTAACAATGAGGGGATTGCACATTGGTAAGGTGAAGAAAATTTATGTAAAGGATTCTGATCCTAAACATATTATTGCTGAGATACGCATCAAGGATGATATAAAGGTGCCCAAGAATGCTGTCTTGGCAATGCGCTCTGCTGGTTTGATGGATGGTAATATCCTTGATTTGGAATTTGATACTCCTTGTAAAGGTGATTGTGCTGAAGAAGGCTACACCTTGAAAAATAGGGTAGTAGGAATGGTAGAGAATACTTTCGGTAAGACACCAACTGAATCAGAACTCGGTATCGGTAAGGATGATGTAATGGATATGCTGGATGTATGGA
Source organism: Saprospiraceae bacterium (assembly GCA_020631355.1). GTDB lineage: Bacteria > Bacteroidota > Bacteroidia > Chitinophagales > Saprospiraceae > JAHDCE01. The sequence continues at coordinate 74,498 of JAHDHL010000010.1, read as the reverse complement.
AGAAAAAAGTCATCAGTGACGAAAGTGACCATATCATCGGTAAGACCCTGCAGGATATGGATGCCATTTCCAAGAAAATGACAAGCATGCAAGGTGAGATGGACAGGGTTGCAAGGAAATCAGGTAATCAGTTGGAGGATGTGATGGGAAATCTGGAGGGGTTGAATGAAATCATGAAAGGTGACCAACTCCAACAAATCATGGATGATATGGAAAAAATTTCCAAGACCATGGATGAAATGGACCTAGAGACTCCTATGAATCACGCAAAGTCTACGATGGCAAGAGCCGGGGAACTCCAAAAGGAAGCCAATATCAGTATGGAAGAAATGAAGCAAACCATGGATGAGGCCAAAGTGGTTTTTGCTGAATTATCAGAACTGAAAGAGAAAATGAATAATGAGGATGGTTCGATAAAATATATTCTGGATGAGAACGGACTTTCCTCCGATTTGAATAATGCCCTTACGAATCTCAATCAGTTGAGTAAGGACTTTAAATATAAGGCCTATCATTTCAAGCCATTCTTGAATAGGAGGAAGTTCCTTAGAAAGAACCCTGAATTGAGGGATATTCCTGAATAAGTCAAAAGATAAGCAAACAACATAAACCCGTTGATATTATGTCTAATGAGATAAAAGTTGGAATCCTAGCAGTAGTAGCCATTGGCTTGTCCGTATGGGGATTCAATTATTTAGTGGGAAAAAACCTATTCCATAGCTCAAAAACCTATAAGGTCGAGTATAGTGATGTGACTGGTTTGGCCAAATCAGCTCCTGTATTTTTTAGGGGATATCGTGTCGGACTCGTTAGGGATTTATACCTTAATCCTGATAACCCTAAAACAGTAGTCGCAGAATTGGATGTGGACAATGACCTTCTGGTCCCCAAGGGGTCAAGAGCAGCCTTGGCCAGTGGAGGTTTGATGAGTGGCCAAGTCATTATTCTGGAATTCGAAAGCTTCTGTTCAGGTGGTGATTGTGCACAGGATGGTGATTTCCTGACCGGTCGTAAGGTCGGTATGGTAGAGTCGATGTTGGGTGTGGACCCCTCTACATATGTAGACCAAGTGCGGGAGGATTTTCCGGGTATGTTGGACACCATGAATGCGAGAATCGCAGACCCTAGGAATGAAGCCATCTTGGCGAAGACAATGAGGGACGTTCAGCAAACCACTGAAAACCTAAGAATGCTGACCGGAAAATTGGACCAATTACTGGGGGCTTCCACAGGGAAATTCAATAACATTCTGAATGATATGGAATCCCTTACGGGGAATCTGGAACAGAGCAATGGCAAAATCACTGAAATCCTTGATAACACCGCACAACTAACCGGTAAGTTATCCAATACGGATATCAATGGTACCGTCAAGAAGGTAGATGGTACACTTTCCAAGGTAGATGGTACCCTAGGAGAAGCCGAAAGTGCTTTGATTCAAATCAAGTCTTCTTTGGCTACCGCTGACCAAGCACTTAAGGACGTGAATGAACTGGTTACTAAAATCAATAATGGAGAGGGAACCATCGGTTATTTGTTAGCTGATGACCAATTGGCCAAGGATGTAGAAAGTACCCTGCAAAAGGTAGGGGAATTAAGCCAGAATTTGGATGAGAAGCCTTATCTCTATGTTCCTTTCAAAAGCCGTAGAAAATTCTTTAAGTACAAGAAAAAGGACGAAAAGGACGGAAGATAATCGTATTGGATTACGAATTATAATGAATGAAAAGCCCCAAATTCTAGCATCACCTAAAATTTGGGGCTTTTTCATTCGCAATTTCAAATTATTTGAAAATATAGGATATGATTCAAGTATACAATGATGAATATTTTATGAAAAGGGCCTTGGATGAGGCTAAGACTGCCTATGAGAATGGGGAAGTTCCCGTTGGAGCAGTTGTCGTATCCAATAATAGAATCATTGCCAGAAGCCATAACCAGACAGAATTGCTCACGGATGTAACGGCACATGCCGAAATCCTAGCCCTGACAGCTGCCTCGGATTTTATAGGGTCGAAATACCTCAAGGGGTGTACCATGTATATCACATTGGAACCCTGCATCATGTGCGCAGGGGCATTGGCCTGGTCGCAGATAGATAAGATTGTATTCGGTGCTGAAGATGAACGCAGAGGATTCATGCGGTATGGAAAGGAATTATTACATCCGAAGACAGAATTGGCCTATGGAATCCTCGAACAGGAATGTAGCCAACTCATGAAACAATTTTTCCAAAATAAAAGATAATAAATACCATGTCCAGAGTATCAGTCAATATTGGTAGGGATAAATACACAACCAACATCACCGCAGGCAAACATCATTTTCTCGGAGACGAACCATCTGAATTCGATGGGGCAGACAAAGGACCGGATCCCATAGGCCTTTTATTGGGTTCCTTGGGTTCTTGTTCCGCTATTACCATGAGGATGTATGCGGATAGGAAAGAATGGGATTTGGAAAGGGTAGAGGTGGATTTGGATATCGCACACGAAAAAGTGGATGGCGGTTTCAAGAGTCAAATCCAAAGGAAAATCAAACTCACGGGAAATTTGGATGAGAAGCAGCAACAAAGATTACTCAAAATAGCAGATGCCTGCCCGGTTGCTAAGATTATAAAGGGAAATGTTATCGTAGAAAGTGAGCTGATATAATTCCAAGGCAAACATTTTCAATATTTGATGGGTGAGGTGACCCCATCACAGTAAGTCATCATAAGCTTAGAGTTGGATATGAATGTGATCATCATGTCTCACAGCCCTACAACCGTGATAACGCACCTTATTGTGTTGTAGTTTGAGTCTACTTTTCAGATGGGGTTCTATGAACAACTTACCCAATTGGGGTTGTTTCAAAATGGCTCGAATCAATTTCTTAGTCCCTTTTTCCGAGAATTTCAAATCGGAATGAATCCTACCGAAAGTAAGATATTTCGGGAAGTCATATTGGATATATCCGCTTTTCTTACAAATACTGATTTGGTCCGTTTCATTCGGTTTCGGATTCTCAAAGACACCATAGCCACTCATGGATTTTTGTTGGTCGGTAATGGTCCCATCTGAACGTTCGTAAATCAGGCTCAGGTCAATCTTCTCCCCATCATTATGACTCAAATGGGGCAACAAAGGAAATTCATCAATAAAAGGAAAATTAGCATCCAAGTAATTAATGGTAATTTCAGTCCCTTCCAAATCCTTATCCAATTGATTCAGAAGTTGGTTCAATTCAGGTTTTACATAATTCCTATTTAGGATTAGCGTCATATAATTGGTTGGGCTGATTCTATCGCTATGCCTTACTTTTTCCCTTCCGAAAATCGGTGCGATGAATGGCGTAATCAAAAAGGTAAGGATACCATAGACGATAAAAAATGAAGCAGTTTTCTTCAGCAAAGAAAATTCTTTCTTCCTTAGAATGATTTCATTGATTAATAATGCGATTCCACCAATTTGGGTAACGATGGTCAGAAATACAAATAGAAACAATTTTGATAGGAAGTGCAATAGTTTTTTCAAGGTTCTTATTTTGAATGGATAAGGTAGTAGTTAAACAAGATAACTCATTTCGATTCTAAAATCAAACCCCTATCACTGAATAACTCAGGTAATAGAGGTTTGGTTTTGAGTATTTGGAATACTGTATTTTACTTACAATAAATCATCCAATAAATGGTCATCCACGATATTGGGTAGTGTGACTTTCAGTTCAGGTGTACGCTCCATTTCCCTTTTGATGGCAAAGATAGCTTCTTCATTCCTAGCCCATGATCGTCTTGCTATGCCATTATTGACATCAAAGAATAACATCTTCTTCAATCTGCGTTCCGCTTCGACTGTACCATCCAGTAACATTCCGAATCCTCCATTCATGACTTCTCCCCAGCCGACACCTCCGCCATTATGTATGGAAACCCAAGTAGCTCCTCTGAATCCATCTCCAATTACATTATGAATGGCCATATCGGCAGTAAACTTGGAACCGTCATAAATATTACTGGTTTCCCTGAATGGGGAATCCGTTCCACTTACATCATGATGATCCCTCCCCAGAATGACAGGGCCTGAGATTCCACCCAATGCAATGGCATCATTGAATGCCTTGGCAATTTTCATACGACCCTCCGCATCAGCATAGAGGATTCGGGCTTGGGAGCCAACCACAAGGTGGTTCTGTTGGGCATCCTCAATCCATTTGATATTATCCTGCATCTGTTGTTGGATTTCCTCCGGCGCTTCTGCCATGATTTCTTTCATGACATCCAAGGCAATCTGATCCGAAGTAGCCAAATCCTTGGCCTTACCTGAAGCACAAACCCATCTGAAAGGCCCGAAACCATAATCGAAGCACATCGGCCCCAAAATATCCTGTACATAGGATGGATAACGGAAATTCACTTGGTCTTCCGCCATAATATCGGCACCTGCACGCGAAGATTCCAAGAGGAATGCATTACCATAATCAAAGAAATAGGTTCCCTTGGCAGTATGTCTATTGACAGCTGCTGTATGTCTCCTAAGGGATTCCTTGACCTTGGTCTTGAAATCCTCCGGAGCATTCCGAATCATGTCATTGGATTCATCAAAGGACAAGTCCACAGGGTAGTATCCTCCTGACCAAGGATTATGAAGTGAGGTCTGGTCAGAACCGATATGTATATAGATGTCTTCTTCATCAAATCTCTCCCATATTTCAACCACATTACCGATATATGCGATAGAAACGACTTCTTTATTGGCCATGGCAGTTCGAACCCTGTCAATAAGGTCATCCATATGCTCAACCAACACATCAACCCATCCTTGCTCATGTCTTTTTCTGGCGGCATTGGGATTGACTTCAGCGCAGATGGTGATACATTCAGCAATATTTCCTGCCTTGGGTTGGGCACCACTCATCCCTCCCAATCCGGCGGTAAGGAATATCTTTCCTCTGGGTGAATCACCTTTTTCCAGACATTTTCTGAATGCATTCATCACCGTGATGGTCGTTCCGTGAACGATACCCTGCGGCCCGATGTACATATAGGAACCCGCGGTCATTTGACCATATTGGGTAACGCCCAATGCATTGAATTTTTCCCAATCATCAGGCTGGGAATAGTTGGGAATCATCATACCATTCGTCACTACGACTCTTGGAGCATCCTTGGATGATGGAAATAATCCCATCGGATGCCCGGAGTACATATGGAGGGTTTGCTCCACAGTCATTTCAGACAAATATTTCATGGTAAGAAGATATTGTGCCCAATTCTGGAAAACGGCGCCATTACCTCCGTAGGTGATAAGCTCATTAGGATGCTGCGCAACGGCAGGGTCCAGATTATTCTGAATCATGAGCATGATGGCTGCTGCTTGTTGGCATTTAGCGGGATACTCATCAATCGGGCGGGCATACATATCGTATTCCGGTTGGAAACGATACATATAAATACGGCCATATTGATTCAATTCATCCATGAATTCCTTGGCGAGTGTACCATGCCATTCCTTTGGGAAATACCTCAGAGCATTCCTGACAGCCAGTTTCTTTTCCTCATTATTGAGGATATCCTTTCTTTTGGGAGCCCTATTGGCATCTTCGGGATAGGGTCTTGCTTGGGGTAATTCGGATGGGATTCCCTTTTGAATCAGGTGCTTGAAATCTGGCTTGGTATCAATCATCTCTTTATGTTTCTATAATCTATTATGGTAAATAGACAAATGGGCAAATAGTTGAATGGATTTCATTGATAGGCATGAATCATATCAACATCAACTGGTATGCGTAAAATTACCAAGCGAAATTTAAGAATCCCATTTTTGAAAGGGATATACATAAAAAAACCACCCAGAATAATCCGGGTGGTTGATTTTATTTAGCTATAAGGTGTGTTCTTATCGTATCAGGCCAATTGTTTAGCAATGACCGTCATGATCTTGGAATACAAATCATCTGGTTTCATTGGCTTGGCCAAGTAGTCATCCATTCCGATATTCCTACATTTTTCGGCTTCCTGCTTGCTACTGTTGGCCGTAAGGGCAATGATGGGTACATCACTCTTTTCACGAATCTTGGTCGTAGCCTCGAATCCATCCATTACAGGCATCTGGATATCCATCAGGATGAGATCATAGCCATGCTCCCTGAATTTCTGGACACCAATCAAACCATTTTCAGCAATATCCACTGTGACTAGGTCGGACCATGAAGTCAATACTTTCTTCGTTGCTATCTGGTTGAGGAAGTGATCCTCTACCAAAAGAATCTTCAATGGCTGCACCGGTTGGTCTCCAATATCCGCATGGACTTTCTTGACTACCTTGACAGGTATATTGATGGTGAATATGGAGCCCTTGTCCTCAACGGATGAGATATCAATGGTACCATCCATATTCTTGGTCAGCTTACTCACGATGGCCAATCCCAATTGCTTGGTTTCATTTTCCTCATAATTCATCTGAAGCAAATCATCGGCTTCCAGTAATTGTTTGACCTTGTTCTTGGTCATTCCAATACCATCGTCCTTGACCGTCATGACCAGATTGAATGATTCTTCTGTCAGGTCTTCCATGCTGAAATCGACATTGACCTTTCCTCCTTTCTTGGTGAATTTGATTCCGTTGTCAATCAGGTTGTATAGTATCTGACTCAATTTATTTCCATCAGCCTTGAAATCCTTAGGCATGGATGGGTCAGAGTTGAACTTGATGGCGGTGGAATTCTGATTGGCCTTGAGTTGTACCAGTTGCTTCACTCTCTGGATAAAATCATCCAATTGTAGGTCTTCCTCCTCCACATTCACCTTTTCGGAAACAAGCATGGAGAAGTTCAGCATATTGTTGACCGAAATGGAAAGGTCATCAACGGAAGCCTTAAGTCCTCCCATCAATTCCTTTTCCATGGAACCCATCTCCGTATTAGAGAGAATATAGGACAGATTGAGAATGGATGAAAGAGGTGTACGAATATGGAAACTCATATCCTCAAGGATTTCTTCCTTGATTTTGAAAGATTGGCTTTGCAAGTTCTTTTCAATCAGTAACTGCTCACCTAGTTTCCTTTCCGTAATATCTTGTATACCTCCTACCAATAGGAATTTGGAGGTGATATCATCATAGTATACCTTGGCATGTATCAATACATAGTGTATGGTACGGCCATTGATGATGATTCTATGTTCTAGATTGTGCCTTTGGCCATCCTTGGAAGCCTTTTCGAAGAAGTCCTCCACCATGCCTCTTTCCTCAAAGTGGCAGCAGTTGAGATAATCCGAAAGCGACGGACGAATACTTCCCGGTAAAAATCCAAGAATTCTGTATACCTCATCGGTCCATGACATCTCATTGGTAACCAGATCCATCTCGAAGTTACCGAAATTGGCCATTTCCTGTGCTTCAAGGTATCTTCTTTCACTGATGGAAAGGTTCCTTGCTGTTTCTTCCAGCTTGGCCTTGGTCTTATATCTTTGTAAGGAGTATCGAATGACTCTCCCGAGTAGTCTGCCATCAAACTCCCCCTTGATGAGATAATCCTGTGCACCGGCCTTTACGGCTTGGTTACCAACGATATCATCGTTCAGTCCGGTCATTATAACAACAGGAATACCCGGATTCCTTTCAATGAAAGTGGTCAGGGTCTTGAATCCGTTACTATCGGGAAGTGTCAGGTCTAGGAGAACAATATCAGGTTGGCCGTCAGATGCAATGAAGTCATTCCCCTCATAGAGGGTTTCCACATGGTGGAGTTCATGCTTCATTTTAGCATCTTTCAGGAAAATACTTACCAATGTGGCATCGGCAGGATTGTCCTCTATCAGTAAAATGCTTGTTACGTTTCTATTCTTCATAAATTCTTACTGTAATCAACAAAAAATAATGGGCTAAGGGATATATGTTGGTAGCATTACAGTAGAAAGCCAAAATTCTTCTATCCGTTTGATGACATTGAAGAAACTATCAAAATCAACGGGCTTGTTGATATAGCAATTAGCATAGAGATTATAGCTCTTCAATATATCAGATTCGGCGTTGGAAGTGGTCAGAACCACAACAGGGATACGCCTCAGTACTGGATCTTCCTTGATATCCTTTAAGACTTCCCGACCATCCTTTTTAGGAAGGTTGAGGTCCAGAAGAATCAAGTCAGGAGTTTCAACTTCCTCGAATGGTGCCTGTTTTCGCAGGTATTGGATGGCCTCAACACCATCCATCACCACTGAAAGGTCGATAGATATATTGCCTTCCTTAAAAGCTTCCTTAGTTAGTCTGACATCTCCTGGGTTATCTTCAATTAGCAATAAATTGAAAGGTTTTCTTCTTTTCACTTTTGGTATTTAAGTATTTTAACGTTCGTTCTTTTAATGTTACGGTATAAAATGTTAAAGGTTGCGGCCAGATAAATAATTTATCATTTATCTGCGTCACTAATGTTGGAATGATTTTGGGATAAGCTCCAAGTAAGCTATTAAATTACTTCCAATGACTAAATATATGAGATAAATGTTATATTTGGTCTGCTTTGTAAACAATCATTTTGCGAACTACTTGATCATATGTTACGAATCACTTTGCATGGCACTTTCGTAGTGTCTTTCATTTTGGTTTTAATGTTGGATAATTCTGCATTTTCACAATCACTTGCCACCACAGATGTGGTGGATGAATGGTCCTTGGACAATGAAAGTGAGGTATTGTTCGGTTCCACGGTTGATAAGAACTTATACTATGTAGACATGGAGCTTCTGGATGGAGGACTGAGTGATATCCAAGTGTTGAATGCTGAAGCAGAGGTCATCGACCAATATTCCATTAAGGATATACCCAAGGATGCCTTGTTCGAACTGGATCTCAACCATATACAAAAAGGAAATTACCTGATACGGATACGTTCCTATCTGGAAGAAATAAAAAAGGACATCACGATTGAGTGATGTCCTTTTTTATTTGGAATGAAAGGATATATCCTTATTGGTACATCTTTTCCCTTAGCTTCTTGATGTCCTCGTTCCTAAGGTATTCATCAAAAGACATCAATTTATCTATCACACCATTAGGTGTGATTTCTATGATTCTATTAGCTACCGTATTCATGAAATGCTGATCATGGGAAGTAAAGATGATATTGCCTGGAAACTCCATTAATGCATTGTTGAATGCCGTAATGGACTCCAAGTCCAAGTGGTTGGTAGGTTCATCCAACAAAAGGAAATTAGGATTCTGTAGCATCATCTTGGAAACCATACAACGTACCTTTTCACCTCCTGAAAGTACACTGGATTTCTTATTGACTTCTTCACCTGAGAATAGCATCCTACCTAGGAATCCCCTGATGAATACCTCATCCTTTTCCTTTGAATATTGTCTCAGCCAATCTATCAGACTCAAGTCTTGGGCACCTGTGAAGTATTCACTGTTCTCGTTCGGTAGGTAGGCAGGTGTAATGGTCACACCAAACTTAAAATCTCCGGAATTGGCTTGGATTTTACCATCCATGATTTCGAAGAAACTGGTCAATGCTAAACTATCCTTAGAATACAGGGCTATCTTCTCATCCTTATTGATAGTGAATGTAACGTCAGAGAATAACACCTTACCATCAATACTATAACTTAGATTCTCAACTTGTAGGATTTGGTCACCCGGTGCACGTTCGGGCTTGAAATGAATGAAAGGATATTTTCTACTGGAAGGCTTGATTTCTTCCAAATTCAACTTTTCCAAGGCCTTTTTCCTACTCGTAGCCTGCTTGGCTTTGGATGCATTAGCACTGAATCGTTGGATGAAATCCATCAATTCCTTACGCTTTTGTTCTGCTTTCTTATTCTTGTTTTGAGCTTGGCGCAATGCAAGCTGACTGGTTTCGTACCAGAATGTATAATTACCTGTAAAAGTCTTCACCTTACCGAAATCGACATCCGTTACATGGGTACAGACCATATCCAAAAAGTGCCTGTCGTGGGAAACCACAATAACGATATTCTTATAATCAGCAAGAAAATCTTCAAGCCACATGACGGTTTCCGCATCCAAGTCGTTGGTGGGCTCATCCAGTAGCAGAATATCCGGATTACCGAATAAGGCTTGGGCCAAAAGCACCCTTACCTTTTGGGGACCGGTAAGCTCACTCATCAAACTATGGTGAAATGCTTCTTTCAATCCTAGGTTACTGAGTAATTCAGCAGCACTACTTTCCGCTTCATAACCACCCATTTCACCAAATTCCGCTTCCAATTCGCTGGCATACATGGCATCCTCGTCACTCAAATTCGGATCAGCCCAGAGTGCATCCTTTTTGGTCATGATGTCATAGAGCTTCTTATGCCCCATCATAACGGTTTGGATAGGAGTGAATTCATCGAATTCGAAGTGATTCTGCTTCAATACAGCCATCCTTTGTCCGGGTGCGATATCCACCTGCCCTGTTGTAGGGTCGAGTTCTTTTGAGAGTATCTTCAGGAAAGTGGACTTTCCGGCTCCATTGGCACCAATAACACCATAACAGTTACCGGGCGTGAATTTGAGATTCACATCATCAAAAAGAGTTCTCTTACCAAATTGTAGGGATAGATTCTGAACGGTTACCATAGTAATATCCAATTTTGGCGCAAAGGTAATAAAAACAAGGGCTTAGGATGCGAAAATATCATTGAAACCTAAAAATAGAATAGGAAAATGGAATATCTGTAACGCTTGTGAGCCCAAAGATGAATACCTTTCATCGACAGTGGTTATATTCGTGCAATAGACATCATTTTTTAATGGGACTCGTAATGTATATTGTAGTTCGATTCAACTATGTCTTGAGAGAATATGACTAAAACTAGGGTGAACATCGTCTGGTTCAAAAGGGATTTGAGATTAAGCGACCATCTCCCCTTACAAATGGCACTTCAGGGAAATCATCCCGTTTTGTTGCTATATATTTTCGACCCGCTCATCATGGCGCAACCTGAGCATAGCCCAAGACATTGGAGATTCGTGATGCAATCACTGCGTGAGATGAAGTCCAGATTGGAAGCCAAAGGCCTAAGCTTCAATATGATTTATGGCGCCAGTAAGGAAGTTTTCCAACATCTAATTAGGTTATATCAGATTCAAGGGATTTATACTCATTTGGAGGTGGGGCTCAAGGCTTCCAGGGATAGGGATGAGGTAGTGTTATCCTTATTCAAGGAAAATAGAACGAAGTACTATCAGTTCGAACAGGATACCGTGGAGAAGAATAGGATGGATAGGAAAGGATGGGAGGAACAACGTATGTCATACTTTGATTCGGAAACCATTGATTTGGATTGGAGTAAGGCTGATATAATCGATTTGCCGTCACATATCCGAGATATTTTTGATATCCGGCAGATGGATTCCGGATACTTCGAAACCGATTCTAATTTTCAGATTGGAGGAGAACTCCAAGCAAGGAAAGTGTTATCTTCATTCTTGGACGATCGCTATTTGTCCTATGCCCAATTCATTTCCAAGCCTTACCATACGGTCGAGACTTGTAGTCGCCTTTCTACTTATCTCGCATATGGCTGTATTAGTATCAGGGAAGTCTATCAGGCAGTAAAACGTAAGATGGATACGGCTGATTTGGATTTGCCCAATTTGGAACAATACCTTATCCGATTATTTTGGCGTGGACATTATATGCAAAAATTGGAGACGGATGCCGATTTACAGTTCCAACCTACGAATAGGGAACTGATTCAGGTGGAAAGAGATTTTGATGAGGAATTATTCGAAGCTTGGTCGAATGGTAAAACCGGCTATCCGATAATTGATGCAACTATCCGCTCTCTGGAAGCCACAGGCTATGCCAACTTTAGGATGAGGGCCACCTTGGTCACTTTTGCCACATTCACGATATGGCAGGATTGGAAAGAGGTTGCGACCCGATTAGCCCAGTTGTTCCTTGACTTCGAACCGGGTATCCATTATGGACAGATGCATCTCCAAGCCGGACTTACAGGCTATCATACCCTAAGATTATTCAATCCTACGGCCCAACTCGAAAAGCATGATAGGAATGGTCAATTCACAAAGCAGTGGTTACCCGAATTGAGGGAAGTTCCCATTAGGTATTTATCCCAACCCTGGTTCATGCCTTATGATGTACAGAAAGCCGCAGGTTGTATTATCGGTCAGGATTATCCGGAACCCATTGTGGATTATGAGATAGCCACAAGAATAGCCAAAAGTCACTATTGGCGGATGAGACAAAAATTGGAAGTCTTCGATGCACTTCCTGCAATCTTTGAAAAGCATTGCCTTCCCAAGAATATTCCGGGCTATCTGAAAGCATTGGAAATCAATAGGGAAGAATACTTGAAAGCAAGGAAGTGATACTATTCGAAATCCTCGTATAATAGATATTGCTTACGCCTACTCTTATAATCGTTCAGACCTGCTTCCCATCCCTTTCTGATTTCTGAAGCGGACTTGCCAGCAATGATATCCTTTCTGAGTTGACTGGTTCCGGCCAATTTGTCAATGAATTTATTCTTTAGGAAAAAGGATTCCTTATTCGGCATTTGCTGATAAAAATCAATGAGATATTCCAAGGAAATCTTACCCTCATCAAACAAGGATTGGGTTTCCATGTTACTTAAATCCATCCCATAGCACAGCTTGTCCTTGAACTTGGGATATTTAGCTCCTGAACGGGAAGTCGGAGTGTATGAAAATGATTGGTTCGGATACTCAGGATGACCAACTACTTGGAATTGTTGACTGGTTCCACGTCCTACATTGGCTTCTGTTCCCTCAAATAGACAAAGGGATGGATATAAGAGAATTGAGCGTTGATTGGGTAGATTGGGAGATGGTTTGATTGGTAATTCATACATCGTATGATGCGTGTAGCCCTTGCATTCCACGAAAGTGAGATTACATTGTAATCCATCCTTTAGCCAGCCCTCGCCATTGATCATCCTAGCTAATTCTGCCACAGTAAGTCCATGGACTATCGGAATTTGATGCATACCCACAAATGAACTGTAATCGCTATCCAAAACAGGGCCATCTACATAATGCCCATTCGGATTGGGTCTATCCAGCACTAAAACCGGAATGTTTGCTTCCGCACATGCTTCCATGACATAATGCATTGTGGATATGTAGGTATAGAATCTAGCCCCGACATCCTGAATGTCGAAAACGACGATATCCACATCCTGTAATTGCTGGGATGATGGTTTCTTATTCTTTCCATACAACGAAATAATAGGGAGTCCCGTCTTGCTATCCTTTCCGTCCTTTACGGTAGCACCTGCATCGGCTTGTCCTCTAAAACCATGTTCGGGAGCGAATATTTGGGTGACATTGATTCCTAGGCCCAATAAGGTATCTGCCAAGTGGTTGTCGTCCACCATGGATGTTTGATTCACGGTAAGGGCTACTCTTTTTCTCTCCAATAAGGGTAGGTAGGCATCGAATCTTTCCGCCCCCAATACCAATTCTTCTTCAATTATCGGTTCTTCTTGCATAACAGATACGGCTTCTGCCTCGTTATCCAAGGGGATATTATCCGTGGTCTTATTGGTACATGACCATTGGATACAAATGGAAAGAAGGAATAGAAATATGATTTGAGTCTTATTTGTGCTCATCCTTATTATTTTTGCAACTTTAAAAGTACAACAAATTCAATGTATCGTTTATTATTCATCCACATCTTTATTCTTTTAATTTTCCTTTGTCCTTCCTGTAGCGAAAAGACAGAGGGCTGCCTTGATATAGAGGCATTGGATTACAATGTAGCCGCTGATGTGGACTGTTGTTGTACTTATCCTGAATTGGTACTGAATGTTTCTCATAAATTCGATACACTCGCGTTGAGATTGGGTAATGAATTCACATTGAATGAAATCGATACATTCATTGTGAATGAAAGTAAAATCCTATTTTCAAGAATGCACCCGAGACAGAATGGAATCATTTCATTCGTGGATGATACGATTCATATCCCATTGGATGCTACCGGAGGGAATACCTTATTGGAAATCGAGGATAATTTCATTTTGGTCCAACCGGATGAATTCGTATATCCCATAGGGACTTTTGTAGGCCCCGGGATTTATGATGAATTGGAATTCAGGTTTGGTCTGGAAGGCGACCTGAATCTGATTATACCTGATTCGGTACATCAAACGGACCATGTTTTACGTTCAGAAAGTGATAGTGTCTGGTCGGATGATAAAGGTTATTTTTATATGTATCTGGATATCACTCCGAATAAGGAGCAACCTGATATTACCAAGGAAGTCATCATTTATGACGAAGCCAATCAATTGGATTTCCTATTGTCAGGAGAACTAGTGGCTGGTACCGGATATGATTTTGAAGTAAATATTACGATTGATTATAAATTGTTATATCAAGGTATAGAATTTGTTACGGATGATGAGTTGACAATTGCTCAGAAGATTCAACAAAACCTTATGAATTCTATTTACTTAACAGAATAAACATGACATTGATGAATTACAGATATCTCAGTATATTTTTATTATTGGCTTCTATTACCCTTTTATCCACTTCCTGTGAGAAGGAACCGGATGGTGATGTAGTAGAATCCTCCAATATAGAAGTAAGATTCAGGGCCCTAATAGATGGCCAACCTATGGTTTTGAATGAACGTTATGATTACAATGGTAAGGATTTTACCATTTCCAGTCTGAAATTCTATATCAGCGATTTGGTTTTGGTCAAGGGAGCATTGGAAGCGAATGTCAAGGAAATCGACTTTGTGGATTTTGGTACATCCAATACCACAGCCCAAGGAGCTGCCGATGGTGTAGTGGTAGGAGGGGCATCCATTCCCTTGGGAACCTATGATGGATTAAAATTCGGATTGGGAGTGCCATCTGATTTGAACAACGAGGACCCGACTGATTTTTCTTCGAATCATCCATTAGGTGCGGATTCTGAGTATTGGCTGGCTTGGGATTCCTATATTTTCCATAAGGTAGAGGGTAGATATGATGGTGATAATAACGCCAACGACTTGGAGAGCTCCTATGTTTATCATGTTGGATTGGATGAGAATTTCAGAGAAAAGACTTTCTCCAATTTGGAAATAGAAATAGCAGAGGATAATACGGCCCAGGTAGTCATAGATATCGAAGTACGTGACCTGATGAGGGAAGCCAATGGCAATGCATTTGATTTCGAGGCCGTAGGTAACATACATTCCGCTACCGGAGATGGTTCTTATCCCGGATTGATTGCGGATAATTGGGTGAATGCATTTTCATTATAATATATGAGTCGGGTTCAATTACATATCATTGGTTGTTTACTCTTGGGTTTATTGTTGGTCTCATCTTGTAGAAAGGATAAGGACAATGGAGACTTGACGGACATCCCTTACGATGTTCCTGAACCCTATAATTTGGATATACCGGAAGGATTCCCTGATTTGGTAGCCAATTCTGATAATCCCCTGACTGAACCGGGTGTACAGTTGGGTAGGAGACTATTCTATGACCCCATTCTCTCCGCAGATGGTACGATGTCATGTTCGAGTTGCCATAAAAGAGAAAAGGGCTTTGCGGATGATGTTCCTACCAGTTTGGGGATAGATGGAATTCCCGGAACGAGGCATGCAATGTCCTTATTGAATGTCGGTTTTTTCGAAAACGGACTGAATTGGGATGGTTCGATTGCCACCTTGGAAGAACAGGCGATCGAGCCCGTTATCAATCCTGTTGAATTACATGATGATTGGGGAAATGTCGAGGAAAAACTAAGGAACCATCCGGATTATCCAGAACGGTTCAGAGCTGCATTCGGAATATCCAACAAGAGCGAGATTACCAAAGAATTGGCCACTAAGGCCATTGCCCAATTTGAGAAAATCATCGTATCAGGTGGTAATTCGAGGTTTGACCGTGCATTAAGAGGAGAGATTTTCTTTACTGATTCGGAATTCAATGGGTATGACATGTTTTTTGACATATCGCCTGATTTTCCAGATGCTGAATGTGGCCATTGCCATACAGGGCCATTACTTACCACAAATGATTATTTCAATAATGGATTGGATGGAGTGGATGATCTCAATAACTTCGAGGATATCGGACGGGGAGCCGTGACTGATTATATCTTTGATAATGGGAAATTCCGAGCACCTTCACTAAGGAATATTGCCCTTACCGCACCCTATATGCATGATGGTAGATTCCAAACCCTGGAAGAAGTATTGGACCATTATGATTCCGGTGGGCATTATGCTGAAAACCTTGATCCTCTCATCCTGAATCTAGGGCTAACGGAAGAACAGAAACAGGATATCATCAATCTTCTTCACTCATTCACAGATACGACTTATTTGGAGAATCCGGATTTGACCAATCCATTCTGAGTCCGTACTTTCGGGTATGAGAATTTTCAATAGGGATATACCGATTCAGGATATCCCTCATAAATTGATGGCTTTTATAGGATTGGTATCGGGTGTGTTCAAGTTTGATGCACCCATGGAAATACTTCGTACCTATCTATTCCAAGTTCCTTTTCCATTCAGGTATATCCGATTGCGGAGTGGCTTGGAATTCCAATATACGGGACAAGTTATGGATATAACCACTGCCATTGTCATGTTTGTGAAGAATGAGTATGGTGTCATTCAGAAAGATGATATTATAGTGGATATAGGAGCGAATATCGGAATGTTTAGCATCCATGCGGCCCAGCAAGGAGCCAAGAAAATCATTGCTATAGAACCCAATACAACAAATTACCAGTTATTGATTCGGAATATATCCCAAAATCAATTCCAACATATCATCACACCCATCCAAAAGGCTGTTACGGATTCAGAATCAGATGAAGTTTTCATTCTCAAGGAGGCCTCACCCATGAGTTATGTAAAAAAGGAAGTACAAGAGAAAAATGATTTTGAGAAAATATCCACCATTTCTTTAAGTGAGATATTTGATACTTATGATTTGGATAGGATTGATGTATTGAAAATTGATTGTGAGGCTGCCGAACATTTTTTTATTCCCGATTGGAAAGAAAAGGATTTGGTGAAAATAAAATCCATTAAGATGGAGTTACACCCACATCCGGATGGTAGGGATAGATACGATACACTATCGAATTTAATCCAATCGGGTTTTCGAATTACCAGGGATGCTGATGGATTGGTTTGGTTGGAAAATGATGCCTACATTTTCAGGTAGAATGCTTTTGTAAGTTGGATATATTCAACTGTCCAATCATTTCTTTTCTCGTGTTGTATAATTAGGGATTCTTTCAGGCATGTCCTTTTTTCTTCAAGAATAAATTCCATTACCCATCTCTCAACAGGTTTTTCTTTTTTTGGGAAAACTTCCAGGATTCTACTTGGAAATAAATTATTTCCCAATGCCATTTCCATAAATAGTCGGGCTTCATTTGTAGGTAGGATGATAGAGAATTTCCCCTTGGACCTGAGCCATTTTCTGACAAACTGTATGATATCCTCAAAGGTAAGACTAGATTGTTGGCGGGCATTTTGTCTTTCTTTACCCAATGCATGTGTAGCAACTTCAAAGAAAGGAGGATTGGTGATGATATGGTCAAAAAGTATTTCTGATTCGAAAGTATTTGCATCAATATGAACGATTTCCAAACGATCTTTCCAAGGACTGATTCCTATATTATACTTAGCTTGGGAAGCAGATGCTTCGTCTATTTCTAAACCTACGATTCGTGCATTCGTGTTTTTTTGAGCCTGCATGATGGCAATGAGTCCTGAACCCGTCCCTAAATCCAATATATGGGAATGATTATCCGAATCAGCCCAGGCTCCCAAAAGTACACCGTCCGTTCCCACTTTCATGGCACATTGGTCATGATGAATTTCGAATTGTTTGAATCTAAATGGTTTTTTCTTTCTGTTCATTCTTTTTTAAAGATATAGGGATGAACAAAAATAGCAGCCATGCTAAAACAAAAAATACCGAGATAATTAGCACTTAAATCCAATACGTCAAAAGTCCTATTAGGATTGGAAATCTGAGTGAATTCCTCTATCGTAATTATAATAAATATGATACTGGAACCCCAAAGTATATTCTTATTGAATAATGAAAAAGTTCTATTCCTAAGGGCCAGATTAATCAGCAAAGTCATGATTCCCATCAGGAGGAAATGACCGATTTTATCTCCATAGGGTAGGGCCCTGACCCATTTTACAAAATAAAAATCAGCGGATTGATTAGCTGAATAAATAACATAAAAAAGAAAGCCGGCAAAAAGGAATGCCAATAAGATAAATAACCTATTCATCTTCCCCATTTTCAAAAAAGGAAAAAATAGCACTGCCGTACTCTTTCTCCTTGACAAATTTGGGATGAAGTGTGAAAGTATGTTGGTTGCCATGTTCAAGAACGAAGTAACCATTGCCCTTGATAATGCCCTTATCAAAAATTAGGTCAGGTAGGATATCCAAAGTGGGTAATGCATATGGTGGGTCTGCAAAAATATAGTCAAAGCGTAAGGCCGTATTTTTCAGAAAACTGAAAACATCCCCACGGACGACACTGATTTGCCCGTCTATTTTTAGAGATTTGGCGGTCTTTTCGATGAATGCGGAACAACCCGGATGTTTTTCTATGACATGGACCTTTTCAAATCCGCGCGAAATCATTTCGAAACTATGTCCACCCATTCCTCCAAACAAATCCAAGGCATGCATACCATCGAAATCCATCTCATGGGTAAGGATATTGAATAATGCCTCTCTTGCAAAATCTGTGGTAGGGCGTGTCGGCCAATTATTACTAGGAGGGCTAAAACGACGACCCTTGAATTTTCCGGCTATGATTCGCATAATTTCAAACTGTATAAATCAAAATAACGATGTTGTTTCAGTTCCTTGAAATCCATAGGGAAGTCATAATAGGGTAGGTTGGGCATGAATTGGATATGGCGAATGTAGCTATACAATTTCTTATATATCTCAGAGTCCAACATGATATTTCCTGATATGATACAAGGATCGGTTTCAGGTTTCAGTTCGAAACGGTCATAAGTCATCAGTGTATAATACAAAAAGTCACCTCCTGTGATGTATTTGAAACGATTGACGAACACAAGTTCCTTTTCATCAAAGAATGAAATGGTGAAGTGTTGGCTATCCACATCGAGGTACACTTTTTTTCCTTCGTTGACCTCGGCTTGTTTATGCCATCCATGAAGCAAAGAAGTTGTGGTATGGAACATTTGGCTACTAGGAAAATAATTCTTGAGGACAGAAAGCACATCATTATCCCAAGCATACACCAATTGGGACCTGTTGAATGAAATGGTGTCATTCAGTAGTACATCATTCTGCAGTGTTCTGGTCGTCTTATCCAGATATAACTCCTTATCCGATTCATTGAACAAACGATTCGGAATCAGGGTAAAGAAAGGACTGTCATAGATGATCTTACACGATTTGTAATTGAGTAGCAACTTCTCATCCCCTGAAAATATGGTTTTGATTTCATTATTGAAATCCTTTGGATTGAGTGAAAAACTCTTGAATACTACGACGCGCCCGACAGCATCAGCTATCATATAAGAGATACCGTCTATCCCCAATTTGAGGGATAAACGGTATTCGTGAGTTAGCGACTTCGAATAGGAAGTGCTGGATATATTTTTCAATACTAGTCCCAAGTACCTGAAGTAGATGGTTTTGATAATGAACCATAGCCTATGTAAGCTTCCGGGTCAAAACTAGAATCGTATCTTTTGTATTTCTCGTCCTCGAATCCTTTCATGAATTCCTTGTATTGGGTCTCTACTTTCAATACGGGAACCAAAATCTTCTGATAGGTCATGGTATCGGCGGTCATTTCGAACTTGGACCCCTCTGAGAATGGAATATCACCTAATTGATCAATGAATGCGCCTAATTCTGAAGGATTGACATTCAAAACCTTTGCAATGGAATCCTTAGCAGAGATATAACTATAGCTCTTGGTGATTTCACCACCACCAACTGCATCAGGGTCACCTACTACCTTTACAATCTCGAAGCTATCAGTAAGCAATACATGCTTCAATGTATCGTAATCCTTGGCAAATTCACCGACAATGTTCTTGAATGCCGTTTGACAAGTACGGTGTTCTTCCAATTTGGAGACCACAGCCGACTTTCTAGCATCCAACTCACCCTTGAATAGGATTGGTCCACGAATGCTGCTGACTAATAGGAATGACAATAAAACAACTACTAAGAACAAGCCAATGTTGATAATGGTCCTCATCTGATATTGATTATGATGTTAGAATACGTTGTGTTGATAAAATAAAACAATTGGATTGAGGTAATTCACCTGCAACCTAAGCCATGCTTAGACCACAACGCAATTATACTATTTTTTATCAAATTTAATGTATTCGTCTAAATATTAATATTGAACTTGTTGGATAATGATGGGTAAATTGATTGCATTCATATTATTGGATACATATCAGGCAACTCCTTAACCCTACAAGAGGTATAGGAACCTCACCCGCCAACACAATGGGACATGTTTTTATTGTTACGGCATTTTCAGCCACTTTCTAGGATATCTCCGAATCAGGTAACCTTGGCCTTGGCTATCATTTTCCTGAACATTCCCGGAAAGAAACGTTTCAGATACACTCCCAGGGTTTCTTTCTTGCCGATATTGACTTCGGGAGCCTCATTCCTGATAGCCCTTAGTGCTTTCTTGGCAAATTTGTCCGGCGTTAGCCCTTGGGCCGTTGCGCCATCCATACTATCCTGAGGGGACCCGTCTCCTAATAGTGCATTGAGTGAGACATTGGTTGCAATATACCCCGGACAAATCAGTGTAATCTTGATATCCTTTCCCTCAGCATCCATTTCAGCCCTTAGGGAATCAAAAAAACCATGCAGTGCATGTTTGGATGCAGAGTAGGTAGATCGCAACGGTGAACCAAACTTCCCTACCAGGCTACTGATAGTGACAATATGACCCAAATCATGTTTGAGCATGGAGGGGAGTACGGCTTTGGTCATGGCAATGGTTCCCATGAAATTGATATCCATGATGCGTTTGTCTACAGCCAGACTTGTTTCCACAGCTGTACATCTTTGGGAAATGCCACCATTATTGATAAGGATGTCAATCTTTGGGAATTTCTTGAGGACTTTATCCGCTTTGGCCGGTATTTCGTGGTAGGCTTCTAGATCCAAAGGGTAAACTTCGACCACTTCGGTATGTTCAAGACATAAATCCTTTACCTGATTGAGTTTTCCCTCATTTCTGGAAGAAAGGATAAGCCTTGCTTTTTGTTTGCTGAATGCAAGGGCCAATGCCTTACCTATACCGGATGATGCACCGGTAATCCAGATGGTTTTATTCGTAAAATGCATAACTCAATTTGAAGAAAATTAGTAGGGAAAGCAAGAATTGGGACCAAAACATGGACTTATCCCCTCAATTTCCATATCCAGTTACCATCCAAATCCATATAACCGATTTTTCCTCCCTGTTCGATACGGACGACATCGCCACCCATATATCTGATGTACTCGTAATTGGGATAGAGCAGGTACTGTCCATTCGGCTTCACTATGCCGTGTAGTGTTTCTACCTTGACCTTATTGATTCCGGGCGCGATTCTTTCTATGGATTTGTATTTAGGAGAAATAAGAGGGACTCCTTTGCTGTTAATCATTCCCCATCTACCATCAATCTCAACGAAAGCAATCCCATTCTCAAAGGTTTCCGCAGTATCAAAATATCCCTCGTATATTTCTCCGGACTCCCTGACAAAGTGGAATTTCCTGTTTTCTTTGACGAGTCCCTTTCCTTCGGTAAATGCCAATAGGCGATTAAGTTTGGGTTCCAGTACATAGTCTCCATCCTTATCCACCAATCCTCCTTTTCTGGCATTGACATAAACTATGGCCCTGCCATCCTCGAAATCCTTACACTTTGAAAATTCAGGTTCTACTACGAATTTCCCCATCTTATTCACATATCCGCAACTTCCATTCACCTTTACCCAAGCTAATCCCTCGGAGAATTGTGATACCCGGTCGAATTGGGGCGGAATGATAATTTGTCCTTGAGCATTGATGAAACCAAACTTATTTTTCTTTTTTACAGCCGCCATTCCTTCGTTAAAGGGGTAAATGCGCCTGAAGTTATGGCTATTGATTCGTTCACCCTTTCGGTTCACCAAGAAATAGTGAATATTATTCTTGGTTGAATTACGGGCGACGGCCAATCCGTATCGGTCAAACGAACTGAGGTCATCGAATTGATCATTACTGATGAATTCACCTAGTTGGTTGATGATTCTAGTTTTTCCCTTGATGACCACCCGAGCGATACCATCCTCAAAATCATACGCTTTCTTATACTGGGGTTGAATGACCCATTCGCCTTTGACATTGACATACCCGACACCCTTGGATGTCCTGACCCAAGCAAGCCCATCCCTATAATTTCCTACCCTTGAGTAGCTACAAGGGAGTGTTTGTTGGCCTCTTTTGTCAATGAAACCCCACTTGGAACCATCAAAAACGGCAGCATATCCATTCACGAAATTATAAACCTTGACATATTGTGCTTTGATAGCTGCTTTTCCATTGGGTAACATGAAACCCCATTTTCCATCTTTTTTGAAAGCCATGAGTCCATTGGCAGGAGGACGAATCTCATCGAAAATCGCATCACAGATGAGTTCTCCCATTGAATCGACCAAACCGAATTTCTCACAGGATTTCTCCAGATGTATGATATTACTTTCCTGACCAATGCGATACACCTTACTGAATTGGCAAGGAACAACTTCCTCCGCTTTGGAATCCACGATACCCCAACGACCCGAACGCTTGACTATACCCACCTGACTTTGGAATTCTTGTGCCATGTCATAATCAGGAGGAACCATCATTCTTCCTAATGTATCCACATACCCCCATGAACAATCCTCACAACTGAGTTGTGGAATAAAACTGGGAATGTTGCCAAAATCCCCAATGATATATGAACCGTAACTACCGATGAGGTATTCTTCCATGGGACAGATAACTGACGTATTCTGTCTTTTTCCAGAACTCAAGCGTCCCTGCATCGCCATAGGAGCCATGCCCTCATTGTATTCTCCTATGAATGCATAGCCTCTGCAAACAATCTTACCTTTCTTGTCCACAAGTCCATGTCTGCCATTCTCAAGAATGACCCGTGCAGAGGGTAGTCCAAGCGCAAAATCATTGAATCTGACTTCCCTGAATCGTTCCTCAGATGTAGGAATACCGAAGGTATGGTCTATGAGGTGGAAGTGGAATTGGAATCTTACCGGGAATCCTCCGAAATCCTCTGTAATGGTCTTTCTGATACCCGCCACACTCAAATGATGTTCTCTTTTGACCTCGACAAAATCATACTGAGGAGGTAATCGCAATGTTCCATCTGACGTATTTCTTAAACCCCATTTTCTTTTTTCAGGAACATAGAACCACTCGAACTGGGTGAATTGATAGTTCTCCTCATCCTTTTTTGGCCTCCTTTTCCTTTTTTTTATGGTAATGGATCCATACTTATTGATATCCTCACTTTTCTCAAAACCATCACCTACCATTTCATATACGGTCAATTGTTCATCCTTGTATGCCTTGATTTTATAGGCACTGATTTCAATTTTATCATAAATGGTATTCACAACCAACTTCCCCTCATCATTAAATAGGCCGAATCTTTTTCCTTTTTTGGCTAATGAAACATTATGGACCAATGGTGCAATGTAATCATACACCATCTGACTGACAGGACTATTATCGGATTTGAATAGGCCCCATTTCCCATTGGAATAAACCCTTAGGATTCCCTCTGAAAAATTTCTGATTTCCTCGAAAGCGGCAGGGATAAGAATCTTCCCCTGATTATTCATAAGACCTACCTTTGAGAATTTTTGGAAAACAATCCTATCGCTCCCCAAGGGGATATAATTACTGTATGATGCTTCCTGTATGAATTGTTGGTGGTTCGTATCGTAGAGGAAACATTTCTCTTGCTTGTAAAGGAGTAGATACCCATGATTGGCCGTACTAAAATTCGAGTATTCCTCTTGGAATAGAACCTGGCCCGAAGCATTGATTCCTCCCCATCTGTATTTGGATTTGATAAGGAAAATATCACCTTCCAGAATCTTAACTTCCTTATAGGCTGTTCTCAATATACGCAGTCCACTTGAATGGTAGATACCCATTCTTTTACCGTTGTAAACGCGGAAATAAGGCTTGTCCTTAACTTTTTTTATCCTTTCGAATTGAGCAGGAATAATGACTTCTCCATTCTTATAGACAAGACCGCATCGCCCATCCCTCCAGAATATGACATAGGAATCCGAAAGTACATCCAGATCATCATACCCATCCAGAATAATTTTGTTCCTTTTATTCCTGAGGGTCCATTGTTTGTTTTCAAGAATACCAAATAAATCCTGATTCACAATCCTGACATCATCATATTGGGGTTGGAAAACGAATTGTCCTGAAGTATTTAGTAATCCTGTCTTCCCATTCTTCTGAACAACCGCATATCCATACTGCTTAAAATGCCCGATGGCATCATACAAAGGTTGTACGATAATCTCACCTTTCTCATTGATGACACCCCAGCGGGCATCCTGTTTTATGGGATACAGAGGGGTATCCTGTCCATATGAGAACGAGGTAAGGAATGTAAGTGTGGTAAGTAGTATGTAATTGGGTAGATTCAAAACTTGTACAGGATGTGTCAATGAAACGCCTAAGCTTATTTAAAGATTATGTAATGGGATTAAAATTTGATTTATTTTGGTCCTGAAAAGTGGAACCATGCACATTCGCCCAAACTTACACATAAAATCCAATTTTGGGCATACATTTGTAAAGGGTAGTAGTGCTTCAACCATTATTTAAAAAAAGATTAACAATTTTCAATGAGTGACCATCAGGGTGTTATTGTAGCGGGACATGAAGTGACAGCGCAGGTAGCTGAGGAAATCCTATTGAATGGAGGGAATGCTTATGATGCTGCAGTTACTGCACTGTTTGTTTCATTCAATTCTGAACCATGTATGAGTTCCCCCGGAGGTGGCGGATTTGCGAATATCCATACCAAGGATGGTCATAAGGAAATCCTTGATTTTTTCTGCCATACACCAAGATTCAAGCAGCGTCCTGATGTTTGTGACTTTTATCCTTTTACGGTCAATTTCGGAGGAGCACTGGAAGACTTCCACATCGGGCATGGTTCACATGCTGTTCCGGGTATGATGGCGGGAATCTTCGAAATGCATAGGAAGTACGGAACCATACCCATAGATGAATTGGTTCAACCAGCCCTCAACTGGACGAAAAAGGGAATCCCATTGGATGCTTTCCAGTTCATGGATGTCATGTTGTTGGAAAATATGATTAGGACAGGAGAGGAGGGTAAGGAGATTTATTTCCCTAATGATAAGGTATTGCAAGAGGGGGAGATATTATTCCTACCTGATTTGAGTGACTTCATTTACTCAATGACGAAAGAGGGGCCCAGAGAATTTTATGAGGGAGAAATTGCTCAGAGAATCAGTAGGGATAGCCAAGAAAAGAAAGGACATATAGGTTTGGATGATTTTGTTCATTATCAAGTGAATGCATCAATACCTACTTCCATAGCATACCGTGGCAAAACAGTCAATACCACTGGGATGCCAAGTCTAGGGGGATTGGTCATCGCTATGGGATTGGGTGAATTGGGATTGCATTCATCATCTGTAAAGCATCACTTGTCAAAGGAACATCAAGAGAGATTATCAAAGGTCTTGGATGTGATGGAAAACACAGTAAGAAAACCAGAAGTATTGTTTTCTCAGTTGGATTCTTATAAGAATATCAGTTACAACAAGAAGTGGGGGAGCACCACCCATTTTGGAATCCTTGATAAATGGGGGAATGCTGTTTCCATTACCGTTTCCAATGGAGAGGGCTCCGGTTATATCATTCCGAGTACGAGTTGTTATATGAATAATATGCTTGGGGAGGCTGCATTATTACCAGAGGGATTCTATAGTTGGAAGGAGAATACCCGACTGAACTCCCTGATGTCTCCGACTATCGTAGTGAATGCCAAGGACAAGGCGGAGATTGTTACAGGAACAGGTGGTGCGGGCAGGATTCCCGGAGCCATTTTGCAAGTATTACACTACTTGATGGATTACGGCCTGAGCGTGGATGAAGCGGTTCATTCACCAAGGATGCACCTTACACCTGAAGTATTGAATATCGAACCCGGACTAGAACCAGGAGCTTCTATAGAAGCCTATCAACCCAAAATTTGGGAAGATAAGCATATGTATTTTGGCGGAGTCCATACAATTCGTTCATCTTCAAAAGGAGTAGAAGCAGTTGGCGACCGTAGAAGATATGGCGTAAAGCGGATACTTTGAACCTAAATAGATTGTACTGCATGTGATATTGCAGTAATCTTTATCATTTGTTCGTCCTTCATACCGAATAATCCCGTAAATTTGTAATCGTAATAATTTATCACAACTATTATGGAAGAAAAACCCAGGTCCATATTCATTGTAGATGATGAACCGGATATCCTTGAATTCCTATCCTATAATCTAAAGAAAGAGGGATATGTAGTTAATACAGCCTCGGATGGTGAGGAAGGACTGGAAAAAATCAAGCAAGTAGACCCTGATTTGGTTATTCTGGATATCATGATGCCTAAGATGGATGGGGTCGAAGTATGCAGGCAACTCCGTGAAGATACCAAGTTCGATGATACGGTTGTGGTTTTCCTGACAGCCAGGAATGAGGACTATTCCCAAATTGCAGGTTTTGAGGTTGGTGCTGATGACTACATCACAAAACCCATCAGGCCTAGGGTTTTCATCAGCCGGATCAAAGCTTTATTGAGACGAAAGAATCGGAATGCCACGGAAGAAGCCTCCAAGGTTTTGGTATATGGTGAATTTGAGATTGATAGGGAAAAATTCATCGTCCGAAACAAGGGCGAGGAAATTTATCTGGCCAAAAAGGAATTCGAATTGGTCGAACTATTGACGTCCAAACCCGGTAAGGTCTTTACACGTGAAGAAATATTCAATAAGGTTTGGGGAACGGAAGTCATTGTAGGAAACAGAACCATTGATGTTCACATAAGGAAAGTAAGGGAAAAGATTGGTGATTCATACATTAAAACAGTAAAGGGAATTGGCTATAAATTTGAATTCTAGATGGAATCTTAAGAATCCAACACCCCGACAATTGGCCATCTATGCCTCGGTAATCATTATGGTAGCCGCTTTGATTATTTTTATACTCATCAAGGCATTCTCATATGTGGATTTAAGCTGGTACCTTGTTTTTGCCATACCTGTTATTTTCTTTTGTATATCCTACCTAACGGTCCAGCTTGTTCTCGAAAGATACATCTATCGTAAAATTAAGGTCATATATAAGACTATCCGGAAATCCAAGATGGATGTTCAGGAAAAGAGTAATAAGATAGACTTGGATAAGGATATCATTGAGGAAGTGGAAAAGGAAGTGGAAATTTGGGCTGAGGAGCAAACCCAAGAAATTGATGAGTTAAAAAAGTTGGCCGAGTACCGTAGAAACTTCATGGGTGATATTTCCCACGAGCTGAAGACACCCATCTTCAATATACAAGGATATCTGCACACGCTGCTAGATGGTGGTCTGGATGACGAGACCATCAATTTGGCCTATCTGAAGAAAGCAGCAAAGAATGTGGAACGATTACATAACATCGTTCAGGATTTGGAATCAATCTCAACCATGGAATCCGGCGCTACTGAATTGGATATCGTCGAATTTGATATCAAGGAACTTGCTGATCTGGTTTTTGAAGAACAATTCATAAAAGCAAAGGAAAAGGGCATCGAGTTGAGATTCAAGTCCGGAGCAGATAAGGGCTTTATCGTAAAAGCCGACAAGGAGAAAATAAGCCAGGTTCTGGTAAATCTAGTTTCCAATTCCATCAAGTATGGAAAGGATGGGGGACGGACCCAAATCAGCTTTTATGATATGGATAAGGTCATTCTGATAGAAGTCGCAGATGATGGAATTGGAATATCTGAAGAACACCTCAGCAGATTATTCGACCGTTTTTATAGAGTGGACAAGAGTAGGTCAAGGATGGCTGGAGGAACAGGTCTTGGGCTAGCCATCGTAAAACACACCATCGAAGTGCATCAGCAAACCATTAATGTTAGGAGTACGGTAAATCGTGGCTCAACTTTCGGATTTACCTTGGAAAAAGCCTAATTATTTCATTAGATAGAATGACGGAGTGAATTAGTCAGCTGGCAGATTATCCATTACAAAATCTGCAGCTTTCCCAAGCATGGATACATCAGGTAGGGATACTTCCTGTACCTGCTCTATTTGTACAGGTGTACCAATGGCTTCAGGATTCAGCTTGTCCACATTATTTAGGAATGTGAAAGAACTGATACTTGCCATCACGATTAGGATGAAAAGAAAAGTCTTGAAATTGATATTTTTCATGGCGCTTGGTTAGTTGTTTAATCTTAACTTTAATTTAAGGCAATATCGATTAGAATGCACCTAAATTAGATGAAAAGCAGCATTTTCATGCCTAAAAACAATCATATACTACCTAAAAGACACCAAAATCAATATAAAGTTGCATCGGATTGTGAAAAAAATGTGACCAATCCTTGATTTTGAAGTCCAATGGATATAACTTAGTTTAAAATTAAAACTAAGTAGTATGTCCTACAATCTCTCAATGTTGACTGACCTCTATCAAATTACGATGGCCAATGGCTATTGGGAAAATGGTTGGTATGATAAGGAGGCCGTATTTCATCTATTCTTCAGAAAACATCCTTTCCAAGGCAAATATACGATTGCATGCGGCTTGGAACAAGTAATGGACTATCTAAATGATATCCGTTACGATGTGGATGATATCCGTTATCTGGCAAACATCAAGGACAGGGATGGAAAGGCATTATTCGGAGAGTCTTTCTTGAATTATCTCCAAAGATTCAAGTTTGAATGCGATGTGGATGCAGTACCCGAGGGAACTGTCGTATTTCCCCACACACCATTGATCAGAATCAAGGGCCCTCTGATTCAGGCCCAATTGATAGAAACAACCTTACTCAATCTTGTGAATTTCTCCACATTGATTGCAACCAAGGCATCCAGGATTGTTGATGCAGCAAAGGGTGATACCGTCTTGGAATTCGGACTTAGAAGGGCGCAGGGACCTGACGGAGCCATTTCAGCCAGTAGGGCGGCCTACATCGGAGGTTGCCATGCAACAAGTAATGTTTTGGCCGGTAAGATTTATGATATACCCGTCAAAGGGACACATGCACACAGTTGGGTGATGGGGCATGAAACAGAATTGGATTCCTTTCGTCATTATGCTAAGGCCATGCCCGGGAATTGTATCTTTTTAGTGGATACCTATGATACCATCCAAGGAGTGAAAAATGCCATAAAGGTAGCTTATGAGTTGAAACAAAAGGGATATGAGATGATAGGTGTTCGTCTGGATAGCGGGGACTTGGCAGCCTTGAGTATCGAAGCTCGGTATTTGTTGGATGAGGCAGGACTTAAGGATGCCCTAATCGTAGCTAGTAATGATTTGGATGAATATAATATCCGTAAGTTGAAAGAGAAAGGTGCAAAGATTACCGTATGGGGAGTGGGAACCCGATTATCAACGGCTTATGACCAGCCTGCATTGGGAGGTGTCTACAAAATGGCTGCATTAAGGGACAAGGGAGGTGAATGGGAATATAAGGTCAAACTATCTGAACAAGCCATTAAGGTATCCAATCCCGGAATCCTGAATACACATAGATATTATAATGAAGCTTTACCTGTGATGGATGTCATGGTGAATGATGAGGGTGGGGAAAGTAGTCAATCAATGATTACATGGGATGGAATGAATCATGATTTTGGGACCATGGAATTCGAAACCCTATTGGAACCGATTTTCAAAAAAGGAAAATTGATATATGAAAAACCCGGTATTCACGAAATCAGGAAAAGAACCCTAAGTCAACTGCAATTGTTTCAACATGCGGAAACCTATCCCGTCGGTTTGGAACGGAATTTACATGAATTGAAATTAGAATTAATCAAAAAACACAAATAGTTATCATGGGATATACTTATGAATACCCAAGACCTGCACTGACCGTGGATTGTATCATATTCGGTCTGGACAAAAAAGAACTAAAAGTCCTACTCATCAAAAGAGGACATGAGCCTTACATTGGTAAATGGGCACTACCCGGCGGATTCGTGGATATGAAAGAAGACCTCAAATCCGCAGCATTGAGGGAGTTGGAGGAGGAAACAGGTGTAAAGGATGTTTTTATCGAACAATTGTTCACTTTCGGAAAACAAGGGCGTGACCCAAGGGGTAGGGTCGTTTCGGTTGCTTATTATGCGCTCGTCAATCTAAGCGAACATCCCATTCATGCCTCATCGGATGCTGATGATGCAGCCTGGTACAATATAGATGAGTTACCACCCTTGGCCTTTGACCATGAGGAAATCATGGATGTAGCTACCAAACGACTTAGGGGCAAGGTGGTTTACCAACCCATTGGCTTCGAACTTCTTCCGGCCAAGTTCACCCTGACTCAATTACAACAATTATATGAAACAGTCCTTGGTGTAGAAATCAATAAAAGGAATTTTAGAACCAAGATTCTGAAGATGGATATATTGGAACAATGCGAAAGACAACAGGGCGTTTCTCACAGACCCGCTTTCCTTTACCGATTCAATGAGGAAAAGTACAATGAATTCCTAGAGAAAGGCTTTATCTTCGAGATTGGAGGTATCATTAAAAAAGACACACCATGAAGCTGAGAATATCCTGTTTTTTCTTCTTGTCCCTATTTTTCTTTTCGTGCTTATCGGATAGTACGGATGATAATGGCAATGTTACTCCTCCATTGATTGAGGATGACTTTCCTGAAACCAGACTGAAATGGGGATTCATGAATAAGGATGGTCGGGAAGTCATACCAGCTCAGTATGATGATGCGGACAATTTTATGCAAGGACGTGCTGCTGTAAGAATGGGGGCCAAATGGGGCTATATTGATAGGAATGGGGAAACGGTAATCGAACCCAGATTCAGGGCTGCATACGCATATAAGGAAGGCTTGGCTCGTGTCACGACATTTTCGGATAAGACCGGCTTCATGGATATCAATGGTATCTGGGGCATAGAACCCAGATATGATGAAGCGAAGGATTTTTCCGAAGGAATGGCAGCCATAGTTGTTGGCGATAGTTATGGCTATATCAATGAAAGAGGACAAATGATTATTCCTCATGAATATGATAAGGCTTATCCTTTCATGGAAGGCTTGGCAGTCGTGGAGCGAAGTAGATTATATGGTGTTCTTAATAAACAGGGGGAATTTGTCATCCCATTGAATTATAAGAAAATCCATGTACCCAAAGAAGGGTTGATTCGGGTCAAGCAGGACGGGATGTACGGCTATTTCAATTTGGAGGGCGAACAGGTCATCGATTTCAAATTCCCTATGGCAAAGGATTTCCAACAGGGTTATGCACCCGTAAAGGAGAATTCCTTGTACGGATTCATAGATAAGGATGGTGAATGGGTCACAGAGCCGGTTTATCAAAATCTTTGGTCTGCTAATGATTCTCTTTGGTGTGCCGAAAAGAATGGCCGGTTTGGTGTACTGAATGCCAAGGGCGAACCCATCACATCATTTACTTTCGAACAGATTTACTCTTATTCGGAGGGCTTGGCCGGATATCGCGTAAATGATAGATGGGGGTATATGGATGTGAATGGAGAAATCATCACTCCTCCTAATTATATACTCATCTGGGGACATAAGGAAGGCTTGGCTCGCGTGGCGACTGACGAGGGGATTTTCTTTATTGATACCAAAGGCAAAAAGGCTTTCCATCCCATGAAAAGGGATGTTAGGGATTTTCAGGATGGCCTTGCCAGATTCCAAGAATAAACACAAGGTTATGGAAAAGAAAAGTGCATTAATCCTAGTGGATTTACAATACGATTTTTGTCCGTTGGGGGCATTGCCTGTGCCAAAAGGTGATGAGGTGATTCCGATTGCCAATAAATTGATGGACTGCTTTGATTGTATAGTGGCAACCAAGGATTGGCACCCGGCTAATCATGGAAGCTTTGCTGCGAATCATCCTTGGAGGAAACCCGGACAGTTGATTGAATTGAATGGTTTGGAACAAATCCTTTGGCCCATTCATTGTGTCCAGAATAGTTTTGGAGCTGAATTCGTTGATGAATTGAATACCAATCTCATAGATAAGGTCATTCATAAGGGAACCCAGCCCGGCATAGATAGTTATAGTGGCTTCTTTGATAATGGACACCAGAAAGGAACCGGTCTACATGAATATCTGGAATCCGAATCCATTCGACAGGTTTATGTCATGGGACTTGCCGCTGATTATTGTGTCAAGTACACCGCATTAGATGCTGTAAGCCTTGGCTATGAGACATTCTTAATAGAGGATGGGACACGAGGTGTCAATCTGAAACCTGATGACACGTCAAATGCCTTGGAAGAAATGAAAGAAGCGGGTGTGAACATTATACAATCTTCTTCATTGGTGAATACTGAAATTTGTGGTTGAATTTAGCTGACTATCGACCACATTACTGAAACCATTCATATCTTTCAATCGTATAAGTTCCTAAACAGTCTTGTGCTCAAACGAATATTGTTTAACCGACTTTTCATACTACTACTCTTAGCCCACATTTCAATTGGAATTAATGCTTCGGTCCCTGATTCGGATTTGTTGTGTGATAGATATATCAAACAAATCTCCCAAATGTATGAGGGAGGAAAAATGGACAATAAGGGAGTGGTTGCCGAAGTATCCGAAATTTGTAAGAAACTCAGGGATAATAATTGTAATCAATTACCGGTAGGCCTCAATCTATTGGGTTATCAGCATTACAACCAAGGGAATATACTCAAGGCTAAGGAAATCCTTCTCGAATCCAAATCCATTCTTCTGGGGAAAGAAGTAACGACTGATGCAAAGGGACTGAATTCCATCTACTTGGGATTGGTCTATCTTTTGGAAAAGGATTATGATAATGCAATTCATTATTTCGAGTCAGGATATAGGATTTATGAGCATTCAAATCTTAACTATGGAATGGCTGATGCTAGTTCCAATCTAGGACTAACCTATCTGGAGTCGGGTTCCTATGAATTGGCCGAACAGTACCTGACAATTGCTTATGATAAAAGTCTGGAAATCGAAGACCATCAGGTAGCAGGTTATTCATTGCTGAATTTGGCCAAGGTTGCCATCAAAAGGGGCGATTATACCAAAGCATTGGCTTTGGCGGATGATTCCTATGGAGTTTGGAATCAACTGGGACATGATAAGGGTAAGTATTATGTACATATCTGTTATGCAGATATCTATGAAAAAAATAGTAACACCAACAGTCAGGTTTATCATCTTACTCAGGCATTGGAATTGGCCAAGAGATTGGATGTCAATATTGAGCAATTCGAATTATATAAAAGTTTGGGATGGGCTTATGGCAAACTAGGTAATGAAGAAGAAAAGGTTCGTAATCTAACGGCTTCCCTCAATCGGTTAAGGAGTATCAATGAGGATGGGGTAGGAGAGGTTATTTCCGAATTGATTCGCATACATGGTAATAATGATGAATGGCAGGATATTGATACCATTTTCGAACACCTTCAATCCCTAATGGCAAGCCATGATAGTCATAGGCAATTGGAAGCTGAGAGTAGGATTGAAAATGAGAAATCACTCAACAACAAAATCATAGAGAATCAGGATCTCAAACAGCAGCAGTTGAAGAATGAAATGAAAATCCGTAATCGCAATTTCTTCCTGATTACCCTAGGTGCTCTTTTCGTAACGATACTTGCCATAACACTCAGTCTTTTCAGAGAAAGACGAAATAAGCGTAAGAGACTTGAAACGACTGAAAAACATAATCAGGAACTCCAACTCAAAAATCAACAGATTCAGGATTCCAAGGAAATCATAGAACAGCAGAATATCTCCCTGGAAAAGAAGAATAAGGAATTGGTCAACTTTGCATACATGGCTTCCCATGATTTGAAATCCCCGGCCAATACCATCAAGTCCTTTGCAGGATTATTGAGGAGGAAGGTCGAACATAAACTCGATAAGAATGAAATGGAATTATTGGATTTCATAGAAAAGGGAGGACACAACATGTACCAGCTGGTCACCGAACTTTTGGAGTATTCAAAATTGGAGGATAAACAACTCAGATTACAATCCACAGATACCAAGGTTTTGGTACGTGATTTATGTATTTATCTCAATCAGGATATTCAATCCAAGAATGCAGAAATTGAAATTGGTGATCTGCCCAAGGATGTTGTCATGGATCCGCAGTTAATAAGATTGGTCTTTCAAAACCTGATTTCTAACGCCATCAAATTCATACCTGACGGTAGAACACCCAAGGTTAGCATTCATCATCAGCTAGAAAGGAATATGCACACATTCTATGTCAAGGACAATGGAATTGGTATTGATGCACAATACCATCATCAGGTATTCAATATGTTCAATCGTTTGAATGCCTCGGACAAGTTTGAGGGTACGGGCATCGGATTGGCTACCTGTGAGAAATTGGTGCATCTGCACAAAGGCAGGATTGGTCTGGAGTCCATACCCAATGAGGGAACTACTTTCTACTTCACTATTCCGGTAATTGCTGATATTTAATCTTTCATACCATAATTTATCCCATGTCGGGAATATTCTTGTAATTTCCTTGGTCAAATAAATGGAAAACAAAACTCCTTAGCTTGGTCAACTGGAAAGACGAAGAAATAATAGCCAGTATATTAGAAGGCAATACGCAGGCTTTCCGGTTCATTGTGGAGCGGTATGAGTCGAGGGTGGCCACAGTTATACGGAATATGCTAGGGAATACGGTTGAAGTGGATGATGTAGGGCAGGAGGTATTTGTAAGGCTCTATAAGTCCTTGTCAAAATTCAAGGGAGATAGTAAGTTATCCACCTATATCACAAGAATTGCAGTCAACCTATCCCTGAACGAAATCAAAAAAAGAAAACGAAAGCGTTTTTTTTCTTTTTCAAAGTCCGATGGGACCGAATGGGACCAGCCTGATCCAAAATCTGATATAAGGGACTACGATACCAAGGAATTGGTGAATCGTGGAATCCGGATGCTGAAACCGGATTACAGGACCGTAGTGGTACTTCGGATGATAGAGGGATATTCCGTCAAGGAAACAGCTGAGATGCTTGGTATCCCATCAGGAACGGTCCTTTCAAGACAAGCTCGTGGTACAGAACAACTTAAGAATATTTTGAAAACCAAATTGTCATACAGACATGGAGAATAAAAATTTACAAGAACTACTTAATGAACAGCAATACCAGTTCAAACCTTATTTTTCTGATAGGGTAATGAGCCGATTGGATAGTGTGGCTGAAGTGGCCGAGGATTCATTCCAGTCAGTATTGGATTATATTTTCCCTAGACTGACCTCAGTTTCATTTTCCTTGGTGGTCATCGTTTTTATGTTCGTTTCTTTCTCTGAGGGTAGTTTTCAATTGGATACGATTCTAGGACTAACCGATTATGAGAATTATACCCAATTTGAAAACCCCATTCAATTGTAGATGACATGAAAAAGAATGCAATCATCAAGATTTCAGTCCTTTTTATCATAGGAATGGCTTTGGGAGCTATGCTGATGGGCCTCTATGTCAGACACGAATTGGGGCGAATGCATCACACCAGTAACGGAGCAGGCTTTTCCAATTTCACCCTGAGTCGTGTTGAACCCAAGGACTCCGAAAGGGAAGCCCTTAGAGCCCTGACGGAAGAATACGGACAGAAACTGGAAGAATTACACATTACAATCCAAGAAGAACGGAAAGAAATACTGGATGAGTTACTCAAGGAGGGGGAGGCCATATTGGATGGGAAAAGCGAGGAAGAATTCAGAAAGCATATCATTAAGATGAGAAAGGGACCTCCGCGAATGCCCCATCATCGGAAAAGAGGTGGAAAACCTCCACAGAATAATTAGTAGCATTAAACCTTAGGATATCAACCAAAGTCCAAATACCAAGAAGTGGCCTGAGATATAAACCCATCATGTTAGGATGGAAATGTAACCACTTCAATTCAAAATTAACATTATTCAAAAAATGAAGTACAAGATTACCATTACATTATTTTGTTGTCTCATCATGTTTGCAAGTACGTTTGCACAGAGAGGACAACGCCCGGGCAAAGAGCAACATAGGGCACACCTGAAAAAAGAACTCAATCTAACTGATGAACAGGACCAAAAGATACATGAGATGCACGAGAGTCTGATGAAGGAAATGATGGCTCTCAAATCAGAGGATTTGTCAAGGGATGAGATACACGAAAGGATGGATGCCATTCGCTTGAAGAAAGAACAGCTATTATCCGAAATCCTTTCAGATGAGCAATTGGAAAAACTGGAATCCATGCCTAAACCTCCTCATCATCATCATAGAGGAATGAAAGGTAAGGGAATGAATCCGGAAATGAGAGAGAAAAGAAAGGCTTTCATGATGGAAACGGTCAAGCCATATATCAGGGATAAGAGATTGGAATTGGATGAGGAGATAAAGAAAAAAGACCGCAGGCAAATCGACCAACTTCGTGAAAAGGCCAAGGAGACCAAGGATGAGATGAAAGCTGCTTTCATGGAGAAGATGAAGGAATTCAAGAAAAATCATGCAGATGACCATCCATTCAAGGATAGGGGAATGAAACGTGGTAAACGTGGCGGACATAAGGGTGAAATGAAACTCATGAGAATGCTGGAGGATAAGTATCCCGAAGAATTCAAGAAATTACAAACTTTGTCAGAAAAGTATGCTACGGAGATTGATGCCAAAATGGATGAAATCAAGGAGCAGAAGAAAGCATGGAAAGCCGAAATGAAATCAGAGTTCGGTAAGAGGCATCCACCTCATCATGCCAAGGATGGAAAATCTTGCGATAAGGATAGTTCCAAATCATGTGACAAACCTTGTAAGAAAGGACCAAAAGGGGAAAAACATGCTTTTTCAGAGGAGGACAAGGAAAAATTCAAGATGTATAAGAGAATGGGATTCCTACTCATGCCAACGGATTGGAATGATGAAATGAATAACCAAAAGCAACTTGAAACCAAGTCTGTATTGGAAGTGAATAATTTCCCCAATCCCTCATCTGATATGAATACATTGGAAATCAGGGTTCC
The DNA here is from genome assembly GCA_020631355.1 of Saprospiraceae bacterium. Lineage (GTDB taxonomy): Bacteria > Bacteroidota > Bacteroidia > Chitinophagales > Saprospiraceae > JAHDCE01. The sequence goes on along the minus strand of JAHDHL010000010.1, from coordinate 37,194 downwards.
TGAGAAAGCCAAGTACCTGATTGAACTCTATAATGAGTCAGGACAGGTAGTTAGGAGCATTGCCGATAAGAAATTGTCAGAGGGAACAGAGTCGTTTACCGTCGATGTAAAAGACCTTCCTCCCGGCCTGTATTATTATGTAATCAGTAATGGAACTGAAAAGACAGCCAGTAAGTTTATAAAGAAATAAACCCGTTTGGGATTATGATTTTGAAAGTGCCATCCTTGAACAAGGGGTGGCATTTTTTGATTCATTCTTGTGAATAGCGTTTGAATTTTTGAAAACATTTTTACATTTGTCGCTGGATTTTTAATCTTTTTTGGCGTACATACCGTATTACATCCTAAATAATAAATCAATCCATGTCGAAAAACCTACTGATTGTAGAGTCTCCCGCTAAGGCTAAAACCATTGAAAAATTTTTGGGAAAGGACTTCGTCGTAAAGTCCAGTTATGGCCATATCCGTGATTTGGATAAGGGTAATAGTGCCGTGGATATAGAAAACGGTTTCAAGCCCAAGTACATCGTTTCACCCGAAAAGAAAAAGGTGGTCAAGGAACTTAAGGATTGGGTCAAGAAGTCCGAGGAGATTTGGTTGGCGACGGATGAGGACCGAGAGGGAGAAGCCATTTCCTGGCATTTGTGCAAGGTACTCGGGTTGGATGAAAAAACAACCAAGCGGATCGTATTCCGTGAAATCACCAAGGGTGCGGTCCAAAAAGCCATCACGATGCCCAGACACGTGGATGAGAAAATCGTCAATGCCCAACAGGCAAGACGTATACTGGATAGATTGGTAGGATTCGAATTGTCAGGTATTCTTTGGAAAAAGGTCAAGGGCAAGTTGTCTGCAGGTAGGGTACAATCGGTAGCCGTTAAGTTACTGGTTGAAAGGGAAAAATCCATTCTGGATTTCGAACCTACTTCTTTCTACAAGGTCATAACCCTGTTTGATGTCAAGGATAGTAAGGGTAAATCCGTTGCACTAAGGGCAGATATGCCGGGTAAGTTCGATCAGGAATCGGATGCCAAGGAATTCTTGGAACAGTGCAAGGGAGCAACTTATTCGATAGAGGATATCCAGAAAAAACCCATCAAAAGGAAACCGACTGCTCCTTTCACCACATCAACATTACAACAAGAAGCCAGTAGGAAATTGGGATTCTCTGTTAAGAGAACCATGTCCACCGCTCAGAAATTATACGAAAGTGGACACATTACATATATGCGTACCGACTCAACCAGTTTGAGTGAGGTAGCCCTCCATGCCATAGCCCAGGAAATCGAGAATAGCTACGGGACGGATTATGTCAAGACCCGTAGATACAAAAGTAAATCCAAACAGGCGCAGGAGGCACACGAAGCCATTCGTCCTACTTATGTAGAAAATCATTCTGTTGCAGGGGATAGCGACCAGATAAGGTTGTACCAATTGATTTGGAAGCGTACCGTTGCCAGTCAAATGACTGAGGCCATCGTTGAGAAGACCACTGTCAAGGTAGGGATTTCAACTGTTCCTGATAGCCAACTTACAGCTACGGGAGAGGTATTGCAGTTTGATGGATTCCTTAAGGTATATATGGTGTCCAAGGACGAGGATGAGGATGAGGAGAATGCAGGTATGTTACCTCCGTTGAAAGTGGGACAGAACTTGGATTTGAATGAGATGATGGCCAAGGAACGATTCACTCGTCCACCGGCAAGGTATTCTGAGGCCACCTTGGTGAAGAAGATGGAAGAATTAGGGATTGGTCGTCCGTCAACCTATGCACCTACCATCAGTAGGATTACGGAGGAGTCCAGGGGGTATGTACAGAAAAAAAGCCAGGAAGGAACGCCAAGGGAATACAAGGAACATGTCTTGTCGAAAGGTGAGATAGTTACCTCGACCAAGGTCGAGAATACAGGTGCCATTTCGAATAAGTTGGTGCCGACAGATTTGGGTATCATCGTATCTGATTTCCTTGAGAATCACTTTGAGGATGTAATGAACTATTCATTCACAGCCGATATTGAAAAGAAATTCGATGATATAGCACAAGGAAGCCAGGATTGGATCAATATGCTCAATGATTTCTATCATCCTTTCCACAAGAATGTGGAAGATACATTAGAAAAGGCAGAGCGAGCTACTGGTGAACGTATCCTCGGAAAGGATGAGGAATCGGGAAGGACGGTACTGGTTAGGATGTCAAGATTCGGACCGGTGGCCCAAATTGGTACACCGGATGAGTTGGCAGAGGGAGAAAAACCCAAGTATGCCAATCTGAAAGCCGGCCAATCCATGGGACAGGTGACATTGGATGAGGTGAAAGATTTATTTCAGTTACCTAAGTTGTTGGGTAATTATGAGGATGAGGAAGTTACTGTCGGAATGGGCCGTTTCGGACCTTATGTCAAACACAATAATGTCTTTATCTCATTGGCTAAGGGAGAGGATGCTCTTGGTGTAACTTTCGAGAGGGCATTGGAATTGATTGCAGAGAAACGCAAGGCAGATGCGCCTGTAATGACTTATAAGGGACTTGATGTTACGAAAGGAAAAGGTAGGTTCGGACCATTCATCAAGTGGAATGGAATGTTCATTAATATCCCTAGGAGATTCGATCCTGAAAATTTGAGTCAGGCCGAGATGACGGAGTTGATTGAAGCCAAGATTGAAAAGGAAGCCAATCGTTATATCCATCAGTGGCCCGAGGAAAAGATTGCTGTTGAAAATGGCCGTTGGGGACCATTCATTCGATTCAAGAAGAAATCCGTAAAGATTCCTAAGAACGATGATGGCAAGAGAATGACCAGTGAGGAAGCAGCCGATTTGACCTTGGAGGATGTGAAGAAATACATCGAGTCTGAGATTCCTGATGCTTTTGCCAAGCCAAAGAAGAAAGCGGCAGCCAAAAAAACCACCAAAAAGAAGACCACGAAGAAAAAGTAGTAGTCATGTCCAAGAAAAAAAGAGACAATAAGGGCTTCATATTTTCCACTGATCCCGACTTCGAATTTGATTATTCGGAGGAGGAAATGGAGTCCTTGCCACCACAGCAGCAACGTTTAAGGGTTCTCATAGACCGTAAGCAGAGAAAGGGTAAGGAAGTTACCCTCGTGACGGGCTTCGAAGGGAATGATGAAGATTTGAAAGCATTGGGGAAGTTTCTGAAATCCAAGTGTGGTGTAGGTGGTTCCGTAAAGGATGGCGAAGTCATGATTCAGGGAAATCATAGGGACAAGATTGTGGCTTTGTTACTCAAGGAGGGGTATTCCCAAACCAAAAAATCAGGAGGATAATACCACTCCAATCCGATTATCTTACCGCTTTTATTATCCGATTCTTTCCACTCATGTCCTGTATGATATTACATTGGGTATAACCGATATCCAACATCATATCCCGGATTTCCTTGCCATGGAATTCATTGATTTCAAAGTATAGTTGTCCCTGTCCATTCAGGTATTCCATTCCGAATCTGCTGATTTTTTCATAAAATAACAAAGCGCTATTTCCTGAGAAAAGAGCAAGTTCCGGTTCCCATTCCAATACATGTTGCGGCATCAATACCTTTTCTCCAATTGTGATATATGGAGGATTACTCACGATGATATCATATGAGCCCAATTCGGCCCATGATGCCTCATTCAATATGTCATGCTGATGAAACGAAACGGTTGTGCCCAGTTTCTGGGCATTAGAGGTAGCTATGTCTAGAGCATCCTTACTGATATCAGTGGCATGCACATCCCATTCTTTGCGATGATGTTGTATCGTTATGGGGATACATCCGGAACCCGTTCCGATATCAAGTAGGGATTTGGATGAGGTATTGAAATCCTGTAGGATGAGATAGACCAATTCTTCAGTTTCCGGCCTAGGAATCAGGACCGCAGGTGTTACATGGAACACCAAGTCATAAAAATATTGGATTCCGGTAATGTATTGTACGGGCTCATTCTGTTCCAATCGTTGGCTAATCGACTCGGCATCGTGAATGGGATGTAACGGTAAGACATCCTTCCTTTCCGGATTACGAATTCCATAAATATCCTCAAGAATCATCGAGGCAATGTGATTGGATTCCTGTTCGGAATGAAACCGCAGGGCGATATTCTTGAAAGTCTGATAAGCAGTACTGATATCCAATTCTATTACTTTTGAATGGTCTCAAATGTAAGGAATATCAGCCGCATATCCCAAGAGGATAGTGGAAGCCAATGATGCATACCCACGATGTTTAAGGAATCTTTCTAGGATTTAATCCTCATTCTTAGGAAACTTGTTCTGCTTGCCTTTGTGACCGAATAATTCCCAAGATCTCCTGTTATAGGCCTTGGCTGCCTCCTCTGCAGTATCATACATGCCAATGTGGACGGATTTGCCATTAACAGAGATAACCGCCCTGAAGCGCTTGTTCTCCCTATATACACCCATGTAGCCCGTCTTACTTGTGGTTTTCCTTTGCCTACTGGCCCAGGATCGAGAACGCCATACCAAATTTTCAGCCCTACAGTCCAATTTGTTATTGTTCTTAGTACCCACAAGATTGTTCTTTTCTGTCTTCTGATCAGAAAGGAATGTCTCTGCAACCAACTTATGAAGGTAAATGGTTTCTGTCTTGTAGCCTTTTCCATCCTCCCGTTTGGAAGTTTTCTGAAAAACGGCACAACCGCTAGAATGTTTCCTGAGATTATTCAGGAAATCAACCTTGCTGTAGTAGTCATGTTTGCTCAAATACTCATATACATCAGCATCTAACAATGCATGATCATCAGCATTCTTTAGCTTAATAATTTTACTCACTCTCCCAGCTTTTAAAGTACTTTGTGTTTATTCAGTTCTTGGGTAAAAATCAATTAATCATCTCTGTTGCCAAATATATAGCGATTTTGACCAAATAAAAATCGTAATCACTACATATGCCATGAAATAGCTTTGTTGGATTAAAAAAAAGTATAAATGAATGCTATACAAACATTTAGTACTTCTTTTACATATGGGTACTTTGATGAATAAACATGATTTACCTGACTTTGTTCAGGAATAGGTCAATGAAGCGTATGGGAGGGACTTTGCGCCTCATAATCTAACACTACTTCTACAACCATGCCATAACTCTCAATACCGTCCATTTCTCCTTGGGATTTTAGATAGGTATCGTAGGCATTTTCCCTTAATTGGGGCAGGATATCGGGATAAAGGTCATTATTGGTATTGACATCATCGAGATCCCTGATAATACCCGGATAGAGTTGGGCCCGATAGTTTTCATATAATTCAGGATGTCTTCTTTTATAACTACTGGCGAGATAACGCCAGAATGCCAATTGCCCGGAGTATCGGATGAATGGATCGGAACTATTCTTACAGGCAACATAGGCGATGAAATTACAGGTGGCCTCATTGCCCACACCATATCCATGGGCCATCTCATGAGCCATGGTGAATGGCTTTTGGAGCGGATGTAATCCTTTGTCAATATTGCATTCACCTGTGAATGGGAAATAGAAACCCGCAGTACCAAACCGGAGTAGGATACCCTTTGGAGCCAATTCTCTGATTCTGACATGCCCATCAGGTTGGTAATTCAGTGACAACATTGCTTTTTTGACATCTTCCCGGATAATGTCCTCCAATCCTTGTGTCATGTCTGTTTCCTTGAATGATGCGAGGCTATCCAGCATGCTTTCACGGAGAGTGGCAAGAATGTGACTGCGTTCATCCAATTCAGTGAGAATCTCATCATCATTGTGTTCCAATTGTTGGATGTCCAGCCTCTCGTAGGTATCCACTCGGTTGTAGTTGATACCCCAAAGGATAGTAAACCAAAATACCAACCACAAAAAGGAAGCGATGGTACTATATAGGAAATTAAGGAGACGAATGATGCATCCTCCTTTCATCAGGATACCATTGATATAAACACCCATGATTTTGAAAAGCATGAAGGGAACAACGATGTATATGAATGGGAAATCAAACCAACCAATGGTCTTGTCGAATATGGTTCTGATGAATTTGAATATGGTATTACTATAAATCTGCTCAACGAGATAGGGGTCATTCGCAAAAATCTTTATGCCAATGGCCATTAATCCCAAGAAAACCCATATCGGACGCTTATCCTTTCGTTTCCTTTTACTAGGATCAGATTCGTATCGTTCGATCATTTGGTCCATACTTCATGGGTATTATTGGTATTTGGACAATAAGGTCCTTTGTATCATGATTCTAATGACACCATATATGATTAAAGATAGAAGAATCAGGGATACTATGGTAGGAAGTCCCAACCATTGCGAAATTTCAAAACCTGCGGCCCTTAGTTGTGAAGACAAGTAAATGTGAAATACTTGGACTAAGACAAGGGATAAGCAACCGGTCAGGAGTACGAAAACGAGATTATTCCTATCAAACATTCTGGATAATTCCTTGATATGATAACCCTGTGTAAATAGAATCCTGATGGTCGGTGTTTGTTGTTCGATGATGAGCTGGTAATTCAGATAAAAGACAAGTATGGTCAGGATGAAAACGAGGAATCCAAAAAATAGGATGATAAGAATGGCTCTCTGAACCAGAGTGGTTGTTCTTTCTCCAAATACTTTGTTCGATTGGAATTCCCAACCCTTTGCTTGGCCATAGTCCTTGATGGATTCCAATTGGGAATCCTCTGTACGGATGATAAGTCTTGAAGCTTGGGCTAAGTCATCATTTGTACCATATTCCTTATTGGCCTGTTGTAGAAACGATTCCGGAACAATGATGGAATTCAATCTTTGGCTGAATCCTACAATCCTACCTTTATATGTACCTGTTTTGAATGCTCCTTGTATGGTTACATCCAATGTTACCTTATTAATGGTACCGGGTGTGAATTGGGGAAGCCCCTGTGATGGTGCAAACCCAAAATTATATAAGGCCAGATAGTCGGATGAAAGTACGATCGGTATGACATCGCCTTTCTCATATTTTTGCCATCCGGATACATCCAAATCAAGGAATTCATCCGGAACGGATTCGAAGAATGCATCTGTACGGAACCCAAGTCGGTTGCTACCCAGGCTTACCCGGAATTGATTGGATTGGAAAGATCCTACAGAAAGCGCCCAATCCTGTTGTTTGATATCCGTAATTTCCTCCTGACTGAATCCTGACTTCAAACCAAGGGTACTCAGGAAATTCACGGGTTTATTAACTATAATATAAGAGGTGTCCGCTTGGTTCAGTTGATTCCAATCCTGATATAATTGAACGGATAGGATAATCAATGACAAACCGATGGATGCACTGATGATAGCCAACAGTGATAATCCCTTGGAACGCCTATTGATGAGATTGGATAACATTTACGTTGATGATTGGTAGGTCAAAGATAATTTCTTCCAATAAGAAATATCACTATTGTCACAAATATGAATGAAAACTACTTTTTTATATAATTTTCATTTTAATATGTATAGGTTTGATGCCTGATAAGGTGTTGTAAATTAGATATTTAGCATACTTATTTATTGAAGTTATCATATGTTAATAGAAAGAATATTCATTTTTTAATGACACTGGTTGGCATAGTTGTTGGATATAACTAATCATCTCACATAGAGAAGAACACACACACTACATACATTACATTAGGAAAACAAAAACGAAAACAAATGAGAACTCTAGTTCCATTCTGTAACAGCTACTTCTTGCCTTTTAACATCGATGTCCGTTTGGTCATCATCACCATTTTTTCCATTTTATTCTTCAATGAATTGGCATCTGCTAACCAGTTGAACAACCATAATACAGGTTTGATTGGAGAAAATGATGGCGATTATGTCATCATCGAACTAGATGCCATTTCCATAGCGGATTATGAGATTCTGATTGATGGAAAGAACTATAAGGGAGAGATGCTACCATATCGTACCAAGCAAATCCATGTATATAATTTGGCCGAGTTGAGAAATGGGACATTCCATATCCACAACTTCGAATTGGATGGTCAAATCATCAATGGTACTTTCAATAACATAAATGAGTGGGTGACTTACTTGAATAATCATTCAATCTCCAATTGGGAATGGGATGAAGCAAGAGGTATCCTTTTCGGTGGTGAATATTCTGTACAATCTTCCAAAATGGTGGTATCTACCATCGAAACATCCGGAAAAATGGTATCATTTTCACCAGTTAAGACCTCAATTACCAAAAACGTAATGATTAAGATTCCTGAGGGAAATCATTCCGTTACCGTGAATCACTTCGTAAGTGGTTATTCTGAAACAAAAGAAATACGCATTTCCAAGGAAATGGCAGTGCGTTCTTAAGAATAGGGAGTTTAATAGTTAATTTTAGACAAGGTCATGACCGACGGGTTATGACCTTTTTTTATTGTAGGAATAGAGAGGAATCCGATTTGTTTGACTGATGTATCCGTGTTAGATGCGCTCGATGACCGTGGAAATGCCCATGCCGCCGCCAATACACATTGTTACAAGTCCCGTAGACAAGTTCCTCCTTTCCAATTCATCCAATAAGGTTCCTAATAACATGGCACCGGTTGCTCCAAGGGGATGTCCCAAGGCAATGGCTCCACCATTCACATTTAATTTATCAGGATCAATACCCATATCCTTTTGGAATTTGAGTACCGGAGCTGCAAATGCCTCATTCATTTCCCATAGGTCAATATCCTTGGATTCCATACCCGCATATTCCAAAGCTTTTTTGGAAGCAGGAGTTGGGCCTGTCAGCATCAATGTTGGTTCCACACTTACAGTAACGGCAGATAGGATTCGGGCTCTTGGTTTCAAACCTAATTCCTTGCCCTTTTTCTTGGTGCCCAGTAGAACCAATGAAGCACCATCAACGATTCCGGATGAATTCCCTGCCGTATGGACATGGTGTACATGATCCAAAAAAGGATATTTCCCTTGTCCGACAGCATCATATCCCATTTTTCCGATGGTTTCGAATGATGGATTCAATGCACCGAGTCCGTCCAAACTGCAATCGGGCCTGATATACTCATCCCTTGATAGGATAAGTAATCCGTTCTGATCATAAACAGGTATAATGGAAGAATCAAAATAGCCATTGGATTGTGCATGGAATGCCCTTTGTTGTGAACTAAGTGCGAATGCATCCACCTCATCCCTTGTAATCCCTTCGATGGAGGCAATCAAATCTGCACTTACACCCTGTGGGATATGACCGGTCTGAGAAATTACAGAGGGGTCATATAGCATGGCACCTCCATCCGAATTCATCGGTACACGGCTCATACTTTCCACTCCTCCGGCCAGAACTAGATTTCCCCATCCGGCCCTGATTTTCATGGCAGCCAGATTAACGGATTCCAAACCCGAGGCACAGAACCTATTGATTTGCATACCCGGAACGGATTGGTCCCAGCCCGAATAGAGTAGGGCAGCCTTGGCTATATTGGCTCCTTGGTCACCCGTAGGAGTTGCACAACCAACAAAAAGATCATTGATGTTCTTGGTATCCAGTTCATTACGCTTGCGTATAGCTTCAAGTACGGTTTGTAGTAATTGGATGGGTTTTACCTCGTAAAGAGATCCGTTCTGTTTCCCTTTTCCTCTTGGTGTTCGAACTGCATCAAATATAACTGCATCAATCATGGGTGAATATTGGCGATTTTGAATGCGAATATAAGTAGAAGACTCCTCAAAATCCTGAAGCACATCTAAAATCTGGAATTTGTTATTGGATGCGGTCTAAAAATAAATCATGACCTTGGCCATTAATCAATTTTACATCGAAATACCAGAGACGAAATTACTTTTAGTAAGTACAATTCATTCGTATGTTCACTTTTGGAATATCAAAATAACTGAGGGACCCATACCATGATGAATCCCTCAGTTTGATTGACTTTCAAATGTGTTAAAAAGTTCCTTTCAGGGTAATGATAAAATTTCTTCCCGGAGCGGATATCCCCGATGAGAATACCCTGTAATGTAAATCTGTAATGTTTTCAATATTGAAATTCAAACTGAATTTCCTACTGAATTGCCAGGTATTGTACCAATTCCAAGTTGCCCATCTAGGGGTTCCGAATTCTTCAATGGCATCATCCAGATTATCTGAATTTCCACTACTCTGATCATATTCACTCAATGGTTTTACACCATTGAATCGATAAAGGATTTCTGTTTTGAATCGTTTCCATTTCTTGCCACTCTGATTGCTCCTGAATTGGTAGGCAAAACTCAGATGACCATAAGAAGGAGGAATATGGGACAATCTCAATGTATCCGAATTCACTTCCTCATCATCTATGATTCCTGAGGTATAGGTTCCTTTGATATCATTGAAACCGGCACTGAAGAAGAACTTGTCATTCAGATTCATCTTCAGATTCAGAGAATAACCAAAAATCTTGGCTTCTGCTGCGTTGGTATTGATGACCACATCAGCTGTGGTTCCTTCGAAAGTGAATGTCGAATCTCCGGGAATAACAACCTGGACATCATTGATAGTTGTATCCCTATCCGGTAAATGATGTCTTTTTCTTACAATGGCGTTCAATAGTTTGGTATAGAAAATATTAGCTGAAGCCGTAATATTCGATGATTTTACCCCATTTTCCTCTTGTCCGAATCGGAATGTCTTAGCAGCATTGAACTCATAATTCAGACCATATTCGGGTTTGAGATCCGGATTAGGAATTGTCACAAACCCATCCTTTTCCCTGAACTTAGCCAAATCATCTACATTGGGTACACGATAACCCGTACTGAATGATGCCTTGAAAGCCCAGTCTTTGGGCGTGAAAGAAAGGCCGATGGCTCCTGTCATGTTGCTTCCTGTGACCTTTGCCTGTTCAAATGGTAGTTCCAAAGCATACTCGGTTATCTTATAATTGGCAACCGTGGAAGCATAAGTATACCTCAATCCGGCAAGTAATCTGAAAAGCGTAGGACTGTTGGGTCCCGTTTCCCCATCCTGGTCCTTGCTTTTGATATCAGCCCTGTAATTGGCATAGAATGCAGCCGTTGTCATGGAATTCCCATCATTCCCATAACGGGTCGGATTTCTTCCTAATATGACTTCCTTGGTAAGGACATTGGTGAAATCTGCTTCTGATACGACATTGTTGTAGGTCATTTCAGTTCCGTAGAATATGGTTTGTGATTCGTTCTTATTCAGATTCTTCATGAAATCTGCATTGAAACTGAAAACATTCACATCCACGAAATTCCTTTCCAACAATAGGTTGTTGAGTTTCCTTTGATATCTGTCCTCTCCGATATTCTGATAAGCAGTAATGAAAAGGGCTCGGTTGAACATCTTTCCTTTTTCTTTCAGGATTCTGGCCGTATGGGAGAATAGGATTCTTTTTTGAGGGCCATAATACCATTCCGCAAATTTGGGTTTGCCGTTTTTCAACTTGGACAGTTGGTCGTAGCGTTGGATATTGTTTGAAGTAGAGAATTGGAAATTCAGGATATGGAATTTTCCGGGCTTGGGTCTGATCCCGAATTTCTGCATGAAATCCAGTTGCCAATATCCGATGCGTGTATTCTGACCATAGCTTGTTCCTCTTTGTAGGTACGGATTGATTTCTCCGAATGTACCATCAATCACAATGTCATCATTATTTGAGATTCCTACATATTGGTTCCTTAGCCAATTCTCAGGGATGGAATCATTGCCATCCCATTTGGGAGCCCTTTTTCCTGATACGATATCACCGAATCTGGAAAAGGAGAGACTGGTCATGGAACCGAACTTGCGATTTCCGGACCCAAAATCCAAGTGGGTAGTGATACTATTGTTAGAGGATGCGTAACGCAAATAAGCATTGGCGTTTGTCGTGTCTCCCAATTCTTTTTTTCCAACCGGAGAGAGTAGTGGGTCCTTGGTTTGCATATATAGCACACCTCCCAATGCATCCGAACCATAGACTACTGCGGATGGACCATACAAAACTTCCATTTGTTCCAACATGGAATTATCCACTGTGATGACATTCTGTAAGTGGCCACTCCTGTAAATGGCATTATTCATTCTTACACCATCTACGACGATAAGGACCTTGTTGGCTTCGAATCCACGAATAATGGGACTACCTCCACCAGCTTGACTCCTCTGTACAAAAATACCTGCATCCTCCAATACCTCGGCTGAGGTTTGAGATGCTTTTTCTTCCATTTCCTCACGGGTAATCCGTTGGATGATGGTAGGGACACTGGCTTCCTTTTCTTCGAATTTGGATGGGGCAACCACAATGATTTCACTCAGGATATTTTCGGCCACTTTCATTGTGACCACATATCCGGGGTAAAAGTTCGTATTACTCAATTGGCCGTAATTGATTTTGAGTGTTTCATAACCTGTATAATCAAATACAACGATATCTTCCTTTCTGAGTTTAGGAATGGTTACCGAACCATCGTATTCAGTAATGCTTCCAATGTTATCACTCACGGGGTTCCCTTTGGTATCCACGAATTGGACTGTAGCACCAATCAGTGGTTCTCCATTGCCGACGACAGTGACGACTATTTCATCTTGTGCAGAAGTGTTAAATGCCAGTAGTAAGGTGAAAATGGTGGCGAATAAGGTAGGTGTATATCGAAATGTAAAGAATAACATGTGGCGTTCTAATTTTCGTTTCTCAAATCCATTCTCCGCGTAATCCTTAGAAACCAAAGCTTTAGGCGATAGTGTCTACTGTTTTTTCGGAAGTTGTATGCGAAAGGTAGTACCCTCTCCAATACTAGATTCTTTCACAAAAATCTTGCCATTATGATAAGATTCTATAATACGTTTTGCCAATGAAAGACCAAGTCCCCAACCCCTTTTCTTCGTCGTGAAACCGGGTTTGAAAATGGCTTTGAATTTGGAATCCGGAATTCCTTGTCCTGTATCACTGATGTCGATGTAGATGTAATCCTTATCATCTACGAATTCAGCGGATATGATTCCTTTTTTGCCAATGGTATCCAGGGCATTACGAAGTAAATTTTCCAGTACCCATTCGAATAGCGGTGCATTGATATGGGCCATGTACGGCTTGGCATCCAGATCCGGATATTTGAACTCAACCCGTCTCGGAGCCCTGCGACTCATATATTGGAATATGTTATGATTGATTTTGGTGAGATTATGCGGACTTAACTCCGGGTCGGAACCAATCTTGGAAAAGCGATCTGCAATGTATTCCATCCGGTCTACATCCTTTTCTAGCTCCTTGACGATTTCCATGGTTTCCTCATCATCACCATTCATCATTTTCAGGTGTTCCAGCCATGCCACCATCCCGGATATCGGTGTACCGAGCTGATGAGCTGTTTCCTTGGCCAATCCTGCCCAAACCCGATTCTGTTCTGCATTCTTTTCAGACCTGAATCCAAGAAAACCGATGATAATGAACATGGAAACCAAAACAAACATGACAATGGGATAATATCTCAGCAACTTGATGAGATTAGACTCCTTATAATAGATATATTGTTTGCCTACGACGGTTTTCATGACCAGTGGCTGCCGTCCGGAGAGTTGGATTTCCTTGAGTTGTTCTTCCAGATAATCCTTGTCCTCATCCTTTTGGGTACCGAAGTTATATCCCGAATCCACCTTGCCCGTTTCACCGACAATTATCATTGGGATGGTATTATTGATCATGATTTCGGTATGTAGGGAGATATCTGGCTCGAAATCTATATTGGGATATCTTTTGTAGAGTTGGGTGAGTTTTTCCTCGTTCTTGGCTAATGATTCAAATGCATTGATGTAATTGTTGACCTTTTGTAGTTCCTCCTTGGCCACATTCTGAATGAGATAGTTGTTGTATATAGCGGAAAGCAAGACCACAATCATGGCCATGATAAACAAGGCAATTCGCCAAACCCTATTGTCTTTGTAAAAATTCACGCTATAAATGTAGGATTAATTCAATATTAGTTTGCAGAGATATCATAAAAATGAAAGGGTAGGCCGAATTTAATCCGTCATTGCTACATCCTAAGCTATATTTAGGATTAAAGCGTATTCCCGATGACTCAGCATAGTCGTCTTCCTCGTACCATAACAACGGATTACATGGCATCATTACAAATGATACGAATAAATTTAACTGAATTTAATATTATAGACATCGCATCAAGAGGTTAAATTCGTTTCTTTGCAACAGCATAGAAAACATGGGAACATTTACTCCTCAACATATTTCCTTCAAGTATAAAAAATCCTTAATCAACTGCCTGAGAATGGGTAAGGGTAAGGAAGTGTTGGTGGCATTCCATGGGTATGGTGAAAGGTCATCCTTATTTGTTCCGATTGCAAGGAAAATTCCGAACCGGTTTACCGTTTACTCTGTGGATTTACCCATGCATGGAAAGTCGGGATGGAAAGGGAAGAAGATTGATGGCCAGTTGTTCTCCTGGATAATAAGGGAAATTCTTAAGCGTGAAGAACAGTTATTTTGTTCCCTGATGGGATTCTCCTATGGAGGCCGATTAGCGTTATATTTGACTGAAAAAGTACCGCATCTGATTCAGAATGTATATCTGATAGGTCCGGATGGTATCATGGCATCGGGTTTGTACCGATTGGTACAGAAGGTTCCCGACCCATTAAAGAGAATGACTTTCAGATTCTTGGTGAATGCCCAAATGGTACGTTTGGCCAGAAGTTTTTATAAACGGGGATGGATTAATCATCATAATTTCAGGTTTTCCGAAGTTAACTTCGCATCCAGACAAAAAAGAAGAAGACTTTTGATTTATTGGATGTCGATGAATCAGGTTGACCCCAAATTGGAAAGAGTCAAGGAAAAATTATGCGAACACCAAATCAGTATGAGGGTTTTTCTGGGAACCCATGATGAAATCATACCCTCGAGGGCGGGTAGGATACTGACGGATGACGTAGGACACGTTGAGGTGACATTCCTAAATGCAAACCATAAGAAACTCAACAAGGTATTCTTTAATAGAATAGAGGAATTGCTAGGAAATGGAGCCTAGTGAAAACAGAAAGAATGGATTTAATTAGAACCTTGTCCACAGGACAATATGATATAAGAATTGGAGATATCAGTAGTTTGGTACAGGAACTACTGAAAGATGAGGATTTCAGTCAGGTTGTTTGCCTTGTGGATGAGAATACCCGCAGGGATTGTTTGCCATTGTTGGAATCCCACATTGGTACTTCATTGAATACCATAGAAATACAATCGGGAGAGCGGCATAAGACCATTGAAACTTGTCAGGTAATCTGGTCAGGGATGATGGAACTCAAACTAGGGAGGGAAGCCTTATTGATAAATCTGGGAGGTGGTGTGATAGGTGATATGGGTGGATTTTGTGCATCTACATTCAAGCGTGGAATCCGTTTCTTGCAAATACCAACTACCTTGCTCAGTCAGGTGGATGCTTCTGTTGGAGGTAAATTAGGGGTTGATTTCCAGGGTGTCAAGAATGCAGTGGGTGTGTTCAATAACCCTGAATCAGTATTGATTGATCCGAAATTCCTTGGTACATTACCATCAAGGGAAGTAAGGAGTGGCTTTGCTGAGATCATCAAACATGCACTCATTGCTGATGAAAAGGAATGGCAGATGTTACAAGGCCTCAAGGATATGCGTGGTATGGATTGGCGGAAACTCATTTATCAGTCCGTTGATATCAAGTACCAGATTGTGACAGTTGACCCATATGAGCATGGCTTGAGGAAAGCATTGAATTTCGGCCATACGATTGGGCATGGAATAGAGAGTATTCATCTGGAAAAGGAATATCCGTTGCTTCATGGGGAATCCATTGCCATAGGAATGATTTGCGAATCCTATCTTTCCATGAAAAAGGCTGGTTTGCCACATCGTCAACTCAAGGAGATTGAATCCCTTATTTTGGGTTTCTATAATCCAACCGAATTGGATAGTAGGGATTTCAAGCGAATGCTTAATGTCATGTCCAATGATAAGAAGAATAGGGGACGAGAATACAATTTTTCATTCATCCCGAGTATCGGTAGTGTGAAAGTGAATCAGACAGCCAATGAAAATGAGATTATGGAAAGTTTGCTATACTACAATAGTCTGGTAGCCAAGGCAAATTAGAATCACGATTATTCCAATTCCAATAAAATCTGGCCCTTTTCCACTGCATCACTCTTACTTACACCAATGGATTTCACTACGCCGTCACCTGTGGCCTTAATGATATTTTCCATTTTCATGGCTTCCAAAATCAATAGGGGAGTTCCTTTTTCGAATGCATCGCCCTCCTTTACCAGAATATCCAATACCAAACCGGGCATTGGGGCCTTTAGGTCGTTCATCTTAGATGCGGATGATACATTCAGCCCCATTTTCCGGATGAGTTGGTCGTATTGGTCAGCAAGTTGTACCTGATGTTCCGTTCCATTCACTTTGATGAGGAATGATTTCTTATCAAAATCTGTGGAAATGACTTCGGCCTTAAAGGAACGCTGGCCCTTGAGTATGTGAAAATGACCATTCCCCATGGATACAATATCCAGTCCGTTCAAGGCATCAGCATTGATGTCGAATTCAAAATGATCGTCCACTCTGGCGGCAATATCTTTCTTCATGATTTCTGGTAACTTAACTGGCTAAGGATTTTGTACTCAAAGATAGAATACAGAATATATAAAACAATGAAATAAATGATATGATGACTTCCTTGGGGCTGGTAAATACTATCATATATGACCATAATGGCAATACACAACAAGATTTTAAAGAAAATCAGCCCTAATACCATTCGGGTATAATCGTTCTTATTGGTACTGGTTATGGCTTTTTTACCCAAAATGTAGGATAGGCCAACAAATAGGGTGAAGAAGATTAGATATACCCAACCCAATGACATATAAAGTGCCATGGATTCAATAAAATAACTTCCTGCAACCAATAAGGCTGAAGCAAGGGTGACCA
Source organism: Saprospiraceae bacterium (assembly GCA_020631355.1). GTDB lineage: Bacteria > Bacteroidota > Bacteroidia > Chitinophagales > Saprospiraceae > JAHDCE01. The sequence goes on along the minus strand of JAHDHL010000010.1, from coordinate 20,279 downwards.
AGGAAAGTTGGGTATAGAACTTCTTGTCGTTCATGATACCCCAAAGGTATAAAATCCCGAAGAACTCTTAGTTCTTCATATCCGTCATCTTACGCAGAATCATATTCCAAAGTTTATCATAGGGTACGACCTCCAACTCGGAAATCAATCCTCTGAAGAAGAAAGGCTGTTCGGTCAATCTTTCGTAGTACTTGTCCGTATTGCTCAATCGGTCGATGTCGAATTCGGCTTTGACCAATTGTTGTAACAACCTGATGAACTGGATGGCCCTGAAATGCTCCTCTTTCTTCAGTTGCCTGTTGGCATAGGTCTTTAATCTATCGACACGTTCCGCCACGGCATTGAAGCTCCTCTTTTCCAAGAAGAACAGAATCTGTGCAATGACCATCAGAACAGTAAAAATCCTCTGGTCCTTTGGATAAAGGATCGGGTCATTAAGGAATCTGGACAATCTGAATGTCCTTTTCTTCTGGGTCTTGAGTATAGGATAGTATTCTGACTGACTTTCGATGATATAATTGATATATACATCATAAATCTTCCATTTCTCCTTAACGGAATTATCTACTTTCTTGAACTTACTATGGTTCACTGCCTCAGAGAAAATGGCAATGGCATTGACATAGTTTTCTGTATGCAGCGCCAATAATAGATAGTATTCCATGAAATCAAACCAAGTATCACTACCACTAGGGAATGACTGTAGACATTTCTCGGCATTGGTCTTACCATTCTTATAATCCTGAAGGTGTAGATAGGCCGACATCTTCTTCATTTGGAAAGTCGCCAGCATTTCATCCCTGTAGTATCTCGGATTCTCCTCGATGTATTGTTCGGCCTTATTACAGACTTCCAACATGGATTCATAGTCGTGGAGCATTTCGTATCTGTACGCCCAAACGAGGTACATATTGTAGATGACTATCGGCGAATCGAATACTTCCGATAGTCCCACCAAAGCCTCACAATAGGTATCTATCTTTTCAGCCAGATTGAAGTTTTTGGATGGTGGTTTGTAGTAATTCATGATGACTCGCTGATACAATTCCTCTGAGCGGATTTCAGCATCCAGTACATTCTGGAATTGTTTCGAGTATTGGTCGTAGAGCTCGTAGTCCTTTTCATCTCCCTCCTCCGAGCAGTATTTTCTTAGAATCCTGGAGCAGTTCACGATGACATCCGCAAACTTGAATTTCAGTGCGGTAGTCAGGATTTGCCTTGCCAAAGATGAGGCCGTATGCCTTGCATTATTGGACAATAGAATCTTGACCAAAGTCCAATCCTTGTTACAGGAATAATATGCCCTATCATAATTGGATGTAGACGGTAGATTGACATCCAAAAAGAACAAGGTATTCAGCAGTCGTTTCCTGAATCTGGACTTCAGTTGACGGTACTTGTCATCTGTAGGGCTACAGCCATAAAGGAAAGAGGAGGCATCCCTGTCATTCTTGAATTTATTGGCCATTAGGGCCTCATAGAATTCATTGAATTTGGAGTTCTTGTGTTTCAGGGAATGATCGTCGAAAATCTCAATCTTTCTAACTTTCTTTTTAGTTACAATCTTTGAGATCTCTATGAGATTCTTCATAGGTATTGAAAATTCTGATAATTCGGATGATTAAAGTTAGTTTTTTTGGGTTATTGAGCAAAATTTATGTCACAAATTTTACTTTATCATTTTCCTATTGAATGTTACGCAAAAGCGGATGTTTTGTTTGGTGTAACGTTGAAAAATTTTGAAGAAGATTCAATCTAATATATAATTAATTGTAAATCAATGAATGGTTGTTGGTTTTGTTGAGGATAGCATGTTGTGGCAACACTATTAAAATATTCAAATATGAATGATTTGTGAATATTTAACTTCGTGTCAGTTATGTTTTAATGCCCTTTTTTAAGTGACGCTTAATCCACTGTCTTTCTTTGTCGTTAATGTAATATGAGGTATTACAGATGAGTCTTGGCTTCATTCCAAAGATGATCCATTTCTTCCAATGTCATATCATCTAGTGATTTAGGAGCATGTTTCTCAATGTATTCGAATCTGGATTTGAACTTCCTATTGATCTTTTCCAAGGCTGTTTCAGGATCTACATCGATGAATCTTGAATAGTTAATGAGTGAGAATAGTAAATCCCCGAATTCTTCCTCTCTTTTCTCAAGAGGCATTTGTTCATCTAATGTTTCTTGGAATTCGGATAATTCTTCCTTAACCTTATCCCATACCTGTTCCTTATTTTCCCATTCGAATCCCACCTTTGCGGTTTTTTGTTGCATCCTGTAGGCTTTGACCATGGCTGGTAAGGATTTGGGCACACCTTCAAGAACGGATTTCTTGCCCTCTTTCAGCTTCAGTTTTTCCCAATTCCGCTTCACTTCCTCCTCGTCCGCAACCTCAACATCACCATATATATGCGGATGCCTATTAATGAGCTTATCACACTCGGCATGAAGGGAGTCTGCGATATTGAAAGCTTGTTGCTCATCTCCGATTTTGGCATAAAATACCATGTGAAGCATGATATCTCCAATTTCCTCCTTGATACCCTCCAAGTCATTATCGAGAATTGCATCAGCCAACTCATAGGTTTCCTCTATGGTGAGATTTCTGAGGCTTTCTAGGGTTTGCTTCCTGTCCCAAGGGCATTTTTCCCTCAGGTCGTCCATGATTTCCAATAATCTTGCAAATGCTTCGGCTGAGGCTTGATATTTTTCTGGTATGTTCATGCTGATGTGGAATTTCTGCAAAAATAGGTTATTTACAATGACTCGTGCCCAATATTTAACTTTTGCTATCCTCGGACTGTTTTATATTTGCACAAAATTTAGTAGAATGGAATTCTTATATATCCTTTTGATCATCTTCGTTGTATTTGGTTTGTCATTCATCATGATAAATATTAGACATATTGTTACTGGGAATGAATTTCGTGGAACCTGTGCTACGAACAATCCCATGCTGAAAAACCAGATAGGGGAGTGTTCTGTTTGCGGTAAGCGTCCGGATGAGGATTGTCAGATGCCTACTGTCGAAGGAAAATAGCCTGCCCAAATTCCCTGTAAATTGTTTGTTGTGAAAGGATTAACACTTTCATAATGAAATTTATTTCATTCTCATTGAAACGATTTCCTCCAAGTGACGTAGAATTATTCAACAGCAAATAAATCTACCAGAACGTCAGTACTTTGAGGAACCAGAAATCCATATCATTATTAGGTATATTCCTATTGTCAGTGGTTTTATTGTCTTTTGACAATCCACCACCCAAGAAAGGCCAGTCCATTCCCAAGCATATGGCCCGCAAGCTCAAGCGGGATGCAGCTCGGGTAGCTATTCGCTTGGAGGCACAGGGGGATGACCTTGCACTCCAGAGCATAGAGATACCACAGAAAAAAGCTAGGTTGGTATATGACTTATTGGTTAATATCTACGAAAGCGGCTTGAATGAAGCGAATACGGTTTATGATTGTAATATCAGGGCCGCAACGGATATTGCCATAGATAAGTTTTGGATTATTTATGATAGGGATGCTGCTTGGGCGGCATCACTGAATGATGGGGTGTATGAAGCAGATGGCGCCATAGGAGATCTGATGGATGATTACGATTTATTCATAACCAAGAAAAAAACTTGGAATGAAGACCAGGATATCATAACCGTAGAATCGGCCATCCTTTATAATATGAATGCATTGGTTCAGAAGTTTGAGGGTAAGTCCGGTGTCGTGGATATCGTAACCTACAATTCTGATATGAAACCTGATTCCGATATTGATATAGAATACAGGAATGAACATTGGAATATTTCTTTTACCAAGAAATGGTCGAGTCTTAGGGATACCAAATCCCATTCTTGGAATTTCAATGTCAGTGAGTCAAGTATGAAAGCGTCTTTCGATGGTGAAACGGGGGACCAGATGCCGGATTGGATGAGGTGCCAATTATGGGTCAGAAGAAAATAGAATTATTCGATATAGGAAAAGAATCCCCGACTGGAACATCCAATCGGGGATTCTTTTTTTACGACTATCCCAATTTCATGGGTACTTCCATCAAAAGTACCTTGGCATCGGATTGGGCTTCGACTTCGAATTGGTCCATATTCCACATTCCATATCCGTCCCGGCGATTCAATTCCTGTCCATTGATGCTGACATCACCCTCAAGTACAAAGGCATATACCCCATTATCCTTATCCTTGAATGAGTAAGATGCTGTTTTCCCGGAATCTAATTTTCCCATATGAAACCATGCATTCTGATGGATCCAAACTCCATCATCCTCCTTGGATGGTGACAAGATTTGATAGAATTCATTCTTCTTTTCTACATCAGTAATCGAAATCTGGTCATACCTTGGTTCGACATTCTGTTGGTTTGGAAATAACCAAATCTGAAGAAAACGGACTTCCTTATCCTTGTTCTTATTGAATTCACTGTGATAGACACCTGTTCCTGCGCTCATGACCTGAATATCACCCTCTTTGATGACCGTTACATTACCCATGCTATCCTTATGTTCCAAATCACCTGATAATGGAATGGATATAATTTCCATATTGTCATGTGGATGGGTTCCGAAGCCTCTACCCTGGGCTACCACATCATCATTCAGAACCCGGAGTACTCCGAAATTCATTCTATCCGGATTATAATAATTGGCAAAGCTAAAAGAATGGTGGCTATCCAGCCAACCATGATTAGCGCGACCTCTCGTATCTGCTTTATGCAATATGGTATTCATAGTCTTATTTTCTTGGTTAGGTAAATGATTGAATCCGACCTGTTTCATCATTTGGTCGAAAGTTGATTTTTTGGGCTTTACATTCTTGGCTTTTATCATTCCCGGAACCAGCGAAGCTGATATTCCTGTTATCACTGATTTCTTGATGAATTCTTTCCTATCCATGATGATTGATTTAGATTACGAATACAAATATCAATGTATTGGGACCATATGGAAATACAAGAAAAAGAGGAAAACTTATAAAAATCCGATATCACCTATTTTTTCTGAATTGGCTGGGTGACAGGCCCGTATGTTTCTTGAAGAAACTACTGAAATGTGCCGGCTCCGAGAACCCCAGGTGATAACCGATTTCCTTGAGGCTGAATTCACTGAAATGAAGCATTCTTTTGGCAGCAATGATGATTCTACCTTGGATATATTCCTTGGCTGTCTTACCTATTAATGATTTGATGGTACGATTGAGATGGTCCGGAGTGATATGGAGTTCCTCGGCATATTTCGAGCTGGCATGCCATGTTTTATAATTGGACTCAACCAAATGCTTGAATTTCCTAAGAATGGTATTTCCTGCTTCTACCTGTTGTGTATTCTCAAAGGGAACCGTACATATGTTGTTACATGCGATAAGGAATAATTCCAACAGCGCAGCTATGGCCCTTTCCTTGTATTTCGCACTGGATACTTCGTATTGAATGATGGAATGGCAATAGCTAAGAAGTTGTGTCAACTCTGATTCGTTGGGTTCCATGGCCGGACAAGTGCCATAATCATGGAATAAATTCAAATCATCCATGAATCGTTGGGGAATCCTATTGGCTGTTAGGAAATCGGGGGTGAAAGTCATGGCATAACCCTTGGATGGAATGGATTCTATGATTTGATGTACCTGCCCCGGGCTGACGAAGAATACTTGTCCACTAGATAATTCATACGAATTGAAATCAATGATGTGCTGGCCCTTGGCTTCTTGTGTGATGATGATGGTGTAATACTGATGCCGATGGGGATGGTCGGCTTTGCCTTTTCTCTTTGCATATATATCTTCCATCCTCGAAATGCTGAATGGCACTTCAGGTTGATGTTGTTTGACCGATTTGTAAGTTTTTATGGGTTCCATCCCTTAGGCATTGGATTGAAATGTAATCGGGTATATCAATATTACAATCCATTTCGGATATTGTTCTTACTTACTGAATGAGAAATTGAAAACACAACCCTTACCCTCACCCTCGGAAATGACTTGGATATCGCCTCCATGTTTTTCTATGATTCTTTTACAAAGGCTGAGTCCTAGGCCGGTTCCCTCATAAACGGATTGAGGGTGCAGACGGGTAAACAAGTTGAAAATACGAGCTGTATGTTCGGGTTCGATACCGATTCCGTTATCCACGAGTTGGAATGAATGAAAGTTTTCTTCCTCCTTGTAATGGAATTGTAGAATGGGTGGAATATCCTTTTGCCTGAATTTAATAGAATTGGAAATCAGGTTCTGAAAGAGTTGTCTCAAAAGCGCAGTGTAACCTGTAATGATAGGTAGACCATCCGGAATCAGAATTTTGGCATTGGTATCCCTAATGGAAAATGTAAGGCTTTTTTTGATATCCTTGAGTAGGATATTGAGGTTGACCTCTGTTTCCTGATGTCTGGTGGAACCCACTCTGGAGTATTCAAGTAATCCCTCTAACATCTTCTTCATCCTCTTAGAACCGTCCACTGCATATTCAATGAATTCAAGGGATTCCTTAGAAAGATTATCTTCCCTCCTTTGTAGGAGTTGCAGGAATGTACTAACGGTACGGAGTGGTTCTTGGAGGTCATGCGAAGCGGCATAGGCATATTGTTCCAAATCCCTGTTGGAATTCTTTAATTGGCGGATCACTCCCTTGAGTTCCGATGTGCGGGACTCCACCAGTTGTTCCAGTTTGTTCTGATATTGGGTCAGTTTTTCCTTGGCCAGTGCGTTCATGATTCTGGTAGAAGACATGAGTGCAATAGTCGTTAGGATTTGGAGGTGCTCACTGGTATAGAAATTCTTCTCTGGATGTTCGGAATCTATCACACCGATGACCTTATTATCCATGACGATAGGCACAGCCAGTTCGGACATCCTATATTCATCATCCACGATATATCGTTTATCCAGGCTAGTATCAGGAATGAGTTCAGGAATTCCAGTCTTGGCAACGGTTCCTACCACACCCTCTCCGATGGGAATGGAAATCTGATTGTAGATTTCAAAATCAATCGGATTCTTAGGGCCGTGTGCTGCTTTCTGATGTAGGATGCCCTTTTCCTCATCTACGAGGTAGACGACACAATCCACGAAACCTAATTTTGCAATGGCATTTTTTGCAATGGCCCAGAGGATATCTTCAACGGTATCTTGTTCAAGGATGGATGTGGCAAAATTATTAATGACACGGATAATACGTTCTTTCTGTTCAAGGAGCAGGTATTTTTCCTTGAGATGTTTGTTTTCCTCTAATAACAGCTGAATATCCAAGTCGTCCATGAGTATCTCTTAATAAGCTGCGAAAATAGCAAATTATTATAGGAAATGTAACTGATTACCAATAAACTAAAGGTATGTGTGAGGTGGATTTCGTGGTGATGTAATATGTGGGGTAAAACTTATTTATCAGCGGTTTGTAGCCAGAACTTAATATATGAAGCACCATCATCATCCAATAGGGTTGTTTCCTTGGTGATTCCCCAACGTTTCAATAGGTGTATAGAAATTTCATTGTCGGGTTGGACAGTAGCAATGATGGTTCGCTTCCATTCTTGTTGGGCTTCCTTAAAGAATGAAAGGACTTCGGAAATGTAACCTTTTCCTCTTTCTGCAGGGTGCATCATGTAGACCATCTCCAATTCGGATGCTGAGGTATGCTCGCTATCCTTGAGTTCCATGTGACCACACAGACGGTCTCCATGATATATTCCCCAGATCCAAAACCATCTTTCAGCGGAGGGATTATTATATATTTCCAGGATTTTCCTGAATAATTCACGTTCTTCTTCTGCTACACCTGAAGTACCCTCCATGAATCTGACAACCCATTCATCAGTCCCCATTTCGACGAATCGTTGTTCATCTTTCGAGGTATATGGCTTGAGTACAAGCCTTTTGGTTTGTAGGATTGGAGGTAACATAATTAGGTGGTTCGTTGTATGGATTCAGGCTGTCGTTCCTTTAATTGTTCGAATGTTTCATCATACTGATTGGCCATCGTACCCATGATTCTATCCCAGAAAGTGAAATAGAGTCCATAGCTTCCATGAAAATTCTTATGATGTAGATTATGATGAACTGAAGTATTAATCCATTTACCTAACCAGTGCTTATGGAATCCCTTGGGGTAGATTTCGTATCCCAAGTGTCCATAAACATTGTATATGATTTGGAACAGGAAGAAAATTCCGAAAATCGATATATGGATGGGGAATGCAAAAGCCATGATAGGCAATATGGCCGCCTCAAAAAATGCTTCTATCGGATGGAAAGAATATGCCGCCCAAGGGGATGGGTTCGTGGATTTGTGGTGTACCAAATGGGCATGCCTATAAATCCGGGGATGATGCATGGCCCGATGCATCCAGTAAAAATAGGTGTCATGGGTAATTAGCATCAAGAAAAAAGTGATGTAATAGTACCAGGATGGCATCTCATTCAAATCATAGTAGATCTGGGAATATGGTGTCAGGGGAGACCTGAATATGGTAAAGGCCATTAGACTGAACATCAATACGGATGCCACAGAATATGAGACTTCCCTAATATAATCCTTATGCTTCGGGAATTTGGATTGGATTTTTTTATAAGCCCATCGTTTTTTGAATATGACATAAAATATCACAAAACACAATGTGGCAAAAAAGGCATACCGTAGGAATATCTTAGGATATATCCTCGGTAGGCTTTCCAAAAAATCCAAAACAATTTCCATATCCGTCTCTAGGTAATTTTATAGAATTACAATCTTTCTTAGGATGACCTGTGTACCGTCCGTATGCTTCAATTTGACAATATAAACTCCACGGCTCAAATCCGATACATTGATTTCTATGAAATTATCAATAATGACTGAAGTAAAGTTCAATACTTTTCTACCATCATCATCATAGAATTCAAGTATGGTCTCGCCTTGGTAATCATAATGTATGGTCAATATATCCCGTACAGGGTTGGGGAATAATTTCAATGCAGCAAAATAATCCACGCCGGTACAATCCTCATCAATTCCATTATCAGGAATGTCATCTGCTACTGGATTAATGTTCTCATCATTATCATTACAATCCAGATCATTGTCTACGAAACCCATAGGTGGGGATGTGATACAGGTATCAATTGACATGAGTGCATCACCATAACCATCATCATCCATGTCGCGGTAATAGGTGAAATGTTCAACTCCGTCATTATACTCACCATTACAATTGCTATCAATACCATCACAAACTTCAATAGCATTTGGATTAATGTTTTCATCAGTATCATTACAATCCAGATTATTATCCACATATCCTAATGGAGGATTAGTAATGCAAGTATCAACAGGCATGGCATTGTCCCCAAAACCATCATTATCACTATCCAAATAATACGTATAGGTAGTCAATCCGTCATTGTATTCGCCATTACAATTATTATCAATATTATCACATATCTCAGGTGAATCCGGATTGATATTCGGGTTCGTATCGTCGCAGTCACCATTATTGTCTGCATAACCCATAGGTGCAGTGGTGCTACAATTCATAATCATATTATTGGGGTCACCAAAACCATCCATGTCCATATCTGCATAGTAAGGATATTCTACCAGCCCGTCATCAATGAGCCCATTACAATCATTATCAATGCCATCACAAATCTCAACTGCATCAGGATTTATCGTATTGTCACCATCATTGCAATCCACATCAGTAAAATAGCCATCATTATCATCATCCCTAAGGAAGTAATTCTCTGCAAACATCACTGCTTCGGCACCGATGTCCTGCCCGATGAATCGTCCCGGAATATCATCAGCCGGTGGATGTATTCCTCCCCAAATCCTAGACAAGGAAGTTTGGTCTGATGCGTCCTTGTATGTAGCCCATTGAAGAATAATATCGGTGCTGGGACCCTCCTCAAAGACCAGGAATTCATTCTGGTCAGCGTTGAATTGGCCCATACCTCCCGGAAAGAATGGGTCACCTGTGATGGTTGCCAAAACTTCGGCAGCAGCAGCAGAGTAAGTGGAATGTCCGGAAATATATCCTGCAAAATTGGGTGTAACGAAAGAAGGTCTTTGATATGGCCACCAATTCTCGGCCAGTATCCAATCCACTCCTGCCACATCCGTGTCCGGATTCGTAATATAGTCAGGACCTTTCCAAGCATACAACTTGATTTTTCCTACGTTTTCGTCATTCATGCCTGCCAATGGGTCTCCGGTTTCAACCAATTCTATGAAACCGGGCGTTAGTGGAAAACCGCCGGGATGGTAGCTGGGTAGACTCGGGTCTGTACTTTGTCCGAGGTCACCCATATACCGTATGGCAGAAATAGGCCTGATATAATCATACCAACCCTTGATTCCCCAAGCTGAGATAGCAGCATCATGCATGGCTCCACTTAGGGTAAAATAGGTTTTGATATCCCATTCCAAATCATTCAGAATTGGGCCGGTCCCTTTGTATTGCTTGACTAAATCCGGATGGTCACTTACATAATTCATGATAGTGAACCAGTGACCCGGAGGTGTCTCGGAATCAGGTCCATCAGCCCAGAATTCGGCTAAAACCCTAGCATAATCGGCTCTTGGAACCATTTGTGGAGCATAGGGTTGGCCGGTAGCCGGATTCATTGCATGGCCTATACTAGGATCACCACCATTTTCAAAGTCATAGAAATTGGGGTAATCATTGAAGTCGGTAGGGTAGCTCTGGATGTTACCAATGGATGCCGGAGAGATATCCCACATGACTCCGTCTGCAGGGTCGAGATGGGATGACCACGCAGAGACTAGGGCAAAACCCCATTTGTAATTCGTAGATGGGTCATTTCCCAAGGTATCCAAGTAAGGAGGAACACCGGGGTCGTGATAGACTTGGTATTCATAACCGTCCCTGAAAAAGGAGGTCTTATCATCCTCATTCATTGCGAACGGATTGACATTTCCCCATTCGGGACTCAAGAATTCAGGTGTATTGATAGGAATGGGATTTCCGGATTGATCAATGAAAACATCCAGGGTTAGCGGTTGCCAACGGTTGGGAGCATTCAAATCCGGATTTCCGGGGAGATCCGTTACCAAGGGCTCATTAATAGGAGCATAATATTGATTCGAATAAAAGAGCATTTCATTTGCTCCGTCTTGTAGACCATAATTGATGATATTCGCTGCAATGTAATTACCCATGGCAGCAGGTACATTATTGGAGTAGTCCGTACTGTTATAAGTCTTGTCATATCCCAATTCATCCATTAATTCATCGAATGCTGCATAAGCTTCAGCTGCACTGGGCGAATTCAGGAATCTGTGCCTCAGCAAACGATAACAGGCATAGCTGATGGCTTCCTCCCTTGCTGCCTCAATATCCTCTGGTAGTGTAATCGGATTATAAGGACAATTATATCCATGTAAATCCTTACCGAGAAAATAAGTCTCCACATTTGGATTGTATACAGCCCAGGCATCATACATCGCGATACTGGTATGATGTAGGTTTCTCGCATGTATGGTAGGTCTGGCAAAATCACCCCGGATGGATTCCAATAAGACCTCATTCCATTCCCTTGCAACGGAATGTTGGGCCTTGGAAAAAGGAACGAGTGTTAGGATGAAAAGACTGATGATGATAAATCGTAAAAAAGGCAGCATACACTTAATTTTTTCCATACTTTACCAATCCGAGTGACGAATCAGTATCGAATCACTATTTGGTATATTCCTTAAAACGGTTAGGTACAAACAAATATAACTCTTTAGCTTTGTTTGTATCCTTTTGCAGGCCCATTGAATTTGATTAATGAGCGGCAAAAAACGGCTAATACATGAATTTAGAAAGATACTAAATTGTTCAGATGAGAGAAATATTGGTATTGGGAGGAACACAGTTCGTTGGCAGGGTATTCATGGAGGAAATCCTAAGACTCCATCCTGAGTGTAATATTACCCTTTTCAATAGAGGAAGGACCAATCAGGAATTATTCCCTGAATGCAGGAAAATCATTGGGGATAGGAATACCTCGGATATCAGTCAGGTCTTGAATCAGGATTGGGATTGCATCATGGATTTTTCCTGTTACGACCCTGAACCATTGAGGATATTCATTCCCCTTATTAAATCTAAGGTTAGGCGTTATATCTTCGTATCCACAGTGGCGGTTTATGATTATGAGGAGGCAGGGAAGCACAAGAATGATATCAAGGAAGATGCCCCTCTTAAAACCTATGATGAATCCATGATAGGAACCCCATTGCTACAATTTTATGGTAACAAGAAGGCAGAATGTGAACGGATACTTCTGGAACATGAGGATTTGGATGCGATTATATTAAGGCCATCCATCATATTCGGGAAGTACAACCACTATGAACGGATTTATTACTGGATGCATAGACTGGAACGCCATTCTGAGGCTATCCTTCCTGATGGAGGAACACTATTGAGGAATTATACTTTCGTGGATGATTTTGCCCGTATGATATTGGCTGCAATGGATTTAAAGGCACATAGGAAAACCTATAATGCGACTTCGTTTGCTCCGATAGATATGAAATCCTTATTGGAAAAGATTCGTTCGTTGTATGACAATAAACTGGAGTTGATTGATATACCCCAGTCATATTTGGTGGCTGATAATAAGATGGAACATCGGATTCCGATGTGGTCACTGAGTTCGAATCTAAGATTCGTGAATAATAAGTTGAAAGCGGATTTCCAAATCCCCCTGCATGACGTAGAATCCTCATTCCAAAAAACCAAGACTTATTATGAATCCATTGAAAAGCAAGATGAGGGAAATATTGGTTTGAGGCTTAAGAAAGAGAAAGCGATTTTGTTAGGATATTTTCTGGATCAGGATGATTTTAATCATGCGGCCCAATTACTGGGTAAGGATTGTTGTTATCAGATTGGAACGCAAATAATAGAAGGACCCGAATCCATTGTGGCTTCCTACAGGGATAATATGCTGGAAGGTAGGGCCAAATTGGACGGATTGGAATGGGGAGAAAGTAGGGTGGAGGATATCACAACGGATGAATTCTATATTCATTACACAGATTATCTGACTCATAAGAACCAGGTCCATACCCACCGTTGTAAACAGAAAGTGACAGTGGATGACCAATACAAGATATCCCGAATCGAACACATAAATGATGACGATGAACAACAGGCACTGGATGCTTTCTATATCAAGGTCGGATTAAAATAAAACTGGGAATGACATCCGAAACATATATCGAACGAACATCCAATTGGTTGGAACGTATAGTCATTGGACACCAATTGTGTCCATTTGCTGCCAAGGAATGGAAGCTGGATAGTATCCACTTCCAAGTATCCGGACATCAGGAATTGGAGACTGCACTAGTGGATTTCCTTTTGGAATGTAAACGATTGGATGAGAATCAATCCATTTCCACTACATTACTGATATTCCCGAAAGGATTCGAATCCTTTGATTCATTCCTCGACTTGATGGGAATGGCTGATGCCTTACTCTTGGAACAAGGCTATGAATCCGTTTATCAGTGTGCCCATTTTCATCCTGATTATATTTTTGATGATACACCTGATGAGCATGATGCCGCCCATTTTACCAATCGCTCACCATATCCCATGCTTCATTTATTGCGGGAGGAAAGTTTGGAAAAAATACTGGAGCATTATCCTCATCCTGAAAAAATACCGGAACGCAATATCAATTATGCAAGAGAGAAAGGTAGGATGTTCTGGGAATCCATACTAAGGGATTGCTAGTTTTGAATTGGCATTGGAAATAGGAATACAATAATTGTAACTCAGTTCATTGCTATCAAAAAAGAATAAAAGGTAGGTGGTGCATCAGATCTTATTTTCCGAATCAATATGAATTTCTCCCCATTTTTTCATGCTCTTGATTATGGGTAAGAGTGACGCTCCCAATTCCGTAAGGGAATATTCAACCCTAGGAGGGATTTCTGCATATATCTTTCTGCTAAGAATTCCGTCTGCTTCCATTTCCCTTAGTTGTTTGGTCAGCATTTGCTTACTGATGCCATCTATGCCTCTTTGCAGAATACCAAAACGATTTACGCCCAAGGTTATGAGATAAATAATAATGGGTTTCCATTTCCCACCAATCATACTCATGGTAAATGTAACGGGGCAATCCTGAATCGCTACGGATTTTTTTTCTTCCACTCATCCAATGTTTATCCCCGCAATTGATTGTAAATCAATAATAGTCAGTTTTTAATGACTATATAATCGGGTAATGAATACATGATTCTGACCTGTACAAGGTACGGAAATTACCGTGTACAAACAATCGGATAGTATAATTTACAGGGCTGTTATTTATAACAGCCCTGTAAATTATAATGGTCCTATTTCAGAACTTGACTGATCATACCCAGACGATTGGGAGGATAATCCTGTAGGAATCCTGTAGCTGTGTACGCATCAATGAAATCTTGGTCGCTATTAATATCCTGAACGGCCTGTGCACTCTCATAAATGGTCATACCCACAACCACATCAGGGTTGGAAATGGATTGCCATTGTATTTCCCTAAGGAATCCATTCTGCTGGGCCAGGACAGCAAGGTATGCATCCCTTTTGTCTTCATAATCAGATGGATTGAAATTATTATATTGGGAAATATCCCTGATTGCCACCTCCCAAACCTGATTGCTACCCAGAGGAGCCAATTCAGATAAGTCGACCACCAGATTGGGGTCCAGTGGTTGGAGGACTTCGAACGCCAGGAAGTCGAATGTGCCAAAAAAGGCGTTGGCCTCAGAAGTACTTCCTGTTACATTCCCTATTTCACCGAATATCTCATTATTTTGGAAAGAAGTAAATCCGATGTAGATACTATCCAGCGGAAGACCAGAGAATGTAAAGTCGAAGAAAGGCTGTATCTCACGGTCAGTGAGGGTTCCGTCTTGGGCCTCAAGCGTAGCGACATAAGCATCCCTGGTAGCGGTGAATTGTTGTATGCTCACATTGGATTTGACTTTTCTGACCGGCATGACAAAAACATTTTCAGTGGATAGCAGCCCATTGGAATCATCATGATTCTTCTCACAGGATGTACAGCCTAATATCAGCGCCAATAAAATAGGAAAAATGGATAAACGCATTGATTCATAGTTTTAATGATTAAAAATTGATGCAAATTTCAACTTGATATCCCAACTATGGAATGCATTATATCGGATGGTACATATACTATTTGGCCATCCTCTTTCTAAACTCCTCAGGACTGTAGCCGGTTCTTTTTTTAAATATCCTGGAGAAGTAGAAAGGGTTGTCATAACCAAGGGAAAATGCAATTTCCTTTATACTCTTATTCAAGAAACATAATTCCCTTTTGGCTTCGATGATGATACGTTGGATAATGAATTCCTGGGCGGTTGTGCCTAGGGTTGCCTTGAGTATTTGGTTGAGCTGTTTGTAATTGGTATTCAATTGATGGCAGTAGAATTGTATCGGAAATTGTTTTTTGAAGTGTTGCTCTGCAAGCACAATGAATTTCTGATAAGTCGTTCTTTTTTTAATGAATGAATTTGATTCGATATCAAATTGGATTAAACTTTCCATTTTATTAAATAAGGCAAGCATGAGATTTTGTAAAATAAATACTTGATTCTGTTGCACGGGATTCTGTTGTTCCAGATGAATCAACTCCATATATTTTATAAAAAGATCCAATTTTTTATCATCTAATGTGGTGCATAGTTGTTGTGTGGCAATAGCAAAATACAGATAACCAAATAGAAGTTCTTTTTGGGTTGGAGCAAAGAATTCTTCCTTGAATTGTATCACATAACCCTCAATGTAATCTTCTATTATGGATTGGTGAATGGCCATTCTCGGAATGATACAGATACATGGGCCGTCGAATGTATAAGACTTGAAATCAATTATCCGTGATCCTTTTCCTTTGCTGATGATTACAATAGTGTGCAGAGGGATGGAACCATCAGGAATAATAATACCCGAAGAAAGGTTTTTTCTGATGCTAAAATCTGGGGTAATCATGTCATCAGTATCCATTATCAGGAGGTTTGTTGTATTAATACATTACCAGGAGTTCCACTTTCTAATTTATTTTCTATCAGTATCATTTTTTTACGATTCTAATTCATTGGTTTTCAATTTAGGTCAATAATAAGTGACTATATAATTGAATAATGACTACTTGTTTAATTCCGCGCAAGATATGAATTTTGTATCATCCAATTATTCGAAATCATCAAGGTGTGAGTAAACGAATATCTATTATTCTAACCCTTTTAATTTGTTGTATCATGAGTGCATGTGATGAAAATACCATTCAGAATAAGAGTGAAGCCAATGATCCATTGACCTTGGAAGAAGTCAAGAAATTTGCCATCGGGGAATGGACTTCACTGACTGTGGAATTAAGGCCCACCGAAGACCGAACAGGCAGTGGGGTAGTGGAGCCTACTTTCCTAAGAAGGAATTTCAAATATATATCAGAAGATGAATTCATTGGGACGATTACTTTGTTCGGTGACAATTATGGCAAAATCCCTCTGATGGAATTCGAATTCAAGGGAGACCTTATTTGGGGAGAGGCTCATCCTATCGCAGTGGGAGCTTGGAAAATTGATTATGTATTAAATAAGGGATTTGGGGTTACACCATTGAATTCCCAGTCTACAAAAATGCTGAATCAGGTACTGCCGGAAGGTATGTCACCTTTCGAGAATAATGTGAAAAAGGATATTCTGGGTGAATCCTTTCCTATGTTCAAAATAGAAAAGGGACAAATCGTCTCCGATTATGATCTGATTTATTTCAAGAATGGTTTACTATTCATGGGAGCAAAACATGTGGATGGGACTCCATTTGATGAACCAGAAAATCGACCCCACCAATTACAAATTCCGTTGGTGAGAATCTAATGCCTAATATATGTAATCATGATACTGTTATACAGAATCTGCGTTGAAAAAACTACTTAAGGGCATGTATTAATGTTGTATGGTTACGACTTTATCAAAGGGATTCCCACAGTGGACAAATTGGAGCGCTTTATAATTTGTATCGTAGTAAAAACTATGAGTTGCTTCATTACTGCTGTATCTTTTATTAATCCATAGTGGTTGGAAGTTATACGCTTTCTTTATAAATGATGTTTTGTTCTCATAATTAGCAAAATACATTTCTTGGAGACTATAACTAATGAGACATTCTTCTAAACTTTGTTCCAGTAAAATATAGTTGCTCATTTCATTTTCTGTGTAAAGCCAGCACTCATTAGATAGTACTTCACTCTTATCATTTGTAGCTATATTCCAATTGCCAGAATTTTCAGAGATGAAACCAATGAGATTGTCAGAAATCAAATTTATTTGTAAATGATCTTGAATATTATTTTTAGGAATTGATGCTCCGATTTTATTACAATATTCCGAGAGTATAATATTGGATTCAGGTACAATAACTGAATTTTCCACTTCTTTATATGTGAGTTTCCACTCAATGAAGAAAAGAGAATAAAGGTCAGATAGATTTTTTAACATAAGATGATTCAGAGGATGACATGCAATAATAATCATCAATCCTACGGTTTTTAACCACGGGGATGATGGCTGGATTTATTTTTCCCTAAACCAATATTCAATTTCCGGTTCTTTTCCGAAAGTAACCAATTCGCCAATCTTAGGGACAAAATATTCCAGTCCCAATTCATCCGCTTTTTTTATGAAGCGTTCGATAGGTTCATTCCAGTCATGCACAGCTAGCTTGAAACCACCCCAATGATAAGTGAATATTTTTTTGGCTTTCACATCCGAGGCCGCTTGTGCTGCATCTTCCGGAAACATATGGATTTTTCGCCACATCTCATTGTATTGGCCACACTCCATGAAAGCCCAGTCGAAAGTTCCGAATTTCTCTTGGATATCCTTGAAATGTCCACCATAACCACCATCACCACTCCAATAAATGGAATGTTCTTGGTCCTGTATGACCCATCCACCCCAAAGGGTCTTATTTCGATCCGTAACTCCACGTCCTGCAAAATGCCTCGATGGTGTGAAGGTAATTGTCATTTGTTCTAATTCTCCCTGGTCCCACCAATCGAATTCCCGGATGTTTTCCTTGGGAATGCCCCATCTTTCAAGGTGCCTGGATACACCGAGTGCTACCCAATACTGGGATACTTTTCCCTTGAGTTTTTGAATACTTGCCAAATCGAGATGGTCGTAATGGTCATGTGTCAAAAGTACCAAATCAATATGTGGCAAATCATCAATGATATCGAGGGTGTTTTCGCTGAAACGCTTATTGGCAATGGGTGCGATGGGTGTGGTATCATCCCCGAACATAGGGTCGATAAGGATATTCTTACCACTTATTCGGAATAAAGCAGTCGCATGGCCATACCAAATGTATTGGGGGATATCATTCGGGGATTCGAATGCCTCCTTGTCGAATGGCACCACGGGAATGGGCTGTTTGGGTCTTTGTCCCTCTTGTTCGAAAAACTGTTCCTTGAGGAAACTCGGCATCTTACTGATTTGGAACTCTACCGCTGTATGCAATATATTCTCGAATTGTTTTCCGGTCCACTGAGGGGATTGCTCGAATTTTTTGAGATGTTCCGCAGTTATTTTCCCTCCGAATTGGAGATTATACTTTTGATATAAATTGGAAAGGACTGCCATAATGGTGATTTTGTAAGTATTTGGATGAACAATAAACGATGGGATTCACCACAATGTTCTACGGATAAGTCAACTTTTCCTTTTTATTCTATACCTAGATATTCCTTGTATTTTTTCCTGTCGAAATGACTTTTCCTAAAGGGATGAGCTTCTGTATTGAATACGAAATCCTTGAATTGGAAAATGGAATCATCCACTTTGGCGAGGTAGAAATACTTCAGTGTTTCAGCAAAGAAATAGGTAGCCAGATAATCCTTTTCTTTCATGTTCCGGACATCTTCCACGGCATGGAAAGCAACATCATTCCTACAGCATGCTTTCATGTCATGCCAATACTTATCTATCATTCTGAGGTATTTTTCATTACCTGTAATTTCATGTAGGTAATAAGCCGATTCAATGATTTCGGGATTCAGTTCCGAATTGGCATATTCGATACTATCCGCTTCATATAAGTAGCGAGTAGGGAGCAAACCGAATTTGTCCCAGATCCAGTCCCAGGTAGCCATATTCTTTTCTGCATTTTCAATATCCCCATGCAATGCCTGAATAGCAGGGAAAAATGCATCATAAAGAGAAACGGAGCGTTTTACGATTTTTCCTGAATGCATATTCACACAAGCATAGAATCTTTTTCCCTCGAAGTCCTCAGCATAATAAGTATTGATTTTATCAAGGCTATATTCCCACATTTTTTGAATTTCCGGGTCCGGGAAAAGATAATTACTCTTGAACATATATTCATAATAAGAATCCATGCCTGCTTGGAGGTAGGACCAGCTATTTGTCCATTCCCCGGTTTCCACGTTGATGAAATCCCCGGGCAATCCGATGTCTGATTTCCTATCGAAAACAGCCTTGCTGGCCTTTTTTGCAGCCTGATAATATTTAGGGTCCTTTGAATAATAACTCAAGATTCCGAATTCCAGAAGATAAGTAGCAGCTTGTGCCACATTGACCACTTCGCCCTTACCCTCACCATGATTGCCGGCGGTCGCACCTGTTCTTAGATTAACGGAATGATAGGGGATACCCGTAGGCGAATCAAATGCGGGCAACATCCTATCCCCGAATTCGATGGCCTTTTCCAATATTTCCGGATTTTGTGAATAATCGTACATGGCCAGGAGTCCACCTAATATCCGGATATTCACTTCGAATATCTGGACATATACGTCCTGGTTCCAGTCCTTGGATAATGCATAGGCCTCGATTTCCTTGATTTCTTCCTCCATCCCCATGTAAGCCAATGTACTGTAAGCATCAAAGGGTGAGATTCCTAAAGATTCCTCATACCAATTATAACCTGATTTTGATAAGGGAAGTAAGACATCATAACCCCATGCGTACTCCTTGTAGGCATTCCATGACCTTTGGGTCTCTGATTTGATTTCTTCCGCTTCATAAATGGGAATGGAAGAATCGTCTTCAATATTGTAGTCATTATTATCCTCGGATGAGGTTTGGCAAGAAAGCATGCATAAGAGTCCCAAAGTAATAATGGTATATGAAAGATTCCTCATCATATTGGAAATTAATTGATTAATTATTGGACGCTCTAAGATAGTGGGAAGAAAAACAGATTGCACTATGTGAGTCATTCCTATATTGGGGCCAAT
>JAHDHL010000133.1 GCA_020631355.1 Saprospiraceae bacterium | reverse complement strand
TTAAAATCATTAAGAATCCAATTCAGTTCTTAAAGAATTTAATCAAAGCTGTTGGAGGTGGATTTAAGCAATTTGGACAAAATGCAGGTCAATACCTCAAAGAAGGGGCAATGACTTGGCTTAAAGAAAGTCTAGGCATCGAAGGTTTTGAATTCCCTAAAAAATTCGATCCTAAAGGGGTACTTAAAATGGTACTCTCGATGCTAGGCATTAGCTGGACAAATATCAAGGGGATGTTTGGAAAGGCGATGGGAGATACTCAATTCGTAGATAAAATATCGAATGGAGTTAGTCTGGTCAAAACCGTCATGGAGAATGGTCCTGCTTCGCTTAAAGGTATGGGAGAAGATAAGGTCAAGGAGAAAATGGCAGAAAAGATAGGTCCTAAGCGAATGGATCAGATTATGATGGTGGTAGACCTAGTGAAAAATGTGGCAAAAGAAGGACCGAAAGCACTTTGGGGCTGGATTCAAGAGAAAGGTACTGACCTGAAGGCAATGGCAATGGAGCAAGTCGATGGCATCAAAACCAAAGTGCTTGATGGCATTAAAGGATGGATCAAAAAGAAATTGATTGGTGAAGGCATCAAAAAGCTACTTGGCTTCCTAACCCCAGCAGGAGGAATCGTTACAGCAATCATCTCCATCTACCAATCCGTCAAATTCTTTATAGAAAATAAATCTGGTTTAGGCGCATTATTCTCGACCGTTATCAATGGTATAGGCATGGTACTTAATGGAGATGTTGCAGGTGCAGCAGGTTCGATTAAGGATGCCTTAGTGATGGCGATTCCATTATTGCTCAAATTTATTGCTAAATTATTGAATTTAGATGGTATCTTTGATGCGATTAGGAATGTGGTGAGTAAGGTGACAAGTGCCATCAATGGCTTCTTAGAGAAGGTGATTGGTTTTGTGGCCAAGATTGTGAAGAAAGTGTGGGATAAATTGAAGGGATGGTTTGAGAAGATTAAAAACAAAGTAGATGATGTCAAAGACAAAGTAACCGATAAGGTCAATGATGTTAAGGACAAGGTGACGGATAAGGTGAATGATGTCAAAGATAAGATTACAGATAAAGTTGATGATGTTAAGGATAAGATTACGGATAAGGTGGAGGATGTGAAGGATAA
>JAHDHL010000132.1 GCA_020631355.1 Saprospiraceae bacterium | reverse complement strand
CTCTCCTTCGCCCCATTTACCTTCACCCAGTCTGCCATTCGTTGCAAACCATCTCGCAAAGAAGTAGCCTCCTTAATAGCAAAAACCGACTTCATCTTTACATGATCCGCATATGCATGAACCACCTCCTGCCTCGCTTCCAAATACTGAATCGGATTCTCAACTCCCATCACTTCCATCGTCGTTTGTGCCAGTTCATTAATCGTATAGGAATGATCTCCGCCAATATTAAACACTTCATTATAAGCTCCTAAAGTATTGATTGACTGGGCGATATAAGGAGCCACCTCATCAATATAACTAAACGCCCTCGTTTGCTTTCCATCTCCAAAAATAGTCAGCGGCTTTCCTTGCAATAACTGATTCATAAAGATTCCAATCACATTCCGATAAGGATCACCAATATTTTGCAATTCGCCATACACATTATGCGGCCTAAAAATAATATAATTCAGACCAAACATCTCCTGAGCTGCTTGCAAATCTAATTCCACCGCATACTTCGCAATCCCATAAGGATCTTCTGGCTTAGGACTTGCGCTCTCCACCATCGGCAACACATTCGTCCCATATACGGCAATCGAAGAAGTAAAAACAAAGCACTTGACCTCCTGCAAGACCGCCGCATTAATCAAATTCACACTCCCCATCAAATTATTCTGATAATTAAACCGTCGAATAAAATGACTCAATCCCTCTGCCGCATAAGCCGCCAAATGATATACGTAATCAAAAGCATACTCCTCAAAAACCCCATTCACTAATTCGACATCCGTAATACTCCCCTCGACAAATATCGCCTCCTCTGCTACATGCTCCCGAAATCCACCACTCAAATCATCCAATACCACTACCCTATGCCCCATCCCCAAAAGATGACGCACCACATGAGCCCCAATAAATCCTGCCCCACCTGTCACCAAAGAAGTTTCCATAGTGTTAATTTTGACGCCAAATATAAACAAATTAATGGCACCAGTCAGCCTATCAATTAAATTTCCCAAACCCAATTCATTTCCCGTAGGGACGCACCGCAACGTCCACCACAACGTCTGCAACGCCCACCGCAACATCCATCCCCAATCCTGCAGATTTACACCACCAACAGAATATATTTTATCTGACAGTCAGCAAAGCTGACGATCTGACA
>JAHDHL010000009.1 GCA_020631355.1 Saprospiraceae bacterium | reverse complement strand
ATGATTTCAATTGAGAAAACGAGGACACACATTCTGGCAAGGTAGAAAAACGATTCTTACTAAGAGACAGCTGCTCCAGATGCTCTAATTGGCCTAGTTCAACAGGAAGGGTTTCCAATTCATTATAATGAGGAGAAAAACTTTTCAATTGCCTTAACTGACCTATCATGGGCGGAATGGACTTCAGACCGCTCCGCCATTCCATTGCTTCTAAAAGCACTAAATCAGCAACTTCGTCAGGTAGGGAATCAAAGGGATTATTAATCATTCTTAAACGACTAAGATGCTGTCCGTTTGATAAAAGCTGCCTTATGAAATCATTATTCTTCAAATGATACATGATATTCAAAAAAGGCTCTTTATTTTCTATTTCCTGATAATATTTCTTCTTTAGAAATTCAATATTACGGTCTTCATCAGACATTTTACTTTCACAATATTTCCGTTCCGATTCATATCGACCTGTCCCCCTCAATGCATTCACTCCCCTTATCTTTTCTAGTTCCTCATGACTGACAACCAGATTATTATAATCTCCTTTGGTTAACGCCTCAAAACTATTGAAAACAGATTCCACCAATTTACCCTTATGCGTCGGTTTTTCTTCGACCAATAATTCCAGTGCATCTAATTGTCCCGTAAAGAATAACCAATAACAACTTTTTATAAAATTATATATCCTATTTACCTTATTTTTGGATGTCTCGAATGGATTGAATACCTCATCTAATTTTTGATTGAAAAAAGAATGAGGGCGATTATCATAAACGCCTTTCATCATTTGATGAAAGTGGCTGCTTTTTTGAAATACATTCCTATCTATACCAAAATTATTCGTACTGATTCCCAAATCATTTTTCCTTTGATATAAATAAGGTCCCAACTCAGCATACAACTTTTCGCCTAATGCAGATTTGATGACATCACTCAATTTATACCTTTGGACATAAACTGCATCTTCTTCATGTTCCCATAATAAAATGGGATCAAAATCATTGATGAATGTCGCATAAAACTTACCTCCAATCCCATCGTAAGCAATTTCGATATATGGGGAAAGGATTGGAATAAACTCACTCAATCCATACAATGCAATTCTATGATTTTCCAACAGGGCATTATGCTCTCTTAATGATTTTAAAAATTGGTAATTAGGCAGCATGTCACTATAATTGACCGGCTCCTTAATATCTTTTTTGAAAACATTAATTACGATCAACCATCGAGCTAGGTTAATATTACCCTGATATCCATAGAATGTTTCGAATTCGGATAAATCATCAGACAGAGGTCCTTTGAGATACTTCAGTAATTTTCTTTTTATATTCCAATCCAAAAAATCCAAATTCATATTACATCCCATTTTTCCATAAAATCATTCGGAACCCAATGATTCTGAATTAAAGAAAAGCGACTAACCCCATTATCGATTATAGATACCTAGGACACTTTCCACCTTGCCACAGGCGTTACCTCCTGTCCTACGAATTCTTGTTTCTGGTATTTATAATACCCCGTTACGGCAATCATGGCGGCATTGTCCGTACAGAATTCAAATCGTGGGATATAGGTATTCCACCCTCGTTGCTTCCCCTCCTCTACCAAGGCATTCCTTAAGCCTGAATTAGCGGAAACACCTCCTGCAACTGCCACTTCCGTAATACCCGTCTGTTC
This sequence comes from Saprospiraceae bacterium, assembly GCA_020631355.1. Classification (GTDB taxonomy): domain Bacteria; phylum Bacteroidota; class Bacteroidia; order Chitinophagales; family Saprospiraceae; genus JAHDCE01. Next base: position 144,230 of record JAHDHL010000009.1, on the reverse strand, counting down.
TGTGGCTATAATGAGCTTATGCATCAGAATACGGATAATGGTATCCTGTACCGAAGCACATATATCCTTAAGATTTTCCTGAATGAAATCAGGATTTTCCTTGATTTGCTTCTTCAGGAAATAATAAATCGAAGTCTTGAGTCCACTGAAACTGAAATCCAATTCAGGCATATTGGGTTCTGCAAATTGGAAAATCGGATTCCCCTCCTTGGCCAGACGGTCAATGATGGGTCCTGCCGGATAATCCAAGCCCAGGAGTTTCCCTGTCTTATCGAAAGCTTCGCCCGCTGCATCATCAATGGTGGTTCCGATGACTTCCATTTCCAAATGGTCTGTAATCTTGACGATTTGGGTATGCCCTCCGGAAACAGTAAGGCATAAGAAAGGAAAACGAGGTTTCGGATCTTCTGCAAAATGAGCCAGTACATGGGCTATCATATGATTCACTTCTATCATCGGGATATCCAGGCTCAAGGCAAAGGCCTTGGCAAAGGATACCCCCACCAACAAAGAACCAATCAATCCCGGGCCTCGGGTAAAGGCCACTGCACTGATGTCCTCCTTACGGATTCCTGCTTTCTGGATAGCCACATCCACTACCGGAATGATATTCTGCTGATGGGCCCTTGAAGCTACCTCAGGAACCACTCCTCCATATGCTTTGTGGGCATCCTGATTGGCAGTTACATTACTCAATACCACACCATCTTTTATGATAGCCGCGGAGGTATCATCACACGATGATTCTATACCTAATATGACAACAGACATACAAACAATTGATTATCAGTTATATGTTATTTTTTATAACACAATACTTTCAAAAATAGAAAGAATTCAAAATTTTATTGCCCAAAAATGGAACTTAACTATATTAAATTTCGTATATTTATATATCATTGATATTCAACATAGTAAAACCGACTTAAATCCATGGCACAAACTCAATCTTCAAGCAATTCCCAGCAAAAATCCAGCTCCATGACCAAGACTTCCGTCATTGCGGAAGGTACTGTCATCACAGGTGATTTCAACACTAACGAAAACCTCAGAATCGACGGTTCCATCATTGGAGATGTAAAATGCGAAAAAAGATTGGTCATAGGCAAATCCGGAATGATAAAAGGTAAGATTGAAGCGGCAGAAATTGCCGTAAACGGACAAATGATCGGAGAAGCTATCAGTAAGGGTATCATGACCCTAGGAGCCACTGCCAAGGCAGAGGGCCTCATCAGTGCAGTCAATCTGACCGTAGAAGAAGGTGCCATTTTCAATGGTGATTTCAAGGTCGGTAAGAAATAACCAAGAGCGTTTTCATTATTATTTAATTCACACCAGCCGAAAAAGGGACTCCCCGATATGGGAAGTCCCTTTTCTTGATATATCAAACCATAATGATGGGTTATCTGACAGCTCCGTAGATAGCAGCAAGGAACTCTTTCCTGAGGCTCTCACTCTCTAGGAACTTACCACTGTATTCTGTAGTTACCGTGCTACTGCCCCTGTCTTCCACTCCCCTTGACTGTACGCACATGTGTTGTGCATCTATATACACCGCTACATCATCCGTTTCGAGGGCCTGCTTCAATTCATTGGCAATCTGAATGGTCAATCTTTCCTGTACCTGTGGACGCTTACAATAATATTCCACAATACGGTTGATCTTGGAAAGGCCAATCACATTCCCATTGGAGATATAGGCCACATGGGCCTTACCATATATAGGTAGGAAATGATGCTCACAAGTAGATTGGACGTTGATGTCCTTTTCCACGAGCATCTGATTGTAATTGTACTTGTTTTCGAACATGGCCACTCTGGGCTTGTTCTCAGGATTCAGACCAGAGAAGATTTCCTTTACGAACATCTTCGCCACTCTGTAAGGTGTTCCCTTGAGGCTATCATCCGTAAGGTCCAAGCCAAGGGTATCCATGATTTCGCGGAAATGCTTTTCAATGACTTCCACTTTCTCATCATCTGACAAATCAAAGGCTCCCTCTTTCATCGGGGTATCAATGGAAGTCCCCACATGGGCATCTCCAATGGCCTCAATCTGATCCAGGACTAATGTCTCATCAAACACAGAATTTTTATTTTTCATATCAATATAGATTATGCAAGATCAAAAGTAAACATAATTAGAGGTTATGTCTTTATCCTTTGCGCCGTATTTCCAAGTTATCCAACGTAGCTTTCACTCTTTTTGTTCAAGTAACCATCACAATGGATATACAACACATCTAAGACTCCAAGGAACATCAAAATTCATAAAATACTATTAATCAAACTACTATCCCACTCCAAAATCATTATAACAAGTCTAACCCGGATGGTTTCATACTCTGATGTTTATACTTTATTTAACAAAGTCGGTGTTTTTCATACCCTTTCTCAACAAGCTTTGCTTTATTTTGTTTCCCATTCAAAATAGGCAGGATTCACCTATTCTTCCTATTATTTTGACCTAACCACTTTTAAAAGTCACATTATGGAAGACCATATCGAAAGGGACGAACTGGACAGGGAAGAAGAATATTATGAGTATGATGCTCCCCTATTCCATCCTGCCAAGATATTCATCACCTTGGTACTTTCCAGTTTGGTGATGCTTTTCCTGTTCCTTACTCTGGGATACCTGTATAATCGAATCGAACAGGGAATCGAACCTATCCGACTCCCATTCATCTTCCTATTCAATACTCTTGTACTATTCTGCTCCAGCTTTATGATACATCGGGCGAACCAGGCCTACAAGGAAGATGACACGGAGAAATACAAGGGTGCCTTGCTATTGACCGTATTGTTTACCATGTTATTCATGTTGTTACAAATTGTAGGTTGGTACCAATTGATTGAGAGTAATGAATCCTATTTCAGTGCATCCGACAATGCCCGTTCCTATCTTCAATTGATATCGGCATTCCACTTCCTGCATGTATTCGCAGGATTGCCCTTCCTAGGATTGTTCTACAATGCCGCCAAGAAACGGATGATAGAACCGGTGAGTGTACTGGTATATTTTTCAGACCCTGAAAAACGCCTGAAGCTCAAATTATTGACAATCTACTGGCATTTCCTGGATGGATTGTGGATATATCTGGTCCTGTTCTTTTTCATCAATAGTTTGTTCTAGGAAGTCTTCCAAGGGATGTGAATATGTAATCCTTTGGACATCATCATATCATTAGGACCCAAATCATCCGGACAATCTTAACATTGTTCGCAGAAAAACATTCAAAACATTCCTATCGTTGTATCTTTGATAGTCGGATAGCCCAGTAGGCCGTGTACTTTTACAGCGCATGGTCTACCAGCCAGAATCTGATTTTCAGAAGCCATGGATTTTCGGTCATCCGAAACCCACTTATTCCTCAGTATGATATTCGATATGAAACGAATTTTTCCTGTCATTCTATTTATTACGGCTGTCTTATTCAGCTTCATTTTCCATTCCTGCCAAGAGGATAATTTCAGTAGTGATCCCAATATCACATTGGATTTTTCTGTGGATACCCTGAGGTTCGATACCGTTTTTACCCAATTGGGTTCTGCAACAAGGATTCTGAAAGCCTATAATACAAGCAGTCGTCCCATACAGATTTCGGATGTTTTTCTTGAGAATGGTTCTGCTTCGAAATTCAGGATAAATGTGGATGGATACACCGTGGATGCTAATGGGAATATCTTCGGAACCAATGATCCATTACCTCCCATCCCCGTAGCAGGGAATGATAGTATCTATATCTTCATTGAGGTAACGATTGACCCCGACGAGCCCTTATCCAATAGTCCGTTCGTCATCTATGAAGCCCTGCGTTTCAAGACGAATGGCAATGACCAGATGGTAACACTAGAGGCGTTCGGACAAAACGCCAACTATATTCCTAGTCGATTCAGTGCAGGAACAGCCAGTAGGCTGACTTGTGATATGATGACCCAAACCTGGGATGACCCCAAGCCCTATGTCATTTATGGAGTCCTCTTTGTGGATAGTTGCGAATTGGTCTTACCCGCCGGAACGGATATTTATGTCCACGGTGGTCTGGTGAATGCAGGAGGTGGTGTTTTCTATAATGATGGCATTTGGTTTTTTGAGGAAAACAGCCAATTGTCCATAGAGGGAACCTTGGATAATCCTGTTACAATCCAAGGAGATCGTTTGGAAGAACCTTTCCAGGATGTTCCGGGACAATGGGGAGGTATCCGATTGGGTACGGGAAACAATGTACATAGTATCAACCATGCCATTGTAAAGAATTCGATTGTGGGTGTCAGGGTTGATTCTGCAGCTACGCTGAATATTTCCAATTCAGTAATCAGGAATACTTCCAATGCAGGATTACTCGGCGTGCATGCAACAATAAATGCGGAGAACTGCCTGATTGTCGAAAATGGATCCAATAGTGTACAGCTTGAATATGGTGGCAATTATGACATGAAATACTGTACTGTGGCCAACTATGGTTCAGACGTTGCAGCCCTTAGATTATCCAATGCTGTTTGTCAGGATTTTGGTTGTGTGGGTTGTGTGGAGAATGAGATGAATGCTACATTCACGAATTGTATCATCACTGGTTCAAGAACGGATGAAATCAATCTGAGCGCGGATTGTAGTGATTTGCCTCTGAATGCCAATTTCCAAAACTGTGTGGTCAGGGTGAATGAATTATTGGAAAATTACCCTGATTTCTTCACGAATAATTGTGTCTCATCTTCCTGCTTCAATTATCCTACGGAAGAACCTTTATTCGAAGACCAATTCGAGGGGGATTATCATCTGGACTCCTTATCCTATGCCGAAACGAAAGCCATTCCCCTGCCGGGAATCACTTCTGATCTGGACGGTATGTTCAGGGATGGATTAATGCCGGACATAGGATGCTACGAGAGTACTTATTAAAGAATGAATTTCGAAATCTTATTGAATAAATGAAAAATCATTTCCAGTTAACTGGTTATTTTCTAATTCTTTTTTTACTTGTATTTGCTACTTGCAAATCCATTAATAATCCGAGTGATTATTTTGAATATCTAGTGCATTTATCCGAATGTGATAAGACCCAACAATCCCAAATTTCCAATTATTTCAATACTACGAAAATTGATGATGACAAAGGAATCATCAAGATCAATTCGGAAGGGTTAAAGAAGCAGATTCAGGTTTTTATTTCTACCGGTATTCTGAATGATGATATTCAATCCTTTTCATTTTATAGGCCATTATCACATCCTCGCCTGACGTATTGGGAATATATCATTAATCAACTTCCCGATTTTGTTGATTATGGATATCATTATGAAAGTTATGCTCCGGATACAGACGAAAAAGGAAAATTATTTGCTTTCCTTGCTTATAGAATAAATAGGAATCCACAATCCATTCGTACACTTTTCGATTTTTCAAAAAGTACGATTTATGCTACGATTGATAAGGAAACCTATGAAAAGAAACAGCTTGGAAATTATACCAGAGCCCTCATCAAAACTTATGAGCATTGGATACAATTTGATCATTACGAATCCGATATGGAAAGGATTTTCCAAGAAATAAAAAAACAGGATGAGGATGCCACCCTATTTTGTAGGACTCCTTTTCATTATGAGATATTAAGGCCTTATATGAATACGGAAGTGACCGATGAATTCATCGGTTCGCATACATATGAAACGAATGGCGAATATTCTGATGCACTTTGGTTCCATACCTTTTGGATTAGGAGACAACACGAGGGCAATGCAGCTGTAGTCTACGCTATACTTAAGGAAATAGAGGAAAAATACCAATCATAATCCAAGAAGCCACGCTATCATTTGGTATACATCCTGACCCATCCTATTGACCATTATCTGCTATGTTGAAAAAAATGAAAATATTAATTCTATCACTTTTCATCATTTATATCCTCGCATGTTCCCTATTGTATTTCATACAAGAAAAATTACTTTTCTTTCCTTATCAATTACCTGAGAATTATACCTACCAATATTCCATACCCCATCAAGAAATCACCATTCCTACCAAGGATGGAAAAACACTCAGTAGTGTTCTTTTCGAAGCGGATTCCAGCAAGGGTGTTGTCCTTTTCCTACATGGAAACGGAGGGACCATACAGGATTGGGGACATGGTGCTGATATTTATATTCGCAATCAATATGATGTACTTTATTTGGATTATCGTTCCTATGGAAAAAGTCAGGGAAAAATAATCAGTGAACAACAACTCATCAGTGATGCCCAACTGGCCTATGATTATTTGGAGAAAAAATATGGCGAGGAAAATATCATCCTTTCCGGTACATCCATGGGTACAGGAGTGGCTACCCAATTGGCAGCGAATAACCAACCGAAACACCTGATACTTGTAGCGCCTTATTCCAGTCTCAAATCATTGATAATGGAAAAAATAAAAATCATTCCTCCATTCATTATCAAATACCAATTGGAAAGCAAGAATTACATTCATCAAGTAGAATGTCCGGTAAGTATTTTTCATGGAAGACAGGATGAATTAATTCCTGTGCATCATGCACGAATACTCAAGGAAAAACATGCTCCAATCCAATTACATATCATTGAGAATACCGGACACAATACCATCAATGACCATAAGGAATATTATCGGGGATTGACTGATATCCTGAATGGATAGAATCCTATCTGGATTCTATATTCTTATTCCTCGGAAACGAAACCTTTCCAACGCTTCATGTAATTCACGAATTCATTACCCAGTCCTTCTTGTCTTAGATAGGCTTCTGTTACTGGTGTCTGAATGGTTTCAAAATCTGAGTTATTGATTACCCTTGTCGGGAAGTCATGATGCAGGATACCCGAACGACCGATACTTACAAAGTCAACTCCTGCACCAAGTATCTGATGGACATCCTTACCTGACCTAATTTTACCGGCTACGGTCCATTTTACGGTTTTCCAATCCAAGGAGGTGAAATGTTCCAACAAGGATTTATCCTGATATGATTCATCCTCCGGCATTTTGAAGCAATCCCAAAGTGATATATCCATAAAATCAACCTTCGCGTCACTGATTATCCGTTGACAAACGGATTGCACTTCTCCTATATCCATCCCAAATCGTTCGGGTGAAAGCCTGAGCCCGAGGAGAAAATCATTGCCACATTTTTCCCTGATTCCATCTATGATTTCAAAGATAATCCTTGACCTATTTTCCAAATTCCCTCCGTATTCGTCAGTTCTTTGGTTGATTTCGCTACTCAGGAACTGACAAAGGATGTATCCATGTGCCCCATGAATCTCCACACCATCATATCCGCTTGTTTTGGATCTGACTGCTGCTTGGATGAAATCATCCCTCAATTGGTGGACTTCAGCCAAACTAAGGGCTCTGGCTCCATGCTTATCAATAGCAGATGGAGCAACAGGAGCAGTCCCAATCAATGCTTCAGGGGAACGCATTCCTGCATGGTGCAGTTGTATCACAGCCAAACTCCCTTCTTCCTTGATAGCGGCAGCCAATCTTTGGTGGCCGGGAATATGCTCATCCGAAAAGATACCCAACTGGCCCTTGAAGCCTTTACCTATTTTCTGTATGTGTGATGCGCAAGTCATTACCAAACCAAACTGTCCCTCAGCTCTTTTGGTCAGCCAATGGAATTCGTCATCGGACAAAGTTCCATCCTCATGGCTTTGTTGGTTGGTCATCGGAGCCAACATGAAGCGATTTTTCATAGAATGACCACATGAAAAAGAAACAGAAGAATCAGCTGGAATTTGCATGTATCTTGATTTGAATGAATAGAATTTGACTAAGAAAAAGTATTCCCTATGAGGACAAAATTACACTTCATTCTGTTCAAATTTCAGTGATTTCCCCTACTCCATCCACACAGAACATACTCGTGTATCAAATCTACTGCAACTTCTCATTCCTAGGATAATTCATTATCAAACTTTATGATTTCATCCTAATGACAAGATAATTACAAGATTCTTTTTGCAACAATGTTGCACTTAAAAGTAATTTACCTATTTTGCAACAGTGTTGCATCTTGGAGGTGTGAATCAATCTGATCATGCACACATGTTTTTAGGTGAATGGGTATGTTAGGCCTATTCTAGTTTCATAAGATTTTTGTGTTAAGGCGTTATGGGTTTAAGCTTAGGAGATCTTGAATCCGTAACGTTTTTCGCAAATCATCAAAAACAGCCAAATGATTCGACTACAAAACAGGTTCAAACCTGACCTCATAGGTGCTGTGGCAAGTGGTTTATGTCTCATCCACTGTATTATTACACCTTTCATTTTCATCGTCAAGGCCTGTTCTGTAACCTGTTGTGCCGACACACCCATCTGGTGGCAAGCCGTGGATTATATATTCCTTATCATATCATTCACAGCCATTTGGCATGCGACCAAAAGCTCATCCAAAAAATGGTTACAAATCGCCTTATGGGGCAGTTGGATACTCCTTTTGGCCGTTATCGTAACCGAAAGTATCGGAATCATATTCTATCCCAAAGCATTTTCATACATTCCAGCATTCACCATTATTGGGTTGCACCTTTATAATTACAAGTATTGTAATTGTGCCTCTGACAACTGTTATGCATAATCAAGGATTCGAATTATAGCCAGGAATACAAAACATACTAATCTACCAACATCAACTGCCTTGTAGCTATCCTTTCTCCATCTACGATTAAGGTATAAAAATAGATTCCGGGCGAAAGTGTCTTGGCTTCCAATCGAATCTGCTGATTTCCCCTTTCGGTTAATGGAATGGTTCGTAATATTCGGCCACCTGCATGGGTCAGTACCAATTCAGCCTTTTGACTGGATTGTGGGATATAACAATGGATAATGGTTTGCTCACTGAAAGGATTGGGCTGATTTTGTTCTAATGCAGCCATGTCATTTCCATCATCCAAGGTTATGGACAAAGTATTGGATTCATTCCCATTCATTTTGAGGACCATCGATTTCAATGCTTCCAATTCTGATTTCAGGTATTCATTCTCTGCTTTTAATTCGTCCATCTGTTGTTGGTATTCCTGCAGCTCGCTGTCCATCTCCTTGAGACCTTGGGTCAACAAGGGGATGATTCCGATATAATTGATGGATTTTACTTGGAGTGCAGGGCCTTGTGGTTGGTCGGAACCAGCTTTCGGGATGGACTCGGGATGTATGGCAGACCTAACCAAATCGGGTAGAACCTGTTCCATCTCCTGTGCGATGAACCCCATTTGGGGGCGGATATCCAACATCATATGGGGATATTCATCCGTCTTGAAAGAATAGGTTTTAGGGTGGAGCAAGCGAATGGTTCCCATTGCATCCTCCAAATCCTCGACATCCCTTTTGAGTCGGGCATCAGAAGTATTATCCAATGTCCCCGTCACCCTTACACTTCCGGAAAAATAACCGGCCCAATTCGTTCCTGCACCGGCTGTACTCCCCTCAAAACCATAGATGGAATAGTTTCCGTACCTCGACGTCCTCGCTCCAGATGAATATCCGTACAAACCGTAAGCCGAACCATTCAGATTGTTATCACCTGTAAAATTATTGGTATATATCCCGAACATCAGACCATCCTCTCCGCCAGCATTGACGTCCACATCCACACCCAAATACGGAGCCCTGACCAGTAGACCACCACCCGCTACAAAATTACTTGTAGATGGGCCATTATTAATTATGGTCGCTGTATAATTATCGGAATCATCCTCAACCGTCAGACGGCTTTCGGATACATCGGAATTAATGGCAAGCCGCCTATCAATCCCTACCCAACCATTCTCATCCATTGTCATCAGATTATCCTGATTCCCATTCTTGAATGTCAGGTTATTACTCGAATAATCATAAAACATACCACCATAGGTACTTGATTGTTCTGCATAAAAACTCACTCCAGCAGCCACACTACCCTTGAGTTCCATGAATGCATTATAATCCTCTATGATTAAGTCCAGCTTAGGATCAAAGGCTGTATTGTTATTACTAATACCACTGATGTGCAATCTGGATTGGGGCTGAATGGTACCCACTCCAATTCTTTGTTCGGCATCCATCATCATCCCTACCTCATCATTGGTAATCCAATACAATGGTTGCCCACTACGGTTCCCTATCATCATGGCACCTGCGGAATACCCATTCCTTAGTACCGTCAAATTGGAAACAGGAATCATACTACCGGTAACATTACCCGAAGCGTTCAGTCCCCATTTCCTGAAGTGTGCGTCTGCATCCTCTATGCCATTGGTCTTGAGTTTCAATTGTGCATTTCCTGCATTGCCATTATCCGTTGTCACTTCAATACCCGCATTCGTTCCTAGTCGATAGATATCCAAGGCATTGGAGGGAATCTGGGTTCCAATACCCACATTCCCAGTTTCCCCAATGAGGGTCATTCTCATTTCCCGATTCGGACCGACCAAAAAATCCATCCTAGCATTGAGTTCGGACGAAAAGTCATCCATTGTCCTAACTCGTAATACACCTACGGTCCTTTTGACAGAACCGTTGTGCCCAACGAAACTGATATTCCCAAGTATGGACTGGTCGGATGTTGCAGTTTCTGCTCCTTGCAAACCTCCATAATTACTCATTTGGAATTGTGGATACCCTGGATTAGGCGAACCCTGATAACCAAATGCATATACTCCGATGTAGGGTTTGTTCAGTTGGGTAATATTGACCCTATCATCCACATTGATTTCCTGTGCAAATGTGTGGAATCCCCAAAAACAAAAAGTGATGACAATAATTTTCCTTAGAATGGTGTGATTCATTTTGATTTAATTTAGAGACAGGGTAATAAGGAATTTCCCCATTAGCAATAGGTAATATTGGGCATTCCTTGAGTTATGGACATACCAATGGGTTCCTTAATTATCCTGTGTTTAAGAATTAAGGTTAAATACTATTTTATGTATGGGAATGATGGGAATGGACGGGATGATGGTGCATCCTAAAATGTCCATTATTTGATGAAGATACAAAAATCCGTATTGAGATAAAATCTTACATACCCTATATTACCTTAGGTAAGATCTGGTAATGTATTCTTGGTCGAAACATTAACCCTCTCCCTTGGAAGATTTCGATAATGGGATGCTCACCTGAGTCGATAATCCATAAAATAGTATTCTTCGGGTAAAGGAACTCCTAACCGAATCACCCAATATCTGACATCTCACATTTGGAATAAAAGAAAGCACCATATTCCTAGTCATGGAGATATGATAGCCAAAACCAATCTCTCCGATGAAATTCGGTGAATTTCTTTGCACATTCCGAGGAGTAACTTCAGTAAAACCACCTTGATGTATCGTCAAATCGACGTTATTCCTCACGGCTATAGAGGGCGATACGCCCAAGCGAAAACTGAAACTTTGTTTTTCATTGATATGCTTATAATAATTGAGAATCAATGGTATCTCAATATTCAAATAGCGTGAATTCTCTTGTGTGTAACCAACCTTTATGGGAGTGCTGGAGGGTGAGGGTGTGTAGAATATATCTAATTCTTTGGTTCCGTATCGCCAGTCCGTAAACTTAAAACCAGATTGCAGGCTTATTTTGGGAGAGAATTTATATTCCAATATCACATCTAGTTCATAGCCTAATCGCAGATTATGACTTTCCCTGATTTCCTGTAACAAAATACTACTTGAGGAATTCTGCTTTCCTGTGTAGATGGTTTGATTCAGACCGACATTCATTCCAACACCCATAAGGAATTTATTATTCTGGGTATAGCTCTCGGTAGATAAAACGAACAATATTATTGCTAATACAAACTTGGTTTTCATGGTTATTCAGTTGTATTCCAGAATGTAGTAAGTTAATACTTTTCTTGTACAATCGTAGCGTTGGATTTAGTACATATTTTATCCAGGGTTATTCTTTAGCCTGAAAACCATGCGGATACGAATAAGATACCGGATGCAGGATATTTCTTATCCTACATCCGGTACCCAAACTAGATGATATTCCATTCAAGGAATTATTCCCCCTTGAAATTGGCGGCTCTCTTTTCAATGAATGCTGCAGAACCCTCCTTGAAGTCATAGGAGTTGGCCAGTACTCCAAATGTGGATGCTTCCACATCATAACCATCTGCATGCTTATCAAAATAAGCATTCACACAATCCACGGTCTTGGCTACAGCCAATGGAGCCTTACTTGCAATCTTCGCTAATATTTCAGTCGCCTTGGCTACTTCCTCTCCCGGTTCCACCACATGATTGGCCAATCCTAGGCGGTGGGCCTCATCTGCCTTTATCATATCTGCGGTCAATAATAGTTCAAGGGCTTTTCCCTTACCCACCAGCTGGACCAAACGCTGTGTACCACCGTAGCCCGGGCATATACCCAAATTCACCTCTGGTTGGCCGAAACGAGCCTTGGCTCCTGCTATTCTCATATGGCAAGCCATTGCCAACTCGCAACCTCCTCCCAAGGCAAAACCGTTAACGGCTGCAATGACCGGCTTATGGAATCTTTCAATCAGGAAAAAGACCTCGTGGCCATTCTGGGACAATGATTTGGCTTTTGCCTCATCCAAGTCCATGAATTCCTTGATGTCTGCTCCGGCTGCAAATGCCTTGGAACCTGCTCCTGTAATAACAACGCCTTTCAAATCCTTATTCTGCGGACCTTCTTCCTCAAAAAAGTACCTGAGTTCGGCAAATACGGTACGGTTCAATGCATTCAGGGCTTTTTCCCTATTGATTGTAATGGTACAAATACCATCATTATATGTAACTAAAAGACTCTTATATTCCATCTTGGTGATAATTTATTCTATTGGTTCTATAACGATTACGAATGATTGCAAAAGTAAGGAATTCTATTATTCACTTCGACTTCAGCATCCTCCGATATGTCCTTTTTGAGATTTTTTCCATTTTACCCTCCATTACAATCAGATCATCAAACCCTGAAATCCTGAATTGGTATTCCATCCCCTGAATATTGTAAATATTCACCATCAATACCACATCCAATGCATGAATCCTATCCTCATTCTCATCTTTTGAATATCCTAGTCGATATGTGCAGTCATTCAACCAATCCAGTCGGACGGTTGTTTGCTCCCTTTTCTCCAGGTGATATTCTATCTGCTTCTTGGCCTTACGGCGAATGAGGTAGGTTTCCTGTTCATTGGCCTGATAAAGGAATCTCCCTTTTAGGAATGAAGTACAATCATCCTGTGCCTGCATCGAATCAGCAATTAGTAAAAGGGGCGTCACCAGAATTAGAATCAAGTACCATTTCATTCTCTATGCAACTTGATGGGTTACCAGGAAGATGGTCTATTCCTCCGAATAAATGGCGTGGGAGCGGTATACCCCGCAGGAGCAGGGTCATCAGAATAACCCCTACCCAGGGGCATATTTACTTGTGTCCGAATTTCCAGATGCAGATGCGCCATATACAATCCATGTGCAGTTCCTATGGTTCCAATCTGATCCCCTCTTTTCACAAAATCCCCTACATTCACATTGATCTCATCCATATGGGAATACAGGGATTCTACCATATCCCCAATCGGGTGTCGATGCACAATTCTTATGGTATTCCCCCAACCTCCTTCTAGGTCATAGGAAAAGGTAACAATGCCGTTGGCTATGGCATAGACAGGGTCTCCTAGGTCGGAATTACCTCCTGTAACCGCATTGAAGTCATCTCCCAAATGGCGGTTCTGCAAATATTTTTGAGCAATATAATAACCATCTGCATTAGGTTTGCCCACAGGAAAATCAAAACCATCTGTCAGGAAATCGGTATGTCCCTCAAATGCTTTTCCATAGTGTTCATCCAAGGCATCATATCCGGGTACATTCTCGAAAGGGTCTGAATATTCCCCCGGCATTTCGGTGGCATTGACAGCACCGTCCGGAAATTCATCACTTCCTCTCAGTGCAGGTGGTACAGTAGGTATCGTATCGGTAGTCGGTGTCTCTACAATACTACCCTCTGGGGTATCCAATTCTACCAAAGGAGAATCCACGGTCATAGTATCCACATTTTCGACAATAACATCATCAGTAGTTACCTTATCCCTTTGACAGGAAATGACCAACATTAGCGATAAAACCATCCAAATCCACTTCATGCCGCAAAAGTACAACTATAAAAAAGAACCCCCAAGCCTCAACTCAGGGGTTCCACAATCATTATCAATCTTAAAATATAATTACATTCCTTTTTAGAATGCCAATTGCTTTTCTTCCTTGATCGTCAATACCTCATCATCCATTAGGATTTCTGCCAAACCAGTGGTCTTGGGCATTTCATACTTGAAGTAGAACTTCATGGTGTGAACCTTGGATTCATAGAATTCCTCACTGTAGGTCATCTTTCCGGATACTAAGGCCTGCTTAGCCGCAACTGCCATTTTCAACCATTGCCATCCAATAACGATAGTACTAGCGAATTGCATGAATGCAGTGGCATCCATCAGGTATCTTTCATAATTCCCTTCCATGGCGAAGCCCATCAATTTACCCAATACCTTTTGGGTCAAGCCCAGCTTATCCATTAGCTTATTGGCGTAGGGCTTCAATTCATCATATGTCATGGCAGCCTGAACGGTTTCCTGTACTTCAGCCATCAACAATTGCAATGCCTTTCCATTCTTCATGGTTACCTTACGGCCCAATAAATCTATGGATTGGATACCGGTAGTTCCCTCATAGATTGAGCAAATCCTAATATCCCTATAATATTGTTGCAATACGAAATCGGTACAGAATCCATATCCTCCCAAAATCTGCAAACCATTACTGATGGATACCTGTCCCATCTCTGATGGATAAGTCTTGGTAATGGGTGTAAGGAATTCCAATAACATGTGATGCTTGGCTGATTGTTCTGGGTCGTGAGCGGTTGCCATATGCTTATCCGCCTGCATCGAACTTTCGATGATGATACTCATGGACGCTTCTACCACAGCCTTTTGTAACAGTAGCATTCTCCTTACGTCAGCATGATTGATGATAAGGGTCTGTTCGGCATTGGAATTTTTCTTTCCTGTGCTTTCGATTCTTCTACCCTGTGGTCTTTCATTGGCATATTGCAAGGAAGCGTAATAAGCAGCCGTAGCAATGGATGTAGCCGTGATACCTACCTCAATCCTAGCCTCATTCATCATTTTGAACATGTAGCGAAGACCATTATTGGCTTCCCCTACCAGGTGTCCCTTACATCCTCCATTCTCTCCGAATACCATATGGGCAGTAGCATATCCCTTTTGGCCCAATTTCTGGAACTCACCAGCTACCTGTACATCATTATCCACAAAACTACCATCTGCCTGTGGCATATTGTTCGGTACTACGAACAATGAAATACCTTTTGTACCCGCAGGTGCGCCATCTATCCTAGCCAAGACCAAATGAATGATATTATCTGTGAATTGGTGGTCACCACCTGAGATGAATATCTTTTGTCCCTTGATTTCGTAAACACCCTCCTCATCCGTAGGAGTAGCCGAAGTGACCACATCAGATAAAGAAGAACCCGCCTGTGGTTCTGTCAGGCACATGGTACCTGTCCATTCACCTGAAATCATTTTCGGAACATATGTATCTTTCAATGCCTGATTGGCAAAGGTTGCAATCAAATTAGCGGAACCTGTGGTCAATCCCATATAACCCAAGGAATGGTTATTCGCTGATTCGAAGATGTGGTTACATGCACTAAGTACAGTACCCGGCATTTGCATGCCACCATGTTCAAAATCGAATACACCACCAATCAATCCCAAATCGGCATACCCCTTAATCATATCCTCTAGGGATTCGTGAGCGATGATTCTACCATCCTTGAAAACAGCGGGTTGCTCATCCATGTCCCTTACGAATGGATAGAACTTCTTATCTGCCATATCCTTGGCTGAATCCAATAGGATATCCACTGCTTCCTTATCGAATTCCTGAAATCTTTCGTATTCAAACAACTCTTCCATGTTGTGCACCTCATTCAATAAGAATTTTAAGGTGTCCATACTCATGTACTTTGACATAATCCTTTCTGATTTAACTTTCTTGGAAAAATATATTTCAAAATATTGGGCTTATGCCTAATAAACCTATTGTAAAAATAAGGATAAGGGACTGATTGTTTCAAGTTTTTAGCGAATTTTCGCAAATCATTTTGCGACATTCATCTATCCAATTGTAAATCATATCATTAGAATAGCACATAAGTTAAAAAAAATGGATTCAGGACTGATTTATCTATATTTATCCAAGAATAACGAACCTAACTCATACCTCCCGTCGTATATTATGAATAGTCGTGCTATATAAAGTCATGATTGGAGAAGAATTAAAAAGGGAAATAGAGCTGGAATATAATAATCGGCTCTTAAAAACAGTTCTTGAGATGGATGCCGACCAACCATCCATAGTCATATCTTCATGATGTACTAAGACATACGACTTTTTTGTTTGAAAACTAAACCAAGGACTTTTGAATGTAGGACAAATCACTTCCAATCATGGGAGTTCGCATTTGGGCTTCATCGGTTTCGATCTTGAGGGTAAGATTCTTTATGCTTCAAGAAAAATCCTTACCGTACTCGGCCTTGAGCACTTAGATGTTTCTAATGTGCACGAACTCTTTTATGAGCATGATCCACTCATCAATGCTGCTGTGGAGGCTGTACAAGGTACTTTCTCCCAGTTCCAGATCAAAATCCAGGATCAATTCTTCCATATAGAAATGCTACCCCATTCGCCATTGGTCCAGGATGCAGACGTTGTGGTTATTTTCACTGACATCACTGCCATGAAAACCAAGGAATTGGAAATGGAGGAACGTATTCGATTATTGGAGGAAAGCAATAAGGACCTTGAAATGTTTGCTTATGTTGTTTCTCATGACTTGAATGAACCATTGAGAACGATTGGCAACTTCACAGGATTGTTGGACAATGAATACAAGGAGTATCTTCCGACCAAGGCCCAATCTTACCTGGGATTCATTACGGAGGGTTCCAAACGGGCCCAAATCCTGATTCGGGACCTACTGGCCTATAATCGTTGTTGCAGAGCGGATATCAAAAAGCAGTATATCCAAGTAGATGACCTCATCATGCTACAGGCGTATAAGCTCAAGGGTAAACTGAATAAGGATGAAAGTGAGATTACCGTTGATTGTGAGGGAATGATCCTGGCGGACTCACACTGGTTGGGTGTGGTGTTCAAGCATCTGATTCAGAATTCCATCATCCATAACCAAAACAAAAGGCCCAAACTGCACTTTACTGTTGATGTAAGGGAACAGGATTACCTGATTGCATTGGAGGATAATGGCATAGGAATATCGGATAATCACCATGACATGGTTTTCCAACTCATGAAAAAGGTAGATGGTCGCCTCCATCCGACCAGTAGTGGTGTAGGTCTGAGTATGGTCAAGAAAATCATCCAATTACACGGTGGTAAAGTATGGTTCGAATCCGAATTGGGCAAGGGAAGTACATTCTACATCTCCCTTCCTATGGAATAAATCCCCCCATTTATTCCCATTAATATTCGGTGTAGACCTCAGTCCTCTCCAATAGGTCATCATACTTACCATCCAATTCCTCAAATACCTCCTTATCAGGTATCTCATTCCTTTGGTATGCCCTGATCATTTTGGATGAAACTACCAATTGCATGATATAGCGTTGATCCTGCAGCATACTCTCCTTTACCTTTATTCTGGATTGCATATCAGATATGTCACTGATTTCATTCTCATACTCCTTTTCCAATTCCTGTAAGAATGCAAGGATTTTCTCCTGCTTTGAGGTATCCCTTATTGCGTTGGCATATCCATTAGCATGCGTCCAATACAAGGCATTCCTTTTCATATACTTGGACATGGGCTCGTATACCTCATTCCGAACATCCCCGATATTATCCATATCATCCATCAATTGATCCAAGTCCTTATCCTTTTCCCTTGCTTCCTTGAATAACATATCCACTGCGTTATACCCCCTTGATTTCGTAACGGGCATATAATCCCGATAGGATGATTCATTATCGTATATATCAGGTGTTTCGGTTTCCAAATCAGGGGTTTCAACAACGTCACGTTGTTCCCAACCACAGGATATAACAACTATAATCACCAAAAGAGCCACTTGAATAAGATGCAAAAATTTCATGGATATAAATTTTGATATAGAAAAACGGTACTATCCTAGGGATGAGGATAATAGCAGAATGGTTGTTTTATCTATGGTGTAAAATCAGGGCTAGACCAAGAAATTCTGTTCGTCAAGTAATCTTCCTCCCTGACATCGAATCACTCGTCCCGGATAGGTTTCCAGAATATTATAATTATGTGTAGCGAAAATAACTGTAATCCGGTGTTCCTTGCAGATGTCCCTTAGTAATCTTACGATATCATCAGCCGTTTCAGGATCAAGATTTCCGGTGGGCTCATCGGCCAGTATCAATTGGGGTCGATTCAGAATCGCGCGGGCTATTACCACTCTTTGTTGTTCACCTCCTGATAGCTGATGGGGGGATTTCCAGCCTTTCCCTGACAGGCCAACTGCTTGCAATACCTCTTTGGCTCTTTTTTCCATCTTGGCATTATCCGACCATCCCGTCGCTTTCATGACGAACTTCAGATTATCCATTACATTCCGATCCGTGAGAAGGTTGAAATCCTGGAATACAATACCCAATTTCCTCCTCAATTGGGCGTAGTTCCTCCAATTCAATTGGCTCAAGTCCTCACCTACCACGACAGCCCAGCCCTTACTCAGGTTCAAGGCTCCATAAAGGGTTTTCAAAAAGGAGGATTTCCCACTTCCGGTCTTACCTACCAGATATACGAATTCTCCTTGGCCAACGACCAAGTTCACTTCTTTCAGAACGAGGTAGTCCTGTTGGTAAATCGAACCGTTACGAATATCTATGATGGCTTCTTGCAACGTCTTTGCTTTTAGGTGTATCTTAAAGTTAGTATAGGATTAGGAGTTGGGTCCTATCATAATCTAAAATGGCTTTAAATTAATATTTCTTTCCCATAGGGACAGGTACAAAGCCCTTACTCCAACAAAAAAACATAATTTTGCGTTCGATTGGTACAAAGGGACCAATTAAACCCTGTATTCCCAAGCAATTTGGATTAAAAATCCGGGAATCAGCATCAATTTAAGTAAAATTTAGCTTCATATGAAAAGGGGACATATCATTGCCATCATCATGATTATTATTGGAATCGTTGCGCTATTCAGTGTATTCGGAGACATGGCCAGATACAGTACTTTTGCAGAATCCGCTGCTTCTCCTGATGAATCCGTCAAGGTAGTGGGAGTGCTATCCATGGACAAGCCTGTGGTATACGACCCTGAGGTGGACCCCAATCTTTTCTCATTCCACATGAAAGATCAGGACGGACTGGAAAAACAGGTTATCATGAATGCTGCCGTACCGCAGGATTTCAATAAGTCAGAAAAAATCGTACTGACAGGAAAGATGGTGGGTGAGAATTTCATCGCAGAGGATATGCTATTGAAATGCCCATCCAAGTACAAGGATGAGGAAATCTTCGTAAGGAGTGAAATCTAAATAACTGAAGCTACTACGACTAATTGAATTGAAATGAACGAAATCAAATATATAGGAGAGCATCTTTGGGTAGGCCAACTGGGGCATCTTTTCATCGTTACCAGTTTTGTAGCCTCTCTTATTGCTATTGTCTCCTATTATTTCGCTGAGAAAAAGAAAGACCTCGCAGAGGGTTCCACTTGGAAGAAAATGGGTCGGTATGCCTTTTTGGCTCATGGAATCAGTGTCTTTTCTGTCATTGCCTTGATATTCTATATCATGACAGAGAAAATGTATGAGTATGCATATGCATTCAACCATGTATCCGACGACCTAGAGATGAGTTATATCCTATCCGCATTCTGGGAGGGACAGGAAGGTAGTTTCCTGTTGTGGATGTTCTGGCATGTGATTCTGGGAATGATTCTACTCGTCCGCTCCAAGGTCTGGGAAAATGGAGTCATGCTATTCCTTTCCTTTATCCAGATGGTCCTTTCATCATTCCTCCTGGGTATCTATATCGGAGAAACAAAATTGGGTATCAATCCCTTTGTATTATTGAGGGACACAATGGACATCCCCTTATTCAATAGGGCTGACTACCTGACAGAAATCACAGGTTCCGGACTGAATCCCTTATTGCAAAACTATTGGATGACCATACATCCGCCTACACTATTCCTAGGATTTGCATCTGTTTCCATACCTTTCTGTTTTGCTGCGGCAGGTCTATGGACCAAGCGATACAAGGAATGGCTCAAACCCGTATTGCCTTGGGCACTCTTTTCCGGAGCTATCCTTGGAACAGGAATCCTGATGGGTGGAGCATGGGCATATGAAGCCTTGAGTTTCGGTGGTTATTGGGCTTGGGACCCGGTAGAAAACATGTCATTGGTGCCTTGGATCATCCTGATTGCAGGATTGCATATGAATGTTGTAGCGAATGCTACGGGCCACTCCATCAAGGCCACTACCCTATTCTACCTATCATCATTCATTTTTGTATTCTATTCCACATTCCTAACGAGAAGTGGTGTTTTGGGAGATTCTTCCGTACATGCCTTTACGGAATTAGGATTGGAATGGCATCTTGTCATTTCGCTATTGGCATTCACAGGAGTGGCTGCCTTTCTATATATCATCAATGATAAGAAAATCCCTGTTCCTGAAAAGGAAGAATCTCTTTCTTCCAAGGAATTCTGGATGTTCATCGGTTCATTGGTTTTCTTGATATCATCCTTATTGATTACCCTGACGACTTCCATTCCCGTATTCAACAAAATCATGGATTTCATCGGATGGATGATGAGCATGGATTTCTCTGATTTCCATAGGGCCATGCCAGCCGACCCCATCGCCCACTATAACAAATACCAAATCTGGGTTGCCCTACTTATCGGTATCTTATCCGGAGCTACCCAATTCCTAAGATATAAGGAAATGAATTTTGCCGGATGGAGAAAAAAATTCGGGATTCATACAGCCATCGCTTCTATACTATCCTTAGGATTGACTGTTGCTTCGGCCCAAATCATTGACATGTTTGCATGGCAATATTATGTATTGACATTCGGATGTTGGTATGCGGTCATTTCCAACTTGGATTACATGATTTCAATGGTCAGGACCAATATCAAGATGGTTGGTTCCGTATTATCCCATATTGGTTTCGGGCTCATGATTCTGGGTTCCTTGATATCCGGTCTGAACCAACATCATATCTCTACCAACAAATTCGCCCAAAAGGGTATCATCGAGGGATTCTCAGAGGAGGATTATGAAAAGAATATCCTACTCATCAAGAACAAACCCATCATGATGAAAGGATATGAGGTTACCTATGTCCAGGATACCATTGAGGGATACAATAGGACATTCACTGTCAATTACAAGAAAAAGGACCTTGAGGGGAATCTATTGGAGGAATTCGATTTGTATCCCAATATCATTTATGAAAAGACTTTCCAGAAAGTGGCGGCTTCCAATCCATCCACCAAGCATTATTTAGGAAAGGATGTCTTTACGCATGTCGCCTCTTTACCGCGTGCCGAAACAGACCCTGATTATGCCCGTTCCTTGGAGGATAGTCTGGGTTACAAGGATTATGACTTGATTGTGGGAGGGGATTTTGAAACGGAACTCATTGAGGGACGTGTAATCAGTACAGAAATCAATCCTGAACATCCCGAATACGAACCACAACCGGGTGATTTTTCCATTGGTGTGAATATGTCCATCAAGGATAAGAAAACAGGTAAGGAATTCGCAGTTAAACCTGTGGCGGTGGTCAGGGGTGCCAGAATCATCAGATTCCCTGAGTACATCAGTGAGATTGGTGTGAAAGTGAAAGTAACCAAGGATGTCTTTGATGAATTATTCGTTAGGGAAACGGATTTGGATTATAAATCCTACACGATTAAGAAAGGAGAATCTTTCCGTCACCAAGGCATTCCTGTCCAATTCAACGGTTTTGGAACCAATCCAAAATCTGACGAGTATATTCCTGAAAAGGAGGATAAGGCATTCAATGCCATACTTGATTTCAAGATGAATGGAAAGGATTACTCAGGAAAGCCCATTTATTTCATCAGGAATGGTATTCCTTATAATATCAAGGATGAAATCAAGGAATTGGGCATGCATTTCAAGATTGGCAATGTTGACCCACAGGCGGAAACCATTACGATTTTCGTAGCCAAGACCGAACCAAGGGAGGAGAGGCTGACCATGATGGTGGCCGAGGATGTTCCGTCCAGTGAGTATATCGTTCTGGAAGCCATCGTATTCCCGGGTATCAACCTATTCTGGTTGGGTTCCATTATGATGTTATTGGGTACCTTGATTGCCATGTTCAGAAGAATATTCTCATAAGATTCAATACATACATGAAATCGGAGTCATCCCGAATTTTGGTACAACCGAAATTCGGGATTTCCTTTCCATTCCCTATTCCTCGTCACATCCGACTTGCTTCGGATATTCCATTGGCTTAAATTGCCAATCCTTTTGGGATAGATGTTGTCCCATCTAAACATTATCAGATATGAACATCACAATTATTGGAGCTGGAAATGTGGGATACCACCTGAGTCAAAGGCTCAAGGAAGTAGGGCATAATATCCAACAGGTGTTCAGTAGAAGAACGGATAAGGTCCTGCGGGTTTCAAAAATCGTAGGTGCACAACCCATTGATAATATTTCATCCCTACAATCCGGAGCGAACCTATATATCATTGCCGTAAAGGATGATGCAATCGGGGATGTAGCCGAGAAGATGAGAAAAAAATTAGCGGGCAATACTTGGGTAGTCCATACCTCCGGCTCTGTTCCCGCTACGGTACTGGCACCATACTTCAATAATTATGGTGTCTTTTATCCACTCCAGACCTTTTCCATCAGCCGTATGGCAGACTTCCTTAATATCCCCATTCTGGTGGATTCCAATAAGGAACTGATGAAAAACAGGTTATACCAATTGGGGGAAACCATTAGCCCCAAAGTGTACCGTATCAATGATGAACAACGGGCCAAACTCCATGTGACAGCCGTAATGGTTAATAATTTTACCAATCATCTTTATGCCATGGCAGAGGATATACTCAAAAAGGAGGAATTGCCCATGGAAGTCCTGATTCCATTGATTCAGGAAACCTCCAAGAAAGTATCGCTTTTCCCTGCTAAGGAAATGCAGACCGGTCCTGCCATCAGGGGGGATGAGGACACTATCCAAAGACACATGGCATATCTGGACCAATTCCCCGATTACCAAAAGGTATATCAGGCCCTGACCGATAGTCTGAAGCGGATGTATGATCCGAAATAGTCTTTCCTATAATCCGAAATTCAAACCGATTTGGAATAAGGCCCTGGATTTGGAATTATTGGAGGTTTCCCGTTCGAATTGGATGAAATCATAATTATAATTGATGGTCGCCTGGGCATTCAGGTGGTCAAGGATTTGGTAATTCAATCCGACTCCTGCCTGAGCGCTCCAATAGTTACGACTAGGTAGTTTCAATTCGAAAAGGTCATCCCCTACCAAGGGAATTTCTTCGCCTTTGGCCGTGAAATTGGTAAAGAATGTATAATCTTGGAACCGAAGTCGATTCCATTGTGCGCCACCTTGGAACAACCATTGCCATTTGTTCTTTCCTAATCTGTATTGAATACTGACAGGTATCTGTGTGTACCTGATCAAGACGCCCTCATCAATCGTCATTTCCAGAAGATCCCCTTCTTCGAGTTCCGTTCCCTGTTCGAATGCCAATCGCATTTCGTGGACGCCTTGCGCATAGTTGTTATCAGTGGTCATACGAATGTTATTCGTTGTTAGTCCTGAACCATCAGATACCTCATTGGTTGGGTCATAAGCCAATCCCATTTTGAATTGGTTATAAATCTGATGATTATCGTATCGGATTCCTGTCCTAATCCACCAATTCCTGACGGGCGAATATCCTACGGACAATCCTTTGGAATGCATTCTGAATAAATTGGAAATCGAATTATCAGAAGCAATCCTTTGATTTTCGAAAGTTCTAATAGTGGAATAATTCATTTGTTGAATGGCATAATCCAATCCGAATTCAAATTTCTTTCTCTTGGATGCTGCTATTTGAGGTGATGAATAAATTTTTCTTTTATTCTTGTTGTAATCAACAGACCATTCCACTTGGGGTAATGCAGTTATTTGAGCGTGTTCGTCAGTACCATTTTTTTGGCATTGTGCTAGATTATATTTTGCATGACTTAATTGATTTTCCAAATCGGAAACCAGTGTTTGTAATTCTGATATAATTTGATTTTGTTGTTGAATTTCTTTTTCATTACCCGTAACGACATCGCTAACAGTATTATAAACAATTACAGGTTTATTCTCAACAATATTATTTTCCTTATTCTTTTTTTCATTTTCCAATAAAATAGAGATATGTTCTTTTTCTTCCTGCAATAAGACAATTTTAGATTGCAAGGATTTTTGTTTTTTATTATAATCCGAATGTAAGTTTTTCACATTCTCATCCAAATTATTTATTTTTTTAGAATAATCATTTTTCTGGGTTTCCAACTGGCTTTTCAAATCTTTATTCTCACTATAAAAATAAGTTGACAATCCCATTAAGAATAAAATGATAAAAAATGGAAGTAGTGAATAAAACTTCCTCTTATTCGGCTTTTGGGTTTCGGGCTGAACCATAATATTCTCAAGTACGGAATTGCGTACTTCCATATCAGGCTTCAACCAATCAGACGTTTCGTCAGAATGGATTTTTTTCCTAAAAAAATCACCTAAATTCCGATTTTCCATATCGTTACTCATTGCATTAAAATACTGAGTTGTTTTCTTAATAGACTTTTGGCCTTGGACAGTTGGGATTTGGATGTCCCTAGGGAAATTCCCAGGGTTTGTGCAATTTCCTTATGGCTATACCCCTCCATCTCATACATATTGAATACCAACCTGTACCCCGATGGTAATTGCTGAATTACTTGTATGAGTTCCTTGGCAGAGATCTGGTCCAGGATATCCATAGAATCATCCACTTCCCGACTCACTACCTCCAAATCATCGAATGATTGCTGCCATTGGTATTTTTTCAGGTATTTCAAAGCTTCATTAATGAGTACCCTACTCGACCAATTGGTAAAGTTTCCTTTTTGCTCATCAAACTTATGCAACATCTGAAAAATACGGACCACACCCTCTTGGAACATGTCCTGCCCCTCATCCCTATTCCGACCATATCGCAGGCAAAGCCGAAACCAGTACGACTCATATTCGTCGTATAGTTTCTTGCAAGCTGACTTATCGCCAACTCTGATTTGTTGTACCAGCCTATTGATATTTTCGTGCATGGATGGTGGTTTCAATACATATCTATCGCTTCTGGGGTCGAAAGGTTGCCTAGGGTATACAAAAAAGGGGAAAAAGTGATGGGATGGAATTCCATCCCATCAAAATGATTGCTTTTCAGGTTAAGAATTCTTAGTATTCCGGATTCTGTACTAGATTAGGGTTGATGTCCAATTCTCTTAATGAATAAGGGAAAACAAACCTATGGTCATCTGCCGCCAATCCTAGAGCAGTGCTAGGCGGAGGAGTTCCTGTACCATCAGCAAAATCACCAAATGTGGAACGGGTAAAACCTAACCCCTTTCTTTTCAGGTCGAAATAACGGTGTCCCTCAAAAGCCAATTCCAATCGACGCTCCAATTGGATGGCATCCTTTAGCTGCTGGCCCATCTCATTCCCAGAGATAAAACTACCGTATCGCTCTAAACGTAACAGGTCCAAGGCCTGAAGTGCTGCTCCGTCATTATTCAATTCTGCCTGAGCTTCAGCTAGATTCAATACGACCTCATCCATTCTCAATACGGGAATATCCGCTACATTCGCAGGAGAACCCGGGCGTTGTCTGTACTTAATCATGTGATTATACAAGTTATTATCAAATGCGCTTGTCTCAAAATATGCATCCCTTCTTACATCATCCGTACTGTACATCTGATAGAATTCAAAGTCAGGTACATAAACCGACTTTGTTCCGTCCGGACCGGTCTGTCCATAATTCACACCCATTGATATCCCATCCTGATTATCTATCAAAATCTTGAAAATGGAACTACCATTGTAAGAATTATCCCAAAGTGGATTGAATTGTGCGGAGGGTGTAACTTCATAAGGGCTATTATCCAGAACGAACTGTGCATTGTCCCTTGCCAATTCCCATTCTCCCATATACAGATATACCCTGGAAAGGATACCATACACAGCATAAAGATTGAGACGCCCCACTCCATTATCCTCGCTAATCAAGGACTTGGCAGTTTCCAGATCATTCACGATATTCGAATAGGTTGTCTCCAAATCCAATCTTGATGGTTGTGTTCCGATATTGACATCCTTTCTGTAAATCACACCTAAATCACCCGATGAACCAACGGATGGCGTCTTGGCATAAACCTTGGCTATATCAAAATGCGCCAAGCCTCTTAATGCCAGATATTCTCCTCTGAGGTTATCCTTGAAATCACCGTCTTCCAAGACATCCAATTGTCCTAGGGCCGTATTGGCGGAGAATATCACATTGTGCCCTCCATCCCTGATACTACCCCAAGTATTGGATGAATTCAAATTTAATAAATAAGTATTCTGGTGGGTCTTAATACCATTTTGTTTCAATATTAAATTATCTGAAACAACGTCCGGATACAAGGTATAGACCCCAGCATAATAACCCCGCAACTGTCCATAAATACCACGGGTATAAATTTCAAAATTCGAGGGACTATTCAGTACGATACTGGTTTCTAATTCATTGTAGGGAAGAATATCCAGCCTATCACTACAAGATGGCATCATCATTATGATGGCTGATAAGGTACAAACGAAATAAATTATCTTTCTCATCTCTTTCAATTTAATTATGAGCATAGAATCCCCATTAGGAATGGCTATGCATCCTGGTCAAATACCTTGAAAAACCAAGGAATAGGAATTCATTATGATTTAATGATGGAATAGGAAAAGATGTAATTACTGTCTTTGTAACTATCTATCCTATTGGGATGAAAAAGGTTGCCTGGCTTTTAATAATTTATTGATTTGTGATATTATTCTTTCCTGAATCCATTGCTGATTTTCAGTATTTAGCTCATCTAAAAGGTGTCCGGAATTAATATTAAAATCCAAAATAACATCTTGTAAAAACTCCGTTCTGATATCATCAATTCGATCAGGCTGAGTAAAATCCAATCCCCCTATTTTGGAAATTGCACTTTCCAATCTATTTTCATTGATATACTTCCGAATTTCCTCAACGATAAAATTCAGTTCTTCTGATTGGGAGGTAACATCAGGAATGAAAGACCAATGTTGTGCTTCATGAAATTGTATTTCCTCGTCAAATTCCTTATTCTTTATTTTGAAAATGGGCCTACTTTTTACTATCTCATTATTTATGGGACCAAATGGTTTGATGACGATTCCCTCCATTATATTTTCTTGTAACTTGGGCAAGTCCAATAATTCAGGAATCGTAGAATTACATTGTATATCCCAAGTACTCGCCTTACTCAAATCACCTATAAATAAGGGTTGAGCATACATTAAATCATATTTTTCAAAATAGGAAATGGCCGTATCATAATCCAAATAAGTTTTGGTTTCATCCTCTTGAACCCATGCCATATCAAAGGCAGAAAAACACAAATCAGGTGAGTAATATACTCCTGTCTGAACTGCTTGCAATGATTCGTTGGCTGGTACGTCAGGATGTGGATACGCTCCGCCGAATAATTCACCATAAATCATATATCTCATTCCTGGCTCCTTGGAACTCCAAGCTTCGAATAAGCGCATGACCCTACTTTCCAATTGATGAACCATCCATTGGAATCCGAAAAAATCAGCATCCCATGATAAGTATTCCTTTCTCTTTGCGAATCGCAATTGGCCGTCCTCATAGATAAAACTGAAATTGGCACCATGTATCTTTTCAGTAACGACCCATTCCAATTTTTCCAGATGGTTGTATGCCCTTTCTGATAGCCCCAATTTCTTCAGACTCTTGGGCATTTTCTCGTATCCTGAAAAATCACTCATACTGTTACTTTTCGAAATGTCAGGCTCATGCGAGGATGAATGGTCTTATCCTTGGGAATGGCATGCTGCCACTGATGCTGTGTCTGTAAATCCATATAAAACAAAGAGCCAGATGATAATGGGTATTCCTTTCGGATTTCCTTATTCTCCAAATGTCTGAACCTTAAGCTACGCTTAGCGCCAAGTGATATGATGGCGATGCCAGTATCCCTCTCCAAGTTATCAATCCTATCAGAGTGAAAACCCATTCTGGACATCCCATTCTCATAGTAATTCACCAAGCAATTATTAGGTAAGAAACCGATTACGGATTCCAAACGCGAACAAATCCCACTTAGACATTCAGGCATATCAACTTCGGGGTATTCCATTTGGGAATAATTATAGGCGACTCCCACACTAGCTGTCTTTCTTGACTTCATACTCGTATCCCAATCCAGTGTTTCATTCAATGAATGAAACAGTTCCATGTCGTCAATAATGAAGTCTTCCCTGATAAATATTCTATCCATGATTCAACCTTTTTAGGATTCATATCATTGTGATTAAGTACTTTTAAAGTCCATAAAGTTCCATGATGGATGATATGGAGACATCCTCCTCGCTTTTATCCGTGGAAATACTATTCTTAAAATTCAGAATATGAAACCGAGCGAAATCCTACAACAATCCTTTACCCTACCCTGTGGTGTTACCATTCCGAATAGGATTGTCAAATCTGCTATGAGTGAGAATAATGCTGACCGTGGGGGGCGTCCATCCGAACGACTGAACAGGCTGTATGAGAAATGGGGAAAAGGAGGTGCAGGAATCCTGATTTCGGGAAATGTGATGATGGACCACAAAGCCTTGGGGGAACCTAGGAATGTGGTCATTGAGGATGAGAAATATCTGGAAGAACTGACGGTATGGGCAGAAAAAGCCCAAGCTCACGGAAGTCATCTTTGGATGCAAATCAATCATCCGGGAAGACAGGCGCCCAAAATCAATAAGGAATTGGTGAGTGCCTCGGATGTCCAACTTCCCATGAAAGGGATGTTTGACCGTCCTAGGCCATTAACGGAAGAAGAAATCCGGACCATCATTGATGGTTTCGGAAATACTGCATTGATGGCCAAGAAAGCAGGATGGAAAGGTGTCCAGATTCATGGTGCGCATGGATACTTGGTGAGTCAATTCCTTTCTACCAGAACCAATCTGAGGACAGACCAATGGGGTGGCAGTCTGGAGAATAGGGCTAGATTCCCATTGGAGATCTATAAGAATATGAGAAAAAAGGTGGGACCTGACTTTCCCATTGGCATCAAAATCAATTCAGCTGATTTTCAGCGGGGTGCTTTCACTGAGGAAGAATCGTTGGAAGTGATCGACATGTTGTCTGCTGCGGGGATGGATATGATTGAGGTATCGGGAGGAACGTATGAAAAGGCTGCCATGATGGGAGCAGGAAAAAAACTCAAGGAAAGTACCAAGCAACGAGAAGCTTATTTTGCGGAATTCATCGTCAAGGCCAGGGCTAGGACCAAGGTCCCCTTATTATTGACCGGAGGATTCAGGACTGTGGATGTAATGGCGAATGCCATTTCGAATAAGGAACTCGATTTTGTGGGAATGGCCCGTCCTTTTGCCGTTTATCCCAATATGGTAAACGAGATTTTTACAGGGAATCGAACGGATGTCCATATCCCTCCGGTCAAGACCGGTATCGGTAAGATAGACAATATGGGTTTTTTGGATATCGCCTATTACTCACAGCAAATGAAAATGATGGGGAATGGTCAGGAACCGAATCCGAAGCTGAGTGCCTGGAAATTATTATTCAATTATGTGAGAAAAACCTTGTTCTAGGATTTCCGAATCCTTCCTATCATTTGTGATAACAACCATAAAAAAAGGGCGCCTTCCCATAAGGAAGACGCCCCCAACCAATAACTATCAAATGATGATTTATTTCATGATAACAAGACGCTGAACATCAGTCTTCTTGCCGTCATTCAATTCTACGATATAAGTTCCATTATCCAAACGGTCCAAATTCGCCCTGAACTGATTCTTGCCCTCGAAAGCAAATGTTTCGAATGATGTCATCCATTGTCCTGTCATGTTATAGACATTGATGGTTACATTACCCTCTACCTTAGCAATGAACTCCACATTCACATAATCCGTAGCAGGATTCGGGAACAGGTTATTCAAGGCCAAGTCAGGCTTGGCAACTACTGTCTCTGTAGTTACCCTAGTGTCCACTTCAGGACGATTACCTGAGGGATCAACCTTACATCCAGAGATGATTACCTTATCAATGTATACATAATCCGCATCACCAGAAGCATCACAACGGAAACGGAACTGAGTCGTAGATGTGAATGGTCCAGGAATCGTAACAGCATCCGTGTAGTTCACTGTATTCTGGAATTCATCTCCCTCGTTCCATTCCTCAACAACGGTGAATGTCGCACCTCCGTCAGTGGATATTTCCAAGAAGAAGTCCTCAGTACTGTTATCCATACTTCTAGCTTGATACATGAATTCTACATTGGCTTCTGAATAATCCACCATATTCAGGTTGTTCGTTGTCATAACGGAAGTATTGGTATCATCTCTAAGACGAATACTCCAGTTACCTGCTGTACCAATTCCGCTTGAATTGATTCGCTCACAATCCTCTCCGCCATCATTCCAAACACCCCATCCGTTTTCGAATGTATTGTTCTTAATGGTTTCGTAGGTACAAGGAGTCGGAGGTGTTACATCACCGAAGCAGAATGCAGTGGTTTCCTGATAACCGAATTGGCCTCCAGAACCTAATACTACATTGTTGGTCATGTCTGTTACGGTATAGGAACCATTTCCATAGAATGGGTCACAACAGATGCCATCACCGTATGAATCAAAGATGGTGAATTCATAACATCCATCAGGTAGACAGAAGTTATAATCCAATGTGATACCATTCGGGTTTTGTCCCAAGTGTCCATTAGAGGATTGAATAACCATGGAAGTTCCAGTAGTTACATCCACTAATTCCCAAGAAGTCTCCTTTGGATAATTATCCAAGGTAATGGAGATATTCACATCCGTACAGGTCGGTGAACAAGGTTGTAGGTCAATCGCAGTTGAGGTATTACACTCAGGATTATCCACATCCTCATAAATCAAACTGATAAATGGAGCATAAGGAATGGTAATGATACCACCTGAGCCATAAGTAAACGTACCCAATACATTGAAAGTAGTTGCATCCAACACATTGAACATATTAGATGGGCCTCCATTCACAGCAGATGCATCCACATATATGTAAATGACATCATCAGAAGTATCTGATGTTCCCATTCCGTCACAACCTTCTTGGAGCAATGTCGCTGTAATCGTACAATCGCAGATTTCCTGCTCTACATCATAACTTTGTACCAATGTATTACCACAAGCATCCGTAATCGTTACGGAATAAGTGCCTCCCATTGCGATTGGGGACAAGTCTTCATCCGTACTTCCATCTGACCATTCGAAAGTGTAACCAGGTACACCTCCAGATACTGTCAAATCAATCATACCCAAACCATCACAAGGCACGTGTACGATATTTGCATCAGCAGAAATAGCTTCAGTGAATGCCAATTCCTTAACACAAACACTCTGGTTGTTCACCCTGTAACCCGTACCTGCAGTCCAACCCCAGTATACGTTAGCGTCACCATTGAAAATCGTGTTCACGATATCCTGTGTAACAGTCCTTGGTGGACGGTTATCGAAGATATAGGTCAATTCGTGCGTTGTTGCATTCCAAGTGATTCTCACAGGGTGGTAGTTGCCATCCTCTATGTTGTAATTCAATACTTCCCTTGTTACGGATGCATCCAGATAACCGGAGGCATTATGATTCAGGTTACCGTTCTTCTGGAATGAGATGTGGTCATTCGCAGGGTCCGGTGCCCAACTGTTCTGCCATGTATCGAATTCGATACCTACGGAAGTCGTGATACCATTCGGTCCGCCGAAGCCGAGGTAACCACCGGAACCACCGATGTTGGTGCTCAATGGCTGAAGTACGAATACCATTCCGTCTGCTCCTAGGGAACCGATGGAACCCAGGTTGATATCGAAGCTCAAATCAAAGTCGTAATTCAAATCCAACTTCTTCTGATACCATACGGAACCGTATTGGTAAGTAGGTGAAGTCGTTGTCAGTTGGAAACAATTATCCGTGTCAGCAATCGGATCAGCGAAACCGGAAGTTACGAAGTCACCAGGACCCGGAGTCACATTACTCACGTTCACATTGAAGCTACAGGTAAGGGTGTTCGTTCCATCACTGTACTGGTAAGTTACTGTTGTTGTTCCCAGAGGGAAAGCAGCTCCTGATGGTAATCCACTGACCAATGTCAATGTATACCCCGGACAGTCGTTGGCCATGACTGAATAATCAACCACAACATCACAACCTGTGTCGCCTAGAGTTACATACATATCATCAGGACAAGTAAGGGTAGGTTCACAGGATTCACATGGTTGCAAATCGATAGCAGTCTCAGCGATACAATCAGGATCATCAGAATCAGCGAAAATCCATGATACGAAAGTAGAGTAAGGTACCATAATCGTTCCGCCTCCTGCATATGGGAATGTACCCAATAGAGTGAAATTGGAATCGAATACGTCGAATGTCATGGATGGATTATTCACCGTTGTAGTCGCATCCACCTGAATCGTAATGATATCGTCGGATGGGTCGGCAGGGGTACCATTGTCGTCACAATCCACCTGTGTCATCATCGGTGTGATGTTACAGAATGGTGAACATGGTTGCAGGTCTATTCCTAGGGTCGCATTACACTCAGGATTATCGACATCCTGATAAACCAAGGTAATGGATGGTGCATAGGTTACCGTAACCAGTCCGTTTCCTCCATATGGGAATGTTCCCAAGGAAGTCGTTCCATCAAATACCTCGAACATTTGTGATGGGCCTCCGAAGTTGGCCGTTGCTTCTACCTTAAGGGTAATCAAATCATCGGATGTAATGGATGTTCCCATTCCATCACAACCATCCTGGGATAATAATGGGAATATCTCGCATGGACAATCTTCTTGTTCCACATCATAACTTTGTACCAATGTATTACCACAAGCATCTGTAATCGTTACGGAGTAAGTACCTCCCATTGTAATTCCTGTCAAATCCTCACTCGCACTTCCATCTGACCAATCAAATGTGTATCCTGGTACTCCACCAGATACCATAAGATCGATTGAACCTTCACCTTCACAAGGAACAGCTGTAATCGTAGCATCAGCAGAAATAGCTTCAGTGAATGCCAATTCCTTAACACAAACACTCTGGTTGTTCACCCTGTAACCCGTACCTGCAGTCCAACCCCAGTATACGTTAGCGTCACCATTGAAAATCGTGTTCACGATATCCTGTGTAACAGTCCTTGGTGGACGGTTATCGAAGATATAGGTCAATTCGTGCGTTGTTGCATTCCAAGTGATTCTCACAGGGTGGTAGTTGCCATCCTCTATGTTGTAATTCAATACTTCCCTTGTTACGGATGCATCCAGATAACCGGAGGCATTATGATTCAGGTTACCGTTCTTCTGGAATGAGATGTGGTCATTCGCAGGGTCCGGTGCCCAACTGTTCTGCCATGTATCGAATTCGATACCTACGGAAGTCGTGATACCATTCGGTCCGCCGAAGCCGAGGTAACCACCGGAACCACCGATGTTGGTGCTCAATGGCTGAAGTACGAATACCATTCCGTCTGCTCCTAGGGAACCGATGGAACCCAGGTTGATATCGAAGCTCAAATCAAAGTCGTAATTCAAATCCAACTTCTTCTGATACCATACGGAACCGTATTGGTAAGTAGGTGAAGTCGTTGTCAGTTGGAAACAATTATCCGTGTCAGCAATCGGATCAGCGAAACCGGAAGTTACGAAGTCACCAGGACCCGGAGTCACATTACTCACGTTCACATTGAAGCTACAGGTAAGGGTGTTCGTTCCATCACTGTACTGGTAAGTTACTGTTGTTGTTCCCAGAGGGAAAGCAGCTCCTGATGGTAATCCACTGACCAATGTCAATGTATACCCCGGACAGTCGTTGGCCATGACTGAATAATCAACCACAACATCACAACCTGTGTCGCCTAGAGTTACATACATATCATCAGGACAAGTAAGGGTAGGTTCACAGGATTCACATGGTTGCAAATCGATAGCAGTCTCAGCGATACAATCAGGATCATCAGAATCAGCGAAAATCCATGATACGAAAGTAGAGTAAGGTACCATAATCGTTCCGCCTCCTGCATATGGGAATGTACCCAATAGAGTGAAATTGGAATCGAATACGTCGAATGTCATGGATGGATTATTCACCGTTGTAGTCGCATCCACCTGAATCGTAATGATATCGTCGGATGGGTCGGCAGGGGTACCATTGTCGTCACAATCCACCTGTGTCATCATCGGTGTGATGTTACAGAATGGTGAACATGGTTGCAGGTCTATTCCTAGGGTCGCATTACACTCAGGATTATCGACATCCTGATAAACCAAGGTAATGGATGGTGCATAGGTTACCGTAACCAGTCCGTTTCCTCCATATGGGAATGTTCCCAAGGAAGTCGTTCCATCAAATACCTCGAACATTTGTGATGGGCCTCCGAAGTTGGCCGTTGCTTCTACCTTAAGGGTAATCAAATCATCGGATGTAATGGATGTTCCCATTCCATCACAACCATCCTGGGATAATAATGGGAATATCTCGCATGGACAATCTTCTTGCCCTACGTCGAATGCCTGAACCATTGTGTTGCCACAAGCATCCGTAACAGTAACACTATAAACACCTGCAGCCATGATTGGTGATAAATCTTCGCTGGTTGAACCATCTGACCATACATAAGTGTAAGGCTCAATTCCTCCGTCTATATCAATATCAATCATTCCGGCATCACCACAAGGAACATCAATGATATTTACATCAGCAAGGCTAAGTGTCAAGGAGTTTGGAGCAAAAGCAAGGGCTCTTGGAGTTCCTCCACCAAATTCAGATGCAGTATGTGTAGGACCTACAACAGTGATTGTAGTATTTGATGTACTCAAATCGACAGTCCATAATTCATTTGCATTACCTGCAAGAGAAAAGTGGGTGAAATTAGTTGGATGAACTGCCAATCCTCTAAGTGGATAATTGGCTCCTGTAGCGGAACTCACTATTGTAGAATTACCGTTAGAAGTATCAAAATTGTGTATTTCCTGTGGGTCAGGACATCCATCAATAATGTAGGAGTATCCTGGTGCGAAACTTAGTAAATCAGCATCATCCTGACAAGTCCCAGAAACATCATACAGATAAGTAACATCACCTGTAGTATAGTCAACAGTACCTACCCTTGGGCTTCTAAACCAATTCGAGGATGGATTCAAATTGTATCCAGCTACATATAATTGTCCATCATTCGGATTATAGGCCAAGGACTCAACCAATTGTAAATCCAAGAAAGGATTCTGCTCATCCAGTTGGCCTACTACGGTCACAAAACCACTGTTTCTGTCGATTGAAATCAACTTTGGGTCTGTACCTCCATCAGCAACAGCATATAACAAATCCGTATTGGGGATATAAGTCAGGTTACTCACCTGAGCAAAGGTGGATGATAATGGAGCGATTTGAGTTGCATCGCCAGTAGCTTGGTCAAAATACACCAAATTCCCACCAATAATACCATATAGTGTCATGCCTGAAGAAACATTCACATTGAAACTACAAACAATAGAAAATCCATTGTTGTCCGTAAGTTCATAGCTAACTACGGTGTTACCCAATGGGAATGCAGAACCAGAAGCCAGACCAGAAATCAGATTGAGTGAATATCCCTCACAAACTTCTGCTTCGATTCCATAATCAACTATGGTTTCACATCCTTCTTCCGCTGTAATGAAGATATCACCCGGACAGGATAAGGAAGGGTCACAAGTTGGGGAACAAGGTTGTAAATCCAAACCAATGGAAGTCACACATTCCGGATTATCCACATCCTGCAACTCCAATGTAATACCAGGTGTGTACTGTACGGTAATCAAACCGCCATCATTATAACTGAACGTACCCAATACCACAGATGGATTGGAAGCATCTACCACATTAAATAAGTTAGATACGCTGTTAGGCATACCAGATGCATCAACGAATATTGTAATGACATCATCATTGACATCATAGGTTCCCATTCCATCACATCCCTCTACGAATACCATTGGGAAAATCTCATTCAATACAATTTCGAAAGAAGCAGTAGCCGTAGCGCCAATATCGTCTGTTACGGTAACTACATAAGTACCTGCTCCTAGACCAGAAATATCTTCTGTAGTTTGGCCATTTGACCAGTTGAAAGCATAGGGAGCTACGCCATTCATTGCAACTGCATCGATACTTCCATTGTCAGCACATTCAGCATCCGTTGCAAAGCCACCTACTTCCAACTCAGCCACACAAGCCTCTTGTTGTTGGAAAGGAGCCTCATCCACACCGATGATTACCGTGGTTACTGTTACGGAGAATCCATCATCCACACTTAGGGATGGGTCGTCTACGGATGAGAATGAGAATTCCTCGACCGGAATGGTGAATTGTTCAGCATTGCAATCCTCCATTGGATTGCTACGGTCTACCAAATGAAGTAGAAAGTCATTATTTGCCGCTGCGGAAGGATCCGCTAGGAATGATTTTGTAGTTGAGAATAGGGCAATATGAGTATCATCCAAAACCAATTGTGGAGAAGATTCCACATCGGATAAGTCATATTTATAAGCATCAATGATGTTACCCGTATCGTCTACCTCCAACCAGTAATTCTGCCTTGAAACAGCAGATGTGGTTGGTTGTTCTGATCCTGCGAAGAACAAATGTCCGGTTTGGTCATCTATCTGGAATTGGAATGAGAAGTTACCTCCTGTAGCCACATCGTATTCCTGAGCAAATTGAATCACACCTGTATCATCCATTCTGATGTATACATGTCTGGTTGTATTCGCATTCGCGGTATTGGAATCCGCCAATCTACATACGATAGCCAATTCACCCGAACCCAACTCCCTTACTTCGTAGAAATTCACTTCTACTCCCGAAGCATAAATCTTATCCCAAATGATACTACCATCAGAAGGGTCAATCTCCGCCACATAGCCATTGTGGTAGTTTCCTGTGTTGGTGATGGAATGCCATCCGTGTCCAGCCACAATCAACTTACCATTCGAGGTCTCAACAGCATTGTTGATAGATAAGTTACTACCAACGCCCTCTCTCCTTTCCCACAAAACACTTCCCGTTGCATCTACCATAATCATGGTATTCCTATACAATACATAGGATCCGAGTGTGGATGTACTGGAATTTCCTGATAATAAATAGTCTCCTGTGGAAATGGGTGTAATCTTGTTCAAGCCAATGTCATACCCCGTATTCACATAGGTCCTGGCCCAGTTGACACCACCGCCACTATTCACTTCCATCAGTAGTGCATCCCTACGTGTCGTGGAGGTATTGAGTGTAGAACAAAGTACCAATAAGGTACCATCATCGTTAACATGAAAATCACGCACCTCCATATCTTGTGAGTGCGTGTATTGCCTAACCCAATTCAGGTTACCAATATCATCAATATTGGCAAGTAAACCCCTATGTGTGGATAGGTCCATGAAACCTCCTGCATAATAGGAATTGTCAGTTGTGTTTCGGTGGGTTACGATAAACTGTTCATTGGCATCAGAACCATAGACATATGATGTCTGAGCCAATGATTCCTCCGGGGGCCAAATGAGGGCCATCGTAGCGCAAAAACAAATTAAGCATTTGATTAAATCATTCATTTCAATTGGTTTAAATTAAAAATTCGGTTTATTGTATCGGTAATTCACAAATGGAAATAATGCTTCCCTTTTGATTGGCATTACGCTCCATAGTTCAGCTAGGGTCTGATATGTTACCCCTACTTTTCGTTTTTTTGAATTCTTTTATCCGTTAAGGATTTTTTCCGATTCCTAAGTCCTGTTTAGGGGCAAAGCATCTTCTGAATTCAGATTACAATATGATATCAATGACTTGGGGATTTCAGGAGAGGAGATGATTTTCATTTGGTTTGGTGCATCATCACAGTCTCGATGACAAATATGGACATAGCCCCCCTTTTCGTCGGGGTTCGACTTTTGAATGGCCTGTATACATTTCTGAAATGTTATTCCTGATGTAAGAGTGAAATCATTACATAAACAAGTAGGATTCTATAAAGAATCGCAACAATCGTATAATAAGGACTACATGAAAAATCCTTTATGATTATATTGTCCGCCTAAATCAGGCAGATCATGAATTTAAAACTACTCACCGCAGGGCTAGTATTCCTATGCCCATTCTTCTTATTGACCCTTTCTTATGCCCAAGTATCACAACCCGGGGGATTCACAGAGGGTTGGGATAATTACGATACATCAGACTCACCCGGATTGGGTTCCAGGCCCGTTACATTCGATTTTACAGGCATTCGGTCCATTGATACCGTTCCTGCGGTAGGGGTACATCCTAGGGTATTCTTCGGACCCAGTGAAATTGCGGGCATTCAAAATAGATTGGCCAACACAACCAGTGGACAGGCAGTAGCTGCCCAAATCCATGCTTACACCACCCTACTCCACAAGGGATATGTCCCGGGCGGATATAGCCATAGTGCGGCCTATGCGATGGATTCGGATGGAAACCGCTGGATTGATAATGCAGGCAAATGGGATTCTCATACCCAATACTATGATTTGATTGCGGAAGACCCTAATGTATGGGCCACATCAGACATCAAAAGGAAACATATCACTGCATCCATTATGGCATTGGAAGCATTCGAATGCCTGATTAATGCAGGAACTAACGATCCGGATACAGGTTTGGCTTATAACGACCGTGCAGCAGATTTGGCCAAAGCCATGGCTTTTTGGGCCAATTTGGTCATCGGAGATGCAAGTGTCAATCCCAATAGCAATAACTACAACCATTTCGGAGGTTTCCATATGGCCATGGCCTATGACCTCAATTACAATAGCATGACTACCGCACAAAGGGATGCGGTCAGAACAGCTTTGGCACAAATCATTCCTAGTACACCCAGACATGGCGGATTGATGCCAGCCTATGCCAATACTAGTAATTGGACTACCCTGAATTCATTTGAAATCCTTACCAATCTAGCTATTGAAGGGGAAACAGGATACAATGCCACACTTACCAATCAATGGATGCGTTCATATCATACCTTTGTGAATTATGGTTGGTATCCATCGGGTGCAGGATACGAGGGATTGGGAAAGAATTACCTATTCATTACCACAGGTATTGCCTGTGCTAAAAGAGGATATAGTCTATTGGGTCATCCGCATGTAAGAGCCTACGGCACACAATTCCTACCTGCAATACTACAACCATTCGGACATGGATTCACATCTTATGATGTATGGGGAGGAAGCGGATATGATGATGTAACCGGTGGATATAAGTTTTCTGCTGCTGACATCGTAGGGCTGAAGTGGATTTTCCCCAATGATGATACGATTGATTTTGTATGGAGGAATTATATCGAAAAATTCCATGGTAACTCATCAGATGGTTACGTTTATCAGCAAATATCACCGGATGATTCCTATTTCAATTACTTACTGATTGCAGGTATCTTTGCGGAAGATTATGATGATACGGACACTTGGACGAACCAAGCCAATAATGTAATCCAAGAAGATTATATTGCCATGGATAGAGGTTTGGCTGTAATGAAAAGCGGATCGGATGCTGATGACTTGGCAGTACAATTCCATTGTAGACAAGATATGGGTGGACATACCCACGGAGACCGTAATGACTTTACATTGAGTGCCTTGGGCAGAATATGGGTTAGAAAATCATATGGTGGCAGTCAATTCCAACCTACCTGGTTCCATAGTTGTGTATTGATAGATGATGTAGGAATGGGAGTTGGCGACCCTGATGGAGATAAATGCAGACAACCGGGTATACTGATGGATTGGTCTTCGCAATCCACCTATTCGAAAGTTGCAGGAGATGCCACTTATGCCTATAGTTGGGAATGGCACTGGTCGCCCCAACTCCCATCGAACAACCATCCTTGGCTGGGTTCCAATAATTGGACACAGGTTACAGAAACATGGAATGACTTCCAATACATTCCCCAAACTGAGGCCCATTTCAATATTCCGTTCTATGATTTTCCTCATTGGCACCAAAACGGACGTTTGGAAAGAATGGTGAAACGACCATTCAATCCTATGGAGAAAGTCTTTAGGACCGTGGGGGTATTCAAGGGAGAACATCCTTTCGTATTGGTAACTGACGATGTAAAGAAAGATGCCAATACCCATAATTACAAATGGTTGGCACAGGTTGCTCGTGACCTGACGGTCGAATCTACAGATGTTAATCTTTCCGACACCAATTATAAGGCAGACATCATACTTAAAGAACCTGCAAGCGAGGGGAATAGGAGGCTGCTTGTTCGGGTATTGAATAATGAGGGCTATACGGGAGCCGGAGTACCGGGCTATCTGGATACACTGACTTATAATGATTTCTTTTCGGGAAATCCCTACACATCCAATCCTAATCTAATCAGGCCCCGTTTGATTGTGGAGAGCAATAGTGTTGCTCCAGATTTCAGAATATTACTATTTCCGCATCAACAAGGTGATGCATTGCCTATAACGCATTGGAATGCCGCACATGATACCCTAACTGTCGTTTGTGGAACGGACAACATGAAAATTGCATTCGTACAGGATGCGAACGGAAGAACTGACTTCAATCTGGTAGATAATATCCTACCTGTGGAATTATTTGATTTCAAAGGAACAGTTACTCCTCGTGGCAACCAACTCGAATGGACGACCCTTTCTGAAATCAATAATGACTATTTCAGACTGATGCATAGTAGGGATGGCAATGAATTCAGGGAAATCGCCCGCATTGATGGGCAAGGATTCTCATCCGATATCATTGATTATCATCACTTGCACAAATACCCACCATCAGGGTTGAATTATTACCAACTCATTCAGGTAGATTTTGATGGGACATCCTCATCATCCGATATTGTCGTGTTGGAAAATGCGGGAGAGGGCATTAAGGTCTTCCCTAGTCCCGCCCAACAGTTCGTACAGGTAACCATGCCTATCATCAATGGTGATATTTCCATCAGGTTATTTGATTTGAATGGAAGAATCGTCTTAGAATCCGAACTCGAAAGTGGTAATAATATATTGGATTTGACGGATATGGAAAATGGACATTATTTCTACGAAATCCTTGAGGAACAACAAGTGATTCACACTGGCAAACTCACCAAAATCAAATAAGTATTCCAATAAAAAATCCCGAATTTTCATTGATTTGAAAATTCGGGATACATCATTATTCCTAATCCTTTTTCTATTCCCTAAGGTTCACTTTCTTGAACTCAGTCCTGAAACTGGCGTTCTTACCCCTATTGGTTTCTCCTTTGAAAAAGAGTGTACAGGACTCGGCTTCTTCCCTTACTCCCTCAAAGGAAATAATGGATTTCACCTTACCATCCTCGGGTATACTAGCAATGCTCACCCCTGAACCGAATTGCCTCACCTTTGCAATCTTTGCTTCGCTTACCTTGGTGATATAGCCATCATTATCCGTAATGGATAATTCTTCCTTTTCGAAATAAAGCATGGCTTCTTCTCCCCTATTGGTAATCATAATGACAAAATCCAACTTGTCATCCTTTCGGATGACTTCCGTTAGGTCGAAGGTCAGTTTGGCCTTTCTGGCCTTTTCTGTTTTCAGAATGGGAATTGTAGTTCCACTTCCCAAAGGTATCTTGCCTCCCGGATTCTCCGGACCGGACGAACCACCGCATGCACTGAGCATTCCGATGGCCAGTATAAGAAAAAGTAATTGTTTCATATTATTCACAAGGTACATAATCATGTTTTAAACAAGCTTGTAGGGAGTTCAAACAAGTATTCAACTTATTGCTGGCATTCAGTGCATCACAAACAGCCTTGGTACCA
This sequence comes from Saprospiraceae bacterium, assembly GCA_020631355.1. Lineage (GTDB taxonomy): Bacteria > Bacteroidota > Bacteroidia > Chitinophagales > Saprospiraceae > JAHDCE01. The sequence goes on along the minus strand of JAHDHL010000009.1, from coordinate 101,964 downwards.
TTATCGGTAAGACAATCACACAAATCCGTGCGTTTGTAATACTTGCCTCCTCTCAATCTCCAAGGAAGCGGATCCATGAGACTACCATTACAATCTTGGATATCCCTACTCTTGAATTTGATGAAGTCACAGGTGCTGGCACCACACATGAAATCCCAATCCACGACAGTGGAGACATCATCCACAGTTCCTCCACCATTACAATAATTGGCATTGATCATGACTGGACCACATTCGGAATCATCCGCCATATTGATGGTCAGGATAGCTTCGAAAGGTGTATCCAAAGGTAATACCTGTATGATGGATAATGTGGTGTCGGGATGCGGAACCGTAAAGGTATCTCCGGCAGGAGATGTTGCAATAACGTACTCCTCGGCTCCCTCGACAGGCTCCCAAATCAGGTCGATGCCCACTGAATCGCCTTGTAGGTTATAGGTTGTATCCACCCAAAAATTATAGTCCTCCAAATCAACCGCACAAAGCGGGGAATCAGGAGTTGGTTCCTCTTGTGGTGGTGGACATCCGAAAAATAAAAGGATGGTGGCTGCAACGATGAGCGTCAATAGTTTTTGTTTCATAAAGAATTGGTTTTTTGAGAAATGGATATTGTCTTCTTTCTTGTTTTATCCATTTCAATCCATGTTATTAAATTAATTATTATCGAATCGGCTAATATGAATTTATTCTATCAAACGGAATAAGGATTCCCATTAAATTATCATTAGAATTTTGAACAAATGTCCTCTTTGGTATGAAAAGAATTTAATAGCTTTGTATTAGCCGACATTAATATAATGATTTTCAATAATTTAAAAATCCCCCAAACTCATATCGAGTTCAGAATCAGCCTCTTTTTCTTTTCGAAACCTCTTTAAACACTCTATTTGCAGGTGGATAATCACATTCACCATCACAGAAGATTTCAAAGCGTATTCTTTCATGCAAAGAACTAAACTTATTCGTCTTTTGAAAACCTTGGATGAAACGGAATTCGAAAAGTTTTGCGAATTCGTGGGTACTCCTTATTTCAATACGAATGGTAGCGTTACTAAACTCTTGGCTTTCATCCGTCAATATTTCCCTGATTTTGACCAAGAAACACTGAATGATGCCACTGCATTCAATCATATTTTCCCTAGGGATAAATATATACCCAAGAAGCGGGTTGTTACGAAATTGTCTTCCAAGTTACTGAGTTTGCTGGCGGAATACCTATCCATCGAAAGGCATCGGTCTTCGTCCTTTGAAAAGAAATTCAATCTCCTCCTCCATTTCAGGGACCATCACATGATGGATGATTTTCATGCACTGGCGAAGAAAACCAAGAATAATCACAAGGAAAAAACGAGTCCGAATGCCTATTATGAGAATTTCCTCATTGAAAGGGAAATAAACAGGATGGTTTCCAGGATGGTGGATAAGGGTATCGGTGATGTTAATTTCCAGGATGCATCGGAAGCCCTTGACGAATATTTCATCTATATCAAACTCATTTATACTTGTCAGAAACTGAATCGGAGCCAGGTTATCATGGGTGTGGATATTTCTGATAATCTGACCCAAATGCTGGATACCATTCCTAGTATGCCTTATTATAATGCTCCCCAAATTAAGATTTGGCATCAAGCATACCGATTATTATCCACCAAAAACCAAGAAGAAAGAAAGACACTTTATCAGGATCTGAAGCAGGAACTTTTCGGTGAACAGATTCCGCTTGAAATTGACCAGATGAGGTTATTATTCACTTATCTGGAAAATACGGCCATAAGAAAATTAGAATCGGATAATGTCTATGATGAATTATATGATTTGTATCATTTTCAGGATGAAAGAAAAATCCTACTGAATGACAAGACCGCCGTTCCGCATCTGATTAAGAATTATGTTTCCGTATTGCTGAATAAGAATTTGCATGAGGAAGCCATCCAATTCCTGGAATCCAACAAGGACTCCATATTGCCCCATTTTGAACAGCACTATCAGATTTGTCGTGCCCTGATTGCATTCGAACAAAAGGATTACGAATCCTCATTAGATATACTGAATACCATAACCCTACATAATATCTACCTTAAAATTAATGAGAAGCGGCTTCGAATAAAGATTTATCATCATCTTGAGTATAACGAACTCATTCAGGACAGTATCAATAGTTTTAGGGTTTTCCTGACCAATAACAAGAGTCATATCCATCAGCACCACCTCGAAAGCAATAGGAATTTCATCAACCTATACCACAAAATCAGCAAATCCATTTTCGACGGAACCATGTTATCAGAAATCGATTCGTACGATAAAATTGCCGATAAAAAATGGCTGAACTCCATCCTACATAACACACTACAAACCAATTAATTAAACCCTCACAAGGACATTTATAAAAAATTCTAATTGCTCAAAGTGGCACTCCGACTTACATTTGTAATAACAATTATCAAATGAAGCAAGTAGAGTGATATACATAAGGTTGATAGCTGAAAAGACAGAATCAATCTTATGTTCTTTCTCTCAAAGAATTGAAAGAATTTAACCTTACCCAAAAAACTTCACACAAGAAACCAAATGATGTGTTTTGTATTTAACTCGATTCATTCTCGGACTTTTTTTAGGCATTAAATCACTTATGAATCATCTTATATTGACAACCATTTAATGCCAAACCTCGGTGGGTCACCCCATTTATCCAAATGACCTTGCAACTAACGTAAGGATTAGAATTGCCATACACCCACTGAGGTTTTATGAAACCCACCCTGAGTCTTCCCCGACTCAGGGTTTTTTATTCTTTACAAAAAGAAAAGGGTAGGATTCCATTGAACCCTCCCTTTTCATAGTCGAAAAACTACCGATTTTCCAATCTTACATTTCTTGACTCATATGGATGATTATTTATCTAGCTTGAATTTGATGGGTAAGGTAAAATAGACCCTTACATTCCTACCATTCTGCCTACCTACTCGTTGCCATTTAGGCATATTCCTAACTACCCTGATGGCTTCCTCACCAAGTCCCGACCCGGGATCACGAAGATTTTCTATACCTGTAATTGAACCATCTTTCTCCACCACGAAACGGATGACAACTGTACCCTCAATTCCAATTTCCTTGGCCATTGATGGATATCTGATATTCTTGGATATATATTTTATCATTTCCAAATCAGCAAAACTCTTGATTTCATCCTCAGAAGCATTCTTATCCTCCGGCATCCTAAAGCGAGGCATGATTTCCACGAATTTCTCAGGTTCGAAATCTTCCTCCTCCTCTGGTACAGGAGGTGCAATCACCACAGGAGGATTCTTATCCACCACTGGTTCCTTTCTAGTTGGTGCTTTGGCTGGTACAACCGGAAGTTTCGGTTTTTCTGGTTGGGCAACAGGTGAGGGGTTCTCAATCACGGGCTCCGGTTCTTCCTCGAATTCGATATCCTCTACCAAATCCGTTGGTTCTACTTCCTCGATATTCGGTGGAGGTGGCATGATCTTTTTCTCTTGGGTCGTATTCGGAATCACAATGGGATCTTCCCAAATTCCCACATCTTCAAATGCTGCATCTTTCTTTTCGTATACATCCTTGGTATAGTTGATGCAAAGAAGCGCTACTCCTAGGGCTGCAATCAGACCGATTTGAAAATTCATGATTCGGTTCTGCTTGAGGTTACTGATATCTTGATTGTACTTTTTCATGATGTCGTCTATTTTAGGTGAATGGATAGGTCTCCCATCCACAGCCATGCTGTAGTACGGAAAAACCATACTTCTGAAATAGGTAGTTAGTATTCGACTTCGGTAGTGCGTTGTTTCCTAGGTTTCGGTAGGTGGAAAATCAGGGTCTTGGTATTGTTCGGTGTTTTTTTGTGAATTATTCCAACAAGACCTTTTTCCCACACTAACCGAAAGCCATCTGGAGGAAGCTTCCACTTATATAGATGCACTTATCGTGAATTTGGGTGTATGGGTCTTAAGATTTTTTTAAAAGTTTATTCGATTCGAATAAGAATGAGGATTAAAAAATATGACCGACCTTTGTCAGCATGTACAGGTATTTCATCATCATCGCCCTACTCATTTCGGGGAATCCCAACATTTGGGCACAGCAAGTCCAGCATATCAAGGAGCTATACGGACTCGAATCGTGCAATTGTGAAAATCTAACTCCTAATACGATTAAGAATATTTCCCATTCCAAACCAGGTCCGAAACCAGTTCAGCCTAAGCCATCATATCCCAAACCTCCTCCCCAACCAACCCAACCAGAATACCAGCCTGTACCGATTGAGGACTCTTATACAAGAATCAACCAGTATGCAAAGAGCATAAAAGAATTCGGTATGCAACAGCGTAATACCTATGAACTGAACGGTTCCTACCAGGTATTCCTTGATGAAGCATCAGGACTCAGAGGCATCAGTGACCAACAAGAACAAATCATACTTCCTGCCGAATATATCCGGATAGAATGGGTAGGGAATCCTACCGGTATCGTTGCTTATTCAGCACAATTCGCCAATTTTTATTCCCTACCAGATGGTAAGAAACAATTGACTAAGGATTACTATGATGTAAAGGTTATCGATGGGAATACATTCATTGTACAGACCCTGAATGGCTATGGTATTCTACAAAATAATCAATTCGTTGTCGCGGATGATTACCATCAGATTGAAGTCGTATCATTGAATGGGGAAACTTTTTATCATTTGGTTGATTTATTCAAACATCATTATATCCTCGATAAGGATTTTAAGACCGCCACACATTACCTACCCTATCCTACTAAGGAGTTAATCTATTTTGATGAAAGGTATTTTTTCAACAATTATAATCTGTATGATATCCCGAACAATAAGAAACTGATTTGTGATGAGGGTTTCCAACTTCAATTGATTTCAAAAGAACATCGATTATTAGCCATTCAACGTATTGGTGAAAAAGTCTGGTATCTCATTGACTTTGAGGGTAAGCTCGTTTCATCAGAAGCATTTCATACGATTCATAGATTCAATGATGATGGGAATGGTATGGTCCAAATGAGGGATAAGGAAGAAACTTCCAAACGGATTTCATTCCTATATGGCATCATCAATCATGATGGGAAATGGGTCCTCCAGCCTAGTAAGAAAAGGTTGGGTTTCCTTATGAATTCACCCGATTACCTGATTCACTATAAGGATGAAAATCCGAATGGACAACACTTTCCTTTCGGAATCATGAGAATGGATGGCAAACAGTTGACTAAGGCTATTTATGAACAATTCAATGATTTAGATAATGGATTCCTACATCTTACAAAGGATAGAATGACAAATCCCAAGTATTATCTTTTTAATACTAAAAACTCCAAAACCAAATCCACAACCTACAGGAACATCACTCCCATCAAAGATTGTTTTCCTAAAATCCATCTGGCATACGATGAAGATGGAAGCCACTTATTGGATGATGAATTGCAACCCATAAACAAGGAAAATGGAACATTGACCGTGGTCAATAATTATATAATCGAAGTTAGGAATCAGCAATCCGTTAATCGACAAGTATTGGATTGTAATGGTGATATCATTGCTTTTGAGTGTGAGGGTAAGGCCTATGATACTTTTATTGACGTTAGAAAAAGCTCAAGACGCAGCGGATCTCCCAAGAGAACCGAATTTGTACTACCCGACAATAAGTATCTGGCTGTGCAGGACGAGGATATACGATTGCTCAATGAGGGAGATATACAGAAAACGAAATTGGATCGGCTTCCAATCAGTATTGTTAGACGATATACATCTCCGAAAAAACACCTTTTACATGATAATGGAACATCCATACTAGAGGAAAAACAAGGTGGCTTGGGAATTGTAAAGTATGATGACACCCATGGTATGTTTCTGATTCGACTGAAGCACAATCATTATATCGGGATGAAATGGGATGGTACAATCTGGAATGATATGACATTCTCTAAATTTGATTTCCTGGGTTATGGCCTGATTGTAACAGCGGACAAACAAAGGTCACTCGGAGTATTGAATGAGAAAAACGAAACCATCATACCATATAATCACAAATTCAGGAGTATCACCATGCATGGGGGTATCATATGGGCTGAGGACCAATATGGAACTATCTTCCAATATGACCGTCTAGGTAATGGGTTGGGAGAATAAATGGAATTGGGATAAGGGTTTATCTGATCATCTTGGAACGTTTGACCAGATAGGCCTGTAGGATTTTCCTAAAATCCTTTGTGATATCCGCTTCTACATAATCCACACGATATTGTAGGCATTTCATCTTCAGTTCGTCAATGTATGCCCCCATTCTTTCCTTGTAATATTCCTTGACCTGATTGGATTGGAGGCGAACCTTTTCACCTGTTTCCATATCTATGAACAGATATGGACGATTGGTAAATTCGAAATCCTGCTCCTTGGGTTTATCCGTTACATGGAAAAGGATAACCTCATGTTTGTTATGTTTCAGATGCTGGAGAGCAGCGTACAATTCATCCTTATTATCCATATCCCCGAACATATCACTGAAGATGACCACCAATGAACGACGATGGGTATTCTCAGCAATTTCATGCAAGGCTTGAGTAGCATTCGTAGGACGATTATGCTCCGGATTCTCAATCAACTTATCCAGATAAGTCAATAATAAGCGATAATGTGTGGTACTCGACTTACAACGGGTATGCTCATGAACAGATTCGTCGAATAAACTCAAGCCGAAAGCATCCCTCTGGCGCATCAACAGGTTCATTAATGCAGCAGCAGAAAGAGCTGAGAATCTTAGCTTATTGATATGTTCCTTACTTTTCTTGGTGATTTCAGGAAAATACATGGACGAAGAAGTATCAATCACAATCTGGCAACGCAGGTTCGTTTCCTCCTCGAATCTCTTGGTAAACATCTTACCCGTACGAGCATATACTTTCCAATCAATATTCTTGGTGGATTCTCCTTGATTATACAACCTGTGTTCAGCAAATTCGACAGAGAAACCATGAAATGGACTCTTATGCAATCCGATAATGAATCCCTCCACTACCTGTTTGGCCAATAAATCAAGATTCCCCAGGTTTCTTACACTCTGTTCGTTAAGTAAGCTCATGTGCTAGATTGAAAATATGAAGTTAGTAGTATCACATCAGATACTTCTGATTGCTTAACTATCGGCAATATATGACAATTGCCACATCCAAGTCAATGGATATGGCAATTGATATATGTTATTATGATAATAAAATCCTAATAATTACGCAGAAACAGTATGCTTGTCGATTGCAGCCACATATTCTTTCTTGGTTCTTGCTCCTACGAATTTTTCCATTACCTCACCTCCTTTCAACAAAAGGACGGTTGGGATGGATCTTACCTTGAATTGTGACGATACCTGAGGGTGGTCATCTACATTCACCTTACCCACAACTACATCAGAATATTCGTTGGAAAGCTCCTCAATCACAGGACCGATAGCCTTACAAGGTCCACACCATGGAGCCCAAAAATCTACCAATACCAATTTGTCTGTGTCTAAAGCTTCTGTCTTGAAGTTATCATCTGTGAATTCGAATGCCATTTTATAAAAAAATTTAAATCTAAATGAATAAGTTGTTCAAGAATATCAACGTCGTGATACCGAATTTGGTTGCAAGATACGGATTTTCTATTGCACGATGTTGTCTTTACTAGGACAAATTCAATCTGTCTATCCCCTACTCACATTCTTCGGGTCATAAGATAAAGGGCTGTAACATCACATACAATTCGGCATATTCCCTACTACCATCAATCCACATGGCAGTACCATCACTGGAATAAATATAATAAGCAGGCAAAGCCATTGCCGTAGCATCCCCATTGCCTTGCAAACCGGTCAAATCCGCTTCATCAGACATGATGTAGGTATCTGCATCTATACCTTTTTCCCTCACTAGGGCATCTATACTGTTCTTATCAACAATGCTATCCCGATGTATCATTAGTATGGACAACTTGGCCGGATCCGTGTTTTTGGATAATTCTCCCAAATTGGAAAGGACTTGCTGGATATCCGAATTGCCGAAATCCGCAAACAGACACAAAGCTGTCTTGCCATCCATACTGGAAAGAATCGCATTCAGGGATTGCAGGGAAATATCCTCTGCTTCTTTCCCAACTGCTTCTGCTAGTTTCTTCTTGTCCTCATCAGACAATTCGACTTCCAGTTGGGTATCACTATCAGGAATGGCTGCTTGATGGGGATCGAATACCTCATTGGAGGAACTTTCGGACCCCTCGGTTTCAGTACCGCATGAACACAAAAGTAACATGCACCCCAAAAGGATTATCGGATAATTTTTCATCACACTCTATTTTGTTATGGTTCAGTTCTGTTCCTAAACGATTGTATTGCCCTATTATTATGACTCAAAAATCGCAGAATTCCACAAAATAAAAAGCCTAATTCGATGACTTAATAAAAGACTTCCTTTGAATTGATGAATCATCATCCTATTTTCGTACCGAAACCTAGAAGTATCCTCTGACTTAGCATGTTTGACTATGAGATGTTCCAACTGCCAGATTCAATTATTAAACAATGCCCGATTTTGCCACGGTTGTGGTGAAAAAGTGTTGGGTTTGCCCGTCAATTGTCCCAGTTGCAACAGTAAGAATGCCGCAGGGTCCAAATTCTGTACACAATGCGGTTGTGCATTATCCACCAATCATGAATTCAAGGCAGAGGATTATGAATCCAAGTATCCCTTGAATTTCGAACAGGTCGGTTCCTTATCCGAACAAATCGCCGCACACTTCTTCAGTTCACTGAAAAAAAGAATCATAGAGGAACACAAGGCCAGTGAATACGAAAAGTATGTTACCCAATTCTACGATTCTGGTTTTGATAAAAGATTCAAAATCAGGGCAGACCAATTGGCTGAGGAGACCTATACCATCCATTGCAAACAGGATGAAACCGTTCTACCTGAAATCGACCATTTACTAGATAAGAGCTTCGATAGCCTACTCGACCATTTCATCATTATGCATTGTAGGAATCTGAATGCATTTGATATTCCGGAGGCTATCCTCAAATATGAGGGTAAGACCCATACGGAAATCAATCTGGAGGAAATGATATTCGATTATCTGGATTTGGACAATGAGAGTCAGACCGAAAAATTCTTCTTGGATTTCCTGGCTGTTCCGGAACACAAAATCAAGAATGCAGCCCAGTCATTCCTTAGGGCCGATAAGAAAGAAATGGTTTATCTTCTTTGTGACCAAACGGTTTTCGGTTCTTGCAAGGAGGGTTTCGCTATTACGGAAAGAGGTATTTACTGGAAAGCCCATTTCAATAAGTCACAGGCGGTTCACTTCGAACACTTGCAGGATATCAAGAAAGAGAATGATTGGATTACCATCAATGGCAGGTATTTCCATGTCAATGCGCAATTCAATTTCAAATTGATGAAATTACTCAAACGACTCAAAAGCATATTCTAACGGATTCGAATTCCAAACCTCAACCGCCTTATGGTATTCTACGAGAACGAAACCTTACTCGGATTATTAGTTTCCTCTATTCCCATCCTGCTTGGAATATATTTCTTTTTTATTGAAGAAAAGGAAAAGACGGGCCTTATACTCATTACGATAGGAGGTTTGGCACTGAGGCTTTTGATGATCAGTCTTGACCCTTATATCCATGATTGGGATGAACGATTCCATGCCTTGGTGGCCAAGAATATGATGGAATACCCTTTCAAACCCATGCTTCGGGTCAATCCGATTCTTCCCTATGAAATAGAACGTTGGACACAGAGTCATATCTGGCTCCACAAACAACCACTTTTCATGTGGCAAATGGCATTGTCCATGAAGTTATTCGGAGTCAATGAAATTGCCATGAGGTTACCCTCCGCTATCATGGGAACCATTTCCATCAAACTCGTGTATGATATCGCCAAGTTCTGGCTGAAGGATAAGCAGGTAGCCTTTCTTGCGGGTCTATACATTTGTTGTTCCTTCTACCAACTGGAACTCACTTCTGGTAGATTGGGATTGGAGCAGAATGATGCTGCATTCACATTCTACATTACGGCAGCTATCTGGGCATTGACACGGTATATCAAACATGAGACAAAAATCCGATGGTCCATTATCATTGGAATATTCGTAGGGTTGGCCATTCTCTGTAAATGGCTGACGGCACTCATCGTCATAGGAGGCTGGGGATTGGTGGTATTATCCGATACTGAGAAAAGGAAAACATGGACATCCTATTTCCACATAGTATTGGGAGTGCTTGCAGCAGTCATTATAGCATCCCCTTGGCAGATTTACATCCTGAATGCCTTTCCCTACGAGAGCCAATACAATTACGAATTGAATACCAAGCATATCGGGCATGTCATGGGTCCCTTTAAGGATGATCCCTATTTTTATATTCAATTCTTTGAGACCCATTATGGTTTTCCTATGGCCCAATTCCTTTTTCTCATCGGACTTGCATACTGTATATTCAAGAAGAATGTGAATAAGCAACTTAGTGTCGCATTTATAGGCATGCTACTTGTCATGTATGGCTTTTTCTCCATCATAGTCGCTACGAAGATGCCCAGTTTCACATTCCCTGTAAGTAGCATCATCATGATACTGATTGCCTTTGGTCTTTTGCAATCCTTCAGGTATTTGTTCTTAGGCTTGAAAAGATTATCACCTATAATCAAATGGCCCGCTTTACTTTATATTCCATTTGCCATTTTCATTTTTTACAATGCATTACAACCCAAGAACATTGCTTCGTTCAGGTCGATACAAATGGAAAATAGAAATGCCAAAATCCATAATGCCAGTATATTCAAAAATCTACCGGAGGAAATAACAAAGGATAGGATCATATTCAATTGTAAGCCTGCACAGGATTCGGAACTTATGTTCTATCAGGATGTAATAGCTTATGAATGGTTTCCGGATAGTTTGGTGTTGGATAGTATCAAGGCACAGGGATACCAGTTGGCTTTCTTTAAGAACCACCACAATCAGAATCTTCCGAGTTTCATCGTCAAGGATTCAACCAATATCGTTATTCAAAAACAAATCCGATAGGAAAGCATTACTGGAAGAATGAGGATATCATTGATTTTCAGCTACTCCCACATCAAGGAATTCTAGCATATCCTTGGCTGAACGTTCCGGGATTTCTTCCATCGGCATATGTCCGATATTCTCATACAAAACGAATTCGGACTTAGGGATATCCTTATGGAAACGGTAAGCGTGCTCCACCGGGACTACTTCATCCTTGTCTCCCCATATAATCAGTGTGGGTGCCCTAATTTTCTTGATACTGGACCAATTGTCAGAATTGATTTGGGACATCTTTCCGAACATGGCTTTCCGATTGCCCTCCCGAAGTAATAGCTCAAAAAAACGATCCACCAGGATTTCATCTACCTGGGTATCATCCTCATAGGCAGCCAAAAGTGTTTTCTTTACCAAGGAACGGGGCGTTATCTTTTCCAACCAAGGTGCAAGGGTCTCATTCTTGGCCAATCTGAATCCCAGTGGTAATTTTTGTCCTACCCTCGGATAGCCACTCGAATTCAACAAAACCAACCTATCAACCTTAGCGGGATTCTCCAATGCATAATTCCAGGCTACAAACCCTCCGAATGAATTTCCGGCCATATGGAAATGGTTCAGATTCAATCGGTCAATGAAACTCTCCATGAAGACTTGATAGAATATACGGTCGTACCGGTTTTTGGGATTGGGTCCCGTGAGTCCGAAACCCGGCAAATCCAATCTGATGATCCTAAAATCATTTTCCAGATACGGAAGCCATTGGTTCCAATCGTGTAATGAACCTCCCGTTCCATGTATCAATACAATATCCTTTTCACCCTTTCCTTGTATGGTATAATGAACAGGCATCCCCTTGATTTCAATGAAGTGGGATTGTTCCAGACTGTACTTTTCCTTGATATGGGAATATTCTATATCCTCATGGTAATTCATGAAGACAACAACGGCTAGGGCAACAACCAGAAGCAATAGGATTACTCCCAGTATTTTAAGGATTCTCTTTAACATAACATCCGGGCATATAAAAGGAGGTTTAGTCCCTATAAAAGACCAAACCTCCTCTAAAATAACAATTTCCTTTGGAGATATTACAATTTGGAAAACTGAATCACTGCCGTTTCGTCCTTATCCTGCACCATTAGAGAATAATGGCCTGTTTTGAGGTCATTGGCATCGAAAGACAGATTACCATCCACGATAGGGCTATTGAATGACTTCACTACCCTACCCATCATATCCACAACCGTGATCGTGTATTCGCCATTCAATAGCTCATTTGCACTGATATTGATACTTTCCCTTACTGGATTAGGGAATAATTTCAACTCCCACTTCAATGCTGTAGGATTGAAATTGGAAGATGTACCCTCATTCAGCGTCATGGATGCTGTCGAAGCACCATCACCTGATGACATTCCATTGCCATTCACACCATTACCGGCAGAATAGAATGTAACACTACCAGAACCCGCAGCAGGAGCTGTCCACTCCACATCAAAGGTATTCGTATTCGATGGACCATTATGTTCTGCATAAGTACGACCAGTTGAGGTAGCATTGGCAATCTGGACATTGGAAGCCGGATTAGAGAAACTTTCCGTACTCTGATTATCAGAATCCGTCAATGCAACCAACTGATAACCGAATGCCGCAGGATTATTGCCTCCTGTCTGATTCACCGTAACCCTTACCGTATAGGTTTCTCCGGGTACATAATTGGATACCATATTGGAGTTGCCATCCATCACTGCAATATCCAAGTCCACCGTAATGGAACTTCCAGCATGGCAACCACTGGAACCACAAGTTGCCGTGGCATCTCCGGGTGCACCTGTGTTCCCTTGGTTCTTATCGGCAGCCCGACCTGCTGAGTGGCTCATCCATATGAATGCACCAATTCCAATAATCAATAATTGAAGTAGTAAATTTCTTTTCATCGAATCATTTTTAATTCCAATAACCTCGCTTAAGTTTCCTTTAACCTTGATATTCGAAACAAAACACATGGTTGTTTGGTATGATGTAATAGAATAATGTTAGACAGTAAAGTAAAACCAAATTCCAACTATTGTTGAAAAAATTTTCAATTTGTTGTCTGTCTTACACAATTATGGACTTCTTGCACGTTACAATAGTTGAATGATTCTTGGAATTGTATATTATAAAATTTGTTGGTTGCCAAATGGTCATTTACCTTTATAAGGCAGAAAACTAAAAATACGGACATTGAAAAGGATTGCACTACATATAATGATACTTTCATGCTTATTAATTGGTGGATGTAAATCATCAAAGAATGGAAGCAGCTCATCCAGTAATCCTACGCCCCCAAAACCCAAGTCCTACTTCAAGTTCGAAAAGTCAGAAACATTATCTGCTGTCCTCGATAAGGCAGCCAAGGAAAACAAACCCGTTTTTGTCGATTTTTATACGACCTGGTGTACCCCATGCAAAATGATGGATGAGGATGTTTTTTCAGATAGGAACCTGGCCAGTTACTTCAATGATAATTTTGTCAACTACAAAGTGGATTGTGAAAAAGGTAATGGTACCAACCTTGCAGCCATCTTTGGTATCAATAATTATCCTACCCTTATTTTCATGGATGAAAAGGGTTCCATTTTGGTGCGGCACGAAAGTGCAGCCTATCATTCCAAATTACAGGAATTGGGAGAAGAAGCCCTCTATGCATTCCAGAATAAGAATACCCAGTAAGTTCCCATTACATCGTAATTTTATGAAACCCCTTTCAGGATACTGATACAGACAAAGGCCGATAACTCTCCATTGTCTTATAACTTTCAATCCTAAACCCATACCTTTGCGCCCTAATATCTGCCAAGCATGGGATTTACAGAAGAAATACAAAGAAGAAAAACATTCGGAATCGTCAGTCACCCTGATGCAGGAAAGACGACCCTCACAGAGAAATTGCTCCTATTTGGTGGAGCTATCCAGGTAGCTGGTGCTGTCAAATCCAATAAGATCAAAAAAAGTGCTACCTCGGATTTCATGGAAATAGAACGCCAAAGGGGTATCTCCGTGGCAACTTCCGTAATGGGATTCAATTACAGGGATAAGCAAATCAATATCCTGGATACCCCGGGTCACAAGGATTTCCAAGAAGATACCTACAGAACACTAACCGCAGTGGATAGTGCCATCGTAGTGATAGACGTCGCCAAGGGTGTGGAAACACAAACAGAAAAGCTCGTTGAGGTTTGTAGGATGCGTAAGACTCCCATGATTGTCTTCATCAACAAACTGGATCGAGAGGGTAAGGACGGATTTGACCTACTGGATGAGGTAGAACAAAAATTAGGACTCTCCGCTTGTCCATTAAGTTGGCCTATCGGAATGGGACAACGTTTCAAAGGTGTATATTCCATTTACGAAAAGAAATTGGTCCTGTTCAATCCACACGGTAAGCAACAGGAGGAAGATGTCGTGGAATTCAATGATTATAATGACCCCGAACTGGAAAATCATGTAGGAGAGGGACCCGCTGCAGAACTCAGGGAGGAACTGACGATGATTGATGAGGTTTATCCCAAATTCGATAAGGAAGCATACCTGAATGGTGACCTCAATCCGGTTTTCTTTGGTTCGGCCATCAACAACTTCGGTGTAAGGGAATTATTGGATTGCTTTACGGAGATTGCTCCCAATCCACTACCTAGGGAAACTGAGGAAAGAGTCATCGACCCATACGAAAAGAAGTTCACCGGGTTCGTATTCAAGATACACGCCAATATGGATCCCAAACATAGGGATAGGATAGCATTCCTTAGGATTTGTAGTGGTGAATTCAAAAGGAATACCAACTATCTCCATGTCAGGAATGGCAAGAAAATGAAGTTCCCTAACCCTACCACTTTCATGGCATCAAAGAAAGAAATCGTGGAAGCAGCATATCCGGGGGATATCGTAGGACTTTATGACTCAGGGAATTTCAAGATAGGGGATTCACTAACAGAGGGCGAAAAAATCCAATTCAAAGGCATTCCTAGTTTTTCTCCCGAGCAATTCCGTATCGTACATAATGCAGACCCCATGAAATCCAAACAATTGGCCAAAGGCCTATCACAACTTATGGATGAGGGTGTGGCGCAGATGTTCACCAAGGAATTCGGTGGAACGCGTATCATAGGTACGGTAGGTGCACTACAATTCGAGGTCATACAATATCGACTGGAACATGAATACGGTGCCAAATGCTCCTATGAGCCATTGCACTTGCATAAGGCTTGTTGGCTGACCTGGGAGGACGAAGCCCAATACAAGGATTTCCAAACCCGAAGGAAAAGGGATATCGCTAAGGATAAGGATGGAAACATTGTTTTCCTTGCAGAATCCTCATGGCAATTGAAAACCATGCAGGAGAATTATCCCAAGATTCAGTTCCACTTCACGTCAGAATTGACATAGAATTTCATATTACAATATCAGGAATGTATATTTAATGTGGTTTAGTTGGAAAATACTAAACCACATTTTTTGATAACCAGAAATCATTCGGAAATATCAGTCCGATTGATTTCATTCAAACCATGACAATGTACAAGCACATTTTACTCTCTTTATTCATTTCCTTGGCATCCCTCCAGTTCGGATACACTCAATGTACCCCTGTGGATTGTGCTGCCTCACTTCCCGCATACGGAGGTCTTTGCGACGAATTCCTAGCCCAAGGAGTCGTTAATGTGGCCTATTCCGATAGTGAATCCTTTATCCTTACGGATAATTGCTTCGATGCAGGTTTATTCGATCCGAATCTGGCTGGCACCAACATTAAGATCAACAACATTGACAATATCACTTTCGGCAATCTACCCAATGGTATGATGGCAATGCCCAACCAGACTTCCTATGCTCCCCCCGCAGGATCTTATGTAGCCGGTTGCGCTTCATTCACAGGTACACCTACCGAAGCAGGTGTTTTTGAAGCAAGTATCGATTTCTTGGCAGATGTGGCCGTTTGCCCTTTCAATGTCCCCATAGCTGATAATGCCGCAGGCTTTCCTATTGAAATCACCATCCTCCCCGATGCTAGTTTCTCAGGCTTGAACAGTACCTATTGCTCATCAGACGCCGCCGTTACCCTGACTCCGACAGGAACAATCGGTGGTACTTTTTCTGGTCCAGGAATTTCTGGTAATATGTTCGACCCAGCTATGGCGGGAGGAGGTACACACACCATTACCTATACTGTCTCCGCACAGGAAGGTACGGCCTTTGCCGCAGCGACCAATAGTATGGATATGACTGTTACCGTAAACACAGCCAGTGTATTCTATGCAGATACGGATATGGATGGTTTCGGCGACCCTAATAATACGACAATGGCATGTAGTGCTCCTGCAGGTTTCGTAACGGATAATACAGATTGTGATGATACCAATCCGGGCATCAATCCCAATGCCTTGGATATCCCCAACAATGGTATTGACGAGGATTGTATGAACGGTGATGAGACCATGCTCGTAGATAATGACAATGATTCCTTTGACAATTCAGTGGATTGTAATGACAACAATCCGAACATATTCCCCGGAGCTCCTGAATTGTGTAATGGTAAGGATGATGATTGCGATGGCGAGATAGATGAGGGATTCACCATGTTCACCTATTATTACGATATGGATATGGATGGACACGGTACGCCTGATAGCACAATTATGGATTGCGATACGAATCCTCCTTTGGGGTATTCCAGTTTGGATGATGATTGTGATGATGATAACCCAAGCGTTTATCCCAATGCTCCAGAACTTTGTGATGGTCTGGACAATGATTGTAATGGTGTCCCTGATGATGTGGCAGAACCTTTCTTCTATTATGCCGACTTGGATAATGATGGTTATACTGATAACAATAACATTCTGGATACTTGCAGTGCTGTTCCTCCGATGGGATATGTCTCTGCTCCTACACAGCTATCGGATTGTGATGATAATAATCCGAATATTAATCCGGGTATGCAGGAGGAATGTGATGGAATCGATAACAATTGTGATGGCAATGCAGATGAGGGACTGACCATATTCACATATTATATCGATATGGATAATGACGGATTCGGTAGTAATCAGGATTCTATCATGACATGCGAAACCGAAACACCTATGGGTTACGCTGACAACAAGGAGGATTGCGATGACACCAATGAGGACATTCATCCGGATGCTATGGAAGTTTGTGATGGAATCGATAACAATTGTGATGGCAATGCAGATGAGGGACTGACCATATTCACATATTATATCGATATGGATAATGACGGATTCGGTAGTAATCAGGATTCTATCATGACATGCGAAACCGAAACACCTATGGGATATGCAGACAACATGGAGGATTGCGATGATACCAATGAGGATATTCATCCGGATGCTATGGAAGTTTGTGATGGTGTCGATAACAATTGTGATGGTAATGTGGATGAGGGACTGACCGTATTCACATATTATATCGATATGGATAATGACGGATTCGGTAGTAATCAGGATTCTATCATGACATGCGAAACCGAAACACCTATGGGTTACGCTGACAACAAGGAGGATTGCGATGACACCAATGAGGATATCTATCCGGGAGCTACGGATATTCCAGATAATGGAGTCGATGAGGATTGTAATGGGGAAGATACGGTTCCCGTCAATGACTTACTGACTAACCTAGGAATAGCTGTCTCCCCTAATCCGACTAATGGCATCATCATTTTCGAATTGGATGGAAATCTCGATGTGACCATCGAACTTTTCAGTACCCTAGGACAAAGACATCTGCAACTTCACCATACTATCCAACAAGGAAGCAGCATCATGCTGCCAGAATTGACTAATGGTATGTATTTCCTTAAAATCTCCAATGAGAAAGGTAGCTATGGAATAGAAAGAATCATCGTCAAAAATTAGCATAGCAACTAATATAACAATAAGCCAGTCAACGTTTTAACTAACATTGACTGGCTTTTATTATTGTATACATGACACTATCTAAATTCATGATTTCTTAACCTAAATGGCATCTTTTTCGCCATTCCTTAGTTTAAAGTTATGTACATTTGTCCCTTTATTTTTATTCAAATCCTGTTGCCCAAAGTGGGATTTGGACTATTCTTTACCTAAAAGCTCTAACATGAATAATGTGACCGGTATCAAAAATCCCAATGCTACCATTGAAGAATTAGGAATCTACAATACCCAACACCAATATTGGAATCTTACACCAGAACAACTTGTAGAACACTCCATTCAAAAAGGTATGGGAGTACTTGCCAATTCAGGTGCACTAAGCATCAAGACTGGTAAGTTTACTGGTAGATCACCACAGGACAGGTTCATCGTCAAGGATGACATCACTCAGGATACTGTCGATTGGGGTACTATCAACCAACCATTTGATGCCACTAAGTTTGATTTGCTTTACAATAAGATTACCAAATATCTTGATGGCAAGGAAGTATATGTCAAGGATGGATATGCTTGTGCTGATGAAAATTATAGATTGAATGTAAGATTGGTAGCAGAATATCCTTGGAGTAGCCAGTTCCTACATAATATGTTCCTAAGACCTAGTAAGGAAGAATTACTGAATGCTTCCCCGGATTGGAATATCGTCTGTGCCCCAGGATTCCTAGCAGATCCCAAGGAAGATGGTACCAGACAAGAAAATTTCGCCATCATTAACTTCACCCGCAAAACCATCATTATCGGTGGTACAGGGTATACCGGAGAAATCAAGAAAGGAATCTTCTCCGTACTCAATTTCGAATTGCCCGTCAATAGGAATGTACTCAGCATGCATTGTTCTTCAAATGTTGGACAATCAGGTGATACTGCTGTATTCTTCGGCCTCTCCGGTACAGGTAAGACCACTTTGTCTGCAGACCCCAATCGTCCATTGATCGGTGATGACGAACATGGATGGTCTGATGAGGGAGTCTTCAATTTCGAAGGCGGATGTTATGCCAAGACCATTGATCTTTCTGCGGAAAAGGAGCCACAGATATGGAAAGCCATCAAGCATGGTGCTATCCTTGAGAATATCATCTACAAGGAGGGAACCAGGGAAGTGGATTTCGAAAACACGAGCATTACACAAAACACAAGGGTATCCTATCCTATCCACCACATTGAGAATGCATTACCACAATCAAAGGCTGGTATTCCACAAAATATCTTCTTCCTGACTTGTGATGCATTCGGTGTATTGCCTCCGATTTCCAAGCTGACCAAAGCGCAGGCTATGTATCATTTCATCTCTGGCTACACAGCAAAGGTGGCTGGTACCGAAGTAGGTATCAAGGAACCCAAAACTGCATTTTCTGCTTGTTTCGGTGCACCTTTCCTTCCTTTGCATCCTACCAAATATGCAGAAATGCTTGGAGAAAAGATGACCAAGTATAATACAAGGGTTTGGTTGGTCAATACGGGTTGGACCGGTGGAGAATATGGCGTAGGAAGCCGTATGAAACTCAAATATACAAGAGCCATGATTACTGCAGCCCTTAACGGCGAATTGGATCATGTTACTTACCACGAACACCCTGTTTTCGGTGTTCATATACCACTTTCATGTCCGGAGGTGCCTAGTAAGGTGTTGAATCCAAGGGACACATGGTCTAACAAGGATGCTTATGATTCCAAGGCAGCTGATTTGGCTAAAAAGTTCTACAATAACTTCGAGAAGTTTGCAGACCAAGCTAATGAGGAAATTCTTTCCGCTGCACCTAAAGTAAAGATAAGTGCTTAATTAGTAGACAATTAGTCTGATAAAAAGCCCCGGTACGGATTGTACCGGGGCTTTTTTATTACCCAATGGGAAATAATCCCCGGCATTGCTCCAAAAAATGGCCAAAGTGGGAATTTTTAGTCGCTTTCATATCCAAAGTGGGAATTTCTGATTTTAATTTTAAAACTTTTCGTTTAAAAATTATACATTCGCAAAAATTCTGCCACAAAATAGGTTTTTTGTTAAAACAATAATTTTTATCACTGTTAAAAAACCTTAAGCCATGAACCAAAAGTGGGAAAATGTGGGAAATTAAATCAAAACGTGTTTATATTGCATTAAATTTAAGCAACGAACGAAACTTTGCAGCGTCTTACCGGTGAATATGAAGTAAAATTGGATTCGAAAGGACGATTCCGATTACCTACCCAACTTATCCGTCAACTCGGAGGGTCGGACAATCACCAATTTGTCGTGAACAGAGGATTTGAGAAACATCTCACCTTATATCCAAAACCTGTCTGGGATGAGCTGACAGCAAAACTGGATAAGATGAGTCTTTTCAATACCAAACAAAGGAGATTCGTAAGATACTTCTACAGAGGTGCTAACGAAACCAACCTTGACAGTTCAGACAGGATACTGCTACCAAAAGGATTACAAGAATACGCTGGAATCGAAAAAGATTTGGTCCTATTCGCTTACAAGGATAGGATAGAAATCTGGGCGAAAGCCGAGTATGGAGAAATGATTGATGATGAGCCAGAAGATTTCTCCGCTTTTGCCGAAGATGTAACAGGGAACATAGAACTTGATATTTAAGAGAAAAACCGCAGCATGAATTATCATGACCCTGTAATGAAAGCCGAGAGCATAGATGCTCTCGGCATTCGTAGCGATGGTATCTATGTAGATGCCACTTTTGGAGGTGGTGGCCATTCCAGAGCCATCCTTCAGGTATTATCAGGTTCAGGAAGACTGTTCGGTTTCGACCAGGATGACGATGCCAAGAGAAATATACCTGAGGATGGGAATTTCACTTTTGTAGACAGCAATTTCCGTTTCTTAAGAAGATACCTGAGACTCCACGGAGTCAAACAGGTTGATGGTATTCTAGCAGACCTTGGTGTGTCCTCTCATCAGTTGGACGAAGCGATAAGAGGATTCTCTTTCCGATTCGAAGCAGAACTTGACATGAGGATGAACCAGAGTGCTGACTTAACAGCAAAGGATGTCATCAATGATTACGAGGAATCTGAACTGGTACGGATTTTCAGTGCATATGGAGAAGTCAGGAATGCCAAAACCCTGGCACAAACCATCTGCTCCGAAAGGAATTACCGGAATATAGAAACCATACAGGATCTCATTCATGTAATGGAACCTGTAATCAGAGGTAAGAGGAACAAGTACTTGGCCCAAGTATTCCAAGCAATAAGAATTGAGGTAAACGATGAAATGGGCGCACTACAAGACTTTCTCAAGGATTGCCTTGAGGTCTTGAAACCCGGTGGAAGATTGGTAATCATCTCCTACCATTCCCTTGAGGATCGCCCCGTGAAGAATTACCTGAAATCAGGAAACTTCGAGGGAAAGCAAATCAAGGATTTTTATGGGAATATCGAACGCCCATTCAAATTGATTACCAGAAAGGCCATGGAGCCTAGCAAAGAAGAAATAACCCGGAACCCTAGGGCAAGAAGTGCCAAAATGAGGGTTGCGGAAAAGAAATAATTTAGAATACAGGATGCCTTGGTATCCGATATCTAAAGTATAACACATTGGCAAAGAGAAGGAATAATAACAACATTTTCGACCTGGCGTCCTTGGGAACCCCCTTGGCTAGTTCCGTATTGAAAAATCTTCCCTTCGTCATTTTCCTAGGCTTCCTAGGTACCTTATATATATCCAATATCCAGTATGCAGAAAATACCATGCGGGAAATCAAGCATCTGGAAAAGGAAATATCTGACCTGAGATGGCAGTACATGGCGGAAAAAGCAGACCTCATGTATAACAGTAAGCAATCAGAGGTACTTCAAAGAGTCAAGGGATACGGATTATCTGATTCAGGAAAAAAACCTAAGAAAATCGTAGTTAGAAACGATTGGAATTTGGAATAGATGAATGTAAAAAACGAAATACTGATTCGAATTTACGTTGTGCTCTCAGTAATCATACTGTTTGCACTTATCATCCTATTCCAAACCATCAACATTACGGTATTCGATAGAAGTGAATGGCTAAAGAAAGCCGAAAATTTCCATTTTGCAAAAAAGGAAATCATTGCAGAAAGAGGAAATATCCTTTCGGAAGATGGTAGTCTCCTTGCTACCTCCCTACCCTATTACGATATTCGTTTCGATCCACTCACTCCATCCATTTCTGAAGAATTATTCTATAACAATGTCGATTCACTGGCTTACCTATTAGCCAATAAAATCGATAACTCATACACTCCGGGTGGTTATAGAGATAGATTGATTGATGCAAGAAAACGGGGAGACAGATATCTTCTGATCAAGAAGAATGCAAGTCATGTAGAACTGGAATTGCTGAAGACATTCCCCATTTTCAATAAGGGGCGTTACAAAGGCGGACTTATCGTCGAGAAACGCCCGAAACGGAAGCGTCCATTCGGCATCCTAGCACACAGAACCATCGGATATGTAAGGGATGGTGCCAAGAAAGTAGGGCTCGAAGGTCGATACGATAAGATTCTTGGAGGTGAGGCAGGTACACAGTTGATGAGAAAAATCAAAGGACTCAATGGTGAAACCATCTGGATTCCAGCCAATGATTTGTCCGCTATGAGCCCGATAGAGGGAAAGGATATCAGGACTACTATTGATATCAATCTCCAAGATATCACTGAACAGGCACTGATAAGGGGATTACAAAGAAATAATGCCCAATGGGGTACTGCCATTATCATGGAAGTCGAAACAGGAGCTATCCGATCCATAGCCAATGTAACCAAGACCGAAGATGGATGGTGGGAAACTTATAACCATGCCGTAGGAACCAAAATGGACCCGGGCTCAACTTTCAAATTGGCTTCCGCAATGGCTCTTTTGGAAGATAAGGCCATCGACCTCGATGATACAGTAAAGATTTTCCAAGGAAAACACCAGTTCTATGACCAGGAAATGGTGGATGCCTCATACAATCCTATCGAGGAAACTTCTTTCAGAAAAGCGTTCGAAATTTCTTCCAATGTAGGTATCGCCTATCTCGTGGATGAGACATACAAAGGCAATAAGGAAAAATTCGTCAACCATCTTAAGAGCTTTAACCTGGATTTGCCGACCGGAATAGAAATAGATGGGGAAGAAGCACCTTACATCAAGAATCCCAACAAGGCAGAGGACAACTGGAGCGGAATCACACTTCCTTGGATGTCAATTGGTTACGAACTAGAAATAACACCATTACAATTAGCTACTTTCTACAATGCAGTTGCTAATGATGGAAAGATGATGAAACCTTATCTAGTCCAGGAAATCATCAACGATGGAAAGAATGATAAAATTTTCAAACCTACTGTAATCAAGGAACGCATCGCTAAACCCTCTACCATAAAGCAAGTTAAGGAACTACTCGAGGGTGTTGTAGAAAATGGTACAGCTAAGAAACTGAAATCCGATATCTACGAATTTGCAGGTAAGACCGGTACGGCACAGGTCAATTACTCCCTAAGAAGAAGCGGAGGAATGAAGCATAGGGCATCATTCGCAGGATATTTCCCTGCTAAAGACCCAGTCTACACTTGTATTGTAGTTGTGAATGACCCCAAGAATGGCAGTTTCTATGGTGGTGATGTAGCTGGGCCTATCTTCAGGGAAATCGCTGATAAGGCCTATGCTTCCAAAATCAATATGCAACCCCCAATGAATCAGGAAACCAAGCCGGGTTGGAGAACCTATGCACTTCCTGATTTGGATGTGGGACAAAAGGATGAAATGGCTTTCATTCTTCAAAAATTGGATATTCCGTTTTCAGATAATACTGATGGCAACTGGACCATCATCCGATCAGGAGCGGATACCCTAAGCATGAAAAATAGACAAATTGCACAGGAGGTCGTTCCCAATGTCCTAGGTATGGGACTTAGGGATGCCCTATTCATATTAGAAAATAAGGGATTGAAAGTCACTGTTTCAGGACTTGGTAAGGTAAAGAAACAATCCGTACCAGCCGGAAGAAGAATCAAGGGACAAACCATACACCTGACTTTGAGTTAATGAAAGGACTGAAAGACATATTATCCAATACACCTATAATGGAACTTCACGGAAATGAAGATATCCAGATTAAGGGTTTGGCCGTGGATTCAAGAAAAGTCCAACAGGGTTATGCCTTTATTGCTACCAAAGGAACGCAGGTAGATGGACATAGCTTCATCGGCAAGGCCATCCAATTAGGTGCGCAATTGATTGTCTGCGAGGTCCTACCGGATACCTTGGTAAATAATATCACTTACTGCAAGGTGGAAGATTCCAAGGAATCGCTTGGACTCATCGCTTCTGCATTCTTTGACTATCCCTCAAAGAACATCAAACTGGTCGGTGTTACCGGAACCAATGGAAAAACAACCACGGCGACCCTACTCTATCGCTTATTCACCTCCATGGGATATAAGACGGGTCTAATATCCACGATAGAGAATAAGATAGGTACTGCAACCATTTCAGCAACCCATACTACTCCCGATGCCATTAGTCTGAATGAACTTCTGAACGAAATGATTGATTCGGGTTGTGATTATGCTTTCATGGAAGTGAGTTCCCATGCCATAGACCAAAGAAGAATAGCTGGTGTAATGTTCACTGGGGCCATCTTCACCAATATCACGCATGATCATCTGGATTATCATAAGAATTTCCAGAATTATATATATGCAAAGAAGAAATTCTTTGACGATTTGCCTAAATCAGCCTTTGCTCTAACCAATTTGGATGATAGACGCGGCAATGTAATGGTTCAGAATACCAAAGCCAGAATCTATCCATATGCCTTGAAAAGGACTGCTGCATTCAAAGCCAAGATCATTGAGAATTCGCTCGCCGGATTACAATTGGATTTGGATGGCGCAGAATTCCACGGAAGGCTCATAGGTGAATTCAATGCCTATAATTATCTAGCCGTCTATGCCACTGCTATGCTACTGGACATGGATCGCTTTGAGGTAATGACGGCATTGAGTTCACTCCAAACCGCAGAAGGTAGATTCGATTACCTCTATGCGAGTGAGTCCGGTAAAATCGGTATCGTGGATTATGCCCACACTCCCGATGCATTGGAAAAGGTACTGACCACCATTGACCAACTCAAGCAAAAAAACACCCAGGTCCTGACTGTCGTAGGATGTGGTGGTGATAGGGACAGAGCCAAACGCCCCATCATGGCAGACATGGCTTGCACCTACAGCAACAGAGTCATTCTGACATCGGATAATCCAAGGTCAGAATCACCCGATTCCATCATAGAGGAAATGGAAAAAGGCATAAAGATTACAGATAGGACGAAAGTCCTCAGCATAACGGATAGGAAACAAGCCATCAAAACAGCCTGTGCCCTAGCCAATAGTGGTGACATTATCCTCGTAGCAGGAAAAGGCCACGAAAAATACCAGGAAACAAACGGTGTGAAACACCCATTTGATGACAAAGCAATTTTAAATGAATTTCTAAATATGAATTAAAAAATGGCAGCAGTATCGGTCTTCAATCCCCGTCTCCTTTGTTCGTTGCTCATCAATCATATCTAATACGAGGTTGAGATTGATACTTGCTCCATTTTTCATCATAAAACGATAACAAAACGATGCTCTATTATTTGTTCAAATATCTAAGTGAAAACGGTACGCCTGGAGCGGGTGTATTCGAGTATATCACTTTTAGGGCATTGGCAGCAATCGTTATTTCCCTCTTGATTTCCTTGGTATTTGGAGGAAAACTCATCAAATACCTACAAAAGTTACAAATCGGGGAAACCATCAGGGATCTGGGTCTCGAAGGCCAAAAAGCAAAGCAGGGTACCCCTACCATGGGTGGTATCATTATCATCATGGCTATACTGATACCCTGCCTATTACTTTGTAAACTGGATAACATATATGTCATCCTCATGATTATGGCTACCATTTGGATGGGAGCTATAGGTTTCATTGATGATTATATCAAGGTATTCAAGAAAGATAAGGAAGGCCTAAAGGGGCGTTTCAAGATAATGGGCCAGATCGGATTGGGTTTATTGGTTGGTTTGGTAATGTTCCTCAGTGACGAGGTAGTAGTTAGGGTGGATGCCAAAACAGCAGTCAAGCATGGCTATGAGGTAGTTAGTTCATATAAATTGGCTACACCCAATAACACATTGGATTCCATCCAAGTAGCCAACGTAAAGACGACCATGACCAATGTCCCATTCCTTAAGGACAATAAGTTTGATTATGCGGATATCCTACCATTCCTTAGTGATAATGGCCAACAGATAGCAGGATGGATTTTCTTCATCCTTGCCGTCATTTTCATTGTAACTGCTGTATCGAATGCTGCTAATCTTACAGACGGGATTGACGGTTTGGCAGCCGGAACCTCGGCCATCATCGGAGCAGCACTGGGTATTCTAATCTATGTATCCAGTCATAATGTATTCTCCGATTATCTAGGCATTCTTTATTTGCCCGGTTCAGAGGAATTGGTGGTATTCACCGCCTGTTTCCTAGGAGGATGTATCGGTTTCCTATGGTATAATGCCTATCCAGCCAAGGTATTCATGGGTGATACGGGTAGTCTGACATTGGGCGGTATCATAGCCGCATTGGCCATATTGACAAGAAAAGAATTATTGATACCCATCCTTTGCGGAATATTCGTAGTAGAGAATCTTTCCGTAATGATACAGGTATCCTATTTCAAATATACCAAGAAGAAATACGGTGAGGGAAGAAGGATTTTCAAGATGTCCCCCTTGCATCACCATTATCAAAAATTGGGTATGCATGAATCCAAAATCGTAACCCGATTCTGGATTGTAGGCTTACTCTTGGCGGTCATCACCATCATCACACTGAAAACCAGATAAGATGCCAGAACTCATTTCGGTACTCGGAGCAGGTGAAAGTGGTGTGGGAGCAGCCATCTTGGCGAAACAAAAAGGCTTTGATGTCTTTGTATCCGATTTCGGAACCATCAAGGATAAATTCAGGGCCAAATTGATTGAAAATCGTATTCCTTTCGAGGAAAACCAACATACAACAACAAAAATACTGGCTTCAAAGGAAGTCATTAAAAGTCCGGGAATCCCTGAGAAAGCACCGATAATCAAGGAGCTCAGAAAATCAGGAATCCCCGTAATCAATGAAATCGAATACGCAGTAAGATATACCAATGCCAAAATCATAGGCATTACTGGCAGCAATGGCAAGACCACTACAACCATGCTCACCTACCATCTGCTCAAATCAGCAGGTTATTCAGTAGGATTGGCAGGTAATGTGGGCTTCAGCTTTGCAGAACAAGTAGCTACGCAGGAACATACTTACTATGTTTTGGAACTCAGTAGTTTCCAGTTGGATGATATCCAACACTTCCGTCCATGGATTGCAATATTGTTGAATATTACACCAGATCATTTGGACAGGTACGAATACAAAATGGAACGCTACATCGCATCCAAACTTCGCATTACCATGAATCAAACGGGGGAGGATTGGTTCATTTTTAATGCCGAAGATGAAAACTTACAGGATGCTCTCGAGTCTAAGAATATTAGCTCGAGGGCCATTCCTGTGAAATCAGGAAACTTCGATGGAAGATTCCTACACATTGGCGAAAGCCAATTTGACACGCAGACATTTTGCTTGAAAGGCGAACATAATATGTTCAACTCCACCTGTGCCATCATGGCCGGCAAGGCAGTGGGCGCAACAGACGAAGCAATCCAACTCGGGATGGATACTTTCGTAAACGTACCCCACCGCCTTGAAGTGGTGGATACCATCAATGATGTGGAATACATCAATGATAGTAAGGCCACTAATGTGGATGCAACATATTTCGCTCTAAAGGCAATGACAAAGCCGATTGTATGGATTGTTGGCGGAACGGACAAGGGTAATGATTATGGCCCGGTCCTAGACCTTGTCAGGGATAAGGTAAAAGCCATCATCTGCTTGGGTAAGGATAATACCAAACTGGTGGAGACATTCTCCAGCCAGATTAAAATCCTGGAAGAAACCCAAAGTGCCGAGGAAGCCATACAAAGAGCGAATATATATGCAGAATCAGGAGATGTGGTTTTACTATCCCCTGCTTGTGCAAGTTTTGACTTATTCAATAATTACGAACACCGTGGAGACCTGTTTAAGGAAGCGGTTTCACAATTAAAACAAGAGTAGAAGAATATTTCAATATTCCCATACTCATTGATAACAGATTAATCATAGACGCATGTCTAATTTTGGAACAAGGTTGTTAGCTGAACTCAGAGGAGACCGAGTAATCTGGATGATTGTCCTGATTCTTGGTGTTGTTTCTGTCTTGGCTGTATATAGCTCCACTGGCACCCTCGCCCGTGGTAGTTCTACCCAGACCTATCTGATTAGACATTCCGCCATCATAGTTGGCGGACTATCAATGGTTTATATTTTCTATTTATTGCATTATATGCAATTCTCTAGGTCTGCACCCTACCTGTTACTGATGAGTATACCATTATTGATATACACACTGGCAATGGGAGTTGATATCAATGATGCCAAAAGATGGATTGTCATTCCCATCCTGAATCTATCCTTCCAAACATCTGACTTAGCCAAATTGGCACTCATCATGTATGTGGCAAGGGTCATTTCATCCAAGCAGGAATATATCAAGGATTTCGAGGGTGCTTTCTTACCCATTATCATTCCGATACTAATCGTATGTGGCCTGATTGCACCTGCCGATTTATCCACGGCACTAGTCCTTTTCATTACCTGTATCCTGATGATGTTCGTAGGACGGGTTGATATCAAGTACATCTGGTTATTAATATTATTGGGTGTCGTACTTTTTGCTATCCTGACCATCATTGGCAACTTGGCTCCCGATATTGTAAGGTCGGAAACATGGAGTAGCAGACTCCATGACTTCATGAACAATCCCGAGGGAGGCGACCAGGTGCAACAATCCAAGATTGCAATGGCGAGGGGAGGCATCATAGGTGTAGGTCCAGGGCACAGTATCCAAAGGAATTCACTTCCGTCCGCCTATTCCGATTTCATTTTTGCCATCATCATAGAAGAATACGGTTTGGTGGGAGGAATAGCCATCCTAGGCTTATATATTCTACTCCTATTCAGATGTGTTAGAATTATTACGAGAAGTCCAAAAGCGTTTGGTTCCATGTTAGTCCTAGGATTAGGACTCATCATCGTTATCCAAGCATTGACTAATATAGCAGTATCTGTTCATTTACTACCTGTAACAGGACTGACCCTTCCCCTAATGAGTATGGGAGGTACATCGGTTCTATTTACCAGTATAATGATTGGAATGATACTCAGTGTGAGCAAGTTTGTAGAACAAGTCAATTTGAATAATATAACGGAAGACAGCGTATCTGTCGAAACAGCCCAGTAAGAGCAAGTGTGTATTGATTCTTACTGAGAAAACTAAAGTAATATGAGATTCATTATCAGCGGAGGAGGTACAGGAGGCCACATATACCCTGCCATCGCCATTGCTAACGCCATTAAGCGGAAGCAAGCCGATGCTGATATCCTATTCGTAGGTGCAGAGGGTAAAATGGAAATGGATCGTGTACCAAAGGCGGGTTACCCCATCAAGGGACTCTGGATCAGTGGTTTCCACAGACAACTGACGCTTAGGAATCTTATGTTCCCATTCAAATTGATCCACAGTATGTGGAATGCCAGAAAAATAGTCGGACAGTTCAAACCCGATGCGGTTATTGGTACGGGTGGTTACGCAAGTGGCCCTACCCTACGCATGGCCAAGGGAGTACCTACCATACTTCAGGAGCAAAACTCCTATGCAGGAGTCACGAATAAGTTGTTGGCACAAAAAGCCGATAAGGTTTGCGTTGCATATGATAAGATGGAACGTTTCTTCCCTAAGGAAAAAATCGTACTGACAGGCAATCCAGTCAGACAGGATATCCTAGACTTAACAGGAAAGAAAGACAAGGGAATCCAACACTACCAGTTGGCCTCGGATAAGAAGACGATCCTAATCATTGGTGGAAGTCTCGGAGCTAGGACCCTTAATCATGCACTAAGGGATGCTACCAAAGAAATTGCCGCTAATAGCGACATCCAGATATTATGGCAATGTGGTAAAATCTACTATGAAGAATTCAAGGATTGTGCAACCGCACAGCTTCCTCATGTCAAAATCACACAATTCATTGATCGCATGGATTTGGCTTATGCCATGTCCGACCTTGTTATTTCAAGGGCTGGAGCAATTTCCATATCCGAACTTTGCTTGGTGGCAAAGCCTGTTGTTCTGGTTCCATCACCGAATGTCGCAGAGGATCATCAGACCAAAAATGCCATGTCCTTGGTAGAAAAGGATGCTGCTGTCATGGTAAAGGACGTGGATGCTAAGAAAACTTTAATATCCACGGCCATAAAAACATTGAATGATAATTCGTTATCTCAGAGATTGATACAAAATATCAGCAAGCTTGGTAAGCCTCATTCGGCAGACCATATCGCTGATGTTATTTTGGAACTTGTAAAAAATCGAAAGGGATGAGAATATTATCATTAATTATACTGACCATAGGAGCTTTCCAAATGAAAGCACAGGATGACATGAATCAGATCATGGTCATTCTGAATGAACCATTCCAAGAGGAAATCCAATACCATCTGGATACCATGTTCAAGGGACAGGATACCATATTCACGGAAACGGATTCATTCATGCTCTTTACCACACCAGATATGGTCGTTCCAGAAATAGATACCCTGGAATACAAATATGTGAATGGAAAATCATATGAATGGAACCACAATGGTGATGAACTGACCGATTATATCGCAGTGGTCTATCTTCACAATAAGAATAAGAACAATGCGGATGATTTTGAGAGTAATCAATACCTACTCATAGCTACCGGTAATGAGGATGAGTCTTTTGATATTGATTATTTCGAAAGTGTTCTTCCCTGTGTTGCCTGTGGTGTCGGTGGCAATTATCCTGAGATTTCCATTCTCACTAATGAGAATGAATTAGAACTCATCGAACTAACAGGTCGCAAACAAACCACCCTCAACGATGAATACAAATTGGTATTCGAGGATGGGATGTTGAAAATCAAGAACCATATTCATTCTATTTACAATGAAAAATCAGGGAATATTCTCACTACCAATACGGCTAGGGAAACCATGATGCAAACATTGGAATATGAAACACAAAGTGGGGATCTCCAAAAATTCAGAGTGGCCATAGCTACCGCTGAATTGACACGTCCCATTACCGTGGACGGGAAACTTGACGAAAAAACTTGGAACAGGGATTATAAGATGGCATGGAGGAATGTGCATTCCAATATCTACGGGGAAAAGCATACAATGAATGACCTCTTTGCTAAGTATAGCGTAGCCTGGAACAAGAATAATCTTTTCATCGCAGTATCCGTCAAGGATGATGTATTGGTTCCTGTCGAATTTGCTGCGGATGGTATCAAAGGAGATTATATCCAATTGGATATGGACCTGAGTAAGCATAAGATGAAGAAAGGTGTCCTTGCTTCCTCTTTCTCGAAACAACATGTTTCCCTAGGATTAGGCTTTGATAAGCATGGTACACCTACCATCATGAATCTGGTCAATCAGGAAGCTGTCACGGATGCTAGTGTCGCCTTTGAAAGGACCAGTGACGGCTATACCGCTGAGATACAAATTCCCATATCCGTGATGAGAGACATCACACAAAGGAAAAACATCAATAATGCATTCAAGATTGGAAAGCAAATCGGCTTCACATTGAGTGTCGGAGATGCAGATAATCGTGAACGTACAGAAACACAGAATATAGATGCTTCTTCCAGTATGGAAGAACGTATTCCATTCCAATTAGGAATCATAGAATTCTTCAGGTCCTATACGGATAAGACCTATAGAAGCATGAAAAAGAATAATTAGTCAGAATGAATCTGAACGACATACATAAAGTCTATTTCATCGGAATCGGTGGTATCGGAATGAGTGCCTTGGCAAGGTACTTCAGGATGATCGGTTGTGATGTTTATGGATATGATCGTGTGGAGTCCCGAATTACCCGGGAACTCACGGACGAGGGTATGTCCATTCATTACGAGGATGACATCCAGTTGATTCCCGAGCATATCGACTTGGTCATATACACCCCGGCTGTGCCTGATAGCCATGGCGAATTGACCTGGTTCAGAGAGCAGGGCTATCCGGTCAAGAAAAGGGCTGAGGTACTGGGTATCATTTCAAGGAGCAAGAAAGCAATAGCTGTGGCTGGCACCCATGGCAAAACCACAACGACATCCATCATTACCCATATCCTGAGGACAGGGGGAATTGACTGCACTGCATTCCTAGGAGGCATTGCCAATAATCTGAATTCCAATTTCGTATTCGGACAATCGGATTGGGTTATCGTTGAAGCGGATGAATTCGATCGTTCATTCTTACACCTAAGCCCTCATTATTCCATCATTACCTCCACGGATGCCGACCACCTTGACATCTATGGGGAACATGGCAATATGATAGAGGGATACACTGAATTTGCAAGGAAAATTATACCGGAAGGCAAGGTATTCCTAAAGTCGGGAATCGAGTTGTCTTTCAATAGAACAGATATCGTAGACCATGACATCTACGATATGGTTCAGACAGATGCATACGGAGTTGAATCAGGAAAGAACCAAGCAAGGAACATTCGTGTGGAAAATGGATATTTCGTTTTTGATTTCCACGGTGAAACTGAAATCAGGGATATCCTCATCACACTACCGGGTAGGCATAATATTGAGAATGCCACCGCAGCTATCATAGTTGCACTGGAATTGGGCGTTAGCCCCGACAAGATCAAGGAAGCATTGGCCAGTTTCAAGGGAATCTGGCGTAGATTCGATTTTATCATTAGGGGTGAGGAATTCACCTATATAGATGATTATGCCCACCATCCCTCTGAGCTGAGGGCGGCTATCGGTGCAGCTAGGGAACTCTACCCCAATGATGAAATCACAGGCGTTTTCCAACCACATCTTTATACCCGAACAAGGGATTTTGTGGAGGGATTCGCAGCAGCATTGGATCAATTGGATAGACTGTTCCTTATGGATATCTATCCGGCAAGAGAATTACCTATCGAGGGTGTGACATCGGATATCATCTTGGAGAATATGACCATCCCTGATAAAAAAAGGGTTTCAAAGGAAAATTTGTTACAAGAATTGAAACTTTCCGAACCTAAAGTGCTGTTGACTCTTGGTGCAGGTGATATTGATCGATTTATATCACCTATAAAGCAATTATTTACGAATTAAATTTATTCATATATAAAATAGGCATAATTTTTATTGTATTAATAATCAACTACTAATGAAAGCGAAATTCCTAAATCCTAAAACTGATAAAATCCTGACGAGGCTCCTTTGGGCCACGGGGGGAATAGCGCTTTTGGTCGTAGTATTATCTGCTGTATCCCAAAAGAGGGACAGCGTTACTGCAGAGGTCGTCATTAACGTAAAAGAACTACCCGATAGCAGTAAACTCATTACCGAAAAGGATATCCTGACCACCATTACAAGAAGTATGGGAAGAAGTCCTATCGGAATGCCTACAGAAAAATTGGATTTGAGAAGAATGGAAGAAAGGGTTTTGGAAAAGGACCCATTCATTTCTGATGCTGATGTATACATTGATGCACGCAACAGGCTCAATATTGACATCAAGCAAAGGGAACCATTCATCAGAATCATAGATGCAAGCGGGAAGAACTATTATCTGGACAAGCACGGTAAGTTCATGCCTACTTCCATCAATTTCACAGCAAGGGTACCTGTAGCAACGGGTTATATCCCCTCTTTCACTCCTGAATTCATGAGGAAAAGAAACGGGACACTCAGGCACTTGTTCCTTTTTGCTGAGAAAATACAGCAGGATGAATTCATGAAAGCCATGACCGAACAAATTTTCGTTACCAAAAAACGTGAATTCATCGTCATTCCGAAATTGGGAAAGCAAAAGATCTTTTTCGGAAAGAATAGGAATATAGAAGATAAGTTCAAACGGTTGAAAGTCTTCTATACCGAAGGAATGCCATACGAAGGTTGGCATAAGTTTGCCACAATGGACCTCAGGTACGAGGGACAAGTGGTTTGCAATAGAAAGTAATATGGAATGAATAATTAGCAATGAAAATGAACTAATGGCCTAACCGCAACCCAAACACATTTTTCATTTTAATTATACATTTTAATTGTTTTAGAATACACTAATATCTGAATATCACTGGATGGGGTACGTGACATTTTTTTCCATCCACATTTTTAAAATTAAAGCGTATGAGCCAAATGAACTCTGAAATCGTAGTAGCACTAGACATTGGGACAACAAAAGTCTGTGCAATTGCCGGAAAAATGAACGAGTACGGCAAAATTGAAATTCTGGGCATCGGCAAGGTCGAATCCCCCGGAGTACTGCGTGGAGTTGTATCTAACATTGAGAAGACAGTACAAGCTATCGAGGATGCTTGCAACATTGTAGAACGCCAACTGGGCGAGGAAATCAAGGTAATACATGTCGGTATTGCAGGGCAACACATCAAGAGCCTACAACATCGAGGTATCATTACAAGGGACACGGATAATGAAATCCAACAGGGCGACATCGACCGACTTGTGAATGACATGTACAAATTGGTCCTTCCTCCCGGCGACAAAATCATCCATGTGATTCCTCAGGAATTCACTGTTGATAATGAGCAAGGTATCCTTGAACCGATTGGAATGTCTGGAGTAAGGTTAGAAGCAAACTTCCACATCATTACAGGACAAATCTCTGCCTCAAAGAACATTAATAGATGTGTTGAACGTGCAGGATTGGATGTAGCTACCCTAACCTTGGAACCCATTGCTTCCGCAGCTTCCATCCTCAGCGAGGAAGAACGCGAGGCAGGTGTTGTATTGGTGGACATCGGTGGAGGTACTACCGATCTGGCTATTTTCCACGAAGGAATCATTCGCCATACGGCAGTTATTCCATTCGGTGGCAATGTCATCACCAAGGACATCAAGGAGGGTTGTACCGTAATGCTTCACCAAGCTGAAAAGCTGAAAGTGAAGTTCGGATCCGCACTATCCAGTGAGGTATACGACAATAGAATCATTACCATTCCCGGTATCAGTGGCCGTGAGCCCAAGGAGATTTCCGAAAAGAACCTGGCGCGCATCATCGAAGCGAGAGTCGAAGAAATATTCGACCATGTATATTTCGAAATCCGTCGTTCAGGTCTGGAACGCCAACTTAAGGCCGGAGGTATCGTCCTTACAGGAGGTGGATCATTACTTCGCAATATTGACAAACTGATTGAATACCATACAGGAATGCCAACTCGTATCGGTATGCCTATCGAGAGATTGGCACATGGTTATGTGGAGAAGGTAGCTAGCCCTATCTATTCTACTGCTATCGGTCTGTTGTTGCACGGTATCGAGGAAAGCAAGCGCAATCCTCAACCTAAGAAGACAGAGGAACAACCCATCGTCGAGGATGTTTTCGAACCTATCGAAGAACCAGTACACGAAGCGGATTCCGGGTCTAATTTCCTGAACAAATTGTTCAAGAAAACCAAAGAATGGTTCGAAGCGGAACCTGACCAAGGAATAGAATAAGCAGTGGGTGGAATGCCACCCACCAACACAAACATTTATTTTGAAATAATTTGTTTCATGTAACGAAAATGATTATTATTGCAATAGCAATACCGTCCTTTGGAAATGAATCACCTTTGTGCGGTCATGAGTTGAAATGAAACATACGATTAAGGAAAAACCGATAAGGGGAGGACAAAACCGAATCAAAGCAAGAAGAACTATTTCCCTTTATCTCAAACTCAATATGTCATGGAATTTAACATACCTAAAAACGAGAAGCATATCATCAAGGTGATTGGTGTTGGAGGTGGTGGTAGTAATGCCGTTACCCACATGTTCAACCAAAAGATCGTGGGTGTGAATTTTGCCATCTGCAATACGGATTCCCAAGCAATGGAACTCTCAGAGGTTCCTTGCAGAATCCAACTCGGCCCTGAACTGACAGAGGGACGTGGAGCTGGCTCTATACCTGATGTAGGCCGTAAGGCTTGTATCGAATCCATTGAGGACGTAAAGAAATTCTTGGGTGACAATACCAAGATGGTTTTCATCACTGCCGGAATGGGTGGTGGTACAGGTACGGGTGCTGCGCCTGTGATTGCCAAGGCAACCAAGGAAATGGGCATCCTGACCGTAGGTATCGTTACGGTACCATTCACATTCGAGGGGCGTCGCCGTCAGAAGCAAGCTATCGAAGGTCTGGAAGAATTGAAGAAGAATGTGGATACCATCGTTGTGATTTCCAATGATAAGCTAAGAATGCTTCATGGTAGCCTTACACTTTCCAATGCTTTTGCTGAAGTGGATAGTATCCTGACTGTTGCCGCAAAGGGTATTGCCGAAATCATTACCAAGCCGGGTCGTGTAAACGTGGATTTCGAGGATGTGAATACAACCATGAGAGATTCTGGTATTGCCATCATGGGTATTGGTAAGGCTGAGGGAGAAGACAGGGCTCGTAGAGCTATTGAAGAAGCTATGAAGTCTCCTCTATTGGAAGACAATGATATCAAGGGTGCAAGACACATCCTATTGAATATTTCTTCCGGTTCCAAGGAACTTACCATGGATGAGACGTTCGAAATCACTGAATATGTACAGGAAGAAGCAGGTTTCGGTACGGATTTGATTTGGGGTACTTGCTATGAGGAAGAATTGGATGAACAAATCAGTATTACGCTGATTGCCACAGGATTCGAAAGCAAGAAAGAAAGAATCAATCGTCCATCCAGTGAGCGTATTACCGTAGCATTGGATGATGATCTTCCTAAAAAAAACGAGACGATTTACGAGACTGGATATAACAACGGTGAAAGTCCAAAAACCGTAGACCTCGATATCAATGATTTCGTAAAGAAGCACAATAAGCGTATGTATTCTTACGACGAACCTTACATTAAGGGACAATCCGAGAAACAACGCGAGGAAGAAGAAAAGGTAAGGGAAGAACAAGACCGTAAGCGCAAGGAAAGACTTCGCAATATTTCAGTGAAGTTGAATAATCCGAATACGGTAAATGAAATGGAAAATGTTCCTGCTTACCTGAGAAGAAAAGTCAACTTGGATGATGTACCTCATTCTTCTGAGGAAAACATGTCCGAGTGGACCCTTTCCGATGATTCGGATAATCCCCAATTGGAAAAGGGGAATTCATTCTTGCATGATAATGTAGACTAATCGCTTATCATGCTCTAAATTTGGTTTTTATTTTTTATTCAGAATATTAGGCTCATATCAGAAAGTCCCGATGCTCATCGGGGCTTTTTTTATTGCTACATGGTAATTCTGCCACAAATAGGTACAAATCCTAAAATACTGATATTGAATTTATTATCTCATACCTAAACCCTCCAACATTCATCCTAGTTTCTACATTTTACATATTCGAATAATAATCACTAACATATTCCTATTTCTGGAAGC
Source organism: Saprospiraceae bacterium (assembly GCA_020631355.1). GTDB lineage: Bacteria > Bacteroidota > Bacteroidia > Chitinophagales > Saprospiraceae > JAHDCE01. The sequence continues at coordinate 64,358 of JAHDHL010000009.1, read as the reverse complement.
ACCTAAATCCATTAGAATGAATACTCTTTCTTCACGTTTTAGTCATTTCGTATTCGGCTCCGATACTGGGAAACACCAACTTACCCAGTTGGGATTCTTATTGCTTAGATTTTATGCAGGATTCACTATCATGAGTGCAGGGATGGATAAGCTTCCCCTACCCGATTGGTTGACAGACCAAGTCGTTTCCATCGGCTTTCCTGTTGCGGAAGCTTGGGCTTGGATAGCGGCTTATAGCCAATTTGCATTTGGTGCATTGTTGTGTTTGGGCATACTCACCAGATTGTCAGGATGGATACTTGCAATCAATTTAGGAGTAGCTGCATTTGGATTCCATGGTGTATCCCCTTTGGTAGATATGCATATCACACAGCATTTCCTTTGGATTTTCTGCTTATTGGGTTTCACGGGAGCAGGGACATTCTCCATTGATTATCTCATCAGTAACAAACTAGAACAAGGTCATAAAATGTATGCATGGATATCACTTCCTGCATTATTGATTCCTTTGGGAATAGCACTTTACTGGGAATCCAATGCCATTAAACCCATACCCCAAACAGAAGAAGATACGGCGATTTCATCTATCAATATTCCTGGTTCCCATAATGAATGGAATCCCGCTTCCAATGAGATGGAAACTAAAGATAGCCTCAATTACATCTACCAATTGGATATTGAATTTCCACAGGTCTTCGAATTCAAATTCACTGCAAACAAAAACTGGAATATCAATCTGGGAGAACAAAATCAGGATGTAACAGGGTTCCCGCTCAGAGGCAAAGCTGAATTGGACCAAGGAAATAATACTCAGAACATCAGAACTTATCTGCCTCATGCAGGGCAATACATCATCAAGTTCAATGCTGAAACCTATGATTATTCGTTGGAATCCGTAATGTCGGAGGAATTAGGCCACTCCCTTGATTGAGCGGACCTTAGCGGAGGGTTTGGGAAAAAACAAGTGAAAGGTGGAACCTTTGCCTACTTCAGATGAGAGGGTGATAGAACCCTTATGGTTCTCCATTACACGTCTACAAATGGCTAGACCGATACCTGTACCTGAATAATCACTGTTTTGGTTTTCCACACGTTGGAATACCTCAAATATCTTATTCTGAAGCCCGATTGGTATCCCGGAACCATTATCCGTTATATTGATATAATAACCATTATCCTCCTCCCTGGATATGATGCTGATCCTTGGTTTTACATTTTCCTGTTTGTATTTGATGGCATTGGAAATCAGGTTTTGTAGAATCTGTTCCAATTGTTGTTTCATTCCATAGATAACAGGATTCCCCTCAAAGATAACCTCAGCATCATTCTCCTCAATCAGTACCTTGAGATTCACACTGCGTAAGCCTAGAACAATATTATCCAAGTTCACCCAATCCTGATCCTGTTGCTGGTTATTCAACTGAATATAGGTCAGGAGATTATTGATTTGCTTTTCCATCTTGATGCTTCCATCAACAGCAAACTGAGCATATTCCTTGATGGCTTCCTCATTCCATTTTTCCTTAGAAATTTCACGCTTGAGCAAGGAAGAAAAGCTCCCAACCATCCGAAGCGGTTCTTTCAGGTCATGGGACATGGAGTATGCGAAAATTCGAAGGTCATTATTCTTTCTTTCCAATTCATTGGCTCTTTTCTCCAATTCCCTACCCTGCCTGGCTATGAAATCGGATTTTTGCTCGTTGACCATCAATAAGTCATTCGATAGACCAAAAGATAACAGGACTGAGGTCAGCGCAAAACCCAATTCTAGGAATACCACAATACTTACGATAACACCTCCACCTCCAAATTGTAGATAAGGATTCGTCTGAAAAGCAAATATGTGCATGATAACCAACAATATCGCACTGGTACTACCTAGATATATGTGCCACTTGTGTGTAGCCATCAATGAAAAAATCATCAATGTAATAGAAGAAAGGGCCAAAGTCTGGAAAAAATGGAAGATATGACTGACGCTATCATCGTTGAAGTATCCATCAGCTACAGCAGTCTGTACGAAAATCAGGGAGAAACTACCGAATAGGAATAGAAGACCGGCATTGGCTAACTGTCCCCTTTTCAATACGAACGCCCCAAAAATCAATGAAGAAATCGCAATGAAATCACCAGCCAACAGGAATGGCTTAGGATCCAATACCAAATGGGATACCAAGGCTATGGTAATAAATACAAAGCCTGCCAACATACCTGTAAATCCATACTTGGCCTTCATCCTCTGCTTGATAGGATAAGACTCGTATGAATCCAGAAAATATGAATAAAATTGACTAACCATGCCTATAATATTTTGTTTGGGCTTAAGGGCAAAAGTTAGAGTGTTCGCTTATACTTTACGATTCAAATTATGAAAAGATTCATGCTTTCATACTTAACATGATTCATGCAATAATATTTAACATTTGTCCTATTTGATTAAAATGGACAAAATACTGCACCACATTGTTGTCGGGTATTGAATACGCTAGGAGTAAGTATCAAGGAAACTTCCATTGATCCATTGGAATTGGAGGCAACATTCAAATCAGAAATATTCACATCATAACTGAATGCTAGCGCCACAGGGTTAAACTCCAATTTAAACATGGGTATCAGTGCATCGGAAGTCCTGTAAAGCGCGCCACCGGAGATGGCGAATCGTTCACTCGTCTTATATCTTGCAATAACCCCGCCAGTAAACTCACTATGTCTTCCCTGGCCCATGTAAACCACTGTAGGAAGAATGGTCAATTTTGCTTCATTTCCGATTGCAATCCTTGCATCCGCATTGAATACAAAACGGGCATAAAGGGTTTCATCCTCATCTCCTAAGAATGAAACGTTCGGTTGGTTCAGGTGATACATTCCCAAGCCGAAAGACACACCGGAAACATCACCCAATGCAATCGAGAAGTTCAATCCCGCTGAAATATCCAAATATAACAATGATGTTCTATCGAAATTCTCCCCACTGGACAATCCCGTATCAAATACATCTCCATTATATTGATTATCAAAGAATAATTGATTCTGATCAAACGCTTTCTGGCCCGCACCAATCATCAAACCCAGACTCATGTATGTGGATTTTCCTCTCTTGCTCAGGGACTGGTGATAACTCAACGCCAATTGTCCAGTTGTTGACCTGAAGTTGGAATCACCCGCTTGGTCATTCAGTAAGAAAACGCCGGCTCCGAAATAACTGCAACTCTTTCCAAAATACTTGGGAATACGTGTATCATAAGATGCCGAAACCGTATTGAAAGGAACCGTTACGCTACTCCATTGATTCCTATAATTGGCAATAACCCGCATATCTCCATCCACTAATCCAGCCTTGGCAGGATTCAACCATAAGGGTGTATGGTAATATTGTGAAAAGTGAGGGTCCGCCTGTCCTTGGGACGTTGAAATAAAAACCAGTACTACTATTATTGTGATTAGATATCTTCTCATTTTCAATTGAATTTAAGTCTTTGTCAATGTTTTTGATGAATGGCTTACTTGATGACTGTAACATTTCCTTTCTTCAGGATTCTTGACCCATCCAAAGGACAGAATGCCTCAACATAATAGACATAGACCCCTGGATTAACAGGCTTACCATCATAGGTACCATCCCATCCAACTGAAATATTATTACTTTCAAAAACAAGTGCTCCCCATCTATCAAAGACTCTGAAAACACGAATATCACTTACAGCAGTACTTCTGACATAAAGTACATCATTATTACCATCATTATTAGGTGTGAATGCATTCGGCACACCCAAGACACTTTCTGAACACACTCCCAATTCCCTCAATTCCGTAAACAATAAGGTCTGGCATCCTGTATTGGTATCAGTCACCAAAATCTGATATACGGTATTCGTATCAGGAACTGCTAACGGCACCTGGCAATCATCACAACTCAATCCAGCCGATGGACTCCAATCATAAGCATAGACTAGGCCCGGGTCTTGTTCCACGAATAATTCTACTGGGTCCGTAGGATAATAGTTATGAATCGGAAGTATACTTGCCTCAGGTAAGGGATTCACAGTCACAGTAGCCTCAGCCACATTGGATGGACAAGAACCAAATGTCGCTGATACGGTATAGGTTGTAGTTTCAGAAACCATTGCAACAGGATTCTGGATATTCGGATTATCCAAACCTGTGGCCGGCGACCATGTATAACTCTGTCCATTACCATTAGCCATCAACTGAACACTATCTCCCTCGCAGATGAATGCATCATTCACTACTATCGCAACAGAATCCGTCACTTCAAATGTAACCGAATCCGTCAGGATACAATTACCTGATGTCGCAGTCAAAATAAAAGTGGTATTCTGTGTAATGACAGCAGTAGGATCAGCGATGAATGGATCATCCAAAAATGCTCCGGGTGACCAAACTAATGTTCCTGGTCCTGAACCATTCAACTGAACAGGGTCACCTGAACAAATCAGACTACCCACTCCTGCATCTATCGCTCCTTGTGGTATCACATTTACTGTAACGGAATCCGTTATCCTACATCCTTGGATGGGATCATCTATTGTAATCGCATAAGTTGTGGTCGTATTTGGAGATGCCGTAGGATTCGGGCAGAATGCACAACTCAATGTTGATACGGGACTCCATTCAGGGTTCGTACCAATTCCTCCATCAGAAAGCACTATGGATTCTCCCTCACAAATGGTCAAATCAGGTCCTGCAAAGACTTGACTAGGATCGAATACAGATACATTAATGGTATCTGAAGCCACACATCCTCCGGGTCCTGTCACTGTTACGGTGTACTCCGTATCCATTGCAGGATTAGCAAATGGATTAGGACAAGCATAACAGGATAACCCTGCATTCGCTTGATCCCATTGATAGGATGTCGGGTCACTTGTTCCTCCACTCGCAATCAATTGTATTGTTGTCCCCTCACAAATCGTAGTATCCAATCCCAATCCGATGTCTGGAACCGGGAATGGTATGACTGTTACCGTAACCGATGCCGTATCTATACAACCATTAGGTGCTGTAGCAGTAATCATATAAGTTGTTGTGACCACAGGACTGGCAATAGGTGTAATACAATCCGAACAGGAAAGTGAGCCTGCATTATCCCAAGAAAAGACCACACCTGTTGGGTCGGTATTCAATTGTGCAGGTAAGGCAACCGACTCTCCGATACAAATGGAAGTTACTGTTCCCGTTTCTACATCTGGAGTAGGCAATATATCAATAGAGGACATGAATGTATCCCTACAACCATTAATGGTGGATATTTCCAATTCTACATTATAAGTTCCGGCAGCACCAAAGATATGGGTCGGATTCTGTTGGTCGGAACCATTCGTATCCCCAAAGTCCCAGTTCCAATCAGTAATCGCACCAGATGTTACTGTAGAAGCATCCGTGAAATCCACTGTCAGATTCTCACAACCTGTAGTTGGGTTGGCAGTAAAACTGGCAACGGGAGTTGGTTCCACAGCAATATAATCAGGAATAATCAATGAATCGGTACAAACTCCATTACTCACGGTGAGTTGTACATCGTACTGACCATTATTATTATACATGACATTGACAGGATTGAGATCTGTTGAAGTAGCAGGGGTTTGTCCCTCGAATGTCCATTCCAAGAAAGTCAACGGTTCACTTGAAGCTACAAGGCTTGTAAAACTGGTCAATCCGCCATCACAGAGTAATGTATCCGTTGCGATGAAATCCACTTCGAGGCTTTCCACCACGATGGAACTATCTGCATCAAATACCTGATCACAACCCAAATCATCCACAAGTATTAGGGCAGGAGTGTAATCACCCGCTTGGGTATATGTATAAACAAACGTTTCTGTCGTTACAGCAGTCGCACTTGAATCAATACTTCCATCTCCATAATCCATGATATGTAAGGAAGGAAGCACTGAAGTAGTGGTGAATGTAACTGTAACAGGCGCACAACCCTCATCAGGAGTGAACGTAAAATCACCAACTGGTCCTTGTAATTCTATATAATTATCAAAGACTATGGTATCCTGACAACCAGATGCATTCGTTACGATAAGTGTCACATCAAAAACACCTGCTTGAGTATAAACGTGAGATGGAGAGTCTGCACTTGAACTACCGGTTCCATCACCAAAATCCCAAGTACTCCCACCCGGAACAGCATTCTGGGACAAATTGGTAAAGTTGACAATCAAAGGTGGACAGAAAGCAAAAGTCGTATCCGCTATGAAATCAGCTACCGGGTCAGCTACGGTAATCGTATTACAGAATGTACTATCGCAACCATTCACATCCGTAATGGTAAGACAGGCATTATATACTCCTTCTGTCGTATAGAAGTGCGTAGGGTTCGGGTCGGATGAAACTGTCAGGTCTCCGAAATCCCAAGCATAGCTTAATCCCTCTCCTGTACTCAGGTTATTGAATGAAATGACTTGCTCAGTACATGCAAAGGTATCACTACTGAACAAAGCCACAGGGTTCGTTACCACGATGGTATCGAAGTGCCTGATTAATCCCTGACATCCCAAATCATCCTCTACGATGAGTCGGATGTCAAATGTATCTGCTTGTGTGAATACGAATGTCACCTCACTATCGGGGCCTATTGCATTATTCCCTTGGAAATCATTCCATGTCCAAGTCGTTAGATTTCCGAACAAACTTGTGGAATTATCCGTCAAGGTTAATGAGAATGGCGCACATCCTACGCTTTCTGGAATGATGAAATCAACATCCACCTCATTCACATAAATATCCTGTGACAATACCATGGTATCCATACAACCATTGATGTCCGTTACGACCAATTGGATGTCGTTGGAGTAAAGTCCGCCGTCGGTATATTCTATGGTTGGAAATGCTGTATTCTCATCCGTAATATTTCCATTCTGTGTGGTCCATTCCCATGCTACAGCATCAATGGAAGCATCAATGGGATTCACCACAAAGGGGGCACAGCCCAGTGTATCAGGTATCGTAAATGATGCCATTGGGTCTGCCACAATGATTTGTTGTCGGGCCGTATCCGTACAACCCGTAGTAAAATTGTAAGAGACCAGCGTGACCAGATACGAACCTGTTCCGGGATAGGTATAACTCGTAAGGGAATCACTGGATACATCAGAAGTGGTGGTTGGGTCACCAAAATCCCAGAATATGGAATCTGCCGCTAGTGAATTATCCGTGAATTCGTAGAAGAATGGGTCTTCGCATTCATTTTCAAATAATAATGCTGCCCTAGGAGGCAGGGTATAGATATAATCCGGCTTACACAATGTGCTTTCGCAACCATTCTGAAAAACGGTCAGACAGACTTCAAAGAATCCTGTATCTATATAATCATGTCCGGGATTTTGTTCGAATGAGAACGAATTCGGCCCATCCCCGAATTGCCAGAACCATTGGTCTACAAATGGACTTGACATATCGGTAAAGAAGATGGTCGTATCTATACAGGCCAGTGTCGGATCGGCAGAGAACTCAACCATCTGTGGTGCTCCTGTCTGGATATAATCCTCAATGGTATCCAATGCAACACATCCTAGATTGTTCGTGACTTGAAGAATGACATCATAAGAACCTGTATCCGTTGCTGTAATTGTAGGGTTTTCCTCATTGAATGTACCAATACCCGGAATTGTCCAAACCCAATCATTGATTGGCGAGATGGATGTTACATTATCTTGTAATGTAACCGTAATGGGAGCACAACCCTCAACAGAACTGCCCAAAAGGTCTACCTGAATTTCTTCGATTTGGATATTATCCGTAAAACTTGTTTGACAACCATCCGGTGAGGTGTATTCCAATGTAACTGGAAAATTCCCGAATTCATTGAATGTGAATGTAGGTGTGGGCTGGTTGGAAGAACCCAAGGTATCCGCACCGAATATCCAGAAGATACTACCAGCAGGATCAGTTCCCACAACATTGAAATTAACGGTGTGTGGTAATTCACATCCAATAGGATTATCATTCGTGAATGAAACCGTAGGAATATCACTTACCTGTATACAAACCGGATCGGTAAGTGTGGATTGGCAACCGCCGTTATCTGTTGTTAGTGAAACTGAGAAACAGCCCGTATTCTGATATACATAGAATGGATTCTCAAGAAAAGAAGCATTACCTGAACCATCACCGAAATCCCATTGCCACGAAAGTGGCGTACCTCCTGAAAGGTCATTGAAAAATACCGTATCACCAAGGCATATGGAATAATCACTTACCGAAAAATCAATGGAACTCCCCACTCCGATATAGTCCTCCAAGAATAAGGTATCCGTACAACCATTGGCACTTTCGGAAATGATGGTCACATCATAGGAACCTTCAGTAGACCATGTTATGGGTGGTGGTGTCACACCTGTGAATGAAGTCGTATTCGCTCCTTCGAATGTCCATTCGAAATCAACACCATTGGTCGGAACCGTATTATTGAAAAAATTCACAGTCAATGGAGGAGAACAACCGAAGGTAACATCAGAGGTTACATCCACTTCCGCAGCAGCGAATACATCAATCGTATTTGTTGCAGTGACTGGTGCACAACCATTGTCATCTATCACTGTAAGTGTAACCGTGTAGGAACCATTCTGGGCATAGGTATGACAAATTTGGCTTGTAGTACAATCATCAGTAACCTGTCCATCACCAAAATCCCAGATACAATTCGTAAAACTTCCTTGGTCCAAAGTGGATGTATTTTGGAAGCATACTTCCAATGGTTCACATCCTGATTGTGGGGAGGAAGTAAAACTCGGTTGAGGTAAGGTATATATCGTAATATAATCCTGTTTACATTCCGTATCGGATTCTCCAGTGTTATTATTTGTGACAGTTAGACAAATGGTGTAAACACCAGGTGTACTGAAAATATTTCCGGGAGAACATTGTGATGAACTACCGGGACTAAAATCCCAGGCATAAGTGTATCCACTTGAACAGTTGATGGAGTTACCTCCGTCTGTGGTAGTATTCGTGAAATTGATTTGTGCGAAATCACAACCAGTCTGTGTATTTGCCACAAAATCAGCGGATAACTGGGCATTCACATGAATAAAAAACAACAAACATAGAGTGGTGAGTGTAAGGCTTCTAATTCCCATGCATTACATTTTTCAAGTGTCTTTGCTAATTAGGCAAAGTTGTAATAAAAATTACCAAAAGGAGTGTTTTTGTCTCTATTTAACTAGGTATTCTAATGTATGTTGACGACAAAAAGCATACTCTCCTTTGATGAACAAAGGGAACTATTCCTTAAACGTGACAGCCTTAGATTCAATTATTCCACTTTAACAGCCTTTATTTCCGCCCTCCTTTCCCTTGATGCCTCCGGACTATAAATAGAATTCCGCTCATCGGATAATGAATCACTGATACCAGCAGGCGCAGTGGTTTCACCCAATGGCAATTCAATCAACCTGAGCTGACCAGATTGTATGTAAGGTATGAACGAACCTCCAAGATATTCATTGAAGTGATTCAACAATGAGGAAGTTCTTCGTTGCGCCAAATTCTGATTGTATGTGGATTTAGCTCTGGGGCTGGTGTATCCTTTGATTTCAATGCTTATTTTCTTCCCTGACTGAAGTTTTGAAAGAATCATCTGACTTATCGTCTGTAAGTCATCATAACCTCTCTTGACATCATTATTGAAGAATTGAACCAAATCGGACATTGCTTCTGCCAGCTTTTCAGCGGGCATACCTTCTACATACTTGTCGTAAAAAACAGATTCCCGTAAAATATACTCTTTATACGATTGGGAATACGACTTTATTGTGCGAGTCTTATAAGTTCTTTTATCTGGCTCGTCATTGTCAAAATAAACTTTCAATGGAAGCAGGCTTTCCATGGTCACCACTGTAGTCGGGACAGGTGTAGGAACTGGCTTGGGTTCTGGTTTTGGAACAGGTTTAGGCTCTGGTTTTGGTGTAGGAACAGGTTTCGGTTCCGGCTTGGGTTCTGGTTTCGGTTCCGGTGTTGGAACGGGCTCTGGTTCTGGTTTGGGTTTTTCATTCTCTACGACCACTTCAGGCTCTGGTTCTGGTTTCGGCTTCTCATCCTTTGGAAAAGTCAGGGCATATAAGTCATTACAACATGCGGGGTCTTCCTTGAGCATGGATCTTGATTCAGGGCGATTGGAAGCCACCAGTGCCTTTTCCATTTCCGAATTCCTCCAGAAATAAACATCGTTGTATCCGCTGTTTACCGGAATACCCATATTTTGGGGTGTGCCCCATTTCAGACCATCAAATGATGTAGTGTAGACATCATATTGTCCAAAACCCACATAACCATCAGAGCTGAAATATAACGCAGTATCTTCTTTATCACCATTATCCACACTGGGTGTGATTTCGTTGAATGGTGTATTGATATCAGTTACATTGATCGGTGTCTCAAAGGCATCCCCTCGGATGTGTTTGGCAAACCAGATATCCAATCCACCCTTACCCTCGGGCCTATCCGATGAGAAGAATAATCCAGTCCAATCGGGATGATTGGACCAAGCAGGCTGGGTCTGGGTATATCCATCAACATTGATTGGATCCTCCATTTTTTCAGCATCCCATCTCGTTCCTGATTGGATGGCATAATAGATATCACAATGTACATCCACATTATTGATATAACTACAAACAGTAAAATACATGATTTTACCATCCGGACTGAAAGTGGCATTTCCCACATTCACTTCCTTTGGAGCTCCTTTGATTCTTACCGTTCTTCCTCTTTTCGTGTCATCGGCAGTGGATAAAACCTTGGAAATTTTCCTTTCTTCCGGAACAGACTCGTCCTTGAATTTCAAGGATGAATAAACCAACTCATCATTGGCCCATGAACCTCCGAATTCGGAATATTTTGAATTGATGACCTTATCCAATAATCGAATCTGAATATCCATATCCCTTTCCTCATTCTTTGCCCATGCACAAGCATCCTTACCCATTTGGGCTTTCTCCATATTCATCTCATTCCCTACTCCAGCCTTAAGATAACGGTCATAAAGCAGTTCGGCTTCCTGATATTCTCCCAAGGTTTGCTTCACGTCTGCCAACTCAAGTGTCAGCAATGGGAATTCTGCCTCAGAAGCCTTAGCCAAGGCTTTTTCATAGTGCCTACTAGCAATGGTATAAGCAAAGAATTCCTTGGCAGCCTGTGCGCATTTATAATGCACCTGTGCATCCTTATCCTTGATTTCCAAAGCATCCTTATAATACATCATGGCCGAGTAATAATCCTTTTCAGCCATGGACTTATCAGCAGCCTTGACATACTGTCTGTAACTCTGTCCCATTGCAGAGTATGATATGATGGATAGAAGAAGAATGGTGATAATTCTCATCTGATATGTATTTATTTGAAGTTGTTTAGAATATAGGACAAGCCTTATATTCCGGCAGTGGTTTTACTTTCGTGATGATATACATCAGTGTAATCTCAGGCCCTCCCCTATTGTTGGTTGCCACATTGAAATCCGATATATTGATATCATAGGACAGGCCTCCTCTCCAAGGACCGTAGTCTATTTCTATCATGGGAATGATTGCATCCCCCAATCTGTAATGAGTAGAAAAAGAAAGGGCGGTCTCCTTGCTTTTCTTGAATGAGAGGTGGTATCTCCATCCCAAACCAAATGCGGTTTCCTGATAAGGTGATTGGTTATGGAACAAGCCCCTGATGAGCATATCCGACTTGGCATTCATTCTGAAAGAACCATTGAGATATGCCGTGAGTCGCATTGGCAAATTGATTTCATCATCGTCGTCAAAGGCTTGGTCCGGTTGATTGAGGTGCATGGCACCCACTCCTATATCCAACTTTGTCCTACGACTGGCTTGGAATCGGTAATTGAGTCCGGTTCCTAAATCAATATAGAAATTGTTGGTATTCTCGAAATTCTCTCCCGTATTACTATCCGGAATAAATTGGTCACCATTGAATTGATTATCAAATGTCAATCTTAAAAAATCGAATGACCTTTGTCCTGACCCGACATTAAACCCCAAAGTAACCAAGGATTTCTTTCCCATTCTAAGGGTATATGCAGCAGACAAATTGATGGTCGTTAATGATAAATTGGAATCGCCCGCCTGGTCCCTGCTAATGAATAATCCAGCACCCAAGACGCCAGACTTCGATTCTAAGACTTTCATATCGAATCCCAGACCGAATGTCCTATACTGCACAGGAACAGATTCCCATTGTGAACGGTATACTCCTGATATTCTGTAATCCCCATTCATCAATCCGGTCATGGCCGGACTCTGATACAAGGGTACATTATGAAACTGCGCATAATGAATGTCTTGCCCTTGTACCGAGGTATTCATCCCCCAAAAAAAGCACAAAACACATATGACCTGTAATAATAACTTTCTCATTTCTGATGATTGTATTCCCTGTTTGGGGTTGGTTATCTAATTAAGGTTACATTTCCTTTGGTGAAATATTCCTCACCATTCAGGCATCTCAATTCCAAGAAGTATCCATACACATCCGGTGGTAATTCCTTACCCTTGTATGTACCATCCCAGCCTGTATTCAAATCCCTTGTCTCAAATAATTTCTCTCCCCAACGGTTATATACAGCCATGTACATTTCATCAATTGCATTACCTCTGACGAAGAATACATCATTCATTCCATCATTATCCGGCGTAAAGGCATTCGGAACGAATATGAATGGTATTTCGCATTGGAAATCCTTGAGGAAAACCGTCACGGAAGCTGTATCCTTACAGCCAGCTTCATCTTCTACAAACACATCGAATGTTGTTGTCTCGGGAGGTGTAGCCACAGGGTTCTGAATCATATCATCATCCAGAAGATTCCCCAATGACCATTGATAGCTATAATTACCCATCGTTGCCTCCAATTGCGAACTCTCTCCGGGATAAATCGAGTCAGGATCAGCCGTAGCCATCAAATTTATTGTATTCTCCACAACATCCAGTGGTACAAATAATGTGTCAGAACAACCATATTGGTTCTCGACTATCAATGTCAATACTTCATCATCTCCAACGAGAACGGTAGGTGTACTTGTATTTCCTCCGTTTGTGATGAATTCCTCTGGCAACCATTGATAGGTCAGTATATCATCCGGCTTATTATTAATGGCTTCCATAACAATCTCATTATCCTCACACACCGCTACTTGGGCAGGTACATCCACATTTGTTGCCTGACTCCCAACCGTCACCTCATCTGTAGAAGAACAACCATATTGGTCTGTCGTAACAACATAATAGGTGCTACTTTCTCCGGGAGCAACTTCCAAATCAGCTCCATTTCCTATCGAATTCGTCAATTGTTGGTCAGAGAACCATTCGAATGTCGTACCAGTATTGGTAGTTGCTGATATTTCTAATGTGGTTTCGCATACAATTTCATCATCACTCGCAGTAACTTCAACATCTTCCGGCACCAAAACCTTAATTGAATCCACATATACACAATTGGTTGTAGGATTCACTATCGTTACCGTATATGTGGTCTCGCCATTTACCGTTGCTGTTAAACTAGGATTAGGCGCATTGGCATCATCCAGGCCATCTGTGGGAGACCAAGTATAATTGAAATTAGGATTTCCTCCAGGATTCAAAGATGAGGTCGTATTCCTACAAATAGATAAGCTATCCGAATTCAATTCTGGCAAAGGATTCACCATTACCGTGACTTCCCTGGTGATGATACAATTATTCGCTGCATCAAAAATATCTACGGAATAGGTTGTAGTATTACTAGGAGTAGCTATCGGATTCGGGTCATTCGGATCATTCAATGTTCCTGCCGGGGACCATGAATAGGTATAATTCAAATTAGGATTCGGATTGATACTAATGGATTCACCATCACATATTTCCAAATCATCAGGTAGTTCCTCATCAATGATTGGTTCCAAATCAATGGTATCCTGATAAAAACACCCTGTATTGCTATCGAATACCGTAACGGTATACTGGGCCGGCCCATCTGGATAAACAGAAGGTGTACCTGTGTTACCATCAATCAAATTCTCATCTGGTAGCCAGATATAATTCAGATTCGGTTCAGCACCATCATGAAGTTGTACCGTATCTCCCTCACAATAATCAATTTGGTCATCAAAATCAATGATGAGTTCATTGACATTGACCTGAACACTATCATTATAGATACAACCCTGATTATCCTCGACTGTCAGGTAGTACGTTGTAGTACCCAACGGATTGGCTGTCGGGCTTGGAGAGGTCGTACTACTCAATGTCTCTCCGGGAGACCAAGTATACGTCAGATTCGGGTCTGTGCCCGGATTCAGTACAACGGAACCATCCACACATATTTCGGCTGTATCCTGCAATCCTAATTCTAATACGTCTATGGAAATGAAATCCGTATGGGATACCTGACAACCATTTGCTGCAGTAGCAGTAAGGGTTGCCGAATACACCCCGGACTCCGTGAGATACCAAATGGGGTCCTGTTCATCGGAACTATCTCCATTACTGAATTGCCAATCCCATTCCACGATGGTACTAATCGTATCGAATGATAAATCATCAAAGGATACCTGTGCAGGAAAGACGCAACCATCAATGATACTCAAATCAAAATCCACAAATAAGGATGGAATCTGTACCGAAACCGTACTGAATGAGGTATCTGCACACAATTCATTCGGGCCGGCAATCAAGGTAATGGTATACAAACCCGTATCCGGGTACGTATAGGATGGATTGGTCGCTGTGGAAACATCCAAGGTTGTGTTAGGATCTCCAAAATCCCACAAGTATGAAGGGGCATCCTGGCTTTGGTTAGTAAAATTCACCGTGAAGCCATCGCAATCCACTGCCGGAGCGAAGAAAGAGGAAATAGCCTCTCCACATAGTCCTACATTATATTGGAAATCCCTACGGGATGTTGAAATCAGCACTCCATTCCTATATTCTTCCACACATATACCCACAACAAACTGCCCGATGGTATTTGGTGTTCCTGTCAGTAGTCCTGTTTCCGAGTCAATCGCTAGCGGCACACCACCCATTACATTATTCAAATCATATGGTGGGTCCAACCAAGTCACATTATCATAAGGTGGAGGATTAGGTGGCTGTGGTTGAGGATTTTGTTGGTCAGCCCCATCAAAGGGGGTACATAGTATGTAGACCAAAGAATCGCCGTCAATATCTAAGGCCGAATGGTCAAATACAATGGGTTCATTGACACATATATAATTGGGGGGCCATTCCTTGAAGACTGCACTCGAATTACATTCAGCCAAGGATTGTTCGGAGATGAAATTATAGTACGTGGCTCCCGTAGCCAAGGGATTCACGATATTTTGTATGGTTTGGTTCCTACAACACCTTTGATAGGAAAGCTGGTATCCTCCAAGAGTGAACGGAAGCGTAATGGTATCCCTGTATGTGGTCCGATGCACACAAACATTGGGAGGTACGACCAAACAACTATCAAATAATGTGGGGTCGAGGGTATCGTCATTCATCAGAGGTATGAGTAACTGACCATTCTGCCCCAGATTCGTCACCAGATTATTGTTCACATCAAAGATACCTATCGAGGCAGGGTCATCGAAATAAGCCTGTGGGTTACCATTGAAACAATCCCTGAATACCGTAAGGGAAATTTCATACTCATCATTACCCAAACACTCATAATTCAGCTCTCCACCAACAATGTGGGTAGCTTGTACAGAGGAAAATGATAATAGGATAAGGCTGCAAACAACGGTTGCTTGTAGAAGAAGGGAGTTGATTTTTATTCTCATTCGAATTGGATTCTCATACCTGAGCTACAGGTTATCATACTAACCCGAGAGCCTTGAATAATTGTCAAAAGGTCTTATGAATGTATGAATTTCTAATTTCTAGAATAATTCACATTAAATCAAGGATTTAGATGTAAACTATTGATGGTAAGAGTGCATTAGTGTCCATTATGCTTGTTCGTGACACAAAAATTGTGACAATAACAAGCATCTTTCAAGCGTTATACGCCGTTAACAAAATAATGTTTTCAACAAACAGATGATTTTTACACCACTCCTTGATTTTTTTAGTATTATTTTTGCAATCCTAACTGTAGTGATGTCGGACTCCAATAGGAATCCATTAATTTCTAAGCCTAATTACAATTGCATCACCAAATAAAACTTAGCTCATGCCAAATAGAATTGTTACCCTAGATGAATTCATCATCAAAAGCCAAAAGGATTTCCATTTTGCAACAGGAGAATTGACCGCATTGTTGCGGGATATCGGTGTTGCGGCCAAAATCGTGAACAGGGAAGTCAACCGAGCAGGACTCGTGAACATCCTTGGAGTTCATGGTGCGGAGAATTCCTCCGGAGAATCCGTTCAGAAACTGGATATGTATGCCAATGACAAACTCATAGAATGCCTGAGTGGCAGCGGTGAGTGTTGTGGTATTGCATCAGAGGAAAACGAGGACTTCGTTCCACTCAAGGCCATCGAATCCAAGAATGCCAAGTATGTGGTATTATTTGATCCATTGGATGGTTCTTCCAATATTGATGTGAATGTATCGGTAGGTACCATCTTCAGTATTTACAGGAGAATCAGTCCGGATGATGGGCCCTGTAAGTTGGAGGACTTCCTACAAAAAGGTGTGGAGCAGATTGCCGCAGGTTATGTCATTTATGGTACTTCCACCATCTTGGTCTACACGACCGGACATGGTGTGAATGGTTTCACACTAGACCCTAGTATC
Source organism: Saprospiraceae bacterium (assembly GCA_020631355.1). Lineage (GTDB taxonomy): Bacteria > Bacteroidota > Bacteroidia > Chitinophagales > Saprospiraceae > JAHDCE01. Next base: position 47,618 of record JAHDHL010000009.1, on the reverse strand, counting down.
GGAGAGTTCTGCCTATCGCACAGAAATATACAGATTCCTAAAACGGGACAGTATTATTCCATCAATCAAGGATATTACAGCAAGTTCGACCTTGAGATGCGTCGTTATGTGGATAACTGCAGTGACGAGAATCTAAGGCTTCGTTATATCGGTACGATGGTAGCGGATATCCACAGAATCCTATTCCAAGGAGGTATTTTCCTTTATCCAAGTACAAGAAAGTATCCTGATGGGAAATTGAGATTATTATATGAATGTAATCCAATGTCATTCATTATGGAGCAAGCCGGCGGAAAATCCATCAATACCCGTTTACAGCGCATCATGGACATCAAACCGACTGAATTGCACCAAAGGGCTTCCATTGTGATTGGTTCTCCACAAATGGTGGATGAGATGAAAGCCTTTGTCGAAAGATATAGTGCCTCGCCTGTTTTGAGCTAGGCACATTAACATCCCTTTCATCCTATATGGTTTGAAAGGGATGTTTTTTTCTATTGTTAGCAAAGAAAAAATGAAAAAGTAAAAAATATCCAAAAAAGAACTTGATAAAAATGTTGATGAAGAAAAACATGAGGACTATGAGGATGTGGAAAACTTAATGGAGACGATTATAAATAACGTAAATAAGGGGTTTTATTAGACTTCTGAATTCAAGTATCCTGTATACGATGCATTTACTTTTGATGAAGAAGAATTTCATGAATGGTGGCAAGCAGAATATTCAAAAGGGAAATTAGAAATTAATTTGGATAAAATATTTTTCACACATATCAAGGGAAAGGAGTTGAAAATTTATCAGCATGGTATTCCTAAACATATTGATGAATTATATGATGAAATACTTGATAAGTATACTACGAAATAGTCTTAAATATTCATTTCATTGTTAAGCATTATTTATTCTTTCCACTTATGAGACATGCTCACATCTATTTCTTTGTATTACTGCTGCTTACAGCATGCAAGAAAAATTCTAGTGCAGAGCACCGAAGTAGCAATATCATCCCCACTAACAAAACAAGTGATATCAAACTTATTAGTGATGTTTTTATAGATATTGCTAAGAAACAACATATACCGCAAGAAAGTAAAAAAGAATTCATACAACGTATATCCAAATTCGAAAAGAATCTATACTGTTTCTGGTTACTTGACATGAATGTTAAGAATGGCGGGTTCCTGCAATATCTAAATAATACAAAAGGTGAAACTCTAAATGAAGCCCTGAAAGCAGCTGAAATAATGGATATCATCAGAATTCAAAATATTCTAGTTGAGGCATTACAGATACTTGAAAATACATCATATGTAAATAATGAACCAACCTTTACAACAGACCAATCAAAAAGACTCTCAGAGCTAGACAAAGAGTATTACTCTATCGATAAAGAAAACTATATAATCGGGAAAGTTGCTCAATATATAAAGAGTAATCCTAAAGGATTTAATCTTTAAAAATTAGAATTGTCAGATACAACCTGACTATAACATGCAGCGACTTTCTCCTTGGATTGGTCTGATTTTTTGGTGAATACCATGATAATTGCTTATAATTATCATCCATCAAAACAACTTCTATCATGTTTCAAAAATACGAGGACCAATTCCGTAATTTATTGGGCTCGAATGAGAAAATCATATGGGTCCAAGAGGGAGAGACAGAAGCCGTCAACCCTATCTTATCCATCATCATTTCATTGATTGCCCTTTCGATATTGGTCATCTCATTGGCCTTATTGGAAGTGGAGCATAGTTTCATGTGGATAATCATTCTAATCTTCCCCCTAATTGCCTTAGGGATATTCAAGGAATCGCAAAAGAAAACCACCACCTACATTGCTACGGATAGCCGTATCATTTTCTTTTACAAGGGAGGTGAGGATTATAAATCCTATAATGCCTATTCCTATCGAAAGATTTATAAGTTATGGGGACGCAACAATGACCTGGTATTGCAGACATCCCGTCTTTATTTTTCTGAGGAAGAAAAAGATTATCCCGTAATCAGGAATATAAGAGCATTCGAATCGGCTGTGGAAGTAATCCGTCCGGCTTGGAAGAAAAAATCGCCATTCGTAGCACATTACGAGCAGTTCCAAGCCTTGGTCAACCGATATGGCTTCCATATGGATGAGCATCTTTATCAAAAGAAAAATATCATCAGTATCAGAGGCAATGTCAACGGAATGCCCTTGGAGTGCCACATTGATTCATTATTGGAAATCAATCAGTTCAAATTAGCAATGACTTGCCCCAACGAGTGGAAGCATCATTTTTATTTGGGGCCGGAAAACCGGGCAGCGAGATGGATCAAGCGACTGGGCACACATGATATAGAAGTAGGAAATGAGGCATTCGACAAGGCCTATTTCTGTAGGAGTGATGATAGTCGATTCTTTTATAACATCATAGACGATGATGTCATTCAGTCCTTGTCCCAAATGAAATATAAGATACCCGGTTCCTTTTCCATGGGAGAAGGATTCTCTAATTCCAAGAAGAAACATCCATCATATGACACAGACATCTTGGATGCAGGAGTCTTCCAAAAGGAAAGGAAACAACAATCCAGAGGTAATGTATCCCAAATGAAATATCAGGTGGATGACTTGGGTGGATACAAAACCGATGGCGCCATCCAACATATTTTGGAAATCATTCCTACTATGATTAACATTGCAAAGAACATTCAATCATTCCAACCATGATTTTGGATTATCCTGAAAAATATAAGCGACTACTGAAAAATGACGAGGAAGTCATTTGGCATGAAAAAGGTAAACTCTTGATGAGCAAGATGACTTATATCATCTCCACAACCATCATTACTACCATTCTGGTAGTGCTAATCACCATTGGTCTGTTGAAGGAATCTACACAGGTGATACCCTATGCAATTTTCCTTATTGCAGTCATTGCTATTATCCGATATAATTACAACAGTAATAATCTCTATTACCTTGCAACCACTGATAGGATTATTTTTGACCGGACTCCCCATTCCAAATTCCAACATACCTCTTACTATTATAGGAATATTTATAAAATCAGTGGGAATTATGGAACTTCAGAGCCCGGTATAGCGCTGCACTTGAACCCTGTCTATTTTGCGAATGCAAAAAATGAGAATCACACTCCTGTCATTCGAAAGCCGAGTCAGATGAAAGAAACCCTTGCTATCATACGGAATGCTTGGGTCAAGAAATATCCTTATAGAATATTCAATGAGCATTTCGAGCCCATCACAAGGAAGTATGATTTGGAAATAGAGGACTTCAATCCTAATGATGTAAAGCAGAAAATGATTGTGCATGGGACTGTGAAAGGCATGGAAGTATCCTGCCAAATCGGCTACCTGAACCACTTGCAGATGTTCAAGGTAAGAATCAATTGTCCCAATGCAGAGAGGAATTATCTGAGAATCAAGAGAGAAAATGTTGGGACCCAATTGGGAAAAATTGTTGGATTACAGGACTTGAAAACAGGAAATAAGCAATTTGACGACTTGTTCCTATTGCAAAGCGACCATGAGCATTTCTTTGAAACCATTATGCATCCGAATATGCGGGAAATGGTCAAGAGAGCCATTCTGAATATGGATTGGGAAATCACTATGGGAATAGAACCCACTTCTAGTAAGAAAAAGAAAACAACGCAGGATGATGCTTCAGTGCTGGATGCCCACCTACTCAGTGAGATTGGGACAACTATCAAAAGGGATGAATCATTCGTTAGTCCGTTGATACTTTCCTGTGACTATGTTCACAAACACACTACCAACTATAAGGTCATCGCCAAGCAATTCGCCAAATCCCTAGAAATGATGATTGCACTGGCATTGGAAATCAAAGCATACAACGACAGATAAATACATGATACCCAAGTCAAATCTTCCCCGCGTCATCAGAGACTTATTACGCCCCGAGGAAACGGTACATATGGTACTGAAGAATCGGGTGAATATCATTCATTATGTGATTACCAATCTTCGAGTCATCAATTGTATCAAGCCCAATCATCTTCGTTCCTGTTATTTTTCGCAGGTATATCAGGTTGCAATCGGAACGAGAATGAATCAGAAACGGATTCTACTCATCACCCAACCCAATGTAAAACTTCCATTGGGACAAGAAAACCAGCATCTGGGTTTCGCCGTAGAGAATCTTCGGGATACCAGTGAGGTGAGGAATCTGATTGTTTCCTTGTGGAACAAGGAATCGCCCTATGCGCAAAGGGTCAAATACATGCGAAGATTGGCCGACCAATATGGATTGGCCCTGAGCCTACCCAAAACCAATACCAGAACATTCCTCAAAATTTCCGGAGAGCTAGACGGTATGAAGTGTATTTTCTTCCTGGATAACATCTACAAGATGAAGCAATTGACCATTCGGTTTTTCCTGCCTAATCCTAAGAATACCTTCATTCGAATCAAGAAAGAGAAATTAGGGAATGGACTGGAAAAACTATTCGGTGCAGGGGGACAGGACATTCAAGTCAACAGAAAAGAATTCGATAACTTCTTCTTCATTAAGAGTAGTGACCAAAAGTTGATTCGCTATGCACTGACCTATCCCGTACAGCAACTGATGATGGATGCATGGCGGTATTTTGACAGTCAGATTACCTGGGGGGATTTACCCGTAACCAAAAAGAAAACATCCAAGGATAAGGATGTACCTGAATTTGATATTTTGGATGAGGGATTATTACATGAATTCTTTCCTGATACTGCGAATTATACGGAAGAATTAATTCCATTGACCTATCACTGTCCTGATGTAGGTGGTAGCTTATTCAATGTTCAAATCATATTGAATCATTGTATTAAGAATTTTGAAGTCATGTATTCCATCGCAGGACGAATACAGGATTATTACCTCGATTAATCATTCTAATTTTGAGTAAAAGAAGCGAAAAAATAAAGCATTTTAGCAAATGGCTTGAAAAGGGGGAAGTTGTCACACATGTGGAATATGAGAAAAAGCTAAACTTACTCAGTCAATTCAGTATTTTATTGGCACTTTCCATCAGTGGTATATTATTAATTATCACAGAAACTACCATGTCCATTTTCGGCTTCTTCCTTATGGCGGTAGCAGTATTACTTTTTCTTGAAATATTTTTTTATTTTATTTTTAACAAGGGGTTTGTTATTACAAGTAGAAAAATAATTATCCTTAATAATAAACGAAAAGCAGAAATTTATCCTTATGATGAAATTTTCAGCATAGATGTCAGGAACATCAAGGATGGCATAGATACAATAAAAATCAAGATCAGACGAAAAGAAAATTTCAAAAAATCAACCGTACATATTCCTACGGATTTACCAGCCTCACAAATCCAATCTAAGATACAAGCTATCTGGAAAGATAAATCCCCCTATCATCTTTTCAATATTATCATATTATCATTTGCAAAGAAACATAAATTCAGCACTCGCATTTTCAAGCATTTCGAAAAAACACCACTAGAAATCAAATCGAAGAAAAAAAATCCCTTGCAATTTCATGCAGTCATCAAGGAAGTGAATAATATTAATTACTTGAAAGTTCAAATGAAGTGCAGCAATGAACATCATTTATATTTCAGGATGAAAGCAGAAAAGGATATTCATACTATCGGAAAATTACTTGGGGTTCAGGATATAGAAATAGGTCATTCCATTTTCGATGAAGCCATCTTATTACAAGGGAATGACAAGGAAGACATCATGGACATACTCGATGAAACATTGATGGCCCAGATACAACAATACATCCCACTCACTGACGGCACCATAGAATTCGGCGAGTACCAGAAAGAAGAAGAAACCAAAGGCAAATCCATTAGAGAACAAGGGACATTGGACGAACACCTTACCGTAACACCATACACTAAGGAAAGGGAAATAGGGAAAAAAGATTCCCTGACATTACAATGCAGAAGCTTCAATCACACACAGGATTATTCTCAATTAGCACATGACATCATCGCCATTATGGAGATGATGTTAAAAATAGCCAAGAACATTGAAAAAACCAGCAAGAAATAGACTCATGTTCTATCATCCGACTCAATTAACGGATCTGATTCCTAATGATGAAAAAATAATTTTATCTAAATTGGAAAACAGATTTAGCCCTAAGACTATTCCCCTAACGATTTTCAGCGTAGGATTTATCACCAGTTTGATTTTCATTTTTCAGGACATTGATATCATGCTGCTCTGTACATTTGGTTTTGCATTTTTTGCATTTACCGTATACAAGGAACAAATCAAAAATTACGAATACGATTTTATTTTCACAGATAAAAAATTGTATACCCGAAAATTCGTCATTGCCTATTCTGATATTAAAAGAATAGATTATTTCAATCACGAAAAAACACTTTCTATCCATCGTTACCCTGGCAACTTCATGGACAACCTCGAATTAAAAAATATCAGTATCCCTAACGAAACCTTTTATGATATCAAAGAAAATTGGTTTGCCACATCCATATTTAAAAAAATAAATCAGCGATTTTCAGATTTCAGTACTCTGCATGATTTACAATTACATACATACGACTGGGCTGCCAGACTCAATATTTTTATGGATGGTTTCCTCAACGATTCCAGATTCGGCTTTTATCTCTATGGCATGCACCAATTCATTCGTTTGGACATCACATTCCATGTATCAAATGAAGAAAATAATTACCTCCACATCCGGCCCGAAAAAACCAGTGACTCCATCAGTAAGGCTTTTGGGATGCAAGATTACCAAATGGGCCAAAAGGAATTGGATAAGGCACTTATCCTAAAGGGAAATCATATTCCTTTTTTGGAACAAGTGCTCAATACAGAAATCTTAATGGATTTATTGCCCGTATTGAAAAAATCAAAAGGAACCATCTCCATGGGAACGCCACAAGAACTAAGGGAAAAAGCATTAAACCAGCCCACGGAAAATGACCTCTTGGATGACCATCTGATTCCATCCCACACCCCTACCCTAGATGCAGGAAAGGTATCCGTTCTCAAATTTTCCTCCAAGCACATCAATTATTCAAGTGACCTTATGAAAGCAGTGGATGACATGATTGACCTCATCCAGGGATTGTCTGCTCTTGCCCAAAGCATCGAATCTTATAATCGTTCCACAGCAGGGGATTGATTGGTCGAATATCTTCTTGGATTATTCGAGAATAGGTGCAAGTTTCTGAGTTAAGACATATATTCATCATACACTTCATCCAACAATTTTCAGCCATGAAAGACAAGCCCATTCCACAGAAAGTACTTGACCATTTCGACATAACGGAAAAGGATGTCGTTTGGACCCAATATGTCAGCTCTAAGAAAGCTTTCCTTGAGTTGATTGTCATCATATTATTTGTTTGTGCGTATGTCTATTTAGTTTTTATCAGAACGGATCTTCCCACCCATTGGATGCATTTCGAGTTCAATCTACATGTCCTAATACCATTAATGTTTTTATTCATGATAATTAAGGACATGCTTTCATCCATGAGCCATCGGTATATTGTCACTCATGATGCCTTTTATTTTGCGGGTAATGATGGATCGAGGTTCACGAATACCTATACACATCAGGATATCTGGAAGATTGAGAAAACAACCAATTTTTGGAATTTGAATCAGAAAAACATTTCATTCAAATCGAGGACATTGTTGGATGGAGAGGGGAATCTTAGGGAATTGAATGAATTCAAGGGCGTTTCCATTACGGACGATGATTATGAACTAATCATCAATACATGGTTGGCTGGTTCCAAGCACCAGCAAATCATCAATAAGTTCCAACAGTATGTGGAGAAGCATGAGGGTTTGAAACTTGTTCCCTTTCATCCCTTGGCCAACAAGGACATTATTGTGATGGGTAAGGTCGGCAATACCGAAATTGACTTCAGATTTTCGAGTATGTACCAGTTCCATACCTTGCGTTTCAATGCCCGTTGTAGGAATCCACACCTTTTCAATTTCAAGATATATCCCGAAAAGGGGAAAAGTTCCATTAAGAAAAAGCTGGGGATGCAGGATATCGTTGTAGGTAATGATGCTTTTGATAAATTGTATATCGTACAATCCAATAATGAATCCTATATCAAAACCTTACTGGATGAGCGCACCATCAACAGCATCCATAACCATGGTAAGTTGAAGGGCCATATCTCCTTTGGGGAGGATTTGCCTAAAAAGCCCGTACCGAAGCCCCAAAAAGAATCCGAGGAGTTATTGGATGACCAGTTGATTCTACAAATCGAGGACAAGAACGAGCATCATCATCATATCAGTATCCTGAGTTATAAGAATGAGGAGTTCAAGCACTATGGGAACTTCACCATGGGCATCATTGACCATGCCATCAGGAACTTGGATAGTATGATACATCTTACGAAACGCATCGAAGAGGTAGAAAAGGAAAATGTAATTTTCTAAAGGACGGTTATTTGAGATCCTTTCTCAAGCGATAATGCGGAACCTTTACCTCCGTGAATTTCCTGCCATACTTTTCGTATCCCAAGCGGGCATAGAAAGGAATGGCGGATTCACGCGCATGCATCATCATATGCTTGTATCCGTTCCGCTTTGACCATTTTTCGGATTCGATGACCAACTGTGTACCCAATCCCATTTTCTGACAATCAGGGTCCACGGCGACCTGTCTCATCTTCACTACTCCTTCTTCTTGTGGAAAAAGAACCAGACAGGCCCTGAGTTTCATTTGCTCGTCATAACCTCCCAGGTGAATCTGGGTCTGCTCGGCGAGGATATCATTGACGGAGAATTCCAAATCAAGAGGCTCCCTGAGTACATCGTATCTCAGTCGGATGGATTCATCGAATAATGGACTTGCGAATGGTATCTCTAGGAATGTCAGTTTCATATCAGTAAGCTTATGAGCCTAGGCATGATGGTTTTCGGGGAATGTTTCGTAAGCCAGGCTCATTCCCGTAAGGAATTCATCCATGTCAATGCCATTGTCCACTCCCAAATCATTGAAATACATGATGACGTTTTCAGTAGGCATATTGCCTGTCAGATCATCCTTGGCCATCGGGCAACCTCCGAAGCCCTTGATGGCTCCATCGAATCGATTGCATCCGTTATTGTATGCAGCCTCGATTTTTTCTTTCCAATTATGTGGTTCGGTATGCAGGTGTGCACCGAATGTCACATCGGGGAATTCGGGTATCAGATTACCGAAAAGATAACTGATGGATTCAGGATTGGATACACCGATGGTATCCGAAAGTGAAATGATACCAATTCCAATCCGTGCCAGTTCCTCAGTCCATTTCTGTACGACTTCCGCATTCCAAGGGTCACCATAAGGATTTCCGAAGCCCATGGATATATAAACGACCATTTCCTTATTCGCCGCAAGGCAAATATCCTGCATCATCTTCACCCGATCCAGTGATTCAGCAATCGTCGCATTGGTATTTCTGAGTTGGAATGTTTCCGATATGGAAAAAGGATATCCCAGATAATCGATTTCCTCGAACTGGGAGGCATCATTGGCTCCACGTTTATTGGCTACGATGGCCAGAAGCTTACTATCTGTGGAGGACAAATCCAAGCGGGATAATACGTCAGCCGTATCCCTCATCTGAGGAATGGCCTTGGGAGACACGAAACTCCCGAAATCAATCGTATCGAATCCTGCTTTCAATAACTGATTGATGTATCTCGCCTTTTTTTCCGTTGGAATGAACTCCTTGATGCCTTGCATCGCATCCCTTGGACATTCGATTAATCGAATCATTTGGAAATGGTTAGGTTTAGTCTTTGGTATTGGACACCAGCAAATATACGCTTTTCCTATGGATGGAGTTCACGAACTTTTGTCCGTTAAATCGGTTTTACATAAAATTGATTCAGCGAAGTATTCCTACCGAAAGGAAGCGGATATGTATCTTTGCGGCATCTGAACAAATTGGTCGATTAACTTTGAGTTATTAAAACAGTATTTCATGAGTTCCAAGACTTCCACCATTCTCAATATTATCGGTTTTTTCCTTTTCTTTTTCGGTATGATGGCCCTGGTCCTGAGTATGATGGATTTGAGAATTACTTTCATGAATTGGATTACCGAATTAGCCGGTAGAGGAGGTGCGTTCCTGATTCATATCATGATGGTCATCATCGGGTTGGTCATGGTAGTGGCTGCAAGGGGTAATTATATGGGTGAGGATTGATTAATGGAATCGGCAATGATTCTTATTCCGACCATTCCACATCATAATCCACTTCGCCATTTTCTATTTCGCCTACCTTGAATCCCAGTATTTCTGTTGCGATGGATTTGAAATCAGCTAGCCATCTTTCCCATTCCTCCTGTTCCATGTGTGCAAAAAAATGTAGGCCTGAGGGTTCGGCTGAGGCCGATATGTGTTTCTTTGACATATCCTCATCATACCAATAGTAAGCTGCCTTGGATTCCTTTCCATTCCAACCATCCATTCTAGCACAAATGAGAGGTATCTTATCCCATACCGTATCAGGTAAATTTTGCCAAATATTCAAATTCACATTGAATGTTTCCATGCTATTCTCATTTCAAATCCTTGATGACTTCCTCATAAACCCCTAGGAGAATATCTACTTCCTTTTCCCAGATATAGACTTCCCTAGCCTTTTTACAATTCTCCTTGAGTTGCTGATATAGGTTATCATTATCCAATAATTCGGAAATGGCTGCCTTGATGGTTGCTGGTTGTAGGTCAGGAATGAGCAAGGCCACTTCGAATTCTTCCCTTATTTTTCTGTATTCCGGAAAATCCATATTGATGGATGGCACAAGGGACTGGATATAATCAAAGGATTTATTGGCTAATGAATAATAATAATTCAGTCCCTTATTCTGAAGGAGGTTCAATCCTATATATACCTTAGGAGTCAGGGCATTGAGTACTTCGGGTTGAAGATACCCCAGAAATCGGATCTTGGCTTCCAATCCCTTGTCTGTTACCCGTTTTCTGAGTTCATCGGATAGTTCGCCCTCTCCGGCCAACCACAATACGGCTCCATCAATTCCTTGCATTGCATCGATGACTTCCTCCAGCCCCCGTCCGTCATTCAACGAGCCCTGATAAAGGATGATTCTTTCTTCTTTTTTTATGCCTGAGAAATCATCCGGTATCCTGAATGGCACATTCCTCACCACCTTGCATTCGATACCGTACTCCTTTTTGAATAAATCAGCCAAGCTATGGCAAACCGTATAGGCATACCTTATCTTAGGAACTGTGTATCGTTCTACCCATTTCCATACTTTTTGCACTTTGGGGCGTGTAACGATTTCGGGTTGTTCCGTAAAATACTCATGGGCATCATATACCTGTGGCATTCCTCTGAGTCCGGAAACAAAATACCCTGGGAGGATGGTATCCAAATCCACAGAGTTGATGATATTGAAATTGGAAAATAGGAGGAAGAAAAAGAGCCTGATATTGTATTCCAAATAGAATAACTTCCCCTCATAAAACCAACACCGAATGCGATGCTGTTTGAATTTCCGTTCAACCAAGGGAACTGTCCGCCTCTTGACCCTACCCACAAGGGTAACATCATATCCCGCTTCCGTCAAAGCAGAACAAATCCGAATCATGCGCTGGTCATAATTCAAATCATTGATAACGGTACAAACAATGGATGCCTTGGGCTTCATCTGTCTTATTGCCATTTATACGGGGCCAAGTTCACGGTGGGGCATTTCGGGTAATACCACTTCAATATTATCCCCTACCCGAATCGTTCCTGCTTGGGTAACAACGGACATTATACCTGATTTCCGAACGATATTCCCCTCATCATTCTTGAATATCAGGGCATTCATCAATCCATCCTGAATGGCATTCAACTTATAACAGGGAGTCCTCAGACCTGTGATTCGGATTTCTGCGTCATTACCTATCCTTAATAATGTGTCTTCGGGTAAGGATAATAAATCAATGCCTGATGTCGTGATGTTTTCCCCCATTTGTCCAGGTCCGACATTAAATCCGGATGCGGATAATTCTTCGAATAATTCCTGATGCATCAGGTGTACCTGGCGAAGATTGGGTTTGTCGGGGTTCTTTTTCATATCGTATTGATGCCTGACTTTCGCACCACAATGCACATCTCCCTCCACTCCCAAACCCTCCAGCAAATGAATGGTTTCTTCTTGGAATTTCCCAAAAGTGAACTTGGGATTCTTACAGACTGCAATGACTTTTCCGTTCATATTCAAAATGATTCATCAGTTTGTGACCTGATACAGATTGACTGCCTCAAGGCCAAAAATACCAAAACCATTCTCGATATTGGAATGAATGGTCACCGGTTCTGCAAAAGGATTATTCTCTGCATCCTGATAAGCTTTTCTTGTCTTGAAATTCAGGTATGCATCCCTCGTTATTTTACTGAAACGAACGTAAATCAGATGATTGTCCAATTCGATGTAAGTATCATCCAGTTTGAGATCCAAAACGACTTCCTCTCCATTAAAGGTTCCGTCATTGAATACCAGTCCTTGGCTGGCTACGGTTTCTTCTAGTAGAAAGTTGTCTGACCAAGTCCAAAGAGAGTAAAAATCTTCCTCACAACACCTATTCCTAATAAAACCTTGTATCCAATAATAATCCTCAGTTGCTGCATCATCCTCAAAAGTCACCTTCAACTTATCATATCTGGTATCCTTGAAAGGGTCATAAGTACCAGCCTGTTCGTAGGTCGCAGCCGATATCCCAGGAATGGAGGGCATGATTTGGCGAGCATAAATGGATTGATAATCAGGATGTGTCACTTCCAGTTCGTACAAGGCTCCAATTTCATCAAATTTAAATCCCGTATCCTCATCATGACAACCATCAGGCACCAAACTGGAAAAGAATGTCTCGACTTCCTGACCGTTTTTTCGAATAAGGATATCCACATTTTCCATCAAAATCCCCGGTTGGTCATCATCCAGATATCCTGCAGAATAACCCACACAAACCTCGGGTGATTCCAGTGTATTGTCTGCCAGACAATGGATGACCATGATGGACTCATGGGCTTCCACATCGAGGTCTATGACCGTCTCACATGAACATATACATAAGATGGTATAGAGTAAGAGTAATCTTTTCATAATCCAAAGATAAATTCGTGTCGCTTTTCCAAGGAGAAAACGCCATAACCGCCTTGAATGTTGGTAAATATCGTCACCGGTTCAGCAAATGGATTCCCTTGGCTTTCCTTGTATTGCCTAAAAGTACGGGCATAACGATAGCGTTCCTCACTGATGCTATTCAATCTAAAGACAAGTATGCGGTGTTCCGGCAGATCCGTATGGCGGACATCAGCCAATACCCTGACCGTGTATTCATTGCCATTAAAGGCAGCATCATTAAAAAGGAGTTCTTTTTTGATACCTCGTTGCAGGAAAGTATTCGGTGATGTGGCTTTTTTCTGATTATAATCCCCTGTAATGGTATCCAAGGTCAAGACTTGGATGCTGTAATAATTGGTGACATTACCATCATCCGGAATCGTGATATCAAAGGATTCGCGAATTTCTCCATTCTCAGGGTCGGCATCCTCCCCCGTGTAGTTCACTTCCTGAATCCATACGTCTTGTGGAACGGTCTGTTCTGCTGTGATGGTTGGATAATCGGCTTCGGATACTTCGATACGAAGCATTTCATTTGGAGGAATATCCAAGGAAAAGGCAGCTTCATATTCAGCCGGACTGTTTAAATCATCAGCATAATTTATTTCTCCTAGTGATGTGCCATTCTGGCTCAATACCAAATCGGCAGTAGGAATGCTCTCAGGTACATCATCGGCAATGAACCCAGCAGAATGACCGACCGTAAATTTAGGTATGGCTCCTTGGGTATTGAGATAAGCAAACAAAACCAGTCGAGGTTCATGCTCAGGCAGGCGAACATCCACTACTTGTTCACAGCCTCCTAAAATTAACGACATCCCGACCAGTAGAACCAGCCGGGATGTACTCACATGCAAAATTTCCAACATTGGAATTATTCGGTTACAAAGTAATCTTGGTTCCTTATGAAAGTAAAGATACCAAAACCATTATCTTCCATATTCGAAGTGACAGTCACCGGTTCAGCAAAAGGATTATCCACACTATACTGATAATTCGTATAGGATTTGGCATATTGGTACATATCATTCGTAATGGATTTTACGATGAACAGATACCCCTCGTCCTCCTGTAATTCGTCGTAGGTATCCAGTAGAATCTTGGCCTTGTAGGTATTACCATTGAATGCCCTATCATTCATAATCAATAGACCACCCCACCATTCTTCTATATTGACATCATTGGTCGTAAGATACATATGATACAATGCCTCATTCACGATATCCCCACGATATACTTCAATGGCATAGAAATTTTCGTCATTTGAATTATCATCAATAACGACCTCATACTCTGGCAATGTTTCTCCGTATTCCTGACTGAAAGTCATACCTGAGTTATTGATTTCGGTGACGGTGAATTCCGGAGGAAGGGTAGCTGTGGAAAAAACGGACTCGTATCCGGGTGCCGTAACATCCAGTCTAAATACATCATTCGGTGAATATGTGAGGGTATTGGGCATGGTATACTCACCATCTCCTGCATAATTGAATGTACCTACAGCGGTACCATTCTGGGATAATACCACTGTGGCATCACTAATCAGATTAGGTGATTGATTGGTAATATACCCTTGGCTATCCCCTACCCTTACGGTAAAATTGTCAGCCTCTTGGTCAAAGTATGCAAATACAGCCAATCTTGAAGTATGAGGTTCTATATCCACATCTGTCACACTGTCGAAAAAGTCCTCGCATCCCGTAAGTAATACGGTAGCGAATATGGCGAAAAATATATGTTTGATTTTCATGATTCCTAGAATTTGAAACTCCATGAGAAATATGGAATTAGTGGGAAAATACTGACTTGCTTGAAGCTCCTTTGGCTTTCATTGTAATAAATGAAGAATGGGTTTCGCCTACTGTAGGTATTGTAGGTGCCAATGGAGAATGTTCGTTGGTATCTTCGTTTTTGACGGGTAAAATTCACACCTAAATCCAGTCTATGGTAAGAATCCATTCTATAATTGTTCTTGGACCCGGGAACTCCCACGACACTTGTTTCCGTAAAGCCGAACCCCTCTGTGGTTGGGTTATAGGCAATGTAACGGGCTTCATTGAGGGTAATGGCATTTCCTGTACCGTATACCCACGTTCCTGCTACGGAAATCCGATCATTGAACTTATGGGAAACAACGACACTGATATCATGTCTTCTATCATACTTGAAAGGATATTCTTCTCCGCTATTGATATTATCGAACTGTCTCAGGTTCCATGAAAGGGTATATCCAATCCATCCTGTGGTATTTCCCTTTTTCTTCTGCACCAATACTTCCGCGCCATAACTCTTTCCCTGACCCTGTTCCACTTTGTCCTGCCAATCATCAAAGGATAGGAAACTTGCCCCTTCCTTGTAGGATAAAAGATTATTCATTTGTTTGTAATATCCCTCCAGACTGAATTCATAATCCGCTCCAATCGTCTTGGCAATACCGAGGGCTGCCTGCCATGAATTCTGTGGTTTAATCCGACTCGTAGATGGAACCCAAAGATCCGTTGGAAGGCCTACGCCCTCATTGGTCAATAGATGGACATACTGCGTCATCATGGAATAGGATGCCTTTAGTGCAATATCCTTAGGTAGTAAATATCTCATACCCAATCTGGCTTGTGGTGCAAAGTAAGTCTTGCCATCCACTGAAAATCCTGACATGTGAAAACCTATATTCGCACTAAAATCCTGACCGATTTTCATATCATCCTCCACATAAGCGAAGTATTCCCAAGCATTCGTATTCTGGGTACCAATCACTGTATCAATATTGAATTCATTCCCATCTGAAATATTGTACTGTAAGGCGCCCGGTTTGAATTGGTGGTTAATGGCATTCACCCCGAATCTTATATAATGATTAGGATTGGGCATGTAATCGAAGTCAATCTTAGCAGCATAATCCCTGATATTGGAAACGTACTTGGCTGCGAATGATTCTTCCTCATCATCAAATATATCCGTGGATTTGGTATTCAAATCAAATTGATAGCGGCTGAATGTCAAGGTCGTATTGGCAAAGAGTTTATTATTAATCATGTAATTCCATCTCAGGGCGGAAGTCACATTCCCCCAATCGAATCCACTCTCTAGCTTGAAGTCATCCTCCGTCACATCCAGATAGAATACATCCTGTCCCATATAGGAACTCAGGTATAGGCGATGCTTATTATTGAATTTATGATTAATCTTGGCATTCAAGTCATAGAAATAATATCCTCCGAGATTTCCATCGGCATTCCGTTTGATGAAAGGCCTAGCTATCAAATCCGCATAGGTTCTTCTACCAGAGATGATAAACGAAGTCTTGTCCTTGACGATGGGACCCTCCAGCGTTAGTTTCGAAGCAATCAGACCGATACTTCCCTCTCCGTGGAATGAATTATCATTTCCCTCTTTCATATTGATATCCAAAACCGATGACAATCGGCCTCCATAACGGGCAGGAAAACCGCCCTTGGTCAGGGTTACATTACGAATAGCATCCGCATTGAATACGGAAAAGAAACCGAATAAGTGACTGACATTGTATACCGGAACCCCATCCAGTAATACCAGATTCTGGTCCGGACTACCGCCACGGACATACAAACCACTGGTTCCCTCTCCTCCGGATTGTACTCCCGGCAACAACTGGAGGGCCTTCATCACATCCACTTCACCCAAAAGGGCTGGAATCTGCTTGATTTGTTCTATTGGAACATCCACTTTCGACATCTGGGTTTGTTCCTCTATTTTTTCGGTAATTTTTTCTGCGGTAACCGTTACGGTTTCCAGGGCTGACTCTGCGCCCAGCCTGATATCCAGTGTAATATCCTGGTCGAGGTATATCTCGTAACTCTGCGTTGCATAACCGATGTAGGAGAATGATAATTTCACACTATCCTTAGGTAATGTGATGCTGTAAAAACCGTACAAATTACTTACGGTTCCAGAGACGGAAACATCATCAAATACATTGGCTTCGATGAGTTTCTCGCCACTGCCTGCATCCTCAATGTAGCCACTAATGGTAAATTTTTCCTGTTGGGCCAACAAAGAGAAACTACAGATCATCAGCATCCATAGAATCGATTTTTTCATTGTGATAATTTTGTGATTGATTAATGGTTTGTCCGCATCTAGGACAATGGATAATAAGACATCCCCTATCTACATATCAAATTATGTCTTGAAATATGCAAATGGCCAATGCCGAATATTACATCACGAGTGATTGGTATCGTTTGCATTCAGAATGAGGAGTACACCCCATTCCCAATATGTTTCATTGAATGGTTTAGGATTGAATTCCTAATCAAAGACTACGGTCTTGTTGTTGCTGACCAGAACCTTTCGTTCCAGATGTAATCTGATTCCCTCTGAAAGCACCATTTTTTCAACCTGTCTTCCTTTTCGAATCATTTCCTGTACACTATCCTTATGGCTGATGCGCTGTACATCCTGGACAATGATTGGGCCCGCATCCAATTCATTCGTTACATAATGCGCTGTTGCGCCAATGATTTTCACTCCCCTTTCGTAAGCAGAATGATATGGCTTGGGACCAATGAATGCAGGAAGAAATGAATGGTGGATATTGATGATTTTATTGGGATACTGTTCGATGAAATCGTCCGTAACAATCTGCATGTACCTTGCAAAGACAATGAAATCGATATCATGCTCCTTGAGTAGTCTGGAATGCTCTGCTTCCGCCTTTTTCTTGTTGTCCTTTTCCACGGGTACATGATAGAAAGGGATATTGAACGGTTCCACATTATCCCTAAGGGATTCCCTGTTACTGATGACCAAGGGAATTTCCACATTCCAGTTTTCTGACTTGGATTGGCTACGATACAGTATCTCGTACATACAATGGGATGCCCTTGTACAAAAAACAGCCATCTTTGGTGTTTCCTCAAGGAAATGGACCTCATATTCCATATTGTACTTATGCCCTATCCGATCATAGAAAATCTTCCTGATCTTATCCTTATCCTCGATTTCAAAATTATCCAATTGCCATTCTACCCTCATAAAGAACCGCCCGATAGCCTGGTCAACATGTTCATCCAAACGTAGGATATTACCACCTCTCTCATGTAGGAATCGGGTAATCTCAGCCACCAAACCTGATTGGTCCGGGCAATGAATCAATAGGACTGCATTACTCATGGTCATGAATTTTAACAATTGAATATAAACAAATGTAATTACTTCAACATTAGCAATCCACATTAGTGTATATCTTTGCAGCGTTTTAGGTGTTGGACCTGTTTGTATGGTTAAGATACATGACATTATCTTTTACCGATTATCCAACTTAAAAGGGAATCCGGTGTGAATCCGGAACAGTCCCCGCTGCTGTAAGCTTCAGTAATGCTTATTCCGACAAACCACTGTCCTACAAGACGGGAAGGTGGAATAGAGCGAAGTAAGTCAGAATACCTGCCTAGAATATTTACTAAACCTTCGGAGGAAAGGTAAGGAGTAATGGAATGATACATCTTCCCTGCATCGTGCTATATTGTGCGCCATGCAAGCTACTCTTATACCCGGTTTTCGAAATAAAGCTTCAAGATTTGAGAGTAGTCCTAATCAGTTTCGTTGTCTTTATACCCATCCTGCTTTTTGGCCAAATCGATTCTCTTGATATTGATACGACCATCACGTTACCAGAAATCAATGTCCTTGAAAAACAATCCCCGAATGTAGCTCGCCCCGATTCGGCGCCCCGCAAAATGAGAACCCAACGCATCCAACTCAGTTCTCTTTCAGAAATCCTGAATGAATCGAGTTATCTATCCATTCGCAATTATGGCCCTGGGAGTCTGAGTACCATTTCCCTCAGAGGTCATTCCGCATCACAGACAGACGTAAGCTTGGATGGATTCAGTATCAGTAGTAATATGAATGGGGTTTATGACATGACATTGATTCCATCATTCTTCTTGAATCGTGCAGTTATTGACAATGATGCGAACAGTACCGACCCTGTCGGTTCCATTGGTGGAGCCATGCGCATCGAAACCTCGGATTACATGCCCTATCGAAGGAATATCCAATCCGAACTTATTCGTTCTATCGGTAGCTTTGGTGACTCTGGGTGGTATGGCAATCACAATTGGAGGTGGAAAAAGAACAAATATTCCTTTAGCAATATCAAGATGTTTTTTAGGTCTTCTGATAATGATTTCCGCTACAAAAACCTGAATCAGATTGGAACACCAACCATCCGTTTGGAAAATGGGGCATTCAGACAGTATGGTCTGCAACAGAACAACCATATCATGCTTGGGGATAGCAGCATACTCAGTACCAAGGTTTGGTATGTGAATAATCACAGGGAAATCCCACCTACGCAAACACAATCGAGTAGTTTGGCTTTTCAGGATGATGAACTTTTGAATACCATAGTCAGTTGGAAAAAATCATGGAATAATCAATTCAATCTGGACATTCATGGACGTTACATGTACGAACACATTTACTATGACAGTCCTCTGGTCATTACGGACAGTAAAGCCAGAAAAGGTGAATTCAGGACCCAATTCACATATGATATCACCAAGCATCACCAACTTTCCTCTTTCATCGGACATGAATATTCCTCTGCGGATGTGGATGATTACGAACAGGATAATCCATCCCAACAACGGACGTACCTCCAGTTGGCCTATCAATACGACAGGAAACCCATTGCGATAGGATTCCAGGTTAAGGAAGAAATTGTGGAGCAAGAATTCTCTCCGGTTTTATTGGCCGGACAAGTGGGGATGAATAAGGATTGGAACGACCATGATATTCGAGTAGAAGCCAAGGTATCCCACAATTATAGGCGTCCGACTTTCAATGATTTATACTGGGCTGTATCGGCTTTCTCGGCAGGGAATCCCGACTTACTACCAGAACAGGGTTGGAAAGAGGAGTTATCCTTAAGATATCAGAATTCTAAGGTGGGAAGTAATTTCAGTTATAGCCTCAACTTATTCCATTCCAATATCAGGAATTGGATACAATGGGCACCTAATTCCACTGGCCAATGGACACCTGATAATATCAAGGAAGTTACCTCCAAGGGTTTGGAAAACTCCATTTCTTATCGCTATTACAAACAATACAATTGGGAATTGGAATTGAATGTCCGATATAATTTCACACATACCACCAATACGGAAATCGAGATATTCCCACAATTGCTCAACAAGCAACTCATTTACATTCCGAGACATTCGGGGAATTTCGGGATACATTGGAGTGTGGATGCATTCCAATTCAGATACCAACAGGTCATTAATGGCGAACGCTTCATCACTACTGATAATTCCCAGTCATTGGAAGCATATACCATGGCCAATTTCATGGCATCATACACCTATCAAATCAAGGAATTCGAGATAGAACCTGTTTTTGAGATTCGTAATCTGTTTAATACGGAATACCAATCCGTAGCGAACAGACCCATGCCCGGCATACATTTTCAAGGAACCATCTATTTTAGGTTCACTCGATAAGATATTTATTTAATTACATCAAGATTCTTAAATCTTAATCATGAAAAAGCATTTATTAGGTATTCTATTCTTAGCCGTACTGATTGTTTCCGGTTGTAAGGATGATAAGGAAACTGCAAACCAAGGTTACAGCGATGGTATCATTGTGGTCAATGAGGGTACATTCCAAGTGGGAAATAGTTCCATTTCGCATTATGACCCAAGCACGGGAATGGCTGAACAGGATATTTTCCAAACAGTCAATGGTCGTCCATTGGGTGATGTGGCGCAGTCCATTGATTTCTTTCAGAACAAGGCATTCATTGTTGTGAATAATTCCAATAAGGTAGAAGTTGTGGATGCAGTTACCTTTCAGGAAATGGCAACTATAAGCCAAGGTCTTTCACTTCCTAGGGAATTCTTGGGTATCAACTCCACTAAGGGTTATGTATCCGAATGGGGTAATGGGACTTCAGGTCAGATCAAAATTATTGATTTGAATACTTATGCCGTAATAGACAGTATCAATACCGGTGGAGTCGGACCGGACAAAATGAAGTTCATCAATAACATGGTTTATGTAGGACATAGCGGAGGTTACGGTAGTGACCAATTATTCACCATTATCAATCCTGACACAGACGAGGTAATCAACACCATCAATACCAGCTACAATCCCAATGAGATTGTCGTGGATGGTGAGGGAAATATTTGGGTACTTTCTATCGGATACTTTGATTTTATCACATATGAATCATTTCCAGCCATGTTAACGATGTATAATCCGAATACGATGGATGTCGTTAAGGAATTCGAACTTCCGGGCAATTATCCTACTGACCTTCAGATAAATTCGGATGGAAATACGCTTTTCTTCATTTTCAACTCACAAATTGTTAGTATGAATACCAGTTCCACTACATTGGACTTGACAAACCTGACGAATGGTAATAACTTCTATGCATTAGGATATGACTCTGAAGAACAAAAACTATATGCATCCAATGCAGGTGATTTCGTTTCGGAAGGTGAGATTATGATTTTCAATGAATCAGGTGAAAATATCGGATCATTCGATGCGGGAGTCATCCCTGGTCACATTTTTACGGAAAATTAGTGTTATAGATTTGCTAACAAGGAATCATTTTATTTATTTTGGCGATTATTAACACTTTTTTAGGGTAAAAAAACGAATCTTAACATATTACATTTCCAAAAAAAAGTACTTTGTGACCCGTTACAAATGGGTGTAAATCCAATACTGGAATAAAGATAATATGACAAAATTGTCAAGGAGTTAATTAATCACTCTCTCATATTCTCTCAGCGAGAATGTAGCCGCTTATCGAAAGGTAAGCGGTTTTTTTATTCATACCTGCTTTACGATGAGTGGCTCATCATCATTTGCTTTTGATACGCTGTATATCCACCTGCGAGTCAATTTCGGAATGGCCACATAAGAAATCAGAAAAATGTTGTGCCCAATATGGGCCTAAGGATGCACCTTTCGTTCCCAAACCATTGAATATAGCCAGTTGAGGGTACTTGGGGTGTAATCCCAGATAGGGACGTCTATCCTTGACTGTTGGTCTGACAGCTGCCTTATGTTCCAATACTTCAAAAGGTACCTTAAGGAATGATTGGAGTCTATCTTCCAGATACTTCCTGTTTTCTGCAGTTGGAATATCATCAATATTATTCCAATCATTGGTTGCTCCCACCCAATATATGTCATCTCCGAAAGGTACGATGTAGAGCTTGTGTTTCAGCATTTTACGGAAATCCACATTGGGAATTTTCACTAACAATAATTCTCCTTTGGTCGGATTGTAATTGAGGTATGAAAAATGGGGATTTTCCCTTGCCATATATCCCTCACAAAATATCATTGTTGGGGCCATGAGATCCTTGTAGAAAACACCCTCCTTACGAATATCCAACAACTCGTAATTCAATTGCTCCTCAACTAATCTACCCAAAGACAACCATTTCTTCCTGAATGCCTGAATCAGTCCGAGAATATCCGCACGCCCTGCATTCCTAAGCTCCATATAGGAATACGGCTCCTGTATCCTTCCTTTATAGCGGCCATAATCCTCCTTGGGTTCGACATAGGGAAGATTTTCGGGTAGGTCACTGCGCATGAGCCAATGGTTTTCCTCCACATGATTGAATAAGGCCCTGATGATATGGTTGGGATAAAAAATTTGTTGGTTGATTTCCCTTTCTATTTCTGCATAGGTTTCCTTAGCAAAAGGAAACAAGGTATCTATCATCCAACTCTTAACGAAACGTCTTCCTGTGATAGGATTGAAAATCCCGGCAGCCACTGTGGAAGCTGCGGTCTTGTAGCCATTGTCCACAAAAAGAATACGCTTCCCGGATTTTTCAAGAAAATATCCGAGAAGCGTACCTGCCAGACCCTGGCCTACTATGATATAGTCAAATGTTCTCATTAAGGCTTAATCACCATCAGTCTTCTGGCTCTGATGACCTTACCTGCCGAATCATGCAGTGCATACAAATAGGTTCCCTTATCCAGATTTGCGACATTGATAATGACTGCGGTATCCCTATTGACTTCCACATTTTGTGTCAGCACTCTCTTTCCTGCGATGTTATAGAGGTTCAGTTCATAATTCCCATTATCGAATCCTCTGATATCAATCCTAACATCACCGTATGCAGGATTGGGGTGTGCGGCAAATAGATTGGAATCATCACCTACCTCAGCAATCGGAGTGCCTGTTTCCTGGGCCTTATATGTCACCCTTACGATATCTCCACCAACGGTATCCAACTGAACTGTTGCAATGGCTTCCTTGACACCGTCTGCCAAGAATTCGTAGCTCTCCACAGCTCCATCACCAAAACCGCCGGGTATACCACCACCTCCCAAACCTCCGAGCAAGTCCGTTACATCAATCCAATTCAAGAAAGGAACAAAAGCCTCAATTTGAGTTGTGGTTGTTTGTAATCTTCTCATTCTCAATACATCAAATGTTCCCATTGGAATGGTCATGGTTCCCCACGCATCCGCTTCATATTCCGTAGTGAATATCTGAGTCACACGAATAGAATCGGGATTAACGGGTAATTCCAAGGAATCCAAGAAAGGGATATCCTCTGCAGCAATCGTGAATGCGATTCCATTTTCATCTGTAAATGAATCCTGATAATTAATAGGAGCCCTGCGGAAATTACCTTGCGGATTAAAAGCTGTATTCACATCGAATCCGGCCATAGCGCCTACGAAACCTATCTGTTTGATTTCGTTGGTATTAATTTGTAGGTACAATTCACCTCCTAGGAAATTGATGTAGACATCAGCTTGAGGAAAAGCAGCTCCTCCCATACCTGAAGTGGCAGGAAATACTTCCGTAGCATCAACTTGTGTAGAACTCAGGGAAGAATAATCCCATGTCTGGTTACCACCTGTCGTTCCTAAATCCACATTAGGAATGTCATCATTCGATGTGTATAGGATATCATTCATTTGGAAGAATGATGTATTGGTAATGGTCGTCTGAGCAGAAATGAAGCCCACAGACAATGAAAGGAATAAGAGTGTTAGTGTGTGTTTCATTATAATAGATTTATCACAATCGCCAAAGTTATACAATTTATGTGATGGTTGATGGGACTTAACAGTTGAATATGGGATGATATCAGGCACCAGACATTAGTTGATGGATTGCATCCGTACCAACTTTGAGTAAACACCTCCCAATCCAATGAGTTCATCGTGCTTGCCCTTTTCCACAATACGGCCCTCTTTCATCACGACAATCTGGTCGGCATGAGAAATAGTGGACAACCTGTGAGCCACCACAATGACTGTTCGGTTTTTCATTACTTCCCTCAGTGCTTCCTGTACTGCTTTTTCTGAAGCAGAATCCAGTGACGAGGTTGCCTCGTCGAGTATCAGTATTGGCGGATCATCAAGAATGGCCCGAGCTATGGTCAATCGTTGCTTTTGACCACCACTGAGTTTGTTACCCCCATCTCCGATGACGGTATCGTACCCTTGCTCACATTCCATGATGAATTCGTGTGCATTGGCTACCTTGGCAGCTTTCTCTACTTGTTCCCTAGTGATATCCTCTCTCCCGAAAACGATGTTGTCATAAATGGTATCATGGAATAGAATGGGTTGTTGGGATACGATTCCGAACAATTGTCTGAGTGAATGTAATTTCAAATCCTTGATATTGATACCATCCACAAGGATGGCTCCCTTATTGACATCATAAAATCGTGGTAGCAAATCGGTAATGGTGGTTTTTCCGCTTCCGGACGGCCCTACCAAAGCCAAAATTTCTCCCTCCTGAATCCTCAGATCAATGGATTTCAGCACTTCCACTCCTTTCTCATATTCAAAACTTACATCCTTGAAAAGGATATTATCACTCAAAGTTGTGATATGCCTTTCGCCATCTTCGTCCAAGATGGGATTGGTCTCATTGAGAATGGCCCGAATCCTATCGGAGGCAGCACTGCCTTTTTGGACATTATAATATGCTTTGGAAAATGATTTGGCAGGGTTGATGACACTGTAGAATGCAAATAGGAATGTCAGGAAAATCTCTGGTGAAATTTCTCCACTGAATACATATTTGGAACCTATAATCAAGAGGATGGCCACTACCCCTATCCCTAGGAATTCAGACAAGGGAGAAGATAAGTCCCGTCTCCTGAATACGGGAATCAGGCTATTCCTAAAAGCATCATTGAATGTTCCGAATTCTTTTTTCCTGTAATCCTGTGCATTGAATCCCTTGATGATTCGGATTCCTGATAAGGTTTCTTCTATCACTGCTACCATTTCTCCCATGATACCCTGTGCCTTTGCAGAACCCTTTTTTAGTTTGTTACCAATCACTCCTATGATTCCTCCTGTAATCAAAACCATGAGAAAGACATAGAGTGTGAGGGACGGACTGATGTATATCATGTAGGTCAGGCATCCTACAATCATCAAGGGCTCCCTAACGATGGCCTCAATAACATTGAGAATCGAGAATTCTATCTCAATCACATCCGATGTCATTCTAGAAATGAGATCTCCTTTTTTCTTTTCGGAATAATAGGATAAAGGAAGGTCATTGAACTTATCATATAACCGCGAACGAATATCCCTGATAATCCCGGTCCGTACGGGAGCCATGAAATAAAGGGATAAAAAACGGAAAAGATTCTTCAGGAAAAAAATCAGTAGTATTCCTGCACAAATGTAAAGTAAGGCATTCTCCCTACCTACTTCCAATATGAGCATATAAAACTCATATTCCATAAAATCAATGTATTTCGAAAATCCCTCGGATGACCAATCCGGTGGAGGGACTGCTTCTACTTCCCTATTGAACAGTAGCGTAAGAAAAGGTATCAGGGATGGTATACTGACCACAGAGAACAACACCATAAGCAGATTGCTTATGATGTTCATTCCTACATAACCCTTATAGTTCTTGATGTAATCCAGTAAACCTAAGAGTGTTTTCATTCTATGATGACACTCTTATAAACTTCCTTGTACAAATTATTTTCGCCATCCATATTGATGCGCAATTCGTATTCCAGCTCGATGACATCACCAACTACGGCTTCCTCCATGAATTTTCTCATGGTAGGACTGATGGAACCATCCTCACTTTCCACTGATTTTGGCATATCATCATGTACCAGTGTCATCTTCAATTTGGAAAGGCCGTTCGTAACACCCGGAACGCTACACAAATCCTCTGGAACCAACTCATCATCGGCCATCGCATGAATAGCATCCAACTTTACGAAATCGGTTAGATAGTTGGTGCAGAACAAATCACTGAGCACCTCAAATTTTTCTGTTCTTATCTTGACCGGAATAGTTTTGAACTTTACAGGAAGATGCATTTGCACATCCACGTTCTTTCCCTTGTGGGTTGCAGGCTTCCAGTTTTCCATCAAGGAAACCACTCGGACTGCCTCATCCCCACAGCCATCACCGATATCCTTGACTACGGTCACATCCTTAACCTTTCCCTCCTTATCCACTACGAAACGGATAACGACGGTCCCCTCCGTACCATTCAATTGGGCGGTTTCCGGATAGACCACCTGAGAGGCAATGAATTCGTATACCGCCTTATCGGAACAAGCCTTGTTTTCGGACTTGTCTACAGATGCTGAACAATCACCATAAAGTGGCATTTCTTCTGCCACTTTCATCACTGCGTCCTCCTGGGCATTCGTATTGAATTGGAAACCAAGGAAAAGACATGTAAGAAATAAATAATATGTCGACTTCATATGAATTGTTAATAAGATTTTCAAAATTATATTAAATTTGCCGATTCACCAATTGAAGAACGCAAAAGCCAAAGATTTCGTTTGGTGTTGGTTATCTTTATTCAAATCGAAAACCACCCCTAAAACGCTGCATGCTGGAGAACTAACATACCTATTAGGAAAACCGAATCTATGCTTGATCAACTCAACCCGTTATTGATCTTACTTATAATTGTTGCCTATTTCGCAACACTCATTGTCATATCCTACTTTACAGGAAAGGATTCTGATAATGAGAATTTCTTTCTTGCAGGAAGGAAATCCCCCTGGTATGTGGTAGCTTTCGGTATGATTGGTGCCTCCTTATCAGGAGTTACTTTCATATCGGTGCCCGGCTGGGTCGAAGGTAACAAGTTCTCCTATATGGTGATGGTCTTCGGTTATTTCTTCGGTTATATGTTCATTGCATTCGTATTGATGCCGATGTATTACCGATTGCAGCTGACTTCAATCTATACCTATCTGGAGAAACGATTCGGGGTCGTATCCTACAAAACAGGTTCCATATTCTTCCTCTTATCCCGAACTATCGGGGCTTCATTCAGGCTGTACCTTGTTGCGCTCGTCCTTCAGGAATTCGTCATGAATCATTTCGGTGTCCCATTCCCGCTTACCGTATTGGGTACCATCGTATTGATTTGGATTTATACATTCAGAGGAGGAATCAAAACCATCATCTGGACAGATACCCTGCAAACACTCGCCATGTTGGTTGCTGTGGTATTGACCATCATATTCATCGGAAACAAAATGGATGCTGGTTTGGGAGACATGTTCAGTATGGTAGCCCAATCCGAGAATTCACAAATCTTCTTTTTCAGTGATTTTCTGGGTGATAGTAAGCATTTCGTCAAAATGTTTATTTCGGGTGTATTCATTGCAATCGTAATGACCGGACTCGACCAGGATATGATGCAGAAGAATCTAAGTTGTAGGACTCTCAAGGATGCACAAAAGAATATGATTACGTTCAGTATCGTTCTTATTTTCGTGAATCTTCTTTTCCTTGCCATGGGAGCACTTCTGTATATCTATGCTGCCAATGTAGGGCTCACCATTCCTGAAAAGACGGATTTACTCTATCCTACGATTGCGTTGAACCACCTCCCTCCTATCGCCGGTATCGTATTCATTATCGGATTGGTTGCTGCGGCATATTCCAGTGCTGACTCTGCATTGACTTCGCTTACCACATCGTTCTGTGTGGATATCCTGGGTTTTGAAAAGAAAAATAAAAGTGGCGAGCAAACTGACATCCAATCCATGAAACGAACCCGTACATTGGTGCATATTGGATTCTCCATTTTGTTGTTCCTTGTCATCATGGTCTTCTGGTTCATTAATGATGAGGCTGTCATCAAGCAAATCTTTACAGTAGCCGGGTATACCTACGGTCCTTTACTGGGCTTATACTTCTTCGGGTTCTTCACGAAGCAGAGCGTTCAGGATAAGTGGGTATGGGTCGTATGCCTATTGGCTCCAATCCTAACATTCCTTTTGAGATGGGTATTCGCTACTTATCTGGGTTACAATATGAGCTTCGAGCTATTGTTACTCAATGGCCTCCTTACATTCGTAGGACTCTTCTTTATTTCATTTTATGATGGAGAGGAAGCTGAAAAAGGCTTTCTTGGCGTGGATATTGTGGATAATCCATATGACACATTATAATTTATTATTATTTATATTTGTGTTGACTTGTAACAACACTCTTTAATCATCCGTTAATTACCCTGTACCTCTTTACGAGTAACTAACCGATTCAAAAATTAATATTCTACAATAGAATGGCTAAGATCCTAATTGTTGATGATGAAGAAGCGATCAGAAGAACGCTAAGGGATATCCTTGAATTTGAAAAACACACTGTAGACGAATCCGGCGACGGATTGGACGGCCTTGCCAAAATCAAAAGGAATAAGTATGATGTGGTCATCATGGACATCAAGATGCCCAAGATGGACGGATTGGAAGCTTTGGATAGAATCCAAATCCTTTCACCGGATACACCCGTAATCATGATTTCCGGGCACGGTAACATAGAAACAGCCGTAGAAGCTGTGAAAAAAGGTGCGTTCGATTATATTTCGAAACCACCGGATTTGAACAGGCTTTTGATTACCATCCGTAATGCCATGGATAAGTCCAGTCTTATTACGGAGACCAAGGTATTGAAGCGTAGGGTGGATAAGTTCAAGACACAGGAAATCATCGGCGAAACGGATTCCATCAGCAAAATCAAGGAAACCATCCAACGTGTGGCTCCTACCGAAGCCAGGGTTTTGGTAACGGGTAGTAATGGAACGGGAAAGGAACTCGTGGCCCGCTGGATTCATGAATACAGTAATCGGAACAAGCAATCCATCATTGAGGTGAATTGTGCGGCTATTCCTGCTGAATTGATTGAGAGTGAATTGTTCGGTCATGAGAAAGGAGCCTTTACCTCGGCCCACAAGCAGAGGATTGGTAAGTTCGAACAAGCCAATGGCGGTACACTCTTTTTGGATGAGATTGGGGACATGTCCCTTTCCGCCCAAGCAAAAGTTTTAAGGGCCCTTCAGGAAAATAAGATTACCCGTGTAGGTGGTGATAAGGAAATTTCCGTGAATGTAAGGGTAGTTGCTGCAACGAATAAGGATTTGCGACAGGAAATCATCAAGGGGAATTTCCGTGAGGATTTATACCATAGATTAGCTGTCATCATCATACATGTTCCTAAACTGAATGACCGTAGGGAGGATATTCCTCTATTGGTGGAGCATTTCGTGGCTAAGATTTGTGATGATTATGGAATGCCTCCTAAAAAAGTGGCTAAGAAAGCTATTATTGCATTACAAAATGTGAATTGGACTGGTAATATCCGTGAGTTAAGGAATGTGGTGGAACGTCTCATCATTCTGAGTGATAAGGAAATCACAGAGGAGGATGTATATAGTTATGTTATGCCATCCTCGGCTCCCGAATCCAGATTCAGGGAATTCTTTGATAGGTTCAAGGATATGGATGAGCTGCAATCCTTTATCGAAAAGGAATACAATAGATACAAAGGAAAGGAAGTGGGTTAGTAAAACCCTACCATTCTCCATAAAAAAGCCACTTGATATCTCAATCAAGTGGCTTTTACATTTCTAAGGATTCTCCTTATTTCTTCCATTTAATCTTAAAGTCCGTATTCACTTTTCCTTGAAGCAGATCTATCAGATTATATTCAAAAACGGCTTTTTCCTTGTCCTTGCTTACCAAATGATCTCCCTTAATGGATTTGACCCTAGGTGGCAAATAAACAATGGTCCTCAGCTTGGCTTCACCTAACATCTGACTGGCAGTTGCGATTTCTTTCTCATCCACTTCGCCTTTCGTTTTGAAAATAGTAGACCGACTAAACGTATTCTTCTTATAAGAATAGGTAATATCGGAATCATAATTATCCAGCAAAGAACTAGAACCAGGGCCTCCGGCTTGCGGACTCTCCTCGGATTCGTCCTGTATCATTTGGTTCAGTGTATTGAGTTCCGATGTGTTCCTGAAAGGTGTTCGGACTCCCATATTCATATATCCCTTGGATTTTCCACCCTCCATATAGCTCACCATCTGCTGGGCCAATCTATATTTCAATGGGTCATCCTTGAATTTTTCGATTTGTTCTTCCTTAACAACCAATACGGAATCCACTTCTTCCGGAAAATCCTCCATCACCTTGGATTTCACGACAATTTCTAAGGCTGCAGGATCCAAATCCTTGAGCGTCGTATCCATTTCGGCAAACATCACCCCCATCTGGACCATTGCAGGAATCATATCGGAATAAATACGGTATTCTCCGGACCCATCCTTATTGATGTGTATCTCCTCTGTAATATTATCACAGGAAAACAATCCCATGAAAAGCAATAAGCTAAAAAAATACAATACTCTTTTCATACCAAACACATTTTGATTTTCTACTTTCTGATGAAATAGAACCAATAATTCTTCCATTTCATTCATAGACTACGAAGTAAATCTATTCTTTATTAAGGGTAACATCATATTCGTATCCCTACAGGATATAAACATGAAAAAGGTGCTAAAGTTAGGATAAATCGGGATATAAGGTGAGGTCAGACTTACTTCATATCAGCTAAACTACCATAGATACGCTTGGCTTCCTTTTCGGTGTATGAACCCGTATAAGGAGTCCTGAAACGATATTCCTTATCACCCTGGACCTTGACCTTGAAGAATTCATAGCTGATATTCACACTATCAATGACGGTTTCATACAAGAAGCCATTCTCATCATCCTGAATCAGTTTGGAGAAATAATCCCTTTCCTTAACCAATTCCAATTCTTCGGATTTGATGACCTTGGCATCCGTTTCGGTTGCCATTGATGACTGGACCAATAGTCCGAAATTACCCTTTCCCTTAACGGTCAATTCCTCAATGATTCCACCGAGTGACTTGTCCACTGAGGCACTATCGGGTGCCATGATGGTAATCGGGAATCCGTATGACATGAGGTTCAGGGGTTGCAGCTTGGGCAATGATTCTCCCTGACATGCGAATAAGAGCAGTGAACAACTGAGGGCAATGGTCAAATAGTGCAGTAAATTCTTCATTTTCTATGTTTGATCGTATAATTCTTGAAACTCAAAATTAGTAATTTCTACATGGATACCGTAATCAAAAGGCATCACGAATGAACGAAAATACCTAAATTGATGGAATGGTATTCATGTCTCCTACATCCTACTGGCCATCGTTCCGATATACACTGCCCAACCGATGTAGGATATGCCAAATAATATCAGAAGTATGACCGTTGCCATTATGGTAAGATAGAGGAACCTTAAGGTTTTTTCCAATGTTTCGGTTCCCATATGTTCCTTTGTAGTGACGGCCTGGATACAGAATCGAGCCATAAAAAACAGAGGAATAAAAAAGGCGACACCAAAAACCAATAATACGAATCCCATTCCCAACATCATATTTGTTGCTTCGTCCGTAGAATTGGCTGTGGGGAATGTATAGGAAGCCATGATGATGCCTATACCTCCAAAGAGTGTACTAATACTGAATATCGTAAAAAGAATCACAAGGCCGATTCCCCAGATACCAGCCAATTTCAGCATACTCTGGGCTTTACTCGATAATCTTGTACCATTCTCGTCCAAATGGTCATCTATGATAATAGGATTTTCCATAATGCTATTTAAAAATTACCCAACAGACTGAATACATAGAATACAAGCCAATTGAATGATATGATGGCGGAGATGATGAGGTAGTTCCTGAGATATGAGAAGATCTTTTCCCAATTACGGGCTGTCTCGTTCCTTACCAATTGCGTCCCATAATTGTAGAACATAATGAGGAAAAACAAGGAAATGGATGAAAATAGGGTTCCCAATAAACTACTCCCCAAATACCTCAGATAGGTTCCATCCGAAAATGAATCTGAAAACACGAAGTAATAGGAAATTACATTATACAATGTAAAACACATTCGGACAAATACCAATATTGCAATGAATAATGCGATGTAGGAAGCTGTCTGTATATGTCCTAATGTCTCTCTCGAGAAAGATTTTTCATTAGATATTTCCATAATCTTATATTATGAATCCGATAATTATATAAACAAAATTGAACATCACAATATTTAGGATATTGAAAAGCATGAGCAGGAAAATCATCTTAATATTCCTGAATATGGCTGCCCATTCCAATTCCATTATGGTGCCCAAATTATGGGGTTGTACCCGATTCCAGAATCGGAAAAGATAGATAATCAGGAATACATTCAAAATCGTACTTATGGCACTATTACCTATGTTGGCTATGATGTAAATGGAATAATCATCCGAAATACTCGTAAAGGTACTGAACTGGTTATACAGGTTGATGCCTGATGTAATGATTTCGATGATATAGAGTATGCACAATATCAGTGCAAACAAACCTCCTATCTTCAATATTGCGATAGCCCTATTGCTGATTTTGAATCCTGAATCCAAACCAGTGTCAATGATGTTATGATTCTCCATTTATAGGATATAGATGAAAGAAATGATAATGAAAGTAATTCGGAATGGCTTGTATACTGACGATTCCAGTTTGTCTGCCCGTCCATTATTCCCGAATTATACAATGAAAGATAAGAAGATGCACTATGAATTCTCATAAACTCCATCATAATGATGAAAAATACTTGATTGGAGGAGTAATACTTAATGGTTGGCATTTCATTTGAATTATAAATTCAATAAATTGAGTATATAAGTTAGTTGGATTAGCCCACTGTTTACCTAGAAGTAATCCCCGCTTTGTCATTAGGGTATGGAATTTTGAATTATTTACCATACAACAAGTCTAGATCCAGAATCCATCCAAAAGAAAAGTATGATTAGTACGCAATCCATCAGACTCAAAGAGGATTATCAAAAAGTACTCAGTCTGGAAGAATCCAGTACAGAGGAAGCATTAGTGGTTTATTCGGATTTGATTTCCCGGGCTCAGGATTCGGAACATTTTGACATCCAGATTGACTGTCTTATCCGTTCATCCAGAATCAACAAACGCCACGGGGCCTATTACAAGGCCTTGCATCAGGCCGGTACGGCACTCCAACTCATCAACCTCCATATCCCCAATGATACATTCAGATTAGCAGCTACCTATAAGGAATTAGGAGCCATCTATGCCGATGGATTCAATAAGAGCAGTATTGCACTGAACTACTTCTTCAAGGGATTGAAATGCAATATTTCCTCATTGAATGTCAATTTCCATAATAACATCGGAAGTATTTACAGGGATATGGGTAAATACGAGGAATCGTTGAGTTACCTTCTGATGGGCTGTAAGATGGTGAAGAAAGGGGATGAGGTCATTCATTGTTACCTCTTGGAAAACATTGGTTCCATCTATATTTCCATAGATGCCTTCGACAAGGCCGAAAAGACCCTGATGGACGCCAAGGCGATTACCCATACGAGTAATGAATTCGATTACATCGCAGGATACATTGACAATTCACTTGCAGTCCTCTATCTGAAAACCAACAGGGAAGAAGAAGCCATCCGACTCATCGAATCTTCGATAGAAAGAGCCAAGCAAAGGAAACATACTTCCGTTTATATCGAATCCCTGAAGAATAAGAGTAATTATGCACTCAAAATCAAGGATGACGAACTTTTCATTCAGACAATCAATGAGGCCATTACCTACACCCGTGAGGAAACCCTCAGTCTACCACATATCGACTGTCTGAAACTCCTCAAGGATTATTATTGGAAACAGGATGATTTCCAAAAGGCATGTATCGTCGCAGACCAAATCATCAATGCCAATACGACCATAGAACAGACCCGTGAGAATAATTCCGTAGTGGAATTACTCGAAAAAAGGGAATCTGAAATCATGGTACTGGAAAATAAGAACAGGCTCATTTCCAGACAAAAGGAAGAACTCGAACAATTCGCCTACATCGTAGCACACGACCTCAAGGAACCGGTGCGAATCATCGGTAGTTACAGCAACCTTATCAAAAGGCGGTACAATGACAAATTGGATGTACAAGGTGGGGAATTCCTCCATTTCATCCTGAATAGTGCGGAACATATGTATTCCATGTTGGATGACCTACTACAGTATGTTACACTCAAAACGGATACACAAAGCCTCGACCCCATAGAGCCGAATACAGTCATCAAGGATATCATGTACCGACTCAAGGATAAGATCGAGGAAACGGATGCCATCGTACAAGTGGATGAACAACTTCCTCCCACGGCCATTCGTCCGATTCATTTCAGCATACTCGTGGAGAATTTATTGAAGAATGCCATCAAATTCCGAGTCGAGGGTCGTCCGCTCAAAATAAGTATCAAGGCATTCGAGACCCATGAGGATATCACTTTCAGCGTCTCTGATAATGGTTGCGGTATTGATTCGAAGTACCATCAATCCATATTCCAGATATTCAAACGATTGGATAAGGAAAAGTATTCGGGGACGGGTATCGGACTTTCCATTTGTAAGAAAATCGTAGGAGCCTATGGTGGCAATATCTGGGTGGACTCCAGAGTGGATGAAGGCAGTACTTTCTTTTTTACAATCAGTAAATAATAAAGAAAGGTAGTAGCATCACATGATGCCACTACCTTTTTATTCAGTAATGAATGGGAATTCTCCTATTCCTCGATCCATTTCAATTCTATCTGACGTTTATCCAAATCGGCACTTAGGACCTCAACAGTCAGTACGTCTCCGATTTTGATGATATCTCCGGATGGAACACTCTTGGCCATCATTCTTCCCTCCTGCAGTACATATCGTTCATCCAAGGAGCTGAATACGACCATTCCCTCACACTTATTCTCAATCAACTCCACGAAGAATCCCCGGTCTATCATACCGGAAACGATTCCTTTGAATGTATTACCTACTTGATGCTTCAGGAATTCCACTTGCTTGTACTTCACCGATTCCCTTTCAGCGGACATTGCCTTTCGTTCCTGCTTGGATATATGTTGGCATTGTTCTTCCAATACATCCTTTTTCATTCGGTCTATATCTTCCAGATTCTTAGCCAATATCCTATGGACCAACACATCCGAATATCTACGGATGGGTGAGGTGAAGTGGGTATAATAATCGAATGCCAAACCGTAGTGGCCTATGTTGTTCGATGTATAAATTGCCTTGGCCATTGTACGGATAGCCATCGGTTCCAACATCTTTAACTCATCCTTGGCTTTCGCATCCTTGGCCAATTGGTTCAGGGATTTGGAAATCGCCTTGGGCGATGAGATATCCATCGTATAACCGAAACTCTTGGCAAATAAGGCAAAATCAGCCAACTTGCCCGGGTCCGGAGAATCGTGCACACGATATACGAATGGAATTTCCTTGCCATCATTCTTCCCTTTTTCAAACATGAATCGGGCTACTTCCTTATTGGCCAACAACATGAAATCCTCAATCAACATATGGGCATCCTTGCGTTCCTTGGTGTAGACATACAATGGATTGCCATCCTCATCGAGTTTGAACTTCACTTCAGCCGCTTCGAATGCAATAGCTCCCTGCTTGAACTTATCAACCCTCAATTTCTTGGCTAAGCGATTGATGACCTTCAATTCATCAGCATAGTCCCCTTTTCCGGTTTCCAGTACTTCCTGTGCTTCCTCATAAGTGAATCTCCTATCAGAATGGGTCACCGTCCTACCGAACCAACGCTTGACAATCTTATCATTCTTATCGAATTCAAAGACTGCTGAAAAGGTAAACTTATCCTCATTGGGTCTTAGGGAACACAATCCATTGGATAAGGATTCGGGTAACATCGGTGCTACCCTATCCACCAGATATACCGAAGTGGAACGGAAATAGGCTTCCTTGTCCAGGGCTGTATTCGGTTTTACATAATGGGCTACATCCGCAATATGGACACCTATCTCACAGTGGCCGTTTTCCAGCCATTGTATGGATAATGCATCATCAAAATCCTTGGCCGTATCCGGATCTATCGTAAAGGTAGTAACGGAACGCATGTCCCTACGCTTCGCAATTTCCTCCTCAGACATGGTCGTATCCAAGGCTTCGGATTCCTTGATGACCGCATCAGGGAATACCAAATCAAAACCATTGTTTACAAGAATGGTCTTCATTGTCAGGTCGGAATGGTTCTTACCGGATAATACGGCATTCACCTTTCCTACCGGACTTTTCTTTGCCCCCTCGGACCAATCCACAATCTTCACGACGACCTTATCACCATGCTTGGCATCCTTGATATCCTTGAGTGGTACAAAAATATCGGATGACATACTATTGATATCAGGTAATACGAATGCGAACTTGGATGAGATGTGTATCGTTCCGATGAACGAATCCGTTGCTCTTTCCAACACCTCGGTTACGACGCCCTCAGGTTTTCTTCCTCGTCCGGCATGGGTAATGACTATTTTCACCTTGTCACCATCCTGTGCCGAGTTAAGATTCCTTGGGGTAACAAATACATCATTCGTCAATTCTTCAGAAATGATATATGCGGACCCTGAACGGGTAATATCCACGATTCCCTCGTAGGATTCCACATTGGTGGTATCCACAGCATATTTGTTGATACGATACTTGAAACCCTCCATTTCGATGACCTTATTCTCCTTGGCCAATTCGGCCAGGGCAGTGTTCACCATTGGAGCATTGTTATCAATCTTGAGTTTCTTAATGATTTGTTTCGCGTGGAAACGTTTCTTGGGATTTCTTTTGAAAAGAAGCATCAAATGATATTTCAAATCCTTTGGTGCGAGTTTCTTCCCTTTTATATTTTTCTTGGTTTTCTTTTTTCTAGACATAATAATATGTTGTTTTTGATTTGGTTAATAATTCATTCCATACCTGACATCCATGCGGATGAGTCAGGACAAAACTGAGACTACAGGTGGAAGAGGAGGGAAAAAATATCATACTGTGATGATTTCCCCAGTGGCGAGGAGCTCCATGTTGAATGATCGGCTATTAATGGCTACGAATTGTTCATCATCCGGATTGGAATTACCAATTACGATATAGATGAGCCAATCATCTTCTATAGTGGCAACTGATCTTATTAACATCCCATCCCTTACTTTGGTTCCCGCAATGACCTTTTTATCGATGAATTGTCCCTTTTCTGTAAATGTTGCCAAGGTATATTCGTAATCCATCAATCCGGCCCTCCAGTATATAATGGCGTGGAATCCATCCGTTTTGGGAATCTTGACACAAGGTATAAACTCAGTAAACTCATCAAAATCAAAGGATTCAATCGTATGGATATATTCCACAATCATCGCTTCGCTCAGTGGGGTATTTCGTCTACTGAACTCATGGTGGCTCTCATCCGTGAGTGTAATGGGTAATTCCACTTCCGGGAATTTGAGTAGGAATTGGTCGAATGTGGGCTTCTTGATGTTCTTTTTCTCCATTTCTTTTGATACAAAATCGAATGATTAGGACACAAAACTACAATACTTATCCGAATCAATCGTCATTCCTGACAATCATCACATGGGTTGGTCTCAATAATTCCTCTCGGAACAAGTAACCTTTCTTGAGTACCTTGCTTACGGTACCATTCCTTTTCTTATCTGCTTTTTCATATCCTTTGACCTCAATGAAATCAGCCATCTGGTCCAATGGGGCAGAAAGTGGTTCGACCTCCAGTTCCATCAGTAGGCTATCCATCCTCGTCAGTTGCTCCACTACCCAAGGATTCGTACCTCCTTCTCCATAAGTCTCGATGATGGCATCTTTCTGATGGATAATCTTCATCGCAAGGGATTCCTTGAATGCTTCGTGTGAACGCTCGGTTTCCTGAGCTTCCTTTTCCAATGTTGCAATTCTTACCAATAATTTGGAAATCTTTAGCCTTATTTTCTCTATGGTTTCTACCATCCTATTTCTTGAGTTGTATCACCAATGTATCTCCCGGCCTGAGTAACCTAGAATTCGTAATCTGAGGATTGAGCTCGTGTATCTGTTTCCATTTTGAATAATCCCCAAAATATTGATAAGCCAATTTGGAAAGGGAATCCCCTCTTTTCACTACATGTACGACTGAGTCAGGAATTTCATCCTCATCCTTTTTGACTTCCTGTTCTTGGCTCAGATTATTCATAATTTCCAGCTTCTCCTTTTCCAAGCGGTCTACCTGTTCCGTAAGTGTGGCATTCGCCTTTTCCAGTTCGATGACCTTGGTATTCGGAATTGCTTTCCTACCACACCAGAAAAACATCAACGGAAAGAGCAATAAGAACCAAAGCATCCTATTCATCCGTTTCTGATGCCGCTTCTTGTCCTCTTTTCTTAATTGCTGTAACGCCGTGAGTTCTCCCTCAAGCGCTACATTCTCCTTGAGGGTAATCACACACTGTTCCTCCAAGTCATCCAACATGGGGAATGCAACGACATCCGTCCCACAACTGGAACATTGGGTTGCAAATGGTGTAATATCTTTATTTCCACAAACA
This sequence comes from Saprospiraceae bacterium, assembly GCA_020631355.1. Lineage (GTDB taxonomy): Bacteria > Bacteroidota > Bacteroidia > Chitinophagales > Saprospiraceae > JAHDCE01. The sequence continues at coordinate 8,684 of JAHDHL010000009.1, read as the reverse complement.
GGACACTCCATAGGTTGATTGCCTATATTTTAGATTTGCTTGGGTACGAAGCCCGATTCTACCTCATAAAGGTAAGTGATTATGACATAATTGAACACATATGCCGAATTTTGTAATGGATGAAAAGCGTTTTCAACCTTACATAGTACGTTTACGCAAATAAAAAAGCGCTTGTTACAATCCCAGCCCAGTAATTCCTATCAATAATCCTCACATCCATTTCTGCATCATCGCAATTCTGGCCATATCAATGAAAGAGATGAGGATGAAAGCGATGACAAACAGTTTATTCATGGAAGTTATTCATGCAATCCAAGGTATTTACATACGGATTCATTCCCGAAAAATTGATTGGCCAATCACTCTAACAACAACCATAAATAAACCCTATAACAATGATTAACAAAATTTTAAGATTGCTTCGGGAATAATTCCAAAATAAAAGGAATCAAATTGAGTTTTATTTGCACAAGAATTAAAAATATATTTCCCCCAACATATTCTTCAATTAATAAACCTTACTTAGCCTATAGAATACACCAATACACCTGTTTGAAAATCTGTTTATTTACTTTAGCAAATCAAGGAATTATGAGAAAATGGGTGTCAGTTCTAGGTGTGGTTGCTATGGCTTTCCAGCTTCACGCACAATGTTTAACCGGTGATTGCAGATACGGTTACGGAAAAAAAAGATATAAGAGTGGTGCTGTTTATACAGGACAGTTCAAGGATGGTCAAATCCATGGTGATGGAAAGGTAACCTACAGTGATGGAAGTTCCTACACAGGACAATGGAAACAGAACATCAGGGAAGGTAAGGGTAAGATGAATTTCAAGAATGGTGACCAATACAAGGGTGACTTCAAGCGCAATAAGTTGCACGGTGAAGGTTCGATGAGGTTCAGTAATGGCGACAATTACAAGGGCCAGTTCAAGAATGACATGAAAGATGGATTCGGAGTATATGCCTACCATAATGGTGACCAATACCGTGGTAATTTCTCCAGGGACCTTAGGCATGGGTTCGGAACCATGACCTACAAGGGCGGTGCCATCTACGAGGGCGATTGGTCCAATGATAGTAAGAATGGCAAGGGCATCTATACGGATGAAAACGGTTATGTATATGATGGCAAGTGGAAGAACGGTGAGTTCCTCGTTGATGGTGCACAGGAAAGCACTCCACAGGAAAATCCGGTAACAGAGAATAATTCACCAGAGGAATTCAGTACGCCTGTTGCTACTGAAACGTCGGAAAGTACTTTCGAAAGCAAGAATCTTCCCAATTGTAATTCAACCTATTGTAATAATATCGAGGGCATTTATCTCTATTCTGATGGTTCCAAGTACATTGGCGAGCATAAGAATGGTAAGCCTTACGGCCAAGGGACCATTTATTATATCAATGGTGACAAATATACGGGTGGATGGAAAAAGCATGCACCACACGGAAAGGGTTTCATGACCTACAAGGACGGACGAACCCTGGCAGCAGAATGGAATTATGGCCGTCCTGTGAGGGCATTGGATTCGGATGAGGGCATCAGGGATGAACACATCGAAGTGGATAAGAACAGTAAGGTCAAGGTATGGGCTGTCATCGTGGGTGTAGGTAGATACCAACACATGCAAACCCTGAAATATACGGACGATGATGCTTATAGGATGTATGCTTTCCTCAAGAGTCCCGAAGGTGGAGCCATTCCTGACAAGCAGATTGCTGTCCTGATTGATGAGGATGCCACACGCTCCAAGATGTTGCGAACCATGAAGAAGATTTTCCTACAGGCGGACGAGAATGATGTGGTCATGCTCTACTATTCCGGACACGGACTTGAGGGATCATTCGTTCCGTCGGATTACAACGGATTCAATAATCTGGTCAAGCATACCGAGGTAACTGAGATTTTCAAACAGACCAAGGCCAAGCATAAGATTGTCTTTGCAGACGCCTGCCACTCAGGTTCCATGCTCGCTATGCGTAACACATCCCAGGTACAAGAAACGATAGATAAGTATTATGGGGCATTCACCAAGATCAAGGGAGGTACGGCCTTATTGCTATCCTCAAAATCAGAGGAAACCTCACTGGAGGACAGTGGTCTCAGACAGGGTGTATTCAGTCACTTCCTGATGAGAGGACTCAAGGGCGAGGCTGATAAGAATAAGAACAAGGTGGTTACCATCAAGGAACTCTATGAGTTCGTACACAAAAAGGTAACGGAATATACCGTCAATGCCCAGACCCCCAACCTATCGGGTAACTATGACCGCAACATGCCGGTCGCCATTATCCGATAAGATATTCGAAAGTCAAGTTCCGCCAGGCTTTGAGGGCGGACGATTGTAAATATGTGATTTTGTAATGGTTTTTGGTTAGCCAAGGGGCAATTTGCTCCTTGGCTTTTACCTTCAGGACGAAATTTCACCCCAAATGTGTAGGAACATCAATATATTTTGAATATCAAAGTCATCTTTTCCTGTTTATCTCCGATATTTCAACTAACTTTGTGCACAGTTAGCAAGCTAACTTGTAATTTTTTTATTTTGTAGCTACTTAACATTTTTCCATTTGGTAATCAGTTACTTGTAAAGAGATTAAAATTCAGATATTCTCCTGATGATATTCTATAAACTGGTTACTCCATTCCTTATAAAATAAAGTTAGTCGGATTCGGTTTTTTAGCCGCCTTTACCTTAAGATAGGACTCAATGGATTTTTCATGTATGTTTAGCTACTTTCCAAACTATTTGATATGAATATTTTTGTTGCAAAATTGAGCTTCGATACTACTGAAAGCGATTTGCGTGACGCATTTGAAGAGTACGGTGAAGTTGATTCCGTAAAAATCATCTTCGACAAGTTTACCCAAAGATCAAAAGGGTACGGATTTGTTGAAATGGCTGATGAGGATGCTGGAATGAATGCCATCAACGACTTGAACGGTGCATCACTTGACGGTAGAGACATCGTGGTGAAGAAGGCTGAACCCAGAGAAAGAAGGGACAACAACCGCTTCAACAACCGCGACAGAGGAGGCTTCAATAGAAGAAGATACTAGTCTGGTCAACATCTCATCCCTCCACGGATTCTTTCCCTGGAGGGATTTTTTTATCCCACAAACAGAACCCCTCACCTCACCTATTGATTCAATACCGAAAACAACCTATATTCGTTATTATATTCATTTACCCTATCCAAAGCGACAACCATGAAAGGAATCCATTCCATTCCACTACTCATCCTCATCTTTTTCATTGCCTCCTGTAAGGAAGACAGCGCTGATACGGGGCCTACCATCCAATTTCCTGTTGCCGACTTCGATATCGGTGGAGATTATTGTACTGCGCCTTGTATTACCAGCTTCACGAGTACGTCCACAGGTGGGGAATTGACCCTTAGCTGGGATTTCGGTAATGGTAATTCGGCAGGAAACCAAAGTTACACCTCCAATACATTCACCCAATCGGGTGTCTATGATGTTAAACTCACCGTACAGAACGCTATCGGTACCGATGAAATCACAAAACAGGTCACGATTCAGGTTGCTCCGCCCCAAGCTGCATTTACCGTAGTAAACAATTACTGTGTAGCTCCATGTTCCGTTACCTTCAGTAGTATTTCCACAGGTGAGGATATTTCTTTGAATTGGGATTTTGGTGATGGCAGTACCGCAGGAAACGTCAACTCCACCTCTCATTTTTTCAGCTCACCGGGCGTCTATAATGTCAAGCTCACCGCAGAAAACGATAGTGGAACCAGTGAACTGACCAAGGAAATATTCATTCTCGAAGCCAGTCTTGATAAGGTATCATTCGGAGGTTTGAACTTCACACAACTTCCTTTCACGCTGGCACCTAATAATTTGCATGTATTCCAATATACCATTAGCAATGACTTGGGACAAACCATAGAAAGCGGTAGTTTCCAGATTTTCTCCCTCGACCAACTGCCCCATCCGGCTTTAACCACAGGATATCAATCCGATAGGATAGACAAACCGCATACATTGCACATATATCATTTCCTAACCGGCCAATCTGCTTCATTCGAATTCACTCCGCAACTTTTTCCACCGGATTTTCCTCTTGTGGATAACTGCAAAGACCACGCACTCTACGGAAACGGAATAGGTGTGGACATCGAATTCTGTTGGCATGAGGACTAATCCAGGAATCGAAAATCAGGGTTGAACAATGTTACCAAATGGAATTAGGCCATTATGAGAATGAAACCTAAATACCCATAAGATGAAACTCCAACTGATCATTGTTCTTCTCTTATTCCCATTCATATACATCACAGCCCAAACCACACTACCCACAGATCCTGAATTCACTCGATTCGAGGGTAACATCTACCACATTCCCAATAAGAAAGTCAAACTGGGATATGGTGAACATGTATATGACTATACCCAAATCGGTGAAGTGAGTTGGGAAAAGATACAATTCGAGGATAGGGATTATCTCGAAGGTTATCCGGGCATCAGAAAAACAACCCTTTTCGGTATCGTACTACATGCGGAAATGACCATCGAGGATGATGCTTGCTACCTCTTTAAGCTCGGTTCGGATGATGGTTCACAATTCTGGATAGATGATCAGTCCATCATTGATAATGGAGGCGACCACAGATATATTGAAAAAACGGATACGGTCAGATTGAACAAGGGCCAATACCCCATCAAAATATGGTATTTCCAAGCCTACCCCAACAGGATGGGTTTTACATTCAGTGCCGAACATGCGGGTTATGATTGCGAGGCGGAAGTCTTCACCAAAAAGAAACCCAAGATTGCTGACAATGATCCGAAAACGGCACCTGCCGAAAGCATCGTACTCAGTAGTTCCATATTATTCGCCACCAATGAATATAACATTCGGCAAGAAAACATTCCCGAATTGGATAGCCTCTGTGAACATCTGAAATCCAAGACACCCCGTATCATTCGCATCACGGGACATACAGACCATGTCGGTTCAGACCAACACAACCAATCCCTTTCGCTCAAAAGGGCCGAAGCCATAAGGAACTATATGATGAAAAAAATGCAAACTCCAGGCATACCATTTTCAGTGAGTGGACAAGGAGAAAACCAACCCATTGCCAGTAATGAAACAGAAGCCGGCAGGCAGGAAAACCGGAGGGTGGAAATCCAATGGGAATAGCCCCAATCTTAAACAGGACTTAGGCGGAGCGATTATAACGAGGAGTAGAATACTGAAGCCATTATCATTCCGTATCGGGTAATTTCAATACCATGCCCTCCCCTATTGTCATATCATCCACATGTCCGGCTATCAGGCCATCCAGTGTCCTTACATGGATGTGCATATTGGTGGTATGATGGGTAAAAATGGCATGATGTGCATCGGAATAGAAGCCCAGCATTTCAACCGCCCGATTCTGAATGGTGCCATAAAGCCCCGAACGAATATGCTTTTCATGGGAATGATCCATATCCCCTGCTTTCCAATTGATGACATGCCAATCGAATGAGGTAGGATTCCCCTCCAAGAGGAATGGAAAAGGTGCATGGATATCCATTCCATTTTCCTTGGCAACGCGGGCGATATGATGCTCCAATTGTTCATACGTCCGTACCGTACTAGGTATTCCAAAGGATTTCCATCGAGGCACGGATGCATAAACCAACAATGTCGCTTTCTTATCGAACGTATCATCAAAAACCAAGGAATCACCATCAACTATCGAATGATGAGCTTCTCCATTGAATACCTGTATCTCTCCTTTCAAATCCTCCAATGCCCCCAAGGCATAGAGATGCTCCATGCCACTCAAATCACTCAATGATGCCTTGGCGGAAATATCCCCCTTGTGCATCATATTCCTCAATGCCCCTGCATATTCCACCTGATACGATGGCACATCACCCGATTGCCTCTCCTGATGATTGCCACAGGCAGAAATGAAAATTACCATCATAAATATGACTGGGTACCGCAGTATCATTATCCTATCCATTTAGAAATGCTGAATTAGGATGACAATATAATATTCCCTGTGGAAATGGGATAGGAAGTCCAATATAATAATGGAAAGGAGTCGGACTTTTGAGTGTTGGGTTTCCTCGCTGTTGTGGACGATGGTGTAAAAGAATAAGGAAGAACTTTTTTAATAGAATACATCATGTGTTTCAATCCTATCAATAGTGGACAAGGCAACTTAATCAATCTTCACCTATGCCGCTTCGCGGTTCACTCCCTTAGATGTCTACCAGACATCTATTCCGCTTTCGCAGAAATCATTCGCTCATCCTATCAGTAGTAGACAAGGCACTTTAATTAATCTTCACCTACGCCGCTTTGCGGTTCCCTCACTTAGATGTCTATCAGACATCTATTCTGCTATCGCAGAAATAGTTCGGTCATCCTATCTGTAGTGGATGTTTGAACATATGCCTGTACCAAACGGATACGGGGTAAATATACAAAAGTCTTCTTATTGAACAGTAAGAACTTATTGAACAGTTGTAGTGAATAAAATGGCGTACCGAGACGGACATACTGTTGTATCAAATCCGCTCCGGAGCAAGTTGTGTATGGACATATGTATGTTGTTAGGACCAGTTCATCCTCAACTTAACATACCAGATGATGCGAAACAAATTTCGCTACTAATTGGTATATTCATTTTTTTAAATTTTTTCAACCTCCTGTGGTAGAATTTACAATCTTTTCCATCAAGTACTTTCTCTAGTCTCCGATTAATTTTATGAATAATAATAGGGATTATCATTTTATCATCGCTACCTGATTTAGTATCTAAACCCTTGAGAAGATTTATAGCATACTTTTTGAAAAGAAGTGATTGATTAGTTATTTTTTTTTCAGAATGTATAACTACATCTTTAGTTCTGAAATTTATTTCTAGAAATAGCGTCTGAGACTCAGAGCCATCATTTATCGACTTACTGAAATTAAGGACATGATAGTTGTTTTGGAAAATACTATCATATTCATTAAGATATATTCTATCAGATTGTACGATATTCTTCCTAAAACAATTACAGTGATATTTGGAAGTAGCGCATGTAATTGTAGAAATGCTAAAAAGAAAAATGAATATTATTCGCATGGTGTTACATTTGTACTTTCAGGAAAAATAGAAATGTTACCTTGGGCAACTAATATTAAGTTTTTATCATCATTAGGTATGTTGTTTTGCCAATATTCAGTTTCTTGTAAACCAACCCACGCTATACCTAATGCTTCATGATTTGTCAGATCTTGATTGAAATTTTGTAATGTTTCAGCCATTAATTCAACATAATTAGCAGCCATTTCTTCATGACTACAAGTTTCAAAATTAGATGTAGGAGAGTTACATGCAAAATAGACAGGAAGTATTGAAGAAAGTTCTGAATCGCTTATTAAATTATTATTGTTTAGGTCAATGTAATAGCTCATCGTAACATGCAATAGTTCATGGATTATAGTACCAAGTATAGATTCTTCATTACTAGGAGAAAGGTATATGGGGTTTAAATAAATATGACCAATAAAGTTGGAACTTGCAACATCGTATGAAGCATTTCCTGCTTTGTGAGATGGAAGACTACTGTCAATATGAAAGAATACATTTATATTCTTATCCATGCCAAACAAACTGTTTACAATAGCTGTTAGAGTATCATTCAATCCAACAAAATTGGACACCATATATTATATGCACATGGGTATGGAGATAGTTCACCATATATTAGAGAATCAATATTTATACATCCTTGATTTGCTTTCAGGCATATTAAATGGACATGGACTATTTGGAAAATAGTAACCCAATTCTATATCGTTACTACCTGAACTTGATCCACCACCAACTTGATTATCACTTGATATTGGTGCTGGAGAATAATAATTAAAATAATTATCAATATGAACACAACAGGGAAAACATGGGGAGTCTAATCCATAATATTCTATATAAAAGGGTGGACAATTACCTGGGGTAGATGCTTGTATATCTGGATTTGTATTTTGATTTAGACTATTTTCTAAAAGGCTGTGTAAAATAGAATCATCATGCTTGTTAGGAATTCCGTAGAAAACTGTATTGCCATTATTAATTCCAATGAGTATATTTTTTAATTGACTAGATTCATAACTTTCCTTAAGTGGAATCACCACCGTAGTTTGTCCATTATCTTTTTGGAATGTACCAATTTTACTATAGTCTGGATAACCAAAGGATTATTCAAAACTAATTACTGAGGAATGTGGAGATCCAATTGATTTATTATATAGATTTATTTTAATCTTTATATCACTAATAATAAATTCAGAATTAATTTCTTTATCGATAAATGTATTTTCTTCAATACAGGAATAGTATACTAAAATAATTACTATTGTGAAAATTGGAAAAATGAATTTCTTAAACATTGCATTGATTTTTTATTGGTCTTGACAATAGTGTAAAAGACATGGTATAAAAATTATGTAACCATTTTTATATTAAGTTTTATTCTTACCTGTTGTGGACAATACTTTCAGTTTAATCTCCTCCCATCTGCACACTAAATCGTTTAGTGGACAATGCACCTTAATCAATCTTCACCTACGCCGCTCCGCGGTTCACTCCCTTAGATGTCTACCAGACATCTATTCTGCTATCGCAGAAATCACTCGCTCATCCTACCAGTAGTGGACAATGCTCT